>CBDCZP010000005.1:0-378921 GCA_965224605.1 Thiotrichaceae bacterium
GAAGCTTCTGTGCAAGCGATAGATCACGAACTTCAAATACTCCGTGAGGCCATTTTAGATGAGTTAAGAAAACTGGAATAAAGACACCTCCTACTCTATCAGTTAGAATTTTCGTTCGCGCACAAGGCAATGCTGTCTATTGATGAGTATTGTAACGATTGAAAGTTATGGTTTAAACTATATAAACTATATAAACTATAATAACGAAGAGATACTTTCAAGAAAGGAAAGCGAGCAGCAGCATCATCCACAATAGCCTGTCAAAAACTATGATCCGAATATCATATAAAGCTTAGATGAAATTAACTGAACTGCTATAAATTGATTTGCTATATATTTTTTTTCGTACCAAGCCTAAAATAGGCTTATCTAACTTTTTGATGATTAAAGATAAGCATCGGCAGGAGTGGTCTTGGGTTCTATACCCGAGTCTGCCGACGTTTTGAGATAGAATCGAACAATGACAGGAATCGAACAATGAAGAATGCACTTTTTAACACCGAACTTCATCAATACTCTAAAGATTTTAATAAAAGTAACTATGTCGTAATGAAAGATATTATCAGCGACAAATTTCTAGGCCAAATTAGAACCTTCTATGAAGGCACATTAGACGGCAGCATTGCTGAACGAGAGCAATTCAAGATAAAAAATAAAAAGAGTCAATATTTATTTGAATTCTCCTCCAATGATGATGTTTTAGCGTTTAAAGAGGCTCTATGCTCCGTTACTGGATGGGAGGTAGATGAAACAATTTTATCCGAACGTCATCTTAAAGTTTATGATGAACAAGCCGCAGACTATCCCTACCCACACAAAGATAGAGCTGCATCCGGCATTTCTGTAGGTCTGCCCATTCATTTGCCGCCCCAGTCCGAGTTATATGTATTCCCCGAACTTGAGCCTGGTGAAAATGAAATTGAAAATGCATCGTTTCTTAGCTCGAAAGACTATCCTATAGTCAATGAACTTTATGACCGCCCAGATGCAATTAGCATTAAACAAAATGTGGGTGATATGGTTGTATTTCTCGGTTCTGCAATGTATCACGAACGGGTTAAAGCCTCAGGCACTGCCATTTTATATTGTAAGCTAAATAATATTGGTCGTAATCCTCTTAATGCTGACACGGTAGACTCTTATTAAATGAAAGAAGCTAGTACTCCAACAACTTAGGTTTGATGGAGTACTAGTATTGAAGGTTTAAACTACTTTAAATACTAGTCCCAACGAACTTTAGCAGTTATATCTTGGGACAATGAAAATTAGACCACATCACAATATACAAAGCTTAAACTGCTTAAAAGTAAAATTAAGCCCTCTTCTGCCTATCACCACATTGATTAGCTCTATATAATCCCGCTCACATTTAATTCAAAATCATTCCTAATTACCCATCTGTCTAAGCTTGAATCTAATGTAAGTGCCAATTTCTGACCCTTCGACAGGGTGCTGCCACAGTATCGCCTGTCGAAGGGTGCGGAACTCTTGCACATTATTTACGATCTTAAAAAAACTAAGCCTGTTATAAAATTAAATTTAATAATAGGCTTAGACAAGTGGGTAATCAGGAAACCATTTAAACCTATGCAAAACACATCCTAATGGCACTTTTACGATTACAAGATATACAACTCAGTTTTGGCGGCCCTGCCCTATTAGACAAGCTTGATCTGGTTATTGAACCCGGTGAACGCATTTGTCTTATCGGCCGCAATGGAGCAGGCAAATCAACCTTGCTTAAAGTCATACAAGGAGAGCTAACTACTGACACAGGTGAACGAGTCGTAAAAGGTAGTATTAGAATAACCAAGCTTGAGCAAGAAGTGCCCGAAGGCATTGATGACAGTGTTTTTAATGTGGTCGCCAGTGGTTTGCCCGAGGTTGGTAAACTATTAAGTGAATATCACGACCTTAGTCATAGCGAAACCCACGATGACGCGTGGATGAACAAGCTCGAAAAAGTACAGCAACAACTGGAAGTTCATAATGGTTGGGAGCTAAACCAGCAAGTCGACACTATATTATCCCGATTGTCTTTGCCTGCGGATAGTTTATTTTCATCCTTATCTGGCGGTCTTAAACGCCGGGTACTATTAGCTAAAGCCCTATTATTACAACCTGATATTTTATTACTGGATGAGCCTACTAACCACCTTGATATTGCGGCGATTCAATGGTTAGAAGAATTTTTGATGAATTTCAACGGTACTATTGTTTTTATTACCCATGACCGAACCTTCTTACGCAATATGGCTACACGGATCATCGAGCTTGATCGAGGCCGGTTAATCAGCTTCCCGGGAAATTACGACAGCTTTCTGCTACGTAAAGAAGAAATGCTCGAATCTGAAGGAGCTGAAAACGCACGTTTTGATAAAAAGTTGGCGCAAGAAGAAGTCTGGATACGCAAAGGCATTAAAGCACGTCGTACCCGAAATGAAGGCCGAGTGCGCTCTTTGGAAAAAATGCGCAAAGAAAGAGCACAACGCAGAAACCAACAAGGCAACGTCAATATCAGCATGGATTCTAGTAATAAGTCCGGCAAAGTCGTTGTTGAAGCAGAAGATATCAGCTTCAGTTATGCTGATAATGAAATCTTTAAAAGCTTCTCAACAACCATTCAACGCGGCGACAAAGTGGCATTACTTGGCCCCAACGGTGTTGGTAAAACTACCTTATTGAAGATTCTGCTAGGCCAACTCGAACCCACGTCAGGAACTGTCAAACTAGGTACTAATATTGAACTGGCCTATTTTGATCAACTACGCGATCAGCTCGATTTAGAAAAAACAGTACGGGATAATCTTGCTCATGGTAGTGATCAAATTACTATCAATGGCAAAACCAAGCATGTCATCAGCTATCTACAAGATTTCCTGTTCACGCCCGACAGAATTCATTCGCCTGTAAAAACCCTCTCTGGTGGTGAGCGAAATCGTCTACTGTTAGCCAAACTTTTCACTCGTCCAACCAATGTCTTAGTGATGGACGAGCCGACCAATGATCTGGATATAGAAACGCTGGAACTGCTGGAAGAACTGCTACTTGATTACACCGGAACCTTATTGTTAGTTTCACATGATAGAAGTTTTGTGAACAACATCGTCACTAGTACTATCGCTTTTGAAGGTGATGGCAAGCTTGAAGAATATGTGGGTGGTTATGATGACTGGATGAAGCAAAAGAAAACCTCAAATAGCATCAGCACCACTCAAGACAAAAAATCAGCTAAACACAGTACAGCCAAGCATAAAGAATCGAAAGCAGAGAAACAGCAAGATAAAAAACTAACCTATAAAGAACGTTTAGAACTTGAGAAACTTCCCAAACGTATTGAAGAACTTGAAACAGAAATAGAAGCTATTCATGCCACCATGGCATCCGCTGATTTTTATAAAAAATCTCAAGAAAAAACTGCAGAGATACAGCAGAAATTGGCTGAATCTGAACAGGAATTGACACAAGGCTACCAGCGCTGGGAAGAGTTAGATGGTTAATTACTTACACAATTAATCTCTTACACAAATAATTGAGTAGCCTGTGTTGACGAAGGAAACACGGGGAATGGTTTGTACCAACCCGCATTCCATTCCTCAAAATAACTCATCCGTGCAGTCGTCCATACAGACTACAGTTGTTGGTAATACCATTTCATCCAGACTTGTGTTTTTAAAGACGCGTTTTATCTCTGCCTTCCCACCAATCTTTTGCCATTTCAAGAGCCGCTTCATGGCTATCAGCTCGTTCCATGGTATACAACGTCATCGCCGCCGTTCCAATGATAGCTCCTTCGCCATATTCATCGGCTACTGTTCCATTCCAGACCTTGGCAATCTTTATAGGTTCTAGCACCTTATCCTTTACATGTCTTTTGGGGAAAAGAGGCGCCCATTCTTCTTCGATGGACTGTTTGTTTTTGACGGAACGTACCAGGTTTGCCATATCTGGATTCCATTCTGTCTCACCACCGTCACCTCGAATAACCGCCATCTTAGGCTGATTTAAAAGTAACGAAGCTGCCTGATGCGTATCTTTATAAGCAGGATGATGTATACCCTGCATTGAACAGATTGCACCACAAGGATTGATCAATCGCGTAAAGGTATTAACAGGAGAACGTAGACCCAGCACCCATTTCAAATTCATAATACGTGCAAGTTCAGGCAAAAAATCACGTAACGGTAAATAGGCAAAGTGGGAGGATTGCAAATGCTCCCCCGCTTGCTCAAAGGAATGTGCGATTGGAATATTCAAAGTTTCCAGCGTTTGTTCTGTGTAGATTCTGCCTTTGGTATGATTGCCTTCACCGTGCATCAACACCGAAATGTTATTTTCAGCAAGCAACAACGTCGAGAGAATAAACCAGGGCAATCGCCTTGCTTTACCCGCATAGCTAGACCAATCTAAATCGACCTTAGGCATATTATCTGGAATAGTTAAAAAACCGTGAGTAGCGTCCACAAAACCGGCAAGTTCTTCTGCACTCTCTTCCTGATAACGCATGAGCATCATAAACGCACCCAACTGCTCAGGCTCTACCTGGCGATTCAAGATCATCGTCATCGCGTCTTTAGATTCTTGATAGTCTAGGTTTCTAGACCCCGTTTTACCTTTTCCAAGCAAGCGAATATATTGGGCAAATGGATGCTCAGTACCATATGGTTCTAGCAGTTTAGGGTTGTCACTCATGCATTAATCCTTGTTTAATCCCACTCTATTTTTATTAATAGTGATTATATCAAACAACAAAAGACCTGCTCGTTTATATGGCTATACGTGTACCTGATTAACTACTTGTTCAAGTCTAGTGTTAAAATTTAAGCAATAACAGCAGGTTATAATTTTTAGATTATAAATATTGTGCACGAAGCTCTACGTCCTTCGCAAACTCAGTTGCATCTTCAACGACCCGCCGATATCAGTTAGCATTTTTGCATTTGTTACTAGTACTCCAACAACTTAGGTTTGATGTATCCACTTTATTAATGTTTTAGATCTGTTCGCCACTTAGGGTGATGAAAGTGAAGCCTGTGGTCACAAGACTTAGACACGATAGAAGTATCTAAGGTAATTGTTCCAATGTTTTTCCAAGCTTTTTTATTATCAATTATTTCACTAGCAACTGATATTTCAAAAATCAATTTATTATCTTTAATAAGAAACTCATCACGAAAATCTAAAGCGTTGATTGTTTGACCTGATTTAGCAGCTACTTTCAACCATTGTGGTGTAACAACAGAAGTATTAACTCCCTCTCCTAAATAAGAAATCTCATAGACTTGTCTGATTCCTGGGTTTGTATCAACCTGAGAAAAAGTACGTGCTATTTTTAGTGCATACAATAAGTTTTTTAAAACCTCGCTATTTTTGCTGACAGTAGGCTCATTCGTTAAAATTACATCTGTGTAATGCTTTGCCCTTGTTCCCCCTAGGTCATCTATAAGAAAAAAATTCGCAGTATTTTCATGGTTCACTTCAAAAGGATTCAATGTTGGGAATATTTTACCCGCAAAACCAAATGAACGTATTTCACCACTACGAGTGTTAGACAGTGCTGAAGATGCACGAACGATGATTAACGCTTTAGTATTTTTTTTGAAATATCCACTATATTTATTCTTGCTATGAATCTCCCAAACACCTTTTAGACAAACACCATTGGGATGAGCTAACTTATTAAAAAATGGAAGTATATCTGCGTTTTTATTTAATGTTCTTTGAGAGTCGCCCAAAATAATATTTTTTCCACCTGAAAACAGCCTACAAAATGAAACCTTATCCTGAGGGAGTTTACCAACAGGATCCGAAGTAATTTGTTCCAAACTTCATGAAATTGACTATGCGGCTTTATTTCCGAAGTGGTTATGACTGGGGGTGGAGTGGCAGCACAGGCAACTAATTCAAAGAATATAACTACGAACAAAAAGAATTTCATCTAACAACTCCATTTCCTTATGTAGAAAGATTATAGCTTCAATCAGCGACCTTGATATGTTTTGACACCTCTTTTGGTCTATTTTACTATAAAAGATGTGTCCACTTTTCATTTAGCTGCTGATAATAGTTATAGATAACAGGGGTAAATTTAGCCTCTTCTTCAGGCAATAATACAGGCACACTATCGCCCCTAAAATAAGAACCTGTCATGGCGACAATATGCGCTGATGTGTTCGCCATAATCGAGCGTATGACCTCACCCAAACGATTTTCCGCATCAGCCGATACATGATGAAATTCGTCAATCGCAATCACCGTATTATTAAACAAGCTTTCATCCACAGCATCAAACGCAAAGCGTAATGTCGCATGAGTACATACCAAAATTGTTGCGCTGGAATCTTCCATAAAAGAGACAAAAGCACTGACCTTGCTTTGATCACCACCAGCGACACATAGATTATATTTATTATCAACATCTCAATTGGCATAAAAGCCATGACTCATTAGATCAGTAGAAGCAAAGGAGCTGCCAATCGAGCGTTCAGGGACAGCTACAATGACTTTCTTAACCCCCTTTTGCTCATACAGCTTATCCAATGCCAAAAACATCAATGCACGTGATTTACCCGATGCGGGTGGTGCTTTTAATAATATGTATTGTGAACCCTTAGCTGCAAAGGCTTTCGACTGCATATCGCGCATACCCATAGCGTTAGTGCTAAGGCTATCACCTGTTTGGGCATAGGTTACATCTACAAAATTTGGCATAGTTTCTTTTACTTGGCTTCCTTCACTTGGTTTCCTTTAATAATTACTCTACATCTTCAATCCAAAGCAGATATGAACCCCAGTCTTTTGAATTTTCTAATGCTAAATAAAGCTTTTTATCTGCGGTAACCATTTTTCCATTTATTTGCTTAGCTAATACTAAATAAAGACAATCATAAACACTTCGATAAGTCTCATGTGCAACTTGTCCCGCCTCTAACAACAAATCTTGCCATGGATACATTTGAACAGGCATGTGCAAGAGTAGTGCTTGAATATGATTGGCTTCATCAAGCTTTAATTCTTTACGCCGAACTTTTTTACTCAAAATACTGGTACATTCTAATTGAGCAAAATCTGGGGTATGTAAATGTGACTCTGAGTAGTGTTGTAACAATGATGCTTGCTCCCAATAAACTTCAGGGATAAACCATTTAATCACTACGCTGGCATCAAGAACGTAGATATTACTCATTTATCCCTATCTTCACGAAGTAATTCGGCGCTATCAGAAAACACCTGCTCTGATTTAGCAAGCTGCTCACGAATCTTAGCTGAATTCTTCCAAAAGCCAGTGGGTTGAACCTTAGCTGCGTTTTCAAGAATTAATGCAACTTCAGCCTGTAGTGAGCGATGGTTAGCTTTAGCCCTATGTTTTAAGCTTTCAACGACCTCTTCATGTAAATTTCTTACGAGTAATTGTGACATATATGAACACCTCTGTAGTTGATAGCAATATGATAGCATTGATTCATGCACTGGCGGTAATTTTCAGTTAATGTATTATTTCTAAAGAATAATGCAACGTAGAATAATCTTTACCATCAGTGGCAGTTGTCAAATATTCTTTAACATTATTCTGCTTCAATCATTGCTTCATATAGCTTAAACAAATACTCAAGGCGCTCTTCATCACTTTTAAAGGTTTGTTTGCGGTAGCATTGTTCAACGGCTAAATCACATTTCATGGTGTGCTTGGCGTAAACCTTCTGGCATTTTATCGGGGTCGTACAGTTCTGCCATAGTTTTTTCTGGGTGCTTTTCGCGTTCATCCAGCACATTGAAAACATGATCTTCTAGGGTGGTTTTTTGGGCTTCGCTGATTTCTGGGAAGGGGAAGGGGAAGGTGTGTAGCTTAACTTAACCGAATAACGATGACCTGTCCGAAGTTTTCCGCTCGTTATTGTAAGCCAAATAACATGTAACCTTGATGACAACAAACTGAGCATATATGGCTCAGCCATCATAAATTGCAAAAGCTTCTACATTAATTATTGTATTTTTATCAGAATAGCCACATGGTATATATTTCCGATTTTCTGTGGTAGTTTTTGGAAAAATACATGCTGGAGTAATTCACGTAAAAAGTGAGGCATGATAAGCGCCATCATGATCCAGTAAACCCGTTTAGGGGCTTTACCTTCTGTATCAGAACCTTTGATAATCTCGCCGATATTGAGCTGTATTTTCATGTACTAGCCCCTTGATGCTTACCATCAGGAAAGACCAACGAATAAACCGCAATCAGACATAAGCCAACGCCTCATGGCGTGGTTTGTTGCTCTTATCGGCATAATCACTAGCGAATTGTGTACAAGCCTCCATTCTTGCTACGGGAATAAGTCCAAGTTTCGTTTTCTAAATTCACTTCTTTCCATTTGTAAGTATCCCCTAAAATAGTCCCACCCGTAATTAGAATTTTCCATCACTAAACCCCGTCAGATGGAGGCAGCAATGAAGAAAACACGCTATAGCGAAAGCCAGATAATCAAGATCCTAAAAGAAGTAGAGGCTGGACGTTCCGCCAAAGAAGTTTGCAAGAATACGGTATCAGCCAAGGTACAACTGGCGCAGTAAGTATGGAGGAATGGAATATGTGAAACATCTAAAATAGGTTCAGCAAGAAAACAAAAGACTCAAGCAGATGTTTGCCAATCTAGCTTGGAGCACGAAGCCCTTAAGGATGTGATCGGAAAAAAGCACTAACGGTGGCTGAGAAACGTACTTTGTTGATCATCAAAGAACAACGCTCGCTGAGTTAACGTGCCGCCTGCCGTGTAATGAACAAGTCGGAGCGTTTATCATTATGAGCCTGATCATGGCGTTATTGATACCTTGCACAAACTGGTTGAGCAGTATCCAAGATATGGTTTTAAGAAATATTTCATTCTCTTACTGGACAAACATGGAACCATAAGCGAGTGCACCGTGCCCTATGAAGCCAAAGGAAAGCAGCTCACTACCTAATCGGCCACTAGCGGTGCCTGATAAACCTTCCAGATGGTCCATCGGAGTGATTCAATGTACGACGGCAGCTTTAGACACCATTCAATGTGATTGATATCTACAACCGAGAAGGCTTGGCTCTATATCAACAATAGGACGCTCACCCAACCAAGGAAACACATCATTCTCAGCGTCTGGTATCTGGAGTTTATAAAACCGTTCGTTTTGCATGACCTTCTGTAAATTATCGTCTTTCCACATGATGAACCATTCACGCCCTACTCCTTCAAAGCTGGTCGTTTTCAATATGTGCTTTGTCTTGGCTTTGTTTATTTTCCTGTAGGCGCTTGGGTCAATATCACGGGCTAATAAATCCCGTGCATCTTCATGGGCTGTACGTGCATCTTTTAGGCTTACATCTGGATATACACCTAAGAGCTCAATGTTTTAAACTTATCGTTAAATTTATAGTTGTCACCCAACCAAGGAAATACATCATTCTCCTGGTAAGCGTTCGTTTTGCATTACCTTCTGTAATATCGTCTTTCCACATGATGAACCATTCACGCCCTACTCCATCAAAGCTGGTATTTTCAATATGTGCTTTGGTAGCTTTGTTTATTTTCCCGTATGCGCTTGGGTCAATATCACGGGTTAGTAAAATGGGCTGTACATGCATCTTTCAAACTAATGTCAGGATAAACACCAATAGCTAGTGTTTTTAGCTTTTTCTGAAAGCGGTAATTGTAACGCCAGTACTTACCTTTTTGTCTACCGTCCTCCCCCATCTGTATAGCTTTTAGGTTTTCCAGCCTCATAAGTTTGGCATTTTTCATCTTGATATTATTTAGCTTAAGTATCATATGGCTAACCTATCAATTGTTGGTATCGGCAACTGATGATAGTAGAAATACCAACATATATACCAACTTTTTTCGGGTAGTAGTGGGATAGCATGGGATTGGTGAGGATATGACAGGCGTAAAAAAGCCCGCTGGGATGCGGGCTTTGAGATGTTCTGGGACTTACCAGAACTAGATTTTGGTGGAGGCGGGGGGAATCGAACCCCCGTCCGCAAATCCGCTGCCTGAAGGCGCTACATGCTTAGTTTCCGTCTTTAATTTCGCGCCTTGTACCCGACGGCCAGGGTATCAGTTTGCTAGTCCAGATAAGTTTTAGCGAATCGACACTGAACATGCTTCATCGCGAGCCTATTGAGCGACCCTGACCTCAAACGATATAGGCATCACCTGAGCAGGGCTAGCATTATGCTGCTAGGGCGTAGTTGTCGTCGTTGGCAACTATCAAGTTAACAGTTAGAATTAAAGTGGTCACTGCATCCACTGCATGCTCCCCAGGGTTTGTAATCCACGTCGAAGCCATGTCGCCCCCGAAGTTGGTTAACTGCAAAAGTTAACTACAATCCTGTAAAGTTGTTTCTCTCTTTATTATAGGTCGCAAAACCATAATTTAAAGAGTTTGACAGCATACTTTGATTATTTGTTCCTGTCATCCGATTATTTGACCATTGGTATGCTATTCATGGCAGATGATTTCGGCTACAAAATATCTATGAAAAACAAATTATCTATGAAAAAAGGTATACTGTTTTTTTATCTAGCTAGTGATTACTGTGATTGCTGTTTACCCTGGAACCTTTGATCCTATTACGAATGGTCATGTTGATCTTGTGCATCGAGCTGCACGTTTATTCGATCAGGTTATTATTGGCATTGCTGCAAGTGAAAAGAAAAATCCATTGTTCTCACTTGAGGAGAGGATCTTTCTTGCAAAAGAAGTAGTTTCAGAATGGGATAATGTTCGGGTGGAAGGCTTTGATTCTTTATTAATTGATTTTGTCCATGCACAAAAAGCCAATGCCATCGTTCGTGGCTTGCGTGCTGTTTCGGACTTTGAATATGAGTTTCAACTGGCTAGTATGAATCGGCATCTTGCACCGGATGTGGAATCGGTTTTTCTTACCCCTGCGGAACAACACGCCTTCATTTCATCTTCTTTGGTTAAAGAAGTTTCTTCATTGGGAGGCGACACTTCTGGCTTTGTACCTGAACTTGTCGATAAGGCGTTAAAAAAGAAATGGAATACATAAATTAGCTACCCGTCCAGAAAGAGCCCCTCCCTAAGGAATCTCTGATTAAGTCCTTTTGTATTGGAAGTAAGCCTCCGAAGGCTCGCAATACGGTACTTATAACAACACCTAGGCGAGCCTGAAGAGGTTGTGCAAGTATTAAGAAAAATCTCATTTGTAGGGTGTGCCGAGGTACGAGGCGCACCATAAGCTGTTGATTCATGGTGCGCCTCCTTCGTCGGCACACCCTACATAAGGAATACTTGCACAGTCTCTGAAGGCTCACTTCCAGACAAACATGACTTGTTCAGAAGTTCCCTAAGTAGGGGGGGAGAGAATTATAAATCAAATACTTAGATGATAATCTACCCCTGCTAGCGAGAGAGAGTTTTAGTGCTTTCTAGATAACTAATCAGGAAATGTAAAGTCCGCCGGCAAGCAAAATATTCTTTCAGTTTCTACACTTTCTCTATTATTTTTATCAGAGTTCTTCTTTATAACGGCATAACATTGGGCTTTATCCTCACAAATAAAAGCGCCACGAGAGCTATGATCAGTCAAATCAGCATCCATTAATTCTGCTAGCCATTGGCTTTTTTCGAGCACCACCACTGTGGTTGAATTCATAGAAAAATCAGCATCGTCACACTGATAATAACGCCCTCTCAAATGATCATCGGTAACACCTTCAGGTGCTTTCAGCATAGGCTGTTGTGTAGAAGGATAAAATAATCTTCCTTTTAACAAGCAATGACGTTCATCTATAATGAAATCCACTTGCTCTGGGTGTCGCAATAACAGTTGTGTTTGATGATTTTGTAGATGGTCTATTTTTTTTCCCAATTGATCACGTGTATTCGTACCAAACCAACGATAAGGGTCATCAAACGGTGAGGTTCCCAAATAAAATTTTACGGCTACTTCGAGATGAATCAGTTTTCCGGATTTCACTTCTTTGATAATAAAATCAATCTCTCCTATCGTTCTGCTGCGGGTGTCGCCCGATATCTCATTGAGTTGAATGTTCCGCTGGAGTAATGTGAAATTAGGGCTGATACTAGAGAACCAAAAAGCAATGAAGCCTTCAAAGCGTAGGCCGAGTCGTTTGCTTTTTATACTCTCTAGATGTGCTATTAATGCTTGTGGGTTCTGATCCAGAATGCACAGGGCGGGCATGCAGTCTGCAAATTCCCGTAAGCACATTTCATGAGTCCACCATTGAGTCTGATGCTCATCACGTTCGAAAACACCTGCAACCAAAGGCGGACTGGCAATCACCCAGGCCAAATCTCGCACGCAACGATGTTCGAATGAATTTATCATGGTGATAGCGGGATAATTAAAACTGCACTATATAGAACCATATAGAACTAAACAAAACCATATGGAACTATTGAAATATCAAATATTTGGCTAATCGGGGCTACAGCATGAAGAACCAATAAATTGTGCTTGTGGACAAGGATAGTCACCATAGCAACAATATACGCAGCATTCACCTGCTTTAGTTTTAATCACTTCTTTGCAACCTTCACATCGATAACTGAATTGGCAGGTATTTTCAGGCATTTCTTCCTGCTTCTGAAAACCACACTTTGGACAAGTTAAAATAGATTCAAGGATCATGGTCACTACCAATGAGAAATGTGATGGGAAAACTATACCACAGGAGAACTACACAAGAACTACATGAGATTTTAAAATAACAAATAGATACACCTATCAGACACTGCTCAACCTCATCTACAGACAAGGTGGCACCCTGCATGAGAGTCGAATAGAGCAGTAGATAAAGATCGTATTGTTACAAGGTTTTCAGGGTATATCTTCATGCTTTTCGAAACGGGTCTACAATTAACCTAGTATTTTAGTCAGGTATTATAAAGCGAGGATGCTCTTCATCAAAGTCTAGGTTCAATCACATGGAAAATACTAATGCAGCGGTAGAAGAATTTGTCGAAAGTGGCTATTCAGAAGGCTTTGTCACCGATATCGAAAGCGAGACTTTTCCTCCCGGTCTAGATGAAGCCGTTGTGCGTAAATTATCCGCTAAAAAACAAGATCCTGAGTACATGCTGGAAAAGCGGTTAAAGGCTTATCAGCATTGGCTAACTCT
This sequence comes from Thiotrichaceae bacterium, assembly GCA_965224605.1. Lineage (GTDB taxonomy): Bacteria > Pseudomonadota > Gammaproteobacteria > Thiotrichales > Thiotrichaceae > HyVt-477. Next base: position 13,143 of record CBDCZP010000005.1, read on the forward strand.
ACGAGATCAAGAACCTAAATGGGCCAAGCTCAGATATCCCGCCATTGATTACCAAGCTATTTCCTACTTTTCTGCACCTAAATCCCAAGATGATGCGCCGAAAAGCCTGGATGAAGTAGACCCTGCATTACTAGAAACTTATAACAAATTAGGCATTCCATTAGAAGAACAAAAAGTGTTAGCAGGTGTAGCCGTCGATGTGGTATTTGATAGTGTATCGGTGGCAACGACCTTCAAAAAAGAACTAGCCAGTGCTGGGGTTATTTTCTGTTCTATTTCCGAGGCGATTAAGGAACACCCTGAGTTAATTAAACGCTATCTGGGTTCCGTAGTTCCCCATACCGATAACTTTTTTGCCGCACTAAATGCTGCTGTTTTTAGTGATGGGACTTTTGTTTATGTACCCGAAGGCGTGCGCTGCCCCATGGAGTTATCCACCTATTTCCGTATTAATGAAGCCAATACCGGACAATTTGAACGCACCCTGATCATTGCCGAAAAAGGTAGCTATGTGAGCTATCTGGAAGGATGTACTGCACCCATGCGTGATGAGAACCAGCTGCATGCGGCAGTAGTTGAACTGATTGCTATGGAAGATGCGCAAATTAAATACTCAACTGTGCAAAACTGGTATCCCGGTAATGCAGAAGGCAAGGGTGGTATTTATAATTTTGTCACCAAACGTGGCATATGCAAAGGTGATCGTTCGAAAATTTCCTGGACACAAGTTGAGACCGGTTCAGCCATTACCTGGAAATACCCTAGCTGTATTTTAAAGGGTGATGATTCTATTGGAGAGTTTTACTCCGTAGCGGTAACACGTGGTCATCAGCAAGCGGACACCGGAACCAAGATGTACCATATAGGTAAAAATACGCGTAGCACCATTGTCTCCAAAGGTATTTCAGCAGATCAAGGGGTGAATGCTTATAGGGGTTTAGTACGTATGAATCGCGGTGCAGAAAATGGACGAAATCATACTCAATGCGATTCCTTGCTGATCGGTGATCGTTGTGCGGCACATACTTTTCCCTATATTGAAGTTGTTAACCCTACCGACAAAGTCGAACATGAAGCTACAACCTCTAAAATTGATGCTAATCAGTTGTTTTATTGTAAACAACGAGGGTTGTCTGATGAAGATGCTGTATCCATGATTGTGAACGGTTTTTGTAAGGAAGTGTTTAATGAATTGCCAATGGAATTTGCGGTAGAGGCTCGTAAGCTTTTGGAGATTAGTCTGGAAGGTGCTGTGGGTTAGAGGCTCCTGTAGCCAGTGTTGAGCGATACAGAAACACGGGAGGTTATATTGAGAACCCGTGTTTCGTCCTCAACACAGGCTACAAATCATTGGAGTAAACAAATATGTTATCCATAAAAAACCTACAAGCATCTGTTGATGATAAGCAAATCCTGCACGGTCTTGATCTTGAAATCAAAGCCGGAGAAGTGCATGCCTTAATGGGGCCTAATGGCTCAGGAAAAAGTACCTTTGCTAACATTCTGTCTGGACATGAAGATTACGAAATATCTAATGGAACAGTGACTTATCTGGGTAAAAACTTACTAGATTTATCACCTGAAGAACGCGCTCATCGGGGTATTTTTCTTGCTTTTCAATATCCAGTAGAAATTCCCGGTGTTAACAATATGTATTTCCTGAAAGCCTCTCTCAATGCGATCAGAAAAGCTCAAGGGAAAAAGGAACTGGATGCATTGGGTTTTATGAAGCATGTCCGCGCTACGCTTGAAAAGCTAGATATGAGCGATAGCCTACTAAAGCGTTCAGTTAATGTTGGCTTTTCAGGCGGAGAAAAGAAGCGTAATGAAATCCTGCAAATGGCATTACTGAAACCCAAACTAGCTATTCTTGATGAAACTGATTCAGGACTGGATATTGATGCACTCCGAGCGGTTGCAGCCGGTGTTAACAATTTACGTAGTCCTGAAAGATCCATGCTTATTGTTACTCACTATCAGCGTCTACTGGATTATATTGAACCCGACTTTGTGCACGTCATTTCTAACGGAAAAATAGTACGCACGGGGGATAAATCACTAGCGTTAGAGCTAGAAGATAAAGGTTATGGTTGGGTTACTGACGAGGAGGCGGCATGAACAACTATACCGCCAACAACTATACCGCCTTGTTGAATCACTATCGCTCGTTACCCCATAGAACTGATGCGCAAGAAGTTGCACTCTCTATTCAACCTATTCACCCCATTCAACAGCAAGCTATTAAACGTCTTCAAGATAGTGAATTCCCGCATAAAAAGATAGAAGCCTGGCATTACACCTCGCTCAATCATTTGTTGGAATATCCATTTTCGCCAGCCAATGAAGACTCAGCTGATGAAGATGTGGTTCTCAATTATAGCAATATTGAAGATTGGGTATTAGGGCAGCCTGACGACATTCGCATTGTCCTGTATAACGGAAAATATCAATCAGATTTATCACATATTCCAGACTCTATTGAAGGCTTGCAGATTGAGAGTTTGCGTACTGCGCTGGCGCATGATGATAAAACCGTCATTAATCATCTGGGCAAACTTTCGGGGGAAGGCGAACATCTGTTCAATACCTTAAACACCGCACTTATTCAGGATGGTGTTTATATTCATGTGGCGGCCAATACCCATATAGAACAACCCATTGAGATTCTGCATGTATCACTGAGTTTTTCTGCTGCGTTAATGGCGCAACCCCGAAATTTAATCATACTTGAAGAAAATTCAGCCGCAACTATCGTTGAAAATTATAGCTCATTGGGTGATTCACTGTGTTTTAACAATATCATTAATGAAATATTTATAGGCAGTAGGAGCGAGTCTAAATCATCCACGACTACAAGATGAGAGCCGACAAACGCGACATCTTGCCGCGCTGTATATTCAACAGGACGAAAAGAGCCATTATCAATGCACCACATCCTCACTCGGTGCTTTATGGTCACGTACTGAATTTCATATTGATCTGAAGGGAAGCAACGCCGATTGCCAGCTATTCGGCTTATATCTTGCTGGCGACAATCAGGCAAATCACAATCATTTACAGGTTTCTCACTCAGCTTCTGGATGTAGTAGCCGTGAATTTTTTAAAGGCATTCTTCAAGGACATGGTCGTGCAGTATTCGATGGACTGGTGGTGGTGCAGAAAGATGCCCAGCAAACGGATGCCCATCTCAGCAATGCTAATTTACTCCTATCCCGTGATGCTGAAATAGATACCAAACCCGTTTTAGAAATTAATGCCGATGACGTGAAATGTAGTCACGGCACCACCGTTGGACAAATTGATCAAGCTATGTTGTTTTATTTACGTGCCCGAGGTATTCCCAAAAGCAAGGCATTACAAATGATTTGCCAGGGGTTTGCGGCGGATATTGTGGAACATTATGACTGGGAACCTTTACAGCAACGCGTCACGCAGTTGTTAGAACAGAGGCTAAAACAACATTGAAAATATTCAATAAAATTGGATTCAGGATCAATCATCAAGGTAAAAATCACCCATGTTTAAACTTGCAAAACTAGCCAAGCGTACAAAAAACAAGGATACCATTGATGGGCCGCCCGATCATGAGACCTTGAAAAACTGGATTGTTGACGCCATCAAAGAAATATACGACCCAGAAATACCCATCAACATTTACGACCTTGGCCTTATCTATAACATTGATATAACAGATGACTTTTTCGTAACCATTAATATGACACTCACCGCTCCAGCTTGTCCGGTAGCAGAGATCATGCCAGCACAAGTCAAGGATGCTGTAAAAGCAGTAAAGGGAGTTAGCGATGCTAAGGTCAAACTAGTTTGGGATCCGCCCTGGTCTAAAGAAAGCATGACTGAGGAGGCAATGCTACAACTGGGTTTACTGTAACTATCGGCACTATAAATATTGCAAAAGACCGTAACCCTTCGACAAGCTCAGGGTACTCTACAGAGGCTGCTCAAGTAGCGCCCAAGCTTGTCGAAGGATCGGGAATTGGCATCTTACTATTTACATTTAGATGTAAGTAGGCATCAGGGTAATCAGGTACTTATAAAGATGCTAAAACAAGCGTTTCTTGGTTCTTGATAACATAAGAGGTACAAAACAATGGCTATTACTCTTACAAAATCTGCTGCTGAACACATTCAGGCGATGCTGGATAAACGCGGCTATGGAATTGGCTTGCAACTAGACGTTAAAAAGGATGGCTGCAATGGTTTCGGCTATGTTGTGGACTATGCCGATGAACGACGCCATAACGATCAAGTGTTTGAAAGCCATCATGTTAAAGTCTTTGTTGATACAAAAAACTTACCATTACTTGAAGGAACAAAAATTGATTTCATTAAAGGCAATGTTTTAAACCAGGGTTTGGAATTTCATAACCCCAATGTCGCCGATACTTGTGGTTGTGGTGAATCCTTCAACCTAGCACCTTCTGTTAATGAATAAAGAACTCAAGGACATCGCCGAGGATTTTGAATTGCTAGGTGATTGGGATCAGCGTTATCAATATTTAATCGAACTGGGTGAACAGCTCGCTCCCATGCCAGCCTCAGAAAAAACAAACCTCAATCGTGTCATGCCTTGTATGAGCAAAGTCTGGGTTTATGCCTACCCCGCTCCCGATGATTCTAGTCTCATCCTGTTCCATGGTGATTGCGATAGCGCAATTATTAAAGGGGTTGTTGCGTTACTGGTACAACTGTATTCTGGAAAAACAGCAGGACAAATTCTTGATATAGATGTTGATAAACTATTTGAAGCAATTCAACTCGCTGAGAATCTAAGCCCCAATCGCCATGTGGGTATTTATGCAATAGTTGAAGTGATGAAAGATCAGGTTAGAGGCTTTGTTGCATGAACAACACAGAAATTTCAAGCACAAAAAAAGGCATCCCGAAGGATGCCTTTCTTTAAGTTACTGTAATTTGATTAATCAAATTAGAACTTGTGACGTACACCTACAGAGAAACCTGAAGCGTCTCCGGTAGTATCAGCACCAACTCTTTCGCCGTGACCTGCACCACCGATACCAAGATTCTCAGTCATTGCGTACTGTGCATAAACAACAGTTTTCTTACCTAGTTTATGGTCATAACCTAACGCAAGTAATGTTCCATTGTCAGCAACAGTGTCTTCATCACGCTCGTAGTATTGACCTTTAATAGTTCCAGCAGATGAAACTTTATATGAAGCGCCAAGACCCCATACAGTTGCATCATTTGAATTAGGAGCACCAAGAGCAGTATCAGCAACACCAGCAGCATTAGTCTCATCTTGATAGAAAGCTACAACTTTAGCAGCGCCAAACTTGTATGAACCCATTAGACGGAAAGCATCTTGATCAGCAGCTCCATCTACGTCGTGAGTTTCATAACCAGCACCAACCATTAATGGTCCTGCTTTATAGATACCTAAGATACTGTGCGCTGTATTATCATCACTACCAGCAATATCAGTTACATAAGCATATAAGGCATGGAAACCACCGATATCAGGAGATTTGTATGCGATAACGTTGTTAGCACGCTGATCCCATACTTTTGGGTTTGTAACATTTCGGTTTTGACCTAACTGTGTAGACCAAAAAAGGTCAGCTTTACGACCAACAATTTTAAGAGGTGTATCATGACGACCTAAAAGAACCGCACCAAATCCACCAGCAATACCAACTACCTGATTACGATTTGATAGTGTTGCTTTACCACCACCATTACCATTACCAACTGGTGAACCATTAGCACCACCAGTATCCATTCCCCACTCAGCTTGATAGATAGCCTTAAGACCACCACTTAGCTCAGATGAACCTTTAACACCAATACGTGAACTGTTACTAGAAACACTAGCTTTATCAGTTGCACCATCAAGAACATCTACAGAAGCGTGAAGCTGTCCGTAAAGTGTAGTATCTGCGATTGCAGGAGCAGCCATTCCAGCTGCGATTGCGATTGCGAGAAGTTTTTTCATGTTTGACTCCTTAATTAAGTCTAGTCAGTTTAAAAAATGTATAATTTATTTTTCCTCGTCACCATAATATAGGACGGTCTATTAGAGATTGCAACCTCTTTTTTGTAATTTAACCACACCTACAAAGACAGGTGTATTATTTTTACAACAAAGATTGTCATTACTACTCTTCCTTTGGTGCTATAGCATCTATACAGCCCACTATTGCGGCATATTGGCTACATAATATTTATTACACGCTTGTCAGAAATATAGAATGGTTACTCTTATTCCTACCCATTATGGTTATATTGTTGCCACTTTTTCATGTTATGCCACTTTAATTCATTCACCCAACGAATCATCTGCGGAATAACGCTACTTAATTAATTAGTGTCTATCCTATTGAGCACCCCAGTTGGATATTAGGAAGATTCTTTCTGGTATTGCTATTGGGCGTTTATTGAAGCACAAAGATAAAGACAACTAGTGATAATTACTCATGCAAACTACAACCAGCATGATAATATGCGTTCAATATTCCGTAATTAGATAGCGCCCAGAAAACACTGATTTCCCTCCACCAGAAGGATGTCGTGAAAGGTAATTGTTTTGTAGGTCGAATAAGGCACGCCATCCGACAAGTTGCTAAATTAACGGCTCTTGTCGGATGACACTATCGCTTATCCGACCTACACAGCCCTCTAAAGAACTTGTTGCGGAACGCTAACGAAACCTATAAACCCCTTACAACAAGAGTTTGCCATGAGCCGTTCAGATGAGTTATTTACCCAAGCACAAAAATTTATTCCCGGCGGAGTCAATTCTCCTGTTCGCGCTTTCAAAAGCGTAGGAGGAACACCCCTCTTTATAAAACGCGCCGAAGGTGCTTATCTGTTTGATGTTGATGGCAAAAGATATATTGATTATGTCGGCTCTTGGGGGCCTATGATTGCCGGTCATGCACATCCTGATGTGATTGAGGCTGTACAGTTATCTGCTACTCGTGGCTTAAGCTATGGAGCACCTACTGAGATTGAAGTGCTTATTGCCTTGCGTTTGTGTGAAATCGTGCCTTCTTTGGAGATGGTACGCATGGTGAATTCAGGTACTGAGGCTACTATGTCTGCGATTCGATTAGCGCGTGGCTATACCGGCAGAGACAAGATAGTGAAGTTTGAGGGCGGTTATCATGGTCACGGCGATTCATTATTAGTCAAAGCTGGGTCTGGAGCGCTGACCTTTGGTGAACCTAGTTCTCCCGGTGTACCTGCTGCCTTAGCTGAATGCACATTGACGCTGGAATACAATAATGCCGCGCAGGTTCGCGAATTATTCGCTGAGTTAGGTGATGAAATAGCTTGTATCATTGTTGAACCTGTCGCTGGAAACATGAATTGTATTCCACCTGTTGAGGGTTTTCTCGAAGCATTACGTGAAGTCTGTGATGAACATGACGCAATACTGATATTTGATGAAGTCATGACAGGTTTTCGTGTCGATCTAGGTGGCGCACAAAAGCTATACGGCATTCGCCCTGATTTGACTACACTAGGAAAGATCATAGGTGGTGGTATGCCAGTTGGAGCTTTTGGTGGTCGCAGAGAGATTATGGAAGAGCTATCACCGTCCGGGCCTATCTATCAGGCTGGGACGTTATCAGGCAATCCCGTTGCTATGGCAGCAGGTATGGCGACGCTGGATATCATTACTCAAACCGGTTTTTATGAGGACTTGACTGAGAAAACGACAGAGTTTCTGGGTGGCATGCAAACGGTGGCTGATCATAACGGTATCAACATGACGACTAATCAGGTGGGTGGCATGTTTGGGTTGTTCTTCACGGATACTAAAAAAGTTGAAAACTTCTCACAGGTGATGGCTTGTGATGTAGAGCGGTTTAACCGTTTCTTCCACGGCATGCTGGATCGAGGTATCAACTTTGCGCCTTCAGCATTTGAGGCTGGTTTCATGTCGGCGGCACATAGTGATGAAGATATCCAAACGACCGTGCAAGCGGCTAATGAGGTGTTTGCTACCTTAGGATGACTTTAACTACACCATTGAACTAATTGCTTAAGAATATGCATATGCTTTTCTGACAAATCAGCACTTGCCAACTGTTCTAATTTATTCTGATATTCCGCCAAAGTCATGGTGCTTTCAAATTCACCATCTATAATTCTGGCTTCGCAATAGCCTTGCCATTTTTGTAGTTGCTGCGCATTCAATAGATGCGGCCAGTTTCTGGCAAGATAACGCGGATAGATGATTTTTAAACGCTCATCATCAAATGCAGGTGTCCAATCTGCCAATTGCTCCGGTTTCTTTTTTAATATTTGGTTACATAAGGAACGGTCATTGTTATTGATAAAGCCTTCATAAAGCGCGCTCTCCGCATCTCCTTTGGCAACTTCTTTTTTGTGCGTTTGGTACAACTCAGTCAGCCGATTTAGCAAAGTTGAATCATCAAGCAATTGTTGACGGTTTCGCTCCACCTGTTGCCAATCTATCTGCCAATGAGCTGCTCTTTCATCCGTTAGTGTATTGATAGGTGCCAATGCGGGTGATTTGTTGAGATGGACACCCTTTATGCCAATTCTCTCTACTCCTTCTGCTAAATCAACCGTCTTTGAATACAGGTTTTCTGCCATTTCAGCACTGTTCATCGACAAAAAAGTATCCGGTGATTTACGCAAATCGTAAACAATGATTTCATTACTATTCACCGGATGTTGCATTAGCGGTATTATTGGCGATAGACAACCCATCTCGGTAGGATACATACCACTGATATGTAACACGGTTTTTTGCTCACGCAAGTTAAGCACGCGTCCGGCTTCCAGCTTGCCTCTTAGTTTCAAATAGAAATCAAACAGCTTGGGCTTCTTTGTTTTGATCAACTTGGCAAAGGCTATAGTGGCTCTCACATCACTTAACGCATCATGCGCGCCTTCATGGGAAATACCATTTGCTTGAGTTAACAACTCCAAACGGAAACTCGGCAAGCCATTATCACCTAGTGGCCATTCAATATCTTCGGGGCGCAACGCATAGGTCATCCGCACCAGATCAATAATATCCCAACGACTATTACCGTTTTGCCACTCTCTGGCATAGGGATCAATAAAGTTGCGAAAAAAACCCGTACGGGTCAGTTCATCATCAAAACGCAGACTGTTATACCCTACCCCGCAAGTTCCAGGCTGCAAAAACAAATCGTTAATCTGAGTAAAAAAGCTTGCTTCACCCACACCTTGCTGCTCTGTTAGCTGTGGAGTGATACCCGTAATCAATGCCGATTCCGGGTTCGGCAGAAAATCATCATTAGGCTTGCAATAGATATTGATCGGTTCGCCTATTTCTTCGAGGTTAACATCGGTGCGTATAGCGGCAAATTGCGCTGCACGATCACGGCGAGGATCGACTCCCCAAGTTTCATAGTCATGCCATAGAAAGCTTAAGTTGTTGGACATTCATTCCTCATCTTGTATGATAATGTACTATAATAAATGGTTGTATCTAACTAGATATCAAGCAGAAAACCGCCTATTAATCTGTAACCTGCTATCTCTTGACTTTCTTTCAATTAGGAGTGCCTCTTGAAAACTTACAAAAAAAACGGCTTCATTAACCTTAGCACATTGATTTTTCTAGGTATTGTTGCAGCAGGTATCAGTTTTATGTATTACAAAGGCTACCGTGTTGATGTTACCACAAAATCCGGTGCGGGAGCGGGTGACGGCCAAAATCCTGATGGTCTTTATTACACCGTTCAGGTCTCTGTCACCCCCAATGAAGCGAATGCAATAGGCCTCGTAAATGATTTAGAGAGCGATGGTTACGATGCTTACTACGATACCTACGAAAGTGCACGGGGTCGGCAATACAAGGTTCGCGTGGGACAATACGGGGATAAACAGTCTGCCGCCGCAGTACGCTCTCAGGTCAAGCAACGCTATCAAAATTTGAAAGATAGCTTTGTAAAGCTGGTTACTGAAGAATAGTTTCTCTAGCAATCGTTCTTGCTGGTTTACCTAAGACCTGCTATATAGTTAATGTTAATTCTATTTTATGGTGCTAATTATGGGTTCCTTAACAAATTTATCTGCAATTGCTCTTGCTATAGGCCTATTGGCTTTGGCAGCGGTTGTGCTTTTTTATCGCCGGGCTGACAAAAAAACAGCGTTTGTACGAACGGGCATGGGCGGTGAAAGAGTCGTTATGGACAGCGGCACAATGGTGCTTCCGCTCTTTCATAATTACATAAAAGTCAATATGCAAACGATTGAGATTCCTATTAAGCGAACTAAAGAAAATGCATTGATTACTTCTGATCATTTGCGTGTTGATATCATCGCTCATTATTTTGTTCACGTTGAAACAACTCCCAAAGGGGTTTCTCTTGCCGCTCAAACCATGGGCGCAGATACCTTTAATAAAGATAAAGTCTTCGATATGTTTGAAGAACGCTGTGAGGCTGCACTGAATGCAGTAGTCAGTCGCATGACTATGGACGAGCTGCATATGAAAAAAGAACAATTCCGTGATGAGGTGGAACAGTTTATTGAAGAAGATCTCGCCTCGAATGGACTGGTTTTACAATCCGTTGCGTTAACACATGTGGATCAGACCGAACGAGAATATTTCAAAGAAGACAACGTATTTGACTCTCAAGGTCTGGCAAAGCTTGCCGAGCAAGTAGCGGCCGACAAGAAAAAACGTGTGGATATCGAAACACGCAATCAAATCGAGATTCGTGAACTTGAATATGAAGCACAAAAAAATGCTATTGATTTTGAAAAAGCAGTTAGTTGAGGAAGAAGAGCTTAAGCGTCGAGAAATTAATACAATCAAACAACAGTCTGAACTTGATATTGAAACCGCGCGTATTACCAAAGAACGAGATATAGAGCTATTTCAACAGCGCAAAAACATCATGATAGCAACAGGTCAAAAGAAGGTTGCCGAAATCTGGATCGAAACAGATGAACTAAAAGCTCAAGCGGCCAAGGCATCTGAAGAAGTAACTACTTCTCGCGAACGGGCGCAAGCTGAACGTAGCCGCGAAGTGGAAGTAATCAGTGCTGAGAAAGAAGCACAGCGACAACGCATTATCGCTGAGGCTGCAAAAGATGCGGAAGCATTTGCCAGTGAAGCAACCGCCATGCGCTATCAGGCAGAAGCTGCGGGTAAACGAGCTATTAATGAAGCCGCCAACTTACTTTCCAATCAACAAATTGATATGAAAGTTAAAATGCAAATAGTAAATCAACTTCCTGACATTGTTAGAGAAAGTGTTAAGCCACTTGAGAATATTGAAGGCATTAAGATTATGCATCTTGATGGATTGAACGCATTTGGTGGTAACGCTAATAATAATGGTGGAGGCTCTGCGGATAATAACGGCGGCGGCAATGCCGGCGGCGGTGGCGGTAGCTTATCTGACCAGATTGTTGATAGTGCATTACGCTATAAGGCACAAGCGCCCTTAGTAGATGGCTTATTACGCGAGATTGGCATTGATGGTGCAAGCATTAGTAGCATTTCAAAGGCTTTAAAAAACGAAGTCTGCTTTGACGATTCTAAAAGCTCTGATAGTGAAAACAATGACAAGGGTAATGAATTAAAAGAAAGTGCTTGAACACATCAACCCGTTATCTGTGTTGAGCGGAACACGACGCGATCCATCGTAACGTAAGAACCGTACCTCTATTATAATATCCCGCGTTTCGTACCTCAACACAGGCTACCTCCCACTAAATCTGGGTTTAGAACCCATAAAAAAAGCCACGATTATCGTGGCTTTTTTTACGTCTTTCTATTTGCTTATGAAGCTATCATGAAGCTAATGGAAGTATCGGTATAATCAACAACGCCACGATATTGATAATCTTAATCAAGGGATTAATAGCAGGACCCGCTGTGTCTTTGTAGGGGTCGCCGACTGTATCTCCGGTCACAGCCGCTTTATGCGCCTCTGAACCTTTGCCACCAAAATGATCATCTTCGATATACTTTTTAGCGTTATCCCACGCTCCACCTCCCGTTGTCATGGAAATAGCTAGGAACAAACCGGTAACAATCGTTCCTATCAACAATCCACCCAAAGCTTGTGGACCTAGCAACAAACCAACAGCTATCGGGATAAGCACTGGCAGTAACGAAGGTATAATCATTTCTCTTATCGCTGATTTTGTCAGTAAATCAACTGCACGGGAATAATCCGGTTTCTGCGTATAATCCATAATACCGGGCATTTCCTTAAACTGACGACGTACTTCAATAACCACCGCTCCAGCAGCACGGCCAACAGCTTCCATCGCCATCGCACCAAACAAGAAGGGAATCATTCCACCGATAAACAGCCCAATGATGACCATATGATTCGATAAATCGAAGCTCAAATGCTGTCCCGTATGCGCGTTCAAACCATGCGTGAAGTCTGCAAATAGCACCAATGCTGCCAACGCGGCAGAACCAATCGCATATCCTTTGGTAACAGCCTTGGTAGTATTACCTACCGCATCTAAAGCATCAGTGATGGTACGAATCTCATCCGGCAAGTTAGCCATTTCAGCAATACCGCCCGCATTGTCAGTGACCGGACCAAATGCATCCATTGCAACGATAATACCTGTCATGGAAAGCATAGCTGTGGCTGCTATTGAAATTCCAAACAGACCAGCTAGTGCATGAGCGACATAGATACCCAAGCAAATAACCATGACCGGAGCCGCTGTTGATTTCATAGAAATAGCCAAACCTGCGATAACATTTGTGCCATGGCCTGTGGTAGAAGACTCGGCAAGATGTTTTACGGGTTTGAATTCAGTAGAAGTATAGTAATCGGTTACCACAACCAATAGCGCAGTGACGGCAAGACCCACCAAAGCTGACAAGTAGATTGAATTCGTCGAGTAGCTAACGCCATCCAGAGCCGTTATACCATCCATTAGCCAGAGAGTAACAGGGTAGAAAAACGCAGCGGCAAGTACACCTGAAACGATTAAGCCACGGTATAACCCTTTCATCACCTTGCCATCATCACCTACCGAAACAAAGAAGGTGCCAACAATAGAAGCGACAATGGAAACAGCGCCTAAAACCAGAGGATAAATAACCGCATTACTACCGACACCAAAGGTCAACGCTGCAAGCATTAGTGTTGCGATAATAGTAACAGCATAAGTTTCAAACAAATCCGCCGCCATTCCTGCACAGTCACCTACGTTATCACCCACATTGTCTGCAATTACGGCGGGATTGCGAGGATCATCTTCTGGAATATCTAATTCTATCTTACCCACCAAATCAGCACCCACATCAGCACCTTTGGTAAATATGCCACCACCTAAACGGGCGAATATGGATATTAATGAACCACCAAATGCCAAACCAATCAATGGGAAAAGATTGGGAGTGCCACCTTCAGGTGTGAGCCACGCAATTGCCATTAAAAAGCCAGTAACACCTAACAAACCAAGACCTACCACCAACATGCCCGTGATAGCTCCTCCTTTGAAAGCCACTTGCATGGCGGAATTTAAACCACCTTTAGCCGCTTCTGTGGTGCGCACATTGGCACGAACCGCCACATACATACCAATATAACCAGCCAGTGCAGAAAACACCGCTCCAACGAGAAAACCAATCGCGGTTAAACTATCCAGCACCAACCAGAGAGCAACAAAAAGCACCACACCTACGATAGCGATAGCACCGTATTGGCGTTTAAAATAAGCGGTAGAGCCTTCCTGAATAGACCGCGCAATGGCACGCATTTCTTCACTACCATCAGGCTTTGCAAGCACCCATTTGATAGTATAAAGACCATAGATAAGCGCTAAAAACGAGCAACCAATCGCGATGTAAAGACCTAATGACATAAACAATCCTCCAGTTTTATTTGTAAAAATTCTATTTTTGCTTAGCGAACCTGATTAAGTCATTTCTTATGGAAGTGAGCCTTCAGGTTTGTCTTAGATAACCTAGTACAGTTTATCTTTTTTACTTATATTGATTCAGGTTATAACACATCGTTAATTTTGGCTAATAAAATCAGTCCATAAATACAACTGATGCAGAAAAACCACACCGCTTATCAAACAATCAATTCACTATAACCTTTAATCTACATTCAGATGTCGATAAAAAAGCAGGCTTTATATAGTTGCATCTCCAATAATAAAGGATATGACAATGATTAATAAATATAACATCCAATGGGCAAGGGCTTTACTGGTCGTACTTATCACCACAGGACTCACGGCTTGTGGAGGCGGTGGTGGAGGTGGCGAAAGTGGTGAAGATAATTCTCAAACTACCACTACTCCAACTACTCCCAACACACCCACGACTCCAACTGCACCCACTATTCCCACTGGGAACCGTTCTATTCAAGGCCAGGTCAATAATCTTTCTACAGGCGCTCTTGTCGATAATGCGACCATCACCATCGCCGGACAATCTAGCAATACGACAGCGGGTGAATTCACCCTTAATAACCTACCCGACACGGGTGAACTCGTTGTAGAAGTAAGAAAGAACGGCTTCGTCACAACCAGTCGTAAAGTCACTTTCACACCAGATAGTACAAGCACTACTGTTGAGTTGCTTCTTTTACCTGTTGCACTAAGTACTACATTTAGTCCTACAGATTTAGCTGCCGATCTAACACTATCAGTGCCCAATAGCTCAGCCAGCGTCTTGCTTCCTGCAGGTTCACTAATCGACCCAACTACAGGTGCAGCACCTACAACCAATGTGACAGCTAATTTAACACCGATAAACCCAGCTGCTAATGTCAATGCAATGCCTGGTGATTATTCGGCCATTGATGAACAAGGCAATGCACATGTTATCGAAAGTTTTGGTGCCTTAAGTGCAACCTTCAATGATGCATCTGGAAATGAATTAAATCTTGCACCCAATACACAAGCTACCATTCGTATTCCTGTATCTAGTCGCAATGGTACCATACCTCAAACTATCCCTTTATATTACTTCGAAGAAAGTAGTGGGCTGTGGATTCAACAAGGCACTGCAACACTTGATGCGACAAGCACCTTCTACGAAGGTACCGTTTCACACTTTACTGTTTGGAACGCAGATATTTTATATGACTCCATCACTATCACCGGATGTGTTGAAAATGCAGCTGGCAATAAAGTGACTAATGCAAGAATTGTACTCGAAGGTCAGGACTACAATGGTTCATCGAGAAGTTTCACCAATGCACAAGGTATCTTTACCATTCAGGCTAAACGAAATGGCACATCGTTATTAAACGGTATCTTCGCCGATAAATTATCAAACACTTTAATTTTAGGCGATGATGAAGATAGCAGTATTAACATTGATATCACCGGCTCTTGTCTGATACTTATCAATGAGGCTATTACGGCTCGATTCACCTGGGGTGTAAACCCTGCTGACCTGGACACCCATCTCTTTGGTCCTAATGACTATCACATTTGGTGGCGTGCTTTAGGTAGTTTAAATACAACACCCTTTGCTCAACTTGATGTCGATGACACGAATAGTTTTGGCCCAGAAGTATTAACCATTGTCCAGTTCCCTGAACCCGGAACCTATCGATATGCTATCCATCATTTTGCTGGGTCATCAAGCATTACTAATTCATCCGCACAGATTCGTTTAAGGCTTAATGGCCAAACCACTGTGTTTGCACCGCCGGCTGGTCAGTCTACAACGGATGATCTTTGGAATGTGTTTAATCTGATTGTTGACGCTAATGGTAATGTGACTCTGGAAGTAGTAAATACTTGGTCATCTTTACCTCAGTCTAGAAACATTTCACCCTCAATGAAGGAAGATATTATCTATAGTCATAAATGATTACTAAACGAGCGATACTTTAGAGACTGGGCAGTATTCCTTATGTAAGGTGTGCCGCACTGCAATTAAGTTAAGAGAAAAATTCCCTCCACCTAGCAGGGGGAGGGTTAGGGAGAGGTAGCTTCATCTAAGATGTGGTTCAAGTACCGTATGGCGATCCTGAAGAGACTGTGAAAGCTCACTTCCAGAAAACATGACTTGTTCAGAGGTTCCTTTTTAGTACTTTAGTATAGCGACTTAGCAAAAATATGGCTGATTGCATCCAAGCTGGTCTTTACCCCTAAGTCCCTACATTGAGTCACTTCTAATCCTGCATGCCCGCATGGATTGATATTTTGAAATGGTTGTAAATCCATATCTACGTTTAAACTCAAGCCATGATAACAACGTCCTTTGCTAACCCGCAGCCCTAAAGCCGCTATCTTTTTTCCTGACACATACACACCTGGAGCATTACGATCACTTGCAGCGCTAATACCAAAATCAGCCAAGAGTTGAATCACACAGTTTTCAAGGTGATTAACCCATTGCTTCACGCCTATTCTATTACGCTTAAGATCTATGAGTGTATAAACGATGAGTTGACCAGGGCCGTGATAGGTCACCTGTCCGCCCCTATCTATCTGTATAACCGGTATCTGGGTAGGGGTAAGAATATGTTCTCTTTTGCCATTGCGACCAAGAGTAAAAACCGGTTCGTGTTCTAGCAACCATATTTCATCAGGGGTATCGGCATCACGCTGGGCTTGAAATGCTTGCATCTTTTCATAGATGACGTCGTAGGGTTGCAAACCCAGTTGTTGAATACTGGGAGTCGAATCAAGAACAGTTATAACACCCACAAGGTAAGTTCAGAGGCAGTAAGATCGGTATAAATAGCATCAAGCTGCGCTCTGTTTTGTGCAGAAATCTTGATGGTCAGACTGAGGTATTTATTATTTTTGCTATGCCTCTCCGAGACCTTGTTTTTGTTAAACTGTTTATCATGAGCGGTGGCTATTGCTATCACTTTAGCCCGAAACTCAGGGGTAGCAGCACCCATCACTTTAATGGAGAAATCACAGGGATATTCAATCAACGATTCTTCAGGTGAAATATCTTTCATCTGGGAATCCATTAATGAAAAACCTTCTCTAATCCATCCGTCATTTTGCGCCACAAACCGCCACCAGCAATGGTGTTTAAAGCCACCAACGGGGATTCAACCACGACTTTATCGCCATCCTTGATAATCACTTTTCCCACTTCATCACCTCGATGCACAGGAGCATCTACGTCGCTTTGATATTCCACAATGCCTGAGAGCCGTTCATAACTTCCCTTGGGTACGGTTATATAAAAATCATCAATAAAACCGATGGGCATATTTTCAGAAGCACCTTTCCATATTCTCACATTTTCCAATACCCCACCGCCTTCATAGAGCTTCCGGGTTTCGAAGTTTTTATAGCCGTATTCCAGCAGTTGTTGACTAGCATCTGATCTTTCTTTTACTGACTTAGCACCTAAAACAACCGAAATTAAGCGCATACCATTTCTATCTGCCGAGGCTACCAAACAGAACCCCGCAGATTTTGTATGTCCTGTCTTTACACCATCAACCGTTGGATCAAGCCAAAGTAGTTTATTGCGGTTGTATTGTTTGATGCCGTTATAACTGTATTCCCTTTTTTTATATAATTTATAATGTTCTGGAAACTCAGAGATTACAGCTCGAGTTAATGTAGCTATATCATGAGCCGTCGTAAAATGATTTTCCGCAGGCCAACCCGTTACATTAACAAAGTGAGTGTTATTCAATCCGAGCCTAACCGCTTCTGCATTCATTTTCTCTACAAAACTGGCTTCCGTCCCAGAGATATGCTCTGCTAAAGCGATGGCGGCGTCATTTCCTGATTGAATGATCAAACCACTTAACAAACGTTCCATGGGTACTTTTTTTCGTGCTTCGACAAACATGCGAGAACCTTTCATGCGCCAGGCCTTCTCACTAATCAGCACTAAATCTTTCGTATCGACATTGCCCTTGTACAATTCCTTATAGATAACGTACGCCGACATCAGTTTAGTGATACTGGCAGGTTCAATCTTTTTCCCCGGGTTTTTGCTGGCAAGGATGCGCTGTGAATGAAAATCTATTAACAAATAGCTTTCAGCGTCAATATCAGGCAATTTGATGAGAGGCGAATTCTGGGCAGCGTGTACAACGCTCGTTAGGAAGAAAGATACCATTACAACAGAAAGTATCTTGTTACGTAGTTTTATCATGTGCACTCAAAAATTAGGTCTGTCGCCATAAAAAAACCATCCAAAGTATATCTATGAAGGGTTCCTTATATGGAGAATGGAGAAGTAGGTTACTTGCATTTTTCTATACAAGGGTAGTTGAACGCATTCTACAAGAAGATCAAGTCATACTAAAGACACAGTTTAGTTTTTTACGACGTTAAATTTAATTAAACCATCGTTGCGCAATCGATCCTTTGCGTTATCAATCTTATCCTGATCGTAAAAGGGACCAATTCTAACCATGTGCAAAGTACGGCCTTTAAGTTTGCGTGTTTCCATTGCTGCATTGGCAAGACCAATGGAGGATACTCGAACGAAACGATCAAAAGCCTCATCTTTTGTTGGGTAGGTACCCACAACAATATAATATCTGTCGGAATTAGACCTGTTGACGGGTCTAGCGGGACGTAACGCCGTTGGACTTTTCTTAACAACGGAGGTCGTCGGTCTTGCAGAAGATGCCGACGGTATTGAAATATTTGCACGGCTTATCGCTTCAATATGAACGGGGAACGTAGCGGATGCCTCTAACAAACTTGCAACCGCCGGAGTTACCTGAATCAAATTATGACCTGTGGCTGGCCCACGGTCATTCACTTTCACGACAACGGCCTTGCCATTATTCTTATTAGTTATCTTGATATGGGTGGGCAAGGGTAATGTCCGATGAGCGGCGGTAAAGCCATTCATATCAAAGCTTTCACAACCCGTAGTTTGACTACCTTGAGCTTTGTTGTTGTACACCACGGCGACACCATCGGCTTTATAGCCTTCTATGTTCTTTAGCGTACGGTACTTTTTTCCATTGACCTTATAGACTGAAAGACTAGCACATGCTGATGTATTGACATCATTAGCGGAGTGATCACTCCTATTCATTAACGAACAAGAGGTAACAAATGGAAGTGTAAAAACTAGAAGGAATAGTATTTTTTTCATTAGATTAATTTTTGCCCAGAATGCCCAAGCGCTATTCTAACAGAAAAATATTTTAAGCAAACATCTTATCTACAAGCAGCACAATGCCCGTTGCTCAGGCTGTTGGAACTGACAATTGCGTAATAGAGAATAGATGTCAACTTTTCGGGCTCCTATAAACCCGCCTACTTGGACTTCGATAAGAAGCTATAAGAAATTAATAACTAAAGGTATTTACGCTTTCTTGTCCTCAGCCCCATCATCAAGCCAAAGGCTCCCATCAACGTAACTAGAGAGGTTCCACCATAACTAACCAGAGGTAGAGGCACGCCTACTACAGGCAATAAACCACTCACCATTCCGGTATTTACAATCAGATAAACAAAGAAGGTCAGCGCTAAACTCCCCCCTAGCAAACGAGAGAAGGTATCTTGTGCGTTAGCGGCCAGATACAAACCACGGTAAATAATGAACAGGAATAAAAGCAAGAGCAGGATTGCCCCCGTAAGCCCAAACTCCTCGCCAAAGACCGCAAAAATAAAATCAGTATGTCGCTCAGGCAGAAAATCCAGCCTGGATTGATCACCTTTAAGCCAGCCTTTGCCATCAATCCCCCCTGAACCTATTGCAATAGAAGACTGGATTATATGATAGCCTGAACCCAGTCGATCGGATGAAGGATCAAGGAATGTTAACACGCGCTGACGCTGGTAATCATGCATGCCGTAATAGAACATCAGCGGCGCCGCCACCATCAAGCCAAGCACACTAGCAATAATCCATTTCCAGGAAATACCTGAGAAGAATATTCCAAATATACCCGCGCTCGCTACTAACAGCGCGGTTCCCAAATCAGGTTGCTTGGCAATCAGAAATACAGGTACAAGCACGATGAGTAACGTCCAGAAAATATCGATGAATCGTGGCGGCAAGGTTTTATCGGCAAAATATCTGGCAACCATCAAGGGTACTGCCAGCTTCATCATTTCAGAAGGCTGGAAACGAAATAGACCCAAAT
The DNA here is from genome assembly GCA_965224605.1 of Thiotrichaceae bacterium. Lineage (GTDB taxonomy): Bacteria > Pseudomonadota > Gammaproteobacteria > Thiotrichales > Thiotrichaceae > HyVt-477. The sequence goes on from CBDCZP010000005.1 coordinate 33,182, forward strand.
CAAGCCACCGCTGTGCGCCCTTTCCTATTGTACCCACCACTAACACCAGTATCAGTACGACAAGACCCGCTACATAAATCCATATAGCCCCTTGTTGTAGTAAGGTACTCGATAACTGGGTAAAGATTATCATGACAATAAATGCCACCAACAAATGAATAAGTTGGCGTTGCACCATATGCATGTCTTCACCACTCGCGCTGTACAAGGTAAAAATGCCTACGGTTACTAATAGCAAGATTGTCGTCAACAGAACCAAATCGATTCTGGAAACCAGCCGACTAACCAATCCCAGCACTTGATTATTATCGCGCATGGACTCTCCTCTTAGACTGGTTTTTCTTGTTATTATTTTTTCTCTTTTGACTCGCTGAATTTTTCTTGTTGGTTTTTTGATCAAGCTCTAGCGTTTCGTCCGTATCCAGCAAATAAGCATCCAGTATTTTACGAGCAATAGGAGCAGCAACCTTACTCCCTCCACCCGCATGTTCCGCAACTACCGATAAGGCTATTTGAGGGTTGTTAGCCGGAGCAAAGGCAACAAACAAGGAATGATCATGAAGCTTTTTCTTTAGTTTGGCTGCGTTATAGCTTTTATTCTGCGCAATACCAAAAACTTGTGCCGTACCTGTTTTACCTGCAAAACGATAAGCCGCGCCAGCACCCGATCTACGTCCTGTTCCTGCTGCGCCGTGCACCACATTAACCATGCCATCAATAGCCTGATCCCAGTACCCGGAAGCTGACATCACAACCGGCGGTAAAAGCTGTATGGGGACTAATTCGACAGATTTATCTTTTGACTCCCGCACACCTCTTAACAAGTGAGGACGTGGGCGCTTACCTCGCATACCCACAATACCCACTGCATGGGCTAACTGAAGTGGAGTAGCATTCCAAAAACCCTGCCCTATACCTATGTTAACGGTATCACCGGGATACCATGGGCTTTTAAAACGTTTTTGTTTCCACGCTTTAGTAGGCATCAGTCCCGACTTTTCATGCGGTAAATCAATCCCGGTTTTTTGTCCAAAACCAAATTTACTCAGCTCATTAGAAAAACGATCTATTCCCATTCGATAAGCAAGATCATAAAAATATACGTCGCAGGACTGATAAATAGCCCTGTTCATACGAATATGCCCATGGCCACTTTTTTTCCAACAACGATATCTATGTCTATTGCCCGGTATCGAAAAGTAACCTTTGCCATAAACAGATCGGCGGGGATTAGTCACTCCTGTTTGCAAACCGGCAAGCGCAACCATGGGTTTGATGGTCGAGCCAGGAGGATAGATTCCCTGAAAAGCTCGACTGTAAAGTGGACGATCCGGGTTTTCCCGTAATTTACTGTAATTTTTGTGAGAGATACCATCTACAAACAGATTCGGATCATAAACAGGCACACTTGCCATCGCCAGTACTTCACCGTTATTCGGGTCAATCGCTACCACCGCACCATTATGTTCTTGCAAAACTTGCTCTGCCTTGATCTGCAAATCAATGTCCAAACTTAAATACAGATCTTGTCCGGCAACAGGCCTTTGTTCATCAAGGAGTTTTTTATGCTGTCCATGGCTATCAACCTCTACCAAACGATAACCAGATTTCCCATGCAGCAATATCTCATACGTTTTTTCCAGACCGGATTTACCAATATGAGTAGAGCCTTTGTATTCTTCATTATCAATACGTTTGAGGTCTTTTTTATCAATACGGCCCACATAACCCAAAACATGACCTGCTATTGCTCCGAGCGGGTAATATCTTTCCATCTGTAATTTAAGATCAAAGCCCGCGAAGCGTGGACGATTGGATGAGAATATAGCTATTTCCTGATCCGTTAGGTTGTTTCTTATAATGACAGGTTGATAACGATTATTGACCCGTATTTTACTCTTTATTTTTTTAATTTCGCCGTCGGTCATCGACATCATTTGGCGTAGCTGATCCAGTTTGAAGTCCATTTCCTTGACTTCATTTTTTACCACGACAAGTACATATTCAATGTGATTACCTGCTAGTAACACACCATTACGATCAAATATTTCACCACGCACGGGGGGTACTGGAATACGCTTTTGATAATTCTCTCTGGAGAGTTGAGTGAAGTGTTCATAACGAGCCACTTGTAGAACATACAATCTAAAAATAATACCAAGCACCGCTAATGTGACGAACACACCCGCAATCACAGCGCGAGTTTGAAATATCTTCAACTCATGACGTTCATCTTTTATCGCTGGGCGTCTTGCCACCTAGTACCCTGTTTATTGACATTAACTAAAGCGGCACAGTATACCGCTATTTGCAAGTGAAGCACATACCGATATACTCCATTCAAAGCTAATTAAAATGAATACTTACAAGGAAAGCTTCTTAATGATTATCATGTATGGAATCAAAAACTGCGATACCATTAAAAAAGCCAGAAAATGGCTGGAAGAAAACCATATCGAATATGAATTTCATGATTATCGAGAGCAAGGCGTGAATCCAGTACAATTGCGCAACTGGGTAAGCCAGCACGGCTGGGCAATCTTGCTCAATAAACGTAGCACGACCTGGCGAAACCTCCCTGATGAGACAAAACAGAACATGGATGAAACACTTGCCTTACACGTAATGGAAGACCAACCGACTATTATCAAACGCCCTGTCGTTGAAACCGCTGACTCACAACTTATTGGCTTTAAAGAAGCTGAATATCAGCAAGCTTTTCTATAATCTACTTGTAACCTACCGGCTTGTTTTTAAAACTACCACTAAACACTAAGCTCCAGGCACTAAACCCAATCACAAAAATAATCCTTATGACCACAACACTCGAACTCACTCAGCAACTCATTTCACGCGACTCAGTAACCCCGGATGATAAAGGTTGCCAGATGTTATTAAGTACACATCTAGAACCACTAGGTTTCAAAACAGAACGCTTGGACTTTGCAGAAGTACAAAACATCTGGTTACGTAAAGGCGATCAGGCGCCACTATTCTGTTTTGCGGGGCATACCGATGTCGTACCTACTGGCCCTATAGAACAGTGGGAGTCTGACCCTTTTGATCCTGTCATACGTGATGGCATGTTGTATGGTCGCGGAACAGCCGATATGAAAGGTAGCGTCGCAGCAATGACAATTGCGGTGCAACGCTTTATTACGGATCACCCCGATCACAAAGGCTCTATTGCCTTCTTGATAACCAGTGATGAAGAAGGCCCCGCAAAAAATGGCACGGTTAAAGTGATCGAAACACTGGAAAAGCGCAACGAAAAAATAGACTGGTGTCTGGTAGGTGAGCCGTCAAGCACTAATACGCTGGGAGATATTATCAAAAATGGCCGCCGTGGTTCGTTAGGTTGTATCATGAGGATCATCGGCAAGCAAGGCCATGTGGCATACCCTCATTTAGCTAATAACCCTATCCATCTCGCTGCCCCTATGCTAACTGAGCTAACGCAGATGCAATGGGATGAAGGTAACGAATTTTTCCCACCCACTACGTTTCAAATATCAAATATCAATGCTGGCACAGGCGCAACCAATGTGATTCCTGGTGAAGCAGAAATCATCTGTAACTTCCGCTTTTCAACAGAAGTAACAGCTGAAGCATTAAAAGCACAAGTAGAGGCTTTGTTAGAGAGATATGAACTCAATTATGAACTAGAGTGGAATCTATCAGGACAACCTTTTTTGACTGCGGAAGGTGAGCTAGTCGCCGCTGCTGTCTCTGCCATAAAAACCGTAACCGGAACCGATACTGAGCTATCAACCTCCGGTGGCACATCAGACGGACGTTTTATTGCCCCTACAGGCGCACAAGTGTTGGAACTAGGACCTATCAATGCAACGATCCATCAAGTGAATGAGTGTGTGAAAGTAACTGATCTTGTGATACTTGAAGAGGTTTATTACCAGATGCTTAAAACATTACTAAGCTAATGACGTAGGTGCGAATTCATTCGCATTAATATTATTTGGTGGCACTCATGCGAATAACTATAGCCACATGGCGTCCCATAACGGATAATCTCCTATATTATCAACTAAACCCGCTCATAAGGGGTTGGCTACGATGTAACGAGAGATATCCTTAATATCTTCTTCTTTTCGTAATGCATGATCGTAGTAGGCTTTTTGCCACACACTTCCTGTTCTGTTTAGATGTCTATTTATTCGATGAGCCGCTCGTGCTTTGAATTGCTTCATAGCTTGGGACAGTGTGCTTTTATCATGTAACTGGAATAACCAGTGGATATGATCGGGCATAATAACCCATGCGTTTGATGATAGAACACCTGAGTCGTGCAAGCAGCGCATTTCGTGAATGGCTATACGAGCTACGTTAAAATCTTGAAAGAGATTTTGTTTACGGTGTTTGATAACGGTCGTGATGAAGTAGATTTGTTCGGGTTGTGAATGACGACCTTTGCGTAGATTATTGTATGGCATGCTTTGGTTTCCTTTTTTTATTATTATTTTGCGAATAAATTCGCACCTACGAGTGTAATGTTCTCTAATTATAGGTTTTAGGGTTAGGCTTTTTACTATTATTTTGCGAATAAATTCGCACCTACAAGTGTGTTCTCCGCTGAATTTATACCCGCTTGCTAACGTAGGTGCGAATTTATTCGCAGATGGAAAAAGTACGCCAATCCTTACTTATCATCTTTAGTCTCAATCACTACACCTCGATCATCATCAAGTTGCACCTGCTGCAACCATTGCCCCAGCATGATAGCCCTACCCTGTCGACGCTCAACACCTTCGATACTAAACTCAAATTGATAAATGCGCTGGAAACTCAGCCTGCCTTGACGATTACGAGTGGGTTTTATGCTTTGCAAAGAAACCGTTTGATCCAACAACTGAACATCAATTTCCCGACAAGCCCGATGCGCAGCCGCAATCGCTTTTTCCCTACTTTTCATGGAGTCTAACCAGAAATAAATTAATGCTGCTAAAATCAGTAGTACAATTAAGATGCTATTCATAATTCAATTTTTAATTTAATCTTGTTTTTAATTTTCCTATGCAGACACACCAATTATCATGCTACCTGATCGAAAAACTATTGAAAACTTGCTCAAGCAAGTCGCAAAAGAAGAAATACTGCCACGTTTTCTTAATACTGGCTATGAAATAAAAGACGATGGTAGTTTGCTCACCGAAGCTGACTTAGCAACGGATCGCCGAATACATGATTTTCTCGCCAAACAATATCCAGATATCGCCTTTCTCAGTGAAGAAATGAGTTTGCCGGAGCAAGAAAAGCTGTTGATGGATGAGCCGTACCTGTGGTGCCTGGATCCTTTAGATGGCACTAGTAATTTTGCCGCTGGAATCCCTCTTTTTGCCACCTCGCTTGCACTCTTTAAACAAGGAGAGGTCATTATGGGATTCACCTATGACCCTATCCGTGATGAAATGTTTAGCGCGGTTAAAAATGTTGGAGCCTGGCTAAATAACGAACCGTTAAGCTGTAAGGCAAGCGGTTTTGACATGAACAAAGCCATTGCTATCGTTGATCTGAAACGCTTGTCAAAACCACTCGCTGAAAAAATGCTACTCGACCCTCCCTATAAATCACAACGTAATCTAGGCAGCTGTGTGCTTGAATGGGCATGGATGGCAGCGAACCGGGGACACCTATATTTACACGGCGGGATGAAATTATGGGATCTGGCAGCAGGCACACTGATCCTCGATGAAGCCGGTGGCTATTCCTCTACTCTAGACGGAGAGAAAGTATTCAAAGCTTCCATGCAACCGCGATCTGTCATTATTTCACCGGATAAAGCACTTTTTAAACAGTGGTCAGATTATTTGCAAAGTTAGGCTGTTGAGTAGGCTGCTGAATTAGAAATAAGTCATTAGATCTTTTTGCAAGCAAAGATGGAAAATAACATATTACTCAAGATCACCTTACTCAAGATCACCATTTATCCCGAAAAACACGACTTTCATTTATTAACCGATAGTTACTTTTTAAAAAGACTGTAATTTGCATAACTAGGGAGAGTACTAGGAGAAACTAATAAATCTGATCTGGATAGAAATCAGCTTATAAGATTAAGGATAATCACATGCAAATTAATTCAACATACATCTCAACCTCGCTCTCGCGAGGCATTTCAGGAAGACGTAGCCAACAGCAAAGCTTGAATAGCATTTCGTCATTACTTAGTACGTTTGATACGAGCAACCCAAGAAGAAATAAATCTCGTTATCAGCAGCCCGACATTCATCAATTCATACTCAAGCTACTCATCCGACTGATCAAACAACTCATTGATCAAGTACAAAATAAAAAAGAACAATACCGTACATTTGATGGGACGAATAATAATACCCGACATCCTAAACTAGGAAGCACCGATCAACCACTTAGAAATTTCATTCCTAAAGATGTCAGTCGAGAAATTGGCGGTGCAACGGAGGCACGTCTTCCTAGCGCTCGCGAAGTGAGTAATGTGGTAGCCAATCAACAAGGTGATACTGTTAACAGAAAGGGTTTAAGCGACATGTTTTGGTTATGGGGTCAGTTCCTTGATCACGATATTAATCTAACCCATCCCGATGAAAGCAAAGAAGCTAATATAAACGTACCTACGAGCGATCCGTTTTTTGATCCTCAAGGAACGGGACAAGCGCAAATTGGGTTTCATCGTTCCGGCACCCTGTTGGATAAAAATGGCACCCTCACACAGCCCAACGCGATCACAGCTTATATAGATGGCTCGAACATCTACGGCTCGGATAAAGAAACAGCCGACAAACTTCGTTCCTTTTCAGGAGGCCGTTTGGATCAAACAGTCAATGGATTACTGCCACAAAATGAACGGGGTCAATTTGTTTCAGGAGACGTCCGTGTGAATGAACATGCTGGACTGTCTGCCATGCATACACTATGGATGCGAGAACACAATCGTGTGGCGGACAAGCTAAGTAAGCGTCACCCACGTTGGAGTGATGAAAAGATTTTTCAAGAAGCGCGAAACCAGGTAGTTGCACAAATGCAAGCCATCAGTTACAACGAGTTTGTACCTCAGCTTCTAGGTAAAAACAAAATAGGCCGTTATTCGGGGTATAACCCCAATTTAAGCCCGCAAATCAGCAACTCTTTCTCCACCGCTGCCTATCGCCTTGGGCACACCATGCTTTCATCCAATCTGCTTAGACTGGATGAAGAAGGCAACGAGATAGCAGAAGGTCACCTTTCCTTACGCAATGCATTCTTTAATCCAGACAAAGTGAGAGAAGCGGGGATCGACCCGATTTTACGTGGTTTTGCCTCCCAAACAGCACAAGCTGTTGATCCTATGATTATTGATGATGTTCGCAACTTCCTGTTTGGACAACCCGGTCAAGGTGGCTTTGATCTCGCGGCACTGAACACTCAACGCGGAAGAGATCATGGTTTAGCCAGCCTCAACGACTCACGGGAAGCACTAGGGTTATCACGTATCAACAGCTTTAACGACCCCATCTGGCAAGGCGATTTTGGTCAAAAACTGGCTCAAGTTTATGATAGCCCTGACGATGTCGACCTTTGGATTGGTGGATTAGCTGAAAAGCATGATGGTGATTCACTGGTTGGGGAAACCTTTACCCGCATTTTAAATGATCAGTTTACCCGTTTGCGATCTGCTGATAGCTTCTGGTATGAAAGACAATTTAGCCGTCGTGAAATCAGCAAGTTTAATAACACCACTCTGGCTGATGTGATAAAACGCAATACCGATATCCAGACTATTCAGGATGACGTGTTGGTAGCAAAACCACGCGGTGCAACTGCGGTTGCAGGAATTTCAGCAGTCTCAATACTCGCAATACAAGCACCTGCAACCATCCGCACATTTAGCGCAGGAGATGCGGGTGTTGTGGGCGCTACAGGCGCTGCTGGATTACAGGCCACTCAGCCACAACAACCGGCTATAGATGCTGAACAAGAGCAACGTTTACGTGATGCCTTTGAAAATGGTTTATTCGGATAACGCGAATCCCGTGGTAATGGTATATGAGGTTACTCTGCCGCTACATTAGCGGCGCAATTATCAATCTCATTCCTGTTGGCATACCACTGAGGAAGGCACGACACCTAATGATGCTCTGGGTATATTGTTATGCTTATTTCAAACGGATGCAGATAACAAATAGAAAATTATAACGTCGAACACGTTTCTAACATTTTTTTCGTCGCGCTAATCGGAATTCTCCCCCATAAAACAATCATCATTCCAATATCGTCCTATACTCGTTGAGCTATCCAAATAACTCTCTTCCTTAAGGAGTTTGAGCGGAACTTTGGGTATCAAACTAATATTCTTACAATAAATGGAGTTCAACATGGCAGTCGCAAAAATCACCGAAATTTCTTCATCTTCCACAAAAAGCTTCGATGATGCTGTAGAGCAAGGTATTACACGTGCCAATAAAACGCTTAAAAATATTACCAGTGCCTGGGTTGCTGACCAACAAGTCAAAGTAAAAGGTGGAAATATTTCTGAGTACATCGTACGCATGAAAGTAACGTTTATATTAAACGATTAGACACTGCGAAAGTCTCCTCTCCAATGGATGAGGAGATTAGCTTCCCGCTTAGTGTGAATATATAGTGTGAATATATAGTGTGAATATATAGTGTGAATATATAGTGTGAATATATAGTGTGAATATATAGTGTGAATATATAGTGTGAATATATAGTGTGAATATATAGTGTGAATATATAGTGTGAATATATAGTGTGAAGCATAATAGCGTGGTGTGGAGATAGTGTGAAACAAATGTGTAGCCTGTGTTGAGCGATAGCGAAACACGGGAGATCAATGATCTCCTTCGGGAAACGCAGTGGAATAAAATGGTTAGATAAAGTAAAGTCCCTTTTCATTTACCCTATTCCATAACACACACTATAAAAACACCATGTCAAATACCCTACGGATAGCAACGCGTAAAAGTCCTTTAGCCCTCTGGCAAGCCAATGAAGTTGCTCGACAACTCAAACTGCATCACCCAAACTTGGAAGTCACCTTAGTCACAATGATCACGAAAGGAGACAAGATTCTGGATACACCACTTGCCAAGGTTGGCGGTAAAGGTCTTTTCGTAAAAGAACTGGAAATCGGCATGCTGGAAGACACAGCTGACATCGCTGTACATTCGATGAAGGATGTACCCGTTAGTTTTCCAGAGGGTCTCCATTTACCCGTTATTCTTGAACGGGAAGACCCTCGTGATGCGTTTGTATCCAACACTTACTCATCACTTGATGAATTACCTGAAGATGCCAAAATTGGTACTTGTAGTTTACGGCGTCAGACACAACTACGTGAACGTATGCCAAAACTACGTATTATGGATTTGCGAGGCAGTGTTAATACTCGCCTTAGCAAATTAGATGAGGGAAATTTCGATGCCATTATTCTTGCTAGTGCCGGTCTAAAACGGCTTGGGTTTGAATCTCGTATTTCTCAAAACATCCCTACCGAAAGAAGCCTCCCTGCGGTAGGTCAAGGTGCTATTGGTATTGAATGCCGGGTCAATGATGAACGCATTAATGCTTTAATTGCTCCACTCAATCACCATGACACGTTCTTGCGTGTGCGTGCTGAGCGCGCCATGAACAATCGTCTGAATGGTGGCTGTCAAGTGCCGATTGCAGGCTTTGCAGAGCTGGACGGCGACACATTGACCCTACGGGGCTTAGTTGGATTCCCTGACGGCTCCAAGGTTTTTCGCAGCGAGAAAACAGGTTCAACTGATAACGGCGAAGCTATCGGCATTGCCATTGCAGAAGATATTTTAGCGCAAGGTGGAGATGCCGCATTAGCCGTTGCGGGTATCGACGCCACCTAGTAAGTAGTTTTGGAGATTATGCAATTTGACAAGGCTCCCTAACTAAGAAGCCTCTGATTAAGTTCTTTTGTATTGGAGGTGAGCCTTCAGGCTCGCAATACGGTGCTTATAATCAACGCTTACGGCGAAGCTAAAGCATCATTTCAGAAAATTTAGACTTACCCAGAGGTTTTCTAATCCATAACAGAGCAACAAATGAAACCCTTACAAGGCTGCTCCATATTGGTCACCAGACCACAGCAACAAGCACAGCCCTTTTGCCAAAGGCTAGAGCAAGCCGGCGCCAAGGTTTTCCATTTTCCAACTATTCATATTGAAAGCACTGAGTTAGATGAACAAACACTACAAACGCTCAATCAGTTAGAACAGCAGGACATCATACTTTTCACTAGCGTAAATGCGGTGCATTTTTGCTTACCCTGGCTACAATCCTTCATCAATAAAAATGCTAAGCCCCCAAACACATCCTCCTTAAATCTGCCTTTTCAAATCGGAGCTATAGGAAAAAAAACAGCACAACACTTACGAGACAATCACCTGAATGTTCCCATTCTTCCATCAAATAACTTTAATAGTGAGAGCCTATTAGCACTACCCGCTATGCAATCTATAGCCCATAAAAACATCTTGATCGTTAAAGGAAAAGGCGGACGATCTTTATTACGTGACAGCTTACAAGCCAGAGGAGCTAACGTTGAATGTGTCAGCCTTTACAGCCGACAATGCCCTGTTCTCGATAAGCAGATGTTAAACGACATCCAATCCCAAAAAATTGATATAATCACCCTGACTAGTGTAGAAAGTAGTGAAAACCTGTTTTCTTTATTAAAAGATCAGTCAATCAAGTGGCTTGCTGGTAGCACTTTATTGTTGGGTAGCCAACGTATTTATCGTGCGCTGAGTGACAGCAATAATAGAGACAACATTAGAGACGATATTAGAAACCATATAAGAGAACGAAAAAATCCTTTTTGGGTGGCAAAAAACCCAACTGACGATGCCATGTTTGCAGCTTTATTAGAATGGAAAAAACAACACCTTGAATAGTTTAAATTCAAACACATCTGACAATATGAATCATGCTACCGCAACCAATGCGGACAGTAATGATGATATGGACAATCAGGAACATCCGATAGAAACTCGGAAAAACTCAAGAATGGCATTCTATATCGCATTTCTTGCGCTGTTTTTTACCGCTGTAGGTATTACCGTGGGCTATAAACACTGGTTGCGCATCGACGACAAGGCTAAATCAGCATTAAAAGAAATTCACATTATCAAGCAACAACTCAGTCATACCGCAGATAAAAATAAGGTTGAACAGCTAAGTGCAAACTTAACCCAATCATCCAATGATACCGAACAAAGACTCACTGAATCGCTTCAAGAACTTGATCAAATACGTGAACAAACAACCTATTCAGCACAAACGGTAACCGATCAAATTGCCGAGCTAACACGTCAGCAATACAACCAGAACAACGACAAACCATGGAAAAAAACGGATTCTCTCATCCAACTCGCAGAAGTACGTTTCTTGTTGGAATCTGCCGAACGACGTTTTAGCATGGATTATGATAAGCACAGTGCACTGCAATTCTTAAAAGCAGCAGACCAGATACTTATCCAAATGGCCTCTCCAGAATGGTTATCAGTGAGAGAAAAACTGACTCAAAATATCGCTCAACTTGAGCGATATTCATCTCCTGACTTGAAAGCACTGACAACCACTATCCGCAAACTAGATCGCGACATCAAACCCTTGATGGAGCTAGAAAAAAAATTAGCCAATGGAGAACAAGTCGTACTGTTTGAGGATATCAACAACAAAAGCCTGACTGGCAAGGTAAAAAACTATATCAATGATGCCATTTCTATCCGTAAACAAACGACACTGCCACGCTATGCGCCACATAGCAGTGATAAAGAACGTATCGATCAATTATTAAGACTACGCATAGAATCCTTGCGCTTGATGGCCATGCAACGCCATAATCAGGAGTACCATCTACAAATAAAAAGTATCAAGCAAATGCTAGAACTGTATTATTCTGTAGTCGATGCAAAACCCTGGTTAGCAACGCTAGAAAAGTTGGATGAAGAAGATTTAACACCTCAACGCCCTATCATTTCAACGGCGCTAGACACATTGCTTAAAACACCGTCCGAAACGGCCACTGCAACCAGCACCGAAGCTACAAAGACCAACCAAACAGCTATCAGAGAAAACAGGGATAAAAGGAACAAGAAATGATACTCATCTATATATTGGTCATTTTGGCAGTCATTGCTGGTTCTTTCTGGCTGTTTGACTCATTGCTTGCCGAACAAAACAATGTGGTTCTTTATTGGTCTGGGCATAGCCTTGAACTCAGTGTTGCCAACGTGGTTGCCGCACTTTTAATCGCTTTCCTAGCCTTTTATATTGTACTTCGTCTGCTCAAGCATCTGATCAGCATCGCTAAATATACCCACAACTTTCGCCAAAGAAACCTACGCAAACGTACGCGCAATGGTTTAATGCAAGGCATGCTCTCACTCATAGAAGGTAACTGGGATAAAGCCGAAAGCCTATTATTAGCAGATGCTAGTCATTCCGAGGCACCTGTACTGCATTATTTAGGAGCAGCCAGAGCCGCGCATTTAAGAGAAGCTTATGAGCTACGCGACCAATACCTGAAACAAGCCAATGAAACTAACGAAGCCAGTAAGGGGGCCTATGGGGCAGGTCTCGCCATTTCAATATCTCAAGCCGAGATGCAACTGTATTCTGAACAACTGGAACAGGCACGGGCAGGACTTATTACGCTATTAGAAGATCACCCAAAGCATCATTACGCGAAAAGATTATTAGCCAAGTCTTATTACAAACAGGAAGACTGGAAGAACCTTTCCGCCATGCTACCTGAAATGAACAAGTTGGCGATGCTCAATGAAAAAGAATCTGAGCGTTATGAGACGTTGTCATTGAAAGGCATTTTTCAAATGTATGCAAATGCAGACAACCTATCAAAACTCAAGCTTGAATGGAAAAAATTACCGGCTAACATCCGTAACAAACCGAATGCTATTTTACTGTACTGCAAGGCACTCCTATCTGCGGGTGACAACAGCACTGCGAACAAACTCATGGCGACTACATTGAGCAAGCAATGGGATGATCAAATAGCACAGCAATATGGATTATCTACTCATGACAATCAGAACCAAGCCATCAGACAAGCAGAAAAATGGTTGCCGGATCACGATAAAAGCCCTGTTTTTTTACTCTGCATGGCGCGACTTTACCGAAACAACCAGTTATGGGGGAAAGCTCGCAACTTCTTTGAATCCAGTTTGAATTTAGCACCCAATGCTGAGGGTTATCTTGAATTTGCCAAGTTGTTAGAAGAAACCGGAGAAAAAACCAATGCCGAGTTGTGTTACAAAGTAGGTTTACACTATTGCATTCATAAAAAAGGTCAGCCACTTACGCTTAATAACCGTAGAGAAACTAGCCGTTTATCTAAACCAGAACTGGAAGTGATAAGACCTCCTGTCTCTGATTACGCGATTGATTTAAAGGATGAAGCTACTGATCTAGCGGCCGCTATTGAGCCATCAGATGTTCGTATTTAAGCATTAATTGATCTTCAGTCTCTTTGTTGTCAGGGTCTTTTGGGATACAATCTACTGGACAAACTTCCACACATTGTGGCTCATCATAATGTCCAATACATTCAGTACATTTATCTCTATCAATTTCGTAGATTTCATCGCCCATTGAAATCGCTTCGTTCGGGCATTCTGGCTCACAAACATCGCAGTTGATGCATTCGTCAGTAATTAGCAATGACACAATTGTTTCCTCTTCATATTATTTTTCAGGGATTCTATCAGTTGCTATAAATAAAACCCTACTTTTTTAGTAGGAGTGCTTTATCTAAAGATGAGAGTAATCACTGTTTCTCTATATAGTATTAATATAGGCTTAGTCACAAATATCAATAGTGATAATCCGGTTGCTTCTTTTTTATGGAAGTGAGCCTTCAGAGACTGTGCAAGTATTCTGGAAGGTATTTTTAAGATAGATCTCTTTTCCTCTTTCTAAGAGCTAACTAAATAGATAGTTATTACTACCATCTATCACCTATTTCCTGAACTACCTTGATTAATAACATAAATGCTTATATATACTTCTCAGTGCTTTTGACAATTTGGGTTATATTCATGCTTAACTGCTATACTCTGAAATCAAGACTTAAATCAAAAAACTAACGCAAAAAAGAAGTTAATGACGAAGATTCATTCACTTGCGATTGTGTAACTGAGGAAACAACTTGCCCTACGCCCTCAAAAAATTAATTGGATTACTGTTACTGCTTGCAAGTGTCGGTATCATTTCCATGCAAACACTTTACTATCTATTAGCTAGTTAGCCTCATTAATCATCAACGAAATCAGACTTAGAATACATGCCAAAGCCTTCAACTGTTAAACGTATCAATAGTCCAGCCGATGTCGTTCATGAAGTACGCTACGGACTAAAAGGTGTCCTGCTATATTTCCTCCCACTGCCGGTATTAATAGCCGCCATCGTTTCTTTGGTACAAGGAAACTTCTGGAAAACCATTATTCTGGCTGCCTCGTTTACAGGGTTTATGCTGGCAGCCATTATTGCTCGCCATGGTTTAAAAATAGAATCTACGTTTGAAAGAAAGAAATTTGCTAAAGCACCTGGCACACCCTATAAGACAGTAGCCGCCATTATTCTAGGCAGTACAACCGCGTTAACCGCCTACTTTGCTACCGAACATGGCTTGTTCAGTAGCTTGTTGACTGGTGCTGCTGCACTTCTCGGTTTTATGTTTTCATATGGACTTGATCCTAGAAAAGATAAAACAGGCAATATCTCGTTAGGAGTCACTGCTGAAGAAGTTATTGAAGCTCTGGAAGCCGCTGAAATAAAAATAAGTGGACTGGTAAGTGCTAAACGAAGCATTAAAAACCTTGATTTTAATAAACGCCTTGATCGCATTATCGCAAAAGCGCGTGATATTCTGGCGGTTATAGAAGAAGATCCCAGAGACTTACAACGCGCCAGAAAATTTCTCAAAGTGTATTTAACAGGAGCTGAGCGTGTCGCCCAGAAATATGCCCAAACGCATAAAAGAGAAGCAACAACTGACACGCTGGATGAAAATTTTGGTCGAGTACTAGATTCAATAGAAGAAACCTTTAACACCCAGCATACTAAACTCAAGGAGAACGACCAGTTTGATCTGGATGTCCAGATTGAGGTTTTAGAAACTCAACTCAAGCGAGAAGGTATCGTTTAATTTTTTGTTAACTCTTTGTTTAACTATAGGTCAGCAACAGGTATCTCTTCTAAGTCAAAAGCTCTTTGCTAGAGCAAACTTCGCTTAACGCGTCTTTAACACCAGAAACAGGAGCAAACCATGTCTGATGAAAAGCAACAAAAATCCCCTTCAAATGACAGCGCTACGATACAAGGCACAGATTTATCAACAGATCAGGATATTCCAGCCGATGTGATTAGCTACGAAGAAGCCAGTGTCGAAGACAAAAACATGCTTGAGCCACTCATCGCTGAAATAGACCTGAAAGACAGAAACTCTATTTTGTTTTTTGGTACTCAGGCTCAAGAAGATATGAGCACCATTTCAGAGAACATGCTGGAAGGCGTTAAGAATAAAGACTTGGGCAATGCCAGCAGATCACTCAATGAAATAGTGGTTGCTATCAAGGGTTTTGACATTGACCAACTCAATCCATCACGCAAACCTGGATTCTTCGATCGCTTATTTGGCAAGGCAAAGCCCGTTGCTGAGTTTCTCAGTAAATATGATGATGTTCGCAAACAGATTAACGTCATTACCGACAACCTCGAAGATCACAAAACTCAACTACTCACGGATATTATTTCTCTAGATAAGTTGTATGAAGCTAATCTCGATTATTTTCATAAACTGGAACTTTACATTACGGCTGGTGAACAAAAACTCGAACAGCTGAATACCGATGTGCTTCCCGGAATGACGGAGAAAGCAAAAACCAATGTAGACGATATGCTACTTGCTCAAGAACTCAGAGACACCCGCAGTGCCAGAGATGATCTTGACCGCCGCGTCCATGACCTACGCTTGACACGACAAGTCGCTATGCAAAGTTTACCTAGCATCCGAATGGTGCAGGATAATGATAAATCACTCATTTCAAAGATCAATTCCACATTGATTAACACCGTTCCACTATGGAAAAATCAGCTTGCTCAAGCAGTTACTATTTTCCGCATGAGTGATGCCGCCGACGCAGTCAAAAGCGCGACAGATCTTACCAATGAATTACTGGAATCCAACGCCGAAAACTTGCAACAAGGCAACAAAGTGGTTCGTGAACAAATTGAACGCGGCATCTTTGATATCGAATCAGTACGCAAAGCCAATGATTCTCTCATTACAACCATCAACGATAGTTTACAAATCGCTGAAGAAGGCCGTGTTGCCAGACACAAAGCCGTGGCCGAATTAACCGAAATGGAAACAGAGCTACACGAGGCAATGGTGGCAGCCAAAGCCCGTGCGGAAAAAGATGCTGAGAAACTAGAACACCCACAACAACCTGAAAAGAATGAAGAGGCATAACTATGGGATTATTTGATAAATTATTTGGTGAATTCGTTGATATTATCGAATGGACGGATGACAGTCATGACACTCTCATCTACCGCTTCGAGCGTTACGGCAATGAAATCAAGTACGGTGCAAAATTAACCGTTCGAGAGTCTCAGGTGGCTGTTTTTGTGAATGAAGGTGAGATTGCGGATGTGATCGAACCTGGCATGTATGAGCTAGAAACCAAAAACCTTCCTGTCCTCTCTACCATTCAGCACTGGGATCATGGCCTCAGAAGCCCCTTCAAAGCAGAAGTCTACTTTTGTAATACTACCCAATTTGTCGATCTGAAATGGGGCACCAAGAACCCTATTATGATACGCGATGAAGAGTTTGGTGGCGTGAGATTAAGAGCCTTTGGCACCTATGCTATTCGTATCAAAGACCCGGTTACCTTTATTAAAGAAATAGCGGGTACTGACGGCCACTTCACCGTTGATGAAGTGAGTAATCAATTACGTAATCTGATTATTTCACGATTCACCAATATTGCAGGCAGCTCCAAAATACCGGTGCTCGATCTTGCTGCTAATTACGACCAGCTGGGTGCTTATCTCACTGAAACTATCTCACCTGAATTTGAAGATATACGGCTTTGGAACTACCCAAAATTTTAATCGAAAATATATCCTTGCCTTCAAGTGTTGAAGAAGCGCTGGATAAGCGTACCAGCATGGGCATGGTGGGTGACCTTGATCAATACATCAAATTTCAATCAGCTGAATCACTGGGTAGCGGGGGAAGCGCGTCGGGTGCAATGGATATGGGCAATGGGGTTTGCAATGGGCAAATAAAATGGCTGATTCACTCAACACACCCTCAGCAAGCAAAGAGAGTTCTGCAAAAACGACCGCATCTCCACCACCGCCATTACCTTCTAAAACACCTTGGCATGTTGCCATTGATGATAAAGCAACCGGACCTCATGATGCTGATGCCATTAAGGACTTGATCTCACAAGGCAAGCTGACGTCTGAAATCTCTAGTTTGGACTGAAGGCATGACAGACTGGAAAACTTGCCGATAATGTAGGATGATATCAACAAACTGATACCACCTGCGCTCTAGGTTGAACAACGTAGGGGCTAAGTAAACTAGCTACAAGCTGAGCCTTGGTCTACTACGAATTCTGGTCGGTTACGTATACCCACTGATGCTACAGTGTTGGTATTACTAGATACCCATTAATTGCTTGATTGAAAGGTGTAAATTTCGAGTGAAAGTAAAAAACTACTCAGTAGATGAAAACAAACCTGATCAAGACCATTTCCCCTGTGGGCAATGTGGTGCTGAATTGAGGTTTGAACCCGGTACTGATCACCTTAAATGCAACTACGTGTGGTCACATAAACCTGATTGAAGTTGAGTGGTCACCCATCCATGAATATGACTTTCATTCGGCACTTCGCAAACTTGAACAATTAAAAGATAAGCCCAGCAAGGTTATTTCAGTTCTAAATTGCCCTTCCCTGCGGAGCGAGATTTAGTCTAAAGCCCAATGAGCATGGCAGGCAGTTGTCCTTTCTGTAGTGCTCCTGCGATTATCAGCAGTGAAAATGCCAGATATTATCCATCCAGAATCCTTATTACCTTTCATCATTAAAGAAATACAAGCTCAGGAAATATTTGATAACTGGATAGCCCAGTCGCTGGTTTGCCCCATCTGCGCTAAAAAGACAAGTCCAAGCGCGAATGAAAAGCTAACAGGAATCTATCTACCTTACTGGACTTATGATAGCGATACAGACACTCGTTACCAAGGTATGCGAGGCACTGTTTATTACGACCGTCAGGTATACACTGCGATCGTTAACGGCAGACCCGTTCGACAAGTCCGCAACGTTCCGCGCGTTCGTTGGATTCCGGTTTCTGGCAAAGTCTATCTACATTTCGACGATGTATTAATTGGCGCCACAAAAACCTTACCCCGTACTATCATCGACAATCTTCATCCATGGGATCTGGAAAACTTGGTGCCTTACACAGAAGCGTACCTCAGCGGTTTTCGCAGTGAGATTTATCAAGTCACTCTGGATCAAGGTTTTCAACAAGCCAGAAGCAGAATGAATTCAATGATTACCCAACGCATACACCAAGATATTGGCGGTGATCAACAGCGTATCTCAGCCAGAGATACCCACCACAGCGATACCACTTTTAAACATTTGCTACTGCCGGTCTGGTCTGCCGCATTTAAATACAAAAAAAAGACCTACCGATTTGTAATTAACGGAAGAAATGGTCAAATTCAGGGAGAACGACCTTATAGCGTTGTTAAAATCACTTTATCAGCTTTGTTTGTAATAACCTTATTTATCGGTATGATAGTTCTCATGAACGACGCTGGTATGTTTGTTTCTACGACAACTGATCCTAATTTGCATCAACGCTTTGAGCAAAACTATTTCCCTCCGGTATTTGAATATGGCTTTTAAATTTCCTTTCTCCAAGAAAACACTAAACACAACACTATTGCTCGCAGCTTTAACATTAATTACCTCCGCATGTAGTACCACCCGATCCACAAGCGTCCAGAACAAAAAGCCATCAGTCAGCCATTATCCTAAAGCGACTCCCGTTTTAAAAATAAAGAAAAAAAACCGTTCGGGTTAGACCTCGTATTAACCAACCCAGACATAACCCATTTGGAAACAGGCTATCCTCAGCCGCTAAAGAGCGCACACGACATCAGATAGTCTACGATGGTAGTTATTACAAACTGGGCTACCCATGGGGAGATGTTCCAGCCAACATCGGTGTCTGTACGGATGTGGTTATCCGTAGCTATCGTCGCTTGGGTATAGACCTACAGCAACAAGTGCATAGAGATATGTCTAATAACTTTAATGCCTACCCTAACCTGTCGAAGTGGGAACTAAAAGGACCTGATGCCAACATTGATCATCGCCGTGTCTATAATTTACGAGCTTTTTTTAAGCGTCATGGACAATCGCTTCCGCCTTCATACAACCCTACCCATTTTAGACCTGGAGACGTTGTGAGCTGGCAGCTTGCACCGGGTCAAGAGCATATTGGCATCGTTGTTAACCAACGCTCGAAGCAAGACCCAAGAAGATTTCTAGTAGTCCACAATATCGCCGAAGGCCCCAAAATGGAGGACATTTTATTCCGTTTCAGGATATCCGGACATTACCGCTATACAGGCAAGATGAAATACTACCAACCGACTCAATACGCCCGAGCCAACATCCCTTCACGCTCAGTGTCAATACCCGGAGTAGGTACTATTCCACCTGAGCTTTTACGCTAACTCCTGAGTCTTACTCTAATAAGAAGTCACAGCTAGTAGCCTGCGTTGAGGTACGAAACGCGGGGATTACTAACGAATTGGGGCAATAATAAATAAATAGCCAGACCAATCTGTGACTTCTTAACAAAGATTCAGGCTATGCCGAGAAATCAGTGACATAAAAAAAGGAGCTAAATTAGCTCCTTTTTTTATAATGAATGTAGCAGTCAGTATTTAAACAGCATCCAGCCCAGCAAAAATACTATCTTTAATACCATCAACAGAACCAACACCATTGATCTTGACATAAGCAGGTGAATTATCTTCACCGGACTTAGACCATTTAGAGTAATACTCAATCAATGGCTCAGTTTGCTCATGATAAATATCCAAACGTGCTTTTACAGTATCTTCCTGATCATCTTCACGTTGAATCAAATCTTCACCCGTCTCATTATCTTTGCCTTCAACCTTTGGTGGGTTAAAAACGATGTGATACGTGCGACCTGAAGCCAGGTGAACACGACGACCACCCATACGATTAATGATTTCAGCATCATCAACGTCAATTTCAACAACGGCATCAATCTCAACACCCTGCTCTTTTAATGAATCTGCTTGTGCTAATGTACGAGGAAACCCATCGAACAAAAAGCCATTTTCACAATCTGGCTCAGCTGTACGCTCTTTCACCAAACCTAATATAATTTCATCAGATACCAAACCACCCGCATCCATTACTTTTTTAGCTTCAATACCTAGTGGAGTTCCCGCTTTCACCGCTGCACGTAGCATGTCGCCCGTTGAAATCTGTGGGATTCCATATTTTCCAGTAATAAATCCAGCTTGAGTACCTTTACCTGCGCCAGGTCCACCTAATAAAATGACTTTCATTGATTCCTCCGATTATGAACTTGTTGTTCTCAAAATTAAAAGTTGCGACAGTATATGACAATTACCGTCTATAAGGTACTCCTATTAGCGGCAAGAGAAGGGATTGTTGAACGGGTCATTGACCCTAACCATAACCGTGACCGTTGTCCGTTTCATAAATATCCTATCGCCCCTTCAACCACGACAAAACAATCTCAATCAACTTTTCTTCCTTCCCGTCAAAAAAATGATCCGCATCTTTTACTTTGTTTTGCTGATATCCCTTATTTTTAGCATTTGTTTTGGCTCGTTTTTCTGCGGAGTTAATAACAGAGGGTAAATCATCGCTACCATATAAATCCAATAACGAGAGTTGAACATTATCTAGATATTGGAGATTGGCCTCAGGCATTCCTATACCTATGTACCCAGAAACGTATCCAGACACATTATTTGCTGATTTTGCTAAATAATGACTTGCCATGACAGTACCCATACTGTGTGCGATGATCACTATTTTCTTGTATCCTTGATGGTGCAAATACTGAATACCTGCATCAATTCGTGGCGATGCTTCTTTGATTAAAGGATCGTAACTCTCGTTTGAGTCATTTGCTAAAACAGGAAGCTGTAGGGAAAGTACAGTCCAACCAGATTCTGGTAACTGAGTGCGTAACGGACTAATGACTTGAGGCCAGTCTGGATGCACACCACTGCCGTGTAACAATAAAACTGCCGTTTTTTCAGGCTTGTCTGCTTTTGTATAAAGTGCGAAGAAATTATTCTTGCCATCTTCTAAATAAACGATTTCCCCATCCATCAAAGACTCTTTCACCTGGTCTTCCCAGCGTTTTTCCTTCTCTAAATCTGAAGCCTGTAAGGGGGTCTGTAACCATGTCAAAACTAACATTGTTAGTCCTGTCGTTATCCATGTAACCATCTTGTAGTTCATACTAAATACCTGTTGGGCTGATTAGAATGAGTATAGCTGCTAATAAGACCCTATATGTTTATCATCGCTATTCTTACCATCCCTATTACCTACGAAGAATCTATTAAACACTACCTCGGCACCACCCCGCCACAAACGAACGGATATTAGCTATTTCTGGAAGTGAGCCTTCAGAGACTGTGCAAGTATTCCTTATGTAGGGTGTGCCGACGAAGGAGGCGCACCATGAATCAACAACTTATGGTGCGCCTCGTACCTCGGCACACCTACATATGAGATTTTTCTTAATACTTGCACAACCTCTTCAGGCTCGCCTAGCATGCTGTTTTTTATCATATGGCGAGCCTGATGGCTCACTTCCATTACAAATAATATCTATCCTATTTTCATACGCCCAAGAGGTGAGGTAAATTAATCTGCCTAAATAACACCGCAGGACGAATAAACACCTCCTATCACTAGCCATAAACCAATCAACTGAAAAGCTGATTCATCCCTGAAAAACTTCTATTTTTGATCTACTTTATTAGATGAGACGTTAAGATTTGAGGCATGATAATAAGCATAAGTGAGAGGGTTATAGATGTTCAGCACTGCAACAAATTGGCTCTGGCAACATATCGTAGATTGGCTAAATGCAGAATCAGAGGCCAATTCTGTCGTTGAAGTTTTCGATTTTGATCAACTACTGACTGATACTCAACCTGCGGACGTCATTCTGGTTGAGGGGCGCGCCCATGTCAGTGAAGTTATTAAAATAGTGACTCTATCTCCATGGACTCACGTGGGTCTGGGTATTGGCTCTCTCGACAACATGACCGACCCGCACATGCGTAAAAAAGTGAGTGAGTTTTATCAGGGTGATCCCTCTGAGCCCCTTATCATTGAATCCTTATTGGGTTTTGGCACCGTTATTAATCCCTTGAGCAGTTATCGGGGACATCATCTAAGAGTGTGTCGGGCGATTAACTTACCGACTAAAGATCGCGATAAAATTTCATCTTTTGCAGTAGAGCATTTAGGCATTGATTATGATGTTCGGCAACTGCTGGATTTGGCGAGACTGATGTTTCCTTATGGTCTTTTACCAAGAAAATGGCGCTCTTCCCTATTCCAACATAATGCAGGAAAACCAACTCAGATTGTTTGCTCCAGCATGATTGCGCGCTGTTTTCAGCACGTTCAATATCCAATATTGCCGATTATACGTACTGATAAAGACGATCAAACGCGATTCTATAAACGCAATTTTCGATTATTTGTACCTGCTGATTTTGATTACTCACCTTTTTTCAATGTGGTTAAATACCCGTCAAGACAGTATGTACGAAAAATTGCCTTTAATCGCTTCCCCTGGTGTGAACTCCCACAGGAAGAACCGGTGACAGATGAGAGATCCGCTAGTGAAGTGCTAAAATACTCTTTTAGTCGTCTAAAGGATCAAATTATATCAATAAGGAGGGAGTCATGATCTGGTTAATGTTATTAATCGTAACGATTGGCATCCTTGGATACTTACGCCTTCCTTTACGAAAAGCCAATCTCCTCATTATTGCATGGCTGGTTCTTGTGCCTATTACAGGCAGCTTAACTGGCTTTTTATGGTTACTTTGGTTGCCAACATTACTCATCTTTACACTGATAAACCTTCCAGTATTACGCCAACGACTCATTAGTAAACCCGCTATGTTGTTGATCGCTAAAAATCTGCCTCCTGTATCCCAAACGGAGCAAGAAGCTCTGGATAGTGGTGATGTCTGGTGGGATGCAGAGATTTTTTCTGGCAAGCCTAACTGGAATCGATTGTATGGTCTCGCAGCTTCGAGCCTGACACCCGAAGAGCAAGCATTTATTGATGGTCCA
Organism: Thiotrichaceae bacterium; assembly: GCA_965224605.1. Classification (GTDB taxonomy): domain Bacteria; phylum Pseudomonadota; class Gammaproteobacteria; order Thiotrichales; family Thiotrichaceae; genus HyVt-477. The sequence goes on from CBDCZP010000005.1 coordinate 56,657, forward strand.
ACACAAAGACTGTGCGAGATGATTGATGACTGGAAAATTAGCCATGAATTACTCGATCTGCCTGAAGATATTTGGGAGTTTATTAAGAAAGAACGCTTTTGGGGAATGATTATTCCCAAGCGTTATGGCGGTCTTGAGTTTTCTGCACTGGCTCATTCCGAAGTCATTATGAAAATTTCCAGCACCAGCATTACTGCTGCGGTGACCGTGATGGTGCCCAATTCATTAGGTCCTGGACAACTCCTGTTAGAGTACGGGTCTGAACAAGAGAAAGAACATTTTTTGCCGCGCTTGGCGATAGGTGAGGAAATCCCCTGCTTTGCTTTAACAGGCCCTGAAGCTGGAAGTGATGCAAGCTCTATCCCCGATACAGGTATTGTCTGCACGGCTGATTTTGAAGGCGAACCCGATGTGTTAGGTATCCGGATAAACTGGGAAAAACGCTACATTACTCTCGCTCCTATTGCTACTCTCCTTGGCTTGGCATTCCATCTATTTGATCCTGATCATTTATTAGGAGATAAGGAGGATATAGGCATAACTGTTGCGTTAATTCCTACCGATACCGCAGGAGTAGAAATTGGTGATCGTCACTTTCCACTCAATGCTCCTTTCCAAAATGGTCCAACTAAAGGTGTCGATGTCTTTATCCCTATGGACTGGATTGTCGGTGGACAACAACAAGTAGGTAAAGGCTGGCAAATGTTGGTTGAGTGCTTGGGAGAAGGTCGTGGTATTTCACTGCCCGCACTGTCTACAGGTGCGGCTAAAATGGCTAGTCGTGTAACCGGAGCCTATGCGCGTGTACGCAAGCAATTTGGTCTACCTATCGGCAAGTTTGAAGGCGTTGAAGAACCACTGGCAAGGATTCTAGGCAATACTTATATCATGGATGCGGGTCGCAAATTGACATTAACCGCGCTGGATCACGGTCATCGCCCTGCGGTCATTACCGCATTACTCAAATATCAATTAACGGAACGCATGCGACGTGTCGTTAACGATGCGATGGATATTCAGGGTGGTTCAGGTATTTGTCTGGGGCCTTCGAATTATATCGGTAGAGGCTATCAAGCATTACCTGTCGCCATTACTGTCGAAGGGGCTAATATCCTAACCCGTACCTTGATTGTCTTTGGTCAAGGAGCTATCCGCTGTCATCCATTTCTATTAACAGAAATGGAAACGGCGCAAGCAAAGGATATTGAGAAATTTGATCACGCGCTGTTTGGTCATATCGGTTTTATCGTGAGCAACCTAACCCGCAGCCTTTGGTTTGGGCTGACTAATGCTATTTTTGAGGCGTGTGGCACACCCGCCACACGTTGCTATTGTCGTCGTTTAACTCGTCTCAGTGCTAATTTTGCATTGATAACGGATTATTCCCTATTAACACTAGGCGGTAGCTTTAAACGAAAAGAACGCTTATCGGGAAGACTCGCAGATATCCTGTCAAATCTATATCTGTGTTCAGCCATATTAAAATATTATGAGGAACAAGGCGCACCTCAAGCAGATAAGGCATTAGTGGATTACGCAGCGTTGTTAACCATACATCGCGCCCAACAAGCCATGTTGGCTGCGTTTCATAATCTACCGTTCCCATGGCTTGCCAAAACTTTGCGCTTTTTGATGTTTCCTTTTGGTAAACCTTATGCACCTCCACACGATGCGCTTATCCATGAAGTCGCCAAACTTGCGCTAGAACCCTCTGCCACCCGAGACCGATTAACAGAAGGGGTTTATATGAGTGAAGACCCAGAACATCCAACCGGACGCATTGAATATGCCATGCTGCAAACCATTCGTGCCGCTGATGCAGAGAAGAAATTGCATAGCTTAAGAAAAGCAGGAGAAGTGAAAGGTCTTACTCAGGAACAGCTAACACAAGATGCACTAGCAAAAGGTCTAATCACCGATACCGAGGCCCAGTTGTTATTGAACTCTTGGCAGGCTATGCGTAACGCGGTTGCAGTCGACTCATTTGCACCCGGTTCTCTATGATTGAGTCTTTTGCACTCAATTATTTGCTGAATATCTGTTGGTTACACCCACCCTTGTATGAATAATACACACTACAACTATTACAAATCAGAACTATACTCAAATACATCACTCATACATCAACACGATAGAGCCATAAAGGAGTAGCACATGTCTGATCGACGACCCGTTTATTTAGTAGATGGCACTCGTACTCCGTTTCTAAAAGCACGGGGTAAGCCTGGGTCTTTTTATGCTGCTGACCTTGCTATCAACGCAGGAAGAGCGTTATTGCTGCGCCAGCCCACTATTCCCGCTGGAGCTTTTGATGAAGTCATTTTCGGCTGTGTTTCACCCACTGCTGATGAATCCAATATTGCACGGATTATTGCGCTACGCTTGGGCTGTGGTGAGAAAACACCCGCTTTTACAGTACAGCGAAATTGTGCTTCGGGCATGAATGCCGTTGATTCGGCGTGTCGAAATATCGCACATGGTTACTCTGATCTTATCTTGGCAGGAGGCGTAGAAGCCATGAGCCATACACCACTGTTGTTCAAAGAAAGTATGGTGAACTGGTTAGCTGATTGGAATATGGCGAAAAGTACCGGAGCAAAACTCAAAGCATTGAAATCATTCAAACCCACTAATTTCGCACCCGTTATCGCGCTGTTACGAGGTCTAAGAGATCCCGTGGTGGGCTTAAACATGGGGCAAACCGCCGAAAAAATTGCTTACCGTTTTGGCATTAGCAGAGATGAAATGGATGCGTTTTCAGTGCAAAGCCATCAACGCTTAGGTTCTGCAATTGAACAAGGGTTTCATTCAGAAGTCATTTCTCTTTACACTTCTTCTGGTGCATGTGTTCGACTAGTGATGATGGTTTGCGCACAGATAGCTCAGTCGAAAAACTTGCCAAGCTAAGACGCGGTTTTTGATAAGCCCGCTGGCAAAGTAACCGCAGGAAATAGCGCGCAGATTACCGATGGAGCAGCCTGTTTGATACTGGCTAGTGAGGAAGCAATAGACCGTTATCAACTACCTGTGTTGGCACAATTACATCCCGCTCAGTGGGCGGGTGTTGATCCGGCTCAAATGGGTTTAGGACCTGTTCATGCCATTGCACAAACATTAGTGGAACATCAATTGCCTTTACATGATATTGACTATTGGGAGATCAATGAAGCCTTTGCCGCACAAGTTTTAAGTTGCGTTAAGGCCTTAAACGACGATGAATACTGTCGTAATGAAATAGGTCTGGGACAGGCTATTGGAGAGATAGACCCAGCCACATTAAACATTGATGGTGGAGGCATTAGCCAGGGACATCCAGTCGGCGCCAGCGGTGCCAGAATCATCTTACACATGGCCAATATCCTGAAACGGAAAGGCGCAAAGAAAGGCATTGCCAGCCTTTGTATTGGTGGTGGTCAAGGTGGTTCAATGTTGGTAGAGGGAGTTTCATAATGCATGATTATCAACACCTGTCACTACACAAGGGCGAGCATGATATTGCTTGGTTAACACTTGATGTACAAGGGAAACCCGCCAATATTTTAATGCCCGAAGTACTGGATGAGATTCAGATAGCCTGTAGTGAAGTCAAGCATCTAGCCGCAACAGGCATGATTATTTGTTCCGGCAAATCTAACGGCTTTATAGCAGGTGCTGATATTGAACGGTTTAAAGGCGATAAAAATGCTGAAAGTAATATTGACCGTGCAAAGCAATACATAGAACAGGGGCAGCACACCTGCGATCTCGTAGAAAAGCTAGACATCCCTACTGTCGCTATGATTGATGGTTTTTGTATGGGTGGAGGCACTGAGCTTTCCCTCGCTTGTGATTATATTGTAGCGACTGATAGTCCAAAAACGCGAATTAGCTTGCCTGAAATAAAGCTTGGGATTCATCCGGGTTTTGGCGGAACTGTGCGTTCTATTAGGCGCATGGGTGTTTTAAAAGCTATGCCCATGATGCTAACCGGAAAAGCTTATACCGGTCGGATCGCGGAAAAATTGGGGTTAGCAGACTTTTGTGTACCCATACGTCAGTTAAAGAGCACTGCGATCCATGCTGTCTTGAATAAGCCAAAAAAGAAAACTGTTCCTGCTCACATTAGATTATTAGAAAAAAAACCGATACGTTCTGTAATGGCTATGCAAATGCGCAAGCAGGTTGCACAAAAAGCAAAACCTGAGCATTACCCTGCTCCCTATGCTTTGATAGATTTATGGAAGGAACATGGCGGCAATGCAGCCGATATGTACGAGCATGAAGCGCGTTCAGTATCTAAACTTATTCTCACTGAAACAGCACAAAATCTAGTGCGAGTCTTTTTTCTACAAAGTCAGTTAAAGGGTTTAGGTGATAAATCATTAATTGAACCCCAAACATGTACATGTGATTGGCGGCGGTGTGATGGGAGGCGATATTGCCACCTGGTGTGCAGCACAAGGGTTAAAAGTCACCGTTCAGGATATGAGTGATGAGGCATTGGCAAAAGTTGTGCAACGTGCTCATAAAACTCTGCAACGGAAGTTCAAAAAAGATCAGCTCAGTATTCGTGACTCTCTGGATAGACTCATTCCAGACCGAGAAGGTCATGGTATTGCAAATGCTGATGTGATTATTGAAGCGGTCTTTGAAGATTTGGATGTTAAACGCCAGATATTTAAGGATGTTGAACAAAAAGCTCGACCTGATGCCATTCTCGCAACCAATACATCCAGCATACCATTAGCCAATATTGCTGAAGCACTACAAGCACCTGAACGACTCATTGGTTTACATTTTTTTAATCCTGTTTTCAGCATGCCGCTATTAGAAATTGTCTACGATAAAGACGTTACCAGTGAAGCCCAAGTTGCTATAGGTGCGGCATTGGGAAGACACATAAATAAACTTCCCCTTCCCGTAAGAAGTAGCCCAGGTTTTCTTATTAACCGAATCCTTATGCCCTATCTGCTTGAAGGGGTCACACTTTTTCAACAAGGCGTACCGGCAACCGTCATTGATAAAGCAGCTAAAGACTTTGGAATGCCAATGGGGCCATTAGAGTTAGCCGATACGGTTGGACTGGATATCTGCTTACACGTTGGAAAGATTCTTTCTTCCGCGTTAGGTATAGACTTACCCGATAACTTACAAACTTTTATCGATAATAAAAAACTTGGCAAGAAGACCGGAGAAGGTTTCTATCAGTATAAAAAAGGCAAGCTTGTTAAACCAGCCAAAGCCAAGTGGGAAGGCGATACTCATCAGCTTCAGCAAAGGATGATTAACAAAATGCTAGATGAATCGCAGAAATGTCTAGAAGAAAGGGTTGTTGAAAGTGCTGACTTGCTAGATGCGGGCGTTATATTTGGTACTGGTTTTGCGCCATTTCGGGGTGGCCCAATGAATTATCTCAGATCTAAAACAGCTTAATGATATTCAGGACAAGTCTTTTGATAAGGAAACGTTGAACCTATATATTCTTTCCATTCTTCATGGGTCAAATTTCTTCCCGCATATCTACAAGCCTTACTTTCCAAATCATCAAAAAAATGCTCCAAATCAATATAACCGTAGCCTTCATCCAAGCTTTTGGTCACAAAAGCTATACTTTCTCCAGGTAAACCTTTCGATTCTAACGGCACACTTGTTTCTGGTGAAAAGGTTAGTCTTTTTATAATAGAAGTTTGAGATTTCAAATCCCATAGCGATAACGTTTTATCCTTAACGAACCATACCATTGAGACATCCCTTGTAAGAAACCCCTGTGCTCCGCCTAATTTAAAATTAGGTAAAGGAGCTTGTGTCAATGCATTTTTCATATGGAGGCCTGATATGGAATCCACTTCAACTAATAAATTAGTAGTAGGCACGGCATAATACTTAGTATATTTTCTCTCATATTCTGACAATAATAAATCTATGTTTTCAACAGGCTTAGGTATTATTTTTCCAGTTCGGATATCCCAGTAAACAGTTGTCTTATTATCTTTGTCATGGCTTTCAACCAATTTTCCATTTTTAGAGAATTTTAAGGAAGTAGCACTATTTATAGTATGTTGAAATGGTAGCGAGTTAGCTTCTGATGAACTGGCAAGTTTTCCAGTCTGTAGATTCCAAAAATCTATTGAGTTAGTATTCCAGTTGCTCTGTACGAGATAATGACTATCTGGAGAAAAGACCAAAGATAAACCAGACTGATCCTTTTCACTAAGCGTAAGTTGATGAATAATTTTTTGGGTTTTCAAATCCACTATTTGAATAAATTTTTTCTGATCCTCGATAACCAGTAAGATTTTCCCATTGGGACTTAATAGAGATCCATCGAATTTAAAACCCTCGGATAACTGGATGGTAGTGGGTTTGATGTGAGTAAAATTGGCTATATTCCAGATAACAACCTTGCCATTTTTTTTATCATTCATTACCAATATTTTACTATCTCTGGAGAATTGTGATTGCGCGATATAACCAAAAAAATCAGCAGCAGCTTTTTGCACTAACTCAAGATGAGGAATCGGACGGGCGTTTACGATATCCCAGAAACGAAGCGTTTTGTTTTTGAAGTCAGATGTAACTAGTAGCTTATTATCAGGTGATTGAGCCATACGAGTAATCAGATGTGTCTGAGGAAGTTTAATAATACGGGGAACTGGGGCATGTCCTGATTCCAATGTCCAAAAAACTAATTCCTTTGATATCTCATCATATGTTATTAGCGCGTTATGCTGTTCGCCCTGAATATATTTGATCAGCTTTCTCTTATGCTTATATTTCAGATCGCTTGTATGTCTCCTGTTTCGATACAGAATATTTGAGTTGATCATACTTCCTGTTTTAGGATCCCAAAAGATAAGGTTTCGATTGTTAAAATCCTGCGTAACAAAAATTTCATCATTCGAAGTAAACCACCCTTGGATCAAGCTGCCATGTTCTTTCGGTAAAGGTATGGGCTTTGCAAATACCGGACGGGATGTGGATAGATTCCAGAAAACCAGATTTCGCCTTGTTTTATCCATTGTCGCAAGAAAACGTCCATCATTGCTAAATGTACGGAATCCATTAGGCTCATGATTAGCCAAACGAATAGGTCTTTTTGTCGTCGCGTTACCTGTTGCTATATCCCAAAACAAAATATCTTTAACATCAGTATTTTGTGAGAACATGAAACGGCCATCTGGACTAAAACCAAAAGCATTTATATACGGTTCATGTCCATCAGGAAACTTGCTAATTGGAGCTTTTAGTTTTTCCGTGGCAATATCCCAAAATGCCAATGTATCGGTAGTTATATCGTAGGTTACCAGTACCTTTCCATTATGAGTAAAGTTGATGCTGTGAGCTTTATGTTCACTCGGTAGTCTAATAACTCTCTGGGTAAGAGGAAAACCCGTTTTTACGTTCCATACCACAAGAGACTTGTTATCTTTATCTACAGAAACCAAAAGTTCACGAGTGGGACTGAATACATTTGTCCGACCAGTACATTGATTTTCATGGGTTACTGCCTTCAGTTGATGCCCTTCTGGTGCTTTATGTGCAGAACCACTTATTATTTTGTTGGTATCAAGATCAACAAAGGATAATGTGTTTTTTTCTTCATCGATAATAACCTTAACGGAATCGTAGGGACTGATATCACAACCCAAGTATGAAGAGGATTTTAACTTAGGTACATAATCTTTAGCTATTTCCCCTGTTTTTGGATTCCAGGCCAGGCTTGTTCCCTCTTTAGTATTCTTTGTAAGAAAGTATTTTGAATCCCGAGTAAATTCGACAAAATCAATATCCTTTTTGTTACTTTGTATTTCGAAGCGCTTACCCGGTTTTTTTAAATCCCAAAAGGTAAGGTATCCATCTTTGGTATACGTACCGAGTGTGTCTCCATCTGGGCTTTTTGCTGCACCATAAAATGTTGTGAAAAAAGGTAATTCTCTACCATTAATAATGCTTGCCAGATGTGTGTAATTTTGAACCCAATTTCCGCCTAGTGGTTTCTCGAATTCCAGACCTTGTCTTGCCAGAAGAATAGCCAAGGCACTTTTTTCAGGAGGCAGACTTAGGGAGGCTGTATACATATTATTGATTGCAATCTGTTTATTTCTAAATTCAGCTACGTTTGTCTGCTCTTGAGCATTAAAGTAGAATCCGATGGATACGACTACAGTAGTGATTAGGAGTAATAAACCCAGTAAGGCCGCCACTTTTAGTCGTCGAGATTTTGCAACCTTTTTAGCTTGCGCTTGGCGACTTGTTGTAAGCAGGGATTTTTCTATCCCATCCCAGTATTGTGTTCCTTCTTTTCCTTGTTCAACAATCGTTAGATCATGATCATCCAGTACGGGGCGAACTTCTTGTTCATCACTCGCTATCCATTCGGTTTTCCGAGTATTCATGATACGCCGAGCACGTTGTCCCGGCAGGTCTGAAGCATCGTATTGTTCACGTATATGCGCAGCCAAGGTATCGTGAGCAAGTCTGGTTGACTTGCTTTTCCCTTGTCTTATACCCGTGTCGGGTTCGATCAGAAGATAATGAGCGATTAGACTATTCTTGATTTCTTCTCGATAGCTTATATGTCCATATTGTGTGTCATAACTATCATTTTCAAGCGTTGATGCTAGTGACTTTGAGTTGGTATGAGCGTATAGAATATCAAGCAGGAGGCCACTCTTTTTCGCTTTTTCTGCATTGGCTGTGAGTTTCCCAATCGCACGAATTTGTTGATCCAAAAAATCGGTTAACAATAAACCTTGCTTGCGTAGCTCTTCGTATAAGGAAAGTGAAAAAACACGTGTTCGCTGGTTCTCTACCCTATCCCACATTTTGGAAAGAATGATCTGCAAAATGGGCGCAATACTAGATTTGTTATCCGTCACTAAATCATCAGCAATAATTCCTGCTAGTGTTCCATCCTCAGGATTTTCAAGCTGCAATTGATATTTTTTCTGTAGACGTGGCTGTTGAGGAATACCTTCGATGATTTCAATGATATTTCTTTTGCCCAAAGGTTTTAGCAAATAGTCTAATTGAGCGACTTCTTTTGCTGAACATGCTTCATGGAATTCAGAAAACCACTCCTTCCTCAAACTAAGGATGAGTTTGCCCTTGGGTCGGTTCTGGGATGATGAATAAAAAAGCTTTTTTACGCTATCTACAAAATTTATTAAAGCCAATGGCAAATTCGTGTTGTCATCAACTTCATTTTCGTTAAAACACAATTCTTCCATTTGATCGAAGATCAAAATCAATGGCTTTCCTTCATTGTCCTTCTCTTGAGCTAACCATGTTGATAAAGGGTCTGTTGAATCGAAAATCTTATTCAAGATGGGAAGAGCATTTTCGTCACTTGATGAGAAGCGATGGTAGTAGGTTTGATAAGTAACGCTTTGTTTAGAAGACTCTAACCGGGGGATCAGTCCTGCTTGTAAAAATGAGGATTTACCCACTCCTGTTTGTCCATGCAAAAGAATGACGGGTTCTACTGCATCAAGGTAATCATAGATATCTAGAATAGCTTGACAACGCCCAAAGAAAATCTCGGCATCTTGCTGCTTAAAGTAGTATAGATTTTTATATGGTGAAGTGGGTAATTCTCGTTGCGCAAGTTGTGGCAACTGTTTGCAAGCATTAGCTACCCAACTTAATTTCCACTGGTGTTGCTCAGCATCATTAATCGGATAAATAAACCACGGAACGATATCCGATTGGTCTGCTGTAGGAAGTTTTAGAGACCGAAGATGCTTGTCATCAGGGTGGATAGTGGCATCAATACTTTGTGTTGCTTGATCAAAGGCTGCTTGTATAGACAGGTTTTGTACTAATAATGCTTGATAAAAAAAGTCAGAAAACCTACCGGCCTGTTTGTCATTAATCGGCTCCGTAGTTCCAATGAGTGATGGAATTCCTATAGAAGCAAATGCATTAATTTGAGCTTGATTGTCGCATCCGTTTAAAAAAATAAATTGTAATTGATGACATTTTTTTAATACAGCGACCAAACCTTCAGCGTTTATTTGCCCTTCATCTAAATACCATAATTGGTCATCTGTATGACCAGAAAAGTGAAGAGCAAGTAGCCTCTCACTATTTCTATGAATAAGATTTAGTAAGGAATCAGCGTCTGAAAAGGGAAGTAATTGAACTTCAATGTCATATTCACTTATAGCACGATCAAAAACTTCTTTAATATTGTTCGTTTCTTCTGGAATATTAGATAAGTAGGATACTTTATCATTTGCATAAACAAACAAGACAAGAGGGAGCTGCTCTTTGGACTGAGCCATTATCTTAATCCGTTAGAAGACAGGTTCATATATCTTTCTTTTCCGGTTAGTTACCAGATAGATAAAAAGGGGGATGTGCTAAGACATATAATCTCAGTATTATAAATATCAATGCAAGCTTTTTATTTACACAAATAGCTTACCACTATTAGCTTACCATTATGGAAAGTAGAATTTATTCAGAGCTGTGTGTCTGAAGATGATAAGCGGTGGGAATAATTGAAAAGGAAATAGCTCTATTATTACTGCATAACCAATACCCATAATTATACAGATATAACACAACTAACAACTGGCAGACAATCTGCCAATTTAATAAGCATCACTTCGTTAGCATGACCATTGTTACATAGGACTAGTCGGAGTGTCGCTCGGTGTTGGCGTTGGTGTTGGCGTTGGCGTTGGCGTTGGCGTTGGCGTTGGCGTTGGCGTTGGCGTTGGCGTTGGCGTTGGCGTTGGCGTTGGCGTTGGCGTTGGCGTTGGCGTTGGCGTTGGCGTTGGCGTTGGCGTTGGCGTTGGCGTTGGCGTTGGCGTTGGCGTTGGCGTTGGCGTTGGCGTTGGCGTTGGCGTTGGCGTTGGCGTTGGCGTTGGCGTTGGCGTTGGCGTTGGCGTTGGCGTTGGCGTTGGCGTTGGCGTTGGCGTTGGCGTTGGCGTTGGCGTTGGCGTTGGCGTTGGCGTTGGCGTTGGCGTTGGCGTTGGCGTTGGCGTTGGCGTTGGCGTTGGCGTTGGCGTTGGCGTTGGCGTTGGCGTTGGCGTTGGCGTTGGCGTTGGCGTTGGCGTTGGCGTTGGCGTTGGCGTTGGCGTTGGCGTTGGCGTTGGCGTTGGCGTTGGCGTTGGCGTTGGCGTTGGCGTTGGCGTTGGCGTTGGCGTTGGCGTTGGCGTTGGCGTTGGCGTTGGCGTTGGCGTTGGCGTTGGCGTTGGCGTTGGCGTTGGCGTTGGCGTTGGCGTTGGCGTTGGCGTTGGCGTTGGCGTTGGCGTTGGCGTTGGCGTTGGCGTTGGCGTTGGCGTTGGCGTTGGCGTTGGCGTTGGCGTTGGCGTTGGCGTTGGCGTTGGCGTTGGCGTTGGCGTTGGCGTTGGCGTTGGCGTTGGCGTTGGCGTTGGCGTTGGCGTTGGCGTTGGCGTTGGCGTTGGCGTTGGCGTTGGCGTTGCTGGGTTACTGCTTGAAGAGCTATTTGCAAGTACTGCCACGCCAACGGCTCCTGCAGCCATCCGTCCTAGGACAGCGGCCGATAGTGGCGACACAGCAGCCGGTGCAGAACCTGAAACGGCTACAGGCACTGGGCCTTTACCCAGTTTTACTTTACATGCATTACATTCAGCTTCTGCAAGGTTGCTATCAATTCTTTTAATTTTGTAGTTCTTGTTTTCTATTGCTTTCAAGTCAGAAGCTTTAGCTAGCTTTGCTGGAGCGCAAGGGTTCTTTTTAGAGACAACAACTTCTTGACTTGTTTCTACATAACTCTCACAACTATCGTACTTGAGTTTAACTTTACCTTTTAAGGATCGTACAATATCTCCCTCTTCCAAGATCATGCCACGCTGTGCAACATACTTGTTACTAGCACGTTCAATCACGGCTTTACCGCTAATAGAAGTGATCTGGGCGACTTCTGCTTGTGCAACACCTGCGACAACCAATAACACTGTGACAGAGCATGCTTGAAAAACTTTGGTTACCATGATTTGATACCTTATCTGAGAGGTTATGTTTCATTTGTTTTTTATAACAAACATTAAACAAATTCTTCAGAACTTAAGCAACAATAGACGGATTACTTAAGAATAAGCTCAGATAAACGGCGTTTCGGATCCAATCCAGTCAAACACAGAAAGTAGAAAGTAGAAATGAAATAGAAGTACTGCATGCATAAAAAAAGCAGAGTATAAAGACTCTGCTTCTTTACTATTGTATATGTTCCTTAAAAACACATATGATCAAGAACTATGGACTAGCTGGCTTATTACTATTACCGCTAACCGCTGCGCCAACGGCTCCAGCACCTGCCAAACCCTTTAACAAAGAACCTGAAATCCCAGGAACTGCACTAGCAAGGTCTACCTTACAAGCATTACAATTTGCAGCAGCGAGATTGCTATCAATTCGTTGAATTTTATAGTTTTTACCGGCGATATCCTTGAGATCTGAAGCTTTAGCAAGTTTAGCCGCCGGACAAGGGGTTGCTTTAGAGACTGCTACTTCTTTAGATTCTTCAATAGAACTAACGCAATTAGCATATTTAAGTTTAACGTTACCTTTTAAAGAACGGACAATATCCCCTTCTTCTAAAACCATGCCACGTTGTGCTAAATACCGATGCTCCGCTCTTTCAACAATAGCCTTACCATCAATTGATATAATTTGTGCAACTGACGCTTGAGCCACACCCCCAAACGTTAGTGCTGAAATAGTGCTAGCTAAAATAATATTCTTTATCATAATATGACCCCTTATGTGTAAGTACAATTTCTCAATGGTTTGTGATGGTGTATGACAATATTAAGCTTTCAAAGTTCGAAAAACTGGGCAAAACCAAAGATAGAATAAACGCCCTGACACTATGAAAGTAATCTTATAAGTGATAATAGTATGAATATTAACTGAAGACAAGCACTATAAGTATCCAATACACTTACTTAAGCTTATTAATCAGTACTATAATTCGATACGACAGTTCAACCTGGAGGCCATTTCATATTTCGTCCTGCCAACACATGCAAGTGTATATGAAATACAGTTTGCCCAGCTGACTTGCCGCAGTTCATAACTGTTCTGTATCCTTCATCAGCAAGCCCTGCTTCCTTTGCTAACGCTTTTGCCGCTAAAAACATCTTACCCATTAACATATCATCCTCTGTAGTCACGTCATTGATAGTGGAAATATGTTTCTTGGGAATAACCAGATTATGCATAGGCGCTTGAGGATTGATGTCTTTAAAGGCAATAACATACTCATCTTCATACAGTAACTCGGCAGGAATTTCTCCAGCGACAATTTTACAAAACAGACAATCCGACATCGCTATTTCCTCAGTCCATAAAGGTTAAAATATTTAAATACTGTACATACCACTAATAATCTCTGCGCCCTTCAAAAGCATGGGACAACGTGCCGCTATCCACATATCCGAGTTCACCACCGATCGGCACACCATGCGCTATTCGTGTAGTCTTAATCTCCCGTTTAGCCGCTAGTTGGCTAATATAATGAGCTGTGACTTCACCTTCTACCGATGGGTTGGTTGCCAAAATCAATTCTCCGATGCCCCCCTGATCAAGCCGCATCTCCAACTGATCCAAACCTAAATCTTCAGGGCCAATACCATCCAGTGGTGATAACTTGCCCAACAACACAAAATAATAACCCCGATAATGCGCGGCTTGTTCTATTGCTAACACGTCAGATGGACTTTCAACAATACATAGTTGTGATTGATCACGAGCAGGATTCGCACAAATTCGACAAAGCTCATTTTCAGTTAATGTCCTGCATTGCTTGCAGTGACCCACCTTATCAATAGCAATGGATAAAGCTTCGGATAGTTTTTTCCCCGCAGGCCGGTCGTTTTCAAGTATATGAAACGCCATTCTCTGAGCGGTACGCGCACCTACCCCAGGCAGACATTTCAGCGAATCAATCAAATCCTTTAATAACGAGGTTTCTTCCATATGCACGTTGGATAAATTAATAGCTATAGGGACTCTGATCAAGTCTAAACTTTATGGAAGCGATATTTGCACAGTCTCTTTATAGCTTCAACTTAAGGTACGGATTATAAATAACCGTACTGCGAGCCTGAAGAGGTTGTGCAAGTATTAAGCAAAATCTCATTTGTAGGGTGTGCCGAGGTACGAGGCGCACCATAAGCTGTTGATTCATGGTGCGCCTCCTTCGTCGGCACACCCTACATAAGGAATACTTGCACAGTCTCTAAAGGCTCACCTCCAATACAAAAGGAACTTGATCAGTTTCCTTAACTAACTAAAATGGCAAGCTCATTCCACCCGGTAAACTCATTCCGGATGTAACGCCAGACATTCTTTCTTCACTGGCAGCCGCCATACGCTGTGCGGCATCATTCAATGCAGCAGCTACAAGGTCTTCGATCATGTCCTTGTCATCTTCCATTAAGCTATCATCGATACTCACCCGTTTACATTCATGCGCTCCATTGAGAACAACTGAAACTAAACCACCACCAGATACGCCTGTCACTTCCATTTCAGCAATTTCTGCTTGTGCTTTTTGCATTTCTTCCTGCATTTTCTGGGCTTGTTTCATTATGCCGCCCAAACCGCCTTTTCCTAACATAGTGTTTTCCTATTTTAATCTCTTAAATTTGTTTGCTTGTTCTTAATCTTTATCGACCCTGGCACTATTTCTGCACCCAGTTCTACTTGCATTTCTTTGATAAAAGGATCATCCATAATCTTCTGTACAGCTTCTTGCTGACGTTCGTTACTCAACCTTGTTTGTCTTTTATCCGGTGTTTCCGTGGAAATTTCCGCAGCAGTAATTTTTAATTTTACAGTGCTGTCGAACATTTGTGCTAAAGCTAATTGTAAATCAGCCTCAGTACTATTACTACGGAGTTGCTCCCCTTGCTGATCCAACGTCAAGTAAACTGTTTTCGTCTCATTGTCGTATTTTTCTAATAAACAATGATTTGCCAGCTGAGCCACCATTCCTTTTAATTGTAATCTAGCGGTGATTTCATGCCAATCCCATTCCCCTGATTTATCGGCTGATTCATCGGAAATTGTAGCCTGTGGAGCTGGATTTTCAGACATCAATTCAGGTGCAATTTCCTGAACTGCTATAGATTCATTATTCTCAGGCTTTAGTTGAGTTATCGCTACTTTTTCACCATCGCCGCTCTTGTCATCACTACTGCTAACACCGTCGCTACTATGCTTGTCGTCGCTACTCAGTTTTTTTTTTGCTGCCTTAGCTCCTGTCTCCGTTTGCTGCGATCGTTCTTTTGAAGAAGGTGGTACCGTTGTCGATAACTCTGGAATCTCGCTATCCGCTAAAGGCCTAAACGCCATCATACGTAATAACAACATCTCAAAACCTGCCCGAGGATCAGGCGACAAGGGCAAATCCCGGCGGGCGTTTAAAGCAACTTGATAGTAAAGCTGCACATCTTCCATCGACATTTTTTTAGCCAGCTGAATAACATACTCATCTGTTTGTTCAATTTCCGGCACCGCTTGTTGAACGGCCACCTGATGTATAAGAGAAATCAAACCATCCGCTGCCGCTTCAAAGTCAGGAACTTGTCCTGCCATGTTTTCCACGGTCTCCATGAGCTTCTTGCCATCACCATCAATGGCGGCATTGACCAAAGCAAATAGCCAGTCATGCGAAATCGTGCCTAGCATTTCGCGGACTTCGTCTTCTTTTAAAGAACCCGCACCATAGCCAATCGCTTGATCCATCAAACTCAAGGCATCACGCATACTACCATCGGCACCACGCGCTAATAGACGTAACGAAGCTTCATCAAAAGGCGTATCTTCAGCTTTTAAAATAGTTTGTAGATGACCTGTGATTAGATCAATTGGCATCCGTTTGAGATTAAACTGCAAACAACGCGATAAAATAGTAACGGGAAGTTTTTGTGGATCAGTCGTCGCAAACAAAAACTTAACATGTGCTGGAGGCTCTTCCAGTGTCTTTAACAAAGCATTAAAGCTATGCCCAGAGAGCATATGCACCTCATCAATCAGGTATACTTTAAACCGACCACGCGTAGGCGCATAATGGACGTTTTCTAATAACTCACGGGTATCTTCAACCTTGGTTCGTGAAGCTGCATCCACTTCTATCAGATCAATAAAACGACCCTCTGCTATCTCTTTACAGCTGGTACATTCTCCACACGGTGTTGAGGTAATCCCAGTTTCACAATTCAGGCATTTAACCAGAATCCGCGCAATCGTCGTTTTACCGACTCCACGGGTTCCCGTAAACAAATAAGCATGATGCAGACGCTCCTCATCCAGCGCATTAGAAAGCGCTTGCAAGACATGTTGCTGGCCGACCATTTCCTTAAAATTTTGCGGTCGCCACTTTCTTGCAAGGACTTGGTAACTCATAGTGTGAGAATTAACTTGATTGAGAAAACAGGATTATATAGGGAAACTCTGATCAAGTCTCAGTCGTTAATAAAGGACGGGGAGTTATTTGCCGAGAATTCGAGAAATTAAAGGTGGTGACCCACACCAGCCACATTCCGGCACCCGATCTACTGCTACCGTTGCTCCCTTCCGGGCCTGGCGGAATTCACAGTTTCTCGTCGCGAAAGAACCAATGCGCGTCACCATTATGTCATGCAACAAGCTTGTACTTGATTAAAAAATGAGCCTTCAGGCTCGCCTCAAGTGCTTATAATGAACATCTTAGGCGAAGCTAAAGCATCGCTTCCAAAAAAGCTTGCTGAATAGTGAGCGCGCAATTATGTATCAAGAAGCTGACTTGAGCAAGCATGGATTAGCGATTTTGGACAGATACAGACAAGTAAACTTGCCGTGTTATAAAAACAGAGTAAAATCCGCGTTTCTTTTTACCTATCACTTGAAACTCACATGAACATAAGTCAACTGCTTGATCAACATATCAGCGAAGCCTTGCAAAAAGCAGGCGCACCCGACAACACTCCCAGCGTGATCAAACCCTCAAACCGACCTGAGTTTGGCGACTATCAAGCCAATGGCGTGATGGGCGCAGCCAAGCAGTTGAAAATGAATCCACGAGAGCTGGCTGGAAAAGTCCTTGAGCATTTAGATTTAACCGGTATCGCGGAGAAAGTAGAGATTGCTGGCCCTGGTTTTATCAATATCCATCTGGATAACGCATGGTTAGCCGAGCAAACTAAAGCTGTACTAAATAAAGAAATAGCTCAAGATGAAGAAATAACTCAAGTCGAGAAAACAGCTCAACCAGAAACAATTATCGTTGACTACTCAGGTCCAAACCTCGCCAAAGAAATGCACGTTGGGCATTTACGTTCTACTATTATCGGCGATTCTGTCGCGCGTGTGCTGGACTTCCTTGGTCATAATGTCATCCGTCAAAATCATGTCGGAGATTGGGGTACACAATTCGGTATGCTGATTGCTCATATGATTGATCAGCCCGATAGTGAATTGGGCTTGCAGCTTTCTGATCTGGAAAACTTCTACCGTGAAGCCAAAGTTCGTTTTGATGACGATACCGATTTTGCCGAGACAGCCAGAAATTATGTTGTCAAACTACAGGCGGGTGATGAGGAATGCTTAAAGCATTGGCAGCAATTTATCGAAATTTCATTGCAGCACTGTGAAGATGTCTACAAAAAACTAAATGTACTCCTGACACGTAAGGATGTTAAACCCGAAAGCTCTTATAACAATGAACTAGCCCATGTGATCAGTGATCTGGATAAAGTAGGACTACTCACTGAAGATGCGGGAGCCCAATGTGTATTTTTGGATGAATTCAAAGGCAAGGACGACAAAATATTACCCGCTATTGTACAAAAATCAGATGGCGGCTATCTCTATGCAACGACCGACCTTGCCGCTCTCAACTACCGTCAACACAAGCTTAATGCCTCAAGAATGCTGTACTTTGTGGATGCACGTCAAAATCTACACCTAAGCCAAGTTTTCACCATTGCCAAAAAAGCGGGCTTTGTCAAAGCTGACACGAGTTTAGAACATATGCCTTTTGGCACCATGATGGGCAAAGATGGCAAACCCTTTAAAACTCGTGTGGGCGGTACAACGAAACTGGTAGATTTATTAGTAGAAGCCGAACAACGTGCCTTTGACCTAGTATCAACAAAAAACCCTGATCTTGAAGAAACAGAGCGCAAAACCATCGCCCATATCGTCGGTATGGGCGCGGTGAAATATGCTGATCTGTCCAAAAACAGAACCTCAGACTACATCTTCAACTGGGATACCATGCTTAGTTTTGAAGGCAATACAGCTCCCTATCTGCAATATGCCTATGCACGGATTAGCAGTATCTTCCGTAAAGTAGACAGCCATGACCAACTGCACAATAAGCAAGCTGATGTAATAATTACCGAACCTGCTGAGCATCAACTAGCCCTGAAACTACTACAATTTTCCGATGCGGTGCAGCACGTCGCAAAAGAGGGCACACCGAATCTACTGTGTAACTACCTATTTGAACTAGCGGGTAACTTCATGACGTTCTATGAAGCTTGCCCTATTCTCAAAGCGGACGATGCCATCAAAGATAGCCGTTTGCAGTTAGCCCAATTGACAGCCGATACATTAAAAACTGGATTAGGATTATTGGGTATAGAAACAATGGAGAGGATGTAGTTAGTTCCAATCATAAAGAGTATCTGTAGGGTGTGATCGACTCAGGTCAAGTAGCCCACCAAACCTTTCGGAGTGTTTATGAGGCTTTGGAACATTCGAATGTGTGGGGACAATGTTTGTTGTGGGTTGAAGATTTATAAAGCTGCTTTCATTTTCTTCGTGCTTTAAAAAAATCTTTTAGCAACTGCGCGCATTCTTTTTGAAGAATGCCACTCTCCACTTCTATTTGATGGTTATGGCGCGAATCTTCTATATTTGAAAACATGCTCCCTGCTGCTGTTTTAGGATCATAGGCACCAAATACCAAGCGTTTAATTCGAGTGTGGATCATTAGTCCGGCACACATTGGACAGGGTTCTAAGGTGACATAAAGCGTTGTATCGGGGAGTCTATAATTTTGTAGTTGTTGACCTGCTGCTCTAATAGCGATCATTTCGGCATGTGCAGATGGGTCGTGACGGGTGATGGGTTGGTTGTAACCTTCACCGATAATTTCGCCGTTTTTAACTAATACTGCGCCTACTGGGACTTCCCCTTGATCACTAGCTCGGTGGGCTAACTCTATGGCTCTGTGCATGAAGTCAATATCACTATTCATTGTGTAATGGTTCTCTGTGGTATCGGTTTGTACACAAAAGCTCCCCCTCTTAATAAGAGGATGTCGCAAAAGGGCACTTTTAGCTGCCTGCATCCCGTCGCCCTACTCCCATTCTATGGTTGCTGGTGGTTTGCCCGAAATATCGTAAACCACTCTGGATATGCCTTCTATTTCATTGATAATTCTGCGCGATACTTCATCCAGGAAGTCATACGGAAGATGCGCCCAGCGAGCTGTCATAAAGTCCACGGTTTCTACTGCACGCAATGCCACCACATAATCATAGCGTCTACCATCACCCGTAACCCCTACTGATTTAACCGGCAAGAATACGGTGAATGCTTGTGATACTTTGTCGTATAAGTCAGCTTTGTAGAGTTCTTCGATAAAGATGTAATCCGCTAAACGCAAGATATCCGCATATTCTTTGTTAACGGCTCCCAATATCCTCACACCCAAACCTGGGCCGGGAAAAGGATGGCGATATACCATTTCTCTGGCTAAACCTAATTCAACACCAATTTCTCGAACTTCGTCTTTGAATAATTCACGTAAGGGTTCAACAAGCCCTAGCTTCATATCTTCTGGTAAACCACCGACGTTGTGATGAGATTTGATCAGGTGTGCTTTACCTGTTTTTGCGCCCGCCGATTCAATCACATCAGGATAAATCGTGCCTTGCGCGAGCCATTTTGCATTGTTTAATTTACCAGCTTCTTCATCAAATATTTCGACAAACATGTTGCCAATAATCTTACGTTTGTCTTCGGGGTCTGTTTTACCCTCTAGTGCATTCATAAAACGATCAGCCGCATTGACACGAATGACTTTCACACCCATATGTTCCGCAAAGGCAGACATAACCTGATCGCCTTCTTTATGACGCAACAACCCCGTATCTACAAAGACACAGGTTAATTGCTTACCAATCGCACGATGTAATATAGCAGCCACAACCGAGGAATCTACACCACCGGATAAACCTAAAACAACTTCTTCATCACCGACTTTTTCTTGTACATTTTTGATACTGGATTCGATGATATTGGAAAATGTCCACAATCCTTCACAACCACAAATATCACGCACAAATCGTTCTAATATACGTTCTCCCTGTGTTGTATGAGTGACTTCTGGGTGAAATTGTATACCATAATAATGGCGTGATTCGTCTGCAATTCCAGCAATAGGCGCGCTATCTGTACTTGCCATGAGCTTGAAGCCATCAGGAAGTTTTTCTACGCGATCGCCGTGCGACATCCATACATCTAATAAACCGTAGCCTTCTTCGGTAACATGATCCTCAATATCTTTTAATAAGGCAGTATGTCCACGAGCTCGTACTTTTGCATAGCCGTATTCATGGTGGTCGGCATTGACAACTTCACCACCCAACTGAGCTGCCATGGTTTGCATTCCATAACAAATGCCTAGCACGGGTATTCCCAGATCAAACACTATCTGCGGAGCTTCAGGTGGATCACTATCAATAACAGACTCTGGCCCACCTGAGAGGATAATACCTTGTGGTGCAAACTCACGAATATCCTCTGCGGAAACATCCCAAGGATATATTTCAGAGTAAACACCCACTTCACGTACACGACGAGCGATAAGTTGAGTATATTGTGAGCCAAAGTCGAGGATCAGGATACGATCAGCGTGGATATTAGCGGTCATTCAGGTCTACCTTCTGTTAATTAAGCGCTGATAATCCATAATCATATTTTCCCTGTCAAGTGTTTACGAAAATTCACAAAACATATCAGAACTAATAGCTATATAGTTTTCTGAATTATCAGCTATTTCCTTTATATTTCTGCTAAACTACCTTAGATACAGGTAAATAGATCACAAGGAAGCAAAAAATTATGGCACATTCTAAATACCTACGCTGGCTTGATGAAGAAGGGCTAACCACTAAAATTGCAAAACGTTTTGTTGCCTTTTGTGATGAAGACGTGGAACAACGGACTCGTGCTGAAAACTTCGATGCCAGTATTTATGAAGATGCCATGAAACTGGTCATCAATCACTTTGAGGGTAAAGTTGCAGCTGAAACGGGGGATGATAACCGATGATTATTAGATCTCTCACTGCTGAGAATTTCCGTAAATACAAACGTCTTGAAATTGACAATGTCCCCGAAAAAGGCCTGATTACCATTAGTGGTGAAAACGAATCAGGAAAAACCAGTATCGCCGATGCCTTAAGTTTTGCCCTATTCGGACGCACCTTTCTCACTGTCGAGCAAAATGCCAGCAAACTCATTGCCTGGGGCGAAAAGAATGCCTCGGTAATACTCAACTTCATTAACAAAGGTGAGGCTTATCAACTCACTCGTATTGTTAATGCTGAAGGTACTGTTGATGCGCAGTTATTTAGTGAAAAAAACGCTGAACTGATTGCTGATACGCCAGAGGAAACCGAAGCCGCTTTGCAAGAAATTATGGGTTACGGCTACGAGACCTTTTCCGATTCCTATTATCTAGTTCAACGTGAATTGTCCACACCCCATCCGAACAGCGACAGCATTAAAGACATGGTAGGAATCAGCACCTATTCCAGAATTAGTAATGAAATGCATCGCGCCAATGATATAGATGATGATCAGCTGGCTCAACTCCGTCCCCAATACGAAAAAGCCTATAAAGATTTACAAGATATGGGTATTGATGACTCATGGTTACCAGAGTTAGTAGATACACGCGACAGCGTGGAAACGGATCAGGATTACAAACAGCAACTAGTCGCACAGCTTAGAAACTCCGCTGATACTTATACAGGAGACCGAAAGCAATTTATAGCCGGCCAACGCAAACATCGAACCTTCGGTGTTTTTTCTGATCTATTATTGGCAGCTTTAGCAGTGGCATTGGGTTTATGGGCATTAATCAAGTTTCTACCTAATGTAGCACAACCATTATTAATGCCTCAAACTGTGGATAAGTTTACTGTTTTCAGTTCATGGACAGAGTTATGGATGCCGCTGTTAGCAGCCGTTCTTGCCATAAGTTTTTTGTTATCAATGGTCATGACTTGGCGCACGGAAGATCGAATATTATCGCCTTTAAAGCACAAGTCACAGTTGTATTCCGAAGCACTGGATGAAAGTTATCAACACGCCAAAACAGATTTGAGTGATAGCCTTTCTCCTCGCAGCCTTGATTTAATTACCCAAGCCAGTGGGGGGATTTTGCCGCTAGTGAATACTGATCATGCCGAGCTTGCTAAAGTACATACCTTAAAAGATCAAATCGCCGAATATTATACCGATGGACTGGAAGCAGAAAAAACAGTCGAGGTTTTACGTTTTCATATAAAAGAACAACAACGCCACAACGAAACGAATCTTGCCGTTCTAGGCAACGAAATAGACACAGAGATGGAACGCACCGCAATAGCTGCTGAATTCCGTCAAAAACTTGCCGAATATGACACCGATATACGTCATCATACGCGTAACATTAAAGTGCAAAATATGGCGATTGATTTATTACGTAACTCAGCCAAAGAGTTTACCGACGCTTTTAATAACTCGATTACCAAAGCATCCGCTAATATTTTGCCATTCTTTACTAATAATCATTACAGTAATGTGAAAATAGATGATGATTTAAATGTCGCTGTTTTCTCCAAAGAGAAAAATGATTTTATGGATTTTGATGAGATTTCATCAGGCACACAACGTCAAATCATGTTGGCATTACGTATTGCCATGTCAGAAGAATTAGCGAAAACTAACGATATTGATAAACAATTTATTATCCTCGATGAGCCTTTTGCGTTCTTTGACCATCAAAGAACGGTGACCACTCTTGAAAAACTGCCACAAGTTAGCGATATTATAAGTCAGGTTTGGGTAGCTTCTCAGGAGTTTCCTGAAGGAACTCATGCTGATAAAGAAATGGTTTGTCCCGCGGATAGTAATCAACTCATTGTGTAAAACTAAACCCTGATTACCCACTTGTCTAAGCTTGTTATTAATTCAGCTTAATAACATAGGTCATGGTTTTTATATTGTAAATATTGTATAAGAGTTCCGTACCCTTCGACACTGCTACAGAGCGCCCTGAGCTGTCGAAGGGTGGTAAATTGACACTTACATAGATTAAGCTTAGGCAGATGGGTAATCAGGAACTAAATTGTATAACTAAGGGATTTAGAAAATGAACAAGAAAATAAATAATACACCCGCATCATTTATTACCTTCATACTTGCCCCCCTGTTTATCGTTGCCTGTAATACAAGCAACGTAAGTTCAGACCAGACCAGCACGAGCGATACCACAAAAAGCACTCCTTCTGCATCCTCAACTAGCGCATCCATACCAACCGATAGTGAAGTTAGTAGTGAAGTTAGTAGTGGAGTTATCCATATATCTAACGAGCAACTACAGGCTTTAATGGACAAGAACATAACGGTTGTTGATATTCGCAGGCCAGAGGAATGGGCAGAAACCGGAATAGTTGCAGGTAGTAAAAAACTTACTTTTTTCAGTAAAACTGGTGCTATTAACCCCAAGTTAGTGCCTGAATTAAAGAAGATAGCACCCACTGACAAACCCGTAATATTGATCTGTCGCACTGGAACTCGAACACGTATTGCCGCACAAATGATACAAGTTCAGCTAGGTTATGAAACTGTTTATAACGTAGAACATGGAATTACTAAGTGGATTGCTGGCGGGCGTAAAGTCGCTAAGTGAAACCTTAACCAAGTACCGATTCCCCGTGTTTCGCTATCGCTCAACACAACAGGCTACACGATTTTCACCTTTTTGTACCGATAGCCAATTCTGTACCGACAACCAATCAGATTAGGGTATTGCCTTTCCAATGCCGCGCTCATCAGAAGCCGCTGATATTATTCCTGATTTCTTATTTTTAATAACAATATGCATATTGCCCCATGTCTCATCATTTTCAGACATCTCATGACCTCGTTGTTTTAGAAACTTAAGGGTTTCAGAATCCAAAGAGTCTGTTTCATATTGAATGTGGTCAGGTAAATACTGATGGTGATAACGCGGCATGTTGACGATCTCTTCAGCTGATTTCCCTTCATAAAAACCAAGGCTACCCAATAACACCATAGTAATAATGCGACTTCCACCTGGCGTACCAATAATAGCGAGACGATCATCCGTTTCGATAAAAGTAGGTGACATGCTAGACAGCATACGTTTTCCCGCTTCAATGGCATTAGCTTTTGCACCGACTAAGCCATAAACGTTCGGTGTGCCCGGTTTTGCAGAGAAATCATCCATCTCGTCATTTAGCAAAACCCCTGTGCCTTCAGGTATAAAACAAGAACCAAAGGGAAAGTTAATAGATAGCGTTGCTGCGACCCGATTACCTTCTTTATCCATAATCGAAAAGTGAGTCGTGTCAGTACCCATACTTTGTTCTCTCCATGTTGGAGCGAGGCTGCTACTAGGTGTTGCTTTGTCTTTGTGAATGGATTGACGCAAACCTTTGGCATAGTCAGGACTGGTCAATAACTCAACCGGCACTTCGACAAAATCACTATCTCCCATGTATTCAGCACGATCACGATAACCTCTGCGCATGGCTTCAACGACAAGATGAATCTGCATCTTATTATCCATCTTATGCAAAGGATATTCTGCCAGGATATTGAATATTTCACTTAGCACAATACCACCAGAGGAAGGCAATGCTGCTGAGGTGATTTTCATACCTTTGTAATTTATTTTTATCGGTTGGCGAAGTTTAACCTGATAATTTTTTAAATCTTGCTTTGTCCAGATTCCCCCGGCTTTTTGCACACCCGCCACCAGTTTCTCAGCTACTTCACCTTGGTAAAAACCAGCACGCCCTTGTTTAGCAAGCAGTCCAAGTGTATGAGCCAGATCGGGCTGTTTGATGATCGCGCCTATTTCAGGGATTGCGTTATCTTTTAAAAAAGTTCTGCTCATCACCAGAGACTCTTTAATCGCATCTAGCCTAAAACCAACCATTTTCTGGTAATAAGCTTCAACAACAAAACCCTCTTTTGCAAGATCAATGGCGGGTTGCAGGGTTTGTGACAAAGGCAGCTTGCCTTTATTCTCAGCCAGCCAATGTAGCGCAGCTGCTTGACCAGGAATCCCGGCGGATAATGCACCGGTGATAGATAAACCGGGGATAACATGACCTTCTTTATCAACATACATATCCGCAGTTGCTTTGCCGGGAGCCGTTTCACGTCCATCTAACATAATGTCCTGCTGGTTTTTTTCCGTATGGAGCAACCAGAAACCGCCCCCTCCAAAACCTGAACTATAAGGCTCCACTACACCTAATACAGCACTCACTGTGATGGCTGCATCAAAAGCATTTCCGCCTTGCATGAGAATCTTGTAACCCGCTTCAGTCGCCAGAGGATGGGCGGTAGCTATACCTGCATCAGCTATACCTGCATCAGCTATACCAGTAGTAGCAATGCCAACGTTAACATCTACCCTATTTTGCTTTTTGTGTGCAATAGCAGGGGTATTGGTAAGAAAGAGCAGAAGTACTGCAACAATAAATGGCTTAGTCATGTGATTATAATTTAGGGGGAAATGTGATGTGCAGTCTATCATAGAGAACTTGGTATATTCATCTTCATATCAAATACTTAAACATCATCCTATAAAACAGGTTAATACCATTAGGCTGATCGTGTGGCGTATCAGATGTTGCACTTGATTTAGTCATTGAATCTCCAGCCTGGATATTGTTTCCAGAACCTCGCATGGTAGTGCCATAAATCATATTGGTACTGGACTGAAATGAGGATAAAAACCGTCGGAAGGTGTTAGGCGATTGCCTGAACAAGAAAATCTTGTCCATTTAGTTATAATAGTCGTTACACAAACTCCTCAGCTCTTACTTAGTACCAAGAATATTTACTCTTATGAACAAGAAATTACTATTTGTTATCCCCTAGTGGTGGCTATCCTCATGGGGACCCTTCTTATAAAGAAAGATGGGGCTACCGATAAAGATATATCATCGACATATCCTGTTAAAGATGTAGTTCTGGCAAAAACAGATGATTCCAGAGCAAAAGGTCAAGCCCGTAAATGGGCTCAGGAGGCCTCGGATATCAAAGCAGATGCCAATACCCTCTATGGCAAGCTGGAAAATGGTATGCGCTACGTTATTCATAAGAATGCTCTGCCACCAGAACGAGTCTCACTACGTCTACACATTGATGCAGGCTCACTCTCAGAAACTGAGGCGCAACGTGGAGTGGCTCACTTTCTAGAGCACATGGTATTTAATGGTACCAAAACATTTCCCGATGCAACCAAGTTAGTGCCACAAATGTAGCGTCTGGGTATCGCTTTCGGCGCACATGTTAATGCCTATACATCATTTGATGAAACGGTCTATATGTTAGATCTTCCTGATATTAAACACTCTACTTTGGATCTTGCTTATCATGTGATGGCTGATTTTGCTGATGGTGCACTGCTCACCGATGAGGAAATCAATGAAGAACGCGGAGTCATCTCTGCTGAAAAAACCTCACGTGACTCTATCTCGATACGTATGCTGGAAAAAAAATACAAACATTTACTGCCCCAATCACTCATAGCAAAGCGATTCCCTATGGGTACGGATGTGGTGATGGATAATGTATTGCGCAAGGAATTTGTAGACTTTTACACGCAGTTTTACACGCCGGAGAAAATGACCTTTATCGTTGTCGGTGACCTTAACATCACAGAAGTAGAACAGCGTATTTTGAACACGTTTGGGAGTATCAAAAATCCAAAAAAAGCGGGGGCACCCACCAGCATTGGTGATATTTCGGGAGCGAAAGGTTTGCAAACAGCTGTCTTTGCAGACAAAGAACTTAGTTCTACCGCTCTATCTCTAATGAGTATCCGCAAAAAAACCAGAGAAATTGATACCATCGCCAATAGAGCGAAGAAAATCCCGCTAGCCATCGCACATTCCATTATTAATCGTCGTTTTCAGAAGTTAGTAAAAAAAGAAGCATCAGCGGCGACTTCTGGCTACATTAGTTCCTCAGTTTTATTTCGGGAAGCGGAGGTAGGAAGCTTGGATGTCACAGCGAAAGACGGCAATTGGCAAGCAGCTATCACCGTGCTAGAACAAGAACTTCGCAGAGCTGTTGAGCATGGTTTTACTCAAGCTGAATACGATGAAGTGGTTGCCATCATGATCAACAGCGCCAAACAAAAAGTGCTTTCAGTTAGTACACGTAAAAACGCAAACATAGCCTCGTTGTTAACCCTTCATATACATAGTGACTATGTGTTCTCTACTCCTGAAGATGACTTTGCTATCTTCAAGGAAAACCTGTCATCCCTGTCTCCAGCTAAAAGTCATCAGGCACTAGTAGCATACTGGAATACACAAGACTTACATTTAATTCTCAGTACAAAAGAAAAACCACAGCAAGCTGAAAAGACACTGGCTTCTCTCTATCAAAAATCTGCGCAGGTTAGCGTCGCACCTGTAGAAGAAAAGGATATCGGGGAGTTTGCCTACACTGACTTCGGTAAAGCGGGTGAGGTGACCTCCATTAAGCATATTGAGGATTTGGATATTCATCAGATCCAGTTCAAGAATGGTGTCAAAGTAAATTACAAGAAGACGGATTTTGATAAAAATAAAATACTCATTAGTGCAAGCTTCGGCACCGGTAGACTTGGTCAGCCAAAAGATAAACCAGGCATCGATATGTTAGCCAGTACGGTAGTGAATGGTGGGGGGTTTGGAAAACATAGTAATGATGATCTTCTTACCTTTATCTCCGGGAAGAATGTGTCGGTTATATTTGGTATTGGTGAGGAGAGCTTTAGCCTGAGTGGTTCAACAACTCCAGAAGACCTGGAGCTAGAGCTCCAACTTATGAGTGCGATGTTGATAGACTCAGGTTTTCGACCAGAGGCCGAGCGTTTATTCAAGGCAACGCTTCCTATTCTATTTTCACAACTAAAACACTCAATACAGGGTGCGAAAATGGAAATGTCCGGTTGGATAAATGGCGGTGACATGCGTTTTACTTTTCCTGATATAGAGCAGGTCATAGCGCTCACATCAGCAGATGTCAAGCAGTGGGTCAACCCACAACTTAAGTATAGTGCTCTTGAGATTGGTATCGTCGGAGACTTTGATGAAACGACTCTCATCCCGCTGTTAGCCAAAAGTGTAGGAGCACTCCCTAAGCGCAGATCTAGCGCAAAAATCAGTGATGCTGAGCGTGAAATTACTATCCCCAAAACGCCGGTCACCAAGATATTTAACTACGACAGCAAGGTAGAAAAAGCGGAAGTGCGAATAAGCTGGAAAGCGGAGGATAATACAGCACATCGTTCCAAACTCGTCAGAATATCCAGTATTCTGGCAGAAATCCTTGGCGAACGTATGCGAGTCAAGCTTCGCGAAGAGCTTGGAGATGTCTACTCTCCAGGCGCTGTATCTAACCATTCTGAGACATATAAAAATGTGGGTTTTATCACGGCCTATAGTTCCGTAAAACCAGAAGATCTCGACAACGTCAGCAACGTTATTGTAGAGCTAGGCAATAGTTTAGCTAAAAACGGAGCTTCTGAGGATGAATTGGCACGAGCACTTAAACCACAAATCAACACGATCAGGAAATCTAAACGTCAGAATTCCTATTGGCTTTATACGGTTGCTGCCCGGTCACAAACCCAGCCCTATCGCCTAGATTGGGCGCGAGAGCTTGATGCTGATTATCAATCTATCACCTTGGCTGACATTAACTCACTTGCCAGGAAATACCTCACGGCAGACCGCAGTCTGCGCATAAAAATAGCTCCTCAGGAAGTTAAATAATTCAATCTTTTTTTGAGGAGGAGGTTGAGATTCCCTTGTGACTGAAGCTTTTCTCGGTGAAGGGAAACAACCATTCCTTGCAAGACAGCCTAGTGGCTACCACTTCCTGAATCGCTAAATCCATCAAAACCTACATTTGACGGAGTATTGGGTATCTAATAGTCGTACCAGAGTAACTAATGATAGAGATGCCCTTTAGCGCTATTTTATGTTCTTTGATTCAAAATAGCCTTTAAGTCATCCATTTTTTCTATAATATTTGATTATTTCTTTATTAAGGAACCTCTGGTTAAGTCCTTTTGTATTGGAAGTGAGCCTTCAGGCTCGCCTAAGGTGCTTATAATCACACCTTAGGCGAAGCTTCCAGAAAGTTTAGACTTGTTCAGAGGTTCCTTAAATCCGAAACAAGAGTACAAATCATGGCATATCTACAAGATGAAAGAATTCTCTACTTACTTCTTGCCTTAATTCTGGGAGCTATTGCGGGATGGCTATTTAGAAGCTTCTTCTCAGGAAAAAAATGGCAAGCACGCTATCTTCTTCAAAAAGATAGTCAGAAGAAAATTCAAGTGTTGTTAGATGATTCTGAGGCGAGATCCTCTCTGCTTAATGAAAGAACCAGGAAGCTGACATCCAAACTTGCGCTAAAAAACTCTGATAACAGTATTCTGGTAAAAGCATTTTCAAACTTACAAAACGACCGAAGCCAGCTCAGAGAAAATATTGAATTCTTACGATTAAAAACACAACAAACTGAAAGACTCAATGCAGAACTAGAGGATAAAAATATTAAGCTAGGTAATCATCTTAATCAATCCACGGAAGATAGGAAAGGAACCACAGAACTCGAAGCCTTAAACGATACATTGAAGGATAAAAACACCGATCTGATAAGTGACTACTCCGATTTACAATCGCAAATTAAATCAATAGATCAGAGCAACAAACAAAACGTGCAGCAGACGCAACAACTAGTTGCCCAAAATGAAACGTTCCAATCAGAGCTGACTGAAGCGAATAAAGAAGTTCTAAGATTAAAGGAAATTAACAGCAAATATCAGCAAGAAGACGAAGATACTGTTGATGAAATACAACAACTTAAAAGTAAAATAGAAAAAATAGAAGCCAATAATAAGACTTTAGCCTCTGAATTAGAACAATTCAAAGAGGCTAAAAATGAATACCAATCACTGCACACTAAAATAGCGACCTTATCATCAGCTCGTGATCAGTTGATCAAGGATCTTGATAAGAGCACAAGTACACATTTCTCAGATACCAACCTGTTAAAGACACAAAAAGATCAAATTAAAGCATTAGATTCTGATGCCATAAAACTTAACAATGAAAGCAAACAGAGTACACAGGATTTATCAAAGCTAAAATCAAAGCTTCAAACATTAGAAGCTGACAAGAAGGAACTATATGCTGAACTGCAAACTGCGCAGCAAGAAACATCTTCAATCAGTGAGCTTAAGAAAAAATTGGCAGAACAACAAGAGACAATAGATAGTGATAGAAGCTCTTTGGAGGATGAAATCAAGAGACATGAAGATTATTTAATGAAATCTGAAACTCGTTGGGCTAGTGAAGCAAAAAACCTCAGAGATTCACTTGAGTCGTCAAAGAGAATTCATGCAGAAGCCAACAAAAAAACAACAGTGAAAACAAAGAAATTATCGGATAAGTTGCTTACCTTAACTTCCGAACGTAACAAACTTGCTGAAGAAAAAGCTAATGAAATTAAAACGCTTCAAAATAAACTAACAGCCCTAAACACAAAAATGCACTCTGTTCAGAAGCCCGACAAGCCAACAAAACACACTAAGCAAATCAATGGTAATACGGTTCGTTATCCCATCGAAGCCATTGAAGGTATTGGTGTTGTATATGGAAAAAGGTTCAGAAACATCAATATCAACTTCGTCGATACATTGCTCAATAAAGGTAAAAATACGGTTGGAAGAAAATCCCTAACCGAACGAACGGATATTAACAAAGACCTCATTCTAACCTGGGTGAATCATGCAGATTTATTTCGCATAAAGGGTGTAGAAGGTAATTATGCTGAATTATTAGAAGCTTCCGGTGTTGACACGGTTAAAGCACTTCGTAATCGAAATGCGACCAACCTCACCGTTAAAATGAAAACTACTAATAAGGAAAAGCGACTGGCACCACAAGCACCTGAAGAGCATGAAGTGAAAGACTGGATACTTCAAGCAGATTATCTTGATCCCGTATTCACCTCCGATAACTCAACACCTTCTTCTTCACAAATGGTTAAGAAAGCAACTAGAATTTCGGATGATCTAACCAAAATTAAAGGTATCGGAAAGGTCAATGAGAGAAGGTTGCATTCCCTAGGGATAAAGACGTTTTCTCAAATTGCAACATTCACTAAACAAGACGAAAAAAATTATGGTGCAAAACTCAGTTCCTTCCACGAACGCATCACTAAAGAGGGATGGGTTAAACAAGCGAATGAATTACACAAAGTTAAATACGGCAAGAATATCTAACAGGGCGTGCATATTGATGATAACGCATTAGCAATGTTAGCCTATGCTCAGGATACAAAAGCTTTTTCGCAAACTTTAACCTGATTACCATAAGCTCATGGATATGATGATGATAAATATTAATCAGTAAAGTTAGCTTCAATGACTATACTTAATATTCACAGGACAGGGTATAGTCATGAAAATTAATCGGAAATTCTTTTTTGAATACACTAAGAGCTACCTTTTTGAGGGCCGATTCAAGCAATCACAAGTAGATGGGTTAAACCTAATATTAGATTACTGGGAGGCTAACCATGTGAATAAAGAGGACAGGTTTTTAGCCTATATTCTCGGCACGGCACATCATGAAGTTGATAAAAAAATGAAGCCTATTAATGAATATGGAGGCAAAAGATATTTCAAAAGACTCTACGATATTGAGGGGAGCAACCCCAATCTTGCCAGATCGCTTGGCAATACAACACCTGGTGACGGTGTAAAATATCATGGACGAGGCTTTGTTCAAGTCACTGGCAAGTCAAACTATAAAGTTTGGAATGACCGACTTTCTATCGACTTAATTAATGATCCTGATTTAGCACTAGACACGGGCGTTGCGGTACAGATTCTCTTCGGTGGAATGATTGATGGTACTTTTACTGGCAAAAAACTTGCTGACTCCTTCAACACCACCACTGATAACTGGAGGAACGCACGCAGAACAGTTAATGGACTTGACAAAGCCGACAACATTGCCAGCTTTGCTAAGGCATACTATGCGGCAATCAGTTATAGACTCTAAGTCGGCGATGGAAAGTACTAAATGTTATCTTCAATCAAAATGTTATCTTCAATCAAAATGTTATTCAATCAAGCTCTACTATTACGCATACACACTCTCCTGCTAATTGGTTTATTCTGGCTGACACCTCTTTATCTGGCTCATGCAGAATCGATTGTTAGCTCGCTCAGTGCTGATTTTGATGGAGATGGAAAGGATGATTTTGTCACACTAATAAAAGACTCAGATGACGATGACTACGTTCACCTGGAAATTCAATTTAGCCAACTTGGCGAACTAAACCAACCAAGCCAACACCAACTACAGAATGAAACATCTGAAAATGCCGAGAAAAATGATTTTATCTGGCATGGAAAAAGTGCTGGAATGGAAGCCTCTCTGAATATTAATAAACGTGGCTCACTGGAAGTTTTGAGCCAGAATTCCTCTATTGGGCGTAACCGTTGGAGTAAAAAAATGACCCTTGCTGTTCGCGACAAACATTTTATAGTGGCAGGCTTTTTGTATAAAACTACCGACACTATTACTGGCAAGCAAACTAGTTGCGATGTCAATTTATTGACTGGGAAAGGCTATATCAATAATCGACTATTTAAGTTTCCTATTAATAAACAAAGCCTAAATCAATGGAAAGAAAGTATCGTTGAAAAAATGTGTCAATAGAATGTTTTGTTGAAATACATTTATTACATAGAACATATAGATTAAAGGAATAATTGTATGCTGTTCATTCTCAATGAGGAATCAATAGAGCAGCTACCGCTACTTACAGCAAACAAGGAGATATTATGTACTTTCAAAAAACGCTCGGATGGATGTCATTAGCTTTTTTAGCTACTTCTACACAGGCTTCAGAGTTAGATTTTGCACTAAGTGAAGAAACAGCCGCTCTTGAGGTTCATCTGGATACTAATAGAATTAGCTCTGAAGGCGCGAAAATCAGTTTCGGCGGTTTGTACAACGAAGATGATGATATTCTAGGTTTCGTAGGCATTACATCGGGAGGTGTTTCTACTGCTGCTGATAAGCCGTATTCACTAGGAGTGGGTGTAAGGCTATATTATGCTTCTCTTGATAACCCCGATTCTAGAGTAGGGGCGCTGGCATTAGGTCTGAATGGTCGTGTTAAGTTTTCTGCTGGAATCCCATTGGCATTAGCAGCAGACTTCCATTTTGCACCAAAAATCACAACCTTTGAAGAGGGTGATGATTTACTGGATACGCGAATTCGTCTTGAAACAGACGTGTCAGAAAATGCAACAGCATTTGTGGGTTATCGCACAATTACACTAGGCTTAAAATCAGCGCCAGAGTATAAGGTTGACGATCATGTTCAATTAGGTGTCCGACTTAGTTTTTAATTGGTTTATGGCTCTGATATTGAATGCCGCACCGTAGAGACAAGGCATGCCTTGTCTCTACAATTTATAACTGAAGACTAATTCTTATTTGAATGATAATAATCGTATTTATTTAGCATCTCACTGGTAAATTTCCAAGCTTCGGCATGAGAAACTTTGCTACTTGCGGGAATAATAATTTTCACATACAGATCATCACCATGCTTTAGTTTAAGCTGGGTCAGTGCTTTATGCAGATTTCCTTTGCTTAGGGTTCTCAAGTTATCCTTATCCTGCTCCCCTATCTGATAGCTACTCACTCCGCTATTCTTATTAAAGATAACCCGAACCACATGTTTGTTTTTCACAGAACGTGCTGGTCTTAATAACTTTTGATATTTCTTGTCCAGTTGATCAAACTCACCTTGCATGCTGACTAACCTTTCATGCCCTTCGATATCTTTCTGTCTTAACGCAGCTAGTTCCTTACCTGTATTTTCCAGTTTATCCTGAACACTAATCAGGCTTGCTCTAGCTTGCTGTTCTGCAGTAGCACTTTCACTTTTTTGTTTTTGCAAAAGAGTGGTCTGTACAGACATTTTTTGTAATGATTGTTGAAGATTTGTCAGGTTTTCTGCGTTATTCCTGTTAGTTTGTTCTAAATTTTGGATAGCTACCTGTGCTGCTTGTGTTTCTTGTTGACTAGCATTCAAGGCTAGAAATGTTTGCTGCTGCTGTTGACGTGTTTGTTGCAAGTTTTGGGTTCTAACACTTAAAAGGTTTTCCAGTCGGGCTAAACGTTCTTCCAGTGTTTCGTTTTCTTGTGCCTTTATCTGCACCACCTGCAAAGCCGTTTGTGTCTGAGCCATTGCTTGTCTTTCCGCTGCAACACTGGCTTTCAAATTATTGATCAATTCATAGTTATTTAATATGACCGCTACGGTAATTAACAAAAAGGTCATGACTATGACCATCATGATGTCCGTAAAAGAAGGCCAGAAGCTTTCGTCCCCTCCCTGCTCATGCTCACTATAGATATCTGTATTTGGGAAACCAATGCTGTTCATCAAGTATCATCCTGTGACTGGCTTGGCGGCGCTGGCAAACGGAAGCCCGCTCTAACCAATGTCTTGATCTCTTGCATTTCACTACCCACCGTATCGACTTGCTCATGTAACGCATCAACAGCAGCTTGTAAACTGGCACCTGCTCCAATGAAGTTATGCTCAACCTCACTCATACGTTCTGCGGCTTGTCTAAGAGCTACTGTCAATTTTGCAACATCTCTAATTAACGATTGTTCTGTATGAGTAATGCGCGGAAGAATATAGAGACTGGTGACATCTTCGATGCTACTAAGTAAACGCGTCTTCACATCATTGAGTCGCAAGAAGAAATAAGCGTATACGATAAAGGCGAGAATTGCAGTGATGGTAGTACTTAAGGCAGTAGACATACCGCCAATAATGGTACTCATATTGTGCATGCCTTCGGGGGAATCCAATAAGCCCGATGCTCCTACTAGTGCTATAGAGAGCGATACAACCGTACCAAAAACACCTGTTAATATCAGAATGTTATGCACAAACCGGATCAATGTGAGTCGTGAGCTTTCACTCGCATTCAAACTTGCCGCCATCGCTCCCTGATTGACCGGAGCATTGTGTTGGTTGACCCAGCGAATTTGTTCAAAGCGCTTAACCGCCAACGATTTCTCAGGCAAGTTAGCTACCGGTTTAGGCTTATTATTCTTCAGATTATCCGCAAGTCGAATCAAAACTTCTTGCTCTCTGGCATAACCTAGCAGGACTATAACAATCCTTACCAGACCAAATAGAAATAACAAGACAATGAAACCATTGAGCATGAGCCCCATACGTGACACATCACCCGAGACATACAAATCATAGATGGTTTTTTTCTGCATCAATAGTAAAACGGCAATCGCCAATACAAAAATCAGCATCTGGAATAAGACACTACGTGAACTTGCTTTAGTTATAATCATGTTTTTACCCTACTGCCCCTACTTGTTGTTCTTTTCTACTACTCTACCTGCATCTACCTACGCTAATCACTATCAATAGGCTGACGCGCTATTTTATCAACTATTTGAGTCTCAGGGATGCTTTTATTTCCCTCTATTCCCAAATCTGTAAAACGTCTAGCTCCGGGAAGTACACTTCGTTCCAAAGAACCCAAGGCTTTATTATAATGATCTACACTATTGTTTAAACTTTGTCCCAATCGTGCCATGTGTTCCGTAAAGGTCGCAACCCTTTTGTACAACTCTTGCCCCAAATCTCGGATAATTTCCGAATTTTCGGACAATGCTACCTGTTTCCAGCCAAAAGCCACCGATTTTAGTAAGGCTATCAGGCTGGTAGGCGAGGCGAGAATAACATTCTTAGCCAACGCATCGCTTAACAACTTTTTATCATGTTCCAGAGCTGCACCCAAAAATTGCTCACCCGGTACAAATAGCACCACAAAGTCAGGAGCATTATCAAACTGGTCCCAATAACGCTTGGCGGCCAATTCATTCACATGCCCACGCATGATCTTTGCATGGCGCTGGTATTCACGTTTTTTAATCACTAAATCTTCAGTATTGCTCGCTTCCAGATACGCATCCAGTGGTGTTTTAGCATCAATGATCAACTCACGTGAGTCTGGCATTTTTACAATCAAATCAGGACGTATACTTCTTATCCCATCTGAACGATGTTCCTGTTCGATAAAATCACAATGCTCGACCATTCCGGCGAGTTCTACTAAACGTTTCAAGGTGATTTCTCCCCATTGTCCGCGTACTTCTGGACGACGCAGAGCAGTCACCAGTTTTTGTGTCTCAACCCTTAATACTTCCTGATCCCTAGAAACCGTTTTTAACTGTTCGGAAACCGCACCAAAACTTTCTTTACGATCTTTTTCTATCTCATGTATCTGCTTTCTGGTTTGATCCAACGCCTGTTGAATCGGCAGAATCATTTCTTCAATAGAGACTTTACGCCCTTCTAAATCATGTTGTGCATTGGAATGAAAACGCATTAATGTTTCTTGCGCCAACTGCAAGAACTGCGCATTATTTTCTCTTAACGCATGCTGTGACAAGGCAGAAAAACTATTTTGCATCTGTACCTTGCCCTGTTCCAGTATCTGAATGCGCTCATCATGAATCCGCTCCTCAGCTTCTAGCTTAAAGCGCATACGTTCTATTTCGCGACGTGCAGTAGCAAGAGGCGTCGCATACATAATCCAAGCCATTGCAAACCCTAGAATTAACATCAGTAACGCAATGAGAAACAGCAGGTTATTGTCTACAAAGTGACCTGTTTGTAGTATTGACTCATTCATAGCCTTCGTACCAATTATCTATACCCGCTTTATACTTCTTGAGCACAAGAAGTATATATCAATAGTTTATATTATATAATTAATAATGATTCTAGCATAGAATGCTAATTATAGGCATTGATCAGCCCTTTATCCACGAAGAACTGGTCTTAAGTAATCATTTACTTATACTTACATGATGACCCACTTGTCTAAGCCTGTTATTAAATTCAATCTATAACAATAGGTTATGATTTAGATTACAAATATTGTGCAAGCGTTCCGTACCCTTCGACAAGCTCAGGGTACCACCTCAGGTACTTTGCTACAGCGCGCTCTCAGCTGGCTGCTGGTGCTACTACAGTCGCGTCCTGAGCACTTGCTGAGATTGCCGAAGAGGTCGAAGGGTCTAAAAATTGGCGCTTACTTAAATGCCCTTATGAAGCATTGATCAAATAAACTACCACTCTAGAATAATATGATTTTTACCACCAACGTTGTGGACTGGCAACAGTCTGCGCTTGATAGCAATCACCCCGTGTCTAATCACGTATGGCGCCATACCGTAGCAATGTTGGAAATCTTGCGTGCAAACGATATTTCTGGAACTTTTTTTATCCAGCACAAGGTAGCCTCCAAGTATCCGGTTCTAGTGCGGAAAATTCAAACTGCGGGGCATGAGGTTGGCTGTCTTATTGATACACCCTACGACAAACAATCATTCCAGCAGATTGCCCAGAATGCGATTCAAAGCCTGGAAGATATAGCGGGTGTTAAAGTTATTGGAACCCGATGTAACGGAATTTCTGTACACAATACAAGTTTCGATCATTACTGCAATGTATTAAGAAACCAGGGCATACAGTACGACTCTTCCATAATCACTAATAAAAATATTAACCAGCATCTGGAAAACAACCCTGCTCTAGGTGCGTTCAAAGCGTATGGTATTTCTCAGTACACCCTGCCCTGCTTTTTCGCTCCACCCCTCTTATCTCGACTAAAACTTACATTCGGTGATTCTACTCTAAGACTTTTACCTTATGAATTTACTTATATTCTTGCGAATCGGCTAGATAGGGACTCGGCTGTATTACATATTCCTATTTATGATTTGGGGATCAATGATCATGCTTCCTTAAAACATTCACACAATCTGCCTTGGCGTCGCAAGTTAGACTTCTTAGGGAGAAAAACCATCCCACTCAAACTGCAAAAACTGTTTGCTGATTACCCTTTTGATAACTTTAAAAATTATTATTTCGAAGAATCTGTGTGAACTAAACTTAGAGTTCAATTTTGGCTCTATTTTCGGTCTAGTTCCGATAACGGCTAGTGTTTCCCAAAATGCGAACTACAATAATTAGCTATGCAAGTCAGATCGAAAATACAACGTTATCACCAAGCGCGACTATCTCGTGATGCACGCTTTGATGGCACTTTTTTTATCGCGGTTAAGACCACAGGCATTTATTGTCGTCCTGTTTGCCCAGCTAAAATGCCCAAAGAAGAGAATATTGAATACTTTGATCATGCGCATCAAGCTACACAAGCGGGATATCGTCCCTGCTTACGCTGCCACCCCGACAGTGCGCCCGGTTCGCCCGTGTGGAAGGGTGTTGATACCACATTAGAAAGAGCTAAGAGGCTCATTGATAACGGAGCATTAGAACAAAGCAACTTGCTAGAACTATCTGACCGGCTAGGCATAAGTGATCGTTATTTGCGCAAATTATTCGATCTACATCTAGGCGTTTCACCCAAGTCATACGCGTTATTTCGACAGTGCGAATTTGCCAAAAACTTGTTACACCAAACTACTCTGCCCATCACTGACATTGCTTTTGCAGCGGGTTTCAATAGCATCCGACGTTTTAATGATTGCTTTAAAAAACAGCTTTTAATGAATCCATCGCAAGTTAGAAAACAGCAATTTGTCACCAGCAACGCCTTGGAACTCAAACTGTATTATCGCCCTCCCTATAATTGGCAACAGATTCACGCTTTTTTGTCAGCCCGTATTATTGAAGACATGGAATGGGTGAAAGAAAGGAACAAAAAAAGAGGCATGGAAGAAGGAGAAAAAAGAGACGTGAAAGAAGCTAACTGCTACGGCCGCACCTTTCAATGGCAAAATCAGCAAGACAGTTGCAAAGGTGAATTCACGGCTGTTCATAATGAAAAACACCATCGCTTTGATGTGCGAATAGAAATCGACAACCTGCGTTTGTTAAAACCAGTAGTCAATAACATTCGCCGTATTCTGGATCTGGATACCGACAGTAAAACCATTGAGCATTGTCTACAAACAGCCGGGTTTAATAACATTATTGAAGGAATACGATTACCCGGCACTTGGAACACATTTGAAGCCGGAGTCCGTGGTGTTTTAGGCCAGCAGATTTCGGTAGTAG
The DNA here is from genome assembly GCA_965224605.1 of Thiotrichaceae bacterium. Lineage (GTDB taxonomy): Bacteria > Pseudomonadota > Gammaproteobacteria > Thiotrichales > Thiotrichaceae > HyVt-477. The sequence goes on from CBDCZP010000005.1 coordinate 96,085, forward strand.
CCGCACTCAAGCTGGTTAAACAAGTCGTCCACGAGCTAGGTGAAAGAACGACCAACGATAAGATCTATTTCCCATCCATATCCAGCATAGCCGAAACTGATTTCTCATTTTTAAAAATGCCCGGCAGACGCAAACAAACACTCATTGATTTAGCCAAGTATCACTTGCAACACAAGCTTCGCGATAACACCTGTGATCCAAACGAGTGGATCAGCATCAACGGCATAGGCCCATGGACAGTCAATTATGCCAAAATGCGAGGCTTAAGTGATCCCGATGTTTTTTTGGGCGGTGATTTGGGTATAAAAAAAGTGATGCAACAAGCTACACGAAAAGAACAAAAAGAACCCAGCACGCATCAGCCGGGCGATCCAAAAGCTACTGCACCCTTTCGGAGTTATCTTACCTTTCAGCTTTGGAGTCAGCTATCATGAAGACGCACAATGCTAACGAGTTCAATGACCAACATATACCTGTCTACAGCTCATCATTACCAAAGCAATCAAAGCAATCAAAGCAGAACGCTGCCAAAAACACGATTGTTCTAACCAAAATAAACACTCCTTTTGGTGATTTACTGGCCGGAGCATCAAGCCAGGGGATCTGTCTGCTAGAGTTCACCGACACGCAAAGATTAGCAACACAAATCCCCCGAATGAAGCAGAGATTTGCATGCCATGTAATCAATGGCAACAGTTCTTTTTTTGCTCAATTAGATGCAGGACTCAAAGCCTATTTCGCTGGAACTCAACATGATTTCAACGATATTCCGCTGGATATAAAAGGCACTGATTTTCAAATACAAGTATGGGATGCGTTACGTGCTATTCCCTATGGGGAAACTCGCTCGTATCAACAACAAGCAGAAGCTATTAACAACCCTAAGGCGGTGAGAGCAGTGGCTAATGCGAACCGTAATAATCGGATTAGCATCCTGATCCCTTGTCACCGAGTCATCGGAAAGAACGGCACAATGACAGGTTATGGAGGTGGGATTTGGCGCAAGGAGTATTTATTGAAACTTGAGAACAACTCAGGAAGAAGTTAGGTAAGAACCTAAGACCAAATATCAATAACAGCCTAAGCTGTTTCCTCTAAAACCAGAGCAGAGAACACTGATGAGAGCTTTTGATAAATATCCCCAGGGCATGATTCAATCTTCGTCCATCATTTCTCTGACTGGAATCAATTTTGCACCCGTTCCTGCTAGGAAACATTCATCAGCCGTGTATAATCGTAAGAAGTTAATAAGTAATATCGCTTCGGTTCCACCTTGATCTATCTCGCAGAGGAGTGCAGAACCGATTAAAATCGCTTTACCAAAAACTGGAAGTAGATCATTTATCCATGAGTGAAAAACCTTGTTGAACTCGTGTTCCATAGCTGTTTATATCGCCCTGCAACGTGGCCTCATTAACACCCCACGAACTCAAACGTGAAGAAATGAACTAGAAAGGTGGTTGGCTCAAGTCTCACATTAATCTGTACATAAATAAACCTGATACCCACTTGTCTAAGCCAAGAATTAAAAAGTTACTTTTTAATACCTCTAGCTGAGCTTGCGAAGGATACGGAAGTCTTGCACATGCTAATAGTACTTAGACAAAGAGTTAGTAGGTGAATGGGTTAGATACAGTTTTTTAGAGGATCATACCCATACTTGTCTTCAGAAACTCTCAATATCAGGTCGTAAATCTAACTCATGTGTCCACGCAGAACGATGTTGATTAATAAGATGCAGATACGTTTCGGCAACGGCTTCTGGTTGCAAACAATCGTGTTGGTCTCTGTCAAACTTGTGTTCAGCTTGCCAGCCCCAAATGGCACCATCAACAAGAATATGTGCAATATGAATCCCCTGTGGTGAATACTCGCGAGCAAGTGATTGAGTTAGTCCGCGCAGTGCAAATTTTGCTGAAGAAAAGGCAGAAAATCCAGCTCCCGCTTTTATTGATGCCGTAGCACCTGTTACTAGAATAGTGCCACTTTTGGCGACAAGCATGGAAGGTAAAATACGTTGTATTCCATTTACTGCGCCTAGACAAGTTACGTTCCATTGCTTGACGAAATCAGCTGATGTAGTTGTAAAAACTCATTGCGTAATAGGCTTGCAGCATTATGAATGTAAACAGATGCTTCACCCAATCTAGTCTCTGCTTCCGTAATAGCAGCATCTACAGATGCATTGTCAGTAAGGTCGCATGCAATGGGCAGGTAGCTTTCGCCCATACTGTCTTGCGGTTCTGCTGAACGAGACAGTCCCGCGACTAAATAATCTGCTTTAATAAGTCGTTTGCACAGAGCGATTCCTAAGTCAGCCCCAGCACCCGCGACGATGGCGATTTTCTTTTGGGATGTACTATTCATATTTCATCTCCAGTTCTTTAGTTCTCGAAAGCGAAGTAATCATCTAAGTTATTTCGATACTATTATGGAAGTGGGCCTTCAGGCTCGCCTAGATGGATGATAAATAACCGCTTTGGCGAGCCTGAAGGCTCATTCCAACATATATTCCTTTACGCCCCATGGTTATAATGTGTAGACATAGCATATCCTTTCTATTCGGCTGGTTTAGTGGCAATCATTGAAGAACGCGTTTTAAACACCTCATACCACGCTTGAATAGCTGGATATTTAGCAACCTGAGGGCAAACGCTTTCATACAGCATTTCAGCTAACCGAAAGTCAATATATCCAACCGCAGCACCCAGAGCTAACTGAGCAAGGGTGAAATGGTTGTCCAGTTCATCAATTCTGGATTCAATTTCAGAAAGCACACGATGTATGTCAGATGCCCAGCGAGCTATCCATTCTTTAGACTGCTCTGCTGAAGGTCTACGTCTTTCCATCACCAGGTTATAAGCCGCATCTGTCATGCCATCTGCCAGAGCCTCCCAGCGAAGAATATCCCATTCAGACCAACCGTCACTGGGGATCAGCAAGGGTGTGGTTACTGTTTTAGATAGCCTGTCTAAATACCGGCAAATGACAGGGCTATCGAATAATGTTTCATCATAATCTAGTTCTAACGCTGGGATTTTACCCAATGGATTGACAGCCCAGAGTTCAGGATTGTCTTCAAAGGGGTTAATTTTGATCTTTTGAATATCATCATCTAATCCTTTTTCAATAATGACTAGACGTACCTTTCTAGAATAAGGCGAAGTATCGGAGTAATAGAGTTTCATAGTTTGTCCTTTCATCTCTAGGTTATGTTGTATAGAGATACCCTTTAGGGTACCTCTATTAATTGCCTTTTCATCCGATTACTGCGTTGGATAAATTTCTCGGCAAATTGCTCCTGCATTGCCCTACCTCCTGCATCCATGCAGTCGTGCGATCCTCATGTACCTTTGTACACTGCGGTTCTCAAAATTCATCCGCCTTGTACTCGAACGAAAATTCTAATTAATAGAGGCACCCTTTAATGAATATTGGTTGTGCTTACAACTATACCCACTGTAAAAGGGTTAAAACAAGTATCATCTGGGCTATAAACCCACCAAAGAACGAGATTATTCTGAGTACAGGTACACGAAGTGTAAAAAGAATCACATGCGCCAAACGCGAGAAGAAATAAAGCATAGTGGCAAAACTTGTTAGTTCAGTATTCATCCCAAGAACATGAGAAATAATAACTAGCGGAGCAAAAACAACCAAATTTTCAACCGCGTTCACATGCGCTCTCATTAAACGCTCAGCCCAAGGAACCTTCGTTACGGTCTCGCCATCAGGATCCCATAGGGCGGTTAAAAAACCTTGCTCGGCAAGACGGTTAACAATATAAGGAAGCCAAAAAACAGCGGTTAATAGAATAGATAAAATAAGCCAGTATAGTTCAGTAGTCATAATAGTCCTTCCTGTTTGATTGTTTACAAGTGCGTTTTTGTTAAGGAAACACTGATTAAGCGATGTTTTAGCTTCGCCTAAAGTGTTTGATTACAAGCACCGTATGGCAAGCCTGAAGGCTCACTTCCAGAAAATATGACTCAATCAGAGTTTCTTAAGAAAATAGTATGACTATTGAGAAAGGTGATCTATGTGCAAAACAACTGCTTTATATGCTGAAACAACTTTTTGATGGAGTGGCTGAATTTAACTTGGGATCAATGTTGCCGAACAATGGTTTTTGTTGTTAGTGCGGTGAGTTAGTAGATTCAGCTAAAAGATCAGTTGTTTGGATATAGTGAAAATTCGAAAATCAACATATGGTCACGAGATTATGGTAGTTACTAGAAGTAGGGTTAGGTGGTAAAGTGAGTTCACACTTATATTTTCATAAAACTTTTAAAAAGTCGTAACAATGCTTAAAACAACACTATCCTTTGCTGAACCCTCTAAATTTACCACTTCAGATGATCCTTTGAGTCAAGTTTTGAATTCTATGCGTATTTCTGGAAGTTTGTTGCTCAAGGAAAAATATCAGGCACCCTGGGCTGTATCAGTCCCCAATTCCAACACCTTAAATCATTTGCTTGAAACAACTAGTGTTACACGAATTGCTGCCTTTCATTGGGTCGAACGAGGTCATATTACTATTAACCTTGGGAATGGTGAAAGTGCCTTGATTGAGGCTGGAGAAATGGCCGTATGCTTCTCCGGTTTAAAACATACGTTATCTCAAGGTGAAGGTAGTAAAGTGCAGTCTTTTGAGGAGATTCTATCGAGTGGAAATATTTTCTGTCCTGATGATAGAGAACAATCGCCTTCTACTTCTCTTGTCTGTGGAGTCTTTCTTTTACATGACACCTTGCTGAATCCATTATTAGCGGCTTTGCCCGATGTTCTAAAGTTCAATGTTACAAATCCTAATGAATATCCCAGACTTTATGGAGTGGTTAATCTAATGGTGCAGGAGCTTGAATACCAGACAGTGGGCAACAGTTTTGTGCTGAAACGATATCTAGAAATTCTTTGTGCTGAGGCCATTCGTGCCCATGTCGATAGCTTGCCTGGTCATTCTATTGGCTGGCTTTCTGCGCTTAAAGATCCGGTCATAGGGCGTGCGATAGAAATAATTCATGCTCAACCGGGTTATAAATGGTCTGTTAAGAGTCTAGCTGAAAAGGTCACCATTTCCCCCTCGCGTTTTGCTGCGAGATTTACTGAAACCTTAGGTGAGTCACCTATGATTTATATTACTAAATGGCGTATGTATGTTGCCAGTCAAATGCTGGATGGAAACCAACACAGTATTAATCAAATTGCCAATGATGTGGGCTATGAGAGTTTGGCGGCGTTTAGCCGTGCATTTAAGCGTCACGTGGGTTTGCCCCCTGCGACTTGGCGAGCCCGCCTTCCGCATTAGTAATTCGTTCTCAATAACCTATATCCATAACCTATAAAGGTTCTAAATCGCAATATAACGCCAACCTTTCTGCAAGTGATCTACCACAAACTCGACCGCCGAAGGTGCTACTTTGGCGCTATCAATCAACTCGATAGATTTCCCGGCTTTTTTGAACTGATAAAGTGAATTATTACAAGCCACAAAGTTTAACGCCGGGTAAAGATTTGTTAACTCTTTAATTTCATGTTGATAAGGTGATGTTTTTAAACGTAGCAAATCGACTCCTGCGGCACTGGTCACGACATAAACCTTGCCATCCGTATTGTCAAACTTCTTCGCTAGCGCCTCTGCTTTGGCTAGTATCTTTATGAATTTCTTGGGGTCAGAAGAACTAAGAAACAGTATGACTTTATTATCCTGAACAGGCACGTTTGCTAATGCAATGCCTGCATCACCTACTGGATTCGCAACATCACGAATCAGGTAACCTGCTACAAAAGTAAGTACAAAAGCCAAAAAGTAAGAAGCTACCTTAGCCAAGGGTATGCTTTTAAAATCAAAACGAGAAGGCGGTTGTTGTTTAAAATCACTCAATGGGTATGCGGTCTGCACAAGGTCTTTGATACGATAAATATCACACATCTCGCCACGCAACTCTGAATCATTATCAAGTAATGCGAGTATTTCTTCGCGTTCAGCGGATTCTAATTGCCCATCAGCCAGTGCGTGTAGAATTTCTTCTACGTTCTGACTTTCTATTGAATGGGTATTATTCTCTTTTTTCACTTAACTCTCCTTAAATGGTTATGCGAAGGGTTTTCTACACCATACGACCCTTGTTTTTGCATACCGATTAAGTATTTTTTCAATAAAGCTCTAGCCCGACTTAGCCGACTCATCACCGTCCCCATGGGAATGTCTAGAATAACAGCAACCTGAGTGTAACTGCAATTCTCCAAGTCAACCAATGTTACCACCTGTCTCTGTGTCAAAGGCAACATCTCTACCCCATTCCTTACCCGCTCAATAACCTGTTGTTCGTTATACTTTTTATCTGGAGATTGCTCATTAATCAAATTCACATCATCAATGTCTATCGACGGTTTGTTAGTGCGTAAATACCCCATCCAGCAATTGTGAAGAATCCTGAACAACCAGGCATCTACATGTGAAAAATCATTAAGCTGGCTTTGTTTGACCAACGCCTTGTTTAAAGTCTCTTGTACCAGATCATCCGCCAACATGGCATCACCACACCAGGAAAAGGCTAGTCGATACAAGCGAGGTCTTCGCTCGGCCAACTGTTTATCAATGTTTCCTGTTCGAAAAAAATTCAACATTTACATCCTCCGTATATAACGATGCGTGGTGGATAAAATTTATTCCAAAAAAAGGGGAATATTTTTTTGAGCTAACGCATCAACCCTGCAAGAACTTATTTAAAGCCAAGAGCTATTTATTAATAATTTTTAATTTATTAGGACTAGGGAATACATAATTACCAATAAAGATTCAATACGGCTCTGTTACGGATAAAGATTCGGTTTAGCCACTTTTAGGAGAAATAACATGCAAAAAATTAAACAACTACTTATTCCTTTCACTTTTCTGTTACTGATATTAGGTGCTTACACACTGCAAGCCGATAACGACTTTGCAGAGAAGCATGTGGTATTGCAAATCAGCGATGCCAGTCGCCAAAACCTTGTGCTTAACGTTGCCAATAATCTTCAGAATCATTATGGCCCTGACAAGGTTGCGATTGAAATCGTTGCCTTCGGCCCAGGGCTTAAGTCCATCTTCGCTAAAAATGAAGTAACTTCACCGCGAGTTTCTAGCCTTGCAGCCAATGGCGTTAAATTTAGTGCCTGTATGAATACCATTGCAGCCATCAAAAGAAAAACAGGAAAAGAACCCATTATCCATAAAGATGCTGGAAAAGTACCCGCTGGTGTCGTCCGTATCATGGATCTGGTAGACAAAGGTTACACACTGATCAAACCTTAATTCTCTTCATTCATCATTGACACCATTAGGAGGATATTCAATGAACACGAAACTAACTACTGCCATTGGCGGTTCGCTACTGATGATCTTTGGTAGCCAGACACTAGCCGTTGACTGGCCATCTTTACAAGGCCTGGAAGGAAAGAAAAAAGAAAAAGCCATGCGTATCTGGGGCTTTTTAGAACCCGAATATGCCCGTACTGACGGAACTGATCTTCAAGCCGGCCCCTGGGCAGGACAAGAAGCAGTGTTTAACCAGATTGGTCCGGACAATACCACTAGCGATACCTTTGATATTCGTCGTGCCCGTGTGGGAATACGTGGTCAATTTGATTTCAACAGGGTCAACTATTTTTTCTTGTCAGAGTTCGGTAACAACGGCATTACCCGCAAAGATGGTGCACAACTGACAGATGCCAGTGTAACGCTCAATTACATTCCGGGTGCACATATCCGTATCGGCCAGTTTAAAACCCCACAAGGCAATGAAGCCCAAAAGGCGATACATACCTTTGACTGGAATAACTTCACCAATGCAGCCAATCAGTTACTACTGGAACGCTTTACCGAAGAAGACGGTTCACGCCCTGGCTTTGCTAATGGTCTCAATGGCCCTATTGGAGCGTTTCGTGACATTGGTATTCAAGCTCACAACACCTTCAAGAGAGGAGATCGGGAATTGACCTATGCCGTCATGCTAGGTAATGGTAACGGTATCAACCGTAGCGATAATGATGATAACAAAGAACTCTATCTGCTGCTTTCAACCGAAAAAGTCTTCGGTGGACGTGGCCCTCGTCGCCAAGGCTTCAAAACCTATGCCTGGTATATTGATGGAAAGCGTACGCTCAACTTCGCCAATGGTGTTGCCGGAGAACAAGAATTCGACCGCACTCGCTGGGGCTTAGGTACGACTTACCGGAAGGGAAAATATCGTGTTGCTGCCGAATATGTCAAAGCTGAAGGCATGATATTTAATGGTTCTGACGGGGGTGCAATACCTGGCGCTGTCGCAACAGTTGGGCCCAATGCTGGAGCCGTATCTTCACTGAATTATCTAACTGATAATGAAGCTGATGGCTGGCATCTTGATGTAGGTTACAAGGTTTTGCCCAAACTAGAATTAGCCATACGCTATGACGAACTGAATCGAGGCACAGAAGGAGCCGCTGGTAATGAGCGACACTTTGAAACACTGGGGCTTAGTGCGCAGTACTTTTTTAGCCCAAGAACCCGTGTCATTGCTAATTATGACTTCCGGGATGCTGATGCACCAGGCTTACCTAGTGGTGCGGTTCCCAATCAAATACTGGACGGTTTAGATGACAAGTTAACTTTACAAGTACTTCACGTTTTTTAAACTATACTCATTACAAAAGCTAACCAGCAGTATCGGAGCCAATCCTCTTTATAACCTCCAAGTATAAGGGGATCGGCTCCATTTTTATGCACTGATAACTTCGAGAAAAATATGACAAACCTTAAACTCCTGCTTGTATTTTTTACTACCCACATGATCTTAAGTTTACCTGTTCTAGCTGATAAAACACCTTCAGCACTCTCCACAGCCTCAACACATTGGGGTGGAGCAACACTGACAGCTACCCAATTTAAACCCCAAAAAGTAGTCTATGACATTCACGTAGAAACCGTTAAAGAGTTAACCAGCGCCTTAGATAGAGCTAGTTATCTCAGTAAAATAACAGGAGCCGATCCTTTTGAACAATCCATTGTATTAGTCCTGCATGGGCATGAAATTAATTTCTTTGCACACAAAAATTATGAGCAACACAAAGACTTAATGAAACGTGCGCAAAGCCTGGTTGAAAGTGAAACATTAAAAATAAAGATGTGTAAAATAGCCGCCGAAGGTCAGGGCTATCAACCCAAAGACATCCACGGTTTTGTTGAAATGGTACCGATGGGAGATGCTGAAATTATTCGACTGCAATTTGAGGAAGGTCATGCGTATATGCAATAACATTCACAGGTTAGGTTTCACGGCTTTACTGTTGATTAGTCTGCTTGTTTCCATGTTAGGAATTACTGTTACTACGGCAAAGACTGTAGATAAGGTTGTAGAAAAAAAACTACCCTACCCCCCTACTTCGGTTGAGATGAAAGTAGAAAAAATTTCAGAACATGTTTATTTCGTCGGCGGTGAGGCTGGAATGGCAACCGATAATGAAGGCTTCATTTCCAACTCCGGTTTTGTAGTCACCCCTGAAGGAGTCGTTGTCTTTGATGCACTGGGGTCTCCCTCTTTAGGACACAAACTCATCCACAAGATACGAGAAACCACTAAACAACCCATTAAAAAACTCGTTATCAGCCACTATCATGCGGATCACATTTACGGCATCCAAGCCTTTGAAGAATTGGGTGTCGAGATTATTGCACCACTGGGGGCGCAAGAATACATCAATTCCGACGCTGCAAAAGAACGCCTTGAAGAACGCCAGTTTTCTCTTGATCCCTGGGTCAATGACAATACCCATCTGGTCTTGCCGGATATCACGGTATCCAAATCAACTACTTTTACTTTAGGCGATATTAATTTTGTCATCAATTTCATGGGGAAAGCCCATTCTGCGGGCGACCTAACCCTGCTCGTAAAAAATGACAAAGTGCTTTTTTCAGGAGATATTATCTTTGAAGGGCGTGTGCCTTTCGTAGGTAGCTCAGACTCAAAGAATTGGTTAAACACATTAACCCATCTTGAAACCAGCGGCTTATCTGCTCTTATTCCCGGACATGGTCCCGCATCCACAAAACCTGCTGAAACCATTGCGTTAACCAGAAAATATCTGGCCTATTTACGTGAAACCATGGGGGCTGCCGTAGATGACTTCACCGCCTTTGATGAAGTCTATGCGGAAACAGACTGGTCTGCCTTTAAAGACCTACCGGCTTTTGAGGAAGCTAATCGTACCAATGCTTATCAGGTATATTTGTCGATGGAAGCTGAGTTGTTGCAGGAATAGTCTCCCTCTCGCACCCAAGCCGGAGCTTGGGTGCGAGAGGGAATGTGTGAAAATTAGAATTTGTGGCGTATGCCTATTGATATACCGTCCACTTTTGCATTCCCACCCGCAGTGAATCTTTCATCATGACCTGCTCCACCGATGCCACCGAGGTTTTCGGTTCTGGCATATTGGGCGTAAATCTGTGTTTTTTTGCCTAGTGAATGGTCATAGCCAATAGCTAGTAGCTCACCATCTTCGCCTGTTTGATCACGGGTGTAGTATTGGGCTTTGATTAACCCTGATGCTGATATTTTATGTGAACCACCCATTCCATAGACTGATGCTTCTCCAAGCTGGCCATTATCTTCATCCTGATAAAAACCTACCAGTTTAGTATCACCAAATTCGTAGGTTCCCATAAGACGAAAGGCTTCTTCATCTTCACTTGTATCTCTTGTGCGAACCTCGTAACCAGCACCTATGGTTAGTTTGTTGTTTTCATAAATACCGTTGATACTTAAAGAGTTGTTTTCATTGCTATTGCCATTACTGTCATCATCACGATCAATGACATAGGTTCCGAGTACTTTTAAGCCTTCAACATAAGGCAATTGATAACCAATTATATTGTTGTGGCGGGCATCCCAATTGATATCCCGCCTAGTAATATTACGATTTTGACCGAGTTGTGATCGCCAAAACAGATCAGCTTTACGACCTATTATTTTTAACGGCGTATCGAATCGACCCATAAATACGGTACCTAGTCTTCCGGATAGACCCACTATTTGATTGCGATCAGTCAGGATGTTATTTGCACTAGTCTGAGTACTAGCATTCTGCGGGATAAATTGGGTATTGTCTCCGCCGCCCGTATCCATCTCCCATTCAGCCTGAAAGATGGCTCTAAGATCATCGTTTAAATCGGTGCTACCTTTAATGCCGATTCGCGATGAATTGCTGGAAAGGGTGGTGTCTTTGCTAGAATTGGCACTCTTAATAATATCTAGTGAACCATGAAATTGTCCATATAAGATGGTATCTGCATAAACCGATGATCCGAATGTAATCAGAATTGCCGAAGCCAGCACTGTTTTCATGTAGTTTGTTCCTTTAATGCTATATCAACCTGTGTCAACCCTGACATCAACTCTATGCTGGCGCGTTTCGTGCGCGCTTTATTTGTCAGCACTATTATTTTTTTGTCAGCACGTTGCTAATGACTTGTAGGTCTTTTATAGATAATGTTCCTGTCGCCTGTTTGAGTATCAGCTTATTTAACAGATAATCATAACGTGCGGTTGAGTAATCACGCTTGGCGCGAAATGTTTCCCTGAGTGAGAGCAAGACATCAACGGCGGTACGTGTGCCTACTTCAAAGCCTGCCTGTGTGGCTTGCGCTGCTGTACGTGTGGATACCAACGCTTGCTTAAGTGCCTTTACTTGAGATATTCCTGAAATGACAGAAAGATAAGAAGAACGAGCCCGTTGGACTACTTGACGTTTTCTGGATTCAAGTTGATGTTGTGCCCGGTGCAATGCATGTCTTGATTGACGGATACGTGAAGGTATCGCGCCACCTGTATATAAAGGCACCTTCAACTGTACGCCAATTGCGGCGTCATATTGTTCTGTATCAATGTCTACTCTATTTAGGTTTCCTCTATGCTGTGCAAACAGATCAACAGTCGGGCTTTTTGCTGCACGTTGTTTGTCTACTTCACTTTGCGCTGCTGCGACTGCAAATTTGAGGGCTTTAATCTCTTCACTATTTTCTAGTGCTTGTTTTTCCCACGCATTGGGGTTGTTCGGTTTTGGTGGAATCAATGCGGTATTGAGTGGAGCACTCGCCAACCGTTTATAGTACCGACTGGTAATTACTTTTAGCTGCTCTTTTGCCAGATCAAGTCGTTCATTGGCAAAAACTTCCTGAGAAGTCGCTGTATCAAAACGGGCTTGCGCTTCCTTCACATCCGTAATCGGTGAACGTCCTGCTTCAAAGTAGGCATTAACTTGTGCAAGTTGACGACCAATTGCTTCTTTCTCTGATTTGGCGAATTCGAGATTGTCTTTGGCTTTTAAATAATCAAAATAGGCACGTGCCACTCGGATTATCAGGTTTTGTCGTTCTACTTCTAAAAAAGCCCGCGATTGTCCCACGATAGCATTCGCCTGATCGACTTGCGCATGCAACTCTTTATGATACAACGCTTTATTTACGGACAGGTTATAACCCGCATTGAAAAAATCAGAATTGCCATTATTGATAATATTGTTTTTTTGGTGTTGCAGATTATAGCTAGTTGAACCCGATAGGTTCACTTGTGGTTTCAAGGCAGAGAGGGCTTGAGGCTTGTTTTCCATGGTTACCAGATAATCAGCTTCTGCCGCTTTAAGCAAAGGATCTGTCTGTAAGGCGTGTTGGTAAACTTGAGTTAAGTTTTCTGCTTGTGCTATCTGACTGGTCGCTGCGATGCTCGCAAGACTGACAGCTATATTGACAGCTATGAAAAAAGTTTTTATCGTTTTTAGCTTTAGCAATGTTGATAAAGTGTGCATGTGATACTCAATTTAATATTAGATTTTACTAATATACTATTGTTTCCGATAGTTTTGCAAATCTGACTTCACTTTTTACCGATGATTAACGATAACTTATAGAACAAAGCTATAGAACAAAAATTTGATTTTTAGTCATTCCGTTTAAGGGTTTTAGTACGGTCTCAAACAAACTTGTTCGGTTAAATTCTGTTTCATTTGTTCTGGTAACCAATGTGGCATGCATCGCGGGTTCAGTACCTATCACCATAAACAGTCGACCACCGGGTTTTAGCATTTGTTCAAAGTGGGTGGTGTATTCAGGGACAGAACCCGTAACGGCTATCGCGTCATAACGTTTCGAAGTATCCAGTTCTGTGAAGGCTTCTTTTGCTTCCAGGGTCACGTTGTCGATATGATTTTCCAGTAAGCGCTGATGTGCTGTATCCAGAAAGTCCTGATGCATATCTATGCTATAGACATCCTTCGCCAAATGAGCAAGGCAAGCTGTGACATACCCCGAACCTGTACCGATTTCGAGACAGCTATCATCTACACCGATCGCAAGTTCCTGCAACATACGACCTTCCACACGCGGATGCATCATGTTTTCACCGTGCGCTAACGGAATCTCAATATCCGCATAAGCCAAGCGAATTTGTGCAGATTCTACGAATTTTTCTCTTGGAACTCTACGCATGATATCCAACACGGTTTGATCCAGTACTTCCCACGGACGTACTTGTTGTTCAATCATATTAAAACGTGCTTGTTCCATATCCATATTTTTATCTCATCTCGATTTTTAGTTGTTGACTGCAAGGTTTCGATGGGTCTCTACATTACGAATATTCCTTGTGTTATGCAAGTTTCTGGCGCGCTTATTTGCTGCTCAAATCTCAATTTTCTGAACTTTTAATTAATTATGAATTAACAGAAGCTCACTTGATATATTAAAAACCTGTGTTTTTGCGAAAGAGCGAATCCAATAAATTTTCTCTACAATGAAAATCTATGCTTTAATACAGAGAATACAGAGAGCCAATAACACTCAAAATAGATAACCGTGTAACACACAAACCACAAAATCAACTGCCTGAGGAATGTGGCTCCACGCCGTTACGAATTTAAAAGGGGAGGATAGATGAAGTATTTTCAAAACATTTTAGTTGCCCTTGATTATCAAGCTACTGAACAAGCGGAAATAGACCATGCGCTTATCCTTGCTCGAAGTCATGATGCCAAAATAACCTTTATTTCAGTGATACTTCCATTGCCCAAGGATGCACATCTTGAAATATCAGCAATGTCTCCTGAAGAACGCTTGCAGAAAAAAATAACTACTCGTATCAATGAACTGGAAAGTGTCGCTGAATGTATTAAATCACACGGTATAGAGGTCGAAATCATTGCCGTATCCGGTACGCCTAGTGATGAGATCATTAAACAGGTTCTTCGCAAGAACCATGATTTACTGATGCTAAGTGAACGTGACAATTCTTCAATAAAAAACAAACTCATTGGGAGCACGGCCAGACAACTTTTGCGTAAATGCCCTTGCCCGGTCTTAGCTGTTCACCCTGATCATTCTGGGGAATATGACAATATCATGGCGACTATTGATGTATCTGAACATAAAGATTACAACAATACCCAACTGAATGAAGATATTGTCTACGCTGCCAAAGCCGTAGCTGAAGCTGATAAAGGGGGGCTTTCATTACTAAACATCCCTCCTAATGAAGCTGCTTTTGCTGCTCATATGGAAACTATTCATGGTTGTCTAGAAAGCAAAGACATTGCTATTGATGATGAAAATATATTCCTTGAAACAGGAGACCCTAGTTCCGTCATTATTGCCGCATCCAAATCGCATAAAACAGATTTATTAGTGATGGGCATGTTGTCTCGCTCAGGAATCAAAGGCTTTTTTATCGGAAATGTGGTTGAAAAAATCATGGACAGTGTTGAATGCTCAATCCTGACTATCAAGCCTAGAGAATTTGTTTCACCGGTTACACTTGATAGTTGATGATCGTCTTTATCTCAATATGGTCAATAAATAGATCGCTGTTATCTTGAAACCAATCACCTTATATTTAATTTTTAATTACTAAACACCTTATACCTTAGAGGAACACTATGAACTTTATAAAAAATATCTTAGCCATTATCGGATTAATTGCTGTTATTGGTGGAGGATATGCTTACTCCAAATTTGGCGCACAAATCAGTGGCATGAAAGGAGAAATGGATGCATTAGCGAAGCTTGATCCTAAAGCAAAAGAAGTCTATACCCAGATGTGGGAAAAACTAAAGGAAACTGGCAACTCTGCTGATGCCACTGTTTGGATCTATCCTTTAGCAGACGGTGTAAGTGCTGATGATGCGGAGGAGGCTATGAAAGCCGTTGCGAATGAGCACAATATTAAGTCAGTGGGCGATTTACCGCTGTCTGATCAAATCTCCGCGATGACAGGCGAAGAACAACGTAAGCTGAAAATCTATCAATTCTGTAATCCACTCACAGCCAAGAAGATGGTTGATTATAGTGATGCTTTTGCCGCTTACCTACCTTGTCGAATTGCTATGGTTGAAGGTAAAGATGGAAAATTAAGACTCTATGCATTAAATATGGACATGATGATCTACGGCGGTAAAACTTTACCTGATGATCTCTTAAAAGAAGCATTAGAAGTGAAAGAGGTAATTCTGGATATTATGAAACGTGGTGCTGAAGGCGATTTCTAGATATCTGTTTGAATATGCTAGTAGCAGTAGCTCCTAATGACTACGCTACTAGCACCCTATTGCCCTTGGCAACAACTCTTTCCTCATTATTTTCGCAGCTACTTCTCCAACTCCTCCAACTCCCCTACCAAAAACATTGGTACTTGGAAAACCTTTCCACAACCCCCAGAATATTCTTATTCAATCTTAATACGGAAGCTCTGTGCGCTTATGCTTAATCTCAGCGAAATACTCTTAAAACATGGTAATGATATATCCACGTTTGAGGAATTAAAAACTACCATCACTACGGAAGCTTTAGCAACAGGAGAAATGTTTTTCAATATGGACATTGAGCCACCTGTCTACGATGATCGACCAGACAACTGGTATGAACAGCTTGAGATGACCTTTTCATCGGCCAGATAGCCAAACACGAGGAAATCAATATTTGCACAATCCCGCGTTTTGTTCCTCAACGCAGGCTACACAAGGCTCCTGCCTTTCTGGATGCTGACTAATTAGAGAATTTACAGATTGAACGTAAATATTAAAACGAGTACGTGACTATGTTTTGGGAAGAAGACGAAGATAAAAGCATACCTTATCAAATACCGGATGATGTGGTAGATATTAGTTTTGCTATCAAATGCAAAAAGCTTCATCTGGATCATGCGTGGCAGCTTTCTGAAGCTATTCAGGCTGAATTGCCTTGGGCTAAAGATGAAAAGCTACTGGGTATTCATCATATTCATGTAGCTGAAACAGGCAACGGTTGGTTACGCCCAGACGACACGGAAGATGCTTTTCTGTGGCCTTCACGTCGAACACGATTTTACCTCCGTATACCTGATTCTCGTATCGAAGATGCAGAACAGCTTGCTGGAAAAACGATAAGTGTGCAAGGTAACTCGATCACATTCGGTACTAGCAAAATCAAAAAACTGACCAATGCCTCGGTGATATTCTCCCGACACGTTACCACTAGTGAAGACGAAGATGAAGATACGTTTCTTAATAGAATGCATCAACAAATTTTCGACCTCACAGGAGTAAAAGTTCGTAAACTCATCTGTGGCAAAAGCAGTGTTATTGCAACCCCGGACACAAAGCTTCCTGTACGCCACTTGATGATTGCAGATTTGGAAAGCCAATCTTCAATCACTATTCAACAATTCGGATTAGGTGATAACCGGATTTTAGGCTGTGGTTTGTTTTTACCTCACAAAGGCATCAAATCGCTGCATACTACCGAATAGTAGTACCGTTGAAGTTACCGATAAGTTCAGCCAGATACAATCAATCCAATCCGAGGAGTCACTTCCCACATAGCATTGAACAGCCCTGATTAAAAAATGACTGAGCATTATGGGTAATCAGATAAGCTTATAGCCCATTTAGCATATATAAACTTAATAAATATTTTGATATTATCCTGCTAACTTTTTTCTGTACAATGTCAACCGAAGCACTTGCTTTGAAAGCCTTGTGCAAATCTGAAAAACTTAATATTGAGGTTCTTATATTATGGCACTTGAAGTAAACGGTACAACTATCGAAACAACCGAAACAGGTTATTTAGTAAACCTTGAAGACTGGAATGAAGACGTCTGCAAAGTCATTGCCGAAGGTGAAGGCATTGAGCTAACAGACAGACATATGGGTGTTATTGAATACCTTCGTGATCAATATATCAATAATGGTGGTAACCAGCCTATGGAACGCGCTATTACCAAAGATATGTCTAAAATTTGGGGCGAGAAGCTAAAGAGTAAAGACCTGTATCTTCTGTTCCCGCGTGCACCTAGTAAACAAGGACTTAAAGTTGCTGGCTTGCCTGCAACTACGCGTAAAGGCGGTTACTAAGAGGGGTTTAACCTACCCTAAAGAGGTATACCGCTTTAACCACTAACGCGGTATATTCCACCTTGATTTTATATATTGCTGTTGGAGATTCTTATGAGCAACAAAGCTGAATTAATTAAAGAAATGCTTGAGATGCAAGCTAAATTCATTGCAGACGAGCAAGCAGGAAAATTTGAAGCAGAAGATTACTATATCGGAGAAGGAAAAAGCTATCGTGAGCGTTATCATGAACTGGCCTCTGAAGTCCGTGAAATGGCATCAAAAGAAGCAAATTTCTGGAAGTAAGTTTTGAATGTTCGGATTCGTTCTGAACAAACATAACTTTTCCTTTAAAAACCACGCATCGCGTGGTTTTTTTATGCCTATTTATATATGATATGCCACTTTTTCGCCCCCTAGACTAAACTCATCATTCAACACGATTTTTCAACACAGCCTTAAAGCCTTTCAGATATTCCTTAAAATCCTTCATCCCAAAACCCAGCCTAATCGCATTATGTGTTGTGCAAAATGCATTATTGGGTAACACCATTAAACCTGCTTGTTTTACCAATATCTCTGCAAATTTTTCACTTTGTATATTGTGTGCATTAAGACTTGTGAAAACGGTACACCCTGCTTTAGGTGTTTGAAAATCAATCTCATGGTTTTGCTTAAGACTTTCTAATAATCGTAGATTTGAGACTAGACGCTGTTGATGAAATTTGAAAATGGTTTCAGCCTGTTTGATAACAGCAATAGCTGCCATTTCGCCTAGTTGATCATTGCAAATAGATAAATAACTTTTTATGGTTTTACATCGCTTTAAAAACGCTTCGTTCTGACTCGCTAACCAGCCTACTCGAATAGCAGGTAGGCCAAAAGCTTTTGAGAGCACGCCTAAACTAATACCCTTGTGATAGCATTCTGCAACAGTGGGCAGTCTGTCGGCTTTGTTATGTTCTAGACCTCTGAAAACTTCATCAGAGAATAACCAGATATTATGTTGTTCACACAAAGACAGGATCGTTTGAAACTCTTCTTTGCCAAGCAGAGCACCCGTAGGATTGTGAGGATAATTGATAATGAGCATTTTGGTATCAGCAGCTAAAACTTCTGACAGTTTATGAAAATCTATCTGCCACTCATTTTTACTATCCAGTGGAAGCCATTCAATGTTACAACCTATTTGTTGAGCTGTAGCTATTAGCGGTTCAAAAATCGGGGTAAATGCAACGACGTTATCACCTGCTTTGAGCAAAGCATGCATCGCAACATAAATACCTTCTTGCGCACCTGCGCAGGTTAATAGATTGTCTGCTTTTAAACTTGGGTATAAGTATTCAACTAATGCTTGTCTTAGGGGTGGGTATCCGGTGTCTGATCCATAGCCCAGAGATGTATCTGGGCTGATCGACAGTATCTCTTCCTGAAGCAATGCTTCCAATTCGCCCAGAGTGAAGGGGTGGGGATTGGATGAGTGTAGTGCTATAGGTATAGGATGATACGATGTCCATTTCTCTCTGAAACGGTTCATGTACAGGTTTTGGAAAGTATCAATCGTCATTTATTTTCCAATAATATTCCAATTAAGAACGCTTTTTCCACGCCGTCAGCTGTGCAATAGTATGCTGATGCTTACGCGCTGTTTCTCTAATCACAAAGGGGACATCAATCGGTTCACATACCTCATCAAAGCTGTTTAACAATATCTGCTTAATACCCTCATAAGTCATTAGGTTCTTGCCATTTTCTTTGATCCCACCCAACCATTTTGATTTCTCGGTATATTCTTCCAACCAGGTATAAGGCGAGGTGAGTATCAATAACCCGCCAACCCGCAAACGGGTCTGGATGTCTTTCAAAAAGGCTTCTGGATCAGATAATCGATCAATAAGATTGCCTGCAAAAACCAAGTCATAGTCGGTGTATTTCGAGCGGAGATTGCTGGCATCGCCCTGAGTGAAATCGATATTATGCACACGTTCACCAAGCTCCAAATCTTCCCGTTTAAATTCCTTAAGGTCGGTGATTTCGCCTTCAACAGGAATCATATAACGAATCTGACCATGCTCTCTTAGGCGCAATGCATTGCGGATAAAGCGTGTGGAGAAATCAACAGCATCAACATGATCAAAGGTTCTTGCCAATTCATAACTGCTACGACCTACCGCACAACCTATATCTAATGCTCTTTGCGTTTTCTGCGTATCAAGGAGATTTACGGCATGCGTAATACAGGCTACAGGAAAATTAGGTACATTAAAGTAACTATCGCCATAATGGAATTCCAGATACTGGGAAATCAGATCATCCGTTTCATAAATATTAAACTCATGTGTGACATCTTGTGCTGATTCAATATAACGAAACCCTGCATGCTGATAGAAATGTCTGCGAAACGCATAACGGCTATCGACAATCGATTCATTACCAGTTGAAATCCAACTCCCTCCTTTAATGAGATTATGCCGACCATCAAAGGTGGGCACTGAAAAATCATCGTACGCTGGATGCACTTTAAAACCGTCAAAGCCGTCAATAGCTGTCTCAGTCCATTGCCAAACATTGCCAATGACATCACCAAAGCCTTTGTACATAAAAGCATCTACAGGGCTGGATGAAGCCCAATATTCGAGATTTATGTTACCCGGTGCACTATCCCATTCGAGATGATCCTGTTCAATACATTGATGGTGCAGACAATACCACTCGGCTTCAGTCGGTAGACGAATTTGCTTGCAGGTTTTATTAGATAACCAATTACAGAAAGCCTTGGCTTCCAGATAATTGACCTCAACAGGCCAGTTCATTGGCATATCGATTTCCTGAAACAAAGCGCGATAACGATAGCCACAATCAGCGCTGTCGTCTGCTATCCAGAAAACAGGATGACTGACTTTTTTGAAGACTCTCCAATCATTGCCTTCTTCTGTCCACCATTGTTCACAGTCATAACCGCCGGCTTGTACAAAGTTCATATATTCCTGATTAGAGACTAAAAACTGGCTGCCATTAAAGGATTCAACATCACTACTAAACTCACCGTATTCGTTATCCCATCCGTAAGTCTCTGCAGGATGAGAACGTCCTTGACGAATCGTATCGCCGGCAACTGCTAGTAGGCTATTTTCAGGTGCATCACCCGTATCTGGGCATATTCCCCATTCTGGTAACGGATTAATAAATTTAAGATCAAGTTGTCGAATCAATACCGAAGAGGTTTCCAGATGGATACGCTCATGCTCAATACCCATCATAATAATCCAGAAAGGCGCTTGCCAGTCTATTGGAAAGGACAGTGGTAAGGTATCTATCAGGTCATTAACCATTCCCCTCACCTTGTCACGATAGGCTTTCACTTCAGCTACCTTTGGCCACTGATAGTGCTTATTATCAAGATCATCCCACGACATTTCATCCACACCAATAGCCATCATGGATTCTACTGTTTCATCCACTCTTGCAGCATAAAGTTTCGAGGTGACCAGTTTATTAACAAAGAAGGTGGCGGTATGCCCGTAATAAAAGATTAATGGATGACGCAGTGGTTCTGGTCGCTCGTAATAGCTTTCATCACTTTTCAGGCATTGAAATAATTGTTCGTAAAGATCATAAGTTGCATTAAAATAGCGCTTAATCTCTGCTCTTTTTTCATCGACATCACTTATATCTGTGTCATTGGCGTCATTGGTGTAGCTAAGAACAGGGGTTTTCCATGATTGCATAAAGATTCCTTACGAAGGATTTTTTGATGGCACTCTAATAATTCATAGAGTACTCAATAAGACTAGAGGTAACCCTAGAAAGAGATGCAGATTGTATTGATAAGGTTCCCATTATCATTTAAATATATTCATAAAATAACCTTCTCAGCCTAGGAACTCGTTCTTTCTGGAGGATAACTATTTAGTATAACTGTGTTCATCGGCATATTAAAAGCAGATACCAGATACCGATATAATGCTTATTCTTTTCAAACATTTTCTGTATCGGGTTATTTGCATTTGAACATTCTGCTAGTAGCATTTAACTCATCCATTATAATTTGTGATTGCCAATAAGCTATTGAACTGTGCCATAACAATAAATATTTTTAATGAAATTCATTGACTAATATAATGATGATTATATAATCAATTTGATCTAAATCAACAATTAAGGGTAATACGTTGAAATATCATCTACAGGCTTGGTTATTGGCCAGCACTATCGTTTCGTCTATTTTTGGCCTTTTATATCTATTTATTCATCTCTAACCCAGCGATATCCAACTATATAATCTCTGCTACCATTCTATATCAGATGAGCTGGAATCAAATATTGGGCGTAACGATGAAAGCAAGAAATTGATGAAATATTGAAACTAGGCTCTCTTACCAAAGATGCTCGAAACAGTCTAAAAGACAATCTTAATTATTGTTAGCAAACACCTATCTGCAAGTCAAATGCAATCAGCATAACCTTGAGACACGCCCTACTTTCCGACATACTCTATTATCTCATTACTCTAGTACAATGTTTCCATATGACTCTTGCGCTCAGTATTAAAAATCTCCATAAAAGATACGATAATGATGTCCATGCGTTAAAAGGAATTAATCTGGATATCAAGCAAGGTGATTTTTTTGCACTGCTGGGGGCTAATGGAGCGGGCAAATCTACCACCATCAATATCATTTGTTCGCTATCAAACAAAACATCCGGTTCTGTTTCTATCTTCGGACATGATTTAGATACCGATCGAGAAGCTGCAAAAGAACATATTGGACTAGTCCCCCAAGAATTTAATTTTAATATTTTTGAACCTGTGCGTGAAATTATTGTGAATCAGGGTGGTTATTACGGCATCCCGCGTAAAGTATGCATAGAGCAAGCCAATAAATTATTACACACGCTGGATTTATGGGATAAACGCCATGAACATGCCAGGCATTTATCCGGCGGCATGAAACGCCGCTTGATGATAGCGCGCTCTATGATCCACAAGCCTAAACTATTGATTTTAGATGAGCCTACGGCTGGTGTTGATATCAATATTCGTCGTTCAATGTGGAAATATCTGCAAGCGATCAATGCAGCCGGAACCACGATAATCCTCACCACTCATTATCTGGAAGAAGCAGAAAGCTTGTGTAGAAATATCGCCATTATCAACAAAGGTGAAATTGTCGAAAACACCAGCATGAAGGAACTGCTCAATCGTTTAGACACTGAAACATTTTTGCTGGATGCCCGTGACCCCGTCATCCATCTACCTGCAACTGATGATTTCGAGGTGCATCAACGTGACGACACCACGCTTGAAGTCACTATTAACAAATCTCGCTCATTAAACGTCATGTTTGAATATTTCACCAACAACAATATTCGTATTATGAGTATGCGTAATCGTAGCAACCGTTTAGAACAGTTGTTCGTTGAATTGCTGGAGAAAGACAACGCATGACTTACCGTGAAATCAGCATCGCATTTTCGACGATAGTGATTAAAGAAATCAAGCGATTTACGCGTATCTGGATTCAGACACTGCTACCCCCTGCGATTACCACCATTTTGTATTTCGTTATTTTTGGTAATTTAATCGGTAAAGCTATTGGTGACATGGAAGGTTATGATTATAGTGAATTTATCGCGCCAGGGTTGATAATGATGGCGATTATTAATAACTCCTACGCTAACGTTGTGTCTTCATTTTTTGGTGCGAAGTTTCATGGCAATATTCAAGAAATGATCATCTCGCCACTGCCCAACAATGTGGTTTTACTAGGCTTTCTAAGCGGTGGACTAGCCAGAGGTCTATTGGTTGGCATACTGGTAACACTAGTTTCCATGTTCTTTACCAACTTACATATTTACAATATATGGATTGTCTTGAGCGTGGTCATTCTCACCTCATTTTTACTGGCGCTGGCTGGATTCATTAACGCCTTCTATGCCAAAACTTTTGATGGTATGAATATCGTCCCCATCTTTATCCTTGGCCCCCTTACTTACCTTGGCGGTGTGTTTTATTCGATCAGCATGTTGCCAGAATTTTGGCAAAAAGTGTCCCAGCTCAATCCTATTCTTTATATGGTCAATGGCTTTCGATATGGTTTCTTAGGCATAGCTGATACCAACATTACCATCACCTTTGTCATATTGATTATTATGAATATCATTCTCTACCTCTATGCCTATTTCTTGTTAGAAAAGGGTAAGGGCATTCTTGACTAAAGATAACTAAAGATGACTAAAGATAACAAACAATGACTAACGATGGTTAAAGACCAGGCAAGCCCGTGGTTCCAATACCCTTCTTATCACTGGAGTAAGAAAACCGTTGCTGTCATTGGTGCGGGTATCGCCGGCAGTCAAATTGCCTGGCATTTGGCAAGACGCGATTGGCAAGTTACTGTTATCGAACGTCACTCTAAACCCGCTCAGGAAGCTTCTGGCAATCTTGCCGGTATTATTTCCCCCAAAGTAACTGCTAAGCCTAGTCTGGGTGAAGACTTTTATTGGCAATGCTACCAATACACGCTGAATCAACTTGATACCTTAAAGAACCAGTCTGCTGAATCACCCAACTGGAATCCTGTCGGAGTGTTACAGCTAGTTTTAAAAGAACGAGATCAGGCACGCTGGAAGCAACTAAAGAAACGAACATATGCTGAAGATACATTGCAATGCCTAGAGGCTAAAGCCGCCAGTCAAGTAGCCAATATTCCTATCGACTATCCGGCAGTCTACTTCCCAAAAGCTGGCTGGATAGAACCTGTCAGTTTTTGTAAAAGCTTGTTAAGCCATAAAAACATCACGCTGATTAAACATACTGAAGCGATGGACATCCAACACAACCATGGAAACCCGCATTGGGAAGTTATCGATTCTTCAAACCATACCCTTTCTGCCACAGAAGCTTTAATCATCTGTAGTGGTAAGAATCTCAATTTTTCACCTATACAAGATTTACCTAGCGTCGCCATCGCTGGACAAACATCTCTGGCACTTAGTGAAAACAAGTCACATTCACTAAAAACCATCATTGATCACGAAGGTTACATAACGCCACCGATTAACGATAATCGCCAACTATTATTCGGCGCAACTTATGATCTTGATAGCTTGGATGACTCACTCAGTGACAAAGCGAATCAACAAAACCTTAACAAACTACGCAAGCACTTGCCTGATCTGGCAGACTCTCTGCACAATATTAACAATGGTCATGCCGCTATCCGCAGAGTCACACCTGATCGTTTACCCTATTTGGGCGCTGTACCTGATTTATCACGCTATAAAAAAGCTTATGCAGATTTACATCATGGCAAACACTGGAAGCAATATCCTGATGCCCATTATCATCCCAACCTGTTTATCTCAGCGGCTTATGGTTCACGAGGTCTTACCACTGCTGGTCTATGTGCAGAAATCTTGGCTTGCATGATGAATAATGAAGCTATTCCGGTCAGTGAAGAAATGCTTGATGCCCTACACCCTGGGCGGTTTTGCATTCGACAACTTAAACGTAATTCATCACCTGCGTGAATTCAAAAAGCTACTCAAATAATTACTCAAATAGCACTAATGAATGCCGTCTCACCTGATATTTCTGTACTTAACTGCACTTACAAGGTAGTAATAGCGCTTGCTTAAATGTTTAGATTTGTTCATCACAACGAGGTATTCATATGTATGGCACAATTGGATTAATTAACAGCCTTCTTGGCGGATATCGTATGGCAGAGGTATCCATGCGTTATAGTCGGTTCATACCGCGTTTTTATAATCTAGCCAAATCGCTAGGATTTGAACAAGGCAAAATTATGCCTTCTCGTGCTTTTTGTTCGGATGAAAGCCAAGGCTATCCCATTATCCTGATAGCCAAACACTTTGGTACGTTTCCTTTTAACCACGGACGTGTAGGTGGAATCGTCGCTACAGATCGACATGCACCGCATGCACATCACGGCAAAGATTTGGTTATCATTCAAGCCAGCCACGTGGGCTATGATCCTGAAACCAAAAGCTTTGGTGTCTATCGCCGATTACAAACCGAAGATACCTGCGAAACATCCAATTGTGGGAAAATCTGTGGTGCTTTGGAATGGTATATACAAGAATATTCATTTGCCTGTAATAACATACATCTATATGAAGAGAACGGTGAAAAGAAAATAATAATAGATAACCAATTGCTACATGAAGAACGTGATGAAGGGCTACTGCTTAAACTGGACAAGATAGTCGAAGTTGATGATCAAAATAACCCGTTGCCTTTGTCCTCTAAAAGTACCGCCAAAGTATTTGCTGCATCACCTACTTTATTGAGTTACCTGCAAGATTTCCAATGGAAATCGACAGCCCAACCTATTGGCCAGTACCTACATCCCGATTTATTCTTTTATAAAAGAGATATCAGCCCTCAGGATGAAGGCCGGGATCATCTGGAGAAGAACCTCATAAATGTCATGCCTCATATCATTACCTCAGAATGGCCCGCACTCACTGCGGCTCAAGTCAATACACAGGTAGAATTTGATCGTTCCTTCCGTACGATTGTTCAGGAACCATCCTACAAGAATAAAAGGGTGTTGTTTATTTCAGGGCTAAATGTCGATATATCGCCACAAAAAGGACAACTATTTCCTTTGACCAAGTTCATCCCATGGGCAGCTTATGTGCAGGACGAAAAAGGCAATCATCAGACATGGGAACAAGCTGAACTCTATGAGCAACTACAGGCGCAATCTACCATCAACCCTGATCAAGTAGAGCTTGAAGCTATTATTGATATTATGGAGACTTCAAAAGAAATAAAATTGCCGTTTTAACGGCCTAGACATCAAAGATAAGAAGATTTCATTTAATCAAAATTAGACCGGACGATTCTTACCTTGCAACACATATTTTCTACCTTCATCTCCGCGTTTCATAACAAAGTATGCATTAACCAGTGAGCTACACGCAGCATCCAGACGGTCATGTTCTTCACTCTGGTTTCTTGCGTATTGTGCAATGACCTTGCATCCCATTTCATCAGCTGCCTGCGTAAATTTACTGATTGTGGAGTAAGCCAATGTTTGTGACTCCAAGTTGACCACTGCATCCATTTCCATGATAACAATACGATCTACAACCGTATTGGCTTGCTTGAATATTTCTCCAAAAGCTTGCCGATAATTAATCGCCTGACCTGAATCTTCATCTATGCCGAGTTGGGTGATGATGAGTTTCCTAGTGCTGATGAAAGATTCGATTTCTACACCCATCATTTCCAGTTTACGCATCAGATGGTCTTTCTTTTCCGGGCTCACCAGAACAATGGTTTCTCCTTTTCTAAGACTGGCACTGATGGCTTTTGCAATCATAACCATTCCTAGACTAACATCTGTTGTTTCTATCAATCGAAAAGATGCTTCGGGTTTTTTATGTTGTTTTGGCTTGTGTGAATTCTCAGCTAATCGTTTGTTACTCGTCGCTGGAGAGGCATGAGCAGGTGTCATCGTATGCAAATAGCCCAAACGGGTTTCATTTACATTCTCTTGCTTAACGCCTTTGATGACAAGATTTGTTACGCAAGGTATTTTCATGGGAATGGGGGTAGTTGGTTTGCTTTGAGTAGCACTTTGAATAGCCGTGTTCATTATTTTTATCCTGGTTTTTATTTTGCTAGTTATTCTTTTTATGGACATCCGGTTCTATTTATTATTTTCACTATAAGGGTGTGTACCCTAAAGGTGAGCCTGATACATATTCTAGCAATTTGTTTTTCTCGCGGGTGACATTGCATCCAATAAATAGCACCCATTATCTAGGCAACAACCAGTTATCCCTGAAATAAAACAACTACTTCATTCTGTAATATCTTTAACCATCCTGATTACCCACTTGTCTAAGACTATTTATCATAATGCTAGACTTCCGCATCTTTCGATAGGCTTGAGATACTGCAAGGCTCCTAACTCAAACATAGTAGAAATCGCTAATATTTGTAAGCATGTTGCTCTTTGTAAAATGTCGTAGTATCTTCAAGTTTTAGGGCGTATTTGGTAAAAGGATTCATTGTAATAACAAATTCTTATCTGTAATATAAAATTATAGGCGACATCAATGACTTAAAATAAAGGGACTTATAGGTCGTCTACTAAGCTGTTAGACAATGAAATATAAATACAGCTTCGTAGTAAAATCAAAGTGTGTTGGTGACTAGATTTGTTCGAACTCTAAACTGAAAACAGACATGACAATATGTAAGTAGTGTAGAGTTACGTCCGTTACAGTCCTACTGTGCTGAAGCAGAAACATCAGTGCTAGAAACAGATTATCGTAGAGTTACGTTCTTACAGTGCTGAAGCAGAAAAGCCAGTACAAAAGGAAACGATATAACTAATTGTCGTAGAGTTACACTCTTACTGTGCTAAAGCAGAAAAGTCAGTACAAAAGGAAACGATATAATTAATTGTCGTAGAATTACGCTCTTGCTGTGCTGAAGCAGAAAAGCCAGTACAAAAGGAAACGATATAACTAATTATCGTAGAGTTACGCTCTACTGTGCTGAAGCAGAAAAGCCAGTACAAAAGGAAACGATATAACTAATTGTCATTGAGTTACGCTCTTGCCGTGCTGAAGCAGAGAAGCCAGTACAAAAGGAAACGATATAATTAATTGTCGTAGAGTGACGCTCTTGCTGTGCTGAAGCAGAAAAGCCAGTACAAAAGGAAACGATATAATTAATTGTCGTAGAGTGACGCTCTTGCTGTGCTGAAGCAGAAAAGCCAGTACAAAAGGAAACGATATAACTAATTGTCGTAGAGTGACGCTCTTACTGCGCTGAAGCAGAAAAGTCAGTACAAAAGGAACCGATATAATTAATTGTCGTAGAGTTACGCTCTTGCTGTGCTGAAGCAGAAAAGCCTGTACAAAAGGAACCGATATAACTAATTGTCGTAGAGTTTCGCTCTTACTGTGCTGAAGCAGAAAAGCCAGTACAAAAGGAAACGATCTAACTAATTATCGTAGAGTGACGCTCTTACCGTGCTAAAGCAGAAAGCCAGTGTAAGAGGAAAGAATATGATTAATTGTCGTTCTTTCAGTGCTGAAGCAAAAAATCAGTGCGAGAGGAAAAGATATTATTAATTCTCGCAGAGAGTTACCTTCCTACAGTGTGAAAGCAGAAAAGTCAGTGCAAGTGGAAAGAACTACAACTGATGGTCGTAGAACCACCCTACTCTTGTGCTATCGCAATATACTACGTGGCGACGTTAATAAGAGCTGATTATCTTGGTATCTTTCAACCCAAAAATAAAACGTAAAATCTGGTATTCTTAGTGAAGAAAAAGAGTTGACCTTGGCGCTTTATCAAACATCGTGCTAGATCTGTGTCTAACAAGACGTTCGAGAAGGGACTTGCTGACTCAGCGGTTGATTGACGCTCAGTTAAGTCAATAACTTCATTGAAAATTTACGTTAAGTGCCTTCGAACCGCAAGCCCCTCAACTGGGCGTTAGGCCTTAGTGCCTAATCCTGAACCTGATACATATTCTAGCAATCTGCTTTTTCTCATGGGCGACATTGCATCCAATAAACAACACCAATTGTTTAGTCATTAACTAGTTATCCCTGAAATAAAACAACTACTTTATCCGGAAATCTATGTATTCATTATCCAACCTTCTTCGTTATCGCTCATGCAAAGAAGCTACATTAACTCTGAGGTAGCAGGCAAGTTGAATAGATACACCTGCACTGTTAATCTAAATCACATTTTATAACCTAAACAACAAGCCGTATGGAATATAACAGCCTATCCTTGGTTCCCCCTCTATTAGCCATCATTCTTGCCATTGTTAGCAAGGATGTTGTTTTATCTCTTTTTACTGGGCTTTTCGCCGGTCATCTCATCATTAACAGCTTTAACCCTGGCACTGCTTTTATTAGTCTGTTTGATGGTATTATTTCACTTTTTTCAGAAGGCTGGATTGCAAAAACACTGCTCTTTGCTTTGTTGGTCGGCTCTATTATTCGCCTTATCGTAGAGAGTGGTGGAGTGGCTGGTTTTGTTGATTATCTGACTACTAAAAAGAACCTGATTCAATCGAAACGCGGTGCTTTAATGCTTGCCTATATCATTGGACTGCTTATCTTTATTGAATCATCTATCACATCGTTAATCGCCGGAACTGTCGCTCGCCCTTTGACCGATCGTTTTGGAGCATCACGGCAAAAGCTGGCTTATGTCTGTGATTCCACCTCTGCACCCGTCTCATCATTACTCGCTTTCAATGGTTGGGGTGCATTACTCATTGTATTAATTACAGAACAAGTTGAATCAGGTGTCATTTCTGGTCAGCCTGTCTCGCTGTTTATCCATTCAGTACCTTTTAATTTTTATGCCATTATTACCCTACTCATCGTCTTATTTGTTATTTTGACGAACTGGAATATCGGCCCAATGAAACACTACGAAGAACTTTCCAGCAAACTACACAACAGTACGCAGGGGATTAACACTATAAATTCTAAGCACGATAATGACGAAAAAAACTCGCTAAAAAAGAAGGCCGTCAGCAGCCCATGGAAAATGCTACTCCCCTTGCTGGTACTCATTGCCACGATGCCAGTTGCCCTGTATCTCAGCGGCAAAGGGAATATCCTTGAAGGTAGCGGCTCTACCGCTGTATTTTACGCAGTGATCAGCAGTCTTCTGTTTACCTTCGCGTATTACATGCTTACAAAAACCATGAGCAAAAAAGCCTACTACAGCAGTTTTTATCAAGGTATTGGAGATATGCTGCCCATTGTTCTAATCTTGATTCTTGCTCTGGCCATCGGTAAGATCACCAACCAACTGGGGACTGGGCAGTATTTGGCATCTGTCACTGAAAACTTTTTATTACCTGCTTATATTCCGGTTGTTACTTTTATACTGTCAGCAATAATAGCCTTCTCGACCGGAACCAGCTGGGGAACCTTTTCCATTATGATGCCGATCGCGATTGGTCTGGGTGTATCGGCTAATGCGGGTCTGCCGACTGAAGCCAATATACCGTTGATTATAGGGGCAGTTGTATCGGGAGGGATTTTTGGTGATCACGCATCGCCTATTTCCGACACCACGATCATTTCATCATTGGCAGCGAAATGTGATCATATTGAACATGTCACAACTCAACTACCTTATGCAATACTGGGCGCTGGATTATCCATTGCGATGTTTATTTTATATGGGTTACTTTAAGGAAACTCTGGTCAAGCCATCAGTCGTTTTCCTGAGGCTAAATCATCCTCTAACATGAAAACTAAAAACAGCATTATGAAATTACTAATACTTATAACGACACTTCTCACTCTCACGGCATGTGGCAATAACAGCGGAGCTATTGAACTACAACTTTCGGAGCAAGAAGCTGGCGTAGATCCCTATAAAACAAGGATGATCATTACCGATGATTTTCTACGTATTGATGATGGCCCTGATAATAAAGACTTCATTCTATTTGACCGAAAAGCGCGCAAAATCTCTAGTGTCTCCTATGGCAATCAACGCACTTTTGAGATTTCTTTTCATGAAATAACGCTAGAAAAGCCTGCTGATCTTACTTGGGAACACATGATAATCGAAGCCAAAGGCGCGCCCACCATCGACGGCATTGTACCCACCGGACATAGTTTTAGTGCCAACAAACAGACCTGCTTACAAACCATGTCAGCCAGAGGCTTACTGGAAAAAGCCCGTATTGCATTAATCGAATACCAAATAGTGCTTGCTGGTGAACATGCCGCGAATTTTGGTAAAACACCAAAAGATCAGCGCCAAGCCTGCGATAGCGCTTTAAGTATCTTCCATGCAACCGACTCCTTGAGATATGGTTTTCCTATTGTTGAATGGGATTCGGCCGGCCATCGTCGTCAATTGAGCAACTACACTGAAAATGCGGATGTGTCAGCGGATTTATTCAAGTTGCCTGAGGATTTTAAGGTGTTTTCATTAAACTAGATTTCATCTAGTACATCAACCAGTTCAAAATGTCGGTTGATGTATTAGGTTATGGCCGATAAAAGTAGCCTGTGTTGAGCGATAGCGAAACACGGGAAATCAATACGCTACGAAACCCGTGTTTCGTGCCTCAACACAGGCTACATAACATGTTCTTTGGACGCTAACTAGTTAGAAGCAACTAACCCCAACAATCCTCCCGCCACTACAGACTCTACAACCATAATCCCGAACCAGGATAAAGCCAGTTCATATGGTAATGGCATGAAAGAGAATGTTCCAAACCCCATACCTACCCCTACGGCAACACCATATAGCAAACCGTATAATAAGCCTGCCCCCAATCCTTTATTGCGTACTAGCAAGACATAGATCGCTGTAAACATGGCTGCCGCAATTAAAACAACCAATGCATTAATACCCATTTTTATTTCAGCAGGAGGCCGCCAAAGGCTTGCTGTTTGCTCATACATACCCTTTAGCAAATTACCATGAAACAAGAAATCCATTCCCATCCAAGCTATAAATACAACAACTGTTCCTATTAAAAGATTCTTCATGATTATCCTCATCCGTTAGAGTGGTTTTCAGGTTATCTGCTAGTTTCCATTAAACACAGATTCACTATATCTTATAGTCGAAATCTGAAAATTGTTATGTATAAAAACACTCCAATCCGCATCCAAAAACCAGTGAACAATAAAAAGCCCGTATTGAGTTTCCTCAACACAGGCAGTCAAAAATATTTTCCAAGAGTTGATTTTCGCAAATCAACCCAGCTTTGACCTACTACTTACTGAACAGTAGTCGTTTTATCGAATAGTTCAGATATCACCAGATTCAAATTTCCTTCGCCGGGGCCAGCCTTAACTGTATCTAGAAAGCCATCAGACAAAGTAGGAAACTGCGTATTAGCGCCTTTAGTCATGTAATAAGCCTTGTAAGTAACCGTTATTGGACCAGTTACTCCCGTAGCATCAAACTCAACCGTGTAGCTTTCACGCTCATTGGGTGACAACGAGGTAGCCTCAACGCCGGTAGAATCGATACCGGGGCGAATCACATCAGTCCCTGTTACATTGGAAATTAGCTGATAGCCGTAGATACGCGTAAAGTTATCAGTGGTAGCGGTATTATCTACAATCTTTCTAACCTTTATTTTACCCTGATATCTCCACACTGATTTAGTTGGATCCGCATTAACGATAAGTGTAGGAGTGGCTCCGCCAAGAGGACCAGGAAAACCACCAGGATGAGGGGATGTAAAGGTCTCAACCGCTGAGCCGAACTGTTGTGAATTAACAGCTGAGCCATTTAAATCAGGTGTTTGTCCTGAGAACACAACCGCTTGAACTGGCGCTTTTCGAGTCACAACATCATGACCTGCTTGCACGATTTCATTAGGTAGTGTCGCTACTTGATGGCTGACATCCTCAAACGTAGAGTTACCTGTTGCTTGTACCAGATTGAGCTTGTTACCCGCAGAATCTGTAGCAATGACTCGCATCAATGCGCGTCGCATAGGCATGGTGCCTGGGAAGAAATGACCTGTTTTATTAAACAGACTGGCTGTTACCACAACATTGTTACCCACCTTGTTCGCCGAAAGCGTAGAATCTACCGCACTTTGCAGTTTTCCAGGGCCGTAGTTACCAATCTTGGTTGCCATAAAGGCGTGGTTATTTAGGTATTTCTCAGGAACAGGCCCTACTGTACCTTCAGGATCAAAGTGTGAAGTCACACCATCAGCCGCAGTGAATAATTCATTCGGACTATTCCACTTATGCAGTACCGTTTTGTTAGCCACTCTTTCCATATGACATTTTGCACATTTGGGAGATTCTGCTACGTCATTGTTATTCGCCGCATTATCGAAGTTACTGTTGGCTTGCCAGATTGCACAACCTGTATTGAAGTGATTAGGGTTAGCGAGGTCAGTATCTTTCCTACCCAGTGCACATTGATGACAGCTCAAACATAAACCTTTACTTTGTGCTTCAAAATGTTGTGATTCAGGATCCGCAGTAAACGAAGTCTTCACTAAGGCAGCACGATCTACAGTATCGGATGAGTTGTGATTGGTAAGTCCAGTGACGCCAAATGGACCATAATAAGGACCACCTGTATGCTGGTTTTTTACGATACTTTTAATGGTATGACGACCATCTGCAACCTTGCCTGTATCAAAGTCAGCTAATACTTTTGGCGTATTACCATAGTCTGAATAAATCTCAGCTGCTGCAAAACGGAAGAACGAATTCATTTCTCTATCTTCACCATTCTTCGAATAATTCAAGACATGACCTGCTGGAAACCCACTATTCGGTAGTGGCTTAGCCATTGTATATTGACCGCCATCATCACCCGATGCACTCAACATCCTTACGGTCTCAATACTATGACAGTAAGCACACGTTACACCTTCACGGTTATGCGCGTGTCCAATATGCAGTGTAGATTTAAATATTTTACCCTGATTATCAATCCCGACTACAGATGTGGGCTGTGTGGGATCGTAATTAGGCCCCACCAGATTAGATTCATTGGCTTCTTTTAAAGCGGCAAGTTGCCCAACATCGGCACTGTCTGAAGTTAACTCTTCAAGATCAATTTTTACATCCTTGGAATACCAAGCAGCGGGTGCATGACATTTAACACAGAATTGAACCCGCCCTTTGAAGGTTTTCTGGTTGGCCGTTTTTGTAGCTGCATCAGCAGGAGAGAGGTTCAATTGATTAATACGTGCGCGCACTACATTCTGAAATTGTCCCTGAAAGATAGGGCCTTTCCAGGCGACACTATGACCAGATTGAGCCCATGTATCGTAAAGATCATTGTGACAGTGCTGACACTTCTCTTTGGCGCTATCAAACACAGTATGTTGATATCCAGTATCAGCGACTACTTCAGCTTCGCCAGGTGTAGCTTTAGCATTTCGTGGATTGGGATCAGTTGAATCACTATTGTGACAACTACTGAGTGAAAATATCAGAAAAATACTTCCAAAAATTAACCTAATAGCTCGATGTTGCATAACGCCTCCAAGATGGTTTGAACAACTAGCCATGAATCAGGATTACAACAAATTATCAGCGAAATGCTATCGGGTGCTTATGTCGAGTGCTTAATCTAAATGCTAAAGAAATCAGTAGGACTGATAAGAATCAGCATGAATGTCTAAAATAAGCTCTTGAGTACAGGTAGATGAAGCTGATATTTGAAACGTATTGATTATATAACTAGCGAGAGATGAGTCCATGATCCAGTTAACGGAGATAGCGATAGTAACAAGTCCGTGCATATCCTGAGTGCTGGATTTAATTGATCTCAATCAAGTTTTCAGAGTACCACTATGAACAATTATTGTCTATAAAAAAACCATAAGCCTCAAAGGTCTTGTATTAAAACAAATAACATCAAGCTTACATAAGCCCTTTTGAAAGTCTGCCTGATGCTCTATTTATATTAATTGTCTCAAAAATATTGGCATGTAGAGCTTGTGACAAATTTGTTATGTAAATACTTTTGGGGAAATTTATATGCATCATGAATTAACAAACATAAAAACAAATGCTATTGCCGCAGGTAAGGCCTGTATAAATAATATTCGTTTGTTGACGGTAAAACCACCGAAGATACCGGCTATGACGATGCACGACAGAAAAAACACTTTAACTGCAAAGCCACTTGCACCTAGCATTAAGCCCCAAATAAGTCCTGCTGCAAGAAACCCGTTATAGAGTCCCTGATTTGCCGCAAGTGTCCGCGACCGCTTGGCGAACTCGCTGGAAAGACCAAATGTCTTGCGGCCATAATCTGTATCCCAAAGAAACATTTCAAGCACCAGAAAGTAAATATGCAGCAAGATAATAATAACGATAAGTGTGGTAGTGACAGTAGTAATCATAAATAACTCCTGGGAGTGTTCAAAATAGTGCGACTGTTGCGATCATAGCGACTGTAGAACAATCAGGCGGTCGCAATAAGTCAGTCTATCTGGACAACCTGCTAACATTGTTCCCACGGCAAACCATGAAAACGCCAGCCGTTGAGTGAACCTCGGTGGTTTTTCTCATCACGATCTCCCTCAAAACCATCGGTAATATGGTAAATATTGTCAAGACCTGCTTCGAGCAGCTGAACACCTGCTTTTTCCGAACGATTACCACTACGACAAATCATGACGATAGGACAATTGTTGATTTGCAGAGACTTAATTTCTGCTTCGAAATTGGGGTTGATGTCCCAATCAGGGTCTTCCATCCAGGGCAGATGAGTACAGCCCACAGGATGGCCGATAAAAAGAAACTCCATTGAAGAACGGATATCAATCAGTTTTGCATCTGGATTTTCGGTTAAAAAAACGCAAGCTTCGGCACTATTAAAATGCCCTAGAGTTTTCGAAATCATCCTTAGAGTTTAGTCTAATATCTAAGATAGAGTTAAAATTGACTGGAAATAGATCAGTATTATTTTTCTAACGTGTAAGAACGAGAGTCGTCCTTTACAGGGTGATATGCGAACACGGGGTTTAATGAGTTTAAAGTCCCGTGCGACAGCATAGATTTGATAGTGTGCTGACTAATAGCGTGCCAACTAATATGAATACTAGCTATAAAGCACGGGAGCACCTAACTTTTGATGAATTTGATTACTCACCTGATTAGAGATATTTAAACCTTTAGCTAGCTGATCTAAGTAAACGGCTTCTTTTTTAGAATCCAGATCAATCGCTAATAGCGACATGAGATAGACCTGTTGTTCCATTCCTGCTGGAACACTATGAATCAGAGCTTGCACATCAAGTGGTGCTTGTAATTCCTGACGGACCATCTCGGCATCTTCATCAGAAACTTCACCGAGGTGTTTGATGATTTTTTGTTGTTCTTTGGCGTCTATTTTACCATCTGCTTTTGCCCCGCTAACCATTGCACGAAGCATAACTCTTGCTTGATCTTCCTGTTCTGGTGTCGATTCTAGTTCGTTACCTTGAAGGCTCTCATTGAGCAAATTTCCGAATGGGTTATCCGGTGAATTACCACCCAGTGAATCCATTAAACCTCCAAGACCACCGCCTTTTTTCCCACCACCACCGAGTAGATCAGCGAGCCCGCCTAAACCACCACCGCCTTGGCTTTGTTTGCCACCACCTCCTAAAATGCTCCCCAGTAAGCCGCCGCCACCTGATGATCCACCTCCTAATACTTTACCTACGCCTTTGGCTACTATAATACCCATAGCGACTCTTCCTAATGTTCCCATCAAACTCATTCTGATCTCCTTTGTGTTTAGATGCATGTTGCTCATGCGTTTTATTTTCCTCGGATATTGTAGCTTAAAAACATGGAACTGTTCGATTATTCAAAGAATTATGATGAACTCACCGTTCAACTGCAATTCAATGCAACTTCAACTGCGACTTCTAGCTGGCGGTTCTAACCGTTTTGTCAGATGTGAACGATGAAACTCATTGACAATCACTCTGAAGTTACGTACTTTTGCTCCGCTTTCAGGTGCATCGGTCATAGCTAGTCATAACACTAGATTGACCACGTTAAACGGGAAGCTGGTGAGTAACCCACATTTCCTAACAGAAGCTTAAGGAAACTCTGATTAAGTTACGATTCCAGCACTGCCCCCGCAACGGTAAGTGAGTAAAAACTTGTGAATACCACTGTGTCTTAATCTTGGAAGTGAGATTTAGTCTCGCCAATGATGACTGTTTATCAGCACCGTATGCGAGCCTGAAGGCTCACCTCCAGAAATAATATTAATGACATGGGAAGGTGCAAGTTCATATATCTCATAAGTCCGGATACCGGCCTGAAGGACGATGGAAAATACCGAGTTGTTTTATGGAACCTTTGATTAAGTCTCAGTTGTTCCTTAGTGAATGTCATTCATAGTTAACAACATTTTTATTTGCACTACTTTAATTTGACTACGCGGCGGGCGTAGTTTCAGGAGTTATACCCCATGTATCCAGTAAACCCAATTTTACGTGCCCGAGCCCTCAGCGAACAAATTCTAGCCTTCAGCGAACAAATTCTATCCCTCAGCGGACAAATTCTAACCTTCGGCGCATCATTCCCTTTATTATTAATGTTTTCTCTAATGCCTTCTCTGCTCTTTGCGGAAGAACCAGCGCAAGAAGTAGCTAACGAGTCAATACCGACAGCACTTGAAGAGATCGTAGTGACTGCCAGCCGGACAACACAAACAGTTGACCAGGCTCTAGCTGCCACAACCGTTATCACACGCAAAGAGATTGAGATATCTCAAGCAACAACCATTATTGATGTCCTTAGAAAGTACGCCACAGGTGTTGATGTCACCATTCGTGGTGGGCTTGGAAAAGACAGTAGTTTGCATATGCGTGGTACAGAATCCGATCATGTACTCGTGCTGATTGATGGCGTCCGTGCAAGTTCTACTACCACTGGTGGCATGGCATGGTCGCTATTGTCAGCCGACATGATTGAACGTGTCGAAATTGTACGTGGTCCACGTTCATCATTATATGGATCAGATGCGATTGGTGGCATCGTAAGCATCACTACCCGAAAAGGTAAATCTGGCTCATGGCATGCCTCAGCATCCGCAGGTAGCTTTGACACCCAAAAAGTCTCTGTCGGTACTTCACTGGGCAATGAAAAAACCCATTACAGTATTAATGCAAGCTATCTTGATACTGATGGCATCGATGCACGAGTGACTAACAATCCAGACAAAGACGGTCATGACAATACTGGCGTTAATATGCAGTTACAGCATCAATTCACGGATAAAACCGACATCTCATTCAGTGCCTTGTATGCAGAAGGCGAAAATGAATATGATGATTTTGGTGACGCCACCCGTTCTTCGTACAACAGTTTTTTACAAAAGAATCTGGGACTAACACTCAATACTGAATTTACATCCTTCTGGGATAGCAGCCTTTCCCTTGGCGAATATCGTGATGAATCAGAAACATTTGATAGTTTCCCGGGTTTTTTCAATACCAAACGTCAACAAATCAACTGGCAGAACGATTTCTCGTGGGATACCCAGTCACAACTAACAGTGGGTATCGATCACCAACGAGACCAGATAGATAGCATCACTGCTTATACCGAAAACAGTCGTACAAACACCGGAATATTTACAGAATATCAAGGCAGTATAGGTGCGCATGACTTACAGCTTTCTCTCAGAACAGATGACAATGAAGCTTTTGGAACACACACCACAGGTGGCATTGCAGTGGGTCGTGATCTGGGCACCAAAAGCAGGCTCACTGCATCTTATGGAACAGCTTTCAAAGCTCCGGTCTTTAATGAACTCTACTTTCCAAATTTTGGTAATGCCGACCTGAACCCTGAGGAATCTAATACCTTTGAAATTGGGCTACGCACGACTATCGGTAAGGGACGGTTAAACGCTAATATCTTCCGCACTCAAGTAAGTGACCTTATCGCAGCAGTGTTGATTGACCCGGTTACTTTCAGCTTTCAAGCACAAAATGTAGATAAAGCACGCATTGATGGCTTAGAGCTAGATTACAGCCAATCAATTAACAACCTTCAACTCAACACGAATCTGACTTTGCTAAACCCAAAAGATGTTAGCACGGGTAATACGCTAGAGAGCCGTGTTAAGCAAACTCTGAAAGTGAACCTTGATCGTGACTTTGGCAAGTTCGCTATTGGTGGCACGCTACTCGCACAAGGCAAACGCGCAAAAGGCACTTTTAGCAATGTGGTTCCAGGCTATGCGACTGCTGATCTGCGTACTAGATACCAATTGAGTAAACACTTACAACTGAAAGCAGAAATCAATAACCTGTTAGATAAGGAATATCAAACCAAAGATGGTTTTAATATGCCTGATCGCAATGTGATGTTTACGGTTAATTATCAGGTAGAGTAAGGTCGAATGTTTCCTGATGACACACTTGTCTAACCCTACTTATACACAAATGCCACTTTCCCGATGAGTAATCAGATTGTATTTTGCTATATTTTGCTATTGCGTTGAATAATTTTTTCCATATCAGCAGGTTGATCAGGTATTTCTTTTAGTACGGATAGTATAGATTGAATAAATACATCTCTATTATAGCTTAAGGTGGTGTTAAAGCGTTTCTCAAAAGCCAATGTGGAAACAGGCTTCGCCGAAAGCCCTGCGCCACAGACGCTACCGGCTTGTGCTCCAGGGTAAATTTCAATGTATTCCGCTAGTGGCAATATTTTATCATGCAAGGAATCATGCAACACTCCTGCCATCATTTCTTCCTGACCCTGCAAATCTGGTCGTCCTGTGCTGCCGACAAACAAGGTATGCCCGGTCATTAAAAACCAGGGTTCTGAGCTACGTCTATTATCACTCACTAGCAAACAAATACTGTCGGCTGTATGTCCAGGAGTATGCAAGATTTTTGCGCTGACATTACCGATAACTAATTCATCGTCATCCTGTAAAGGAGTGAATGAAAAATCAGCAATGGCTGATTCGTGCA
This sequence comes from Thiotrichaceae bacterium, assembly GCA_965224605.1. GTDB lineage: Bacteria > Pseudomonadota > Gammaproteobacteria > Thiotrichales > Thiotrichaceae > HyVt-477. The sequence continues at coordinate 135,945 of CBDCZP010000005.1, forward strand.
ACATGTACTCACCTCCCGTTTGCTGTGCGAGTTCTCGTCCACCCGACAGATGATCCGCATGGATATGAGTATCAACTACATAATTAATATCAACATCCTTAAGCTTGGCCTGTTCAATGAACCAATCAACATCTTCAAGATGCACATCAACAGCAATCGACTTTCCTTTACCGCCACAACCGAATAGATAAGCCAACGAGGAGGTATTACTGGGGACTTGTCTCTGCACTAAAAACATAATGTTTTCCTCATATCTGATCGACGTTGTTTTCTTTGGGGTATTGTACGGGATAACCTGCGGCTCTCCATTCGGGGAATCCCTCTTCTAACCGTTGCGCTGTAAAGCCCTTTTCAAGTAGCAACTTCACGGCATCATAGGAGTAGAGACAATAAGGACCACGACAATAGGCAACAATGGTTTGGGTATTATCTAATGCGCTAATACGTTGTGCAATTTTCTCAGGGGGGATATTAATCGCATGCGGTAAATGCCCGGCAGCAAATTCTTTTTCAGGACGAATATCCAGTACCGTGACTTCCCCTTGCTGAGTTCTTTCTAACAATTCAGCTGCGCTAATAGCTTCCAGTGCATCCTTTTGAGTGAAATAGCTTCCCATCAAACGTTCCACCTCTGCCAGATGAATCTCAGCGGTATTTCTGAGGCTGGCAACCAAAGTCACCACATCGTCACCTGTTAACCGATAAAAACGACGTTTGCCTTCACGCCGAACAACCACCAAAGCGGCCTGTTTCAAAACCTGTAGATGTCGTGAAGTATTAGCAACCGTTAACCCGGCAAGATGGCTAAGCTCATCGACACATCGCTCAGTCTGAGCGAGATATTCCAGCATTTCTAATCTTTTTTCAGATGCCAAACCTTGAGCTATGAGGGCTAGTTGCTGGTTGACTCCTTGTCTAAGTGAGGGGCTAAGTGGCGATCTAAGTGCAGACATGGGCATCTCTTTATATCATTCAATTGATTGATTGAATAATTACATGGAATCACTTATTCTGCAACTTTACCTCAACCCTCACCTCATCCATTAATCTAACCCTAACCCTTTCCTATGACTACTCAAGCTATACAACACGGCATTGATAACAACCGCTCACAAATCCTGTTACAACTCATACAAGTGTTTTTGGTTGGCTTAACCATTGGAATGACACGCACGGTGATCCCTGGACTAGCTGATACTGAATTTGGTTTAGGAGGACAGCAGTTTTTATTACTCACTTCTTTTGTCGTCGTATTTGGAGTTGTTAAAGCGGTAATGAATTTATTAGCAGGGCGTTTTAGTGATCGTTATGGTCGCAAGCGCATACTAATAGCAGGCTGGTTAATCGCCATTCCTATCCCCTTTATGATCCTCTATGCCCCAAGCTGGGGCTGGATTGTTGCTGCGACTCTATTATTGGGCATTAATCAAGGCCTATGTTGGTCAATGACGATGAATAGCAAGTTGGATTTGGCACGCTTGGATCAAAAAGGTTTGATCAATGGCATTAATGAATTTTCCGGCTATGCTGCCGTTGCCATTGCGGGAGTGATAACGGCTTATTTCGTTGATCTCTTAGGGGCACGCCAAGGATTGTTTCTGTTTGGAGGGGTCGTCATCTTGCTGGGTTTACTCCTCGCTATTTTTACCATCAGGGAAACAATACCGTGGGCAGAAGCTCATCATCAGAATACCCAAAAAATGGATTTCCAACAAGAGTCGCAGACGCTGGGGCAATTATTTATACACGCTAGTTGGAATGATAAAACGCTGTTGGCATTAAATCAGGCTGGATTAGTAGAAAAATTTACCGATGCTCTGGTATGGATATTTTTACCGGTGTATTTTCTCTCACAAGACATCAGTTTGCTTCAAGGCAGTGCCATTATCTCGGTTTATGCACTGGTGTGGGGAGGCTCTCAACTGATTACAGGGCCGCTTTCTGACAAAATCGGTAGAAAGGTTTTAATTGTGGGGGGTATGTGGGTTTGTGGTATCGGGTTAATAATGATTCCACTAACACAGAGTGTGCTTTTGTGGACGTTGGAAGCTGCGCTGATTGGCATCGGAATGGCTATGTTATATCCAACCTTGGGAGCGGCTGTTGCTGATTTCAGCCCGGCAAGACAACGCGGCACGCTTTTAGGTGTTTATCGCTTCTGGCGTGATCTTGGATATGCGGTTGGAGCGCTAACCATGGGGCTAGTAGCACAATGGACTCAGAGCCTAGCAACGCCTTTCTGGTTGGCATCTATGGCAATGATAGCATCGGGTTTGATTGTTTTGATCGTGGTTCCAGGTAAACGGAGTTCAAACTACCTGTAACTAACTCGAACAACTTCCTCCGCCACAACCACCCTCTTCACAGCCACCCCCACCCACAATTTTCGCGTTTTTATCAAAGATATATTTAAACGATAAATACAACAGGATGAGTGATGACACTTGGGCAATAAACCCTGGATCTTCGCCATGTATATTGAGGATATTGATTGCTGACAAGCTGTCTGAGAAGAAGCTATCGAGGATAAACCCAAACAGCAAGCTACCTATCAATACGGATGAAAGATAAATAATCAAGGATCTTTTCCCTAATGTCTTCAACACAACACTCATTGTCACGGTGTTAGTAGCCGGCCCTGCGGTTAGAAAGATAAACGCGGCACCGGGTGAGAATCCCGCAGTGAGTAAAGAAAGTCCTAATGGAATAGAAGCTGTTGCACAAACATACAAGGGCATCGAAACAAGCAATACCAGTGCATAATTTAAGAAGGAGCTAGATGAAATATATTGAGAAAGGTTCTCTGGCATAAAAGTCACAATTAATGCGCCGATTAGCACCCCGATCATTAAAGATCGGGCGATGTCCTTAAAAATATCATCGAAAGCATAGGACAGAATTTTCATAAACAGGCTTTGTTTATCTTCTGCTTTCACCACTTTGATGTTCAAGGGTTTACCCACAACGGAAGACTTAGTCTCGGTGAGCGGACTTTCATCTTCCTGCTTTTCGAAAAATAGCGTAAGCACCCCTGCAATAAGCGCAATGGTAACGGAAGAGAGCAATCGATACACCGTAAACACCCATCCAAACACACCATAGGTTGCCATAATGGAATCGGCTCCGGTTATCGGGGTCGCAATTAAAAAGGTTTGAGTTGCACTTTTTGAAGCACCACTTTTTCTTAGAGCACTAATAAAAGGGATGACACTACAAGAGCATAACGGCAGGGGAATACCCAATACAGCCGCTTTAATATTTGCCATGAAGTTATGCTGGCCTAGATGTTTTTTAATAAAAGCATCGGGAAGCAATAGTTTAAAGACGCCAGCAATCAACACACCCAACAGGATGAAAAAGGCGATAGCATTCAGTAGCGCCCAAAAGTTGTATAAAAATTCTAGAGTCAGTTCTTTCATCCTATTAAGACCGTGGTTACATTAAAGGCTAGGAATGAAAACACCCAGGCAGTCACGGTTGTGAAGACCAATAAATATCCCCAGTGCTTCCAGCCACCTGCTTCACGTTTGAAGACCATGGAAGCTGCCAGACAAGGAAAGTAAATCATCACAAAAACGATAAATGAAACCGCTGCGGGTAATGCTATGTTGGATTTTATCCGATCTACCAGACTCGCACTTTCTTCATCTTGCTCGTCACCCAGTCCATATAACACACCCAGCGTAGCGACCACTACTTCCTTGGCGGCCAGACCCGTTTCAAGTGCTACGGTCATCCGCCAGTCGTAACCCAGCGGTTTAAAGAAAAACTCAGTCGCATGACCTAACTGACCGAGATAGCTATTTTCCAAATTATAAAGTGATAATTCATTACCCAGATTCGTTGCTTGTTCTTCATTATTGGCTTGAACGGCTTGTTCTATTTTAGTCTGATACTGTGCGTCAATCTCAGGATATTTAGGATAGTTACTGGCAAACCAGATCAGGATAGAAGCAGCTAATATATAAGTACCTGCTTTTTTCAGGTACATCATGGCTTTTTCAGAAACCGTGTGAAAAAGCAGTTTGAGCGTAGGCATACGGTACCTTGGCATTTCCATCACAAAAGGCTCGTCATCACCTTTAAATACTGTCATTTTCAGTATTTTGGCAGCAGAAATCCCTATTAATGCCCCTATAATATATATCGCAAAGAGGATATTTCCCGCATATTCTTTGGCAAAAAAAGCACCGATAAACAACACATAAATAGGTAACCTTGCGCCACAACTCATAAAGCCGATGATATACAACGTCAGCAGACGATCTCTGTCGTTCTTTAGGGTTCTTGCTGCCATGTAAGCAGGTACAGAACAGCCAAAGCCACTCACCAAGGGTATAAACGACTTGCCGTGCAGCCCGAATTTATGAAAAAAGCCATCCAGTAAAAAAGCCACTCGCGCCATATAGCCTGTAGCTTCCAGCAAGGCGATCCCGGTAAACAGGATAATAATATTGGGGAGAAACAATACCACCGCGCCAACACCTGCAATCGCACCATCCGCAATAACGGATGCCAGTTGTGTATCTCCCAAAAAGGATTTCGTGCCATCAATTAACATGCCGAAGAAAGCATCAATCCAGTCCATCGGAATGCTGCCCCATTCAAAGGTTATCTGAAATAAGCCCCACATTAAAAATAAAAAGATAGGTAGTCCAACAATCTTGTTGGTCAGTACGGTATCAATTTTTTCGGTTAGATTCGTTTCGGACGCGGTATCAAAGATTACGGATTCTTTGACAGCACCTTTTGCTAATGCATTTTTTTCTTCATTGAAAATTTCATCGAGGTCATTGGTTTTGTAGTGTAGGTACAAATGCTGATAGGACTTATTGAGTAAAGGCTGTAATTCTGTCCAGATCGGCTGATCATGGAAATGCTGATAAGTTTGTTTATCTTCGTTAAGTAACTTAATGGCGATTGTTTTTAATTTTTGCTCAGTAGCCAGAGGTAAATTTGTGACGAAGTTAGCACCTTGTTCGACGTTTTGTTCGACGTTGTAGTGCTTGTCTTTTAGAAAAGTAACAATATGAGCAATTTCTTCCTCATAAACATCCCCAAATTGCAGATGTAATGGATGCTGTGGTTGTTCATATGTCTGGATGAGAGTTGTGATTAAATCATCAATGCCCGTTTTTAGTAGCGCAGAGGTTTTAACACAAGACGCACCGAGTAATTTACTAAGCTGCTCTTCATCAATGTGTACACCCTCTTTTACCGCCTCATCTTGCATGTTAAGTGCAACGACGATTTTTTGATTGAGTGCAAGTAACTCCATTGTTAAATACAGGTTACGTTCAATGTTGGTAGAGTCCACCACATTGAGAATCAGGTCATAATCCCCTGCTTCCAGAAATTGCTTTGTTACACGCTCTTCTATGGTGTATTCAGTTAGAGAATAGCAACCCGGTAAATCAGTGACTTCAAAATCGTAGCCATCACGGCTGAATTGAACGGTTTTTTTCTCAACGGTGACACCGCTAAAATTCCCCACACGAAGTTTGACCCTGCCGACCGAATTGATTAGAAAACTCTTGCCAACATTCGGCTGACCGATTAAAGCAACTCTAATCGTTTTCACGCAGCTACCTCCACACTTGCTGCCTCCGAGAGACGAAGCGCCATACGTGTTTTATTAATACGAATTTCCATTGTTTGCCTTGCCAGCGAATACCGTTCTGCAGAAACAGTGGCACCCTTAACAAGTCCAAAAGAGTTAAAACGATTTTTTAATTCTTTATCTGCATTGATCGCAGTGATAATTGCAGATTTTCCTTTTTCTAGTGAACTGAGCACCATAATAAATTTTGCCTTCTGTTTTGACTTGCCTTTTGTAGTGGCAGCCATCTGTTCTTGATTAACACACTAGAACCTCTCTATTAGTAGAGGTACACACTAGGACACCTCTATTAATTGCCTTTTCGCCCGATTACGGCGTTGGATAAATTTCTCGGCAAGTTGCTCCTGCATTGCCCTACCTTCTGCATCCATGCAGTCGTGCGATCCTCATGTATCCTTATACACTGCGGTTCTCAAAATTCATCCGCCTTGTACTCGAACGAGAATTCTAATTAATAGAGGTGCCCACTAGTCATTCACATATAGTAGTGACGCTATAAGGTTTAATCAATAATAATTATCATTTCTACGTGATAATATCTATTCACTTGACGATTCAGTGATATATAAAACACACAGATAGTAATCTATTTATCCTCCACACTTCTCTTTACACGAGTCTGGCTTATTTAGAGAAATAGTTATCTTGCTAATTTTTATAACTAATAGTTTACAATTAGTCACTTTTTTCTGGATAATGCCACTCCACTAAAATGGACAGTAATAATAAAATGTGTGTTTTGGAATGTTTTCATTGATAATTAGCCCCAAGTCAAAATAACACGCTACAAACGGTAACGGTTATTATTTATGACTGTGCAGAAAAAGATCGCATAATAAATAGATGGAGATAGAAATAGTGGAAATACTTAAAGCTAATCTTGATTACGGAGTTTTCGGTATATTAGGCTTTATGAGTTTTTTAGTTGTCTGGTTTACTCTGGAACGCTGGTTTTATTATCGACGTGTACAACTGGCTGATTTTCAGTTTGAGGAAGACTTGAATATCGCTCTCACACGGGGGTTAACGACCATTTCATCCGTGGGAGTTAATGCACCTTACATCGGTTTGCTTGGAACTGTTTTAGGTATTCTCATTACTTTTTATGATCTGGGTAAAGGTGGAGAAATAAACACTGCGAATATTATGACCGGGTTAGCCATGGCGCTAAAAGCCACTGCCGGGGGGCTGGTTGTCGCTATTCCTGCCATTCTTGCTTATAACGGTTTGCTGCGACGTGTTGATATGATTATTGCCCGTTGGAAAAACCATCGTGCTGTATAACGTGTTGCTATACATCATGCTTACTGAATACCTCTCGATCTACTCAACCTACTTCAGCCGACTTTCATGGAGGAAACATGAAGCGCTTTGATACGATTAATGTTATTCCGTTTATTGACATTATGTTGGTGTTGTTGGCTGTGGTCTTAACCACAGCTAGCTTTGTTGCCACTAATAAACTGGATATCAACGTCCCTACCAGTTCTGCAGAAGAAACACATACTGCCAATAACAAGGGGGTAGAAATAGCTATCAATAAAAATGCTGAGATTCATTACAACGAAAACAGAATGAGCATTGAGGATTTGGAAAAAGCCCTAAAAAAACTAGAGAAGACCACCACGATTGCTCTCCGAGTTGATAACGCGGTAGATTTTGGTCAGTTTGTTACTATTCTTGATTTATTCAAGCGACTCCAGTTAGAAAAATTCTCCATTATTACTCAACAGTTGGCGACTCCATCCGAAAAATAGCCCTCCACTTAGTTTAGTTTAGGACGATGCAATGCATTCCAGACTCCATTATTCTTTTTTAGCTTTTGTTGTTTCAGCACTGATCCATGCGGGATTATGGGGAGCTATTATCTCTTACAAAACAGATGAGAAACCTAAACCCATTGAAAATATTGTTATTAACATCGCTATGTTCAAGCCAGCGGAAAAAGCAGTTGCTAACAAATCTAAACCCGCATCTAAACCAAAATCTGAAACTAAAGCCATACCCAACAAAGAAAAGTATAAAAAGAAGGCTATCAGCAAATTGCCCAAGAAAAAACTGGCTAAGAAAAAGCCTAAAAAAGCTCTACCAAAACAGCAGAGACCGACCTCACATCCTGTGAGGGCACTAAAAAAGCAGCAGCCAAAGTCTCAAGCTAGATTTCAGCCTAAGTCTCAACCTAAACACTCAGTAACAACTAATAGACCTGTTGGTGTAACAAACCCCGTCGCACACTCTAAAACACAACAGAGGCCAGCACCTAAGCCAACACCCCCTGTTACGAACAACCCCCAGCTGGAAAAACAATACGGCAGAAGTGTGCAACAGAAAATTGAACAAAAAAAGAATTACCCTCGTCGCGCCAAAAGAAGGCAACAACAAGGCGTTACAAAGGTAGGTTTTACGCTTAACAAAAATGGAGTCATTGCTAATCTGCGTATTGTGCAATCGTCCGGATTTAGTCGTCTAGATAATGCAACTTTACAGGCTGTCAAACAGGTAGGGAGGTTTCCAGCCTTTCCCGCAGGGATTACGAAACAATCAATACGTTATATTATTCCTGTTTCTTATCGGCTTTGATTAGTGACACCGTAGGCTAGGGCATAGATATATTAATTTCCCCAAAAGTATTTACATAGCAATTACTCACAGGCTCGTAGGGACAATTAATACATTGCTCAACACCTACAGATTTCTATATCTATAAATGCTCCGACTTTTGCCAGAAACGTCACCGATCTGCCACTGAAGCCAGCCTCTGGGACAGGTTCGTCTAGATCTGCGGGTATCGATAGTACGACACCGAGTTTGGGTACTAAATTGAAAGCCTTGGTTGCTTCCACTATCTTTTCTTCGAGAGGCTCCATTTTTGAGATAAACTTTCTAATTATCGTATAAACATCAGCCTCATCATCTTCACTGATGTCCTTTGAAAACTCCCATGAACTGGTCGTTGGAACGCCTTCTGTTCCTGATGCCCCTCCCCTGTTGACAGAAGTAGGTTTTATGCCAATAATCTTTGTGATGTCATCTGGCTCAAAGTTGTAACCTGCTAGTAAAAAATAGACTCTTGATTCGTTCATTGTCAACATGTTTTCCTCCTTAAATAGGTCTTTAGGTGGCGGTATCGGGGCTAAATCGTTACGTTAAACCTTGTAATACGACTTGTGCATTATCACGGTATTGCTCTGCCAGCTTTAGATATTCAATATCTCTCGCGTTTTTGAAAAAAGTGACGATATCTTCAAAATTATCGACAGCTTCACGTGCGATATCACTCTTACTAACGGGTTCTGCTAATACTATTTGTGCCGCAGCCAGATTAGCCTTAATAATAAACCAACCCACAGGGCATGTTTCTTGAGTAATGGGTTGAAGTGCATCCTGAAAGATTTCAATAGCTTCTACCAGTGTAGGGATGTCCTGACGTATCTCCGCAAGAATCTGTAGCGAAACGCCCATGTTATTTTGGCAAGCTGCCCACTCTTTAGGCATGTCTTCACGGCTTCTTTGAGTTAATGCATTTTTAAAGGTGGCTATGGATTTCTCTAGTGACCGAGTACCCTTTGAACGCTCTCCAATAGCTTGAAAAACTAGACCAATGTTATTAAAAGCTGATGACCATTCTGCTGGAGTCTGTTTAGGTCTCAATACCATTAAGACATTTTTATAGGCGTCTACGGAGTTGTTCAGCAAAGTAAGGTTATCTGATACTTCGAGTTGTGCCTGTATTTGTAGTGTGCCCGCAAGATTAGTGTTCAGAGATGCCCACTCTTGAGGGTTTTCTTCCATACTGCTTTCTTCTAGGTTTTGTTTAAGGTTAGTAACTGCTTTTTCAAGCCTTTCTCTCTCTGCTTTATCTTGACCTAGTAGATTTAATTCGCTGGCAAGTGTATTTCGAGCTGAAGCCCATTCCGTTGGAAGATGGCTTTGCTTTAATTCTGCAACGATATTCTCAAAGGCGGCTATTGAATTCTCTGACATGTTTATTACCTTGCGGGTTCTACTTGTTTGTAAAAGTGTTTACTAGTTAGCGTAACTCAAACCTGATTAAGAATTTCTTCAATATCAGTTTCTTCACCTACTTTGCCACCGGATTCAATCTCCTCGTACGTTGCCTCACGCACGTTTAACACTTCAAGCTTAAAAATAACTTTTCTACCACAAAGTGGGTTGTTACCATCGACCGTTAGTGTTTTGTCATCAAACCGAGTGACGATGAATGATTTGGGTTCACCCTTTTCATTTTCCATAGTAATCGTCAAGCCAATTTCGTGGAATTCTTTAGGCACATTTTCGATGTTGTCAGTAAAAACCAATGACTCATCTCTAGGGCCGTATAACTGATTACAATCAATCGGCACTTCGATCACATCACCTATCACTTTGCCGTCCAGTGCTGCCGAGACTTCTGGGGATAAAATATCATTAGCTCCGTGAACGAAACTGATGGGGTATTCAATATTTACAAGGGTGTCACCTGACTTTTCGTCAATAACCTGATACTTAAGTTCGATAAACTTGCTTTCTTCAATAGCGATTTTCATGCTGACTCACAAAAAAGGGAATGAGAACCTGAAGTTGTAGTCCTAAATGACTTCAAATGCTTTCAGGTTGTAATAATATTTTAGAATATGGAAACGCTAAAGATTTTCACTTCATCGTTGTCGAAACCCAATACCATTCTTCCTAACCACTCACCTTCCTTCTTTTTGTGTTTTTGTTTAAAAAGAACGGTAACGTAGTCACCACGACGGATAGTTCCTAGTACTTCATATTCTTTAGACAGGTTATGCGCCAGATCGCTACGTGCAAACTGTTTACCTATCTCCATTTCATTAGCACTTTCACGCAAGGCGCGAGCAAAGTTTTTGATGAACATCAGATAGTTCTTATTATTAGAGTATTTAATAAGATCTTCCCACCAAGGCTTGGCTATCATGAACAATTCTTCATCGGTTCTTTCTGTGATATTCATTTTATTTCCTGCTTACTCAAAATTTGGAGGCCAACTAGGAAGCTTTCTCGTTACAATTTCTATGCACGGGTAAGCTCTTAGGCCAATGTTGCACAACGGTTATATATTAGCTGTGCAAATAAAAAAAGACCAATAAATGAATATTGGCCTTTTTTAGTTCTGACAATATAGCTGAGGACAAATTGATCTTGCCCCCCACTATAATTTCACGGGCTTATTTAAGCCGCTTTCTTGTCACCTTCTTTTTCACTATCTTCATCATCAATTAGATGGAAAAGAGGTGCTTTCTCCATCGTATATTCCCCAGTTTCCGGGTTACGATGAGAAACCGTGAGTACATGCCAGTTTTTATCATCAAGCTTCATGTAATCTCCACGATAGTAATAACCAGGCCAACGTGTCTCTTCACGGAACAGTGTATGTTGCATAACAGCTTCAGATGTCAATATACGGTGTTTAAGTTCCCATGCACGTAGTAACTCATGGATATCTTCTGCTGCCATACCACCTTCCCAATCTTCAGCAAGAAGTCCAAGCTTCTTAAGACCGATAGTCAGAAGGTTGCCGTTAGTCATATAGCTGACTGTTACACCACCACAATACTCATCCATCATTTTTTGCAAACGATCGAGACCTTGTCTTGGGTTGATGTAGTGTGGGTTAACTGAACCCGCAGTAATCGCATTACGATAGATCTTATAGGTTTCCATAGGTCTATAGACGTCTTCTTTACGCTTCTGTACCTGTGCATCAGAAACCGTAATACCGTCTGCTTTGCCATCATTGATATATTCAATGGCAGCTTTTGCGGCTAAACGACCTTCGGTGAACGAACCCGATGAGAATGCATGTGGTGTTCCACCCACAGCGTCACCACAACCGAATAAACCCTGTACAGAAGTCATACGGTTATAACCCCAGAAGTACTCATCAGGAGAAATATCTTTAGGTCCTGAACACCATGCGCCACAACCTGTAGCGTGAGATCCCATGACGTAAGGCTCAGAAGTTGTAAGCTCAGGGTTTTCGTATTTAGGGTCAACATCGGTTGCCGCCCAAAGTACTGCCTGACCTACTGTCATTCCCAAGAAGTTATGCCATCCGATTTCTTCAAGATGTGGGTCTTGGAATGCTTCTGTAGTGACCATGTAAATTGGACCACGACCAGCATTTACCTCATTGATGAATGCATGGTTACGCAAACAAGTAGGGATTGGTTTATGCGATAAATGTTGACCTTCTGTATCCAGGTATTCTTTACCAACCATTTTAGACAGAGCAGGGAACCACTTTGATTCATACTCTTCACCTTCTGCATTCTGCGTATAAGTCTTCAGATGCAGGAAGTAAGCGCCAACTGGGCCATATCCATCTTTAAAACGACAAAGAACAATTTTGTTCTCCATTTGCGTCATTTTTGCGCCAGCATCAATCATTAAGCCGTAAGCAGAACCCGATGACCAAGGTGCATACCAAACACGACCTGCGCCTTCACCTACTGAACGAGGCTTGTAGATATTTGAAGCACCACCAGCGCCAACAACTACAGCCTTCGATTTAAATACGTGATAGTTACCTGTACGTACATTGAAACCAACAGCACCGGCAACGCGGTTTTCCTGGTTGTCATCCATTAAAAGATGCGTAACACAAATACGGTTATATACTTTATCTGCTGATTTTTTAGCAGCTTCAGCAACAAGTGGCTTGTATGATTCACCATGAATCATGATCTGCCAGCGACCTTCACGTAGATAGTTACCTGTCTCTTTATCTTTCATGATGGGCATGCCCCACTCTTCGAACTGGTGAACAGCCGAGTCTACGTGGCGAGCCATATCAAATAACAAATCTTCTCGTACCATACCCATTAAATCCATACGTGCATAACGTACGTGATCTTCAGGGTTGTTCTCACCGAAGCGAGTACCCATGTAACAGTTGATTGCGTATAGACCCTGAGCAACAGCACCAGAACGATCAATATTTGCTTTTTCAGCAATAATGATCTTCTTGTCCTTGCCCCAGTATCTAGCTTCCCATGCTGCTCCGGTACCACCTAAGCCAGCACCTACAACTAATACATCAATATTGTCTTCAACAATAGTCTTGTAAGCCATTAGTAATACACTCCTTCTTTCATTACTAGTTTATTGGATTCCAGAGTATGCAAGCCACCTTCATCAAGACGAATATACTTCGGCTCGTTATAAAGAAGGTTACTGTTGCGCATATCATCACTAGGCGCAGCAGCCTGATTAAGATCAGGAATAGCGGTACCCCAAGGTTTCGTAGTGATAGGAGCTAACAGCTCCCAATCTTTCGTTCCGTTACGGAAGATGATTCTCCAGGCGATAACACCCTTTTCTTCATCACGCTTTACACGAACGCTTGATCCTAATGGTGTGAAGTCGGCATAACCACGAACGTCAATAGCGTTATGTGGACATGCTTTAACACATGAATAACATTCCCAGCACATATTGGGTTCAATGTTGTATGCGCGTCGAATTGTTTTATCGATGTGCATGATGTCAGATGGGCAGATATCAACACACTCTCCACAACCATCACAACGGGTCATATATACAAATGTAGGCATAATAAATCCTCTTAGCTTATGCTTTATAAATTAATTAATAATGGTTCGCTGATTCGCGTCTGATTCCAGGACCCATATCAGGAGGGGTTTCACCCATGTACTGAGGAATGTCAGGGAATTTTTCGTGTACTTCCGCACTGCTAAGATCAGGAATTTCAGGTAGTCCTTCACGTGATCCATCAGCCGCCATGATTTTCTTTTGATAAGCTGCTACAGGCTTAAAGAACATATGAGCAAACTTAGACCAAATTACGGTTCCAAACAGAATAGTGCTGGCAACGATAAATAGAACAAATAACAATAGTGAACCTGTCAATGACCAAAGCAGAGCAAAGGTACACATAGCAAGTAATGACAAGATAAATGCATCTGAACGGAAGGATAGCTCATACCAACGCTTACCTTCTGCAGCTACGTCTACTCGAAGTGCAAACCAGAACCAGTAACCACCAACACAAAGCATTAATGCACCAAGGTGCCATAATACAGGCCAGATACCTGCTGAAGCCTCTGCGCCATAGCCAAATATCAAGATAACGGTAGAGATAACAAACAGAATGAAACCATACATCGTTAACAAGTGTGACAAACGACGTTTCTGGTTAGAAAATTCAGATGAAGTCAATACTTCACTGGTGATTGTCTTAAGAAGCATTGCATTTTTCTCACCACCACTGACTTCTTTGCTGGCTTTTTTCTTCATTGCTTCAGTGTGGCTGTCAAAGTATGCCTTACTCTTCTTGTGCATCATATCTATGATGACGCCTCCCACAACCATCACAAACATTGCAACAACATAAAGTTGCATCGTGGCGGGGGGAATAATTGCCGAAAGTTCGGCAAAAGGGTTGGTGGTGATCATTATCAATAACTCCTCGTATTTATAAAAGTGGGATACCATAGCACATTTCGTGTGCGCTTTTTAGCATCTTTATTTGGTTTTTACAATATAAGCAAAGAATATTATTTATATCTATTAATAAGTAATATTTATTCGCTGTGCGTAAGTTCTCAAAATCAGTTCAATGTGAAGCTTTGTATTGTGACAATTATTTGTATAATCCGTACTCTCTAGCGAAGTTACTAGTGGTGTTAAGTCGCAAACAATGATCAGCGGAGAGACTGATATCGGCAGTATTAAGCAAGAAAGTCATTTAGCTTTTGCGGTAGGAATAATGAAAAACAGAGCCGTTTGTTGACCACTCATCCATGAGCGCGAAATCATCGTAGCGAATACAATAGTGAACAATAATAACGAACCATCAAAATAGACTGCTCTATAGTCCTTGTAGGGATAAGCATTTACAAGATGGAAAAATCCGCCATTTAGATGTTCGAGCTACCCATTTCTTTTTCTACCCGCTCTTCGTTTGGCCCACATCATCACTCCAGTAACCGCCAGGAAGATCATCAACAGGGCGATTAAATCCATAAAGTAAACGCCCGCAAGCCCAACTATACGACCACTATGCAAGTCTAATATCACGCGTTCCCAAGGTAGTCCCTCACCCTTGTGCGCCTGCTTTAATGACAGGGTAAGTGCAGACGGGGGAAGTGCTGATACTTTCCAATCAATAGTAGGGAGTGTCTCTTTTGAAGTAGCGATCCATTCGGTGTAATCAGTATTTAGGGTATAGCGACCTCTTACCGTGTCAATTATTGGCTTACCTGACTTGTCTGCTTTATCTGCTTTATTTAGCCCTAATCGATTGATGCTATTGTCAGTATTGTTTTGAGGCGCGGGAAGATAATCTATTAATTCCCCTTGATGAGTAAATAAACAAAGTTGTGTTGGGTTGCTGATAATGATTAGCTCATCCGTGGCCATTGCACCTATTAACGGAGGCTTACAGTTTAATGATGCGTCACGCAGATAAATTCCCCCTGCAAACTCCATCACCCAAGCATCACTATTATTAATAGTAAGTACGTAGGCTGTATCAATATCGGGTGATTTAATACCATAAAGCGCCAATAACCAGGAGGAAGTGGCGTTATGCTGATGTAGTTTCAGTGCTTCGGTATGGTTAAGAAGAATCCCCGTCACCGATAAGAGTATCAAGAAAAAGGCTGCAGCTAGACCTGTATAACGATGCAGGAAGTATAATCTAAACCAGCTTTTTTTAGGACGAGGGTTTGGTTTTCGAGGGGTAGCAGTCATGAGGGTTCTATTATTTCTTCAGTTTTCAGGAGCGTGGAATTCCTTCTCTAGGGAGCCTGATTAATCCTTTGCATTGGAAGTGAGCCTTCAGAGACTGTGCAAGTATTCCTTTGTAGGGTGTGCCGACGAAGGAGGCGCACCATGAATCAATAACTTACGGTGCGCCTCGTACCTCGGCACACCCTACAAATGAGATTTTTCTTAATACTTGCACAGTCTCTTCAGGCTCACTCCCCGAAAGACATGACTTGTTCAGAGTTTCCTTAGTTAATCCATATGTCGCTACCAGTTTACTTCTTCTTTTCGTGTTTATGAAGTAGTAATGCAATACGAGCTAACTTGGTAACCGCGCGAACAGATAGAGTCGCCCCTGTGATGCCATCGACATTTCTATCAAGCTGGTTATTTCCTTTAAGGCTCGCTTGACTAAACTGCTTGAGGAAAAAAGGATATTTAACTTCCCAGCCCCGACTTTCCCGAAAGGCGAGAATTTCTGCTTTACTAATCTTGCCATTATTAACAATGATACCGGTGGTAATGGGTTTTTCCTTGCCTATTTCTTCGAGCACCCATGCTGACTTATTCCCAGACATCCAATATCTCACCCGTAACTTTCCATAAGGATGAGACAAGATGGCATTAACCTTTTTCTTTAAATCATCCCGTAGCCAGACATATTTTGCGGGAGGCACTTTCCCAGTAAAATTTTCTTTTAGAAAAACTTCGGTGGTTTTATACGTCTCGGCATAGCTTTTCATACTAAACGTCATAGTAAAGAGTATTAATAGTATGAGACTAATAATAAAAGAGAGGGATATTTTAGAGTGAACCCTCTTCATTTTAGTTAGCATGGCTTAATTCCTTAATCTAACAAACAGTATAACAATGAGTGTTATTATCATTGACTCGATATCTGACTACAACATGGCTGATAGGTTCAAGTAGAGGTAGTTGAACGAAATAACACTCTCGCCCTTCAAACAAATGACATCGAAATCCCTACCTTGACGGCGAGACTGCAATGCCATGAGCTATCACGTATTATGATAATGCTATTTAGAACTGGTAACCAACACCCAGATTAAAGCCATCAGAAGCTTTACTATCATCAGCATGACTCTGGTTTTGGTAGTCCGCTTTGAATACTACATTTTCATTTAACCAATAATTTACACCCAGATCCGTTTGCTTGAATTCAGTATCACCTGTGCCGCCATTATCCCATTGTGACTGACGAATAAATGCACCTATTTTAGGCGTCATTTTATAGCTGGCTTCAATATAAGCACCATCCTGGCTATCCTTGTTGGCTGCTTTAGCTGCATCACCACCCAGATCCCAATTTGCATACAACGCTTTGACACCGAAGCGACCTTTATTATAAACAGCATGCGTTTCGATTAATGTAGCATCACCGCCATGCGCTGCACCCTGGGCAAAATCAGACTGATAATTACCTGTAAGAGCAAGCTCTAACCCTGGCACACCCGTGTATTTTACTCGTCCAGTGAAGGCTAAATCTTTTGCTGTCGCTTTACCTGTTTTCTGTCTACCACTGCGGATTTTAAAGCTATCTGGAACATCCAACCCTTCATGAATCAGAGCATCAACACTTAATCCACTCGCATTATGGCCAGACAAGCCAATACCACCAGCCCACCACGTAGCTGGAACAATGTTTTTCTCAACAGGGTTTCTTTCCACACCATAGAATGTAGGTGGTTCATGAGTCTCATTAATAATACCCACGGGCAATATCATCACCCCTGCTTTTCCAGAGAGAGTGTCAGTAATTTTGTGCTCAATGTAGGCTTGCTCTAACTCGATCTCCCCTACTTTGCCATCGCCAGCAATAGAATGCTCCAGCTCCAGCTCAGAGAAAAAACTAGTTCTATCATTAAACTCATGGCTTAAAAACAGAACAAAACGATGAAAATCCAATTCATCCTTCGACTCCAAGTTATTGTAATGCAGCTCACCATAGCCACCAATTTTGGTGCGCGAAGCTGCCCCACCGCCAGCATTAGCACTTTGACTTTCTACAACATCTGCAAGTGCATTCAGTTCAGACTGTAAACGCTGTACCTTTTCTTCCGTTGTTTCTGCATTTGCAATCGGCACCATACCAAACCCTATAGCTAGCCCTACTGCAAGTACTGTAGCCAGAGGCATTGATTTCATATCCATAATCCTTCCTTTTAATTCGTTAAAATTTCACAGTGACATGATAGAAACATTCAAATACCCTATAAGTAAATGATAACCACTATCGACTGGAGGGCATACTAGCCGAGAACGTAAATGATTACAATTACTATTTACAACAATATTAGACACTATCAATATCGACCTGTTTCAAATAAATATACTGAATAGGAATAACTACTTAGCGGGAAAACAACACATCCTTCAAATCATGACATGAATCAATTTTCTGATTCTTGACGTTTTATACGTTAAACTTGACACACCAATCTATTTTATCGAGCGACCTAATATGGATAAAAATGACATTAGACAGGCCGGTTTAAAAGTTACCAAACCAAGAACAAGAATATTAAGCCTACTAGAAGAAACAGAACATCGACACCTTAGTGCCGAGGAGATTTATCATACTTTGCTTGCTGAAGGCACCAAGATTGGACTGGCTACCGTCTACCGAGTACTGACACAATTTGAAACTGCGAGCATGGTCATTCGTCATAATTTTGATGGAGATCAATGCGTGTTTGAGTTAGATCGTGGTGACCACCATGACCACATGGTTGACTTAAAAACAGGAAAAATCATTGAATTCACCGATGAAGTGATTGAAATCAGGCAACGAGAAATAGCCAAAGAACACGGCTTCACTTTAGAAAGCCATTCATTAATTCTCTATGGTACATTTGAGGATAATTGAATTCCTGAATTCTCTAGATGTCAGATCTTTAGTCCTGAACTTGTAATACCATACACTTGATCACAAGGCTTTTTTCATCTCGTTACATAAGCTATACTGGTTACTGTACTGACAGGCTCGCTATTTGTTATGGATAACATTAGGCAAGTTGACACCTATCCACACTCCATAGGATGTGGATATATTAAAGTAGTTGCTGAAAAAAACTTTTGGTAGGGCTTATAATATTTAGGTAGGGCTAATATATATAACAGAAAAGCGGGGAATGATCACATGAGGAAAATACTTATAGGAGTGTTATTACTATTAACACTCAATGTCTCATCAGGGCAAGTATCCTCATCATTAGATGCAGACGGGGATGGAAGTATCAAACCACTATCAGATGGTTTGTTGATCTTGAGATACACATTAAATTTTACAGGCAATACATTAATATTAAATGCCGTAGAATCAACCTGTACCCGTTGTACTAGCGCATCAATAGAATCCTATATTAACACTAAGTCAAGCGATCTAACTTTTGATATAGACGGTGATGGAAGTGTCCAGCCATTAACTGACTCATTGTTACTACTGAGATACCTATTTGGCTTTCGTGGAGCTGAACTAATAGAATCAGCTATTGATAATAATGCTACCCGTACCACTGCGACGGTGATTGAAGACTATATTGAAACTCTAGTTAACGCTACTGATGCCAACCCCACAGGAACTCTCAACGATACTGGCATCACCAGCTTCACCGACAGCACTGAAGATGGTAATCATGGAAGAGATGTGACGTTCAATGACAATAGCAATGGTCATGCAGGCTTTGATTATACAAAGATAGACACGAGCGGTACGCTGCTTCAAGGTAATGGGCAGGCTTCCTGTGTTAAAGATAATGTCACGGGTCTCATCTGGGAAGTAAAGACGAATGATAGTGGCCTACACGACAAGGACGATGTCTATAGCTGGTATAACACTCTCAATACGGCAGAAAACCTGACCATCCCCGGATTTGACAGACCTTCCAATACTGCCATTCGTGCCGACGTGAGTAACAGCAATGTGAACGGTAGCGATGATGTTTGTTTTGGCTACGATTCCAGTGATCCGGATAACACCGCAAAACTGTGCAATACCCAAGCCTATGTAGCTCGTGTTAATACAGCGGGATTATGTGGCGCATCAGACTGGCGAATCCCTTCGCGCGAAGAGCTACGTTCTTTGCTCAAGATGGATAACATGCAAATCAAAGGAGGGGTCAGCTATATTGATAGTGATTACTTCCCTAATAATCAAGCGAGTTACAAAGTACAATGTTACGACTATTTTGAGCAAATCGGCGGCGTGTACACACTCAAAGCCAGTGCCGCAAGCGACCCAGACTACCAAACGTATTGCAGTAACTTCACGATCGGTGATGATGATGTAACCCGTGGTAGAGGTTTTGGTTACGCCACAGCGAACTCATCAGTGACTAAGGAAAACTCTTCATGGACAATGTATTTTGATGATTTCACCGTAGCACACGGAATCATCAAAGATGAACTTCGCTATGTCCGTTTAGTCAGAGGAGCCAAGTTAGCCACGAATGCATCCAGTCGTTATACCGCACAGGGGAATGGTACGGTAGCAGATAATATAACGGGTCTTATCTGGAAAAGGTGTTTAGAAGGCTACCTTTTTGATAGTGCGGCAGCATCGTGTAGCGTAGATAGCTCAGATGTTAGCAGCTTCACTTGGGCGGAAGCCTTGCAGCGTGCGCAAACCGTGGCGAATGACAACGGGGTCGTCTGGCGAGTGCCTAATATGAAGGAATTGGGCTCCATCACCAAGCTTGACGTAGTCCACTTTGCGATTGATACGGATGCTTTTCCAGATACACCTACATCAGGAGAAACCTGGACAGCCTCACCTCATACGGGTACAGGCACCTTTGTTTGGACGATTACCTTTAATAATGGTGGTGACCGTGCGAATAGTCAAACTGACTCACTGTCTCTTCGGCTTGTGCATGATTGAGTAAATCGAAAGGGCCAGACTTGATCGATTGTTGTCTTTCCCCTAACTACTGACGCAGTAGCTAGGGGCACAACAGTGTTATGAGTTGCTGAACCAGCTATATTCTGATTCTTTTTTAAAAAAATATCTTACTATTCAAGCAGGAAGGAGTTGCTGTTCATTATAGCTACGGGCTGTTCCTGCTGATTTATGGTGGAACTGAATCTTCTCATTGGGTAAATCTACCAACCCGCTAGATGTTGAAAGAAGACCATCAGGAAATAATACATACAAGTATTCTTTGCCTCCCCTATAGTCAAACGCATAGTTAAGAATGTTGAGTAAACCTTCAGCTTTAATAACACCTTTATCCGGTAGAAAACAATTATGAATAGACTCAAGGGTACCTCTATTAATTAGAATTTTCGTTCGAGTACAAGGCGGATGAATTTTGAGAACCGCAGTGTATAAGGATACATGAGGATCGCAAAAAATCATCCAACGCCGTAATCGGGCGAAAAGGCAATTAATAGAGATGCCCTCAACAAAATCTATCACTTCTTGTCTCTCTGATATGAGCGTTTGCTGACTTCTTGAAAGTTCTGAATTGATAAACACAGGCGCCCTGTTGTGTGTTGTTTGCATCTTGAAATCCCCAATGGTGAAGTTTTAAAAATTCAGATGAATAAACAAGGTTGATAAGCCTAATATCGAGGAAACCATGGCTGCCATTAATAGCCATACATAAAATACGTCATTCATATGATTCTCCATTATTTTGAGGTTTTACCTTTAACCAGCCTCCTTATACTATTTGATATAAATCAGGTGGGTTAGTAAGACATCATAACCTTACGGTAAAGAGTAGATTTATCATATTAACAGTATCCTAGAGCTTAACCGAGACTGCTGGCAGCTCTGATATGCCTCTTTAAAACTTGATTGACTGGAGCGGACGGGCAATTCTTGATCAGAAACGTGGCGTGATTCCTGAGTATTATCAATTCCTAAGCATTATCAATTCCTAAGCATTATCAATTCCTAAGCATTATCCAAGTATTCTTTTGCGTTTGGGTATCAAGAATAAGGATATGGGTTGCAGATAATTTGTTTTTTGAGAAACGCTTACTACGGTTGTGATTATATGAGTCCGAATGACTTTGAGAAAAAGGCATTGAAAAATGCTTAATTAATTGTCCGCTAGACTAAACCATATCAGCCATAGCTATTGAGTGGCATACCCATAATGCTCATGTAAAACTTCAATAAACCGTTTAGCTGGTGATGAAAGTAAATGATCCTTACGCTTTATAACACCATATTTTCTAGTCGGAAAATACTTATCTAAAGGAATAATTTCGAATTCCCCCTCATCTCTTTCCGTCATGCAAATAGTCGTTGTTATTGACACACCTAGACCTACCCTCACATAACGCTTTATCACCTCCCAGCCGCCTGCTTCTAATGCTACTTTAAAGTGAGCGCCATTTAGGGCAAATACCATCTTAATGAGACTCCAACTGCTAAACTGTGAAGGCGGTAGTATTAATCCATATTCTGCAATATCGTTCAGGGTTACGCTTTCAAGTTTCGACAAGGGGTGATCAGGAGGAGTAATCAGTACAGGGGAGTATGAAATAAAAGGGGAGTAATCTAAATCTTCAGGTGTATCCAGTAGAGAGCTAACAGCAAAATCCACTTGACCTGACGCAACGAGTTCGCGTCCATCTCTGCCAGTTACATTTTCCAATTTTAGACGAATACCTGGATATTGTTCAACAAAGCTGTGTATAGGCTCTGGTAGAGTGTATAGCAAAGTTGTTTCTGCAGCTGCTATAGTTAGCTCTCCTGAACTTAAATCACTATATTGGGAATTAAAATCATCCCTAATATGATCAATACCTTGCACTAAGGGTGAGGCGATTTTATAGAGAATTTCTCCTTCAGCCGTTATTTTTAACTTGGGCCCATGCCGTTCAAACAATTGAACATTGAGTTCCGATTCCAGTTTTTTTATCTGCAAGGAGACAGTGGGCTGACTGGCATATAAAACCTCAGAAGCTTTACTCATATTGCCTTCTTGATAAGTAACGCAGAAGGCTCTTAATTCTTTGAGATAATTACATGTTTTTAAATGTTGCATTTAGGGTACCTTTAGTAATAACCCATAAGGTGGTGCAGTGCATCAATCAACATCGTAAGAGATATTATTTATAATAACCAATAGAGGGTATCAGTAAATAGGGTTTTTTCACATACTGGCTTCAATTATGATGGTCTATATTCACTTACAACACTACTATTCACTTACAACACTGCTATATGTCTACTACTGAAAAATCTAAAATGAATAAAACCTGCATTGTCTATTTTATATCAGAAAGTACCGGAATTACGGCTGAGTCACTTGGCGAGAGTTTGCTCTCTCAATTTCCAGATGTGACATTTAAGCGTCATCACAAACCCTTTCTGGACACTCTTGAGAAAGCACAAGAACTCGCCTATGAATTTGCCGTTTCAACGGCTGACAATGGAGCGAAGCCACTAGTCTTTGCAACCATGCCGGATGAGAGAATAAGCCACATTCTCGAAAACTCGCCGTGCCATTATTATGAACTATTTACATCTTATATCAGCAGAATTGGCAAAGACATTAATGTGATACCCACTCGAAGGTCGGGTATTAGCCATGGTTTAACGAATCGCGAGTCCTATGATGATCGTATGGATATCGTGAACTATGCGTTAGTTCATGATGACGCAATGACCTTAAAAAACCTTAAGGATGCGGATGTCATATTACTGGGAGTATCGCGCTCAGGGAAAACACCCACATGCCTTTATTTAGCGCTCCACTTTGGAATTCGTGCCGCTAATTATCCACTGACAGATGATGATTTCTTAAAAGATGATTTCCCTCAAGCGTTAAAAGAGAATAAACATAAACTTGTCGGTTTGACTATCAGCGCCAAGCGTCTTGCGAATATCAGAGAAAAGAGACGGGCGGGCAGTGACTACGCCTCATTGAATAAATGTAAAGCTGAAACAGCCCATGCACTTGATCTCTATAATCGTTATGGACTTGAAGTTTTTAATACCACGTCAAGTTCTATAGAAGAACTGGCTGCCAGGATTGTTCAAGTGGTACGTGAAAGAAAAGCTCAATAAATAACTTCTTCGGGTCATCAATATACTTAATTAATTATCATAAAAACTAATTTTCGGGAAGCACATGATGAAAAAAATTCAAAAAATACTGATTGCTAATCGTGGAGAAATTGCAATACGGATTTTACGTGCTGCCGCAGAACTTAATATAACAACGGTTTCAATATATACCTATGAAGATCGTTTCTCACCCCATCGTTATAAAGCGGATGAAGCGTATCAGGTTGGAGCTGATGAAGAGCCGTTAAAACCCTATCTCGATATTGAAGCTATTATCAAAGTGGCGAAACGTCATCATGTGGAAGCAATACACCCAGGTTATGGATTCCTTTCAGAAAACGTACAATTTGCAAAACGCTGTCGTGAAGAAGGTATTATCTTTATTGGCCCTGCACCAGAAAGCATGGAGCAGCTTGGCGATAAAGTCATGGCGAAAAATAATGCCATCAAAGCAGGGCTGCCCGTTATTCAGGATAGCAACCAAGAGCTAACCCGTTATGAAATAGCCAAAGAAGAAGCGGAGCGAATTGGCTATCCGCTTATGTTGAAAGCGGCATCAGGGGGCGGCGGGCGTGGGATGCGTGTCTTGAGGGAGGCGAGCGAACTGGAACGTGCATTTAATGACGCTCGTAATGAAGCTGAAAAAGCTTTCGGTGATGCGACTGTTTTTCTGGAAAAGTACATTGATTCTCCCAAGCACATCGAAGTACAAATTTTGGGTGACCAGCACGGTAATTTGGTGCATTTATTTGAACGTGACTGCTCTGTGCAACGACGTTTCCAAAAAGTTATTGAAGTTGCTCCTAGTATTACGTTGAGTCAGGAGGCACGTGAAAAACTCTATGACTATGCTCTGAAAATTTGTAAAAGTGTAGACTACTATAATGCAGGCACGGTAGAGTTTTTAGTCGATAAAGAAGAAAGGATTTACTTTATTGAGGTCAACCCAAGAGTTCAGGTTGAGCACACTATCACCGAAGAAATCACCGGTGTTGATATTGTTCGTAGCCAGATTCATATTGCCTCAGGATGCAAGTTATCTGATCCTGAAATCAACCTGCCTTCGCAAGAATCCATCACATGCAACGGTTTTGCTATTCAATGCCGTATCACCACAGAAGACCCAAAACATGACTTTATGCCAGACTATGGCACTATCATTGCGTATCGGAGCGCGGGTGGTTTTGGAATTCGCTTAGATTCGGGAGCCGTTTACCCGGGTGTAAAAGTCTCTCCTTTCTTTGATTCCATGCTGGTCAAAGTATCCGCTTGGGGAAGAACGCTTGACGGAGCCGTACAGCGCATCCATCGGGCTTTACGAGAATTTCGTATTCGTGGGGTTAAAACGAATATTGCCTTTTTGGAAAATGTGCTTCAACACCCTACATTTTCATCAGGACAAGCAACGGTCACCTTCCTTGAAACACACCCTGAACTATTTGAAATAACACGTAGTTTTGATCGTGGCACAAAGACACTAAACTATCTTGCGAATATTATTGTCAATGGACACCCTGACGTAAAAACTCCCAGTCGAAATCATAACTTTCGAAAACCTGTTGTACCCGTCTTCGATAAAACAGGATGCTACCCAAAAGGCACAAAAGACCTTTTGACGGAACTGGGAGTAGATGGTTTTGTACAGTGGATCAAAGATCAGGAACAAGTGCTCTACACTGATACTACATTGCGTGATGCACACCAATCTTTGCTCGCAACACGCGTTAGGTCAACCGACATGCTGGAAGTTGCCGAAGGTATGGCAAAGAATCATCCTCAATTATTCTCTTTGGAAATGTGGGGAGGTGCCACCTTTGATGTTGCCATGCGCTTCCTGCACGAATGCCCTTGGAGGCGACTTCAAGACCTACGCAAAGCAGCTCCTAATATTCTCTTCCAGATGTTGTTTCGTGGCTCAAATGCGGTGGGTTATAAAGCTTACCCTGATAATTTGGTGGAAAAATTTATCGAAAAGTCTTGGGAGAATGGCATTGATGTTTTTCGCATCTTTGACTCACTTAACTGGATTGAAGGGATGCGCAAATCTATCCAGTTTGTCCGAGAAGAAACGGGGGGAATCGCTGAAGGTACGATTTGTTATACCGGAGATGTGTTAAATACAGATCCGAACAATAAATATTCACTCCAATATTATGTTGATTTAGCGAAGCAGCTTGAAGATGCTGGCGCTCATACCCTTGCATTAAAAGATATGGCAGGCGTATTAAAACCATACGCTGCACAGCAACTTATTCCTGCATTAAAGGCAGCTGTCGATCTTCCCATTCATCTACATTGTCACGACACATCATCTATTCAAGCCACGACTCTATTAAAAGCCATAGAAGCCGATGTGGATATTGTTGATGCCTGTTTAAGTTCAATGTCTGGTATGACATCCCAAGTGAATATGAACTCCATGATGGCGATTATGGAGGGACAAGAGCGAGGACAGAAATTCAATCTCGAATCGCTCAATCAATATTCCAATTATTGGGAAGATGTCCGTGGCATGTACTACCCCTTTGAGTCCGACTTAAGAGCGGGTACGGCTGAAGTCTATGATCATGCTATTCCGGGTGGGCAATACTCCAACCTACGACCTCAAGCTATAGCATTAGGCTTAGAGCATAAATTTGAAGATATTAAGAAGTACTATGCCATCGTCAACCGTATGTTTGGTGATATTGTTAAAGTAACGCCTTCCTCCAAAGTGGTGGGTGATATGGCTCTCTTCATGGTTTCCAACGGACTGACCGAACAAGATGTGATGGAACAGGGTAAGTCACTCGCATTCCCTGATTCAGTTATTGATTTATTCAAAGGCAATCTAGGACAGGTAGAAGGTGGTTTCCCCAAAGCACTTAGCAAATTAGTTTTAAAAGGTGACAAGCCATTTACTAAACGACCCAACGATTACCTAGAACCTGTTGACTTCGACAAAGAATTTGCCACCTTTCAGCAAGAATTTAAAGATAACCCCACGTTTCTCGATTTTCTATCGTATAAAATGTACCCAGTGGTTTATAGTGACTTTTATGAGCACAGGAAAACATATGGTGATGTGCGAAAGCTACCTACACCGGCTTTTTTCTATGGACTCAAACAGAATGAAGAAGTCCTTGTCAAATTAGGTCCGGGTAAAACCATAATTATCCGCCTGATTTATCGTTCAGAAGCGGACGAAAACGGGCTATGTAATGTAACTTTTGATCTCAATGGGCAAACACGTAGCGTACAAATCCGTGATACATCAGCGATAACTACCACAAAAGTTAATCCGAAGGCTATTGAAGAAAATGAGATTGGATCACCACTGCTGGGTCGACTTGCGGCTGTTTTGGTGAAGCCAGAACAAACGGTTAAACAAAATGATGCTTTATTTGTTATCGAAGCCATGAAAATGGAATCTACTATCACGGCATCTTTTGATGGCACGATTAAAAGAATTGCTTTAGCGGAAGGTGAATTAGTAGAGCAAGGTGATTTGATTATTGAATTTGATGTTTGAAAGCGCTGAAACCCAAGGCTGTTCAATACTGAATCATGGAACCCATATATCAGTCTTCATATTTAAAATAACAATAGAACACACTAAATAGAACTATAAGCCAAAGCTATCAAGAATCAAAAGAACTAAAGATCTAGCTAGGTTTAGACATCTGATGATGAACCTAACTAATCCTACTTTACGAGAATTGATTCATCGTATTATCCTCACCTGCCGCTTTAAGCGCAGCATCACCAGAGAAGTATTCTTTATGATCATCACCCATATCCGATCCGGACATATTCTGATGTTTAACACAGGCGATACCTTCACGAATTTCTTTACGCTGAACACCTAATACATAGCCCAGCATACCTTGATCACCAAAGTATTCTTTAGCTAAATTATCTGTTGATAATGAAGCAGTATGGTAAGTAGGCAGAGTGATGAGATGATGGAAAATACCTGCATGTTCCGCAGCATCCGCCTGGAAGGTGCGAATTTTCTCATCCGCAGCGATACCTAGTTCAGTTTCATCGTACTTAACATCCATTAATTCATCACGGCTGTATGCTAAAACGTCTTTTCCTTCTTCAGACATAGCATCAAATATTTGCTGACGGAAATTCAGTGTCCAGTTGAATGATGGGCTGTTGTTATAAACTAGTTTGGCATTAGGAATGACTTCACGAATAGCATTAACCATTCCACCAATTTGAGAAATATGTGGCTTCTCAGTCTCAATCCAAAGCAAGTCAGCACCGTTTTGTAATGAAGTAATACAGTCTAGTACACAACGTGCTTCACCCGTATCTTGTTTAAATTGAAATAAGTTACTAGGCAGACGTTTTGGGCGAGCTAATTTACCGTCTTGTTTTATAACAAGATCACCATTTTCCATACTATCTAGCGTCACTTCTTCGCAATCTAAAAAGGCATTGTATTGATCACCCAAATCACCTAGCTCATTAGTCACTGCAATTTGCTTGGTTAGACCCGCACCTAAAGAGTCAGTACGAGCAACAATAATGCCGTTATCAATACCAAGCTCCAGAAAGGCATAACGAACTGCGCGTAGCTTTGCAATAAAATCAACATGAGGAACCGTCACTTTTCCATCTTGATGCCCACACTGTTTTTCATCAGATACCTGATTCTCAATCTGAATACAACATGCGCCTGCTTCAATCATTTGTTTCGCCATCAAATACGTGGCTTCCGCATTACCGAAACCTGCATCAATATCAGCAATAATGGGAACAACGTGTGTCACATGACCGTCGATAGAAGCCTGAACTTCAGCTTCTTTAGCAGCATCTCCCGCATCACGCGCGGCATCCAGATCACGGAAAAGACCACCCAGTTCACGAGCATCTGCTTGGCGTAAAAAGGTATATAGCTCTTCTATTAACTCGGCAACCGTCGTTTTTTCATGCATAGACTGGTCAGGTAAAGGACCGTACTGAGAACGTAACGCAGCAACCATCCAACCCGATAAGTAGAGATAACAACCCTCTGTACTATCACCAAAATGTTTCTTAATAGAAATCATTTTTTGTTGTCCGATAAAGCCATGCCAGCAACCCAAAGATTGAGTATATTTCGAGCTATCTGCATCATATGCATGCATATCCGCACGCATAATGTCAGCAGTGTATTGCGCGATATCCAAACCCGTTTTAAATTTATTCTGCGCGCGCATACGTGCAACAGACTCTGCACCTATGGCATCCCACGAACTACCTTGCGCATCTTTCAAAGCTGAAGCTGCTTTTATATCATCTTGATACTGTGTCATATTTTATTCCTTATGGTCGTAAATAGAAAAGGATGCAGTTTTTCTAACTGCTGTTATTTAATATCGTTAATTCAAGCTTTTCTTAAACTGTTTTCGGTATTCATGAAGTAAGGGTTCTGTATAACCACTCGGTTGCTCATAACCCTTTAAGACCAAATCCAATGCTGCTTGATAGGCAATGCCCGAATAACTCGGTGCCATTGACTTATAATTGGGGTCTTGTGTGTTTTGCTCATCAACGACTATTGCCATACGCTCAAAAGTAGCGACAACTTGCGCTTCGGTGCAGATATCATGATGCAGCCAATTAGCCATATGCTGGCTAGAAATACGCAAGGTGGCACGATCTTCCATTAACCCCACATGGTTAATATCAGGTACTTTTGAACAGCCCACACCTTGATCAACCCAACGCACCACATAGCCAAGAATGCCTTGCGCATTGTTGTCTAACTCTTGTTGAATTTCTTTTTTACTTAGCTTTCTATCACCCAGTAAAGGAATACTAAGGATGTCATCAAGGCTTGCTCGTTGACGAGATTTAAGTTTTTCTTGCTGCGCCGCCACATCCACTTGATGATAGTGAGTAGCATGTAAAGTAGCTGCTGTAGGTGAAGGAACCCATGCACAATTAGCTCCCACTTTAGGATGGCCGATTTTTTCTTTTAGCATCTGTCCCATTAAATCCGGCATCGCCCACATACCTTTACCAATTTGCGCTTTACCTTGTAAACCACACAATAAACCGATGTCTACATTCCAATCTTCATAGGCACTAATCCAAGGTTCCTTTTTAATATCAGCCTTCGGTAGAAAAGCACCTGCTTCCATACTGGTATGAATTTCATCGCCTGTGCGATCAAGAAACCCTGTATTGATAAAAATCACACGCTCTTTTGCGGCACGAATACATTCTTTTAAGTTAACCGTTGTGCGGCGCTCTTCATCCATAATGCCGATTTTTATGGTGTTACGAGCTAATCCCAGCGCTTCTTCAATACGAGAAAATAGTTTGACCGTGAATGCAACCTCATCTGGCCCATGCATTTTAGGTTTAACGATATAGATACTGCCTGCCTTACTATTGCTATTAGGTGACTCTGGATTGATGCCATAGAGACCAATTAAACTAGTCATCATGGCATCAAGAATACCTTCTGGCACTTCTAAACCATCACTAGTTAATACCGCATCTGTTGTCATTAAATGCCCAACATTTCGCACTAGCATGAGGCTTCGACCAGACAAACTAAACGAATCCCCCTCTGGCGATACATAAAATCTGTCAGGGTTTAAACTACGTTTAGTTTCCTTGCCTTGTTTGTAAAAAATCTCTTCCAGATCTCCTTTCATTAAGCCCAGCCAGTTGCGATAAACCAGAGTTTTATCTTCAGCATCAACAGCGGCAACTGAGTCCTCACAATCTTGAATAGTAGTAAGTGCTGATTCCAGAATGATATCTTTGATTCCAGATGGATGGAGCTTAACTATATTACCTATAGGGTGCCTACTATCAATATGTAGCTCTATATGTAGACCGTTATTCTTGAGCAATATAACAAGGTCATCATTTTGATTTTGATAACCCATAAATTGTGGACTTTGCAGGGATGTTGTTTGTCCATCAGCCAAGGTAGCTTCAAGAGACACCGTATTGTTTGAAGTTAATCCGTTCAACGAAAGCTTAACAACCTCATGGTAGGATGCGTCAGTCAATGCAACAGCCTGATCAAGAAAATCCAACCCCCGCTCAATCACTTCCCGCCCACGCGCGTTATTGAAGCTTAATCCTTTCTCCAGCCCAGCAGTTTCAGGAATAACATCAGTGCCATAAAAAGCATCATAGAGACTGCCCCAACGAGCATTAGCCGCGTTAAGCGCAAAACGTGCATTATTGACGGGAGCAACCAGTTGAGGCCCTGCAATAGTGGCGATTTCAGGATCAACATGATCGGTAGTGATTTTAAAATCTTCACCCTCTGGTAACAGATAGCCTATCTCTAAAAGAAACTTTTTATATTGATCGGCATGATCTACATGGCCGGCATGATCTACATGGTCGGCATGATCTACATTATACGAAGCATCAGCATGATTTAAGTGCCAGTTATTAATCTGACTTTGTAACTCATCACGTTTTTGCAAAAGGCGTTTATTTTCAGGTGCGAACTCACGAATAATTTCAGCAAACATTGACCACAAACGAGTACCATCAATACCTGTCATTTCAGACAAAATCTCATCTGCTACCAGATCATACAACCGGCGAGAAATTCTTAATCCTCCGATGTCTATTCGTACTGTCATATGGGTACCTCTATTAATTAGAGTTTTTGTTCGAGTACAAGGCGGATGAATTTTGAGAACCGCAGTGTATAAGGATACATGAGGATCGCAAAAAATCATCCAACGCCGTAATCGGGCGAAAAGGCAATTAATAGAGGTGCCCATATATTCGCTTTATTAAATTAAAGGAATGCTTTGTCCTATTACAATAAGCTGACAACCCCTATTTAACCACCCCTCTATGACAATAATGACTATTTGAATAATCAATAACTAGATATTGCTATTGATTGATCGTAGAAGGTATGTTTATTCGAGTAAGAACTACTTCGCTTCACCAGCAAGGTGCAACCACGTATCAACAACCGTATCAGGGTTCAAAGAGATGGAAGTAATCTTCTGCTCCAATAACCACACAGCGAAGTCTGGGTAATCAGAAGGCCCTTGCCCGCAAATACCCACATATTTACCTTGCTTATGACAAGCAGTAATCGCCATTTTCAGCATTTTTTTGATAGCAGGATTACGCTCGTCAAACAAATGAGCAATCAATCCTGAATCTCTGTCCAAACCCAGTGTGAGCTGGGTCATATCGTTAGAGCCAATAGAGAAGCCATCAAAATACTCTAGAAATTCATCGGCTAAAATCGCATTAGAAGGCAGTTCACACATCATAATAATGCGTAAACCGTTATCACCACGCTTTAATCCATTCAATTCAAGTAAGGTTATAACTTGCTCAGCTTCTTCCAACGTTCGACAAAAGGGAACCATCACTTCTATATTAGTCAGCCCCATATCCATTCGAACTCTTTGTAGCGCGATGCACTCCAATTCGAAACATTCCTTGAATTCATCCGAAAGATAACGAGAAACCCCCCGATAACCAATCATGGGGTTTTCTTCATGTGGCTCGTAGCGATCACCTGCAATGAGGTTGGCATATTCATTGGATTTGAAATCAGACATTCGCACAATGACCGTTTCAGGCGCAAAGGCAGCGGCTAAAGTGCTAATGCCTTCTACTAACTTATCTACATAAAAACTAACAGGACTGGAATAGCCTGCTATCTTTTTGTTAATAGTTTGTTTCAGATCATCAGGTAATTCATCAAAACCAAGCAAAGCTTTTGGGTGAATACCAATCATATTGTTGATAATAAATTCTAAACGAGCCAGACCAATTCCCGCATTGGGAATCTTGGCGAATGAGAATGCACGTGACGGATTACCGACATTCATCATAATCTTTACGGGTATTTCAGGTAAATCACCCGTATCGGTTTTGATGTGCTCATAGTCCAGTTTCCCTTCGTAGACAAAACCGGTATCACCACTTGCACATGACGCCGTAACAAGCTGCCCGTTTGTTATAGCACTAGTAGCATCGCCACAACCAACAATAGCCGGCACACCTAATTCACGTGCAATAATAGCTGCATGACAGGTTCGACCACCACGGTTAGTCACAATAGCTGAGGCGCGTTTCATAATGGGCTCCCAGTCAGGGTCTGTCATATCAGTCACCAACACATCACCGGGCTGAACTTCGTCCATCTGTGCAATGCTTTCAATCACTTTTGCAGTGCCTTGACCAATACGCTGCCCAATAGACCGTCCCTCTACTAATGCGGTACCTTCTTCTTTTAGCTCATAACGCTCGATCACATTCCCAGAGGCTTGACTCTCTACCGTTTCAGGCCGCGCTTGTACGATATATAACTTATTGTTTCCACCATCTAACGCCCATTCAATATCCATTGGACGAGCATAATGTTCTTCAATCGTTAGTGCTTGTCTGGCAAGGCTCTCTACTTGTTCATCCGTGATACAAAATTTATTACGTCGTTTACTATCAACATCCTGGGTTAAAACCGCTTTATCATGGCCCTCTTCACCAGAGTAGATCATTTCAATGGCTTTTTCGCCCAAATGACGTTTCAGTATTGCAGGTCGTCCTGCATTTATATTAGGCTTATAAACGTTAAACTCATCTGGGTTTACCGCCCCCTGCACTACCGTTTCACCCAGCCCATACGCACCCGTAATAAATACCGCATCACGGAAGCCTGATTCCGTATCCAGCGTAAATAAAACACCGCTTGCACCAATATCACTACGCACCATTTTTTGAATGCCCGCAGACAATAAAACCTTATCATGCTCAAAGTCTTGATGAACACGGTATGAGATAGCACGATCATTATAAAGTGAAGAAAATACTTCTTTAATAGCCGCAAAGACTGCATCCAAACCACGTACATTAAGGAAAGTTTCTTGCTGTCCTGCAAACGAGGCATCAGGCAAATCCTCAGCGGTAGCTGATGAACGTACCGCTACAGCCAACTCGCCACCTGCCTCTTTATTCATTTGTTCAAAAGCCGTAGTGACATCTGCAATCAAATCGTCTTGCAAGTCAGCATTCATAATCCAGCCACGAATATCTGCCCCTGTTTTAGTTAATGCACTAATATCATCCACATCCAATGATTCGAGCAGTGAATTAATGCGCTCAACCAAATTGTTTTTCCGCAAGAAGCCTGAATAGGCATAAGTGGTTGTGGCAAAACCATTGGGAACAGAGACACCCATTTTGGACAAATTACTGATCATTTCGCCAAGGGAGGCATTTTTCCCACCGACGATATTGACATCATCCATACCGAGATCATTGAACCAGATAATATTTTTATTCATTGTTCAAACTCCACTTTTAACTCGACCTTTAACTCAACATAAAACCTTTTACTTCCGATTTAATCCAGCATACAGACAAGCAAGCAGCAACATAATATTTGTTCTCAATAATAACCATTGGTTTACACAATAGTGGCATTCTGAAAGTCCTGATAGTTTGCCGTATGAAAAAAAACCATCTTATGGGCAGGGCTGTTCAATGCTAGCTCTTTTGTACAAAATACTATTGAATCTTCATATGATGGGTAGGTCGATAAGGAACGCCATCCGACAAGATATTGAATTTAATGTGTTTGTCGGATGGCGCTATCGCTTATTCGACCTACCAAAAATGCAAATTGGCTATTCATTGTATGAGAAAAATTAGCATTGAACAGCCCTGTCTTATGGGTACCTCTATTAATTAGAATTTTCGTTCGAGTACAAGGCGGATGAATTTTGAGAACCGCAGTGTATAAGGATACATGAGGATCGCACGACTGCATGGATGCAGAAGGTAGGGCAATGCAGGAGCAACTTGCCGAGAAATTTATCCAACGCCGTAATCGGGCGAAAAGGCAATTAATAGAGATGCCCTTATAAATATTCAATAGAGAGTATTGGTCTAGACAGAGAGTTTCATTCCCTGATGGTGTGGTATGGTTTGATTTTGATGAATTGTGACTACCTACTTAACACGAGGTTCAAATAAAAGTGAACAATAAGACGAACACAGGAAATATGGAAAAGAGCCCCGACTTGTCTGAGCTTCAGATAAGCACCCATCGCGTTAAAAACCTAACGACAACCAATAATCAGCACAAAACTAGTCACACTGAAAACAAAACTAAGCATCCTACCCGGCTAGACCCCACCCGATATGGTGATTGGGAGAAAAAGGGTCGATGTATTGATTTCTAAAATGATTGATTTCAAAAACAAGATATAAGAAAGGTATATAGAAATGTCCTGGGATGATAAGCGACCCATGTCGCCACACTTACAAATCTACGACTTACCCTTAACCGCAAAACTCTCCGTGCTACACCGAGGAACAGGAGTGGTTCTATTTCTTGGGCTAATCATTATGGTTTGGGTGCTTTCTGCTGCTGCCAGTGGCGCTGAAAGCTGGCAAAGCATGCATGGCATTCTCTCTAACGGGTTTGTCCAACTAGTGTTGTTCGGCTTTACTTTTTCACTGTACTACCACTTATGCAACGGAATAAAGCATTTGCTATGGGATATTGGCAAGGGGTTTGATGACCATCAAAATATTAAAAAATCAATAGCCATCGTTGCAGCGGCGGCAACACTAACACTATTGACTTGGCTTGTTGCGCTTATTGCCTAAAGTGCACTTGCTGTATAAAAAGGAACTGACATGAACGATTTACGATCACCACTAGCCAAAGCAAAAGGTTTGGGTGCATCAGGTGATGCTACTCGCCACTTCTGGGTACAACGGCTCACCGCATTAGCCTTAATTCCGCTAACGCTATGGTTTGGTTTCAGTGTTGCAATGTTACCAGAAGCTAATTACGAAACGGTTGTTGCATGGCTACAATCACCATTCAATACCGTTATGTTGGTACTTGTCGTTATTGTCGCTTTTCAACATGCTCACTTAGGTATGCAAGTTATTTTTGAGGACTATATTTCTGATCACAGTAAACGCATGTTTGCAGTACTTACTACTAAATTCATTAGTTATTTTATGATGGTACTGGGCGTTTACTCTATTTTAAAAATTGCTTTGGGAAATTCGTAAATGACGACAAACAACACCTCAAACTATAAAGTGATCAATCACGAATATGATGTAGTCATTGTAGGCGCAGGTGGAGCAGGTTTGCGCGCTACATTAGGCATGGCAACAGCGGGTTTAAGCACCGCCTGCATCACCAAAGTATTCCCAACACGTAGTCACACGGTTGCCGCACAAGGCGGAATGTCCGCAGCATTAGGCAATATGGGAGAAGACTCTTGGCAATGGCATATGTACGACACCGTAAAAGGGTCAGACTGGCTAGGTGATCAGGATGCCATTGAGTATATGTGTCGCGAAGCCGTACCCGCTGTTATTGAGCTTGAGCATTACGGCGTGCCCTTCTCTAGAACCGATGACGGTAAAATTTATCAACGCCCTTTTGGTGGCATGACAACCCATAACGGTGAAGGCGTCGCACAACGTACTTGTGCAGCCGCAGATCGCACAGGTCATGCCATATTGCATACTTTGTATCAGCAGTCTCTAAAACACAAAGCTGAATTCTTTATCGAATACTTCGCCACTGATCTTATTATGGAAGATGGAGTCTGTCGTGGTGTGATGGCATGGGATTTAAGCACGGGTGAATTACATTGTTTCCGTGGACATCAGGTAGTTCTGGCAACAGGCGGCAGTGGTCGTGTGTTCTTTTCTGCCACCTCTGCACATACTTGTACGGGCGATGGCAGTGCGATGGTTTTACGCGCAGGTTTACCTTTGCAAGACATGGAGTTTGTTCAATTTCACCCAACGGGTGTTTATGGTGCTGGTGTATTAATTACCGAAGGCGTGCGTGGTGAAGGTGGCTATTTAACTAATTCTGAAGGTGAGCGTTTTATGGAGCGCTATGCACCGAATGCAAAAGACCTTGCATCACGCGATGTGGTTTCTCGTGCCATGACTATCGAAATCAATGAAGGTCGTGGTGTTGGCCCTGAAAAAGACCATATCTACCTTAATTTGATGCATCTAGGCCCAGAAGTTATCAATGAACGTCTGCCGGGTATTGCCGAAAGTGCACGCATCTTTTCTGGTGTAGATGTTACTAAAAGTCCTATCCCCGTATTGCCCACGGTGCATTACAACATGGGGGGCATTCCCACCAACTATAAAGGCGAAGTCGTTACTCTGGATGGTGATGATCCCGATAAAATAGTTCCTGGACTCATGGCAATCGGTGAATGTGCTTGTGTATCCGTGCATGGAGCCAATCGTTTGGGTTCTAACTCACTATTAGATATTATTGTCTTCGGTAGAGCCTGTGCCATACGGGCTGCTGAACTGATCAAGCCTGACACACCTCATAAAACCTTACCCGATGCTATATTCGAAGCACTGCTTATACGTTTTGATAACACCCGAAATGCATCAGGCAAACACTCCACAGCAAGCATTCGAGACAAAATGCAACGCACCATGCAAAAGTATGCCGCTGTTTTCCGCACCGGTGAAAGCATGCAAGAAGGTGTTGAAGCCATGCAGAAAGTCTTTGATAGCTTTGTCGATGTCGGCATTCAGGATCGAGGTATGCAATGGAATACAGACTTGCTTGAAACGCTAGAATTAGAGAATTTATTAGCCCAAGCCCAAGCCATTATTGCCGGAGCACTCAATCGTGAAGAAAGCCGAGGCGGACATGCTCGTGAAGATTTCCCTGATCGCGATGACACTAACTGGATGAAGCACACTCTAGCATGGGTTGATGATGCTGGAACGGTACGTTTTGATTATCGACCTGTACACATGTACACGCTAAGCGATGATTGCGAAGTGATCCCACCTAAAAAGCGAGTTTATTAGGAGTATGAAAAATGGCTGAATTCAAACTACCCGCCAACTCTATCGTTATGAAGGGAAAGCACTACCCAGCACCTGAAGGCGCAACCCATATCAAGACATTTATAGTCTATCGTTATGATCCTGCAACCGATGAAAACCCTTGCACCGATACATTTGATATAGATATGGATAACTGTGGGCCTATGGTGCTGGACGCCCTGCTCAAAATAAAGGATGAAGTAGACTCAACTGTCGCTATGCGCCGTTCTTGTCGAGAGGGCATCTGTGGCTCGTGCTCAATGAATATTGATGGTCGAAACACACTAGCATGTACCAAACCCATTGCTGAGATTGAAGGCGATGTAGCAATCTATCCATTACCTCATCAACCTGTCATTAAAGATTTAGTCTCAGACTTAACTAACTTCTATGCTCAGTATGCTTCTGTTGAACCTTGGATGAAAAGTGATGCGCCTGTATCACCCGATAAGGAACGCTTGCAATCCAAAGAAGAGCGCGAAAAGCTGGATGGTCTATACGAGTGTATTCTTTGTGCGTGTTGCTCAACTAGCTGTCCGAGTTACTGGTGGAATAGTGACCGCTACTTAGGCCCTGCTGCTTTATTAAATGCACATCGTTGGATTAGCGACTCCCGTGATGAAGCCACAGGCGAAAGACTGGATGAACTGGATGATCCTTTCAAACTTTACCGCTGCCATACCATCATGAACTGTGCTGAAGCTTGCCCCAAAGACCTAAACCCGGCAAAAGCCATAGCCGAAATTAAACAGCTTATGATTAAACGAAAGATGTAGAGGCGTCTTGTTCATCAAAAGGAAACTATGATTTATGACCGAGTTATCACAACTACGCCTACGCTGCCGACGCGGCATGAAAGAATTGGATATTGTTCTGAATAAATATCTAGATGAATCCTATGGTCAAGACTTCACACCTGAAAAGACTGCTTTCAAATCCGCTTTTCAAGAACTGCTCCTGCTGGAAGACCCTGTATTGTACGCCATGCTGATGGGCCATACCGAACCTGAAAATGCGATACATAAAGCCATTATCTTAAAATTACGCCAACAATGCACACAACATTAACGCAGCGTCAATGCACCCTAAAATCTACAAAAATAGGTAATTTATACCCTAGCATAAGGAAAACATGAAAGAAACTATCCAGCGCGATCCCAGTTGCGCCGATGACTATGACCCAAATTCAATCACGGTTGAAGAAGCTAGAGCGAATATATTAGACAACATTACCCCCATTACTGGCACAGAGAAAATCTCCATACGCGAATGCTTGAATCGTGTATTAGCTGAGGACATCCTCTCTCCTATCGAGGTTCCAGGGCACAATAACTCTGCTATGGATGGTTATGCCCTTGCAGGTAATGATCTGCCCAATGAAGCAAAACCTTATCAAATTATTGGCACTGCATTTGCTGGCACACCTTTTACAGAAACTTGTGAAGCCGGTCAGGTAGTACGCATCATGACAGGTGCTGTCATCCCCAAAGGATGCGATACCGTTGTCATGCAAGAGCACGTTGAAATCATTAATGACACCACCGTAAAAATTGATGATGGACATCAGACAGGTCAAAATGTACGAAATGCCGGTGAGGATATTACCAAAGGAGCTGTTGTTATTTCCAAAGGTAGGCGCATTACCGCTGCTGATCTTGGCATACTAGCGTCTCTTGGCATGGGTGAAATGCGCATCTATCGCCGCCCCAGAGTAGCCTTTTTCTCTACCGGTGATGAACTTCGGTCAGTCGGTGAAACCCTTCGCCCTGGAGAGATTTACGATAGCAATCGCTATACCTTATACGGCATGTTAAAACGCCTTGATGTTGATATTATCGACATGGGTGTCATCAAAGACAATCCTGATGCCTTGCGTGAAGCTTTTCAACAAGCCGCTAATATGGCAGATGTCATTATTACCTCAGGCGGAGTCTCTGTTGGTGAAGCAGACTATATAAAGACCATTTTAGAAGAAACGGGTGATATTGCTTTTTGGAAAGTGGCTATGAAACCAGGAAGACCACTCACTTTTGGCAAAATAAACAAAGCCCATTGCTTCGGTTTACCCGGCAATCCCGTGTCCGTAATGGTTACCTTCTACCAATTTGTGCAACCAGCGATACATTACTTAGCCAGCGGAACCCCACAATATCCAGCCACCTTAAATGCAACGTGTACTTCATCCTTACGCAAACGTCCTGGACGGTTTGAATTTCAACGCGGTATCTATGAGCAAAATGAAAAAGGTGAACTTTGTGTTTCAAAAACAGGGCAACAAGGTTCCGGCATTCTAAGCTCAATGAGTCATGCCAATTGTTTTATCTTGTTACCCGTTGAAGCGACCCGTGTTGAGCCTGGAGAAATTGTGCAAATTCAACCTTTTGACGGGTTTATATAAAGGATCAGGGTTATTACGTGCATATAGCATTACATTTTATCGTTCCAGCTCTAATCACTTTACTTTTCTTTCGCAAAGACTGGCGCTTGGCCTACCTATTAATGATGTCCACGATGCTCGTGGACATAGACCATCTACTAGCCAACCCAATTTATGATGCCACGCGCTGTAGCATCGGTTTTCACCCCTTACACACTCTGATCCCTATCAGCATTTATGGGCTTCTCTGTTTTCCTAAAAAAACAAGATATATTGGGGCTGGGTTGGTTATACATATGATTCTGGATTCTATTGATTGTCAATACACAAAGGGTGTCTGGTTTGTTTAACCTAGAATCCAAGTAGGCAGTCTTAACCTCCTGTTACACTCATATGTCTCATAATGACGGGTTGTGCGGCAAGATCAAAATCATGACCTTTGGGTTTGATTTTCATTGCCTTGAGTAAATCCTGCTTCACTGCATTATCATCAAGAGGATGGGCTCGTAAAGAACGGCGTAAATCGAAGGAATGTTCTTGCCCAAGGCATAACAGCAACATACCTTCGGCGGTTACACGAACACGGTTGCAGGTGTCACAGAAGTTATGACTATGAGGGGAGATAAAGCCAATTTTTGAATCACTATCTGGCATCCGGTAATAACGCGCTGGGCCTCCTGTAGACTCATTACTTGCTGTTAAGTCATAGTACTTAACCAGATCATTGCGAATCTGTTCACTTGAATAGAAAGCTTCTGCACGATCATGATCACCGATAATGCCTAAGGGCATCTCTTCAATAAAACTGATATCCATTCCGCGCTGGCGTACAAATTCGACTAGCTTATGAGTTTCATCATGGTTACGGTTTTTCAATACGACGGCATTGAGTTTTACACTTTGGAAACCTGCTGCTAGAGCCGCATCAATACCATCCAACGTCTTTTGAATTTTGCCTATTCTAGTGATATTTTTGAAACGGTCAGCATCTAAGGTATCCAGACTAATATTAACTCTGGCAACACCTGCATTCTTTAAATCTTGAGCATAGCGTGTCAGCAAAGTGCCATTAGTGGTCACGGTAAAGTCATTCAAACCCTCTAGCTGCCCCAATGACTCAAACACTTGCATGATGCTTTTACGCACTAAAGGCTCACCACCAGAAATGCGAACTTTATTAACGCCCATTTCTACAAACAAGCGACCTATTCGACTAATTTCTTCCAGCGTTAATAATTGCTCTCTGGGCACAAAAGTCATGTCTTCTGACATGCAGTAGACACAACGCAAATCGCAACGATCAGTGACAGACAATCGAACATAGGTTATTTGACGACCAAAACGATCTATAAGCAAACTACTGGGTGCTTCAGTCATTAATTACTCCTCTGTTGAATTAGAGATTGAGATTGGTTTTCTGCCCTGATGTCCTGATATCTTGATATCTGATGTCCTGATATCTTGATATCTTGATAACTAGACAGCAGCAATAGAATCACCTTAGCATTAGCCGCTGACTTCTGATAGTTCTCTATCTCATGGAGTTCAAATAACGATAAACATCATCAGCCATTGTGTTAATTTCCACCGCAGGTATAAATAAATCCAATGCTTTCTATCTATTGCCATTTATTGTTCTAAACTAGTTTCATAGACGTGTTAAAGGGCACCCTAAGAATTGTTAAAAAACCCAAGTAGGAAAATAATGTTTACCCTTTACTCTAACTTCGTCAGTATTAATCAACACATTGGCTGATTCGTTATGCAAAATCCCACTCAAAAAAAACAAAAAAACAGAACAGATATAGATTCTCTACTAGATGGCAACAGTGCCACTTATCTTGAGTCACTTTATGAGGATTATCTTAAAAATCCACAAGACCTATCTTCAGAATGGCGTGATTATTTTTCCAGTTTAACGACAATAAATGGCACCCGTAATAGTACTAACGCTGCACTTGTTGCTAACAAACAAGTCAAAGTCTTGCAGCTTATCAACAGCTACCGCTTTCTAGGACACCTCAAGGCAAAAACAAACCCTCTTGATGAAGCGGGCATTTTCAGTTCACCACCCCCTGAAATACCTGAGTTAACACTTCAATATCATGAGCTTGATGACAGTGACTTAGATTCGGCTTTTAATACCGGCTCCCTGGTCGCAGAGGATCAACTAACACTTCGAGCTATCATTAACCAACTCGAAGAGGCGTATTGTGATGCGATTGGCTCACAATATATGTATATTTCTAATATT
Organism: Thiotrichaceae bacterium; assembly: GCA_965224605.1. Classification (GTDB taxonomy): domain Bacteria; phylum Pseudomonadota; class Gammaproteobacteria; order Thiotrichales; family Thiotrichaceae; genus HyVt-477. Next base: position 177,835 of record CBDCZP010000005.1, read on the forward strand.
GATGAAAAACGTTGGATTCAACAACGTCTAGCACAACGAATAAATGAAGACGCCCAACCTACGCCTAAACTGCGTAAGAAAATTCTTAAAAAATTAATCGCTGCAGAAACACTTGAGCGTTACTTACATACCAAATACATAGGTCAAAAACGCTTTTCACTCGAAGGGGGAGACAGCTTAATCCCCATGCTTGATACGCTAATTCAACATGCCGGTGAAACAGGCACCAGAGAAATCGTCATGGGCATGGCACATCGTGGACGGCTGAATGTACTGATTAACATTATGGGTAAATCACCTGCCCTGTTATTCAAAGAGTTTGCCGGTCAAGTAGACAACGGGGGTAGGTCAGGTGATGTTAAATATCACATGGGATATTCTTCCGATATGTCAACTGATGGAGGCCCTGTACATTTAGCGCTGGCATTCAATCCATCGCACCTTGAGATCGTAGGGCCGGTTGTTGAAGGAGCGGTACGTGCGCGACAAGATCGCCGCAAAACCAATGCTGGTAAAGCCGTTATTCCGGTAGTCATCCATGGTGATGCTGCATTAGCAGGTCAGGGGGTCAATATGGAAACCCTCAACATGTCCGAAACTCGTGGCTTTAGAACCCACGGTACTATTCATATCGTTATCAACAACCAAATTGGTTTTACCACTAGCATTGACAGTGATGCCCGCTCTACCTATTACTGCACCGACTTGGCTAAAATGGTGGGAGCACCTGTCTTCCATGTCAATGGCGATCGACCTGAAGCCGTCATAGACATCACTAAAATTGCCGTGGACTATCGCAATGAGTTTAATAAAGATGTATTTATAGACCTTGTCTGTTATCGCCGTCATGGACACAATGAAGCCGATGAACCTTCTGCAACACAGCCAAGAATGTACCAAAAAATCAATGCACTGAAAACAACACAGACTCGTTACGCCGAACAACTCATCAAAGATAAGATTATTAAAGCAGCAGAGGTGGAAACCTTAATCAAAGAGTATCGAGACTCTTTAGATAATGGCCGCCCAACCGTGCCACACTTGCTGGAAAAATCAACACTCACACAAGAATTCCCGGTGGAATGGGATCGGTTTAAAAACACCCCTTGGACAACAACCTCCAACACCTTGATTAGTAAAGAGCGCTTTAAATCATTAGGAGAGCGACTGACTATTAGCCCAGAAGGCTTTAAAATAAACGCTCGTGTGGCGAGTATTATTAACAAACGCAAACAAATGGCACAGGGAGAAATCCCTACTGACTGGGGGTTTGGAGAGAACCTCGCTTATGCTGCATTAGTCCAAGAGGGCTTCCCTATTCGCTTATCAGGTGAAGACTGCGGACGTGGTACTTTCTTCCATCGTCATGCTGTTTTCCATGATCAAAATGATGGGAATGAATACATACCCTTACAACACATAACCGAAGATCAAGCCTCTTTTACAGTGATTGATTCACTGTTATCCGAAGAAGCCGTACTTGCTTTTGAATATGGCTATGCCACTACCGAAGCCGATAAACTCATCATCTGGGAAGCACAGTTTGGTGATTTCGCCAATGGTGCTCAGGTGGTTATTGATCAGTTTATTAGCTCTGCTGAACAAAAATGGGGATTATTAAGTGGCTTGGTCATGCTACTACCTCACGGCTATGAAGGCATGGGCCCAGAGCATTCATCAGCACGTTTAGAGCGCTATCTACAGCTATGTGCTCAGGAAAATATGCAGGTTTGTGTCCCCACCACTCCCGCTCAAATATTCCATCTGCTACGCCGACAAATGATACGCCGCTACCGTAAACCACTCATTGTGATGACACCTAAAAGTCTGCTTCGCCATCCTCTTGCAGTTAGCCACATAGATGAATTTACAAAAACTGGCTTTCAAACGGTCATTGATGAAATTGACGATATCGCACCGGCTGATAAAGTTGAGCGTATTGTACTTTGTAGCGGAAAAGTCTATTACGAGCTATTGGAAAAGCGTCGCAGTGAAGACTTAAAAAACACCGTCATTATTCGTATCGAACAACTCTACCCATTCCCTGAAGAGCGCTTGGGGCAGATTTTCAACCAATATAGTTCTGCACAAACTTGCACATGGTGCCAAGAAGAACCCTATAACCAAGGCGCTTGGTTAAACATTCAATCGTGGCTATTTGAACTACTCGCCAAACACAATGGCACCATGCGATTAGGGTTTGCTTGCCGACCCGCCATGGCAGCTCCAGCAGAAGGCAGTCATAAAGCACACGTCATCGCACAAACACTTGTAATCAGAACTGCATTGGGGTTATAACATTGATTTAGTACATCAACCAGATAGGTTTGCTGGAGTACTAGATTCCTCAGTTGATTCCTTTTTTCGTATGATTTCCGTTGAACCTAAAAAACGCAGTAGTTTTAACTGCGTTTTTTAGGTTCAATTACCCGCGCCCAATGTTCCGCGCGGCATCCGCACGCGCTACACGTTGGGCGCTACCTTCGTCTTGATAACTCTCGGCTACCGCCTCTCCTGTTGCTTGACCAAGGGAAAAACGGAAACCAATGCTGTAGAACGGTTGTCAGGCGTGTACCCGTAGCGGTACAGCAGAACGCACGCGCCAGCCCGCCGTCTGACCCACGACCCGCCGCGCACAACACGGTCCTCTTGTTCTGCACCCGATGGATCTTGCACCGGCTCCGCCGGATAATCTCCATACCCGTCCTGACACCATTCCCAGACATTGCCATGCATCTGATACAAACCCCATTGATTTGCCGGAAGAGCTTTTACTGGAACGGTCTTCTTCCTGTCTTCTCCTTTTTTTCCATCCGCATAGGGAAAGCCACCATCATAGTTGACTTGCTCTGGCGTAATATTCTCCCCAAAGGAAAACGGTGTGCTAGTCCCTGCACGACAGGCATATTCCCATTGTGCTTCGCTGGGTAATTTTGCTTTTAACTGGGGAATCAAGGTATTTAGTTTTTTTAGGAAATCTTGAACATCTTCCCAACTCACTTGTTCTACCGGATTCTGAATATCCTCTTTAAAGTTTGCCGGATTAGCTCCCACTACTGCTTGCCATAATGCTTGCGTACAAGCAGTATCGGCTAACCAATAACCCTGACTCAAGGTGACTTCATGCGGTTGCTCTGATGAAAATCTTTCTTTTTCACTCGCTGGTGATCCCATCAAAAACTGACCAGCCGGTATCCAACGCATACGCTGCAAAACCTCTTCCACCTGAAAATCTGCCCAGAAACCAAAATTATCTTGCCCATAAGCAATCGCCCAAACAGGTGGGAATCGCTCAGGTACATCTCGATAATTGGGCTTTGGATCTTGTTGTTCTAACACATGCGCTAACCTTACAAAATAATAAAATCGTCAAGATAGCGGGCTTTCGCATTGGGCTATCCAGCCAATACTACTAGCGCGCCATCCGACATTTGCTTTTTGCCATTGAATAGTCACATCAACGGACAGGATAAGTTTCTGGTCAAGCACAGCATCCGCTCGTGTTTGAGCTAGGGAAAAACGGAAACCAATGTTGTTGTTACGGTTGTCAGGCGTGTTCCTGTTGCGGTTAGCAGAACGCACGTTCTGCCCGTTGTTGATCCACGACCCGCCGCGCACAACACGGTTCTCTTTGAATACTTACCCATTATAACGAGTATTTAAAAACCTTAAACATTGTTTTCTCCATGCCAGACTTTCACAATGTAATAAAGGCGCAACAACGGCATCATGAACCTGTTGTAATTTGAGATCATTAATCATTCCATCTAGCCATTGCTGCTCCCAATATTGGAATAAGGTCTTATACCGCCGTTGTTTACGCAAGGTTAATCTCATGCATCCTTTCAAAATTCGATAGCCACAGAATGTCACACCTCGTTGACTTTGGTTCACCTGCAAAGCTGGCTTTATTTTCAAATCACGGGTTTGTGACAAATAGCCTTGATATTCCTGTAATACCCTTTTTGCCTGTCTTTTACTATCACACCACCATATCGTATCATCCATATATCGAACCACTGCCCTGACATCCAAGTGTTGTTGCAACCAACGATCAGCACTATTCAGATAAAAGTTCGCGAAATGTTGAGAAGTCAAAGACCCAATGGGTAAACCATATCCCATAGTGGCATGATAGGAATCAATAATTCGCCATAGTAAAGCAAGAAAATCATCACCTTTAAAGCGTGTCTCAAGCAATTTCATCAGAATATGATGATTGATCGAAGGGAAATAACCCGCCACATCCACTTTTACAAACCATTTAAAACGTTGTACATTTTTTTGTACTTGCTGAACAGCCCTGTGAGAACCTTTATTGGGGCGACATGCATAGCTATGCTCAATCAAACCTTTCTCAAAGATAGGCTCTGTCTGGTTCAAAATGGCATGATGCAGAATTCTATCTTCAAAACAGGCAGCATGTATCAAACGTTTTTTAGGATCATTAATATAAAAATACTTGTATTCACCGACGGGTGTTTTATGCGATAGGATACGCTCAGATAACTGCTGAATGTTTTGCTCGATATTTGAAAAAAAATTACGAACATCTTCGCGTTGCTGCTTGCCTTTAGCTGCTTTCCAAGTGGCTAACAAAAGATTGTCATAAGCAGCAATATCTATTAAATCAATGTGCTGTCTTTTCATTGAATAATCCTATTAAACAGGTAATAAAGGCTTCACCATACTTCTCCAAACGCGACTCCCCAATACCATCAATTGCCTGCAATTTAATTAAAGTAGTAATACGCTGTTGTACCATCGTTGCTAAATGCTCATTGGTAAAAACGGCATAGACAGGTATACCATTCTGTTCTGCAATTTCCTTACGCAGGTTTCTTAATTCTACATATTTATTAAAATCCACTTCATTTAGAACTTCTTTATAATCAATACGTTTTCGGTTTGATTGCTTATTTTTAGAGACCTCTGCCATAGCAGCATCCATATAGCTGATGCAAAATACCCAGAAGTAGGTATTACCTTGCATAATGATCTGTTTATCAACATCTACAATACGATGCTGGGAACAAAACAGGTTTAGTTTTTCCTGTTCATCCTGAGGTGATACAACAGGAACCGTGAAGAATTGATATTTCATTGACTATTTTTTCCTTGATATAATGTTCTTCAGTTTGTCTATCCCTTGTTCTATAACCCCGCGCCCAATGTTCCGCGCGGCATCCGCACGCGCTACACGTTGGGCGCTACCTTCGTCTTGATAACTCTCGGCTACCGCCTCTCCTGTTGCTTGACCAAGGGAAAAACGGAAACCAATGTCGTAGTTACGGAAGTCAGGCGTGGACCCGGAGCGGTGAGCAGAACGCACGCTCCGCCCGTAGGGAGGATCCACGACCCGCCGCGCACAACACGGTTCTCTTGTTCTGCACCCGATGGATCTTGCACCGGCTCCGCCGGATAATCTCCATACCCGTCCTGACACCATTCCCAGACATTGCCATGCATCTGATACAAACCCCATTGATTTGCCGGAAGAGCTTTTACTGGAACGGTCTTCTTCCTGTCTTCTCCTTTTTTTCCATCCGCATAGGGAAAGCCACCATCATAGTTGACTTGCTCTGGCGTAATATTCTCCCCAAAGGAAAACGGTGTGCTAGTCCCTGCACGACAGGCATATTCCCATTGTGCTTCGCTGGGTAATTTTGCTTTTAACTGGGGAATCAAGGTATTTAGTTTTTTTAGGAAATCTTGAACATCTTCCCAACTCACTTGTTCTACCGGATTCTGAATATCCTCTTTAAAGTTTGCCGGATTAGCTCCCACTACTGCTTGCCATAATGCTTGCGTACAAGCAGTATCGGCTAACCAATAACCCTGACTCAAGGTGACTTCATGCGGTTGCTCTGATGAAAATCTTTCTTTTTCACTCGCTGGTGATCCCATCAAAAACTGACCAGCCGGGATATAACGAAAGCGTTGCACTACGTCGTTAAAGGCTAATTCAGTATAAACACCATATTCATCCTGATCCAGTTCTCCACCCCATTCAGGGTAATAAACCCGTGTTGACTGCCCTTGATGTTGGCATTCGATAAATAGCCCTTGCGGGTCTCTGCCGATATTGTCAGCCCAGTCTGGTTTGGTGAGCGTGGCTAGGGTTAGGTTTTCTGTGCCGGTGTTAATTGTAACTACTGACTGGTTTGATGGTAGTGGAAATACTGCAGCATTATTAATAGTCACAATTTTTAACTGTAGTTCAACCATGCGACGAGTGAAGACCGTTTCTCCCAACCTGAAAGGAGTTGAGGGATTAAGCCTATCGTTTTCAATTCTTTCAGAAAGAACCATCTCATCTCCCCTTTGCAACAAGGTATAAACCGTTCCTGACTGGCTAATATCAATAAAACGGGCAATATCTTCCAGCGCTACATTTTTTGGTGGCTTTACATCCCCAATCTCTCCTTTTTCAATTTTATCTCTATGCAGAGTTACAAATAGTGATGCCGCTTCTTCACCACCACGCTCTTGTTCTTCCAGCATCGTATAGGCATGGCTTTGTAACATTTTATCCCGCGGGTTTTCTATAAATGTTTTACATAAGCGTTGCAAGAAAAGCAGTGATTCATCAGCACCTGTTACCGATTTATCTGGTCGTAGTGCTTGTACGGTGACTAATTCATAATCCAGCATGGAACGCAGGTAAGGAGCATGGGCTGCATACACCAGATCAATTGCCTGATTTTGTTGCTTGGTTTCAAGAAATCGGAATTTGTCACGGTATTTGGAGAGACATTGTTTCTTCAGGTAGATACATTCTCCATCGTCGGTGATATCTTCGTGCAATCGACAGGCAGTTTCAATGCCTACATCAAGTTGCAAACATTGCCTTGTTGCTCGCAACAATTGTGGCTCGATGCGGTAGGTGAAACAGAGATAGGTGAGTATAGCTTCAATGTCTTTTTGTGTTTGTATTGAGGCTTCCTGTGTTACTTCGCTATAGGTATTATTCACTCGTGGTAGTGTGTAATCCCAGCTATAGCAATGTGTGTTTTTGAAGTTGACCTTGAGAAGATCATTCGCGGAAGCTGGAGCTAATATCAGGGTTGTATTCCCCGCCTGATTGATCTGCCGAAGGAGTGTTTGCCATTGCTGACGCAGTTCATTTGATGAAAAACTGCCACAATCACTTAATATCAGGATGGCTGTATTTGCTGAAGGTATTCTCCATTTTTGCTTTTGGTAATGTCGCTTTTGGTAGATACCAACTTTTCCTCCCGGATAATCAAGCATGGATTGCCATTGAATATTGCCTTTACCCCAATAAGCAATTAGGTCTTTTTGTAGCTGTTGGTAATCATTTCTTGCAGTACGTAGATGGTCAGAATAATCTGCCAACACCAGTAGTTGACTAATACGACGTTTTCTCTGAGTAAAGGGGATGATCTTTGGGCTGTCGCCCTGCTCAATATTTTTTAATAGCCGAGGAATATCTGGCTCTTGTGAATTGTAGTTTTGATTTAATATCTGGCGTAGCTTTGCCCAGAGTTTTGGTTGTCGGGTGAGTGGCTGCCAATGGGGTATTTTGGCATTTTCATCGTAAATATCATCATCATCCAGAGAAGTAACTTGCATCACTGTGGGTAGCTCTTGTACCTGCTGTGCGCTATGTGCCTCAGTTCGTTCCCGCTTTGCAATGTAATAAAATGGGAGGTCTGGACGGTCTGATGGTCTACTATCAGGCACTGTATTTAGAGAATCATGAGTATATTCTGCTATTTCTTTATTGGTTTCATTTGTTTGTTTTTCTGCTTGCTGTCCATTTCTCGTAGATAAGTTTTGTGAATATTTGAATCCTAAGCTTCGAGCTATAACGTCAATATCAGCTTCATCACCACTAGACTCTTGTTGTATGTACAAATCGAGCAAGTCGGCATAACTCAAACGTGTTTTGTGCCGATGAGGTAGCATTATTCTTCCTTTAGTTCAGGGTATTTTTGATAAACATAAGGGCTGATTTTTTTGATCAGGTCATAATGGCATTTATCACGTTTGCTTTTATCTGTTTCGTTTTCCGTGTGACGACATAACACACGCAATAAATCCAGATATTCGGCTTGCCCTGCGGGAGATACACCTTTTGCTTCGGCTTTTTGACGATTTTTTATCAGAACATCTGCCGCTTCTTTACGATTTTTATCGCTGCATTGATCAGCAAAATGCACTTTTCCACGATTACATAACCATTGTTGTAATTCTTCGGTATCTTTAGGCGGATTGAGATCAAGGACAACACAACGACGTACAAAAGCTGCGGGTAGTTCACGTTCATCATTGGTAGTGATTATTACCAGAGGCGGGTTTTGTTCTTGCATACATATAGCATCATCCTGCCAAGGTACGGTAAATGCACCATTACCCAAGGTTTCTAAAAGGTCGTTAGGTAAGTCAGTTTCAGCTTTATCAATCTCATCAATCAAAATAACAGCGCCTTCACGGGGTTGCCATTCTTTTTCCTCACCCTTGCCATTTTTGAGTGTGGGCTTTTTTTTTGGTTTACCTTTATGCCCTTCCGTCTCATAAATTTTCGCCGCTTTTCGCCAGTTAAATACCCACCACAAGACACCAGGGGTCAGATATTTAAGTGGTTCAAGGTAGGATTTTGCTTTTTCTTCATTAGCATCTTTAATAAAAATATTAGCTGCCTGAGCATCTGCCAGCCTTGCAACTGCATCAAAACGGTAATGTAAATCCTGGCTTTCACTTCTGGAATTAACCACCTCAGATACAAATAAGCGACCCCAAACATGTGCAACCGCTCGAGCTAACTGGCTTTTACCTGAACCGGGCTCACCCCGAACCAACAAGGGACGACCCGCATAATAGGCTGTTTCAATGGCATTGATGTCGTACTGTTCAAATTGATGCTGAGTTTCAGACCATGTGCCCGTTTCAGGTAGTGTGATAGGAGTTGTGGGAATTCTTTTCATGCCTAGTCTCTATAAGTTGACCAAAAATCGTTGATAAGCCATTCGTAATCGTGCATCTTTCTCGATAACTAATTCAGCTTTACTTGCCGATACTAATTTAATAATAATCAATGCTGGAAGTTTGCTTCGCAATTCATGTAAAAGTACAGGGTCATCCAGATAGCTATAGCTTTCATTATCGGGTAGTAACAGAAAATAATGTTCATTAGTTGTCAGTAATTGCTCGTTAAAAGCTTCTATTTCATCATCTGGTATTTCACTACTGCTGGCATGTTCATCCAATGCCTTGAAAGGGTGGACAGCATCAGGAAAAACATGATTATAGATGTGTGCAATAAGACCCCGTACCATTTTACTTTTTTTATCACTCCATGAGAGTTGTTTTGCAGGTACTTTAACCTTGCCGTGACTTTCTACTTGAGGGTTTGTCCGTTTTGCATGATAGTGTTGATAAGTCTGGTGTACCACTGCACTTGCTGCAGAGCCAGCAAGTTCACTTGTTGCAGGGATTTCCAATATGGTTCTATTTTTGTTTCGTTCTTGCTTTACCCAATCTAGATTAACAACAAAATAGATGAGCAAACTGGCGAGTTCTGCTAGTGCTTCACGAATTTCATTTGCATAGTCTTGATGTGACCTTAATTTGTTAACTACATTTGTAAGCGGTCCATTAAGAAATTTAATTAAACTGGAGCTATCCTCAGTGCAAAGTTTTTCTACGACTATTGAATCATGTTCTAGCGTACAATCAAAAGCTTCTTTCAATGCATGATTGATTGGAGGATTATTAACAATTAACTGTATTTTTACTCTGACTTCTTGCAAAAAATCTGAATCATCTACATATTCTCGTTCAGATACTTCAAGCTCTTTATCTCCGCTGTCTAGCCAGTCGAGTAGGTCGATGTATCGGGATTGCACAAGTTGACGGGGAGTGAGTGCTTCTGTTGTTTCAAAGTTCTTAAAAATTGCTTCAAGCGCTTCCCATATTTCTTTAATCCGTTCAGGAGTGCCGTATTTGCTTAATTCTTCAGGTCTCTCAGCATCACCTAGGTCAAGTAATTTCTGCCAATAGTCACGAATATGTTTCTTGTTATTCTCATTAGCCAATTTATAATCATTTTCTCTTATTATAAAAACACGAGATTTAAGGTCACCTCCATGCTGGACGATTCTGGTCAGTTCATACATGCACCAGAATGATTCAAAATATTCTTTTGAAAAAATAGCAATAATATTATTTGCTGATCCGATTTCATGGATAAAATCCATAAAGTCGTCGCCAGGCTTTACTGCATCTTTATCAACCTTGAAGGGTATATCCTTCAATTTATCCTGAAGATTTATGAGCGTATTGTTGCCACGTTCTTTTTCCTTGTGGTAAGACACATAAACCATTGGTTTGTGATCATCCCCTGCCATTATTGCCCCCTTGTTATCAACACTACCAAAACCAAACCCCGCCATTAACTGATATATATTTTGCGATTCCTAACAGTGCTAATAGCCCAAGGTAAAACGGATAGGTCGCTGGCGACCAGAAAGCTGACCACATGGCGATGGGTAGTGTTCCCCGTTCGGGTTTTACACGAAACAGATCATTAACAGTCACCTGATTATTCTGCAATTTGTCGAGGAATGTATTATTGGCATCAACGAATTTACGTTCCATTGCCAGATAGTAGGCATCCAGAAAAGCGAATAAGACCAGCGGGAAAATGGCCAGCACTGCAAAATCAACTTTTCCTTTTTCGGCAACTAATGCGAAAATGGCAGAGATGAGTACAACACACCATTGTTTGGATGCTGCGCTATTTTTTGCCATTCGCCCGATAATGCCTTGGTACATTTTGATGTGTTCATGGACGGCTAGGGATTCGTGATTGATCACTGCCGTTGTTTGGGTGTTTTCTGACATTGCTTCCCCCGAAATGAATATTTTCAAGCTTGACAAAATATTAACATGTTTATGTCAATATATGTCTGATTTATAATCATCTTTTATATACTTGTTCCTGATTACCCATTTGTCTAAGCTTAATCTAATGTAAGTGCCGATTTGCCGACCCGCCATGGCAGCTCCAGCAGAAGGCAGTCATAAAGCACACGTCATCGCACAAACACTTGTAATCAGAACTGCATTGGGGTTATAACACCAAACATGACTAAAAAAAACCAAACGATCACCTACACCTTAACCGATGAATCGCCTCTCTTAGCGACTTGCTCTCTTCTTCCTGTTTTGAGAACTTTTTTCTCAGCCGCAGATATTACTCTGGATAAAAAAGACATCTCGTTACCTGCAAGGATACTTGCTGAATTCTCTGACTTTTTGACAGAAGATCAAAAAAAACCAGATGCACTTTCTGAGCTATCTCTATTGGTTCATGAAGCTGATAGCAACCTCATTAAACTACCCAATATCAGTGCTTCGATTCCTCAATTAATTGCCGCCATCACAGAGTTGAAAGATTTAGGCTTTGATATTCCTGACTACCCGGAAGCACCTGAAACTGATGAAGCTAAGCTATTACAAGAGCGCTATTCAAAAATAATAGGAAGTGCTGTAAATCCCGTCTTACGCCAAGGTAATTCTGATCGTCGCGTACCTCGTGCAGTGAAGAAATATGCTCAAGAGAATCCTCACTACATGAAAGCTTGGAGTCCAGCTTCACGCACTCATGTCGCTCATATGCGCAAAGGGGATTTTTATTCTAGCGAAAAATCTATCACTTTAGATGAACCTTGCAATGTCTCCATAGAGCTCGTTACAGCAAATCAACAACGGGTTTTAAAAGAAAACATTCCCCTGTTAAAAGGCGAAGTGATTGACGGCATGTTCATGAGTAAAAAGGCATTAGTGCGATTTCTTAAAGATGAATTAAAAGATGCCAAGAAAACAGATGTGATGTTTTCCTTTCATGTGAAAGCCACCATGATGAAAATTTCTCACCCTATTGTATTTGGACATGCGGTTAAAGTTTTCTATAAAGATTTGTTCAAACGACATGGAGAGTTATTCGATAAGCTTGGCGTAAATCCTAATAATGGCATCAGCAGTGTTTATGAAAAAATTGCTCCACTGCCTCGTTCCAAACGCAAAGAAATAGAATTCGATATTATTTCTTGCTACGAAAAACGTGCTGTATTAGCCATGGTTGATCCGACCGAAAGAATAACCAACCTACATTCTCCCAATGACGTTATCGTTGACGCATCCATGCCAGCTATGATCCGTAATGGCGGTAAGATGCGCTCACCCACAGGCAAACTTAGAGACAATAAAGCCGTCATGCCGGAAAGCACCTATGCACGAATTTATCAGGAAATGATTAATTTTTGTAAAACCAATGGTCAGTTTGATCCTGTCACCATGGGTACCGTACCTAATATTGGTTTAATGGCAGAAAAAGCAGAAGAATACGGTTCACATGATAAAACTTATGAAATATCTGAGGAGGGTATCGTTCGAGTGATTGACAATGAAGGTCATATTTTACTCGAACATACCGTTGAAAAAGGCGACATATGGAGAATGTGCCAAACCAAAGATGAAGCCATTCATGACTGGGTAAAACTAGCCGTGAGAAGAGCACGTGAAACTGGCATGCCTACCATCTTCTGGTTAAGTGAATTCCGTCCTCATGAAAACGAATTAATCAAAAAAGTTAAGAGGTATCTAGCAGAATTAGACCTCACTGACACCGATATTCAATTCATGTCACCTTTGCGTGCCATGCGTTTTTCATTAGAGCGTGCGATGCGAGGACTTGACACGCAATCTGTAACAGGGAATGTATTGCGCGATTACCTAACGGATCTCTTCCCCATCATGGAAGTGGGAACGAGTGCAAAGATGCTTTCCATTGTTCCCATGATATCCCTTGGGTGCATGTTTGAAACAGGCGCAGGTGGAACAGCGCCTGTTCTCGTCAAACAACTCCAGCAAGAGAATCATTTGTGTTGGGATTCACTAGGTGAATTTTTAGCGGTGACGGCTTCATTAGAGGAGCTTTATAAGAAAACAGGCAATACCAAAGCAAAGCTATTAGCCGATGCCCTTGATGCCGCCACATCAACCTTACTTAGCAATAATAAATCCCCCTCACCTATGACAGGAGAAATGGACACAAGAACCAGTCATTTCTACCTTGCTCTCTATTGGGCACAAGCAATGGCAGAGCAAACAGAAGACACACAAATGGCTACTCACTTCTCTACACTTGCGAAAATACTTAGTGAGAATGAGCAAAAAATTAATGATGAATTTAGTAAGTCCTACCACAACCCTGTCGATATGGGCGGTTACTATTTAGGGGATAGCGAAAAGATTAAAAAATTAATGAGACCGAGTGAAACTTTTAATACCGCGATAAAGGCAGCACGAACTTCTCACTAAGACTCAGGGACTGTGTAATACGGGAGGTTGATTATTGCTCAGTCACTTAATAGATTCAGACCCAAATGCTAACCTCGTATCCACACTATCAGATACCATTACTTCATCAACATGCGCATGAATATCTGAAACCCCTTCTTCTCTATCAAGTTTCAACGTAGATAAGGTATCTTCACGAATAGACATAAATAAATCCTTATGACTTACTATTGAGATGCCATAAGAAGGAATAATCTCCCTGACTTTAGCCTGCCAGGCTTCTGTTTCCAATTGCTCAGCAAAGCATGTTTCAATGACTTCTAAGATGATGGGAACTAGCACCGATGCACCGGGAGATGCACCTAATAGCGACGATAAAGTGCCATCAGCCGTACTAATCACTTCAGTACCAAACTCAATTTTACCTCCTGTCTCTGGGCATTTTTTTATGATTTGTACTCTTTGCCCCGCTATCGCCAGTGTCCAATCTTTATCTTTTGCCTCGGGATAATATTCACGCAATGCAGCCATACGAGCACTTTGATTTTGTAATACTTCCTTAACCAAATACTTAATCAGATCAAAGTTTCTGAAAGCCACATTAATCATGGGCCAAATATTATTGGGTTTGATTGAGGTGAATAAATCCCAGACCGACCCATTTCTCAAAAATTTAGTTGTAAACCCGGCAAATGGTCCAAATAACAGCGCTCTTTCATCATCAATAATGCGAGTATCTAAATGGGGAACTGACATGGGAGGTGAGTTTACGGAAGCTTTTCCATAGACTTTAGCTTGATGTTGCTCAACGATTTCTGGATTTTTACAAACTAGCCACTGACCGCTAACAGGAAAACCACCATAACCCTTAGCTTCAGGAATACCTGCTTTTTGTAACAAGGGAAGCGTCGCACCGCCTGCACCAACAAAAACAAACCCAGCTTCTATAATACGCCTTGTAGCATTACTTTCATCTTTGATGGTTACAGACCAACGCTTATCCGAGCTTTGTTTTAAGCCTTTAACTGAATGACTCAACAATAATTCAAAATCATCGAATGATTGCAGATGGCTCTGCATACCACGACTCACCGCTGCAAAATTAACGTCGGTACCATGAGATACGCGTGTTGCAGCCATTTTCTGACTGGGGTCTCGACCTTCCATAATCAGCGGCAACCATTCACGCAAAACTTCTGGATCATCAGTAAACTCCATGGGTGCAAACATAGGATGATCAATGAGTGCTTCACGACGCTTACGAAGAAACTCAACATTAGCTTCTCCCCAGACAAAGCTCACATGCGGAACCGGATTAATAAATTTTTCAGGTGAAGGTAATGCTCCCGACTTAACCAAATGAGACCAGTATTGCAGGCTAACCTCATAACGAGCATTGATACCAAAGGCTTTATGGATATCAATACTGCCATCTTCTTTTTCTGGCGTATAATTTAGTTCACAATACGCTGCATGCCCTGTGCCCGCATTATTCCAGCCATCACTACTCTCTTGAAGCGGTTTATCTAAACGCTCCACCATGACAACGGATAAAGTAGGGTCTAGCTGTTTCAGCATAGAACCCAGCGTAGTGCTTACCGCTCCTGCACCTATTAATAATATATCTGTTTTTGTTGTGTTTGTTTCGACAGCCTTTTCGACACTCATTGCAATTATTATCCAGTTTTGTATTGAGTCATTGGTATTCTCTTTGATAGTAAAACACGAGGATTGTTAGCTTAGTATAGAATAACTACTATGACCCCCGAACAAAGATCACGTTACGACCGTCAAATAAAACTTCCTGCTATTGGTGAGGAAGGGCAACAATGCCTCCTTGATTCACGTGTTTTGATCATTGGCATGGGAGGGCTTGGCTCACCCGTTGCCTTATATCTGGCGGCTGCGGGTATTGGACATCTCGTTTTAAGTGACTACGATGTAGTGGAAGAATCCAACTTACAACGTCAGGTCATTCATACTCAAGCTAGTATTAATAGCTTAAAGGTTGATTCTGCAAAAGAGCGACTATTGGCTATTAACCCGGATATTAAAATCACTCCCTTGGGCTATGAGCTGGGTCAAGAAGAGTTGTATACAGAAGTTGAGCTAGCCGATGCTGTGATCGATTGCACGGATAACTTTCCAAGCCGTTTCGCTTTAAATAAAATAACCGTACGATTAAAAACCCCATTGATCTCAGGTGCAGCTATTCGCCAAGACGGTCAAGTAGCTACCTTCGACTCACGAGATAGTAAGAACCCTTGTTATCAATGCTTATACAGTGATACCAGCTTAGAAGGAATGACCTGTGCTTTGGAAGGTGTGGTTGCACCCGTTGTAGGCATTATTGGCACCATGCAAGCACAAGAAACCATCAATGTGCTACTAGGTCGTTCCGCATTAACGGGAAAGCTTATGTTATTGGATGCACAGTCATTAGAGTGGCAACGCATACAGCTGCCCAAGAATCCAAGCTGTCCTATTTGTAATGCCTAACCGCAATACCAATGACCATGCCTAATGGATCACACTCATAACAGTGAGGTGATCTATTAACATAAGCTTATCTACTTATTTTCACGGTTCTCAATCAAATCATCAACGACTGAAGGATCAGCCAAGGTTGATGTATCACCCAAACCATCGGTTTCATTAGCCGCAATCTTACGCAAGATACGGCGCATGATTTTTCCAGAACGCGTCTTTGGTAGACCTGGTGCCCATTGAACAATATTCACTTTAGCAATAGGACCGATTTCTTTACGAACTTGAGCGACTAGCTCTCCCTTAAGTTCATCCGACCCGATTTCACCCATCATTAAGGTCACATAAGCATAGATGCCCTGCCCTGTTAGATCATGCGGATAACCAACGACCGCAGCCTCTGCTACCTTTTCATGCGAGACCAGTGCCGATTCAATTTCAGCGGTACCTAAACGATGCCCTGAGATATTCAATACGTCATCAACACGGCCTGTAATCCAATAGTCTCCATCTTCATCACGTTTTGCACCATCACCTGTGAAGTAATAGCCTTTAAACATGGCAAAATAGGTTTCATAAAAACGTTTGTGGTCACCATAAACCGTACGCAACATGGAAGGCCAAGGACGATCAATCGCCAAATTACCAGCAGCAGGATTACCCTCAATTACGTTGCCTTCGTCATCTAGCAATACAGGCTTAACACCGAAGAATGGTGCCATTGCAGAACCAGGCTTGAGTTCATGTACACCCGGTAGCGGTGTCATCATGTGTGCACCTGTTTCTGTTTGCCACCATGTATCAACAATCGGGCATTTATTATTACCCACCACATTGTAATACCAGTCCCATGCTTCTGGGTTAATAGGCTCTCCCACTGTTCCCAATATTTTTAAGGACTCACGAGAGGTTTTTTCAACAGGGTCATTACCCGCACTCATCAATGCTCGAATGGCAGTAGGAGCGGTATAAAATATATTAACATTATGTTTATCTATTACTTGCCAAAATCGAGAAATATCAGGGTAAGTTGGAATGCCTTCAAACATTAAAGTCGTCGCGCCATTGGCTAACGGGCCATAAACAATATAAGTATGACCAGTAACCCAGCCAACATCAGCCGTACACCAATAAACATCACCTTCTTTATAGTCAAACACCGCCTCGTGTGTCATCGCAGCCTGTACCAGATATCCACCGGTTGAATGTAAAACACCTTTGGGTGTTCCAGTAGAGCCGGAGGTGTATAGAATAAATAAAGGATCTTCTGAATCCATTTCTTCGGGCGGGCAATCAGGGCTGGCAGCAGCAACCGCTTCGTCATACCAAACATCACGATCATCATTCCATTCAACGGGTTCACCACCCCGTCTAACGACGATACAAGACGTTACACTAGGACAGTTTGCAATAGCCTTATCTGCATTAGCTTTCAATGGAATTTTTTTGCCGCCACGCATTGATTGATCTGCGGTTATGACAACTTTACAGTCAGAATCTTGAATACGGTTTGCGAGTGCATCCGGAGAGAAACCACCAAATACGATAGAGTGAACAGCGCCAATACGAGTACAAGCCAGCATAGCAACTGCGGCTTCAGGAACCATAGGTAAGTAAAGAGAAACACGATCACCTTTTTCAACACCACGCTCTTTTAAGACATTCGCAAAACGGGACACTTCCTCGTGTAATTCACGGTAAGTGATTTTTCTATCTTCACTGGGATCATCCCCTTCCCATATAATGGCAACCTGATCGCCTCTTGTTTCTAAATGACGATCTAAACAGTTATACGACACATTAAGCTTGGCATTTTTATACCATTCAATATGCAAGTCATCTTCGCCAAAACTCCAGTCACTCACCGTATCCCAAGGTTTGAACCATGAAACGTATTTATTAGCTTGCTCTGCCCAAAAGCCATCAGGGTCGTCTATTGATCGCTGGTACATTTCTTTATATTGTTCTGCGTTGATATTAGCTTGGGCTATAAATTCAGCTGATGGTGGATGTGTTTCAGACATGCTAACTTTCTCCTTGGCATTGTTAGGTCTCCCCTTTCATTAGCTGTTGGGAACTAGCATCATGAATAATTAAAGGGGCAAAAATGGACTTCAAACTGTAGCAATTATAGCTCTAAATAGACGAATATTTCGTAGAAATATCTCCACTAAATACTAATACAAAAGTAAAAGTTCTGTCTGGACACAATATAAATACAATATAAATACAATAGTTAGTATAGACATCTCGAATAGCAGGGCTGTTCAATGCTACTGACTAGCCCTCCCAAAATAGGGTTTTATCTATGTTTCTGGTAGGTCGGACAAGGAACGCCATCCGACAAGATGCTGAATTCAAACTGTTTGTCGGATGGCGCTATCGCTTATCCGACCTACCAGAAACGTGTATTGGTTACACTTGTACGATAAAAAGCTAGCATTGAACAGCCCTGTCGAATAGTACGATTGCACCACTCAATATACTCTAAAAATCAAGATTATATTCAGTAATAATCAAAGCAATACCTGATTACCCATCTGCCTAAGCTTAAATCTAATGTAAGTGCCAATCTTCCGACCCTTCGACAGACTTCGGCAAGCTCAGCACGAGTCCTCAGGGCGCTGCATGGCAGTACCCTGAGCCTGTCGAAGGGTACGGAACTCTTGCACAATGCTTACAATCGAAAAGAACGCAACCTATTGTTATTATGTTATATTTAATGTAAGTTGCACAATAGACGAAGTCCATCGATGTTATACATCACTATGTAAGTTCTCACTTATAATTACCCAACTTCTATCCGCAATGCCAATTCAGAAAAGTAAGTTTTCGACCAAATATCAAGCACCTCACCATTAAGAATAAACGGCAATATATCCTGCTTGGCTTGTTCAAAGTCGATCTTCTGGATACGTTGTTGTAGTAGCTCTGTTACTTCATCAATCGAAATACTCTGCTTATCAAGTAAGTCACCACTTTGATGAGCGCGTTGCAAAAAGTGTTCGAGGTGTACGGGGTTTTGATGCCGGATATACCATTCAAAATCATACCAGTCCCTGCCTTTGATGCGGTTCTTCCAGCCTCTATACAACAAGGCATGTAATTTATCTGCGAATAGGTCTCCCACTTGATAGCATTTTACGTAAAATGAAAAAGGTTGTAGCACCAGTTTTTCTTCAGTCAAAAACCCTTGTGGTGGCTGTGTGTCAACTTCAAATTTGATTTTTATAGCGCGGTTTTTTATGGCGGCATTCCATTGTTGATGCTTAGTATTAATGTGTAAGACATGGACAGAGGTGTCACTTTTAAGGAAGGCGGATTCAATCGCTGTTTTTTGTTTTTTTATCTTGGCCTTAATCTCCACTTCAATTCCCAAAGCATGAAATTCTTTTTCTATGGCATTGAAATAAGGGGTTAATGAAAAGGTGTTATCGGGTATGAGTAATGAAAAAGCCAAGTCCTCCGAAAACCGATCTAGTTGATAGAAAATTCTTAATGCCGTACCTCCATAAAAAGCCGCTTTTTCAAAGAAGGCACTCCGATACAACCCTGCCAGCGCAATTTCTTGCATGATCTCTCTTAACGCTTGATAGTAGTCATCTGCATTATTGATGGAATAGCGATGTAACATTGTTTCAATCATGCATGAGATAACCCTTCAATAGTTTTGGCTAATAGAGTCAGTAACGCTGATTTATAACCTTGTTCGGTGAAGGAAAACAATCTAGCAATATCTAATTGCTTTAAATCTTCTTCATCCAAGCGCAGATCATTTTCAAGATAAGTCAGCATAGTAGTTTGAGAATAAAGCCGTAAGTGTCGTGTAGACACTAATAGATCAGTGAGTGCTTTTTCAGGAGTGGCAATCATGAATGCAATATCGCCCTGCTGGATACTGCTGATGCCCATCGCATAATAGGCGGCAGGTATAGCCTGATAATGAAAAGTACCTTGTTGGGTTTCTACTTGCCTAGAACGCTCTAGACACATTGAGGTCACGAGTGATACTCGTTCGGTTAATAATCCATAATACGCCAAAGCCCAATGACGTGAGACATAGCTGGGCCCATGTAAATGGTTAGCTATCAGTTCTTTGGAAGTTTGTTGGGTGTGTGCTAACAGATACAAACCACGCTTTAATGGGAGTAGTTCTTGCTTTGCGATTAGCTCACTAATCTTATCGTTAGGGCGAGCGTATTGGTCTAGCATCCCTAATAAGGTTGCATGATTTACAACGGGGTTGGGTAGTGATGAAAAAGATTCCATCAACAGAGCATAGCATATATTGCATAGTTAACCGGTTTATTTCCGACTAACTATACAATTAATGGAAGAAAAACTTCATCAAATCATCAGTTAGATACGCTGCGCCTTATCCGTTGGCAAGGTTGGGTAGTTGGGTAGTTGGGTAGTTGGCAAGGTTGGGTAGTATAGTTATCTGCAAAATCAGATAGTTGAACAGAGGCAACCTTCCTTGTCTATAGTTATCCGATTACTCATCTGTCTAAGCTTAGGCTTAGCCCACTGATGCCAATATCGAATTAAACGTCTCACTAGGTCGCATCGCTGCATCCGCCAAGTCATCATTCGGGAAGTAATACCCACCAATATCAACCGCTTCTGCTTGCACTTGATTAAGCTCTTGAACTATCTTCTGTTCATTGTCGCTCAACTTTTGTGCAAGCTCACTAAAGGTTGCTTGTAATTCAGCATCTTCCGTTTGTTCTGCCAGCTGTTTAGCCCAGTAAAGCGCCAAATAAAAATGGCTACCTCGATTATCTAACAAACCTACTTTGCGCTGCGGTGACTTATTATTCATTAACAACTCACCTGTCGCGTTATCTAAAGCATCTGCCAATACTTTAGCCTTTTTGTTATCGGCGGTGTCTGCTAAATGTTCAAGCGATACGGCTATCGCAAGAAATTCACCCAGTGAATCCCAGCGTAAATAGTTTTCTTCATTAAATTGCAATACATGTTTAGGCGCTGATCCTCCCGCTCCCGTTTCGAACATACCGCCACCTTTCATTAGTGGCACCACTGAGAGCATTTTTGCACTTGTTCCCAGTTCTAGTATGGGAAATAAATCCGTTAAATAGTCACGCAAAACATTACCCGTCACCGAAATGGTGTCTTTGCCTTCTATCAATCTTTCCATGGTGTAGCGGATTGCAACCACGGGAGACATAATTTGAATGTCTAAGCCGTCAGTATCATGATCTTTTAGATAACGCTTAACTTTTGTAATGAGCTGACGATCATGCGGACGCTTGTCATCTAACCAGAAAATAGCCGGCATACCCGATACACGAGCACGTTTAACGGCAAGCTTCACCCAATCTTGAATAGGTGCATCTTTGGTTTGGCACATTCTCCAAATATCGCCTTCTTCTACTTCGTGTTGCTGCAACACTTTTCCAGACTCATCAACCACACGAATCGTGCCATCTGCTGTGCTTTCAAAGGTCTTATCATGTGAGCCATATTCTTCAGCTTTTTGCGCCATTAAACCAACATTTGGAACGGTTCCCATGGTTGTTGGATCAAATGCACCGTGAGTTTTACAGAAGTTAATGACTTCCTGATAAATAGTCGCATAGGTACTTTCTGGAATAAGTGCTTTTGTGTCTTTTAGTTTGCCATCAGCCCCCCACATTTTGCCTGAATTACGAATCATAGCGGGCATGGATGCATCAACAATCACATCACTAGGTACATGCAAATTTGAAATACCACGATCAGAGTCCACCATCGCTATTTCAGGGCGATTGATATAACAGGCTCGAATATCTGCTTCAATTTCCGCACGTTTTGACTGTGGAAGTTTTTGAATTTGATTGTAAACATTACCGAGTCCATTATTGGGGTTGACTCCAATTTTCTGAAAAGTCTCAGCCCATTTTTCGAATAACTGTTTATAAAAAACGGTGACCGCATGACCAAATACAATAGGGTGAGAAACTTTCATCATCGTGGCTTTTACATGCAACGAAAAAAGCAAGCCTGTTTCTTTTGCATCGTTTAAGTGCTCTTCGAAGAAAGCGCGCAATGCCTTCTTGCTCATGAACATCGCGTCAATGACTTCATCTTTTAATAATTTGGCTTCTTCCTTAAGAACCGTTACATCACCTGAGTTTTTATCTATAAATTCAATTTGATAACAACAAGCATCTTCGATCAATGTGGATGTCTCGCTGGAATAAAAATCACCACCTCGCATATGTGCAACATGGGAACATGAAGCCATGCTCCATTTACCCATTGAATGGGGGTTATTCCGTGCAAATTGTTTCACCGAAGGTGGCGCACGTCTATCCGAGTTACCTTCACGCAATACGGGGTTTACAGCACTCCCTAAGACTTTGCCAAAACGCTTGCGAATATCTTTCTCTTCATCCGTTTGAGGATCATCGGGGAACTTGGGAATGGCATAACCATTGGCTTGTAACTCCGCAATAGCAACTTTCAACTGAGGAATTGATGCGCTGATGTTAGGGAGTTTAATAATGTTCGCATCCGGTGATTGGGTTAGCTCCCCCAATTCTTTTAAGGTATCACTTCTGCGTTGATCTTCGTTTAAGTACTTAGAGAAATTCGCAATAATTCTTCCGGCTAAAGAGATGTCACTGGTGTCTATATTGATATTGGCTTTCTCGGCAAACACTTTAACTATGGGTAATAAAGAGCGGGTAGCTAACGCGGGTGCTTCATCTGTTTTCGTGTAAATAATAGTCGAAAGTCTATCTGTCATAATACGTTTCCCTTGTGAAGAACTGAGCCATATCAAAATTTAGTGCGTGGAGTATATAGCTCCCTATGCTTGATTGACAAACTTGATAGTAACCATCGGGAATATTAAAGGCATCGTATACATTATACTGACATGATTATTCAATCGGAGAACCTCTTGAAAACTACACGCCCCGTAAAAATAGCCGTTTTAACCATATCCGACTCACGCACACTTGAAGATGACACATCAGGCAAGAAACTAGTCGAGATGATCACCAACGATGGTCATCATATTGCAGAACGCTTGCTTGTCACCGATGATATTTACCAAATTCGCTATCAAATATCACGTTGGATTATAGACCCTGAAGTTGAGGCTATTATCACAACCGGTGGTACCGGGTTAACGGGGAGAGATGGGACACCAGAGGCAGTACGCCCCTTATTTGATCGTGAAATTGATGGCTTTGGCGGCCTATTCCGGCAGCTTTCTTATGACACTGTAGGAACATCAACCATCGCATCACGAGCTGTAGGCGGTGTTGCCAATGGTACGTTTATTTTCACCTTGCCTGGTTCAACAGGTGCCTGTAAAGACGCTTGGAATGGTATACTAACCCATCAATTGAATCATACTTACAAACCCTGCAATCTGGTTGAACTTATGCCACGGTTAACTGAAAAATAATCGTAACTACTCAGTTACTGCTAGGCTAAGTAGTTACAAATAATCATTAATTTACGAAGAGAAACAATGATCACCCTACTCTATTTTGCAAGCATCCGAGAAGCCCTTGGATGTGAAAAAGAAACACTAGAATTGCCTGAGTCTATTTCCGTCAATTCATTAATTACGCAATTACGAGCACGAAATAAAAATTGGGAAAACATACTGGATAGCCGTACTGAACTCCTCATTGCCGTGAACCAACAAATGAGTGACCATGAAGCCATCATACATCAGGGTGATGAAGTAGCCTTCTTCCCCCCCGTCACTGGAGGCTAACATGAGTAAAGCACACAACATTCATATTCAAGTGCAAACTCAAACCTTTGATGTGAACAATGAAATTGCACGATTAACTAAAGGCAACCCGCGTATTGGAGCGGTGGTAAGCTTTATTGGTTTAGTTCGGGATTTGAATGAAGGGGATAACGTAGGTCAGCTAACCTTAGAACACTACTCTGGCATGACTGAAAAGAGCTTAGAAGACATCACCCAGCAGGCATCAGAGCGCTGGGATCTTTTGGGGCAAACCATCATTCATCGAGTAGGAGCGCTTCAACCAACAGAACCCATTGTGTTGGTATTATCCGCCAGCATACACCGACAACATGCCTTTAAGTCCTGCGAGTTTATGATGGATATTCTGAAAACCTCTGCGCCTTTCTGGAAAAAAGAAAGGACCGATCAAGGTGAACGATGGGTTGATGCACGGGTTAGTGATGAAAAAGAAAAAAAGAAGTGGGATTAAAGGGCACCTCTAGGCGTCTTGTCACCGCTAATACCCACCGAACACAATATGCCAGAAGCTTATAGCACCGTTCTCTTTACACGATGACCAATCTGGCTCCGAGTCCCCCATAAATGCTGAACACCTGTTACATCCATGCGTTTCCAGCGTTTGTTCTTGGTAGATGTTTTATCAGCAGATTCATGAGAAGAAACAACCATCACAACACCTTGAATCGTTACCTCATCCGCAGCAAAGAACATGGAATCCATAGATGAATTTACAGGGCGCAGTTCAATAGAGCCTTCAACTTGAGGATGAAAATACTTCAAGGTCGCCTCCAGCCCATTTACCGAACCATCAATCAAAGCCACCACAATCTCACCACGTTCAGCCGTAGCCTGTTCACGGATCACCACATAATCCCCGCCCATTAAATACTCCCAGACCTCATCCGCGCTCCAGTTGTATCTAAGTAGATAGGTTGACTATAGCTTATAATTCTCGGATTTTCAGAGAAAAGCTAAATACGAAAGCTGATTAAATTCTAAATTTCAAAGCACTCTTTACTATTCTGAAGTAATATTTATCCATATGCTTATTTTGCATTATAGATTTTCAGACACATAGTACCCCTGAGCATCAGATTGATTCCTAAAAGTTTGAAAGCAATTGTCCTTGCCTGTCGTCTATTTCCCCATTTGTCTTTTCGTTTTACGAAAGATAGCGGGACTTACAAGAATCAAGCCTTTCCTCAAATACTATGAATAGCAGCCCTATGGTTTAAACCATAACTATTCTACTTAATAACCCATCAGGAGATGAATTAACAGCTATTTAATATTTTGTAAAATTCGAATATAGTTTCTTGTTCTTACTCATTCAGAGTAAGAACTGGATTAGCGGGTGGTAATCGAATTGGTCAACCAGTGGCTTGCCAATATCATGCATCATCGCTGCGGTTAATACGGCATAAGACCATAGCTCTTGTTTTTCAGAAATTACTTCGGGACTTGCACCCAAGGGAAGCATTTTTCCAGACCTGAGTTGTAGAGCATGAAGTCCAACTTCTAAACTATGCTGCAATAATCCACCAGCAAAGGCATGATGATGAGATTCTGATGCAGGTAACTGTTGAACCAGTTTGGCAAAGGATTGTATAAATGACTGGTACAAAGTTTTCCAATGGGATTCTGGCACACTAACCTGACTTCTAATCTGTTGCAGAAGGTTTTGATGGGGGAGTAGTAATTCTTGAGCTGATTTGGCTATTAATAAAGACCTGTCAAAAGTAACAGGTTTTTGAGGGGATGAGCTTCTTAACCAGTTCGGTAAGAATTTCATGAGAATAGGATTCCTAGTTTAATGGTAGCGTCAACACTAACAAACTAGAGGTTTATTATTAGGTAATAATCAAGCATTGAATTGAGATAATTATTCAACCCAGTTTTCTACATTTAATTCAGGCACTCGACTAAATTCCCGCACATTATTAGTGACCATAATGGCATTGATACTCCGCGCATGAGCAGCAATCAAGGTATCATTATTACCAATGGGAGTACCTTGTTTGTTTAAATAAGATCTTATTTGTCCGTAATGTCTGGCGGCTTCTTCATTCCAGGGTTCGATAAACAGCCTTCTGGTAAACATATCCAGTTGTACCCAGCGTTCCTTTCTTTTTAAAGCTTCACCGTTTTCTATTCCATAACAGAGTTCTCCATAGGTAATTGAAGAGATACAAAGCTCTTTAATGGCTTTGAACTTGTGGCGTAGTTTATCTGAGCGGTTTTTCAAGACAAAACTACAGGTATCCGTATCCAGCATGTACATTAATAAAACTCTCTTTCCTGGGGTGGTGTGTCTTCTCTGTCTTTTAGAAAATCATCATCAAAGGCAGAGGGTGTATTAAAAAAATCATCCCAGCTAGGTTTTTTGGGTGAAATAACAATGTCATCACCTTGTTTAGTAATATAGACCTCACTAACATCAAAGCGATACTCTTTAGGGATGCGTACTGCCTGACTCCGACCATTCATAAATATTTTAGCGACTTGTGTACTCATAATAACCTCCTGATGTGACCATCTATAATATACCAATAAGTATATTATAGACTTATTTTAGGTAAATAAAAGCCCCACATAAATATGCAGGGCTTTTCATTAGGCGATTAACTGCTTTGCTAAAGCAACTTCAATGCTATCACCTGACTGGTTGAGAACATCCAGACCTGTATCGGGCATATCACCAGAGGTAGACTGACTTACTGCTATTTTCTCTGCCATTAAGCTCAAACAGGTCGTTTGTGCTGTTTGAGCTTAATGGCAGAGAAAATAGACATCTACATCAAGGGTTTGACCGATACGCCATGAGCGTCTTGAGGCTTGTTGAATTGTATACACATTATAGCCCGATTGCATGAATACTAGCGTTGGAAACTCCAGTAAATCCAGTCCTGTTTTAACTAGTTCTGGGTTGCAAATCATGATATCAATGCCTTTGTCTACTTGATCCAATATCCATTCTTCACGTCTGTCGGTTGAGACAGTAGACCTTAGAACGGCTGGTTTTAATCCTGCATTATCCAGTAGTCGTTTCAGGCGAGTTGCGGTATCACGTTTACCTGTGTAGGTGGTGTAAATATTAATAGTTGTAAAAGTATATTCACTATCTCTTAAAAAAAAGCATACTTCGTCGGGGAACTGAAAAAAGCTTTTGATTAAATCCACTTTCTCTTGGATAGCATGAATAATTGAAAAAATGGTTCTTTCCATCTCATCCTGTTCCGGATAGATTTTTTACCCATTTCTCTTTTAGCATAATTCCACACTTGCACTCGCTTACTATGATGATGCTTGAATGAACAATTGTGGGCTATGTGTTCGTATGAAGCTTATGAATGTTATGTTTGATAGCGACTTGAATACACAATTAAGGAAACCGTTATTCTAAGAGTGAAGACTGATATTATGACTGAAAGCAGGCAACTGAGGATTCTAGTACTCCAGCAACATAGGTTTGATGGGTACAGAGCAATCAAACCTATCTTGTTGGAGTATCAGGTTGAAGTTAGTAATATACTTTTCCGTTTGAGAATGTGCTTGATGTTTGTTTTCCATGATGTATTCACTTGTCAAAAGTTAAGGTTTAACTTAAGATCAAGTCATCAGGGACAACACTAGCTTGGTTCTTCACTTGGAACTAAGCGGGAAAGCTCGCCATTCTTTAGCAAGGGGCGGGCTTTTTTTATGCCTAATGACCTGATCAGGTCGAAAAAGCACAAATACAAATAGGGTAAATCAAAGAATTCCAGACATGACTGGAGCAACTGATTAAAAAAGGTGAGGATTAAATGCTATGAAGAAAATCTATCCATATTCTTGAAGAATAAGACATTCTGGGTGAAAACACCCAGAAGTCTGGAATATGGTGCCGGCACCATGAGTCGAACACGGGACCTACTGATTACAAGTCAGTTGCTCTACCAACTGAGCTACGCCGGCGAAATTGAGAATGCGAATTCTATAGAAGGAATTCGTATTACGCAAGTTTGATTTGATGTGAATTTTAAATAAAATATCAATATGGGAACTAGCTGGAAAATATAATCTTTGCGAGCCTACTTATTGTTCTTATTAGTGAAGGCTCACAAAGTATAAAAATATTATTATTATTATAATCTATAGATGTAGATGATAAAAATTTTAAATAAAATATCAATATGGGAACTAGCTGGAAAATATAATCTTTGCGAGCCTACTTATTGTTCTTATTAGTGAAGGCTCACAAAGTATAAAAATATTATTATTATTATAATCTATAGATGTAGATGTAGATGTTCACACATACCAAATCAGGAGTCCCCTTCGCTGACTTGTATTATAGATATTAGCCCATGACCTTTTGTATAGTCATTTATTCTTGTTATAACCTTATCCTAGCGGTTTCTTATTATCAGTCTTTAGAATCTACGTTCTTTACTAGACTTCGGAGCGCATTCTACATATTTTGTATGAACGTGTTCTTAATACCTAAACACATTTGATGTTTATTGTTTATGTGTATATTTATCAATAGCTTGTGTGCACAAAAAACACCGTTATGGATTAAAAGTAATGACTTGCTCTTGCTGTGCGGTGGCGAAACTGCGATCAAAAACCAGTTCAATAGAAAGCCCAGATTCCTCTTTAAAACTCGCCTTGACTTGTTGTAAATCTGGCATGCGATTAGCTAGATAAGTACACATAGCAGAAGCCAAAGCATCATTCTCTTCACTCAATGCATTTACCATCGAACTGGCTACAAACTGAGTACGTTCTAGAGGGTTTGGGTTTTCAACACGTTTGTCACTGATGGTAATACCTTGATCCATTCGGGCATCCATACTATCGAGATATTTTCGTTGATGCCCGGGGAGCGGTTGCCCTCGATCAAACTCCAAAATAGCGCTGCCGTTTATAACGACCGTTAATTGTTGTTTACTCATGCCAGATCATCAAATCCTGCTGCTTTATAGAGTTTTTTTGCTTTTGCTGAGTCTTGATCTACTCCTTTGCCTTGTTCGTACATCATGGCAAGAGTAGTCAATGATCCTTGTAATCCTTGATCCGCAGCTTTAGTAAACCACTCTACTGCTTTTGCGCCGTCTTTTTCTGCGCATTCACCTTCAAGGTGCATGAAGCCAACACCATGCTGGGCGATGGCATATCCTTGTTCTGCTGATTTGAGCATCCATTCATAGGCAGCGGTATCGTTTTGTGCAATACCTAATCCATTTTGATACATAATCGCTAACATATGCTGAGCATGTGCATCGCCATCATAAGCGAAAGGGGATAATAGCTGAATAGCACGCGAGAAGTGTTTCGCTTCAAATGCCGCCAATCCGCTAGAAAAATCCATTTCTTCAGAATCTGTTCTACTTGTCTCAGTCATATCTATTGTCCTAAGTTTTAATTTCGGGAATTTTACACGATATACTGCATAAGACCGTAAATGTTACTGCATTAGCAGGGGTTTAGAGATTTTATTCAGTTAAGATGTTGATTTTAAATACTCTATGGCAAGGTTAAAGGCTCTCTCAGGAAGCCACTTCCATCAATATTCCAAATCATGTCTTTACGCTTATTACCCCTATAGGGATATTCAGAAATCTTTAGATAGACGTATACTTGCGTGTACATAAAAGTTTGTAATCTATAAATTGTTTGGAATGTATT
This sequence comes from Thiotrichaceae bacterium, assembly GCA_965224605.1. Classification (GTDB taxonomy): domain Bacteria; phylum Pseudomonadota; class Gammaproteobacteria; order Thiotrichales; family Thiotrichaceae; genus HyVt-477. Next base: position 207,062 of record CBDCZP010000005.1, read on the forward strand.
TACAATCGGTATTAAGACTATTGAATACAAACCCGATTAGCAGCACTCATTTTCGAAAGCCTGGTATATTTCATCTGGAGCTTTCAAGATACTAAGCCATTTAGATTTAGTAAGATTGTGACAAGTAACCCCAAAGTGCATAATATGGCTTAACTATTTTTTGCACTACGAATTTAGATTTAACAGAAAGAGGAAAAGGCAATGAACCAAGAGTATTATGATGCTGTTGTAAAAATGGAAGCGGCTAATGTTGATCCAGAATATGTACAGGGCTGGCAAGGTGGATATCTGGTTAATCCTGAGCGTGAAGAACAGCGTTTAACTGAAGCTTATGAAGCTGGCTATGAAGATGGCAAGGAACATAAACTAGATGGTTATAGCGACTGGGTTAAATAATCTAGCTCTTTATAAAATCTAAAAGCGGACTTTCGAGTCCGCTTTTTTTATGGGGATTATAATATATGCTTTCTCAACATGGGGCTTTCTAAACAGTAGGCTTATCCGTCAAGGCCTCATCTGTTTACTTGTTTAGTTCCTGATAACTTCAACTTGCCAACATGGTAATGCTAACTTGTTTCCAAGCTATCCATCGAGTCTTCGAGAGGGGCTGTATCCGCTTCATTGCTGGTAGCGAAAGATTGCGCCTCTTGTCTCAACATTCTGCCATTAACTTCGGCTCCTACTTCCATTTCTAACAAGTTATAATGAACATCTCCGGTTATTTTTGCCTGAGGGTAAAGATCTATCTTTTCACTGGCGAAAACATTCCCATTAATCGTTCCATTAATAATCATGTTGGGAACGCGAACCTCGCCTTCTATATTGCCTTCATCATCAAGTATTAGCACAGAGTCGTTACTCTCTGCGACAAGATTCCCCTGAATGGTTCCATCTATTTTTAATACACCCGTGAAGTGCATATCACCTTTTACAGTCGTTGTGTTTCCAATAAGAGTATTAACCTCATTTCGATCAGTTGACCCTGTATTTGTGGTGTTTGTTGATGTAGCGGGTTTTGTTGTTTTATTCTTTTTGAACATAATACAATCTCCTTTAAGCCTGAGGTATCTTTGTTTGGGGTTATTGTGGGTGGGGTTAATTTAATATAGCATGATTCTTAGTTAAAAATATTCAGTTTTTCTGATTTACCAAAGGTTTCCATTGGTACGCTTTTCGTATTGTAGAATATTTTTTATCTTTAGGGATAATCCATAGTGTGACTTTATCGGGAGAAAAGCCCTCAGGAAGGATGATGTCACCTTCTAAACTTTGGTAATATTTTAACGAAAACTTTCTTTCTGCTTCAACGCCATCAGCAGCTAATTCTCTATGGCTATAGCTTCTATTCTTACCCTCTTCTTTGCCTGTTATTCTAATGACATACTGCCCTTTGAGTATCTTTTTCTCGCCTCTGACCTGAGAGAGGATAACGGTATAGTGATAACGATCATCCGTTTCATTGCTGTCTTTTTCACGCATATCAAAATGGCGAATATGCAAGCCTTTACTAAGATTGTCTGCAGATAAAATATCATCATAAAGCAATTGATTTTTTCTAGCGGCCGTCAGTTCTTCTTCTACTTCAAGCATTTCTCTATTTAACGCTTTATTCGTAGCCTGCTGAATAGAATTCTCACGGCTTAAGGCTATTAGTTCTCTCTTCAGATCATTGAATTTTTCTTGAAGCTCTGTCAGCTCTAAACTGGAACCTGCTATTTTTCTTCCCTGTATGTCATCGGTAAACATCCAGTAGTTATTTTTATATAAGCCAAAAATAACTAAACCCGCTATTAGAAGAGCGGAAAGTAAAGTCATTAAATAACGAGACTTTTCATTGGGAGCGGGTAACTGTATCCCTATGTCTTTATTAATATCTAGTTTCATAGTTTCACGAAAATTTACAAAAGTTTTATATATGGTTTTATAATTTTTATTTTTCTAACCGATGTTTAGTCCGCTATACGAGACTAAGCTTTCTAGATGCTAACTAATTAGGGAAGAAAAGCGGGGGACATTAGCCCGGTTGTTTCGTTAAGTCCAAGCATAATGTTCATATTTTGTACCGCTTGTCCTGCGGCTCCTTTCACTAAATTATCAATCACCGAAAGAACAACGATACGTTCTCCATTACCCGGCCTGTGAGGTGATATCCGGCAAATGTTGGAACCTTTTACAGAGCGGGTCTCAGGATGCGATCCTGCTGGCATCACATCAACAAAAGGTTCGTCTGCATAACGCTTTTCGAACAACTGTTGTAGATCATGCTCGATATCTGCCTGCGTATATAACGTTGCATGAATACCTCTAATCATCGGCAACAAATGCGGAACAAAGGTTAAGTCTGCTGGCTTTCCCGCCAACAAAGATAACGTTTGTACGATTTCTGGCTGATGTCTGTGTCCATCCGAGGCATATGCCTTGAAGTTGTCTGAAATCTCACTCAATAATGTACTCACATTAGCTTGCCGACCCGCTCCACTTGCACCGGATTTACAATCTGCGATGATACCTTTTGCGTCAATCACACCCGCTTCTAACAATGGCAGCAATCCCAATGTTACCGCTGTGGGATAACACCCGGGATTTGCCACTAAATTTGCTGATGCTATCTGCGCACGGTTTATTTCCGGCAAACCATACACAGCCAATTCAACTAGCTCAGGAGTTGCATGTTGCATACCGTACCATTTTTCCCAGACACTCAGGTCTTTGATCCGATAATCTGCGGCTAAATCAATCACCTTGACACCGTTATCTAGTAAAACTTTGCTATGTTGCATAGCAATACCGTTGGGAGTAGCAAAGAACACTAAATCACAGTCCGATAGCTTTTCTACGTCTGGTTCACTAAAATCCAGATCTATAAACCCCCGCAAGTTAGGAAACATACCATCAACACGACTTCCTGCATTTGCTCGTGAAGTGACTATGGTCACCTCAACATTGCTATGGGTTGACAGTATTCTCAATAGTTCAACACCCGTATATCCGGTTGCGCCAACGATGCCTATTTTTTTCATTTTATTTTTCTTTGCCTTGCTTTGTGATATTTAAAGAGGAAGATATATACTCAGCCTCGTTATAATTTTTGAAAATCTCGGTGAATTCGTGGATTCAAACAACAAGGCATCACGACGAGTCATAGTCACTCTATGGGGGTGGTCTAAGTGATAACGCAGTGTTTGGATTCATGAAACACGCAGAATTCAATAATTATGGCGTGGTTGAGTATAATAGCAAGTAATCAGAATTTTGGGAGTAACAAAAATGTTGTATGTCTGGATAAAAGCCTTACATATTATTTTTATGGTGACCTGGTTTGCAGGATTGTTTTATCTCCCCAGACTCTATGTTTATCACGCTATGCCCGAAAACAAGAATAGTTTTGAGTTATTCAAAGTGATGGAACGACGCTTGTTTATTATGATGACATTAGGTGCTGTGCTTACTACTGTTTTTGGGAGCATCCTGATGGTTTTAAATACTTCCCTATTGGGATCAAGCTGGTTTCATGCAAAGTTGCTATTCATCTTATTGCTCTTTATTTATCACTATGCCTGCTTGCGTATTATGCTAACTTTTCGCGAGGAGAGGAATCAACGTAGTCACAAATGGTATCGTTATTTTAATGAAGCTCCGAGCTTACTGCTCATGGCTATTGTTATTCTTGTGGTTACCAAGTCTTTTTGATGTGTTAATGCATACCAGGTATCAATATCGGCATGGTGCAATGGTGGGTTCCATCCACCCTACCCTTTTTAGTTGGTTCCAGTGTTGGTTCCAAAATATGGGGAGCGATTGCTTAATCAAGACCACTTATGATTTTTTAGTTTAGCCTTTTTTAATACAGGTGCCAGCTCTTTTAATGCTTTTTTATAAACGCTGCGTTTAAAATAAACCACTTCTGCCGCAGGTTCCCAATAATCAACCCAGCGCCAACCATCAAATTCAGGTTTATCGGTAGAGCGCAGATTGAAACAGGAATCGCCTCCAACCAAGTGCACCAAAAACCAGCGCTGTTTCTGGCCTATGCAAACAGGGGAGGAGTGTTTTCTGATCATATGCTTAGGCAAGCGATAACGTAACCAGTCAGCCGTAGAACCTACTATACGTACATCTTCCGGTTGTAGTCCGGTTTCTTCGTGTAATTCTCGATACATCGCTTCTTCTGCCGTCTCACCCGGATCTATACCCCCCTGTGGAAACTGCCAGGAGTACTCTCCGATACGTTTCCCCCAGAAAACCATGCCATCGCAATTACAAACAACGATACCTACATTTGCTCTAAAACCGTCTTTGTCTATCACCTATCACACCTACTTAAAAAGTTTTCATAATTCTTTCATATCCATCATGATTCATCAATCTTTAGTTCTTGTGTGGTAGAGCCTCCAAGAACTTATGCAGTACTGTGTAGGAATCTATACAATACGGTTTTCATCTTAGATACCCATCACATGACATTAGCTATTTTCGACTTGGACAATACACTGCTAGACGGCGACAGTGACTATGAGTGGGGACAGTTCTTGGTCAATAAAGGTATCGTTGACAAGGAAGCTTATGAACAAGCCAATAATCGCTTCCTTGAACAATATCAGCAAGGGAATTTGGATATCCATGAGTTTTCCCGATTCGCCTTTAAGCCCTTGGCTGAAAATTCGCTTGAACATTTATTAAAATGGCGTGAAACTTTCTTACAGGAAGTGATTGCTCCTATCATTCTGCCTAAAGCTATAAACTTGGTGGAACACCATCGGCAACAACACCATACCTTGTTAGTTATTACCGCAACCAATAGCTTTATTACGGCACCTATAGTGAAATCCTTCGGTATACCTCACTTAATTGCCACAGAGCCAAAGCAACAGGATGGTCGTTATATCGCAGCGATTAACGGTGTCCCCTGCTTTCAGGAAGGAAAGGTAGAACGTTTACGGCATTGGCTGGACACTCACAATGAAGACCTAAAAGGCAGCTTCTTCTATAGCGACTCACATAATGACTTACCATTATTGGAGATAGTTGACAATCCTGTTGCGGTAGACCCTGATGAAAAACTAGAAAAAATCGCGAAGAACTTGGAATGGAACATTATTTCGTTACGAGGCTAACATGCTAACTTCGTTATCAAGGTACGGAAACATTGGACTTAGTTGATTCCCGTGTTTCGCTATCGCTCAACACAGGCTACATTTGTCTTAAACAACTGGGCAATCAGTAGCTAGATAAAACAGATTCTAGTTCCTCTTCGCTCATCCAAAACTCGGTACATCCCTGCATACGGGATATTAATCAGCTGTTGGCTTGCTAACGGCATCTTCAACACCCCTCCCATGACAGCCCTCATAACCCCCGCATGAGAAATTAACAATATCTTTTGTCCTTTATATCGAAGTATGAGATCAGTTAGTGAAGCACTCACTCTCTCATTCAATTTCTCCAGAGATTCTGCACCCCGGGGACGCTTATTAACAGGATCAGCGTAAAAATCCCAATATTCCTCACCAAATTCTTGCTTGATTTGACTCGGCGTTTTTCCTTCCCATTCGCCATAGTTGGCTTCAACAAGCGTATCGACCACTTCTACGGGTACATTCATTTGCTGACCAAGTTCTTTTGCATAAGCATGACAACGCACCATCGGTGAAGTGATTATCTGTGACCAGTTGGTATCATTCTCATCTATTCTTTTCTTTATGCTTGCTTGCATCTCTTGCCAGCCAAGTTTACTAAGAGAATGATCCGTTCCACAACCACGGTACATCCGACCACCTTCTGGCTCGCCATGTCTTAATAAATCTATAATCGTATTTTGATAGTCCATGTCATGAAAAAGCCCCAATCAAAAAATGATTAGGGCTTTAAATCCAGCTTAAATTAATGTATCTAAAACGCCTTCTAAAGCCTTATGAAAATAGCTCTACAAAAATAGCGCTACGAAATAGCTTCAGTTTCCTTGTCGAAGTTAAGCTTTAGCTTATCTTTAACCACAGTCACTCTGACTGTACCACCATGACTCAATGCACCAAACAGAATTTCATCGGCCAAAGGTCGCTTGATATTCTCCTGTACCACTCTAGCCATGGGTCTCGCACCCATAATGGGGTCATAGCCTTTTTTCGCTAACCAACGCTTGGCTTTGTCATCAACAATGATAGTCACTTTCTTGTCTTCTAACTGTGTTTCCAGTTGAATCAGGAATTTATCAACGACATGTTCAATAACATTTTTATCCAGTGGGTTAAACTGAATAACTGCATCTAGACGATTCCTAAATTCTGGTGAAAATGCTTTTTCTACTGCTTTACCTGAATCCAGACTATGGTTCTGTTCAGTAAAACCAATAGATGCACGGCTCATGTTTTCAGCACCGGCATTACTGGTCATCACCAGAATCACATTGCGGAAATCTACTTTACGGCCATTACTATCCGTTAAAGTGCCATTGTCCATTACTTGTAACAGAATATTAAAGACATCAGGGTGAGCCTTTTCGATTTCATCCAGTAATAGCACCGCATGAGGATTTTTGATCACAGCTTCCGTTAACAAACCACCTTGCTCATATCCAACATACCCGGGAGGTGCTCCGATCAAACGTGAAACCGTATGACGTTCCATATACTCAGACATATCTAAACGTATCAGCTCAATGCCTAAATGTTCTGCCAGCTGCTTGGTTACTTCTGTTTTACCGACACCTGTAGGGCCTGCGAACAAGAAGGAACCTATGGTTTTGTTATCTTCACGCAAACCAGATCGTGACATTTTGATAGCTGTAACCAACTGATCAATCGCTTTGTCCTGACCAAAGACAACCCGCTTAAGGTTGTCATCCAGACGTTGTAGAACAGCCATATCAGATGAAGACACAGTCTTGGGAGGAATACGTGCAATCTTTGCAACAATCGCTTCAATGTCTTTAACAGAAATGGTTTTCTTACGTGTTGAGCCTGATTGCAGTTGTCGATTCGCCCCTGCCTCGTCAATCACATCAATCGCCTTGTCGGGCAAATGCCTATCAGTGATATATCGTGCCGACAATTCGGCAGCTGTTTTCAGCGCAGGATTGGTATATTTAACTTTATGATGAGTCTCGTAACGACTTTTTAGTCCTTGCAGTATTTTAATGGTGTCGGCAACCGTAGGCTCGACAATATCAATTTTCTGGAAACGACGCGCCAAAGCACGGTCTTTCTCAAATATACCGTGGTATTCCTGATAAGTAGTAGAGCCGATACATTTCAGCTCTCCATTGGCTAATACCGGTTTGATGAGATTCGAGGCATCCATTGTGCCGCCCGATGTTGCCCCTGCACCTATGATGATATGGATTTCGTCGATGAATAATACGGCGTGTTCTTCTTGTTTAATTTGGTTCAGCACCGCTTTCAGACGTTTTTCAAAATCACCCCTGTATTTTGTTCCGGCGACTAAAGCACCTAAATCCAATGAATATAAAACCGCACTTGAGAGCACCTCTGGAACTTGTCCATCAACAATCCGCTTGGCCAAACCTTCGGCTATCGCTGTCTTACCTACACCGGCCTCACCGACTAGCAATGGATTGTTTTTGCGTCTACGGCAAAGTACTTGCACCGTGCGTTCTACTTCTTGATCCCGACCAATCAGAGGGTCTATTTTTCCTTCACGAGCACGTTGATTCAGATTGGTAGCAAATTGATCCAAAGCATTTTCACTGGGTTCTCCATTCTCTGAATCAGCCGGTTCCAAACTGGGATCAGTATCTTCACCCAACAGATCGGTCAATGTGGGTTCATCTTCATATTTATGCACACCGTGAGAAACATAGTTCACCAAATCCAGGCGAGACATATTTTGCTTATTTAAATAGTAAACGGCATGTGATTCCGGTTCGCCGAAAATAGCGATAAGAATATTTTCTCCAGACACTTCTTCTTTTCCAGAAGCCTGAACATGGTAAACCGCTCGTTGAATAACTCTTTGAAAGCCTAATGTCGGTTGGGTTTCTCGTTCATCCTCACCAAATAGGACAGGCGTGCTATCTTCAATAAAACCATCCAGTTCTGTTTGCAATACGGGGATGTCTACACCACATGCACGCAATGCATCAGCTGCATTGGGGTTGTTCGTCATGGCAAACAACAAATGTTCAACTGTTACGAACTCATGGCGTTTTTCGCGCGCATCACGAAATAGCGTATTAATAGAATATTCGACTTCTGTGCTAAGCATGATTACTCCCTTGTTATATTTCCAAGTTCTTTAAAGAACTCAATAAAGCCAAGCTACTTCCTTTTCAGGAAATAAAAGCCCATCTAAATTTGAGTCTCTTAAGCACTCTCTGTACCCTCACAACGACTAAAATTGTCGTGAAAACTAACTGACTGCTACTCTCTAACTAATAGCATAGGTTAGTTTTCCTCCATTGTGCATAACAGCGGATGTTCATTCTCTCTGGCGAATTGATTCACCTGAGCGACCTTTGTCTCTGCTATATCTCTAGTATAGACCCCACAAACACCTTTGCCTTTAGTATGTACACTTAGCATGATGCGTGTGGATCTTTCTTGGTCTAAACCGAAGAACAATCTTAGTACTTCTACGACAAACTCCATTGGAGTGAAGTCATCGTTAAGAAGTATAACTTTGAAAAGCTTCGGTTCCTTTACATCAGGACGGGATTCTTCAACCGCTAATCCTGAATCATTCTGATGGTCGGTATCATCAGCCATTTGATACTTTGCCTCTATTAATAATGGGTCTATAAAATGTGAGATTCTGTTTGTTTTTGTTAGTTCACTCTACATGCCATTACGATCAACAGCTAACACAAACAGTCATCTTTTTATTTATCGTTCAATGCCGATTATATATTGATACGGCTTTAAATGAAAAAGATGTTTACCAATAAACACTCAGTACATATGGGCAATCATCAGTTTTCCAACTCTAAATAAGCACTGCATAATAATTTTCTAAAAGCTGCTGATTTAGCTCAGGAACCTCTGATTAAGTCATGTTTTCTGGAAGTGAGCCTTCAAGAGCACCATACGGCGTTTTAAATCAATATCTTATGAGAATAAAAAACGATGCTCTCAGAGCATTTTCACTTGTCAGAGTTTCCCTAAACTCACCGCGCTTCTAGCATTGATTATATCGATAAATGACTAGAAGCTGAATCGGTTAATGTATAGGATAGCAGACTGAAATATAACGATGGGAAAAACCATGAAATATCACGTTTATGCGATTGGAAATGCACTGGTAGACAAAGAATTTGAAGTCACTGATGAGTTTCTAAAAGAAAATAATATTGAAAAAGGCATGATGTCTTTGCTTGATGAAGAAGCTCATATAATCCTACTTGATACCTTAAAAAAGCAATTCGGTCTAAAAAAACGGGCTGGCGGCGGTTCTGCTGCCAACAGTATTGTCGCTATTAGTCAATTCGGTGGAGATACTTTTTATGCTTGTAAAGTAGCTAATGATGAGCAAGGTGATTTCTATCGAACAAACCTACAAGAAGCAGGGGTAACTACTTTTCTGGATAAAGTACAATGTGAGGGTAACACTGGAAAATGTATGGTTATGGTGACTCCCGATGCAGAACGCACCATGAATACTTTTCTAGGCATCACTTCGGATTTTTCTGAAGAAGAGTTGCATCTGGACGAGCTAAAACAGGCTGAATACCTTTATATTGAAGGTTATTTGGTCACTTCTGATGTTTCAAGGGAAGCGGCATTAAAAGCAAGAAAAGTAGCCAATGAGAATGGTATAAAAACAGCAATGACTTTCTCTGATCCTTCCATGGTGACTTACTTCAGTGATGGCATTAAAGAAATGTTTGCCGATGGAGTAGATATTTTATTCTGTAATGAAGAAGAAGCACTCACTTTCACTGGCACAGAAAATCTGCAGGACGCAATAGCTTCTCTAGCACCAAAAGTAGGCAAGCTGGTAATTACATTAGGCGCGAAAGGTGCATGTATTGTACATAATGGCGAAACCACCTTCGTTGATGCACAAAAAGCGGATGCTATTGATACCAATGGTGCTGGCGATATGTTTGCCGGAGCGTTCCTTTATGGGATCACTCATGGATTAAGTGACCAACAAGCAGGGAACTTGGCCAATATGGCAGCCGCTAAAGTTGTAGCAACCTTTGGCGCTCGACTAAAGAAAGAAGTACATCAGGAATTGCTTTCTAAGGTATAGATGAGGCTTTGGTAAGCTGTAGATTTTCCCGAATGTAGAACTCAAGTGTATCAATAGATATTTGCACAAAAGGATCTTGGCATGATCAAGACTAGCGAAAAAAACACTGCTCTTTATTATATTCATGACCCCATGTGCAGTTGGTGCTGGGGTTTCCGACCGACCTGGTTGCAGGTTCTGGAAAAACTACCCAAATCTATCAGTGTCATTTCATTATTGGGTGGGCTTGCACCTGATTCGGATCAGCCAATGCCTGCCAACATGCAGATAAAGATACGTGACATATGGAGAAGCATTCAACAACACATTCCCGGAACTCGTTTCAATGAAGATTTTTGGGAGAAATGCCAACCTCGCCGTTCAACTTATCCTGCTTGTCGTGCTGTAATCGCAGCCCGAAATCAACATGCTTCGTGTGAACACGCCATGATTTTAGCTATCCAGGAAGCCTATTACCTCAAGGCGCGCAATCCATCCGATATTGATGTATTGATTGATCTTGCCAATACTTTATCTCTAGCCACTAATGCCCCTTTTGATATAGATAAATTTGTATTTGATCTGTCGCATGAAGAAACACAACAGCAACTCATGCATGAGATAGACCTCGGAAAGACCATGGGAGCCACAGGATTTCCCAGCCTTATTCTGGAAGATAAAAAAACTTATTCATTGCTTGATATTGACTACAATAATCCACACAAAATTTTAAAGCAGATAACAACTCTTTCAGCCGATTGAAAAGGTGAGCTAGTATGAAAAAAACATCAGTACACCCTTGGTTCCCAGTGTTTCTAGCGATAGCCATACTTGCTCTTATTTTGTTATCTGTAGGTTTTTCCCAGCAATATAAATTGGCATTGGGTCAGTCAGTTTATGCAGCTGTTAATCTACTCGTTCATGGAAATGAACTGAAACCCGACGATATAGAACACCGTTCAGAGCTAATGATCGCAGGGCAAATTCTTGGCTTTATCGCCATTTATGGCTTCATATTGCATATAGCATGGATTTTCTTGGGTGAAGGTTTACGTAATATATGGATTCAATGGTTTTATAAAAACCACATCATAGTCTGTGACTTGAATCCACAAGGCCAGGCCTTTATATCCAATCTACGCAACAGTCCTACAAAAGAAAAAATCGTTGTTTTACTGGAAAATGTTGAGAATGAACATGAATCTTTTTGCACACAACACAATGCAAAACTTATCCAGGGTAATCCTCGCTTAGTCAATAAACTACATGCCGTTGCCGTGCAACGTGCGAAAGTATTAATTGTTTGTAGTGATAGCTACGATACCAATTTACAAATTGCTCAGGCGGCAGAGAAGAACTTATATAAACGTTCAAAAAGTGTCAGGCCACTAAATTTATACTTGTCGTTAAGCGATTCATTAGTAATAGATGGAATAGGCAATGAAAATTACAGCCACTTTCTACAACCGGGAGAAAAACTTAATCCTTATGTTTATTCTGCTGAAAACCTGATTGCCCGACATTACTTTAATCAATACCCATCTCACACTTGGGCAGATTGGCAGGGTCAAAAACAAGTTCATTTGGTCTTTGCGGGGTTTGGAGCATTAGTAGAATCGCTCATCTGTCAATATGCACAGATTTCACCGTATAAAGATTTTCTCCCACCTGTTTTTACATTAGTTGACCCTGAAGCAAAAAAGAAGTGTGCATTATTGATTTCCCGCTATCCCGCACTTGAAAATGGTAGAGAAAATGAGCATCAAATGATTGGAGGCTTGCATGCTATAGAGTGCCATCAAAGCTTTAAATTAAGTGATGCTCAACTGCATGAAGTGGCGACAGTCGATGGAGTTACCATACCACCCACGGCCGTCTTGTTCGCTACTCCAGATAATGCATTAAATTTTCAACACGCAGTGAGTCTTCATCAACAAACCCTACGTTTTAATCGATGGCGTGTACCGTTCTATTCATTTCTTTGTCAGGACATAGGCATACAAGCTTTATTGTCTTCTGCAAAAAGCAAACATCCAGGGGATCAACTTATTCCTTTTGGTATGGCTGAACAGGTCTTCGATCTTGATACTTTGAATGAAGTGGAATTGAATGCCTGTCTGGTGCATGAAGCTTATAAAAAGGATCAGATAGAGAAGGGCAATAATAAAGTGCCATCATGGGCATTACTACCTGAAACATATCGTGCGGCAAATCGTCGTGCCGGAGATCATATTGCAGTAAAGCTCGCTAGCTTGGGCTGCCATATTGAAGCAGGCAAGCCTCTCGTATTAGATGACGCCAGTATATTTGATATTGCCGAAGAACGATGTGCGGACCTAAGCAAACTAGAGCATCGTTCATGGCGATATGAACGATTACTCAATGGTTGGAGGTTTGGGACTGAGAGAAATGATCGGCGACGTATACATCCTTCTATTTCATTGTGGGAAGGCCTGTCAGAGGAAGAGCAACAAAAAGACGTCAATCAAATTAAGAACGTAAGAGAAGCACTCAAGCTATCACAAAAAGATCATATTGAATCAGACACCGGGTGTTGTGGGCAGAATAATCAGCACACACCAAAACAGAAAATTCCTTTAACGGTTAGAAAAGAAGTGGTAATAGGACTTATCGGCCATAATCACCTTACTGTGAATGAAGTAGCAATCGTTAAAGAAAAATTAAAACACGAAATTCATTATATAAAAAAGACATACTCACACTATTTCATCACTCTCATTACGCCACTAGCACCAGGTAGCGATTTTCTTTTGGCTCATAATTTATTAGAAAACTTAAAAAAAGAAAAAGATTTGCCTCATCGACTATTAATCATTCAAGCGATTACTCTGGACAAAGTCGTGTCCGATTATGAAACAAGCAAGAATGATAAAATTGAAGATGATAAAGAGTGGGGGAAAAAATTGAAAGACTTCATTGAGGAAAGTGAACAATGTGAAAGCATCATTGACTTAACCCTTGAAGGGGACACACATGAAGAAAATATTAATTCTTATCAAAGAGCTGCAGACTGGATCGTCGAACGTGCAGATGAATTAATCTCGGTTCATGACCCCTCAAGGGGAAAAGGTGGGAAAGCAGGTACTAGTGATACATTACACAAGTGGAAACAGAAAAATTCCAACGTAGAGAGCAGAGTTATTGATATATCTTGATGCCATTAACATTTTAAATATTTAAATTGAGAATGAATTATTTTTTTGCTTAAAATGCTAATCAACCGGTTTGTTTTTAATAAAAACAGGTTTTAACCTATTATTGAAATTTCTTAGTGGTTATATGCATAGTTTATACTATGCTTGATGGGGTATGGGGTATCTCAAACCTATTGGAAATGACGATTAAATCGGTTGATACTGACTAACGTAGAGCGAGAAGAGTGTCTTTTTTCGTTAAAATCAACATTAGTATTAACTGATATTAATTAATATTGATTCGAATTGTATAGCTTATTAATTAAGCATTGATTTGTACAATTAATATTAGTATCCTAATTACACCCCCTCACGATAATAATACAGACGTTTAAAATGCTTGTATTTCAACACAACAAACCACATTTAAATTATGAGTGATATATTCCTAAGCTACGCGAAAGCTGATCGCGACGAACTACTCCCCTTGGTAAAGGCACTTGAAGACAAAGGATGGAACATATTTTGGGATCGCAAGATACCCATAGGAAAGACTTGGCACGGTGTACTTGCAGCTGAGATTGAAGCCTGTAAATGCATGTTGGTCGTGTGGTCTAATTCATCTGTGCAATCTGAATGGGTACGTGAAGAAGCGCAAATAGGTAAAGATCGGCAAATTATTTTTCCAGTGAGCCTGGATGGCTCATTACCACCATTAGGTTTCGGTGGTATTCAATCTGCAAATCTTTCAGGTTGGCAAGGTGAAGAAAACCATCCCGAGTATCAAACATTTATTCGTGAATTGACGGACCATATGGGTTCTATCAAAGGTCAGATCAGAGTTGAGAAACCGGAATCGACTGACAGTATGAATGTGGCAAATGTAAATAACAGCAATCAATTTGTTGTGCCAGCCGCCGTTTCACCTCAGGCTCATTCTGATCCTTATACTCCAGCAACAGCCTATGGAAACATACAATCCATTGCTCCGCAGGAGATACAAAAAACGGGAACCCTTAAAAAACTTATTCTAGGTGGAGTTGCCGCTGCATTTATAGCTGCCATTGCAACATTCGGTGTGATTCAATATAACGAAAAGGTTGCGTTGGAGTCCGCACAAAAAGAAATGGAACTTGAGCGAAAAAAAGCACAAGAAGCTCAAATATTAGCTGAAAAAATAAAAAAAGAAGAAGCTATTAAAGCAGAAGCAATAGCCTCTGCTAAAGCTGAAGTAGCGAGAGAAAATGCACGAAGGATAGCGAAAGAAGATAAAAAAAGGAAAAAATCAGCTGCAAAAGAAGCGGCTAACCTCGCCAAAAAAAGGCAACAAGCGGAAAAACAGATACTAGCTGATATCGCTCGACAAAATGCGGCACAGAATGCAAAAATCAGAGCCGATGCAAACCTGAGAGCCAAACAACAACAAGAAGCTCAAAGATTAGCGCGTCAGCGAGCTGATGCCCAAAGGAGAGCTCAACAGCAGCAAGCACAAGCGGCAGCCAAAGCTCGACAGAAAAAACCTAGTACAAATAATTCTTCTCAAAAAAGCGATGCTTTTGCAGAAGGTGTAGGTGCAGCAGCAGCCGGGCTGATAGGTAAAAGACTCGGCTTTTAACGGCATCCTATGAAAAAATTTATTGTTTATTCGGCTACCAATGTAACCACACTAAGTCCGGCTAATACGAAAGAATATGCCTGCCAGAAAAACGAATACCAGAGCATTAGCGGCCTGATGTAAATTAAAGTCTACATAACTGTGCAGTAAAAGTAGCAACATGCCAATCCCCGCACCTATTTGTAAATTATTAAACTCACCTTGTGCCTGCCCTCTGAATAAGTGGAACCAGCGAGCAAGATACAAAACAAAAAAACCAGCAATGATAATAATTCCAAACACACCCATATCCGAAATGATTTCCAAATAATCATTGTGTGCATGGTTAACAAAACTATGTTGATCAATGGGCTGATAAGCACGATATATTTCAGGAAAAGTCCCCGGGCCACTGCCCCATGGGAACATGTCTGTGATAGCACGTTGTGCATTTTCAAAAATCCGCCACCTTTCATCTTCCATGGGATCCTTGGCGAATCTATTGAGTATGGGTACTATACCTACCTTGAAAGCAATCCCTATACCAACAACACTGGCTATCATTAAAAAACCAAATGATTTAATTTTTCCGACATGATGAGCGAAGGCAAAAGATGAAAGCAACAACCCCAGCAATACCAGACCAATACCAGCTCGCGAAGCAGAGAAAAAGGAAACTAAAATCATTAATACAAGCAGTATTGTTAAGGTCAAGGAACGACTAAAGAATGAGCCACTAAAACCTCTCCTCCCCATCGAATTAGACGAGAAAGAGGCCACTAACATTCCAATAACCAATGGTAATGCTAGTTCAATTAAGCCTACGAAATGATCCCGATTTCGATAAGTACCACTTGCAGTATCCCCATGCTCAATATTACCCAGATAGAAACTATCTGTTCCTGATGCATATTGGATAATACCTAATCCCGTCTCAAAGAAGACAATCACAAAGAGCACGACAACCAAATTGCGAACATTTCTACGCGGCAAACTCATGGTAACCAAAAATAGTGCAACTAATGGAATCAGATAAAATAAAGAGCGTTTCGTGTTTTCAGGTATCAATGATAAGGATGTGTTTACGATCTCAACACCTTGAGAAGATATAAAATTTGCTACGTCCGCATAAAGCTTTCTGCCGGGCAATTCAAGCCACACGGTTTCTGGTAGTGGGACAAGAAACAATGCTACACATGCCAATGAAAAGAATATGAATAACCCATTGGCATAACCGATCTTCCCTGAGCTTCCTTGTGTCCAAAATAGCACGATCAACATCAATATCCCTGTCATTTGAGCCGCTAATTCGAATATTTCCTTATAAGGGTTCATAAACAAGGGAGCAGAAAAAATAAGCCAGCCCGCAAGCACCGTTAACAGCTTTGTATTTGTCATTTCAGTGCTCATTGTCACTCACCGTTTCTTTTGTTAGCGGTACAATATCAACCTGATCAAACCAGATGCCACCTTGAAAAAACTGCTCGTGGTGGTATTGACTCATCGCTTCTAATCGAATGATTTGTGATGTACAGCCTTGCTTGGGTACTGAAAAATCGAATGTGATTTCATGCCACTTCTCGCGTCCCTTTAAGGCTTGGCTTTCACCCAGCTGCTGTTGGTTTTCATCTGCACAATAGATTCTCCAGGCCAATCCTTGTGGATTCTTTAAGCCATCAATACGTGTTTGCATAATCAGCTGATAACGACGTCCCGGTTCCAACAATAAACGCTGCCAAACGTGTTTAAACTTAATACTTTTTCGTTTGTTAAAAACAAGGTGTAATGCTCGACTACCTTTAATACCTCGGGTTCGACCCAGAGTAATTTTAGCTGGCTTAGACTGATTGTAATTCCAGTCATAGCCACTGTCATGACTGTCACTTTCAAACCCTCCGTCGTAAAGAGTTCCTATCTTGCTGAACTGTTGACTGCTGAGTCCCTCTATCCACACTGAATACGCAAGTTTCCATATCTTTGCTTGCTGTAATTTCTTCACATACGCATTACGCTCATTCTTTTCTAAAGGAACGTTGGTTTGCGATCTTTGTTGATAGAAATATTCTAATACGGGCAAACTCGCTTTATTATTTACCATATAAGTAAAAAAATCGTTCCACCAAGAAGCAGGCTTAATCGCATACGGGACTAACAAATCACGAGAATCATCAGCATTCGCATAACTGAGCAAAATCGGAAATATGGGTTTATACAACCCGCTATGTCGTGTCAGTAAGAGATCCCATTCAGAAAGCACCTTTTCGGCATCACCTTTTTCTCCCCAATAGTTGGAAAGAGCAATATGCACGTAGGAATGGGCTGGCCATTGCTTAGGAGCGAGTGTAACCGCCTTTTCAGCATGAGCTGTTTCTTGTAGGTTTTCATAAGCAAGAATCAGGATGGACATAGCATGACCGTTAGTCGGATCAACACTCAAAGCGGCCAAAGCATAGTGTTTCGCTTGCTCAAAGTCACTTTCATCCTTGGCGAATTCGGCAAGGTTAGTCAATGCATCATTCTCGCCAGCATTCCAGTGTAGAACTCGATGATAAACATCACTACTTGCAGAGGAATCCAAGGCAGCCCTAGCCTGTATCTCGGCAATCTTGAAGGGGATCAAGTGATAGAGCACAAAAGCAGATATTAATATCAAACATAAACGAAATGTATTAATGAACATTCTTTTTCGCATTTTTCTTAGCAAGACTTCTTAGAGAACTTCTAGCAAAACTTCGAGCAAAACATAGTACCGTAGAGACGGTTTTACAACCCTAGAATTATATTAACCCAAGAATATAATTGAGCTAACCCGCTTGTTTAACAGGCTCCATTTCCGTTCCCTGATCACCATTACTATAATTATAATAATTATCATAGCTATAATAGTGACCTTTGCCCGTCTTCACCTTAGTTAGAATAACACCTATGGTATTACCATAACTACGTGTTAATCGTTTGAGCGCATTAGTAACTGCATCTTTCTTACTGTCTTCACTGGCAACAACAAATACCGTACCATGTGCTCGATTAGATAAGATCAAAGAATCAGCCATGCCTAGAACGGGTGGTGAATCAATGATAACTTGATCAAACTTATCAGATAATTTATCCAACAAATCCATCATACTTGAGCTTGCCAGTAATTTGACGGGATTGCTTGGAATAACACCCGCTGACAAGACAGACAAACCTGGAACTTCTGATACCTGTAGTGCTTCATCAAGAGTGGACTTCCCAACTAGCACATCAGTTACTCCCCTATCATTGTGCATCTCTAGATATTCATGCAACGACGGTTTGCGTAAATCAGCATCTACAATCACCACACGTTTGCCCTCTTGGGCTAACACTATCGCCAGATTAATACTGGTACATGATTTCCCTTCGTTTGCAGCCGAGCTTGTTGTATGTAAAATCTTGGGTATTCCGTCTTCCGTTGAATACTCAAGATCAATAGCAATTGATCGAAATGCTTCAGAAATCGGAGAAAAGGGCTTCTCATGAATAAGTAGTGGATTTTCGTCACGTTTGCTTTTGGTAAAAGGGAAAAAACCGATGACAGGAAGATTGGTCAGACTTTCAACATCTTCAACCGTAGTTAAAGTGTCATCCATATTCTCTATGAGGAAAGCCATGCCAACACCCATCATCAAACCCAGCAATAAACCGATGGCAAGATTACGTCTAGTGTTTGGCTTATATTTCTGAAAAGGCACAAAGGCCGGATCCAGGAATGAGATGTTATTAGTAACAACACCACCTGCGACACCAACTTCTTTTACGCGCTGTAACAAACCATCATATAACTCACGATTAGTATCAACCTCACGCTTAAGCGCCATATAACCAATGGATTTATCACGAAGAGTCATAATCTCGGCTTTCTTTTTCGTGAGCTGCTTTTTCAATTTAGCTGCATTTTCTTTTGCCGCCAAATAACTGCCTTTTAACTCATTTGAAGAGCCTTTGTTAATGACGGAAACTTCTTTCTTGATTTGTTTATCAATAGCAGCGATTTGATTTTTTATCTCTCGCATTGCAGGATAAGCCGGTTTATAAGTCTGTCTTAGCTCCGTATATTTTGTTTCAAGATTCGCTTTTTTCTTTTTTAGGCTCTGTACAACGCTATTGTCCATTTGTCGAATAGAACCCGATATTTTATTTTTTTGTCGGTATTCACTTTCTGCCCCTATTAGCTTTGTATTCGCGTCCGTATAAGCCTGCGACAAAGCTTGTAACTCGCTTGAAACAATAGACTGGTTGTCATCGGTATTGATTATGCTTTTCTTTTTTGCATAAGCGACTAATTCCACTTCTGATTTTTGTAGCTTACTGCGAGTAATCGCGAGTTGTTCATTCAAAAAATCTTTAGCATATATGGTAGAATCACCACGACTCTTCAAGTTCATCTTGATATAACTTTCTGCCAAGGTGTTCACAATAGTGGTCGCTAACTCTGGCTCTGTTGATTCATAATAAATATGGACAATATTTGATTTTTTCGCAGGACTAATGGTGAGGCTAGCCAAAAACCTTAATTCAACGGGTCTTTTTGCTAACTGACCTTCTGCACCAAGCCTAACGTCTTCCAGCAGTTCATCATCTGATGAAGCATCACTCTGCTTACCAGCAAGATTAAATTCAACCGCTTTATCATGGAAAAAGCCAACCACATTCTCCTTAAAAAAGGCCTTAGCCTCATCCATTTTCTCTGCAACAAAGGGTTTTTCCAGTTGAGGTTGATTGTAATAATCCTCAAGACTTAATTTCTCAATAACAATAGTCGCCAATGCACGACTTTTTAACACATCATACTGAGTCTGGTAGAAATTCTGATCAATCGCTTTTTGCTCATAAACGTCATAACTAACCACCTTGTCTGCTTCACGATCTATTTTAATGGTAGCTTCAGCGCGATAAGTTGGCACAATGGAAAGTGTATAGAGAAGGGTTAGCCCAAAAATGAGAGATGCAATGGTAAAGATCAACAGCTTATGTCGTTTCAATACTTTGATCAAATCACTAATATTGATTTCATCGAACTGATCATCATGTCGATATCCGCGAGGCTCGGCATCCACTATTTCGCGTTCATTCAGTTCAAGTTTCGAACCGTCAATCGCCACCACTGAATTATTCTTTCTAGTACTCATAATTTTTTATTAATTGAAATTAATTGAAATTAACATTCGCAGGATACAAATATTATCTCAGATTTCACAGACTTGAAAGCTTGTCTGTGCTTATTTTACTCAACACCCTTAATATTGCATGAATACAATGCTACTTTTTGCATGAATACAAACTGAATATGATTAGAATAATAGTAAAGAACAGGGGATAAGATTCAATTATATTTGAATAAATCAATAATTAATCTATGCACTTGGTGAATTAATTGGTAGGCACGCTCGGATTCGAACCGAGGACTTCCACCATGTCATGGTGGCACTCTAACCAACTGAGTTACGCGCCTATATTTCCATATCAGAAACGTTGCAGAGAACGCTTTCAGGAGAAGAGTTGCATTATATCTTTTAAAAGAAAATTAACAACCGGATTTTACCTTACCCATACAAAATGGTTCAAAGCGAAATAAAGTTGTTTGAATAGTCACCATATTCCATAGATAGCGTACTAATCATAGACACTCCCTTAAACGTTAAGCGATCATTAAGTCTATTGTTATTAGAATACTCTTTGGAAAGAAGAACACTAGAAGCTACAAATATAAAAAACATAATGCTCTGTTCTTAACCCACATATGTATGCATCCCCAATACTATAAAAAGCATACAACACAATAAAAACAACAACAAAGAATGTACCTATGAAATGGATAAAAACCTTATTGGTTCACTTGCTATCGGCTCGCCTAAATCTGATGAGGACAATAATTACATCAGTACACCGAATAACCTTATTCATTCTGATCAGCCTTTCCTTCTTTAACCTCCCTCAAGCCTATGCAGCCGCTCCAACTAATGGACTCATTGCACACTGGTTATTAAATGAAGGAAGTGGGACTACAGCGAATGACGATACCGCAAACAACCATGATGGAACAATCAGTGGTACCAGTTGGAATAGCAACACCTTAACATTTGATGGTAATGATGATTATGTCAATCTGGGAGGGCTTGATGTATCTGGAAGCGCTATAACCTTAAGTGCCAGAGTAATGTCATCTAATTTAGTCAATTGCGGTGGTAGAGATTGCCGGATTATATCCAAAGCTACAGGCGTTAGCAGTAGTGACCATTATTGGATGTTAAGTACTGTCAGTGGTGGTAGTGGTACAACAAGGCTACGTTTTCGGCTTAAAGTGAATGGCGTGACAAAAACCTTAGTCTCTACCGCTGCTGGAGAAGTCGCTGACGATGAGTTGTTTCATATAGCTGCGACCTACGATGGCTCTAACATGCGTTTATATAAAAATGGTGCTGAGGTAGGTAGTTTGGTAGCCAATGGAGCTATTAATACCGATAGTGGTATTGAAGCGTGGATTGGTGGCAACCCCGATGGTGCAAATTCACGTCCATGGGAAGGCACAATTGCTGATATACGACTCTATGATAGAGCACTCACTAGTGCTGAAATCACTCAAGTTAATAATAGCGTATCTGAATCAAATAGTAGTAGTGCAACAGGTGAACTGACTGCACACTGGTTGTTAAATGAAGGGAGTGGGGCTACAGCTAATGACAGCACCACTAATAATTATGATGGAACAATCAATGGCGCCAGTTGGAATAGCAACACCCTCACATTTGATGGAAGTAATGATTATATCAATTTAGGAGTTCTTGATGTATCTGGCGATGCTTTAACCTTAAGCGCCAGAGTCATGTCATCAAATTTAGCAAACTGTAATAGTCTAGACTGTCGTATTATATCCAAAGCCTCAAGTACAGCTGAAAACGACCACTATTGGATGTTAAGTACCACCAATAGTGGTGGCGTAGCGAGGTTGCGCTTCCGACTTAAGGTGAATGGTACAACACAGACCCTAATATCTGATGCCACAGGAGTAGTGGAAGATGATGAGCTATTCCATGTAGCTGCAACCTATGACGGCTCTCACATGCGTTTATACAAAAACGGGGTTGAAGTGGGTAGCAAGGTTGCTAGCGGAAACATCGGAACTAATAACAACGTTGAAGCCTGGATAGGTGGCAACCCTGATGGGGCAGCTTCTCGCCCTTGGGAAGGCACTATTGCTGATGTGCGATTGTACAATCTAACACTCACGGCTGCTGAAATCACGGAGCTGTCAAGTAGCTCGTCAAGTCCAGGAGTTTGCCCTGGCGTTAGTTCATTTGGTGTGAGGTATATAGAAAGCGATGCTAGTTGGAATTGGATCCAACAATACCCTAATGGTGCTA
This sequence comes from Thiotrichaceae bacterium, assembly GCA_965224605.1. Lineage (GTDB taxonomy): Bacteria > Pseudomonadota > Gammaproteobacteria > Thiotrichales > Thiotrichaceae > HyVt-477. The sequence continues at coordinate 229,381 of CBDCZP010000005.1, forward strand.
ATCAACCATTATCAGTGCCAGACTCGAATATCAATCAAATTAAAGCGGCTCTTATAAATGATAAGTTAATACTAGTCATAGACAATATGACAGAAAGCGCCCACACCAGTTTTTATATTGATGCAGATAATGATTTATCGACTGGCTATGGCAGCATGGGGGCTGATTACCGTACTGTTGATAACTCAATTTATGAATATAACGGAGCTGGAGGAGGCGCTTGGGACTGGCAGGGCTTTGTATGGAAAGGCAATGTAACACACCAAACCTATAAAGAATCTACACGTGTTGAAATTCCTATCAGCTATTTGTCGCAGTTAGATATCAACACAAATTGTGTAGCAGAGACCCTTACTTTAACAGGTACCCTAAGAGACTTTCACGATACACATCCCGATTTTGAATCCAGTGCAGCTAATTTTGGAGGAAATACTAATGATCCTATAGGTTTAGTTACAGGCATGGTCTCAAATAGCCTTGGATATAATAAAAAGCCTATTTTTAATAACGCTAGTAAATCAACCAGTACTGCCCATAACTTTAATCAGTGGTTTAGAGATGACTCAAGTGTTAATCAGTCAACGGCCTATAACATCACTCTACAAAAACAGGGAAATGTATATGTCTATGATAGTGCTGTTACACCAGCAGGAAACACCAATAGCCCCGCTGGTTTTTTCCCTCTTGATGGGTTGTTGTTTGGAAATGAGGCTGTTCCCGGTAACTTCCCCGCTTGGTATGGAAACAGTTATGCCGACAATGGAAATTATGCTCATAACTACCATCTCACCTATGAAATTCATTCCGAATTCGCCTATCAAGGCGGTGAAACCTTTACATTTAGTGGTGATGATGATTTATGGGTATTTATTAATAACCAGCTTGTTGTAGATCTTGGTGGTATTCATGGCGTTGAACATGGCTCTATTGATCTGGATACCTTAGGATTAACAGTAGGAGAGACCTATAACTTTGATATGTTTTGGGCGGAGCGACATGTCGCAGCATCGAACATTAAAATTACAACTTCAATAGGATTGGGTGGCGATACCACTGCCCCCACAACTTATGACTATGGTGACGCTCCCACTACAGGAACTAGTTATGGAGAGGCCATTCATACGATAGTTGATGGCATTTATCTGGGGTCGGCCTTGCCGGATGCCGATGCTTCAAATCAAGCTACTACAGATGCAGATGGCGATGATACTAATGGTGCAGATGACGAGGATGGAATTACTATCCCCGCATTTACCCAAGGCAGCAATGCAAGTATTACAGCTAACGTAACAGGTGCTGGTGCTTACCTTCAAGCCTGGATAGATTGGAATGGTGATGGAGATTTTAATGATTCTGGCGAACTCATTGCCAGCAACCTTCAAGATAACGATGTTGATGATACAAATAATACAACCGGTACTATAAGTTTTTCTGTGGCGGTTCCCGCTGACGCAACGATGGATCAAACCTATGCACGTTTCCGCTGGTCAACCACACCTCATTTGAGTGCTGTTACTTTTGATTCAGCTGATATTGCTACAGACGGTGAAGTTGAGGATTATGCAATCACCATTGGAGGAAGCTGTGGAACTGACACAATTCCTGCGGGCAGCCCAACGGCACATTTAACGGAAGCAAGAGTGTCATGGAATATTACAGGCTCTTTTGGAAATGGCCCTATACGGCTCAATTCTTTCACTGTCGTTGGAGAACCTGACAAAGTCTTCCATAATCTAATTGTCCCTGATGATGTGAATTACAGTTTTCAATCACCCGCAGCAGGCAACCAATTTATAACCAATCAGGGAAATAGATGGAAAAATATCACGGACGATACAGAATTTTTTAAAGCGGCAGTGATAGAAGCGAATGCAAGCAGAGACTTGTCTCATTATCTCTCCCTTGATGGCGGTGGTAGTGGTGGTATCAACAGCACGGATTACACAGAATTTCTCTATAACACACCTATTAAATCCGCAGGGGATCGCTATATTCTTATCTCAGAGCGATTTGGTAATAACCGAATGGGAGTTGAAGCTTTGGACGCCGACGGTAATGTGATTGGCAACATGGCAGAAGTTATTCCTAATACAACCAACGTTGATACGGGCATTACCATACGAACAACACTAACGACCGGACCGCTACAAAATATATTTTTTACTATTTATCCACTAACCGCAATCGCACCTCGTGGAGCCGATATACATGGTGTTCGCTTAACCCAAACGGGTGCTACTGGTTATGATGGTGGTGATAGCAAAGTCTTTATTATGGTAGACCCAGAGACCATGCCCAAATCCTGTACCTGTGAAGCTGGCTCTGTGGTCATCCCTGACGGAAACCCAACGGCTGCGTTAACTACCGCTCAAGTATCATGGGACATTACAGGTACCTTTGGCAATGGACCTATTAACCTTAATTCATTCACAGTAGCAGGTGAACCTAGACCGTTTACTGATATCATCTTGCCAGATTCTGTGGGCTATGAATTTCAGGAATTACGAGGAACGCATCAGTTCGTTACCAAACAAGGAGTTGTGGGGCTTAACAGTGAGGATGATCCGGACTTATTTAATACCGCCTTAGTAACGGCTAATACAAGTAGAGATTTATCCTATTACCTCTCTTTAGATAGAGGGATACACCCTACAGACTACACAGAGTTCTTCTACGATACCCCTATTCAATCTGCGGGTAATCGCTATGTTCTTATTTCTGAGCGATGGGGTAATAATGGAATGCAAATACAAGCATTAGATGCCAATGGAGACGTTATAAGTGCAGGTGCTCCGGTCATTGTTAAAACCGATAGCAATACAACCCATATTCCATCTGGGGCAGTCGTTCGTAGAGTTCTTGGGGATGGTTTAGAACAAGAGATATATTTTACTATTTATCCTCTTACCGCTATTGCATCTCGAACAACCGAGATATATGGAATTCGGTTGACCCAAATTGGTCCGCACCCAAATGGTGCTACAGATGGCGGTGATGGCAAGGTCTTTATTATGGTTGATCCTTTAACCATGCCCAACTGTAATGATCGAAGTGATGCCCCTACGTCAGGCACTCAGTATGGAGAAGCCATGCATACGGTTATTGAAGGTGTCTATCTTGGAGCTAGTGCTCCTGATACCGAAACGACTAGCCAAGCTTCAGCCAATGCTGATGGTGATGATAACAATGGCAGTGATGATGAAGATGGTGTTTCAATTCCCGAGCTTACCCAAGGAGTAACTACAACATTTACAGCAACAGTATCGGGTATAGGCGGCTATCTACAGGGTTGGATAGACTGGAATGGCGATGGTGATTTCATTGATGCCAATGAACAAATCGTTACGAATCTTCAGGACAATACTGCCGATGATGCGGATAACACCACTGGCATTATTAGTTTTGATATAAGTGTACCTGATGCTGCAACAACCGCACAAACTTACGCCCGTTTCCGTTGGTCTAACACGTTAAGTCTAGATTCAACCACACCAGCAAATAGTGGCGAAGTTGAAGACTACAGTCTTACCATAAGAGAAAATCTGGCATCTTGTTCTATAGATGACCCGACAGCAGGCGTTTACAGCACGGCATCTGTTGCTAGTAATTCTAACTATTTATCAACCCATACTCGCATTTACCAAGCTAAATATAATTCAGCTAATTGGGAAGGTCAGTTACGATCCTATGATCTAAAAACAACCGCTCAAGATGGTAATGTAAAAACACAAAAGTGGAATGCTGCGGATACCATCAACCGAAGCAGTCGAGAATTATTCACTTATGACCCAACTGAAGACGACGATGATAAAGGCATCTCACTAACTTGGGATAATCTCAATAGCCAGCAAAGAGCCAGTCTCATTGATGGGGGTAGTACTGCGTTAGGTGAAAAGCGTTTAGCCTGGTTACAAGGTGATGATGTAGATGAAGGCACTACTCTACGAGCAAGAACCAAAATTCTCGGCGATATTATTCATTCAAACATGGTCTTCAAAGGCAAAACAACTAACTATGGTTATAAACAACTCAGTGGCGCAGAAGGCACAGGATACGCTTCTTTCTTATCCACAAAACTATCCAGTCAAGAAGCTATATTTGTAGGCTCTAATGACGGTATGCTTCATGCCATTGATGCGGATGATGGCTCAGAATTATTTGCTTATGTCCCTAACGAAGTATTTCCTAAAATTGCCACACTTAGCAACCTCAAGTACGGCTGTAGTGAGGACGATTGTTTACCGCATGAGTATCTTGTCGATGGCGTTTCATCCTTGGGAGATGCCTATTTCGATTCAAGCTGGCATACCGTTTTACTGGGCACATTAGGTTTGGGCGGTAAAGCCATTTACGCATTGGATGTGACGGATGCAGATAATTTCGACAGTACGGATGTTTTATGGGAGATTTCAACCACCCAATCCCCTGATCATCATTCAATATTTGCTAACCACTTGGGTTATAGCCTTCCGAAAGCAAGCGTAATACGCATGGCTAATGGAAAATGGGTTGCCATAGTAAGCAACGGTTACAACAGCGAAAGCAATCAAGCGGTTTTGTTTATCATTGACATTGAAACGGGAGAATTGATTAAAGAGATCAATACAGGTGTTGGCTCAGACATTGATAAGAACGGTCTATCAACACCCACCGCTGTTGATAGTAATGGTGATTCGATCACTGATATTATTTACGCGGGCGACTTACTCGGAAACTTATGGGCATTTGATGTCAGCTCTTCTGATCCTGATAATTGGTCAGTTCGCTATAGTGTTGACTCATCCCCCATCCCCCTATTCCGTACATGCGAAGATGATGATTGTACAAAACCACAGATCATTACTGCACCTCCCCAAATAGGAAGACATCCCTTGGGTGGATTGATGATCTACGTGGGAACAGGAAAGTATTTCGATGTCACAGATAATTATTATGACGGTGCCACTCCTGCTATCAACAGCATTTACGGGCTTCGGGATAATGGCTCAGCTATTAGCTCTAAGGATCAGCTTGAAGCACAAACCATTCTGGCCGAAATAAACATCAGCGGAACGATAAATAGCCGTGTCACATCCGTAAATACAGTCGATTATTCAAGTAAACAAGGTTGGACTATGGATTTACTGAAACCACCTAGCGATACAGCAGAAGGCGAACGCATCATTTCACAAGCCCTGCTGCGCGAAGGCCGGCTGATATTTACCACTCTGATACCTCCTGAAAATAGTTGTTCTGTCAGTGGTGAAAGCTGGTTGATGGAGTTAAATGCACTCGATGGAAAACGTTTGGGCGAGATACCGTTTGATACCAATAATGACAAGAGATTTACCGTTGATGATAATGTTGACTATAACGATCAAAGTACCATTATTTCTGGAATACAAGATACCTCGTTGGGGGTGATTTTTAGCACCCCTACCATCATTAATCACTCAACGCAGTCTGAAGGTAAATATGTGACGGGTACAAGCGGCACAATAGGTATGTTTAGAGAATCGGCAAGTCGTATTTCCGGGAGAATGTCCTGGAGGCAATTACGCTAAAGCACTCGCAATGATAATAATAAACTAGGCTATTCAATACTAGAAAAACAGGGACGTAGAATGTGCAAAACGCTAGTGTGCGCATCAATTTCGTACTTGAAAAGATGCGCACGCTTCGCTTTGCACATCCTACAAGTTGTATTTCTAGCAAAGTTTCATAGTATTGAACAGCCTTGAATAATAAGCAGGCTATGTTAAATAACCCATTTAAAATGAATAAAAAAACAGGTTTTACCTTAATAGAGTTAATGGTAACCATCTCAGTGGCTTCCATATTTCTGACGATGTCTGTTCCTTCCATGAAAAAAATGCTACAGCAAAATAAAATCACTGCGCTACATAATCAATTGTTATCTGCGTTAAGTTTTACCCGCAATAATGCTATTACTAGGGGATCATGGGCTACTTTATGCCACAGCAATGCAGCCCGTACCCGCTGTACGACACCCGATTCTTCGTGGGTTAACGGTTGGATTATTTTTCACGACAAAGATAACGATGGCATAGTCGATAGTAACGAAACGATCTTGACTGCGACCAACAAGCTACCTGCCAGTATCAATATACTCTCATATAGAAGCAGGATCAGTTATAGCTCGCAAGGTTATGCCGTAGGCTATGCTGGAAAGATCACCTTTTGTGACTCGCAAAATATTGCCACAAAAAAAGGCATGATCGTCTCCTCAAATGGACGAGTTCGAACCGCTACCTCCAGTGATACATTAGCAACTTGCCCGGATTAACGACATGTACAAAAAATGTAAAAGAAACACGGGTTTTTCACTCATAGAAGCACTGATCACTTTGGTCATTTTATCGTTTAGTTTATTTAGTATCGTCACCTTACAGGTTAAAGCTCAACAATTTAGTAATACTGCTCGTTTTACTACACAAGCAACATTACTCGCACACGATATGCTTGAACGAATGCGATCAAACCCGGCAGGGCTATCATCAGGAAACTACAACCTCCCTAGTGCAACGAAACATATAAATTGTTACACACTAACAGGGTGTATTGCTTCAGATATGGCTGAAAATGATATGTATGAATGGGCTGGCAACTCATCGAGTAGTGTTTCACACCGGCTACCTAGTAGTGTTGCAACTGTCTGCGTTGATTCTACTTTTGATGATGGCGAACCCGACAGTTTTGCTTGTGATAATAGCGGCGATATTTATGCCATAAAAATATGGTGGCTAGATTCAAATGCAGAAGTACAACGTTTTGTAACAACGGTAGCCTTTAAATAATGGATAGAGTAACCCATAATAGTCAAAAAGGTTTAACCCTGATTGAGCTGATGATTGCCATGCTAGTAGGTTCAATATTATTGATCGGCGTATACCAGTTATTCTATTCAAGCAAACAAGCAAATACCCTTCTCACTACCGAAGCTGAAATGCAAGAAAACGCACGTTTCGCTTTTTCTGTGATGACTTCTGTGCTTCAAGAAGCTGGGAACTTTGGATGCCAATCATCTAGCCTAATGACATTAAACTCGCTAGTAAAAACAACCAGTGATACGTTTCGTCCTTGGCGATCCATTGAAGGATGGGAAGCTAGCGGTACCCATTACGGTGAATCCTATACTCCAGACCTAAACTCAAGTGTCGGCCAATCAACAGGACTACATTGGTTAACCTCTAACCAAGCCACTAAAGACACAGGAATAAAATCCAAAAGTCATTCCGATATAGTAAAAGTCTGGTATACAAAAAAGAAGAAGAGTTCTCTTTCTACAATAAACAATGGTGTTTTAACTTTTCCAGCGCTTAACCTCAAACAAGGTGACATTCTCGTCATCAATGATTGTCAAACCGTCACCTTTGCACAAGTTTGCTCTTGTGATACCAGTGATTCCATTCCTTGTGATGGAGATGATGGAAAAGCTAATATCTCCCCAGACGCCTGCGGTACGCCAGGTAATTATACGTTCAATCACACCAATCTTAATCAGGCAACGACTGAAATCAGCGTATTAGAAGAGGCGATATTTTTTGTTGGAAAACGTTCCGACAGCACCACCGGTTATCAAAGTAATGCCCCTTCCTTGTATGTTAAACATTTAGGGAATAACTCAACACCCAGCTCCAAGGAAGAAATACTTGAAGGGGTGGAAAGTCTACAAGTTCTATACGGTCAAGACACGAACAACAATAATTCGCCTAATTACTATGTGAGTGCCAATCAAATAACGGACTGGACAAAAGTCGTTAGCGTCAGAATTAGCTTATTACTTCGTTCATTAAAAAATAATATAACGATTGGTACACAGGCGATTAGTTTCAATGGCAACTCCATAAATATAGATTCAGATACATCAGATCGTTATCTACGACGTGTGTTTACATCCACTATCTCTTTACGGAATAGAAATGTTGGATATTAGATTAATTGAGATCTTACATGCGCAACTAGATAATTAAAGTACAGAGGTAAAAAATGAAATCACCAACAAAGCAATCAGGAGCAGTATTAATCCTTAGCCTGATCGTCGTTATTATTTTGTCCCTGCTAGTAACTTCCGCAGTGCAAAGCACAATATTACAACAGAAAATGGCCACTAATCTACGTGATAAGGATTTGGCTTTTCAATCAGCTGAAACCTCCCTAAAATCAGGAGAGGGTTTTCTATACAACCGGCATAGAAATGATCTAGCAGGAACCTTTAGTGGTAATAATGGGCTATATACATTTAGCACATCAGCAGATAATGCAAGAACAAACCTTGATACTGAATCAAGTTGGGAAAACCTAAGCACCGTTCAATCCCACAACTTATATCAAATCATCTCAAGACCTACTTATATTATCGAAGAATTACCTGAAATTATCGCTCCAGGTGATAGTCTTACCGTTCCTAGACCTGTTTCAGCCACCTATTATCGGGTTACATCAAAATCTAAAGGTGGAACTGATTCTTCACTGGTCATACTACAAAGTATTTATAAAAAATTATGATGCGACCGATCTTTGCATGAGAGGATAACGAGAGTAAAAGGGCTTTTATTGACACTTATTGTTTGCCTCTTATCTAAGATACGGTACATTAAGGAGTTCTTGCTTCAACATAAATAATAATTAAGATGGATAATCTACAAGACTTACTCTCAACTGAAAAATTCAGGGAATTAATCACCCCCATCACTGAGCTTTTCTCAGGCCAACCCTGGGTTCAGGGTATCGCTATATTTCTAGCTACTTTTCTAACCGCTTCATTGCTCACCTGGTTTATTTTCAAAATTCTACATCGGATTACTGAAAAAACGAAAACTTACCTTGATGATAATGTGCTACATATAGCCCGTGCCCCCATTTACTATTCACTGGTTATTACAGGTTTTTCAACTGCATTTAGAGTGATGCCCCTCTCGGATAAGCTGACCCAAATGCTTATTCATGGATTAAAAACCGTTGGAGTTTTGGTCTGGACAATTGCTCTAATACGTTTTTCAAAAATCATTCTGAAGCAACTAGCCTGGCTCAGCAAGAAAGGGAAATTCATCCAGCCACAGACCCTACCTCTTTTCGATAACCTTATCAGGGTCGTCATTATTGGCATCGCCATTTATATCACCTTCCGCATTTGGGGAATTGATATGACGGCCTGGCTGGCTTCTGCTGGCATCGTCGGTATCGCGGTTGGTTTTGCGGCGAAAGATACCTTAGCTAACCTCTTTTCGGGTGTTTTTATACTGGCGGATACACCTTATAAAATTGGTGACTATGTAGTTTTGGATAGCGGAAGGCGTGGCAAAGTTACTCATATTGGTATACGCAGCACACGCTTCTTGACCCGTGATGATGTTGAAATCACGGTGCCTAATTCTATTGTGGGCAATAGCAAAATCATTAACCAGACTGGAGGCCCTCATACTAAATTCAGGATGCGCATTAAGATTGGGTTGACTTATGGCTCTGATATTAATGCCGCGCGTGAAATACTGGTAGATATTGCAAAAACTACTGAAGAAGTTTGTAAGTCTCCAGAACCCAGAATTCGCTTCAGAGCCTTTGGTGAATCCAGTCTGGATCATGAATTATTGTGTTGGGTTTCTGACCCTGAATTAAGAGGGCGAGTAACCGACAGACTGAATTTAACTATTTATAATCGCTTTAAAGAAGAAGGGATTGAAATTCCTTACGCCAAGCGAGATGTGTATATCAAGGAAATGCCTAAATCACTGTCACCGTAGAGACAAGGCATGCCTTGTCTCTACAACGTCTCCAGACCACCCATATAGGGTTGTAGCACTTCAGGTATTTTAATGCTGCCGTCTTCTTGCTGATTATTTTCTATAACAGCCACTAATGTCCGTCCTATTGCCAAACCTGAACCATTAAGCGTATGTAATAATTCTGGCTTTTTGGTTTCAGCGTTGCGGAATCTAGCCATCATTCTGCGCGCTTGATAATCCTCAAAGTTTGAACAGGAAGAAATCTCACGGTATTTATTTTGCCCTGGCAGCCAAACTTCTAAATCATAGGTTTTAGCCGCTGAAAAACCCGTATCACCCGCACATAACGTCATGACACGATACGGCAAACCCAGTTTTTGTAAGATGTTTTCGGCATGACCGAGCAACTCTTCCAATTTACTCCAAGACTCTTCTGGTTTGACCATTTGCACCATTTCAACTTTTTCAAATTGATGCTGACGAATCAAACCACGCGTGTCTTTACCATATGAACCGGCTTCTGAACGAAAGCATGGAGTATGGGCTGTATACATTAATGGTAAGTCTTTCTCATCAATAATCTCGCCACGCACCAGATTGGTGACGGGAACTTCACCTGTTGGAATCAGGTAATATTCTTGCTCTCCATCGACATCGAGCTTAAACAAGTCTTCTTCAAACTTGGGAAGCTGTCCAGTCCCTTTCAAGCTGTCTGTATTAGCCAAATAAGGAACGTATACTTCATTGTATCCGTGCTCCTGTGAATGCGTATCTAACATGAACTGAATCAAGGCACGATGCATTCGAGCCATGGCTCCACGCATCACGACAAAACGAGAACCAGCGAGTTTAGTTGCGGCCTCAAAATCCATCAAGGTATCTTGTGAGCTACCCCTCGACCGTGCGCCTAAATCAACATGGTCTTTGGGTTCAAAATCAAAACGAGTAGGTTCTCCCCAGCTACGAATTTCAACATTATTATCTTCACTCTTGCCAGTAGGCACAGACTCATGCAATAAATTAGGGATGCCCATCATTAACTCATGAATATCTGCATTCAAGCTTGAAAGCTCATCTTCAGCGGCTTTTAGCTGGCCACCCAAATCCGCAACCTGATCTAATAAGGGCTGGATATCCTCACCGTTCGCTTTGGCTTGACCAATTGATTTAGAACGCGTATTACGCTCATTTTGAAGTTCTTGAGTAGACACAGATAATGCTTTACGACGTGTTTCAAGCGTATTGAATGCATCAACATCCAAATCAAAATTGCGACGTTTTAGTTGCTCCGCAATACCCTCTATATTCGTGCGTAATCGTTTTACATCCAGCATTGTTTTACATCCAGCATTGTTTTATATCAGTTACGTTTAATTGAATAAAAAACCGACTATACATCAGAATTGTCTGGCTGTAATCATCCCAAACCAAACGGCTATCACGCAAACAACCACACTCAACAAAACATTAAGCATGGCGCGAAAAAGCACGCCTTCTTGTATTAATACCAAGGTATCTAAAGAGAAGGTTGAAAAGGTTGTCAGTGCTCCCACAAAACCCACTAACAGACCTAGTCTCATAGCAGGATCAATGTTGCCTTTTTGCAAAAAGAAGATAGTTAATAGACCCATAAGAAATGAGCCGATGACATTAACCGTCAACGTGCCATAGGGAAAATCACGCCCTAGCCAATCGTAAACAAGATTTGATAATAGATAGCGGGTGATTGCACCTAATGCACCGCCTAGCATGATACTTAAGAGTTGAACTAAACTCATTTATTCTAGCACCCGCCAAATATGCATTGATAAGGCGCTAGAGACAAGGCATGCCTTGTCTCTACGGTTACGGTAGATAGGTTAGCCATTCTCGATTTTAATGGTCGGGAACTTGGTGCTGTAATCTTTGGCTTTTTCCGCCAACTTCGAAGCCATTCTACGCGAGATATCTTTATACATCTGGGTGATCTTACCGTCAGGATCGGCAACAACTGTCGGCTTGCCCTCATCTGTTTGTACTCGGATACTCATATCTAAAGGCAACGCCCCTAGGAAATCTACATTATGCTCTTCAGCCATGCGCACCCCACCACCTTCACCAAATATCTCTTCTGCATGGCCGCATTCACTACAGATATGCACACTCATATTCTCGACCACACCAAGAACAGGGATTTCGACTTTTTCGAACATCTTTAAACCCTTACGTGCATCAAGTAATGCAATATCCTGTGGGGTAGTCACGATAACGGCGCCACTAACCGGAATCTTCTGAGAAAGAGTCAACTGGGTATCGCCCGTTCCAGGAGGCAGATCTACGACTAAATAATCAAGATCACCCCAATTGGTATCACTGAGCAACTGCTCAAGAGCTTGTGTCACCATAGGTCCACGCCAGATCATCGGTGTATCTTCTTCGATCAAAAAACCAATCGACATGGTTTTAATACCATAGTTCACCATCGGCTCTAATGTCTTACCATCAGGCGATTCAGGCTGTCCAGAAAGCCCCATCATACGTGGCTGACTGGGGCCATAAATATCCGCATCCAGCAAACCTACCGTTGCGCCATCAGCCACTAAAGCCAACGCCAGATTAACCGAGGTTGTTGATTTACCTACACCACCCTTACCTGATGCAACAGCAATAATATTCTTTATACCGCCGATACGTTTTAGTGTCTTTTGCACGGCATGAGCGGCAACTCGTGTTTCAACATTCACCTCAACAGAGGCAATACCTTCAACCCCTTCTAGCTTTTGTTTAATTTCTGTAGCCAGTTCATCGCGATAGGTTCCAGCAGGATAACCCTGTTGGATACGAATGAAAACATTGCCATTATCAATATCAACCGCTTTTACCTGCTTGAGACTAACAATATCTTTTTCCAGATAGCGATCATTGATCTCTGTAAGAAGAGCTTCAATCTGCTCTTTGGAAACTTCTGCCATAATAAACTCCGAGTTAATCTGTACATCCTGAGTATTTTCAGGACACTCTAATAAGAATGGCGAACATTCTACACTATCCATCAACAGACAAAAACTGGACAAACCTTATGGATAATTTAGTGCTTTAGAGTTTCCTTAAGCACATCTTCCAGAATAGGCCTCATTCGATAAACACACTCTTCACCCTCCGCAATAGCGGGTTCAGCTTTATGAAAATCTATAGTGCCAATATCGGCTATTTTTGGGGATAAAATAACATCAGGAGGGTCACCCGCCATGCGGCTACGTGTGATACGGTTTTGCATAATGCTGATGGTGTTTGAGAAAACTTCGAATATTCCAGGCATGTCGTTATCACGCTGAAGAATTTTTGATAACAAAGCTTCCTTACCTTCCTGAATCCCATTGGCGAGTTGATTTGAAAGCTGTTTCGAGAGCTTTGCCCACAAATTATTTTCTTCATCACTTAAGGCAGCCTCAGATAGTTCTTTATTCGGCTGCTTGTCTATCTCATTGGTAGCTGCTGGTTTACTAGCTATCTCAGCATAAAGATTAACTGCAATAACAATATCCGCTCCTAAAGCCCGACATAACGAAACCGGCACAGGATTGACCAAACCTCCATCAATCAACCAGTTTCCTTCGTGCATCACCGGAGTAAACAGTCCCGGCAGAGCAATGGATGCCCGGACACTTTTCATCAAGGCTCCTTCACGAAGCCACACTTCTTGACCTGTTCTTAATTGTGTTGCGACAGCACCAAAGGTTTTAGGTAACGCTTCAATCGGAACGTCATCAAAGGCTTGTTTTTGCATGGCATCTAATAGCTTCTCACCCTGAATAAACCCTCCGCCAGAAATAGTAATATCCAGATAACCAATAACATCTTTCCATGTCATTGGCTTCGCCCATTTCTCTAGTTTATTCAGTCTGTCACTAGCATAAGCAGCACCCACTAAAGCGCCCATTGAGGTTCCAGCTATGATGGTAGGGCGAATACCCAAATGTTCAAGTGCGTTAATAACACCTATATGTGACCAGCCTTTTGCTCCACCACCACCCAATGCTAAACCTATTTTGGGCTGTACATTCCTTTGTTTCACCGACGTAACTCCTTTTTATTCCAGCATGAAACTAATCAACTCAATCATTATAGGCGATACTAGTCTCTTGATGATCAACTTTACGTACATAGCTGATATCAGCCATTCCCTGCTTCAACAATTGACTCACGAGATTGTCTGCTGAAGGTAAAACTTTGGCATCCTGTTTTCGAAATAGTTCCAGTAGCCTATCTTGACCTTCCTGATATTGTGCCGCAATTTCCAACGTCCATTGTATTTGTTGATCTAGATTGTGGCGATCTTCATAACGATTAACCAAATCAAATAGTCGGCTCAGCTGTAGATTCTTAAAATTAATAGATGGACCCGAATACTTTGCATGACTAGTCACAACCCTCGTAGAATTAAATTTATGGTCAGTTTCATGTTTGTCCAGCAAACTAAACATGAAATTATTGTTAGTAGATTCCAATATATCATCGCCTTGTTTAAAGACTATTTCATTCATTTCCATATTAATAGGGATAGCATCAACGCCTGACTCATAAACACCTTCCGCTGCACCCTCAGAAATACTTAACTTCATATCAGATACTTCATACTCTAGCGCAGCAGAATCTATACGATAATGTCGGCGCAAATCATAACCCACCAGAACTTTTGCTGAAAAAGGCTTTTTATCACCGAAAATACGCAGCAATAGTGCTTTAGCATCCTCACTAAACTGGGATTTATCCAGATGTGCTTGTAGGCTAACCATAGCCAATCGGATGCTAGTATCATCGAAGATTAGAGGGCCATGCTTAATGTCGACACGAAACAGCAGAGTGTTAAGAGCATCGGTTATTTTTTGGTTTTTTGAGTTCAGACGAACATTCACTTGAGCAGTGAATAACGAACGTTTATAAGTGATTAATTCAGGATAAATGGCATCCGGGGATGAGGGGCTTAATTCTAAACTTAATTCTAAAAGAGAAGCACGGATTTCTTTTTCAGTCTGGTCTGCAACATATAGCGTAGCCGAAAGCCAGCCAATCAGCATGAATGCTATTAACATCAGACTCAGAAGTTTAAACCCAAAGATATTATTCTTTTTATTACTGACCATAGTAATAAAAATACAGGAATATAGATGTACCAGCCCTTAAGCTTTAATAAATAGTCTAGTTAGTTAACCCGCACCAGACATCATTAGATAACTGAGTAGTTAACTATTTTCGTACTAATTTTTGTGGTGGATTCCCATGCCAATATGCCCATTCTATCAAGGCATCATGTGCTCTTTTACCGCGCTGCCGTGCGGCAGCATCATTATGCAAAATAGACACAATATAATCCCGACCATCCACACCCCGCACGTACCCCGCAATGGCTCTGGTATCGCGTAATGTTCCTGTTTTAAAACGCCCACGCCCGGCAACAGGTGTATTACGTAGACGTTTTTTCATGGTGCCATCTCTACCTGCTACAGCAAGAGAGTTACTCAACAAATGTCGATGAGGGCTACGATATGCATGCAGTAAGAGTTCACCAATATGTCGAGCACTAATACGTGACCAACGACTTAACCCAGAGCCATTTTCGATACGCAACTCTGGAAACTTCAAACCTTGTGAATTTAGCCATTGCTTAATAGCCAACTCACTCTTTCGAGGCGTAGAAGGTGCACCCAATTTTCTAGCACCGATGGTTAACATCACCTGCCTTGCCATTAAATTGTTACTTTCTTTATTCACTTCCAGAATAATTTGGCTCAATGGCGCAGACATATGGCGGTGCAACAAACGCGCATTACTCGGAGTAGTTCCGCGAACAAAACGAGCATTTAGCGTGCCGCCTACATCCTTCTTCCAAAAACGCTGTAAACTGGCAAAGATCATACTGGATGAATCAGTAATAGCCTTTTTGTAATTCCGCTTTCCACACCGTGTTGAATAGCGTCCACTAAACGTCACCACATGCCTATTAGGCCCCGACACCACACTCATCCGAGGACTCCGCGCACGCCCCCTACAACGACTACGCACTGATTTAATACGATTGACTACACGTATATTATGGGCGGGGGTAACTGAATATATCGTAGGTCTTCCCCTTACATTTTGTACAACAAATTCGCTAGTTTTTTCATTAAATAACAGTGCATCAGGCTGAGCATTATAAGTTTCGTAGCGTTTGCCATCAAAAGCACCGGGGTTGATATTGGGTGGTTGGAAATAACTCGTATCAAAAACGATATTACCGTTAACACTCTTGACCCCTTTACGACGCAACTGTCTTAGCATGTTACGCAAATCAACTGTTTTAAAATCTGGAGCACCGTATCCTTTGATGATCAAATTTCCGTTTAGCGTTCCACCACGCAAATTTCCGGTCATATAGATCTCAGTAGGCCAGCGATAATTTGCACCTAATGTCCCCAAAGCTGCATAAGTCGTTACGAGCTTCATCACAGAGGCAGGAGACTTCGAGCTGTTTTCATTAAAAACCATCATCGGCTGTTTGTCGCCAATACGCAGTACAAAAGCTCCCATTGTGTTTGGACTTACATTGGATTTCTGCAGTAAATTTCTCACATTCCAAGGCAATTGTCTTAACATATTGCCCTGTTGAGTGGGTTGCCATTTGGGTTTGTTCTGTGATGGTTTTACCGGGGCAGGAGCACGTTGAGAAATTTGTGAGTTGTTTCTCGCAGGTGCTTTGCTTGCTGATGCACCGCTCGCTGGCGTATTAGAACGAACAGCAGGCACAACTGATTCAGACATTAACCAGTCAAATTCGGCTTTGGACATGCCTCCATCGGCGATCCCTGTTAATGGAATGCTTATTATAAAAACAAAAACCCAAATTTTTAACCGTATTGCCCTCGGTATCATTACACTTCCCCAGAAGCTTAAACCAAATTATTAAATATATAGCATAAATGCATGATAAATATTCTTATAAATTATGCACTCTTTCTCTGTAAGTTTCAACTCCAGCCCATCTTTTAAGAGATTATAATTAGCTCTGGTCTGAATTTTTGACCTATTCTAGCCTCAGGAGATGCGCCATGTATTAATCATAGCCTCTTTTAATTACACAGATATTGCACAGAATTATTGAAAAATAATTGAAATCAGGTATAAAAGCCTTTTTAATTCACTTCTTGACTTACAAAGTAGGAATCACACATGGCTAACTCTCTGCGCGACCAGCTATTTCAGGCAGGTCTTGTTACTGAAGAGCAAGTAACTAAGGCTGAAAAACCAAAGAAGAAAAAGCCACGAACTCAAAAGAAGACTAACCCACGAAGAAAAGCTAACGTAAAAAATAAAAAAAACAGCAAAGCTCCTCAATCTGATCTAGCCCAATTTTATCAGCAACGAACCCATGAGGAACGTAAAGAGAAGCAACAAGAAGAAAAACAACGGCAAGAAGCTGCTCAACTAAAAAAAGAACGCCGCCAAAAAATTGGCAAACTTATCAAAGAAAATGCGTTGAAGGAAGATGAAGGTGAAATTCGTTATAACTTTGTCATTGGTACCAGCATTAAATATTTATTTGTAACGGAACAGCAACAACAACAGCTATCGGAGGGAATCTTGGCCATTACCTTTCTTGGTGGGAAAAAGCGCTTAATACCCACAGAAACCGGCAAACAAATACTGGAAATCGATCCTGAAAAGACTGTAATCTTGTCGGAATAATTACATTTTTTTATTGTCCTATAAAACTATTAAATTCATTCTTATAAAAAGTACTATACTTTCTTAACTTTACTTAACTAAAAGGAGATGGATATGGGAATGATTTCAGAGTTTAAAGAGTTCGCAATGAAAGGTAATCTGATTGATATGGCAACGGGGATCATCGTTGGCATAGCATCAGGAAAGCTTGTTTCTTCACTAGTCAACGACATTATCATGCCTCCTATAGGGATAGCCCTTGGGGGTGCTGATTTTTCCAAGCTAGGAACAGAACTACAAGCTGCTGCTGGCGATATCCCAGCCGTGATGCTCAAATGGGGGGCGTTTATTCAAAGCTTTATCGACTTTTTAATTATCATGCTTGTTGTTTTTATTATTATTAAAGTAGCAACCCGTAATAAGAAAGAAGAAGTAGAAGAAGAGAAAGGTCCCTCACAAGAAGATCTATTAACAGACATTCGTGATCTGTTAAAAAAATAAATAATCTATTTTATGCCTAATGGAAGTGAGTCTAAATAGGCTCGCTTCCATTATCCCAGCCATTTCCTAGCAACTCATCCAGCAAGCTTTTATGTTTCTGTTGTTGCATCTCAAGCCTCAAATTCTCGCTATCAAAGATAGCTTCCAGTTCATTAATAGCCTGCTCAAAATCATCATTAATAATAATATAATCGTATTCATGATAATGCTCCATTTCTTCACTGGCTTCCTGCATTCTGGCTTGAATCACCTGATCTGAATCTTGCTGCCGATCTTGTAGTCGTGACTCCAAATCATTACGGGAAGGTGGCAATATAAAAATACTAATAACCTCTGAAAATTGCTCTCTTACTTTACGCGCACCCTGCCAATCAATTTCCAGAATAACGTCATCCCCTTCATCTAATTGTTGCTGAACCGTTTCTTTAGATGTGCCATAGTAGTTCCCAAATACCTCCGCATGTTCAAAAAAGGCCTTGTCCTCTATTGCCTGTTTGAATTCGTCTATACTTACAAAGTAATAGTTAACCCCATGCTTCTCACCAGGACGCGAGCTTCTTGTCGTATGTGAAACGGATACTTTCAATTCCGGTTTACGTTTAATAAGCTGTTTTAACATACTTGTTTTACCTGCACCGGATGGAGCGGAAACAATATATAATTTACCTTCAGCACTAATACCAGTATCCATAAAACCACGACTTCCTTAATATAAAAAACGATATAAAAAAACGAGAATGAGACCATAAACGGCAAGCGTTATGATAACAGTAAACCCCATACCTGCATTCACAGATAATTATATTTGGGCCATTTCAGATGAGCAACAAGCTTACTTTGCAATCGTAGACCCCGGTGATGCAACCCCTGTCATTAATTTCCTGGAGGAAAGGAATGGCGTATTAGTTGCCATACTCATTACGCACTTTCATGCTGATCATGTCGGTGGAATCAATAAATTACTGAAACGATATCCAGAAACCCCTGTTTATGGACCTTCAAAAGAACGTATTCCCCATTGTTCGACGTCGTTAGATGATGACGATACGGTAGTCATACCAGAAATTGATACTTCCTTTAAAGTGATGTTTATACCTGGGCATACCGCCGGACATATCGCTTACTATCAGGAAGGCAGCCTATTTTGCGGTGACACCTTGTTTGCCAATGGCTGTGGCCGAGTCTTCGATGGCACGATGCCTGCTTTATATCACTCACTGAAAAAGATAATGCAATTGCCACCCAATACACTATCTTATTGCGCCCATGAATATACGTTAGACAATATCGGCTTTGCCATGTGGGTTGAGCCTAACAATCTGGATTTGCTACAACGCCAAGAGCAAACTCATGCTCTTATTGATAAGAACATACCCAGCGTTCCATCAACACTGGATCTAGAACGTAGAACCAATCCCTTTCTACGCTGTAACGAAGTCAACGTCATCGAGATGGCTGAAAAAATAGCGAAAAAGAGTCTGACTTCTGGCGTGGAAGTTTTTAAGGTACTTCGCACATGGAAAGATACACAGTATGACTGACTATGGGCACCTGCTAACTCAGGGCTGTTCAATGCTGGCTTTTATCGTACAAGTGGCAACCAATACATGTTTACGGTAGGTCGGATAAGCGATAGCGTCATCCGACAAACAGTTTGAATTCAGCATCTTGTCGGATGGCGTTCCTTATCCGACCTACCTGAAATATAGGTATAGTCCTGTTTCGGTGGGCTAGTCAGTAGCATTGAACAGCCCTGCCTGCTAACTATCCACTCAAAATAATCTCATCTAAATAGATTAGGCGATTGCATTAGCTTACTGTTTCTCTAAAATACCCTATTCTATCTATTGATCAATTTTTAAAACTGAGCCCTATTAATGAGTAATCTTATTGAAGTAAAAGTACCCGACATCGGTGATTTTGATTCTGTTGAAATTATTGAAATACTTGTCAATGTAGGTGATGAAATTTCTACAGAAGATTCGCTCATCACAGTAGAATCCGACAAGGCTTCTATGGAAATCCCTAGCGATGCATCGGGTATTGTAAAAGAACTCAAAGTAAGTATGGGCGATAGCATTACTGAAGGCACTGTAATAGTAATGCTTGAAACTAACGAATCGGCTAAAACGGATAGCTCCAGCGAAGAGACAGCAGTCACTACCAGCGAAGCATCAGTCGTTGAAAATGTTACTACAAAAACCACCGAGTCTGCTCAAGCCAGCTCCTTTACTGGCAAAGCAGACAAGCATGCTCAAGTGGTTATTTTAGGCTCTGGCCCAGGTGGTTATACCGCAGCCTTCCGCGCTGCTGATCTTGGTAAACAAGTCATCCTGATAGAACGCTATGATGTTATTGGTGGCGTTTGTCTTAATGTCGGTTGTATTCCCTCAAAAGCTCTACTGCATACTGCACAAATCATTAATGAAGCTAAAGATGCTGCTCCCCACGGTGTTACCTTTGGTGAACCAAAAATTGATATTGATACGGTGCGTAGTTATAAAGAAAGCACCATTGGCAAGCTAACAGGTGGACTAAAGCAACTCGCTAAACAACGTAAAGTAGAAATCGTTCACGGCTATGGAAAATTCACCTCAGCACACTCCATTGCAGTAGAGTCAGATGATGGTAACGGTGGTGTCAACACTATAGAAATCAGTTTTGATAACTGTATTATTGCCGCTGGTTCACGAGTGACAAAACTACCCTTTATTCCATGGGATGACCCACGAGTTATGGATTCAACAGGTGCACTTGAACTTAAAGAAGTTCCTAAGCGCTTACTGGTTGTTGGTGGCGGTATTATCGGTCTTGAAATGGCAACGGTTTATGATGCCCTGGGCTCTGATATCACAGTTGTTGAGTTATCACCCAGCCTTATTCCTGGCACAGATAAAGATATTATCCGCCCGCTAGAAAGACGTATTAAGAAAAAATACGAAAATATTTTTCTTAATACAAAGATTACCGAAATCACTCCTACTGATGCGGGCTTAGTATGTAAGTTTGAAGGCAAGAAAGCCCCTGAAGAAGATACCTTCGACCGTGTTCTTGTCTCTATCGGACGCACCCCAAATGGTTTAGCTATTGATGCGGATAAAGCAGGTGTTGAAGTAACTGAATACGGGTTTATTAACACCGATAAACAAATGCGAACCAACGTAGATCATATCTACGCTATTGGCGATATTGCGGGTCAACCTATGCTTGCCCATAAAGCGACCCATGAAGCTAAAGTTGCCGCAGAGGTTATCGCTGGAGAAAAGTCATTCTTCGATGCTCGTACCATTCCTTCCGTAGCTTATACTGATCCTGAAATCGCCACGATGGGTAAATCTGAAGAGCAATGTAAGGCTGAGGGCATTGAATACGAAAAAGGGGCATTCCCTTGGGCTGCTAGTGGTCGCTCATTGTCTATAGGGCGCAATGAAGGTTTGACCAAGCTGTTGTTTGATAAGAAGACTGGAAAACTAATTGGTGCATCTATAGTCGGCACTAACGCAGGTGAATTAATTGCAGAAGCCGTATTAGCATTAGAAATGGGCGCAGATGCTGAAGATATCGGGCTGACTATCCACCCACATCCAACGCTATCAGAAACCTTGAATTTTGCATCAGAAGTAGCAGAAGGAACCTGCACTGATATTTATGCACCCAAGAAGTAGTCTTTTGGCAAATACTGATCCTATTTATTCTGTACTGAGATACTAACCATCGCAAAGCGGCTATGTGCCAAGAGAAGCGTTCAAGGCGAAACATACTGCCGAAATTTTGTAACAAGAGGCTGATACAATCCAACACCCAGCAGAGCCAGCAAGATAGCGACCACCACTAAGGGTTTGTTATGCCCCCATTCTGCAACGGCATACAACGCGGGGCCGATGGGAAAGTCAAATGTCTGCTGAAATGCCCAACCCAAAACAAACATCAGACAAAATACAAAGAAAAGATAAGCTTCTATCCAAATAGCGGCGAAAACTGCTTTCAGGCTTACCTCGCCAACATCCATTAGATATTTCGCTAACTGCTTGCCAAACAGACTATTTAGAATAAATGCGAACAAACCAAGAAAGACATGTAGCAAGGTTGGAATCAAGGTTGTGATAATCATAGCTGTCACCATCAACCCCTTCCCGAAAGGGTCTTCTATTGCATCAACAGCATACTGCCTCCAATCAACCTGTGCATACGGATCAAACATGCCGTAAAGGGCATTAAACCACTCCGTCACCCCCGGAAGTACAATCACTAATGCAATCATAAAGAGTACTGCAAATACCAAATCCACACATATATCTGCCAACACCCAAAGAGGTGAATCCTCCTCTTCAACAACTTTAAGATAATAACGACTAACTCGCAAAGATAACCAATCGAACAATGCATTAAGTAAAGGAAAAATAACAAGGAATATCAAAAAAACTAAAGAAAAGGTATAATTATCAAAGATTACAGCGACAGCGACAGCGACAGCACCTAACCAGTATCCAAGCCCCGCAAATGCCAACAAAATTTTCCAATCCTGATTATAAGTAAAAACAACAAGCATGCTTAATAGTGCCATGGTAAGCCGATAGCTAATATCTTGAGCTTTTTGATTAGCGAATAGGTACTGGAAAGGCTTCCTGGCCTTAGCATCCAACCAGTCACTAGCAAATATCAAAATGCTAGATAATCCTACCAGCAAGACAGTAACCCAAAAGACGTTTAAACGACCTTCCTCAGCTTCAGGGAACACTTCCATGCCTGCAAACTCATGCGCTCCACCAAAAAAGCTATACGCCAGAAAGAAGAGCGCAATGGGGTAAATCATGGCAATCGACCAACTTCGTGAAAAAGCTTGCTCTGAGTCGGCATCGCCATAAACAACCTGCAACCTCCTAGAAAACCATTTAACTAATGCCTTGTGCTTTTCTGTAATCTCCGTTTCCTCAAGCCAAAGAATAAAATGATTACGGTTCGCTTCGGTGCTTGTAATATGGGAATAGATAAATTTGTAGGGAATGACAAAACAAGCAATGAGAATTGCGAGAAAAGTTAAAAGTTCACTCAAACCAAGTTTTGCATCAATTCCAAGGAAAATGAGTAGTTCTCGTAATGACTGAATGATGCTTGCAAAGAATTCCATATGCCCCCCTATTGACAATCTGCGGTTATCTTAGCAAATCAGCAGAGATAGTTCATTGATTTCAATACTCATTGCTGATTAGAGCCTCAATATCAGATATCTGCGTTAAGCAATAGATCAATTCAGCCATTATTATTCGTCATATTTCTAGGAGTTGTGACTGTTCACAGTTGTTTCTGGCTTGGAATATTTCAGGGCTGTGCTATTTGGAAGTGAGCCTTCAGGCTCGCCTAAGTGTTTGTTATAAATCTCTTTAACGAAGCTAAAGAGACTGTGAAAAGTCTTCATGGAACTCATTAAAATTCCCTGAACTCAAATCAACTGCTGAGTGAAAAACTTCATCTTGAATTCTGGGGTGAGCATTCCAAAATAGAATTTAGTACGAGGAATGTGCGGATGCTTGACCCTTTTACATAACAAACTCAGGATTAATGTGGGTGTTTGTGCGGGGTTTATGCGATTCACCGTAGAGACAAGGCATGCCTTGTCTCTACATTGCGCGAGTTTTTTTAGCTAAACCTAGCTAACCCCCTTACCTTAGCGCAGCTTTAAACGCCATACCTAAAACATCATCAATAATAGATCCATCGCCATCACCATCTAGTAACGATGTTAGCAGTCCGCCTGAATTAGAGCGTGTCGCACGACCTCCACCGCCGCCTAACATCTTTTTCCCCAATGAAGCCATTACCATAGAGGCTACAACAGGAAGCATTTTCTTCATCAAAGTACTTCCCAGACCTGTTTTTTTACCCGCGTGTTTAGCAACGTTTCTGCTCACGTCCTTACTACCGAAGATGTGACCTAAAATGTCATTACCCTCTTTAACGGTCTCTTTTCTTCCCAGTCTTTCAGGTTCATCGAAGTAACGGCTATGTTTACCAACATTAAGTGCTTCCATTAAATCATCAACACCAATATCTTCTTTTGTTCTGTGCTGTAAACCACGGGTTAGTGATGGCACTAGTGAACCTACAGCCTCTCTAGCCTTGTCTTCTGGCAAACCAAATTGACGGGCTATCTGTCCAATGATTGCAGAATTATCTCCGCTGGTTAGCATGTCCATAATATTCATATAACGTGTCCTCTTTAGAATCTATTTGCTGATAATGTGTAAGTATAGGTAATTATCCAAGCCCGTCACACATCATTTGTAAAAATTATGACAGGAAGGCCTAACTCTCAGATTATATTGTGCTACTTTAACCTTTTTACAAGACGTATAATTTTAGATGATGAACGACTCACGTTTCTTATTGCTACAAGATTGGATTGAAAACACCTTAAACTGGAACAACGTAGCCATTGAAGTTGCCTCTGCTGATGCGAGCTTTCGGCGTTATTTTCGTATTCATTATAACCGTAAGGGTCAAAATAAAACCTTCATAGCAATGGATGCTCCGCCAGAAAAAGAAGACACTCGACCTTTTATTGATATTACTAATCGTTTGTTAAAGACGGGAGTTCATGCGCCTGAAATCGTTGCAGAACAAACTGACTTGGGGTTTTTAATGTTAGAAGATCTAGGCAGTATTCCCTATCAAGACGAGCTAACGAATGAAGCCGCTGACACGCTTTATCAAGAAGCACTAGAAGCTCTGGTAACCCTACAAAAAGCTGATACAACCGGACTTCCAAAATATGATGCAACATTACTACACGAAGAAATGGCACTCATGCCAGAGTGGTTTCTTAAGGTACATTTGGGTATAGAACTAAGCGCCTCACAGACTAAAGTTATCGAACAGAGTTTTGCTGATCTGATAAAAGCCATCAAAACTCAAGCAACCGGCTTTGTACACCGCGATTATCATTCACGAAACCTAATGAAAGTCGCTGAAAACAATCCTGGGATCATTGATTACCAAGATGCGGTGAAGGGCCCTCTCAGTTATGACGTAGTGTCGTTACTAAGAGATTGCTATATCGTTTGGCCGCAATCGAAAGTTAATGAATGGGCATTAGGTTATAAGTCTATCGCTACTGAAGCGGGTCTATTACCAACAACAACAGATACTGATTTTCTCAAACAGTTTGACTTGATGGGCTTGCAACGCCACATCAAAGTACTCGGCATCTTTGCCCGATTAAACCACCGTGATGGCAAAGCGCACTATCTTGAAGACCTCCCTTTAACACTGAGTTATGTACTTAAGATAGGCAAACATCATCCTGAGACTGCACCACTTGTTGAGCTATTTAAAGCGCTAGGGATCGCCCAACAAATAGGCACCGTGGAAATCCCACAGTGAAAGCTATGATTCTTGCGGCAGGCCATGGAAAACGCATGCGACCTTTAACAAACAACCTACCGAAACCTTTATTGGAAGTAGCAGGAAAGCCGCTAATTGTCTGGCATATTGAAAATCTTATACGAGCGGGAATCAAAGATGTAACTATCAATATGGGATGGAAAGGTTGGAAGCTCCCAGAAATATTGGGCGATGGTTCAAAGTGGAATATCAACCTTCACTATTCAGATGAACAAGAAACCGGCCCGTTAGAAACGGCTGGAGGAATTCATCATGCCTTACCTTTGTTAGGTAAAGATCCTTTTATCGTCGTAAATGGTGATATCTGGTGTGACTTTAACTATTCCAATCTAAACGTACAGGACAATGATCTTGCTCATTTAGTGCTGATTGACAACCCTGACCATAATCCAGATGGCGATTTTCGTTTACATCAGAATCGTATCTTTGATACGGGAGGGCCTCGTTTTACTTTTAGTGGGATTGGCTGTTATCGACCTGAGTTGTTCTCAAGCTTAACCGCAGGAAAGGCAGCACTAGCTCCTTTATTACGTTCAGCTATGCAGAACAGCAAAGTAAGTGGAGAATCCTTTTCTGGGGATTGGCGAGATATAGGGACGCCTGAAAGGCTACAAGACTTAAATGAAGTGGTAGCCATAGACAAGGATAGAGGATAGCACAGCGACAAGGCTACGAAACCTCATCAGTCTAACCAAAAAACCAAGTACACACAAAGTTGAAACTACTAACACCGCATGCGAGCCTTGAAGGCTCACGCCCAAAAAAAGGACTTTGTCAGACTTTCATACCGGACAAACAAAAGCCAGCATGAACATCGTTCATACTGGCTTTCAAGTCATTGCAAGTTCAGGCAAGGTCTGAACAACAAGAAAGTTTAACGCTTAGAGAACTGAGTAGCACGACGTGCTTTATGCAATCCAACTTTCTTACGTTCAACTTTACGAGCATCACGAGTCAGTAAACCTTCTTTCTTAAGGTCGCCTCGTAATGTTTCATCAAACTTCAATAAAGCTCTAGCAATACCCAAACGAATCGCACCCGCCTGACCACTGTCACCACCACCTTTAACCGTTGCTGTGATATCGAACTTGTCGTTATTATCAGTAACAACTAATGGTTGACGAAGAATCATGTGGGCCGTTTCACGACCGAAGTATTCTTCTAGAGTAAGCTTATTGATAACGATTTTGCCGCTACCTTGCTTCATGTAAACACGTGCTGTCGATGATTTACGACGACCTGTTCCGTAGTATTGTGTGTCTGCCATTTTGTTTTACCTAACTTATAGTTCTAGCTTACAATTCGAGCAACTGGGGTTGCTGAGCTTCATGCTTATGCTCACTACCTGCGTATACTTTTAGTTTTCTGTACATTTCACGCCCTAAAGGACCTTTGGGCAACATCCCTTTTACCGCTAACTCAATAACGCGCTCAGGTTTTTTAGCAATCTGCTTTTCAAAACTGATTGATTTCAAGTTACCAATGTAACCAGTGTGTTTATAGTACATTTTATTTTTAGCTTTATTACCCGTCACACGGATTTTTTCAGCATTGATAATGACTATATAATCACCTGTATCAACATGGGGTGTAAAGATTGGCTTATGCTTGCCACGAAGACGCAACGCTACTTCACTAGCCAATCTACCTAATGTTTTTCCATCAGCATCAACTAAAAGCCAATCGCGCTTTACTTCTGATGCTTTTGCACTGAATGTTCCCATTTCGAGACTCCACTCATTAAGAATAAGCCTATCTGTATTATTCTGTACTGTGCTTTGCTTCTGCAACTACAGCCTGAACTACAGGATAACGCTCATTTCTTTTGTTAATCGTATAAAGGACGGCACATTCTATTGGAATACAATCTTAGACTCAAGCGAATTTCACTATGATTTGTATTTAATTTCATGAAGCACAACCTGATCCATTCTTTTTCCTGACCATAAATAGTGAAAGTATCCGACTTGCTCTTTTTAAAGCCAAAAAAAAGCACGATTCCGAAGAACCGTGCCAAATTACCACCAAAGGAGGATGGAGGAGTATTAATCGGTTACGATTAACATGAGAATATAATAATACTCTAATTTACTAATGTCAACTGTTCCTCCCTTTATTATTCCTTGATTACCCGAATGTCAAAAATATCTAGCAGGATTTTGGCGAACGCCATTTTTTAACACTTCAAGATGTAAATGGGGACCTGTTGACCTACCTGTACTCCCTACTAAAGCTATTACTTCACCTTTTTTCACAACTTGTTCTGGTTTTACTTTTATGGTGCTTAGATGTGCGTATCGACTAACCAGCCCATTGCTATGGTCTATTTCAACTACATTCCCGTAACCACCTTTTTTTCCTATAAATTGCACAATACCACCACCCACTGTATTCACGGGCGTTCCCTTTCGTCCCGCAAAATCAATACCTTGGTGCATTCTTGTATGTCCAGTAAAGGGGTCACGACGGAAACCAAACTTGGACGAAACATAACCTTTCTCAATCGGCATACCATTGGGCATCACTTCTTTATCTAATATGCGCCCATTTAAGACCTGTAGCATCCCTTCTAAACGATTACGTTGATCTAATAACTGTTTTTCCAGGGTTCTTATTGAATTCATCAACTCATCTGCAGAAATGCCATAACCTGCTTCTGAATCTTCTACTTTATTGGATTCATTGGATAATCTAGCGCCGCCACGAGAAGGCGCTTCATCAAAGGAAAACTCCTCAGGATCTAATTTGGCCATATTAACGATGCGTGAACCAAAAGCATTTAATCTAAGACTTTCAGCTTCTAATACACCCAGTCTTCTAGCTAGAATATTCACATCTATTTTATAAGTATCAATATTCGACACCGGTTGAACAGTTGGTCGCTTTGCCTTATCGGCAGTATTTTGAGCTATTTGATGAGATGCATTCGTACTACCTTTGGTCTCGGTGACGACATAACTAGAAACGTACACCCCCATCAGCACAGCAACGAATAGTGCGGGTACAACAAGATGCATCCAGATATTTAATGCAAATGTTACGCGGTGCGATTCATCATGACTACTACAGATAATCTTCATTTGTTCTTCTACCTACTTTTGATCTGACTCATTCGTTACAAAGTACGAACTGACAGATGTAATTATTTTTATATATCTCTCTTAGCTACCTGAAAGATTGCCTTTCAAAAGGTATAATCAAATCATGAAGAATATTCACTCTTTCGTTGATAGAAATTTGGTCGAAAGGCTCAATCATGTCGATAATCTGACCAAAATCATCTTTGATGCTATCGGATTACCAAAGAAAAAGTTTCAAATGTGGGCGGTTAGGGATTTACGAACCATCACCATTTTGACCAATGATTCCATTCTTGCCACACGTATCCGACTAGAACAGCAACAAATCACTAACTATATCAATAACAACAGCACTTTCGTGATTGATTCTGTGAAGGTTAAAATGACCATGCCAGAAATGGCGAAGCGGTCTGCTCGACGTGAGACCTATACACTTTCGAAAAAAAATACTGAGACTATCTCTGCAATTGCGGAAGGTATTGAGGATGAGGAATTGCGAAAAAGTTTGTTGCGAATTGCTGGAAAGTAAAAGAAACAACAAAGACTGATACAGCGAATCCCGTGTTTCTTCGTCAACACAGACTTACATTAAACAGTGATCTTCTAGGTAAGAATGGGGGAACAACTATATGCCACAGGTGATTTTTCTTGCTCTTCACCAGAAACAAATTCCCATGAGTCTTGTTGCTGAAGTAATTCTCTAAGTAACAGGTTGTTCACCGCATGACCTGATTTATAGCCATAGAACTTACCGATAATTCCATAGCCGAGGGTGTACAAATCACCCACTGCATCTAGCATTTTGTGCTTTACGAATTCGTCGTCATAACGCAAGGTGTCATTGAGTACGCGATACTCATCCAGCACTACTGCGTTGCCTAAGTTTCCACCCAAGCCCAGATTTTTAGATCGTAACATTTCAACGTCTTTCATAAATCCAAAGGTTCGCGCTCGGCCTATTTCTGAACTATAAGACTCACGGGACAAGTCGACTTCGAAGAATTGCTTAGTATCTTTTACCGCAGGATGTTGAAAATCAATTTCAAAAGCTAGTTTAAAACCATCAAAAGGTTCAAGTGATGCATAGATATCACCTTTTCTTACTTCAATTGGACGTTTTATCTTCACAAATCGTTTGCTGGCGTCTTGTTCTTCAATGCCTGCATTTTGGATTAGATATAAGAAGGGGGAAGCACTGCCATCCATGATAGGCACTTCTTCGGCACTCAGGTCAACATAAAGATTGTCTATTCCTGTACCTGCCAGAGCAGACATCAGATGCTCTATCGTTGATACTTTCACACCATCCTTTACCAGAGTGGTGCTAAGCATTGTTTCACCGACACATTCAGGTGTTGCTTTGATTGAGACAGGAGAATCAAGATCGACGCGGGTAAATACGATTCCTGTATTTACCGCTGCCGGACGCAATGTTAACTGGACTCTCTTACCAGAATGCAGACCGATCCCAGTCGTTTCAATAGGTTGTTTTAGTGTTCGCTGAGCTTGCATTTATTACCTCTTAGAAAACTCTAATGACAATTGCATAAATCACTTAAACAATTTATGGAACTGTCTGCCTTCCTTAGCTAGTCAAAAAATCCAGCACTATATACCAGTACTTATGCCAAGCACTATAAAAGCTACGAGCTACTTACCAGCTATAAACGTACTAAATTTTCTAAAAAAGTTTTACATTCAGTTATTTGCAACGGCATACTATTTTCTGACAATTGAATAGATGCTGAACCTATAACAAATATAGACCAAAAGTCGATCAATGGTGCAATATCAAGCTCAAACTGCTGAATATTTTTTCTAAATTTCGAGAGGCTCGATTGTAGTAGCTGTGATGCTATGTATACAACCTCTCGAAAATAGATATTTTAATCAGCCTGATTTCTTAAGAAAGCAGGAATATCCAGGTAATTAGAACTACTTCTACTTTTCGCAGCCTGTTCGTAAGAACCATTACTCTTTCCACTATCACTATAGTTGCCAGTATTGACTCCGCCTATGGGCGCATCGCCTCCGACAGCAATTTTCTGTGGTTGTTCCAAAGCTACCGAACGTAAATGTCTTTCTCTATTAGGCTCAGCAACTTTATTAGCGCCGTCCAATCCGGTGGCAACTAATGTCACTCTGATCTCATCGCTCATTTCAGGATCCACCACATTTCCTACCACTACCGTGGCATCATCAGCAGCAAATTCACGAATAATATCACCTACTTCTTCAAACTCATGGATACCCATATCCAAGCCGCCAGTAATATTAACCAGAATGCCTTTTGCGCCACTTAGTGCGATGTCGTCTAATAACGGACTTGAAATCGCCGCTTTTGCAGCCTTGGTAGCACGCTCTTCACCACGAGCTACACCCGTTCCCATCATGGAAACACCTTTATCCGTCATCACGGTACGCACGTCCGCGAAGTCAACGTTGATCAGACCAGGACGCGTAATTAACTCCGCAATCCCTTGTACCGCACCTAACAACACATCGTTAGCAGCTTTAAAAGCGTCGAGCAATGTAATGTGCTTTCCTAGCGAGGTCAACAATTTTTCATTAGGAATAGTAATGAGAGAGTCAACCGACTTACGTAACTCCTCAATTCCAGCTTCCGCAGCCGCCATTCGTTTTGGGCCTTCAAAAGGGAAGGGTTTGGTCACTACTGCTACCGTTAACACACCCAATTCTTTTGCCATTTCGGCAACAACCGGAGCCGCACCTGTTCCAGTACCACCCCCCATACCCGCCGTGATGAATAACATATCTGTTCCCAGAATCATCTCTTTGATGGTCTCACGATCTTCAAGAGCCGCTTCACGACCCACATCAGGGTTAGCGCCCGCACCGAGTCCTTTAGTTAATGCATTTCCTAATTGCAGCAAGGTCTCTACACCTGTTCCTTGTAGTGCCTGTGCATCGGTATTTGCACAAATATACTCAACCCCTTCAATACCTGATTCGAGCATATTCTTAACAGCGTTTCCGCCACCTCCACCAACACCTAAAACCTTAATGTTAGCGTTACTTTCATTTGTATCCATAAATTCAAACATCACCTTCTCCTGCTTCGTTGTATTAACTTGTTGAGCCTGTGGGCTCACCTCATTATTTAAAATTTCATCTTCCGTATTTTTCTCTGTACTAGTTTCTGCTTTATCTTGTGCGTTACCTTCTGCGTCGTTTTCTGCGCTATCTTCTGCTTCCGCACAAGTTTCTACGCTAGTTGCTTCATTGATCACCTGATCAAGGGTTGTCCCACCTGCATCATTCAATTCATCCAGATCGGTCAAGTCAAAAGGAAGATCCAATTGTCGTTCGGTTGCTATCATCCTAGAATCCTCATAAATTCCCGTTAAACCAGCCTTTCATCCTTTCCCAAACATTTTCTGAGGAAACATTAGCGAATGAATGACTATCTCCATAAGCCTGCTGCGCTGCGCCATAGAGCAACAAACCTACACCTGTAGAATGCATTGGGTTTTCTACTTCCCCTTTAAGCCCACCAATTTCACGGGGAGCGCCTATGCGAACAGGCATGTGGAAGACTTCCTCAGCCAGTTCAACTACACCTTTCATACAGGATGATCCACCCGTTAGTACGATTCCCGCACCCACACGGTTTTCGTATCCACTACGTTTCAACTCATCCAGTATCATTAAAAACAACTCTTCATAACGTGGCTCAATCACCGAAGCCAAAGTTTGCGTTGATAAACGACGCGGTTCGCGCTCACCCACACCCGGCACTTCGATTTCATCGTCTTCTGCCAACTGACGTAGCGCACAGCCATATTTGATCTTGATTTCTTCGGCATTCACGGTAGGTGTTCGCACCGCTACGGCAATGTCATTGGTGACTTGATCACCCGCAACAGGAATAACAGCAGTATGTTGAATAGCTCCCTCAAGGAACACCGCGATGTCGCTGGTTCCACCACCGATGTCAACCAGACATACACCCAATTCTTTCTCATCATCTTGTAACACCGCCTGACCTGAGGCGACTTGCTCAAGAATGATGTCTTCAACCACTAAATCACAACGCTCAACACACTTCACGATGTTCTGCGCCGCGCTACGCGACCCCGTCACCATATGCACATTGGCTTCCATACGCACACCCGACATGCCAATCGGCTCACGAATCCCATCCTGATCATCAATGATGAATTCCTGCGGCAGCACATGCAGAATCAATTGATCCGCTGGAATCGCAATTGCTCTGGCAGAGTCCATAACACGATCAATATCAGCTTCGGTCACTTCATTGTCTTTGATAGCAACCACACCATGCGAATTCATACTACGAATATGACTTCCGGCAATGCCTGCAAATACCGTTTGGATATTCACACCTGCCATTAATTCTGCTTCTTCAACTGCTCTCTGGATCGATTCAATCGTTGCATCAATATTGACTACCACCCCCTTTTTCATACCTCGTGAGGGGTGTTTACCAATACCGATTACATTCAAGCGGCCTTCTTCAGTGATCTCTCCGACCAGTGCGACCACCTTTGATGTACCAATGTCCAAAGCTACAATCATGTTTTCATTGTGCTTGCTAGCCATGTTTTACTCCTGAAAGATAATTGCTTATCTTTCTCCTGTTTCATATTTAAAATAAACGTTATTAGGTAGCCTGTGTTGAGGAACAAAACACGGGATGTTTGTTCACCAAACCCGTGTTTCGCTATCGCTCAACACAGGCTACCTATCAATATTCTTAGCTACTTCCAACTCACTGCAAGACCATTGGTGTAACGAAGATCAACCTTCCTTACCTTTTCAGCCTTATCCGCTAGTCCTTTTTTATAAGCGACTAAAAACTTGCGTATTCTCTTTTCCTGATCCACTTTGCCTATTTCCAGCAACCAGCCGTTCGTTAAGCGTATTTGCCACGAACCTCTGGCATTGACGAGATACTGACTCACGCCTACCGGAGTAGTTTTCAGCCATTGTTGAATCTGCTTATACTGTTGAATCATCTCCAACCCTTTATCTTCGGGGTGGTACAACATCGGCATCACGCCTTTTTTTTCGGGCAGACTGGCATCAAAAATCTCACCCAAGTGATTCAGCAATCGATCTTCACCCCAAAAAGCAACGGGACTTTGTTCAGTGATTTTCACTACTAGATCACTTGGCCAGCGTTTAGTGATCGCTATAGATTTTATCCACGGTTCAAATTCGAGTTCTTCTTCCAGACTATGTGCATCAATCATATGCAAATTCGTCTGAATAAAAGGCTCAATGATTTTCTTGATGACCCGCTGGTCTGAATATTTCAAATTTCCAATCACTTCTACATTTGAAATCGTCAAATGTGATTTGTCATTTAACCAATACCTCGCATAAGAAATAGCGCCAATAACCAACACAGGAATCATCGCTAGCGCCATCATCTTCCAGGGGAAGTGGAATGACTGTCTTTCCTTGATTCTAGTATTTTGTTTTTTCCGTGCCATTTATCTCTACAATCTCAATTATTTAGCGTGGCCGTTTCTAACACACGAACAACCAATTCATCAAAACTTAAACCATGCCGCCTGGCGGCCATTGGAACTAAGCTATGATCCGTCATACCCGGTACTGTATTCACCTCAATCAATACAAATTCGTTATTCTCATTACACATCACATCCACACGCCCCCAACCTCGTCCTCCTACAGCTTTGAAAGCGCGACTGGCGAGTGCCTGTATTTCCAGTTCACCGTCTTCACTTAAACCACTGGGACAAAAATACTGTGTTTCATCAGACTGGTACTTTGCTTCGTAATCATAAAAAGCGTTATTCGCTTGTAGACGTATGGATGGCAGCACTTCGTCGCCTAAAATAGCCACCGTAAACTCATCACCACTCATCCATTTTTCAGCAAATACTTCACCAAATTTTGCCGCTGTTTCATAAGCTGCTTTCAGATCACCTTTTTTATCAACTTTGCTCATACCAATGCTTGAGCCTTCAAGGGTCGGTTTTACGATTAATGGCAATCCCAACGAATCCACCACTTCATCAAAATCGGTATCAGCCTCTAAGAGGCGATAGGATGGGATCGGTAAGTGCATACCCCTCCATAAACGCTTGGTCATCAACTTATCCATGCTCATCGCCGATGCCATGATGCCGCATCCGGTATAAGGCAATTGCATAATCTCCAATGCACCTTGTAGCTCGCCATCTTCACCGCCACGGCCATGGACGATATTGAAAACACGATCGAAGTTATCAGCTTGTAGCACTGCAACCACATCACGACCCACATCAATTTTATGTGCATCTACGCCCATTCTGAGCAAACCATCCAGTACTGCTTGACCGCTATTGAGCGAAACTTCACGCTCAGCAGACCAGCCACCCATGAGTACTGCTACCTTGCCAAATGAGCTATTCATGCAGCACCTCCAGCAGCAAGTTCATCAGCCAAACTTGCTGCTATCGCACCGATACTGCCAGCACCTAGCGTTAACACCATATCGCCATCTTGAACAATATTTTTTAAGGTTTCAGCGACTTCACTTTCTTCTGTAATAAAAACCGGATTGACTTGTCCGCGCATGCGAATAGCACCCGATAAGGCTCTGCCGTCAGCACCTGGAATAGGCTCTTCACTGGCTGCATAAACCTCCATCAGCAACAGCACATCGGGTTCGGACAAGACTTGAACCAAGTCTTCAAACAAATCACGAGTACGGGTAAACCGATGGGGCTGGAAAACCACGACTAAACGCTTGTCAGGCCATGCCCCGCGCATGGCTTTAATAGTCGCTTCCATTTCTGTTGGGTGATGACCGTAATCATCGACTAAAGTAATCGTGCCGTTTTCTGTTTCGATCTCACCGTATTGAGTGAACCGGCGACCTACTCCTTCAAATTCATTGAGAGCTTGCTGAATTACCGTGTCGGGCACATCCAGCTCTACCGCAATGGCTATCGCTGCCAAAGCATTCAAGACATTGTGTGTACCCGGCATATTCAAGCTTATTTCCAACTCGCGCCCATCCTTGCAACAACGCAAAGTAAAATGACTCTTTGCGCCGTCAAAACGCACATTTTCTGCGCGAATATCCGCTTCCTGCTCAATACCATAAGTAATGACGGTACGGCTGACTCTTGGCAATATATCTCTCACATGTTCATCATCCACGCACATCACTGCCAAGCCATAAAAAGGTAGATGATGGAGAAACTCAACAAAGGCATCTTTGAGCTTATTGAAATCACCATCGTAGGTATCAAGATGATCCGCATCTATATTGGTGACGACTGAGATCAATGGTTGAAGTAATAAGAAAGAAGCATCACTTTCGTCGGCTTCAACAACAATATAATCACCTTTACCCAATCTTGAATTACTAGCCGAGCTGGTGAGCTTGCCGCCAATAACAAAGGTAGGATCTAACCCTGTCTTCTCTAAAATACTAGTGATCAATGAAGTGGTTGTAGTTTTACCATGTGTTCCTGCAATGGCTATTCCATGTCTAAAGCGCATTAATTCCGCAAGCATTTCAGCACGAGGTATCACCGGGATATTGTTGTCTTTAGCCGATTGTACTTCTACGTTATCCGCTTTCACCGCTGATGAGGTTACAACTACGTTTGCACCCGAAATATTTTGCGCATCATGCCCAATCATGATGGTGACGCCCAAGGATTTGAGGCGCTGGGTCATTTGACCTTCTGCCAAATCAGAGCCCGTCACTTTGTAACCCAGATTAGCGACGACTTCAGCAATACCACCCATACCCGCACCACCGATGCCGACAAAGTGAACTTGCTTAATACGGCGACGCGCTAAATCATATCCAGATTTCATGCACCACCTCCCTGAGTTTTTTCGATCGTATTCGCTACTGTTTCAGCGCCTAGTTTAGCGTCCAATTTAGTTTCCAGGTCACTGCCATCATCACCTAGCCCCATATCCATACCTTCGAATTCAGGTTCTTGTAATACTTCGTGATGAACCTGAAACGGATAGCCAGCAATATCCGCACAGATAATCGCTGTCTTTTGTGTCGCATCTGTCATAGCTGCTTCTCGCGCCTTATTACTCATCTCCAACAATCGATCTCTATCCGTCATTAACGCTTCCAGAACTTGTGTCAGTGCATCCTGCGTCAATTCATCCTGCTGCGCTAAAATAGCCGCACCTTTTTCTGCCAGATATTTTGCGTTCTCAGTTTGGTGGTCATCAATGGCAAAAGGATAAGGCACTAAAATAGCAGCTAGACCTGCCGCAGAAACCTCTGCAATCGTTAAAGCTCCCGCACGACAGATAATCAAATCAGCCCACTCATATGCACCCGCCATATCTTCGATAAAGGCAACGATATGTGCGGGGACTGCTGCCGCCTCATAAGTCTTTTTAGCTAAATCCAGCGTGGCTTCACCCGCTTGATGCACGACCTCAATAGACAACTCTTTGGGCAAGTTACATAACGCACGGGGCACTAATTCGTTCAGCGCTTTCGCGCCTAAACTGCCACCCACAATCAGTAAGCGGAATGGCTTGTTTTCTCTACCTGCAAGACGTTCTGCTGGCACTGGCAATGCGGCAATCTCTGGGCGTACCGGATTGCCTACAGGCAACGCGTCTACTTTTTCGGGGAAAGTCCCGGGGAAGCCTTCAAGGATTTCCAGCACAACACGACTTAATAATTTATTGGTGGTACCCGCACGCGCGTTTTGCTCATGAATAATGACCGGAATGCCCATCATGCTTGCCACTAAACCACCTGGCCCTGCTACAAAGCCGCCCATTCCTAACACAGCGGCAGGCTTATGCTTTTTCATGATTTTTACAGATTGAATGAGCGCTTTGGTTAAACGAAAAGGAGCCAACAACACAGCCTTCAGACCTTTGCCTCTTATTCCCGACACATCCAACCATGCCATTTCTATCCCTGCTGCTGGGATGACACGAGATTCAAGACCTTTTTTTGTCCCCATCCAAATCACTGGAATATCCTGCTCTTGTAAAGCTCTGGCAACGGCTAAGCCAGGATAAACATGTCCGCCTGTACCACCTGCTGTAATCAAAATAGGGGGCTTGTCAGTGATCACTAAATCAGACATGAATAGCTCCTGTTATTTTTCTTTTCTTGCTTGCTTTTCTAGCTGGTTTCTTTTTTACGGTTTGTTTTATTGCTGAGCGTTTTTCTGTTCTGCGGGTAGCTGTACCCGTTACGGTTTCACGATGAACGCGCATCAAAATAGCCATAGCAACAATGGTGACTAATAAACTACTTCCACCATAACTCATGAACGGTAGAGTCAACCCTTTGGGGGGCAATACCGCCAAGTTCACACCCATATGAAATAACGCCTGGAAACCAATCCAGAAACCAATGGCGTAGGCAACGTACGCGCCAAAATATTGTTTTTTACTATCGGCGTTAAAACCGATAACAAAAGCACGTTGTACTAGCCATGCGAATAAAAACAGGGTGATCGTTATGCCCACAAAACCAAACTCATCAGCTAACACGGCAAAAATAAAGTCATTGTGTGCTTCCGGTAAATAGAATTGTTTTTGCACACTTCCACCCAATCCCGATCCAAACCAGCCACCATCACCAATAGCCATTAATGCATTGGTTACTTGATAGCCCGTTCCGGTTGAGTCTTTCCAAGGATCAAGGAACGAAATAATGCGCCTACCTCGATAACCCACCATCAATAATGGAATCATGACGGCAATCGTCGCCGCTAGTAACAAAGCTAATCGGGATAATTTTACGCCACCTAAAAACAACATCGCCAAGCCTGTGGCAAACACCACAACGACCGTTCCAAAATCAGGTTCAAGCAATAACAAAGCGCCAAACAAACCTAGCACCAGCAGTGGCATTAATAGAGGTTTATAGGAATCCGAAGTCTTTAATTTATCGCCATGACGAACCATATAGCCCGCCAGATACATAAAGATAATTAACTTGGCTATCTCAGAAACCTGAATACTGGCAAAGCCAAGGCTAATCCAACGTCGACTACCATTCACTTGTTTACCAATACCAGGAATCAACACTGCAACCAGTAGTAAAACGATGATAGGCAATAAAGCCACACCCAAATTTTGCCAAAAACGCATCGGCACTTGAAATACCACACCAGCAACAATAATACCCATGCCAATAAACATTAATTGCCGACTCATAAAATATCTTTCGTCACCAAATAGACGATCCCCTGTTGCCACTGAAGC
The DNA here is from genome assembly GCA_965224605.1 of Thiotrichaceae bacterium. Taxonomy (GTDB): domain Bacteria; phylum Pseudomonadota; class Gammaproteobacteria; order Thiotrichales; family Thiotrichaceae; genus HyVt-477. Next base: position 267,989 of record CBDCZP010000005.1, read on the forward strand.
CGAGGTCATCATAACCAAACCAAACCCCAATAACAGCAGCACTACTGTCAGTAACTCTGCATCAAGATACTTACTCCAGCGCGTCAACAATGTATCGAGTGGGTTAGACATTCGCCACCTCTGCCAGTTCTCTTACCGCTGATACAAACACGTCACCGCGTTGTTCAAAATTCTTATACATGTCAAAACTGGCACACGCAGGTGATAGCAAAACATTGTCATTGGCTTGCGCCTGTTGTGCGGCAACTGTCACCGCTTCACGCATGTTTTTTACAAAAAATACTTTGGGGAATCCTTTTAATACTTCAGCAATTATGTCCGCATCTTCGCCCATCAAGACCACTGCTCTTGCTTTTTCATGTACTACCGCAGGTAATGGAGCAAAATCAGATCCTTTTCCTTGTCCACCAGCAATTAATACTGATTTGCCCGTCATTCCTGCAAGAGCGGCGACCGTTGCACCTACGTTAGTTGCTTTAGAATCGTTGAACCAATTCACTTCATTGATATAAGCGATCCATTCACAGCGATGTTTCACTCCTGGAAATACGCGAATAGCTTCCAGCATGCCATCCATTGACAGATCTGCCTGATCTCCCAATGCTAAAGCAGCCAAAGCATTACTGACATTATGTCTACCGGGTGCTTTCATTTTCCCTACCGACATCAAATACTTTTCACCTTTTGCAAACCATTCCTCACCCTCTTTTTCGAGCAAGCCAAAATCACAATCCCTTGGCGGGCTATCCAGCCCGAAACTAACAGATTCATGGTTTCCTGCTAGACGACTCACTTGTGCATCATCACGGTTAACAATGGGCATCTGGCATTCGTCATATATTCTTGCCTTTGCTGCCACATAGCTATCCATACCGTCATAGCGATCAAGATGATCTTCACTAATATTCAATACCACTGATGCGACTGCATTCATTGAATAAGTAGTTTCAAGCTGAAAACTTGAGAGTTCTAATACATATAAATCAGGCTCTTCTTCATCTAATAGTTGCAATACAGGGATGCCAACATTGCCACCAGTGAGGACACGTTTACCTGCTTTTTCACCCATTAATTTTAATAGCATGGTCACTGTGGTTTTTCCGTTGGAGCCTGTTATAGCGACTACTGGCTGGTGAACACTGCGGACAAACAATTCAATATCACCAACTATTTCTGCACCCTTGCTATGTGCGTGCTGTATTTCCGGTGTCAGGATTGATAACCCTGGCGACACAATAAGTTGTTTAGCCTGTTCGAAAACAGAGTTTTTAAAAGTACCGAAGTAAGTAGGTGTTTCTGGAAATTCTCTTTCCAGCGTGTCTTTTCCAGGAGGGTTTTCTCGGCTGTCTGCGACGGCATAAGATACATCCCTGTCACGCAGATAACGCGCAACGGATAGCCCGGTCATTCCTAGACCTACTATTAGTGTTTCCCATTTTTGGTGTGTTTCTTCCATTGCTACCAAAACCTTTTAACGAACTTTTAATGTAGCTAAACCTATTAGCACTAAAATCACTGTAATAATCCAAAAACGCACAATCACTTTGGGTTCTGCCCAACCTTTTAATTCAAAATGATGATGGATCGGTGCCATACGAAAAATCCGTCTTCCCGTCAGCTTGTATGAGCCCACTTGAAGAATGACGGAAACCGTTTCCATGACAAAAATACCGCCCATAATCACTAGCACTAATTCTTGCCTCACTACAATCGCGATCATGCCAAGCGCTGCTCCTAGCGCTAAAGCGCCCACATCACCCATAAATACTTGCGCGGGATAGGTGTTAAACCAAAGAAACCCAAGCCCTGCACCGAAAATAGCGGTACAGAAGATAACCACCTCGCCCACATCCTTGATCTTAGGAACACCGAGATAGTCCGCAAAAGTAGCGTGACCACTGACATACACAAAGACGGCTAATCCTCCGGCTACCAATATCGTCGGCATAATCGCCAGACCATCTAACCCATCGGTCAGGTTGACTGCATTGCTTGAGCCTACTAATACCAAATACGCCCATGGAATAAACAGCCAGCCCATATTCCAGTTCCATTCTTTTACAACCGGGAAATAGAGTGTTGTTTCTACCGCACTATCTGCGGTTGCATATAAGACCACGGCTGCAATCAAACCAATTACTGACAAACCGAGATATTTAAATTTGCCAGGTAAGCCTTTGCTGTTTCCATATTTCAATTTCAGAAAGTCGTCTAAGCCACCAACCGTTCCAAAAGCCAAGGTGACCAGCAATACCATCCACATATAATGATTATTGAGGTCACTCCACAGTAAAGTTGCCACAGTAATCGCTAGTAAAATTAAAGCTCCGCCCATCGTAGGTGTGCCGGCTTTGACTAAATGAGATTGTGGGCCATCTTCACGAATCACCTGCCCTACTTTCATTTCTGTCAATGAAGCGATCATTTTGGGGCCTAGCAATAGCGAAATGCCAAGCGCTGTCAGTAATCCTAAAATAGCCCGCAAGGTAAGGTATTGGAAGACATTGAATCCACTGTAGTATTGGCTTAGATAATCGAACAGAGCGACTAACATCGTTCCACCTCCCCTGTTTTCAGAGCATCAACAACACGTTCCATCCGTGCGCTTCTTGAACCTTTCACTAGAATTGTCATTACTGTTGTCATGTCTGTTTCGCTCTCATTTCTTGTGTTACTTTCTATGTTGCTTTTTATACTATTTTTTATGCTGTTTTTTATACTACTTTTGATGCTAAAGATAAGCTCATCCATTTCACTAAATGCAGTTTCTGGACTACCAAATTGCTCACATGCTTTAGCACTGTAGGTTCCATAGCAGAACATTTTCTCTATGCCGGAATCTTTTGCTTTTGTACCGATAGCCCCATGCATGGCTTCTACATCACCACCTAATTCACCCATATCACCTAATACCATCATGCGTATTCCCGACGCTTCAGCTAATACCTCTATTGCCGCATTCGCAGAGGCTGGATTAGCGTTATAGGTGTCATCCAAAATCTTGCTACCGTGTAAACCTTCAACCATGGCTAATCTGCCGGGCACAACAGCGAGTGATTCCAGACCTATTTTTACAGTTTGCAGTTCAACACCCAGAGCGGTTGCAACAGCGGTTGCTGCCAATGCATTCATTGCATTGTGTTTGCCTTGCAAGTTAAGTTGTACTTGTTGTTGAGTTTGAGAACGAGGATGGCTTTGGCTTTGATTGATTTTGATAAGCAATAAACCATTGCCTTTATAATCACCACTGATGTCAGCACTATTATTTAGACCAAAGGTAATCACTTGCTTGTCTGAGTTCAGTCCTTTCCAGTAGTCAGCGTAGTCGTCATCTGCATTCACAATGGCGATACCGTCGTCTACAAGGCCATTGAAAATTTCACCTTTGGCTCTGGATACGCCTTCAATATCACCAAAACCTTCCAAATGCGCAGGACCAGCATTATTGATCACGGCAATATTAGGTTTTGCAATATCGGCAAGAAAATCAATCTCGCCAAAATGGTTGGCACCCATTTCAATGACCGCGTAATCATGCTCTTCTCTGAGCCTTAATAAAGTCAGCGGCATTCCAATGTCATTATTAAGATTACCTAGAGTCGCCAGCACATTGCCTTCCTGACTCAAAATAGCAGAGATCATTTCTTTCAATGTCGTCTTGCCATTACTACCCGTTAGACCAATGACTACTTCTTTAAAACGCTTACGCCATGCCAACGCCAATTGAGCTAAAGCCAGCTTTGTATCCTCAACCAATACTTGTGGAACATTACAGTCTATTTCTTTGCTGACTAATGCACCGGCTACTTTTCCTTCAAGACCATCGACGAAATTATGTGCATCGAAACGCTCGCCCTTGATGGCGATAAACAAATCGTCAGGCTGTACTTTTCTCGTATCTATGCTGACTGCATTAACATCTGCATTTTGGGTGCGACCACCTAACAAACTGCCACCCGTCATTTCTGCAATATCGGCAAGGCTTAACCAACTCATAATACCCCTCCGTTTATTTCTGCATTGGTTTCTGCATTGGTTTCTGCACTAGCTGTTGCTCTTTTTTCGTTGAGTGCAGCTCTTGCCTGCTCACGATCATCAAAAGGTCTCTTTTCATTCCCTACAATCTGTACTGTTTCGTGACCTTTTCCAGCAATGAGTACCGAATCCCCTTGCTCTGCCGCACCAATAGCAAAACGAATAGCCTTGGCACGATTATGTTCCATCGCTACATGTTCGGGGTTTTCCAAACCTTCAATCATGTCGTGCATAATCTGAAAAGGCATTTCCGAGCGCGGGTTATCATCCGTCAGCACTACCATATTGGCGTATTGCTCGGCAACTTTTGCCATCAAAGGGCGCTTGCCTCGATCACGATCGCCACCACATCCAAACACACAAACCACACGGCTAGGCGTATGCTCACGAAGTGCTTTCAATGCCGCTTCCAACGCACCGGGAGTATGCGCATAATCCACAACCACCAGAGATTCATCTTCTTTCGTCGATACCTTTTCCATACGACCCGGTACCATTTTCACCTGTTTTATGCATTCAACCGCCGCAGCAAAAGATAGCCCTAAGCCAATTAAACATCCCGTTGCTGCAAGCAAGTTGTACACATTGAACTCACCCAAAACAGGTGCGCTCATTTCTTTGGTGTCCCCTTTGAAATAAAAATCTGCATGAATACCTGATGCAGAGTATTTAGGATTTACTGCTGTCAGACATGCCGCAGAAGGTGTTTCTTCACGTACTACACCATCGCGCGCACTATCACGCACACTATCACGCACACTATAATTTATTAACTCAACCCGTTTATTGTCTGGCTGCTGTTCATTTTTGTTAGCTATCTTCTTTGCTAACCCTCTACCAAACTCATCATCATGATTTAACACGATTGTTCTAACACCGAGCCAATCAAACAATTTTGCTTTTGCATCACCGTATGCAGCCACTGTTTCGTGATAATCCAGATGATCGCGCCCAAGATTGGTCAGCATCACCACATCAAAACGCACACCTGCCACGCGGTGTTGATCTAAGGCATGCGATGAAACTTCCATCACCACATTTTTGAACCCTTGCTGCTTAAATTCAGCCAAGGTACGATGCACCACAACCACGTCTGGCGTAGTCAGCCCTGTATCAATAAGTTGCCCTGGAATCCCTACTCCTAGTGTTCCTATCACCGCACTTTTTTCGCCTTCGCCACTGTTATTCAGCGCCTCCGCGATAAAATGACTAACCGTGCTTTTGCCATCCGTACCCGTCACACCCACTACGTTTAAATCCGCGCTGGGTGATCCATAAAACCTATCAACGATTATTCCTAGCCGTTCCCTTAAATCATCAATAGCTATAGCGGGAATACTTCTCCCTGCGCTTTTGGCAGTTTCGCCCTGAGACCACGAGTCATCCGTTTCCCACAAAATAGCGGCGGCACCTTTATCAATGGCTTTATCTGCAAAATTCAAACCATGCTTGACAGTGCCTTTCACAGCAATAAATAAACTGCCTTCTGAAACTTCTCGACTGTCTAAAGTAATATTGTTTATGTTGATACCCGCATATGAACTGGCATTCTCAACAACACCTTGCAGCAAATCATTCAGCATCATATGGGTATTCGCTATATTCATAACGCAGATGCCTCCTGTTCAAGGTTTCTCTTATTAAGGCTTCGGTTATTCACATTGGCTTGCAAGGTATTTTGTACAGTCTCTTGCATATATTTATCAGGGGCTGCATCAATCACCCGAAGCGCTTGAGCCATTATCTTTGAAAACACCGGCGCCGCCGACTTACCACCCGTAGCATCAAGCTTTGGTTGATCCAGCATGACCGCGACCACAATCTTGGGATTACTCACAGGCCCTAAGCCTATAAAGCTAGTAATGCGTTTATCCTTTCGGTATTTCTTATTAATGAGCTTATAAGCTGTCCCTGTTTTCCCTGCCACGCGATAACCTTCTACAAGGGCCTTTTCACCTGTTCCACGCTTATCAACGATGACTGTTTCCATCATAGCCAGCACCGAATTAGCGATTTCTGGAGAAATCACTCGTTGGCTTTCAGGTTTCTGTGTCTTTTTAAGAATAGAGACAGGATGCAATACCCCACCTGTTCCAAACATACTGTAGCCATGTGCCATTTGCAGCAACGATGCTGAAACACCATAGCCATAACTTAAAACAGCCTGATCTACTTTCGCCCATTTCTTGTAATGCAATAGATGACCCTGTGATTCATTCTTAAAACCAGAGTCGGCCACACGACCCAAGCCGATACGACTCAGGAACATCCAATATTCACGCGGATCCATTCTTAATGCGATTTTACTCGCACCTACGTTACTTGATCTGGCTAGAATTCTTGCCAGAGATAGCGTTCCCATATCCCCCGGATCCGATACCTTATAAGCACCAAACTGTAGAAAACCTGGAGAAGTATTAATCTTTGAATCTACAGATATGACTCCAGAATCCAATGCCGCCGCAATGGTAAACGGCTTTAGAGTAGAGCCCATTTCCAGTGCATCTGTGACCGCACGATTACGATAATTCCAGGCTTTCAATGCACTACGATTATTGGGATTGAAACCTGGCATATTCGCCATTGCCAAAATTTCACCCGTATGGATGTCTAACACAACGACAGATCCAGCCTGTGCTTTTAGACGATAAACCTGTTTTTTTAATTCTTTATAAGCGATGTATTGAATGCGACGATCAAGTGACAACTGCACATCTTGCCCAGGAATCATCAACTCCAACTGTTCAACTTTTTCAATCAACTTGCCTCGACCATCACGAACCACACGGTTTTTGCCTTTCTGACCACCTAATGTTTCATCCTGAAAACGCTCAATACCTTCTGTTCCCTTACCATCAATATTGGTAAAACCAACGACATGGGCGAACATTTCAGAGGATGGGTAGAAACGACGATACTCCAAAGAGGAGTCCATGCCGGGTAAATCTAAAGAAACAATGCGTTCGGCGATTTCCGGTTCAAGTTGCCGACCTAGATACATAAAATGCTTTACGCTATATTTTTTGATTTTCTTCATTAGCTCTGATTTTTCAATGCGTAATTCACGAGCTAATGCCGATAACGATTCTTCAAATTCTAAATAACGATTCTCAGCAATACGTGATTCCATTTCAACCGCATGACTTTTTTCATAATTATCTAGTAAAGTTTGGCGCTTGTGGAGCAACTTCCGTGGATTACAACTCACCGAACGCACTGGCGAACTCACCGCAATAGGCTCCCCACCACGATCCAAAATCATCCCCCGATAAGGCGGAACTGTAACTGTTCGTACCTGACGCTTATCAGCCTTCTCCTTCAACCAATCCTGTTGAAACACCTCCAGCCATGCCGCACGAAGTAGCAATAAACCCAACCCCACAAACAACACCATCATCAGCGTAGTGCGACGATGTTGCGAAGGTGGTTTGGATGTTGCTCTTTTCTTCATGCGTTGTTCTCAAAATATTATTAATACAAGCGCTACTCGTTGATTATCTTTATGTCTGATTGTCTCGGCACACGCATATTCATCTCTTGCCTTGCTCTTTTTTCAACGACAACCTGATTCAATCTAGTGCCTTCTTCCAACTTCAAACGACTCCATTGTGCTGTTAGCGAATCACGCTCTTTTTCCAACTGCTGTAACTCGGAAAAAAGATTACGTGCTTCATGTCGGTTCATCACTACTTTGATCGCGGTGACGATTACCCCAACATATAAAACAGCAATTAGTAATACTTTCCAGGACTTCATCCCGTTCTACTCCATCTACTTGGATGTGAATCTTCAGGCTCGCCAATTGGCTTGATACACTACCTACGTAGCGACCCTAGAGACTGAAAGCGAAAGGATCACGCCATACATAAAAATAAACCTAAAACTTTACATCTGTTCTTTCACCAATACGCATAATTGCGCTTCGGGATCGAACATTGTTGCTAACTTCTGTCTTACTGGGCTTATGGGCTTTACCGATCATACGCATTTGTGGTGCATATTGATCAGCCATGATGGGTAGGCCTTTTGGAATCTTCGGACCACGTTGTTGCACTTGCAAAAAACGCTTCACGATCCTGTCTTCCAAAGAATGAAAACTAATTACAACGAGGCGACCTTGCGGAGCAAGATGCTTTAATGATAAGTCCAGACAATCCGTAAGATCATCCAATTCCCGATTTATAAATATCCTTATAGCTTGAAAACTCCGCGTTGCAGGATGTTTTCCGGGCTCCTTCCTATATATCGTGCCAGCTATTAAATCTGCTAACTGCTTCGTTGTGACTATCTTCTCTTCCTCTCTTCGTTCGACAATGACTCTTGCGATACGTCGAGAAAACCTTTCTTCACCATAGCGCCAGATCACATCCGCGATCTCAGCCTCTTCAGCGTTATGCAACCATTCACTGGCACTCAATCCGACATCAGGATTCATCCTCATATCCAGTGCGCCATCACGCATAAAGCTAAAGCCTCTTGATGCATCGTCTAACTGCGGTGATGAAACACCCAGATCCAACAATAATCCATCAATTCTTTTGCTATTTACTTCGCCTTCCACTTCACTATCTACTTCACTACCAACTTCTCCAGAAGCTACTGCTTCGTTCAGCGCCTCTGGAAAATGACTAAAAGCACCTTGCCATACGACGATCCTGTTGTCTTTAGCCTGCCCATCTTTCGCGTGAGCAATGGCTTGTGGATCTTTGTCGATAACAATGAGCCTACCTGTCGGCCCAAGTTGCTTTAAAATTTCTGCGCTATGTCCACCGCGACCATAAGTTGCATCGACATAACATCCATCCTTTTTTATATTTAACGCGGCTACTGCTTCATGCAGCATTACCGTCTCATGTTGAAAAGTTTCGTTCTTTATTTCTGACTTAAACACTGACTTAGCACTTTCATCATCCATTAGATAATCAACTGATCTAATGCCTCATCAGCATCAAAATCAGAATCCTGAGCTTCCGCCATCCAGATATTACTTTGTGCTGCATAATGATCCGCATCCCACAATTCAAACTTATTCAATTGCCCTAGCAACGTCGTTTTTTTCGACAAACCTGCATGTTCACGTAATGGCGCTGCTATCAAAATACGACCTTGGCTATCCAGTTCACATTCCGACGCGTGACCTAAAATCAAACGCTGCACATTTCGTGCCCGACGATTCATATTACCCAAACTCATTAGCTGCTCCTCAACCTTCAACCAATTCTTCATGGGGTAGATCAACAAACAACGATCCGTATGATCAACCGTCACCACTAACTGACTAGCCGACTCTGTAGAAATGGCATCACGATACCGGGACGGCATGGCAAGCCGACCTTTTGTGTCAATATTTAAATGTGTAATGCCTCTGAACATGAGGTAACCAATTGTTAATTATTAAAATAACGACTATTAAGGAGAGCTATGGGAGTGTTAGCCACTATTCCCCACATCTCCCCACTTAACTGTAAATATAGTCACTATTAACCCACTCGTCAACCTAATTTATAGATGTGATTTAATATAAAAGACAGTAACTTAGCGATAATTCTTGAAGGGCGAGCAAGATGAAAAAAAATAATATTTCTTTATCAGGTTATTGACGATATAACTTAAGGTATTACATTAACTATTCTGGCTTATCCGAAATATTTGACATGAGGATTTAGAAGAAGTGGTGAAAAGTGGGGGAAATAACAAGAGCGTGGGGAAGATTTTAGCTCATTGTTCGATATCAGTTTCTGTAAACATAGAGAGGAGATGATTAGTAAGAGTCTAGCAATCCCACATCCAAGGCAATAACGCATCGATATTTTCAGGGTTCTTAGGAAGTTCATCTGTAAGTATCCCCTAAAATAGTCCCACCCGTAATTAGAATTTTCCATCATACTAAACCCCGTCAGATGGAGGCAGCAATGAAGAAAACACGCTATAGCGAAAGCCAGATAATCAAGATCCTAAAAGAAGTAGAGGCTGGACGTTCCGCCAAAGAAGTTTGCAGAGAATACGGTATCAGCCAAGGCACTTATTATAACTGGCGCAGTAAGTATGGAGGAATGGAAGCCTCTGATGTGAAACATCTAAAAGAGGTTCAGCAAGAAAACAAAAGACTCAAGCAGATGTTTGCCAATCTCAGCTTGGAGCACGAAGCCCTTAAGGATGTGCTCGGAAAAAAGCACTAACGGTGGCTGAGAAATGTTACTTTGTTGATCAGGTCAAAGAACAACGCTCGCTGAGTGAACGTGCCGCCTGCCGTGTAATGAACATCAGTCGGAGCGTTTATCATTATGAGCCTGATCACACAAAAGATGATGGCGTTATTGATACCTTGCACAAACTGGTTGAGCAGTATCCAAGATATGGTTTTAAGAAATATTTCATTCTCTTAAGGCAAGCTGGACAAACATGGAACCATAAGCGAGTGCACCGTATCTACTGTCAGTTAGGTTTAAATATGAAGCGCAAAGGAAAGCAGCGCCTACCTAATCGTTTTCCTCAGCCACTAGCGGTGCCTGATAAACCTAATAAGAGTTGGTCTATCGACTTTATGAGTGACTCATTGTACGACGGCAGATACTTTAGAACATTCAATGTGATTGATGATTACAACCGAGAAGCGCTTGCGATTGATGTCGACCTTAGTTTGCCCTCAAAGCGCGTCATACGAACGCTTGAACGATTATCCGAATGGAGAGGTTGTCCAAGACAAATACGATGTGATAATGGCCCTGAGTTTATCTCATTAGCGTTGGCTGAATGGGCTAAGAAGCATCATGTCCATCTGGAGTTTATAAAACCAGGCACTCCCACACAGAATGCTTACATCGAACGCTTTAACGGTACATTTAGACGTGAAGTCTTAAACTACTATGTCTTTAAGTCACTCACTGAAGTAAGAGAAATTACTGAGTATTGGATGATGCAATACAACACAGAACGACCTCATGAGTCTTTGAATAACCTAACACCCTTGTCGTATCTCAAAGAGAATTTTAAACTGGAATATTCTAATTTGTCTTGGCACTAATCATGGGAGCTTTACAATCAAGCAGCAAGTTCAGATAATCAAACGGTATAATGCCATTAGCCTTAGCGGTTTCAATTAAACTATACAAAACGGCGCTGGCATTTGCACCACTCGCCGTATAGACAAACAACCAGTTCTTCCTGCCAATAACAAAAGGTTTGATAGCTCGTTCAGCCCGATTATTATCAATATTCAGATGTCCATCATCCAGATACCATATTAACTTGTGCCACTGTCTAATCGTGTAGCCTATCGCTTTCCCCAATACTGTTTTGGTGGAATGTGCAAAGTAGACTCATCCAACCAGACTTTAAAGCTATTGAGTAGGGGACAGAAGGGGAAATCTCACCAAACGATTATTCGTTGTCTAGCTTTTAAGTGGATTCGGATTATCTTTAGGTGTTGGAAGAGTGGCAAGCCACCAATTGCTGGGACAATGCCGCGATGGAATCTTTCTTTAGTCGACTCAAAGTTGAGCTGATTTATGCAGAGAAGTATCGTACTATGAGTGAGGCTCGTGCAGGTATATTTGAGTATATTGAATTGTTCTATAACCCTGTCAGACGGCACTCCGCAATAGGCTATATGAGCCCGAACCATTTTGAAGCAAAACCTAATTAGTTAACTGTCCATTTTTCGTGGGGTACACCAAAGGCTAACGCCCAGTTGAGGGGCAAACGGTTCGAAGCTACTGAACTCCAAATCACGACTTACTTACCGAACAAAATAAAGTTAAATCAACCGCTTAGTCAGTTTTTCCCTTCGAACGTCTTGTTATGTCTTTGCTTTCAATTTGGCAATTTCTGATTTGATTATATTTGCAGAGACAACAGGAAAAACCTGACTCATCATAAACATAGCCAGACCCACAAAAAAAGCACCTAATGCAAACATAGTGATTATTTGTATAACCGTCTGGTCTTTTACAAGGCTAGGTAATATAAATAACACCGCACCATAAAAGCCTATCACTACACTAGATAGCAGGTTAAAGGCGAATAATATTTTTTCAAAAAATGTTACATTAACAATAATCTCATGATTTTTATATGACAGGTGTGGAATTGCTCGTTTGAAGTGTGCAAACCTTACTTCTCCATCTGTACTTTGATGCAGGGCTATTAATGCCTCCCTAAACTCTCTTTCTAAATCAATTCCTGTTGAAAACTTGAAATACTCTTTTTCTATCAAGTTTTCTAAATGTGACTTTGTTAAACCCTTAATATGATCATTTTTAACTGCCTCTTTTAAGTTATCAATTTTCTTCTTCTTTTTAGAGTCGATAAAGTCTTGAATCTTAGAAAGGTTCATTAGTAATGCTAAAATTACAAATACTATGGCTAATAAGGGGTTTCCATTTTCCATACTGGGTATAATTTTATTTACTATTGTTTCCACTCTACTTTATAGCCCTTATTCGAAGTGTATTGTTTGATTCTATAGTTCAGCTTGATTATGCTCTTTTTATTAACTGCTTAAAGTCTTCAATTAAATCAATTTCTTCCTGTTCTATTGTTTTAGCTCTATATAGATCACAACGAATTTGAAGGTTTAGCCAAAAGTCAGCAGACACTCCAAAGAATTTTGCTAAACGAAGTGCTGTACTTGGTGTTACACCTCTTTTTTTATTTATAAGTTCATTAATGCGTTGATAAGGAACATGGATGGCTTTTGCTAAATCACTTTGGCTTATTTCCATTGGCACCAAGAACTCTTCCTTTAGCATTTCACCAGGATGTGTTGGTTCTCTATTTGTTGGAATTCTCATAATTGTAACCTTCCTCTCAATGGTAATCCGTAATCTCTACATCAAATGGATTTGATTCACTCCATTTGAAACAGACTCTATATTGTTGATTTATTCTTATACTAAATTCATCACTTCTATCACCAGATAATGCTTCTAACCTGTTTCCTGGAGGAACTCTAAGTTCCTCAATAATTGTAACTGAATCTAATTGATCAAGCTTTCTCGTGGCTACACTCCAAAGAGACTGAGGACATAGCTTCCTCGCTACTTTTGTATTTTCACCATTAAATATATCTTCTGTTGCTTGATTTCTAAATGAATCTATCATATAAGCATAGTAACACGGAATCCATGCTATTCAAACCAACAGATATTTTCCATAATGCTTATTTGTGAATTTAACAGCCTCATTCTGAATCATAATAAGGTGTATGGGTTTTGGGGACATAACGCCCAGTTGAGGGGCTTTTTGGACCGACAATGATGAATATAAAGCCATGAAATAGTTAATAAAGTTCACAAAACTTAAAATGAGCTGCTGAGTAAAAAAGTCCCTTCGAACGTCTTGTTAGGGTTAGTCACTCACGACGCTACCATGACAGGAAAATTACTTAACTTAACACTCAATTTCTAAGAATAGTACAAGTTATTACTACGCTGTTTTTGATACAAGATAGGATGTTTCATCATCAATTTTTTGTAAGGCATTTTGAATGTGTTTTACTTCGTTTTCTTCAAATAATGCTTCACCACATTGCGTGCAAACCCAAGCAGGTACAGCTTCCCATGAAATATGATAACCATTTCTGTCTACACTGAATTGAGAGTTATCTTTAATCATTTTATCTTTACAATGTAAGCATTCCATCATTCTTTCCTCTGTTTTAAATCGGCAGACCACTGTTCTGGATTTGGTATATAGGCTGTAATAATAGCCAAATATTCATCATTAGGTGTGCAAACAACATGTATTACACGATGACTTGCCTTATGAAAGATTAAACAGCTTTTTCCTCGCGGATCATCTGGATACTCTTCTATAATTTCACATAATAGAACAGCTTCTTTCACATCATCAACTGAAATCATTCTATCTGGTCGAGACATTTGTTTAACGGCATGAGGCAAGAACAGTATACGTTTACTAGCTGATGTCTTTCTCCATTTCAAGCCGTTTTACTTGGGCTTTGAGCTTTCTGACGTGGTCAACCTATTTGAGACAACTCAGTTAAGCTACTTTTTTCATTTCCATTAGTTGCTCTTCAAAATCATTAGGACAACAATAGCCCAAGTATGAATGTAATCGATAGCTATTATGACTCGGAAAGGAAAGGGGACAGGTCTTTATTTTTGTATATCATCATGGATAATCCTACTAATGGGTGTAAAGATCCCCAACTTAGTGCCAAGCTAAATTAAAATATTCAGTTTAAAGTTCCCCTAAGATACGATGTGGTGTTATGTTTCTTAATGCTTCATGTGGTCGCTCAGTCTTATATTGCTGAATCCAATATTTTGCTACTTATCTAACCTCAGAGAATGATTTAAAAACATAGTAATTTAATATTTCACGTCTAAAAGTACCATTGAAACGCTCAATATAAGCGTTTTGAGTAGGTGTTTGGTGTTTGGGAAGTAGACGCCAAGTTGAGATAATAGGACTCCTAGTTCTCCGTAGTCTTGATTCTAACAAGACTACCTCATACACTCTTTTTTTCAATTAGGATAAAAGCCATTAATGTCTGTCTATACTTCTGTTTCTAAAGCTGAATTAACCAAGTTTATTGAAGGGTACAATATCGGAGAACTGACTTCTTTTGCCGGTATTTCAGCGGGAATGGAAAATACAAACTATTCGCTAGACACGACTGAAGGAGACTATATCCTGACCCTTTATGAGCACTATAGTAAAGAGGAGATACCGTTCTTTTTAGACCTCATGAAGCATTTGTCAACCCGTTCTGTTAAGACTATTACAGCTGTTATTGATAACGAAGGAAGAACCTTAAAATCCTTATGTGGAAAGCCTGCTGCGTTAATTTATCGCCTGTCCGGAACTGCATTATCACCTTCTGAAGTCGCTGTTGCGCATTGTGAAATTATCGGTAATACTTTAGCCCAGTTTCACCTTGCCAGTATGTCTTTTGACCAACAACGCAAACATGATCGGGACGAAGATCTTTCCCCGCAACTGGTGTGCAAGCTATTACCTTTGTTATCAATAGAAGATCGTGGATTACTACAACAAGAAGTCACTTCTCAGCAGTCGATTCCCTGGGATATTTTGCCATCCGGCATTATTCATGCAGACTTATTTTGTGATAATTCGATTTTCGATTATGTCGACAATCAACCCGTTCTCAGCGGCATTATTGATCTTTACTTGGCTTGTAATGACGCTTTTATCTATGATCTGGCTATCGTGGTTAACGATTGGTGTTGCCTCCCTGATGGCTCTCTTGATGAAGCACGATGGCTACCACTTTTGAGTGCTTATCATGAGGTGCGTCCCATCATCAAGGAAGAAAAACAGGTCTGGATTGCTATGCTACGCCTAAGTAATCTACGTTTTTGGATGTCCCGTCTGAATATCCTATATTATCCACCGGAGGGGGACATGGTAATGCAGAAAAACCCTGATGAACTCAAACATAAATTACAAGCATGTCTCCGCAATCAGCAGGATATTATGCAAAAACTAGACAACCTGATTCCATAAACGAAAGGCCGGACAAGCGATGCAAGAAAAACAACAAAAAATCATCTATGCCTTTGATTTCGACGGTGTGATCTGCGATAGCGCAGTTGAAACCAGTATCACAGGTTGGAAAGTTGCAAAAACTATTTGGCAGGACATGACTTCACCCCATCCTTCTCAACGGATGATCACCGACTTCAGGGAAATCCGCCCTCAACTTGAAACAGGCTATGAAGCCATCCTTATCATGCGATTATTGCATCTGGGTCAAAGTGTCAGTGATTTATGTGCGAACTATACACAACTCATTGCCAACCTAATTCAACTAGAAGCACTGCGAACAGATGACCTGAAAAAATTATTTGGTGAAACAAGAGACCAATGGATTGATACTGATGAAGAGGAATGGTTATCCATGAACCCTTTGTTCCCAAGTGTTACAAAGCAACTACACGATCTGGTGAATACAGCCGATAGTACTTGGTACATCATCACTACCAAACAAGAACGTTTTGTTAAACGTATTTTGCAGGCGAACCAAATTGAAGTTGATGCCAAGCAATTGTTTGGCATGGATCGACAAATGACTAAGCAAGAAACGTTACTAATACTTCTAAAAGATCATCCCGGACATGAGATTGTTTTTATAGAAGACCGCTTACAGACTTTGCTGGGTATTGTTGAAAACGAAGCTCTGAAAGAGGTCTCATTGCAATTGGTTTCCTGGGGTTACAATACTCTCAAGGAAAGAGAAATTGCACGTGCTAACGGAATAGAAATCATTTCTGATTAAGTCCATATTCTCTGGGAGCGATGCTTTAGAGACTGTGCAAGTATTAAGAAAAATCTCATTTGTAGGGTGTGCCGAGGTACGAGGCGCACCGTAAGTTATTGATTCATGGTGCGCCTCCTTCGTCGGCACACCCTACAAAGGAATACTTGCACAGTCTCTTTAGCTTCGCCTAATGTGTTGATTATAATTCCGCATTGCGAGCCTGAAGGCTCACCTCCAATACAGAGGACTTGATCAGAGTTTCCTTAAACAAACCTACACAAAGGGGATTTCTCCATGAGCTTGCCAAGGATTTTTCACATTCCACCAGCGCCTTGCTAAAGAACCATAAACAGCCTTGAAATCGGTACTATATCTTACGTCGCCATTATCAAGATTATGTAGATCGGGTGATTTCCCGTACAAGCCGCCATTGATACTACCGCCCATGACCAGATGCGCAGAGGCTTTGCCGTGATCTGTTCCACCACTGTGATTTTCTTTTGCTCTCCGACCGAATTCTGAATAAGTCATCAGCACGACATCATCCCAGCGCCCTGCTCGTTGCATTGATTCTGCAAAAGCCTGTAACACCCCAGATAGATGATAAAGACTGTTTTTATGGCTATTCAATTGTCCCGCATGGGTATCAAAACCGGCCAGTTTTGCTTTATACACAGGAGAATCCACTCCACTCACAATCATTTCTGCTATGGATTGCATTTGATGACCGAAGGGGGTTTTCGGGAAACGTGCTTTTACGGATACTCGTCTTCTTAACTTTTGTGATAATTCTGCGGCGGTTGAATAAAGCTGGTTTTGCACTGCAAGAATATGACGCATTGAGGTGACGTTTGAATGCGCATAGCTCATATCATTAATTAGCTTTGCCTGATTCAGGAATGTTTTTGGGTTTTCCATTTCTACTGCATTGAGTTTTGCGCCTGCCAGCGGACCTATGCCCTGCCCTAGTACAATGCCATGTAAGCCATCTGTTAGCTGTGGTAACACGTGAGACAACCAACCTGTTGTGCTGCGTTCGTTGCTACTGGAAGCAGATTCCCATATATCTATAGAACGAAAATGAGATCGGTCTGGCTGATTATAGCCCAAGCCTTGTAACCAGGCCATTTCGCCTTTATCCCAATAGGGTTTCAATAGTGCTAATGATGGGTGCATTGCCGCTTTGCTGTCTAAAGGGATAGCCTTATTTGCGGGAATGGCTAATGTGGGGCGCAATGCATAATATTCCGGATCGGTATAAGGTATCAGGGTATTGAGACCATCATTTCCACCAGCAAGATGCACTAGTACAAGTACTTTATTATTACTTCCCCTAACCGCACCGTTTATAGCGGCAGCACTAGCTGCAGGGGCAACACTCGCGGCGGACAGGGCGGCTGTCAATTTTAAAAACTCTCTTCTTTTCATTGGGGTATCCGGTTTTATTTTTATTATTGGGGGGTACTCTTCTTTCTTATCATGTAGCGGATTTGCCTACATTCTCGCGTTTCGCTATCGCTCAACACAGGCTATATTTGATTCGTTCTCGCTACGCTAACTGATATCCGGGATCAAACATTAAGTTCTGTACAAACCACAATTCACCCTTTCTTCTCGATGCGGGCAAAACAGGGGAATGTGGCAACAGCCATTGTTGCAAGGTTTCTTGTGGTGATTTTGGAAAATGACGTGCCATTGCCTTTATATTGGCATCATGCGACATTTTTCGTTGTAGAGAGGTGCGGACTAACAAGCTTTGCGTAGATATCCAGTCTTTGCCACCTGCCCAACCTTTCACATTGGGTGGATCAAACAAATCTTGTCCCAAGATTCGACTGGTGTGCATAATTTCTTTTACTGACAATGATCGATGCGGCATGGTGCGCATAGTTCCTACCATCAATTCAATAGGAGATTTGATTAAAGCGCCACGATTTTCTTCAGCCCAAAATACATCGCTATTTAGCACGGCTTTCAATAACGCGCTGATCTCATAACTGGAATCCCGAAAGACATTCCCCCACTGGCGAATAACGCGTGGATCAGGGCGCTCAAGATTGACGAATACCTTCCAGAATTTCTCCGCTATATGTTCAGCTGTACGCGGCTGCTTGAGAATGATTTTGAGGATATCATTACCATTAAAGCTTCCAGTTTCCCCCAAAAAACGGAGATGTCTGCCATCATGCAATTCAGACTTAAAAGAAAATTTTCCGCTACGATGATCAACACCCCAGCCAGTAAAAGCCAGAGCTGCTGCTTTCACATCAGCTTCCGCATAATGCCCATGACCTAACGTAAAAAGTTCTAATAACTCTCTGGCAAAGTTTTCATTAGGGCTACCTGCCACATTTTTATCGCCATCAAGATACAACAACATGGCAGGGTCGCTAGTCATATACATCAACATCACTGCAAAATTACCCAGACCAAACTGGCGTAATAACTTATTCTGATTCAATAACAGCTGAGGACGCTTGACGGTGGCTAGTGAAGAGGTGAAGTGATTATGCCAGAACAACGTCATACGCTCGGTTAACGGTGAAGTCGTGGTTAGCATCTGCTTGACCCACCACTTTTTTAACACATCATTCTCACGCATCATCACCGTATGCATGAGTTTTTTTCCACGCGCACCGGATTGGGTTAAACGATCCATTTTATTTAACGGCGTTAAGCGTGGTGCATTATTGGTCTGGGGAGAATAGGTTTGTATCAACTTGTCAACGGCTTCACTGCGGGTGGATTCCCCGACTAGCTGCTGGATGACACTCCATTCGACCCCCAACCCTGTGCGCGACAATAAATGCCTAGCTTCGGTGAAGTTTATTGGGTTCATGGTTTTCACTCTGGCAGATATTTCGAGCCTTAGATGGTTTGACTCACCACTCTAAATTCTGCGTTTTTTATTATAATTATTGAGTTAATAGGTCACTACATCTTACACAGCGGATTGGGTTATTCGTGTTGTTAGGGTTTTGACACTATGGGTTTATAGCTTTACCTCCATACTAGCAAAGGAATCGCTAGTAGCAAGATTGAGCAGACGAATAGCAACCTATCAGAACTCATAGCTGTTCTCTATGGATAGAGTTTGCTACCTATTACTTACCTATGATGGATATTGTCGCTATTAATAAGCTATGTAAAATGCTTGATTTTCAAACTATTCTTTCAAGGACTACCATGAATAAAACTTTATCTGCAATCGCACTGTCTTGCGCAATTTCCACTTCTGTTTATGCTGGCGATATCAGTTACAACTTCATTGAAGGCGCTATCATTACTAACGATGTTGATGGTGCTGACTCTACATTTGCACTACAAGGTTCTTATGATGTTGCCTCTAACATCAATCTTGTGGGTGGCTTTGCATCGACAGGGCTTGGTGATATTAATGGAGTGGATGTTAGTCTTAGTGCATTTTCAGTTGGTGTTGGTTATCACAAATCTGTTAATGACAGTACTGATGTATATGGCGACATTCAATATATAAGTTATGACATTGACTTTAGTCAGGGAAATGCTTTTGCAAGTGTTGACGCAGGAAATGGCTTTGGAATCAACCTAGGTCTTCGTCACACATTTACAGAAAAGTTTGAAGGTGAAGCTAGTATCAATTATGTAAATATCGAAGATGTCACCGACACTTCAGTTTCTGCACAAGGCCGTTATTACTTCACTAAGCAGTTCTCTGCCAGCCTAGGTTATTCTACAGCTGACGACAGTGATCTTGCCGCAGCACTACGTTATAACTTCTAATTGTTTTTAGTCGTAACAACAAAAAGCCCTTGCATGAGAAATCAGCAAGGGCTTTTTTATGGAAGAAAACAATACCGAGACAGCATTAAGGGTATTGAGAAAGTCTATATGAAATCTAAAGTCGTATGTTGCTCCCATGGGTTCTTTTGCCCCCACCAGTTTTCCGCGACTGTGGCATAGATAGCTCGAAAGTCGGTTGAATAGTTTAAATCACCTTCGCTATTCAGGTTTTTCAGATCAGCTTTATCGCCATATAACTGACCGCCTTTCACTTTTCCACCCATGACTATATGCGGTGCAGCTGTACCATGATCAGTACCACCACTGAGGTTTTCTTTAGCGCTACGTCCAAACTCTGAATAGGTCATAACCATCACGTTATCCCACATTCTGGCAGCTTTCATAGCTTTTGAGAATGAATGCAAACCCTCGGCTAAATAACTAAGCTGATTCTGATGCAATACGGCTTGATCAGCATGTGTATCGAAGCCCGGTAAGGTTACTTTGTAAACCATCACATCCGCACCACCCACTATCATTTTCGCAACTGATTTCAAGTCATTATTAAAGTTACTAGGACGGAAATGTCGATCCATATGTCTGACACGCGCACTACGATTCAGTAAATGCTTTGCACCATGTACTTGTTGCTGGACATCAAGCACATGCGCCAAAGAAGGATTGGTTGTTTGATGATTAACCCGTTCAACCAAATCAGCTTGTGCCAAAAAGGTACGAGGATCATGCATGGCAACAGCACGACAGTCTTTGCCTGCCATTGGTCCCAAACCAGAACCAACTACAACACCCTGCAAGCCTCTGTCTTTTTTGGGTAATGCCAAAGATAGCCAACCATCGGTGCGTTGCTGATCTGAACTGGAGGCTGTTTCCCATATGTCTTTAGAACGAAAATGCGAAAGATCGGGAGTTGGATAACCCACACTTTGAATCCAACTGAGTTGACCTTCTTCCCACAATGGCAATAGCTTCCCCAAAGCCGTATGCATTCCTACTCCACTCCCTATGTCCAATGATTTTTTTTGTGCCAGTGTGGGTCTTAGCTTTTCATATTGAGCGCGGTTAGTGAGTGGTATCAGAGTATTTAAACCATCATTTCCTCCAGCTAACTCAACCAGTACTAATATCCGTTTGCCGGTTATTATCGCGGGAGTCTTAAGCGCCTCAGAAGCTTTTCCTGAGGTGGCTGTATCAGCCATCGCCAAATTGGGAAGCATACCTGCAAAAGGCAGTAACGCGGAGAGTTGCGTAAATTCACGTCTATTCATAGGTTAGGACATAGTTAAGGATATAGTTAGAAATCATAGTTTGGAAGTTCTCCATCTACATTAACTGATACAAAGGATCTAACGCTAAAGTCCGCACAAGTCGTACTTTACCGGGCTTTGTAGGTGGTGGGCTTATGGGTTTCAGCGGCAACAGCCATTGTCGGTATTGCTCAGGTGGTGCATCTGGATATTGCCCACCCGTATTCACTTTCTCGTTAAGATTTGCACCTGTTAGCTTATTGACCATAGATGAGCGCACCATGATGGTCTCAGCATCAATCCAGGCCAAACCACTTTTCCAGCCCTTAACATTGGCAGGGTCAAATAAATCCTGCCCTAGTAACCGTAATATGCCTTCCACATCTTTATGCGTAAATAACTGGGAAGGAATCGTTCGCAAGCTACCGATAACCAAATCAACCGGAGACTTGGTGACCGTGCCTTTATATTCATCAGACCAGAACACATCGCTGTTCAACACTTCACGAAGCAACACTTTAATATCGTAATGGGAGTTTCTAAACTTTCTAGCCCACAACATTGTTACGCGTTGATCAGGCTCTGCATCACTAACGAATAAACTCCAAAATTTCTCCGCGATTGTCATTGCTGTCCGGGGATGTTCAAGCAATACACGAATCACATCATCTGCGTTATTTACTCTCTTACCTAATACACTTTTTGGTGTGCGGTCGTGCTCGGCTTTGTTAAAAGCATAGGTTCCCTTAAAACGATTCACACTTGAACCGGTAAACGCTCTGGCGACATCCTGCACATCTGATTCAGTAAAGTGTCCATGCCCAAGCGTAAATAGCTCTAAAAGCTCTCTAGCGAAATTCTCATTGGGACTACGTTTTTCATTGAGTTGCCCATCTAGATAAACGGACATGGCAGGATCTTTAGCGACCGCCTTAAGCAAAGTCGCAAAGTTACCCAGTGAGTGACGCCGGAACATCTTGTTTTGGCTATAAAGCAGACTGGGTTGTTCTACCTTATCTAGTGAAGAGGTAAAATGGCCATGCCAAAACAGCGTCATTTTCTCTACGATAGGAGATTGGGTTTTGAGCATATGGGCAATCCACCAACGCTTTAATCGAGCTCCCTCGATCTCAGCCATCTTGTGCATTTCCATTTTATGCTTGGGATTTTTTGATTCGTACATGTTGGTACGTACATTCCAAGGTGTCATCTTGGACGGTGCTGGAGGTAATGAAGATTTCGGTCGCAACAAGATATCAATAGCCTGTTGTCGACTACGACCTTCCAAATTTTTGATTTGTATCCACTCAACACCCAAACCACTCCTAGCAACTAGATGTCTTGCTTCTGCAAAATTAATAGATTTCGTCATTTAACCCTTTCGCTCATTATTAGGATACGTACAACTTTCTACCGGGTTTATTGTTTGACTATTTGTGTCTGAGATAAACACGAATGCCTGTGATAGACACGAAACAATAGACAGCATTTCATCTGTTTCCTCGGCGTTAATCTTATTATTATATTGCTGATATTGTGCCTCTATATCCATACTCTGCCCCTCTACTAGGGAACCAATATGCTCTTTAAGAGTTAAAGACAATCCTATAACTAAGATTTACCAGCTAGTTTTGTTAGGTTAAAAGTACAGAAAAAAATGATGAATATCAAGAAAAAGGCAATAAGAATATTTTATAGCAAAAAACACTATTGTTATAGAATATAATTATCAATCAGATAGGGGAATTTTAGAACGAAAGATTACGGTAAAAAAATAACTAAGTTATCTTGCACCCTCAAATTACAGGATGTCATGCTCTTGAGGCAACTACAATTGCTTAATTTTAATACAATTTCTGTGCGAAATGTAGTCTGATGTGTTAAGTAATAAAGAAACACGGGAAAACATACGTTACATAGCCCCGCGTTTTACAGTACCCTCTTTGAAGGAAGGATGAGGATGATCATCATTGCAAAAGCTTCCTTAAGGAAACTCTGATTAAGTCCAAATCCTCTGGAACTGATGCTAGTGCCCCTAATGTGTTGATTTCAAGCACCATAGGTGAGCCTGAAGGCTCACTTCCAGAAAGAAATGCCTTGTTAGGTTTTCTTTAACGCAGGTATTGCATAAAGGCCTGATACTTAGGGGAAGTGGGTTGGCCAACATGCTCTAGCATACTAAAGAAATTACGCGAATCTGTTTCGCCAATACCATAAAAAGGCACCATCAGTTTGCCGCCATTATTACGCCATGCTTGCAGATAACGGATATACGCTGTTTTCATCCGTGGGTCACGATTAGCGCGTACAAACATATCTAAAAGTTTTTGGCTTTTCACCGTATGCGGCGGATCTACACGCAACAAATGTTGCCCGCCTTCATAGGCAATCAAGGGCAAGCCATATTCTTTAGCCAACGCTACATTAGGTTTAATGCGTACTTGTACAGCTCTATCAATTGCACCACCGGGGAATTGATCTTTGACCAAACCACCCTGAAAAATTTCTTTGAAGATACTATTCATGCCGCCATCGCCTTGATTCGCCCAGGCATTGATCATGTTTCTGTTTTCAATACGCGCCATGTAGTCACCAAAGTAAGGCCCAACGGCAAAGGCGTCTGCTTTACGACCACACTCACCTTTTTTCCATAGTGGGCAATCCAATAGCTCTCTGCCAAAACGCTGTGAAGAAGCATAGGTAGATAACACACATACGACTCGATGTTTCTGAGCACCAAAACTACGCTTCCATATATCGCACATTTCTGTACTGCGTTTTCCATACCAGTTAATCCCCATTAGCAATTTTCGGGTGCCGGGGTTCATTTTGGGGTAAGCGCTTGGCCACAGTAATCTGGCTTGTGCATAGGCATAATGGGTGGCTGTATATAATCCGTTCCACACTTCATTGGATAACTCTATATAGACTCTTTTGTTGGGGGCTAATTTAGCTTTAACTAAATTAGCAAAATTATGAATATAAGCATCATTCGCTTTGTGTGGAATATTAAACCAAGGCACTGAATGCGTTTGATTAGCCAAATCAACCATCGTTTCAATGGGTACACCTGTGGTTGAAGTGTAATGTGCAGTGGTAGGCTTTGCACGTGTATTCCAGCTCACTTCTTGCTGATACACTGTTTGCATCCATGGCATAAAGCGTAATACTTGAAAGGGTGCAATCTTATTGATGTATTTTGGATTGAAGGCTTTTGATCGATACGATGCTTCGTACTGTTTCGGAATAACCCGAATGTTACGGATATAGTTACGGGACGTTTTTGTGATATGCAGACGAAGATTCCGCTTAGTTGAATTCAGACGAAACTCAATGCGCCCAGGGGATTCTTTATTGACGGTGACGTCGCCACGCACTGCCATATCACCCTGCCCTTCATAGAGAACAACATAATCACCTGTTGGGAAACTCTTTGGCAATGTCCACAAACTAGAAACTGAGGTATAAATCTCTGGTGCATTCCTGGCGGGTAAAGAACGAACCCAACCATTGGCATCTAAATGAACCTTATCTTTTTCTTTGGTATTAAATGAGTTTTTACGAGTACAACCCGGGTCTAATGGGCGGTTGCGTTGCCAGTCAAATTCACAGGAAGTAACCCAACCAGTAGAAATTTTGAAAAGATCCATAAAAGGGAGAGAAGATCCCATTTTCTGAGGTGGGCTAACATTAATACCCAGTTTTTCTCCTGCCAGTACAGGGCTACTTAACGATGTTGCCAGTAAGGTTGATAGTAGTAATAAAAATCCATTTTTTTTCAAATTCATACATAACTCACTAGTTGGTAGTTTATTAGCATCTGCTTGTTTTTTGTTTGCGGTGTTTGCGGTGTTTGCGATAGACGTACCCTATACTAACTAGGGCGTTTCTGCCAACTCATCCGCTTCATCTTTCTCGGGAGGTATTAATGCTTCTTTGGTAATACCCATCATCAATAATGATGTACTTGCTACATAAATCGAAGAATACGTGCCGACTATCACACCCACAATCATGGCTAACGCAAAAGCATGTACAGACTCACCACCCAACATAAAGAGTGCGATCAATACAATAAGAGTCGTCAAAGAAGTCACAATAGTTCGACTTAATGTCATGTTGACTGATGAATTAATCACTTGCTGTGAATCTTTTTTGCGTAATATCCTAAAATTCTCTCGAATACGATCAAATACAACAATCGTGTCATTTAATGAGTAACCTATTATAGCCAAAATTGCCGCAAGTACCGTTAAATCGAATTCAATGCGTGTAATTGAGAAGAAACCCAGAGTAATCACTACATCGTGAACCAACGCAATAATCGCCCCCACTGAGAAACGAAACTCAAAACGTAGTGCCACATAAATGAGGATACCAACCAATGCGTACAACATGGCTAAGCCCCCTTGTTCACGCAGCTCTTCACCAATTTGCGGCCCTACAAATTCCACTCTATCCATGGTGATACCAGGGGTTTGTGCTTGTAAGGTTTTTAGCACGTCGTTACTCAATTGAGAATTAACGTCAACCGCACCTGACTTGATGTCCGTTTTGGTTTTCTGGGGAGCCATTCTTAATAAGATTTTTTCAACTGAACCAAAGTGCTGAACCGTTAAATCATCGTAACCTTGTTTTACCAGAATCTGTTTAACCTCTGTGGGCTCAACGGCACCCGGATAGGAAAGCTCCATCACCGTTCCACCAGTAAAATCCACACCTAATTCCAAACCGCGAAAGATCAACGAAGCAATGGAAATAACAATCAATAAAATCGAGAACATGACCGCTATTCGACCAAGACCCATGAAGTTTATATCTTTTCTTTTCTTATTCATAACTTATTCCTGTGATCCATTTTTATTCTTTTCCATTATATTGCCAAGCTATATTGCTAACTTATTAATTTTACGTTTTCCGTAAATCAAATTAATAATGGCTCGTGTCCCCATAATCGCGGTAAACATGGAAGATAAAATTCCGATCGCCAAGGTGATTGCAAAGCCTTTAATCGGGCCAGTACCAAACGCATAAAGCACCGTTGCTGCAATTAACGTCGTAATATTCGCATCAGCGATGGTAGACAACGCCTTTTCATAACCCGCATTAATAGCAGTCTGCGGCGTCAACCCATTGCGCAACTCTTCCTTGATCCGTTCATAAATCAGCACATTGGCATCAACTGCCATACCAACCGTTAGAACAATACCGGCAATACCTGGCAAGGTTAAGGTGGCTTGCATCAGCGACAATACCGCTACAATCAAAACAAGATTTAATGCCAGCGCCATATTAGCAACCAAACCAAACACCTTGTAATAAACCGCCATAAAGATCAGCACCAAGACAAAGCCCAACACCACTGACTTAAAGCCTGCATCTATATTGGCCTGTCCCAGACTAGGGCCTACTGTACGTTCTTCTACTATATAAACAGGTGCTGCTAATGCACCCGCTCGTAATAACAACGCCAAGTTATGAGCTTCTTGGGATGAATCCAGACCGGTAGTTTGGAAGCTGGGGCCAAACGGCTCCAGAATGTTCGCTACATTGATGACTTTCTTACGAGTCACTTTTTTCTTTTTAACGACTCCGTTTTCGGTAACACTTCTGATTTTTGTTTCAATAAACACCACACCCATGGGTTGACCCACATTTTGCGAGGTGAATTCAAACATCCGTTTTGCGCCCTTACCATCCAGACGTAATGAAACGGAAGGACTGTTCGAGTTATTATCAAATCCCGCGGCAGCGCTAGTAATCTGATCACCCGCAATAATAATCTTGCGGTGCAATAGAACAGGGTTTCCCCCGGTATCTTTGTATAACACCATGCCGCGAGGTATACGACCCGTATTTTGAGCTTCAAGAGCAGAATGTTCGGTATCAACTTTGTGGTATTCAAGTGTTGCTGTTGCACCAAGAATCTCTTTGGCGCGAGCCGTATCCTGTATACCCGGTAATTGAACGATGATTCGTTCCAGACCTTGTTGTTGAATAATCGGCTCAGAGACACCTAGCTCGTTAACTCGATTACGCAAGGTAGTAATATTCTGTTTTAACGCAAAACGCTTTTTCTCACGAATAGTACTTTCTTTCATTTTGGCAACTAGGGTTATACCCTTGCTGCCTTCTTCTACGCTAAAATCCAGTTCGCCTAAGACCGTTTTTGCTATTTCCTCACGCCCTTTTTGTAAAGAGGCTTCATCTTTAAAGACAACTTTAATGTTGCCGTCTTTTGTTACCACCCCTAAATAACGAACTTTCTTTTTAATCAACGTATCTCGAAAACTATCTTTATAGTTGTCCGTTGCCTTTTTAAGTGCGGCTTCCATATCCACTTCCATCAAAAAGTGTACGCCGCCACGCAGATCAAGCCCCATGTACATAGGCTGTGCGCCCATTGATCTCAACCAGTCCGGGGTAGTTGGTGCAAGATTCAACGCCGTGGTGAAGTGCTCTTCACTGAGCGCTTCACGAAGCCGTTTTGCGGCTTTTAATTGTGAACCGGAATCCGGGAAACGTGCTAGTATTTTATCACTTTCAATCACGATGCTTTTACTGGGAATACTCTTTGAAGCGCCCTGTGAAGATAATGCTGCTCTGGTTTTAGCCAGCACATCCTCAGTAATAACATTCTTACCTACCGCGGTGATTTGAACCGCATGATCAGAAGGAAATAAAATCGGGGAAGCATAAATAAGACCGAAAAGCGCTACAACGCCAATCAATACATACTTCCAGAGAGGATATCGATTCATATTTTTTCACCAACATTTTTCTTATTAATTTAGTGTGTGCTTTTTAACAACGAACATCGTAGCCAACCGAAACTTTTGTTGCTAAATAAGATTACATCACAGTATTTTTCAATTTAACTGAGGAATTTAAGTTTAAACGTAGCCTTGTATTGACGACTGCACGGTACAGGAGTCGCCAATACAGGAGCACTGCCGAGGTATAAACGTGGGACTTAATCGTTGATTCCCCGTGTTTCTCTATCGCTCAACACAGGCTAACTTACAAGCTTTTCATCGTTCCTTTAGGCATCACATTAGCAATAGCGTGTTTCTGAATTTTCAAGGTATTGCCTTCTGAAACTTTCATTTCAATAAAATTCTCACCAATATTAGTCACTTTTCCTAATATCCCACCACTTGTAACGACCTCATCACCTTTAGACATCCCACCTAATAAGGCTGTATGTTCTTTCGCGCGCTTTTGCTGTGGACGGATGATCATAAAGTACATAATGGCAAAAAATATCGCCACCATAATCACTAACTGTATCGGATCACCACCTTGTGAACCACCTTCAGCATAAGCATTTGATATAAATAATCCCACGTCTTTTTCTCCATTTAACGTCAATTAAAGAGGTAGCCCAGAAACGTCTCAACACTACCTTCAAACAATTCTTTCTTCTACAAACGGCGCATTATGCCACTGTCCAGGGAAAACTGATAATTTCTTGCAGATTCTTTTTATCCAGTTTGCACATCAATAAACGATCCAGTCCAATAGCTACACCCGAACACATCGGAAAACCTTTGCGCATGGCCGCTATAAAGTACTCATCAACAGGAATGTCTACCATTCCTGTTGCTTGTCGCTTGTTCGAATCAGCGACTAAAACATCTGCATTCATATCCGCATCTGTTTGTTCCTGATAACCATTACCTAGCTCTACTGCACCCTCTTTTAAGCCCAGATAGACTTCAAAGCGTTGTGCGACTGGCACTTTATCGCGGCTGCGACTATTGTCAAAGCTATCATCCGAATAATTATCCGAACTAGTATCAAAGCCAGCATCAGAACTATCCCCCAAACCAAGCGCAGCCAATGCTTTTTGCTCTACGGGATAATCATACACAAAGGTTAAACGACCTTCGCTGAATGTTGGCTCTATGCAATGCGTCATTAATAGATCCAGCATGGCTGAGCGGTCTAACTCATTTTCTCCACATTCCACATCCAGTTGATGTTGAGCCATACAGTTTTGTAGCTCTGAGCCCTTTGCTATATGCGGATCAAGACCTAAAACTTCAAGGAAAATCTGCCGATAAGTGACAAAATACGACGCCTGTTGTACGGAATAAAGAACATGCAACAGCAAGGCTTCCACCTCTTGCATGAGTTGATGATAGGTAAACCCTAACCGATACCATTCCAGCAAGGTAAATTCAGGATTGTGCCGATATCCGGATTCTCCGGCACGCCATACTTTACAAATCTGGTAAATATCACCCGACCCCGCTGCCAGCAATCGCTTCATTGGGTACTCCGGCGAGGTATGCAAATAGCGCATACCCTCGTGAGTTTGAACCTGAAAACTCTCAATAAAGGGATCCGTATTGCCCGCTTGAGAAAGCGCCGGTGTCTCTACTTCCAGCACATCACGCTGATAAAAAAAAGCTCGGATGTCATGTAACATTCGAGCTCTTTGGGTGATCAGTTGGCGCATATTAATAACATTTAGCGGGTATAGCTAAGGCTAGACTTTAGCTCTGGAGACGTATTCGCCTGTTCGCGTATCAATCTTTAACACTTCACCTTCTTCAATAAACAACGGCACCTTGATGACAGCGCCGGTCTCTGTTGTAGCGGGTTTCGTACCACCTTGAGCAGTATCACCCTTCAATCCGGGGTCTGTCTGGGTGATGGTCAACTCCACAAAGTTTGCTGGTGTTACCAAAATCGGCACTTCATTCCACAAGGTCACCATGCAGGTATCACCATCTTTCAACCAATACTTATTATCACTCACGGCAGCAGCATCCGCACCTACTTGCTCATAGGTTTCAGCATCCATAAAGTGCCAGAATTCGCCATCATTATATAAATACTGTAAATCCTTTTCCACCACATCAGCCGCTTCAACACTCTCGCCGGACTTCCAGGTTTTATCAATGACTTTGCCTGTTTTAAGATTGCGAATTTTAACGCGGCTAAAAGCCTGACCTTTACCGGGTTTCACAAACTCATTCTCAACGATATTATATGGATCACCATTTAAAATAATTTTAAGTCCGCTCTTAAATTCATTCGTGTTATAAGTTGCCATTTCCTTTCCTAGTTCGTCCTAAATATAATGTCCCCTATGATAACCGGAAACGTGCCTAAAAATCAGTCCCTAATAGAAGAAATCCCAGAATCTTCAACGCAGCATCAATTAATAGAAGATCGCTCAATAGATGATAATCAAATTAGCTGGCAAAAACTGTTAGCCAATGCTATTCGTGATCCAGCTGAACTCCTTAGCCTGCTTAAGCTTGATCCTCGTCAACTCAACAAAAAGCACTTCAATCCACAACACTTTCCTTTACGAGTACCCCATAGCTTCGTGAAAAAAATGCGCATAGGCGACTGGAATGATCCGCTGCTAAAACAAATTTTACCGCTAGAGGCTGAGGCTAATTTAACGGATGGTTTTCAACTAGATCCGGTTAGTGATCTAAAGGCTATTAGCCAAAAAGGAATCCTGCAAAAATACTCGGGGCGCGCCTTAATAATGACAACAGGTGCCTGTGCTATCCATTGTCGTTATTGCTTTCGCCAACATTTTCCTTATAGCGCACAACAAGCCAGCAAAAACGAATGGCGCGATATTATTAAAGCACTGGCAGCAGATGACAGCATCCATGAAGTGATATTAAGTGGTGGCGATCCATTAACACTCTCTGATCGGCGTTTGCAATCGCTCTGCAAACAAATTGCGGATATCCCCCACATCACCACATTACGATTTCATACCCGTCTGCCGCTCGTATTACCCGAACGAATTGATGCCCATTTCATGCAATGGTTCTCTTCACTGACCCTTCAAAAGGTCATGGTTATCCATGCCAATCATGCCAATGAGTTTTGTGAAAACACACGAACTGCACTCATGCAACTACATCAATCAGGTACTTTGCTGTTAAACCAAAGCGTACTATTAAAAGGTATTAATGATACCGCCGAAGATTTGATCGCTTTAAGTAACACGCTGTTAGCTCATCAAGTACTTCCCTACTATTTACATTTACTGGATCGTGTACAAGGAGCTGCTCACTTTGAAGTCGATGCAACTCAGGCACTACTTCTCATGCAGAAACTAAGAAATGCATTACCCGGCTATCTAGTACCAAAGCTGGTGAGAGAAACTTCGGGTGAACGGTCTAAAACACCCATCAACTGACAAGCGGGATATGCTATTATTGGTATAAAGGGATTTCTAAGGAACAGCAGAAATTCTCGAATACGCAGTAACTTGTTTAAAATAATAAAAATAATAAATTAACAGCCCACTTCTAATCGATGAATATTCTAAAAACAAAAATTAATATTAACGAAACACCACTCACCAGCGCAAAAGCCCGCAAGTGGGTCGAGCTATTACCGACCAGTAATTTTGGTGAAATGACCCGTCGTTTGTACTTTTGTATGACGGAACTCAACAACAGTCAGATACATCCTCAAAAACGCATCGAGATTGCTGAGATCATTCGTCCTTATTCCGAGATGTCTTTAGAAAACCTTAAAAAGCATCTTGTTGCACGTTCCTTTCCGTTGCCCGAACGTAGCCAAAAAATATTTGATCTGAATCAATCATTGTTACTAGAAATGTCAGGTGCTTATCAGCTTTCGGCGCTAGATATGTTGACCAAAGGCAGTGCCAACAAAAAATTATTATTACTTTCAATAGGCCGCTCACTCAACTATATGGGTCGTGTATTGATCAATACTTACACCGTGTATATCAAACCCAAAGAGGCACTCTGGCAAGACATTCATCATCTCTATCTATTGGCATGCGAGAACAACATCGAGCATCTGACTATTCCCGAAAAGACCAAAGTAGAATATAGCAGTCAAACCATAGAAGATTACTACAAACATATTAATCTGCTTGCTTTAGCCCGCCCAAGCACCATTCGTTTGGGTGAAATTTCCAGGCTTGATCGCTTTTTCAGATTGATATTAAACGATATAGAAATACACACTGACCCGACCCGACCTACGGGAAAATATGCCTATACGGCACTGCTTAATAGCGACGAACCTCCTACGCTTATGCCCGTTGCCGAGCTTTTAAATTCACCCACCGTTCGCTTATTCGCGATGGATAAAACGCTCAAAGCGCTAGATGGCTTTGCACGAGAAACAGAAAATACCAATCTGGGGTCGAATGATACCTTCCCTATGCTTAACCATAGTTTGGCTATTCGCTTAATCAATTCATTAACATTCGTCAAAAATAGACAATTCAAACGCTTTCCCAGAGACGAACAAACCCCACTAATAAGCCATTTAAGCAATATCGTCAAAGTCATCAAAATCGAACAAGAAAACTCTGACGACAATTTGGATTATGCTGAAGACGAACATTACGAAGAACTTATTTACGGTGAGAACAGCTCAAGCTCCAGCCCTTGGGCTGCGACAGACGCTCAACAACAGCTAGAAGAAACAGATATTGAACTCAGAGCATGGCAAATCCAGAACAGTTGTTCAGAAGGCTATGGTCTACGCTGGAAAGAAAAAGACCCGTCAGGTGTAAGGGTGGGAGAACTCATTGCCATGCAAGACCCGGCTGATGATTCTGAAAAATGGCAAATAGGCACCATACGCTGGATGGATTTTATCCAAAGTACGGGACTTTTAGTCGGCATCGAACTGCTGTCACCTCGTGCCCTTCCTGTCACCATCAAAAGAGTCACTAATCGCACCCTCACCCAAAAATTACCGATTAGTGGTTTGTTGTTACCCAAGATTGAAGGACTCAAAGAAAAGCCCTATCTGGTTTTACCTGATTATATGTTTAACTTGGGCGATATACTTGAAATGAAGATTGGCAAACGCATGGAAAACGTTGAGATCATCCATATCAATGAAGGACAAGGCGCATTTGCATTGTGTGAATATATTGCCTCGGTATCACCTGAAGAGTTGCATCAGCAGGATGATACCTATAATGAGATTTGGGAAGTGTTGTAGAACAAGGTAGAGACAAGGCATGCCTTGTCTCTACGGCTTATCCACGAATATCTGCAAGCCCCGTGGTCACATCCATATTTTGCGCTCGATGCCTGAGTACATGATCTAACACCGTAATAGCCAACATGGCTTCACAAATAGGCGTAGCACGTATCCCCACACAAGGATCATGACGACCTTTGGTAATAACTTCAATGGGTTCACCATCCAGATTGATCGTATTACCGGGTATCCGCAAACTAGAGGTGGGCTTGAAGGCAGTATGCACTATCAAATCTTGTCCCGATGAAATGCCACCTAACACACCGCCGGCATGGTTGCTTTGAAAGCCTTCTGGTGTTATTTCGTCACGGTGTTCTGTGCCTTTTTGCTCAATGCAATCAAAACCCGCGCCGATTTCTACCGCTTTGGCTGCATTAATACTCATCATGGAATGTGCAATATCAGCATCCAGCCTGTCAAAAACGGGTTCGCCCAAACCCGGCATCATGCCAGTAGCAATGACTGTTATTTTTGCACCTACCGAATCCCCTGACTTTCTCAAGGCATCCATATAGGTTTCCATTTCGGCTACTTTTTCTTTTTCAGGACAAAAAAACGGATTGTTACGCACTTCGCTCCAATCCTTTAACTCTACCTTGATAGGGCCAAGTTGGGATAAATAGCCCTTGATTTCAATAGTGTATTTTTCTTTTAGATATTTCTTGGCAACCGCTCCGGCGGCTACTCGTACGGCTGTTTCACGGGCTGATGATCTACCGCCCCCCCGATAGTCACGAAAGCCGTATTTTTTGTAGTAGGTATAATCCGCATGACCAGGACGAAAACGATCCATAATATCGGAATAGTCTTTTGATCGTTGATCTACGTTTCTAATGAGTAATGCTATCGGAGTACCCGTTGTTTTACCTTCAAACACACCAGAGAGTATTTCCACTTGATCTGGCTCACGACGTTGGGTGGTATGCCGGCTAGTACCGGGTTTACGTAAATCAAGATCACCTTGAATATCGGCTTCTGTTAACTCCATTCCTGGAGGGCAACCATCAACGACACAACCGATTGCTGGGCCGTGGCTCTCTCCAAAAGAAGTGACTGTGAATAGTTTACCGTAGCTGTTACCTGACATATGTTTACTCTATTAGTATTATTTGAATCCGTGATTCAATGCGGATTCAGGTATTTAATTCCAGAAATACGCAATAAGCTGTAAGCCTATCAAGGCGTAAATACCCGCAATAATATCATCAAGCATTATCCCGAAACCACCTTCTAGGTTTTTATCAGCCAGATTAATAGGCCATGGTTTCCATATATCAAAAAGTCGGAATAAGATAAAGCCGATAATAATCCATTTCCAGCCTTGTGGTGCGGCAATCATGGTGACCAAATAACCCGCTATTTCATCCCATACTATTCCTGCTGGATCATGCAGCCCCAACTGTTTAGCCGATTCACCACACAACCAGATACCAAATAGACTTATTGCCAAGACGATGAGCAAGTACCAATGCAACGCCAGTGGCTGCATAATAAGAAACAAGGGTATAGCAACCAACGTGCCAAAAGTCCCCGGTGCGATGGGGGCAAGGCCTGAACCAAAACCAAAAGCTAAAAAATGAGTGGGTGAACTGAGTACTTGCGCGCAGAGTGTTTTTTTCTTCAAAATGCTATCCTACCAATGCTTTATTATGTGCCGAGATGAGCTGCTGATTGAATCTCGAACCATAGCATATCTAAACCTATATTCCCCAGTTAACCTCCTCTACTATCACAAGCAATTGATTACGTATAAAGTAAGTACAAATGGAGCCGCTACAGCATGTAGAGCAACCCTAGTGGACTGACTAGCCTTGTAACAATTCTTTACAATTTACTTCACCACTAAGTTTAAAAAAACAGTAGCATAGCTAAACGGTTTATCCCCATTGAACTCGCTCCATGGGGTTATCTTGTCCTCGTAACTGATCAGGTTTATGCATTTATATACATTTACCCTCCTAGCCTGAATCTGATTATCTGCGGGGACTCTTTTTAATTTAGTATTAAAAACGAACCTATATTGACCGGGTCAAAACCTCTTCCCTATTAAAATTTCTCAAATACCTATAAAGACCATATCTTAGCTTTTATCTCTAATTACCGTTAAGATGGTGAGAGTAATAGTAAAACAAGAATCATAGCCATTCCTAAGAAAGCTAGTTATTCATGATAAGACCTGCAAAACAATCACATCGTATATTGATTGTCGACGATGATCCTGTCTTACAGGTTTTTCTGGAGGATTATCTCTTGCAACAAGGGTATGAAGCCAGTTTTTGCGAAGCCGGTGAAAACCTGGAAAAATTTCTAAAGAAAAAGACGGTCGATCTAATCATTCTGGATATTTTGCTACCGGGAAAAGATGGTTTTTACTGGCTTGATTGGTTGCATCACAACCATCCCGCTATTAAAGTTTTTATGCTATCTGTAAAAGATCAGGATAATGATCGTATACAAAGCCTTGAGTCTGGGGCACATGATTATCTGGTCAAACCTTTTAATCCCAGAGAGTTACTAGCCAGAATTAATAACCTTCTCCAGTCATCATCTGGAATGGAGAATGCCATCACCTTCGGGAATTTCTATTTCGATATTGAATGTCAGTGCCTAACTCACCACCAACAAGTCATTAAACTGACGAATACGGAGTTAGTACTGTTAACCCAACTTTGCAAGAAAACTGAACAAATCGTTACCCGAGACGATCTTTCCCAAGCGCTTCGTGGCGATACTCATCACCCACTAGATCGCAGCATTGACGTGCATATCAATCGCCTCCGCGGGAAAATCGAAAAAGACCCATCATCACCACAATACATTCGCACTGTTTGGGGAAAGGGTTACCTATTCCATACCAATAAATAGTGATGCCGAACATGCAAAACCAACCACGGTTCGTTCTAAAAAATTCCTATATAACCTACATCGCATCACTCTTTTCAAGCATTATCCTCCTCATCGTTTTACATGGCTACATTGATAACTTCATTCTTTATGGCTGGTTTACACTTAATTTATTGATTATTGCTGTGAGAATAGGGCTCTCAAAAATACATCTTTTTCCGAATGATGACTTAAAAAATAGAAAGTATCGAAAAATTCCATTATATATTGGGATAACCGCTTCCGGCCTTGTCTGGGCTTCAACGGCCTGGTTGTTATTCCCTCAAGACGATCTTGTCCGACAACTGTTTCTGGTCTTTGTACTCATGGGAATGACGGCGGGTTCACCGGCTGCATCAGCATCCAGCATTGTTGCTTTCTTATGCTTTTCACAACCTATCCTGCTTGCCCTTTCATTGCGTTTTCTTTATGAAGGGGAAAAAGTGTTCTACATCATGGCAGTGTTAACACAAATCCATAATGTATCGATGATTATTACCTCCATAAATTTCACTAAAATTCACAAGCGCTTTAGAATCGCCAAAGATACAGCGGAAACAGCCAGCCTAACGAAAAGCGAGTTTCTAGCCAATATTAGTCATGAAGTGCGCACACCCATTAACGCCATTGTCGGTATCAATTATTTACTTAAGCAAACCACCCTTACCCGACAACAACTGGATTTTGTAGATAAGTCATTAATTGCCTCGAACTCACTGCTTGGAAGTATCGATAACATTCTCGGCTATTCAAAAATTGAGCAAAAGAAATTTGATCTGGAAATATCGTCTTTTCATCTCGACGATATACTCAATACCGTAACGACATTGGTCGAGTTTGATGCCAAGAAAAAAGCATTGATATTTACTGGGCACATTGAAAAAAACACTACAACATATCTCAGAGGCGACTCTGTGAAGCTAGTACAAATATTAAAAAACCTCAGCGAGAATGCGGTGAAATTCACCGATAAAGGAGAAGTTGAACTCACCATCAAGCAGATCGAACAGACAGATAGCAAAGTATTAACTCATTTCTCTATCCGCGACACTGGCATAGGCATCCATTTTAAAGACCATAACAAACTGTTTAAATCTTTTTCACAAGTCAACACCACCTATAGTCGTCAATATGGCGGCACAGGGCTTGGACTCAGCATTAGTCAACAACTGGCTAATTTCATGGGAAGCGAAATTGAATTCGAGAGCGAGCCTAATCTAGGTAGCACCTTCTATTTTTCAATATGGTTTGAGACCTGTTTAGATAGTTTAGATAATATCGATACAAACCATACAGAGTTAACAGATTCATCGTCTATAAACCTAGACCCACAAATACTTCCGGCGCTTACCGGTTACACCATTCTGCTGATTGAAGATGATGAATTGAATCAGCTAGTAGCAAGAGAATTACTGATACTACTTGGTGCGAAAGTAGAAATAGCAAGCACCGCACAACAAGCTTTTGATAGTCTTGAGACACACTTACCTGATTTAATCCTGCTGGATATTCAGATGCCTCATATTGATGGCTATGGCACCATTGCTGTTATTCGCTCAACCAGTGAATGGAAAGATCTACCCGTCATCTGTTTGACCGCACACGCCGGCGCCATCGAAAAAGAAAAGTCCCTGGCCGCAGGAATGGATGATTTCTTAACCAAACCGATTAATCCGAGTGAGCTACACAACGTACTAGTGAAGTGGCTTCCTCCAGAACCTGCAAAGCACTTCAACGACGAACTTAAGCGATCAAGCAATCACTCACAAAGAGAAATAACTCAAAACCTTATCAATGTGATGGATATGCTGGAAAATAAAGAAACCCGTATGACTTTTTTAAAAAATGTCACCAGCTCTCTTACAAAATCGGTTGACGAACTTCAGCAGTATCTTACTAAGCGTGACTGGAAACAGGCCAGCATCTGTGCCCACCGGCTGAGAGGAACTGCCAACCTTTACGCCAGCTCTACGCTGCAACAATGTTTACAAGATATTGATGATTTTCATATCAACAAGCAGAATGTAAACAAAACTCAAGAGCTGCTCAACATCGAATTTGCTTTGGTTGCCGAGCTTATGACTAACATGATGATCGATTAATTAGTCAGCATCCGAAATATTTATCGTAGCCGATGTTGAGGTGTAGATAATCACTATAAATATATTATGTCTATTGTGTCGTGCCTCGTCAACTGTTCCTGCCTTGCTTTACATCCGTGCAGTCGTCGATACTTTAACAAATTAACTTGACCCAATAAGTACATCACTACTATACTTCGAAATATGTCGAAGTATAGTAGTGATACCGATCAACGCGCACTAATGTTCAAAGCATTGGGCAATCCTCATCGTCTTGCCATTTTCCAGCAACTGACTCAATGCTGTATGCCTGGAACCCTTTGTAGTGTTGAACAAGCACTGCATTTCACGGTAGGGCAAATTGGCAGCAATCTTGATATTGCGCCCTCCACTGTTTCGCATCATTTAAAAGAACTGTTCAGGGCAGGCTTAATTCAGACTAGACGAAATGGAAAGACTATTGAATGCTGGATCGAGCCTTCGTTGCTTGATGAATTATCCGCATTCTTTTCGACTGATATAGATAATTTAGACACAAATAAATAACGTAGAAGGTACATAAAATGAGTAATGAAGAAAGCTGTTGTGCTCCTAGCTGTTGTAGTGAGCCAGAAACAGAGGCGAAAAACACGCAAAAATCTGCCGTTGCACAAAATAGACATCGTGAAA
Source organism: Thiotrichaceae bacterium (assembly GCA_965224605.1). Classification (GTDB taxonomy): domain Bacteria; phylum Pseudomonadota; class Gammaproteobacteria; order Thiotrichales; family Thiotrichaceae; genus HyVt-477. Next base: position 306,952 of record CBDCZP010000005.1, read on the forward strand.
ACGTCCGTGAAGTCTATACAAAAGTAGCTAATGCGGCGGATGAAAGTAGCTGTGATGGTCCAGCCGCTAGTTGCTGTGGCACCTCTGACGATGAAGCTATTAATACCCTGATCTCAACCCGACTAGGCTATTCACAAGCCGATTTAGATCTTGTTCCCGAAGGAGCTGATATGGGTTTAGGCTGTGGTAATCCTCAAGCTATTGCAGCTTTACAGGCAGGAGAAACGGTTGTTGATCTAGGTTCTGGTGGCGGTTTTGATTGCTTTCTGGCATCCCCTCAAGTGAGCAATACGGGTCATGTCATTGGCATAGATATGACACCCGATATGATCAGCAAAGCTCGCAGCAATGCGGATACCGGAAAATTCACCAATGTAGAGTTTCGCCTAGGTGAGATTGAGAACTTACCCATAACAGACAACACTGTAGATGTGGTAATTTCTAATTGTGTGATTAACCTGTCACCTGATAAAGCCAAAGTCTTTGCAGAAATTTTTCGTGTATTAAAACCCGGTGGAAGAATCGCTATTTCCGATGTGGTTGCGACTGTTGAACTACCCGAGACCATGCGGAATGATCCTCTACTAATAGCAGGTTGTATGGGTAATGCCTCCTTGATTGGTGATTTGCAAGCCGATATAGAAGCGGCTGGCTTTAGCAATATAGCTATACAACCTAAAGACTCATCCAGAGATTTCATTAAGGACTGGGCACCCAGTCTAGGAGTTGAGGATTATGTGGTTTCGGCAAGTATTGAAGCGGTGAAACCTTAAGAAGAGTAGAGATAGAGATATTAATACAAACGTAATTATATTGGATTCTAACTCATTAACCATGCAGCTATGTTGAGTTTTTGTTTGAAATTCGCTATAAAGTTTAACATGCTTTTTTGAACTGCCCCCTTTTTCTGTCTTATCGTAATAATGTACTACACTCTATTCAACCACTTACAGCTACTTAGCTACACCCAAATAATATCCAATTTGTAAATACACATCCTAAAAACTCTAATATAACAACAGGAATTATTATGAATATGATGGTCTACTCTGTTAAAAAACACACTACTGTGGCTCTTTTAACACTCACTTATACCTTTCTTATGACCTTCTCGAATGCTTTTGCCGCCAACACAATGGTACGCCAGAATCTAATCAAAGCATCTAATACAAAATCAAGCAACGCCTATGCTTTCGAACGTTGTCGCGCTTTACAAGCAAAGCCCTTTGATGAAAGTAGTAGTAAGAAGAAAGTAATTATTATCGGCGATAGCCAAGGCTGTGATTTTCTTAACGGCGCTCTTGAAAATGGTTATCTCAGCAACTATCAAATCCGATTTCGCTTTATCCCTTATTCTTGCCAGAGAGTCCCTGGAGAGAATATCGGGAAATATATAGCCCCCAAACACAGAAAATTCTGTTTACAATCGGAGCGTGCGGATAGTTTAAAGAAAGCCAAGCATCAAGTTCACAATGCTGATTTAGTTATTTTTTCTGCGCTATGGAAACCAGAGGTTGCCAGGAAACTACCACAAACTTTTCGCTACCTTGGAATCACGAAAAAGCAAAATGTGGTTGTCATCGGTAATAAGTTTTTTGGAAATATGTCGATAAGAAATTACATTCACATGCAGGATAACAAACTTAGATCATTGAGAGTGGATGTGGGTACTACTTCTTTGGATATCAACTCTATCCTAAAAAAGAAACTCAACCGCAGAGTAATGTTTGTAGACCCGCACAAATTGGTGTGTGGCAACTCTACGACCTGCCCGGTCTTCACCAATAATTTGCGATTAATATCTTATGATGGAAGGCATTTAACCAAAGCTGGTGCACGCTATATTGGCAAGATTTTGTTTAAGAAATCTGCACTGGGTGAAATGTTGTATTAGAGAAAAAGAGGATATTGTCTATTATTCCTTTGGAAGGTCTGTTGATCTATCGGATTTGGCTAGAATATCTGATTAATATTACGTAAATATAAAATCTAAATGCTTTTTATTAGCATCACCAAGTTTTATTACTTGATTGAGTAAATCTAAGTGTTCAACTATAGGTTTAATTGTTATTTCCATATACTTCACTGACTGAAAACAGACAAGAGTTTAATATAACATGAGAAATTATTAGTCAAGAAGAGAAAAATTAACTAGTAAAGAACATGTTCTTCCATGGCTCCACGTATACGAAGTAAATAAGATATTCTATATCTGAATTGAACTATAATATTTAAAATTAAAGAGTAAAAAAAAGGCAGCCAACTGGCTGCCTTTTTAGGATTTACTTAAATAAATAAGGTTTGAAGCTTATCTCAAAGTATTTCCAATCTTATGTATCATTTGAATCTGCGCTTTAGCTGCTTCAAGCTCAGCTTGTAGCGCTTCGTAGTTCATATCTTCAGGATCTTTTCCTTCCAATGCAGCTTCTGCTTTAGCTTTGGCTTCTTCAGCAGCTTTTTCGTCCAGATCATCAGCACGAATAGCGGTATCAGCAAGTACAGTAACCACTGTTGGCTGTACTTCCATCATACCTCCTGATACGAATAGAGACGCCATATTACCTTCTTCTGTAATGTAACGAAGTTCGCCAGCTTTCAGTGTGGTAATGAGCTGGGCGTGTCCTGGTGTTATACCGAGATCACCCATTGAACCAGGGGCGAAGATTTCTTTTACTGTGCCAGAAAAGAGTTCTTCTTCTGCGCTTACTACATCAAGTTGTGTGGTAGACATGTTGCGTCTCCTTGCTCTTAGTTTAGTTAAGCCTTAGCCGCTTTTTCAATCGCTTCATCCAGTGTTCCTACCATGTAGAAAGACTGCTCTGGCATATCATCGTGATCACCATTCATGATCGCTTTAAAAGCAGATAGTGTTTCTTCAAGTGTTACGTATTTTCCTGGAGATCCAGTAAATACTTCCGCAACATGGAATGGCTGAGATAGGAAACGCTGGATACGACGTGCGCGTCCTACGATTTGCTTATCTTCATCTGACAATTCATCCATTCCCAAGATGGCAATGATGTCTTGTAGCTCTTTATAACGCTGTAGTACACCCTGTACGCCACGTGCTGTGTTGTAGTGATCGTCACCAACAACCAAAGGATCAAGCTGACGTGATGTTGAGTCCAAGGGATCAACCGCTGGGTAGATGCCCAGTTCTGCAATGTTACGTGATAGTACTAATGTCGCATCTAAGTGAGCGAAAGTAGAGGCTGGAGAAGGGTCAGTCAAGTCATCCGCAGGTACATATACCGCTTGGAACGAGGTGATCGAACCCGTTTTTGTTGAGGTGATACGCTCCTGAAGTGCGCCCATTTCCTGAGCCAGTGTTGGCTGATATCCAACCGCTGATGGCATACGCCCTAGCAGTGCTGATACTTCTGTTCCGGCTAGTGTATAACGGTAGATGTTGTCAATGAACATCAGTACGTCACGACCTTCATCACGGAAGTATTCCGCCATGGTTAAGCCTGTTAGAGCAACTCGTAGTCTATTTCCTGGAGGCTCATTCATCTGACCGTAGACGAGTGCAACTTTGTCTAGTACGCCGCCTTCTTCCATCTCGTAGTAGAAATCGTTTCCTTCACGAGTACGTTCTCCCACACCCGCAAATACGGACAAACCAGAGTGAGCTTTGGCGATGTTATTAATCAGCTCCATCAGTGTTACGGTTTTACCCACACCTGCTCCACCGAATAGACCAATTTTACCACCCTTGGCGATTGGCATGATCAAGTCAATTACTTTGATGCCTGTTTCTAGAATTTCTGTTGAATTTGCTTGCTCTTGGAAGCTAGGTGGATCACGGTGAATACCCATTTTCTTTTCAGCTTTCACTTCGCCTGCATTGTCGATGGGCTCACCGAGAACGTTCATGATACGCCCTAGAGTGGCTTCTCCAACAGGAACTTGAATCGCTTCACCTGTATTCACAACAGACATACCACGTTTCAGACCCTCTGACTGACCCATCGCAATAGTACGAACTATACCATCACCCATTTGTGACTGAACTTCTAGCGTCAGGTTGTCATGATCACCTACCAGTAAAGCGTCATATACAGTGGGTACAGCATCACGTGGGAATTCCACATCTACCACTGGGCCAATTACTTGTACAATATTTCCAGTACTCATCGTACTCTCCTAATAAATCTAAATTCTTTTAATAACTATTCAGCTAACCTCTAAAACCCGCCATTTCCGCGTTGAAAAAAAGATCATTTACAGGTGTAAATTCACTTTCTTCGCCTTGAACTGACAGATTTTAGAGGCCATCTGAACAGTTACGTGTTGCTGAATTAGTTAAATCTTTGAGCTATGCTACTCAACCGCAGCTGCACCCGAAACAATCTCTGAAATTTCTTGTGTGATTGAAGCCTGACGTGCTTTGTTGTAAACCAACTGAAGCTTATCAATCATGTCGCCTGCGTTATCCGTTGCACTTTTCATAGCAACCATTCTTGATGACATTTCACAGGCAACGTTCTCTACCACACCTTGATAGATCAAAGATTCGATATAGCGTTGCATTAATGCATCAATCACTTCTTTTGAATCTGGCTCGTAAAGGTAGTCCCAGTGATAATCCAGTTCTTCAAGATCATTAGCCACTAATGGCACTAGCTGGGTAACATGTGGCTTTTGAGTCATGCTATTAACAAACTCATTTTCCACCATGAACAAACGATCAATCTTGCCTTCAGCAAACGCATCAAGCATTACTTTGATGGGGCCAATCATGTCAGTTAGTTCAGGTCTATCACCCAAGCCGACTGCTTCTGCAACCAAACCGTAGCGCCTGAATGCATTCAACGCTTTACCGCCATATACCGCGATATCTACTTCAACGCCTTGTTCTTTCCAATCAGCCATAGCTTGCTTGGCTTTCTTGAACAAATTGGTATTAAGACCACCACATAAACCACGATCGGTTGATATGACAATAAAACCAACACGCTTTACCTCTGCACGCTCTAGCGTATAAGGATGCTTATACTCTAGGTGTCCAGCTGCCATATGGCTAACTACCTGACGCATCTTATTTGCATAAGGGCGGGACGCGTTCATGCGCTCCGAAGCCCTACGCATTTTAGATGCCGCTACCATTTCCATGGCTTTGGTAATCTTACGTGTACTTTGAATACTACCGATCTGTGTACGAATTTCTTTAAGACCCACGGGGCTTACCTCTTCTTACCATCACTATTACAGTCAACTCATTTTCAGTTAACACGCTACCAGCTATGGTTAGCTTTGAAATCGTCTAATGCCGCACGCATTTGGTCAGCGATGTCGTCGTTGTAATCACCTGTCTCATTGATCATATCTAACAAGTCCGATTGATCATTACGTAGATAACTCAACATAGCCGCTTCAAAATCATTCACTTTATTGATTTCAAGATCATCAAGATAACCTTCGTTGGCAGAGAATAATGAGAACGCCAATTCAGCCGTTTTAAGCGGTGAATATTGTGACTGCTTCATAAGAGCCGTAACTCGCTCACCACGTTGTAGCTGTGCACGAGTTGCCTCATCAAGATCAGATGCAAACTGCGAGAATGCCGCTAATTCGCGATACTGAGCCAAGTCAAGACGAATACCACCACCGAGTTTCTTAATGATCGTTGTCTGTGCCGCTCCACCTACTCGCGATACTGAAAGACCCGCGTCAATCGCTGGACGTGTACCTGCGTTAAACAAGTCAGTATCCAGGAATATCTGGCCATCCGTGATTGAGATTACGTTAGTCGGTACGAATGCTGATACGTCACCTTCTTGTGTCTCGATGATAGGGTAAGCCGTCAAAGAACCTGTCTTACCTTTTACTTTTCCATCCGTCATCTTCTCAACAAACTCAACGTTAACACGAGCAGCACGCTCAAGTAGACGTGAATGTAGGAAGAATACATCACCAGGATAGGCTTCACGTCCTGGAGGACGACGCAGTAGTAAAGATATTTGACGATAAGCCCAAGCTTGCTTAGTCAAATCATCATAAATAATCAATGCGTTCTGACCACGATCACGGAAGTACTCACCCATCGCACAACCTGCGTATGGAGCAAGAAACTGCATAGAGGCTGGATCCGATGCGTTAGCGGCAACCACGATGGTGTATTCCATTGCACCGTGCTCTTCTAACTTACGTACTACGCCCGCAACCGAAGATGCTTTCTGACCAATAGCGACATAAATACACTGTACGTCTTTGCCTTTCTGGTTGATGATGGCATCGATGCCAATAGCGGTCTTACCCGTCTGACGATCACCGATAATCAATTCGCGCTGACCACGTCCAACAGGAACCATCGAATCAAGTGCTTTGATCCCCGTTTCCATTGGCTCATTAACGGATTTACGTTCGATTACACCAGGAGCCTGACGCTCAAGTGCTGCATAACCGTCATCTTCAATCTCGCCTTTTCCATCGATTGGCGCACCGAGTGCATCCACAACCCGACCTAGCAGACCTGGACCTACTGGCGTCTCAAGAATACGACCTGTACATTTCGCAGTATCGCCTTCTTTTAGGGTTTTGAAGTCACCTAGTACCACCGCACCAACAGAATCACGTTCAAGGTTCAAAGCAAGACCGAATGCACCATTTGAGAATTCAATCATCTCACCTGACATTACATCGCCTAAACCGTGAATACGCACGATTCCATCACCTACAGAAACCAGTGTACCTTCGGTACGTGCTTCTGCTTCTACATCGAAGCTTTCTATTCGCTTCTTGATTAATTCACTTATTTCAGTTGGATTTAACTGCATTTCTTTTCCTCTAGTAATCTTTATTGATCACTGATTTAGCCGACCAGAGCATGTGTGATATTTTTCAATCTACCCTGTATCGAACCGTCTATTACCAAGTCACCTGCCCGAATAATTGCACCACCCATAATTGATTCATCAATTATTTCAGTGATTTTGACATCACGACCCAGACGTTTTTTCAAAGCAGTCGCTATTGACTTTTTCTCATCATCAGATAATTCCTGAGCTGAGGTCACAACGGCTTCTACTACGTCTTCCGCTTCGTCTTTTAGCGCTTCAAATAAAACGCTGATTTCAGGAAGGACTTCCAAGCGATCAAATTCCGCCAATTGCTTTACGAGGTTTTTACCTCCGTCATCCAAGTGATCACCACTGATCTCAATTACAGCATTTGCTGCAACAGAACCTGTCATGTTTGGATTATCCAGCAACGCACGCACATCATCATGACTGACAACGGTACCCAAAAATGCTAACTCGTCAGACCATTCGGTCAACTTGCCAGCATCGTTAGCCAGTTCAAAGACGGCTTTTGCGTAAGGACGGGCTGTGGTAGTTAATTCAGACATTTCTCAATCTCCTCAACCAACCTAAATCTTTGCAACAAGATCAGCTAAGGCACTTTTGTGTGTCTTAGCATCAATCTCTTTGCCGAGGATTTTACTCGCTCCGGCAACCGCTAATTCAGACACCTGGGCACGCAGTCCGTCTTTAGCACGAATGATTTCTTGTTCAAGTTCAGCGTCAGCTGCCGCTTTGACACGCCCAGCTTCTTCAAGCGCTTTGTTCTTAGCTTCTTCAAGCATCTGACTTTCGCGGGCTTTACCTTGCGCTACAATTTCCGCAGCTTGGGCTTTCGCTTCACTAATGGTCTTTGCTGCTTCTTCTTCAGCTACTTTAGCGTCTTCAGCACCTTTTTCTGATGCAGCAAGACCTTCAGCGATACGCGCTTTACGATCTTCCATTGCAGTCAGAACCGGCTCCCAAAGGAATCGCTTCATAAACAGTATAAGGAGGGTAAAAACGATTACCTGTCCAAATAAAGTTGCGGTGATATTCATAATCTTCTCCGAATGTTATTCAGTTAGTTAAACACTTAGAGTTGATTATCCGCCTAGCGCAGCTTTAGCAGCACCAATGAACGGGTTAGCGAAGATGAACCACATTGAGATACCCAATACGATCATTGGGAATGCTTCCATCAAACCACCTGTGAATAGCATTTGACCAGTCAACTGAGCACGCATCTCAGGCTGACGAGCAATACCTTCGATAAACTTAGAACAGATCATGCCCCAACCTAGAGCAGAACCTAACCCAGCAGCAGCAAGGATGATTCCCACAGCGATAGCAGTTGATGACATGATTTCAGATACTATTGAAGGATCCATAATTAATCTCCTAAAAAGATAAAATAAAAATAAATAAAAAAATTGAAACAGTGTTAATGGGATTGGCTATGCTATCAACCAATCCTATTTAATAATTTTTAATGCTCGTCTACTTTCTGACTAGCTAGACTTAAATATACAATCGTCAGCAACATAAAGATGAAAGCTTGTAGCGGTATAACCAGTAAGTGGAATATTGACCACAGCATTCCTAAGATGACCTGACCTGGAATGGCCCAAGCGAAACCTAATAATGCGATCAATAAAAATAGCAATTCACCCGCGAACATATTGCCGAAAAGTCGTAGACCTAAGCTCACTGGCTTAGCCACTTCTTCAATCGTTGTCATTAAGACATTAAAGGGAGCAAGTAATATTTTGACAAAAATATTGGAAGCTGCAAAAGGGTGAGTCAAAAAGACTTTCAAGTAACCTAGCAAGCCTTTATTTTTGATGTTATAGAATATAATCAAGCCAAACACGATGATAGCTAATGCAAAGGTCGTATCTAGGTTAGTAGTAGGAACCGCCTTAAAGAACACGTGATGAGGATCAGCACCAAAAGCAGATGCCACACCTGTTACGAGACCTGGTAACAAATCAACTGGAATGATATCCATTAGGTTCATTAGGAATACGATCATGAAGATAGATATAGCCAGAGGGCCTATTAAACGATCTGCGTTAGGGAATATATCTTTAACTTGCTGATTAACAAATTCAACAATGGTTTCCAACAAGTTCTGCATACCTGTTGGCTTATCAGGATGGATGTTTCTTCCGACTCTCCAAGATACAAATGCAATCAAACTCGCCAAGATAACTGTAACCAGAAACGTGTCTATAAAAAACACGTCAAAATCAACCAAAGCTTTTGGATGACCACCAAGACTAGCATTAGTCAAATGGTGCTGGATGTACTCAACGGGGTTTGAAATTGCTGGCGTATTACTATCGCTCACAATTAACCTACCTAATATAAAATTAAAATTTGGCCACTTAACCCGTTCTAATTAATCATTAAAACGGGTTAAGTGTGCTTAACGGTATTTAAGAGATAATCCAATTATTACTTTTTCTTCTTATGAGCTATCTATTACCCGAACTGCATATTACTTTTTTGAACCAAGTTAATACTACTTAGCTCGCTTCGACCCATAAATCATGTAGGCCAACTGTGCCAGTGCAAAGGTTCCTAGCATGGCAGGAGGGTTTAACTTTAATACTCCCATGCCGATGCCGAACATCACTAACACAAATATAAATCTTTGAATAACACCTAAATAGAGGGTCAAAACACCTCCGTCCGGATTATTGTCTGCCATTTCAGCAGCACTTTGTAAACGCCATGACAGCAATAGCGTATTCACTATGGCTACCGCTCCTCCGAAAAAAGAAGCCAGTATAGTCACTTCGCCCATATAATAAACGAAGCCTGAAGCACCAATGAGTATCAATATGACTTGTATGATTATTAAACTACGCATTCATTTTCATCATTAATACTTTCAATCTAAAAGCAAAGTAATTAGCGCTTCTCTTAAAGAAAAAAAACACGAGTCAGGGCTAACACCGCCACAGCCCATCACTAAAACCTAGTTGTCTGCGCTCAATTGGCTTGAGATATTAGCACTCTCATTAACCAGTAACAAGCTGTTGACGATACTAATATTAGAAAACACTCAAATAATTATACAGGTTAGGTTTTAACCTGCTTCATTGCACTCTCGCGCAGCCAATATTTCAACATGTAATATAAAACTATGCCTCCTGCATCCGCTGCCAAATCAGCTAATTCAAAAGAACGATGCACCGTGAAATTCTGTAAGATTTCTATAAAGGCACCATAACAAAGTAAGGGCAACCCTTTCCATAACCAAAAGGGTTTCCGCGCAGTAGCCAGATCCGTTAATAACGCAAACCCAAAAAATACAACCAGATGAACTAGCTTGTCATTGACTTTCGGTAATGCGTAACCTGTCAAGGGCATGGTTGCCACCCACAAACCCAATACCATCAAAAAAATCAGGAGTAGACGTGTACTGATTTTAAACGCACCTTGTTGACGCAACTCTCTGACAAACGTTATGAGTTTATGCACTATTTTTTATGCCTATTTGATACAATGGGCGGCATAATTACATACTATTCCCGCTTACGTCTAGTCTGCTAGACTAAGCTGTTGCAACAAAATTTATAAGTAGATTTCGCAATATGGACGTTTCTTACATTCTTGATGAACTCAACAAACCACAACGTGAAGCCGTATCAGCACCACAACAGCCTGTGCTGGTGCTTGCGGGAGCAGGCAGTGGTAAAACACGTGTATTAGTTCATCGGATTGCCTGGCTAATAGAGGTTGAGCAAATTGCACCTTTCAGCATACTTTCGGTAACTTTCACCAATAAAGCGGCTAGTGAAATGCGCGGGCGCATAGAAAACCTACTCGGCACACCCGTTGGTGGCATGTGGGTAGGCACTTTTCATGGCCTTGCTCATCGCTTGCTTCGTCGGCATTGGCAAGAGGCTAAACTACCTCAGCATTTTCAAATTCTTGATTCAGATGACCAGCTCCGTTTGATTAAACGAGCACAGCGTTCACTCGATCTTGACGACAAACTATGGCCCCCTCGACAAGCCCAATGGTTTATCAATGCACGCAAGGACGAAGGTGTAAGACCCCAATACATGCAGGACAATGGGGATATAAACTATCTGCAAATGATTAGTATCTATACAGCCTATGAGGCACTTTGCAAGCAATCTGGCGTCGTCGATTTTGGCGAACTATTACTGCGATCACTTGAGTTGATTAGAGACAATCCTGAGCTTCAAAAGCATTACCAGCAACGCTTCAGACATATATTAGTTGATGAGTTTCAAGATACCAATGAGCTTCAGTATGCCTGGTTACAATTATTATCTGGCGGAAATAATCCTGTCTTTGCAGTGGGTGATGATGATCAATCTATTTATGGTTGGCGTGGTGCAAAAATTGAGAACATACAGAATTTCACGAAGGACTATTCTGCTGCCATCACGGTTCGCCTCGAACAAAATTACCGTTCAACCAGCAATATTCTAAAAGCGGCTAATGCGCTTATTGCAAACAATGAAGGCAGGTTGGGCAAGAACCTGTGGACGGATGATAGCGATGGTGAACTAATCAAGCTTTATGCCGCTTATAACGAAGTGGATGAAGCAGGTTATATTGCTGGTCAGATTCACACATGGGTTGAGCACGGTGGGAAACGTGATGAAGTAGCTGTTTTGTATCGGTCTAATGCCCAGTCACGCGTTTTTGAATCTACCTTTATTGAGCAAGGAATCCCCTATCGTGTCTATGGCGGACAACGCTTTTTCGAACGGGCAGAAATTAAGGATGCCCTCGCCTATCTCCGTATTACCGCTAATCGTGATGACGACCCATCCTTTGAACGAGTTGTGAATCAGCCTACACGGGGTATCGGAGACAAAACAGTTAGTCTTATTCGCGAGTATGCTACGAACCACAATCAGTCCTTATGGCAAGCAAGCCATAGCGTTATTGAAGAGGGTGGTTTGACGGCACGAGCAGGAAATGCGGTGCAAGGATTCATTGACCTCGTCAGTAACATGGCGGAGGGTATTGATGAATTGGAACTCCATGATCAGGTACGGCATGTCATCGCAAGCTCTAAACTAAAAGAACATTTTCTTAAAAAAGAAGGTGAAGAGAAAGGAAATAACCGGATTGAAAATCTTGAGGAACTTATCTCTGCTGCTCAAGCCTTTCAATATAAGCCTGAAGATGAACACGCCAATTTAGATATTTTAACCGCTTTCCTCTCTCATGCAGCTCTAGAAGCGGGTGAAGGACAAGGCGACCCGAATGAAGATGCCGTACAAATGATGTCAATGCACTCGGCAAAAGGACTAGAATTTCCACAGGTTTTTATTACCGGCATGGAAGAAGGTTTGTTCCCCCACAAGAACGCCTTGGAAGAAGCGGGTAGAATGGAAGAAGAACGTAGGCTGTGTTATGTGGCCATTACGCGTGCCAGACAATTATTAACCATGAGTTATGCAGAACAACGTCAGCTCTATGGAAACACTATTTATGGAATCATCCCATCCAAGTTTATCCATGAAATTCCTGATGAGTTAGTTGAGGAAATCCGTCCACAGGTGACTACCTGGAATACTAATAGTCGATTTAGCGACAACCATCACAATGCAAACAACACAAGTCGCTATAAATCGGGCAATGAAACTGGCTATAGCATTGGTCAGCGTGTTAACCATAGCAAGTTTGGGGAAGGTATTATTCTGGATACTGAAGGCGCTGGAAGCTCAGCACGCGTACAGGTTAATTTTGATTATGAAGGGAGTAAGTGGCTAGTCTTGGCTTATGCCAATCTATCAGCGCTCTAAACACTTACCCAAGCAACCTCCCAAAACATACAGCATAAAAAAAGCCGCTAAAAAGCGGCTTTTTTTATTTACGTTCCAAGGATATACAAATTACATTAGCCCAAGATCTTCAAGAACTTTGATAGTCAAACCACCACGAGGTAGGTCTTTATCAACCTGATATTTATTGACTGAGTTCAACGTACCACGACCAATACTTCCATCCACTGGGCCGTTATAGTAGCCCGCATCTTTAAGCGCTTGTTGAATCTTTATATTTAATTCCTTTGTCATATTTGTCTGACAAAGTACACGACGCCATTCGAGCTTCTCACTTGAAACTTTCTTGCGTAATTCAACGGCCTTGCTTTGTGCAGGGACTGATGTACGAACAATTTCTGCGGCTGTTGCCACCTTTTCAGTTTTAACTACCTTAGTTTCAGCAGCTACTTTTTCTTCTTCTACAGAAGCAGGTGTATCAAGCACTAGTTTCTTTACAGTCTGTTGTTTAGCAGGTATTCCCTTCAAACAAACCTGTAATCCTGTGTAGGCACCTTCACCTTCTTCAGCAACAGGTCGCCAGCTGAACTGTGCATCAGCAACTTTTGCACGCGTAGTCACTGTTGTGAATTCAGCCTCAACGGGTACTTTTTCAGAGGTAGCATCTGTTACTAACTTAGTTGTTTTGATTGCTTTAGTCACTGCCGAAACTTCTGAATCCTGAATGGTAGCAGCGCTTTTCAATACAGTCTTCAAGAAAGTGTCGTATCTAGCAGGCACTTGAACCAGACACATGATTTCACCGGTTGTATTGTCAATACGCTCAACAAGTCCAGAACCTTTTTTCCATACTGCTTTAGCAGGTTCTATTAGTACTTTCTCTTCAATTTTGTCGTAAACAGCGGCAATTGATTTTTTAACATTATAAGCAGGTTTAGTGGTTACAGATTCTTCACTTGCTTCGAACTCAGCTGCTTTGATAACGATGTTTTCGGACGATTCTTTAACTTCAACCTTTTTGTCATTTTGCTCAAACTTGGCAGGCATGTAGAATTCGCGATAACAAGCACCTGGCTGAGCAGCATCAATCTCAATGCCACTTGTTTTAGCCGCAACCAATAACGCTGGACTAGCAGGAATTCCTTTTCGACCTAATGAAGTTACCCATTCGTTACGAGCAGGCTCAGTCTCTACAAGCTCTTCTTCAGAACGGTATTTAGCAGGAACGGCTTTAAGCTTGGTATAAGCGGGCCTAGTCTCTATTTCTTGTTCGGCCGCATCGAAAGTTGCAGGAATAATTTCAACAGTTTCTTGTTCTGGCTGTACGACAACTTCTTGAGTACTAGTTTCGTAGGTAGCGGGAACGATAACTTTTGCAAAACATTCACCTGGTTTTGCATCTGGCAGAGTATTCGTTGCATCAACTGGACTTGATGCCCCTTCTCCTTCCGCATATGAATGCATCGCTACAGAAATAGATACAGCTAATAATGCCACTGAGGCAATACCTTTATTCATCATGTTAATACCTAAATTAATTTAATTTTTTCAAATTGAATAGAAAACCTATACAAATACAAGTGTTAATAATGCGCGATTATAAACCCAATCTCAATCTAAACAAGATGAGTTGACAAGCGTTACAAACTGGCCTTTATCGCCTCGGCACAAAGTGCCATTAATAAGCCAGGAAACAAACCTAAAGCAATAACTAGTAAGCCGTTAGTAGTTAGTAGTGCGTTAAACCCAGCACCCATCACTAAACTGCTCTCATCAGCTGGTTTGTCAAAATACATTAACTTGACTGCCCTTAAATAGTAGTACGCTCCAACTACCGACATAATGACAGCTAAAACAGCCAACCAGACAAAGCCTGCCTCCACTACTGCTTGCAGGATAGCGAGTTTAGCATAAAAACCTACAAGAGGGGGAACACCTGCCATTGAGAACAGAAAAACAAGCATCATAAAGGCATACCAAGGGTGACGGTCATTCAAACCCCGTAAATCATCAAGCTTTTCTGCCTCTACTCCTGAATGGCTCAGCAACAGAATGATTGCAAAACCACCTAATGCAGTAATTGCATAGGTGATCGCATAAAACATGGCTGCTGAATAACCTGCTTCATTGGCGCTCAAAATACCTAGCACCACAAAACCCATATGTGAAATGGTCGAATAGGCAAGCATCCGTTTGATATTGCTTTGAGCAATAGCGGCAATATTTCCAATCACCAGAGACAACACAGCCAAAGGGATAAGCATTTGTTGCCAACCTGCTGAACCAAACTCCATTCCATTCACTAATAACCGCATGGTCATAGCAAAAGCGGCAATCTTCGGCGCAGAACCCAGGAACATAGTGATGGGTGTTGGTGCCCCTTGATAAACATCAGGAACCCACATATGAAAAGGTGCCACACCGAACTTAAACCCTAGACCTACAATAATGAAACACAATCCAAATAACAGTACGATATTACTCATAATCTGCTGGTTTGCTACATAACTTGCGACACCTTTTAAATCTATGGAGCCACTCAAACCGTACAATATGGACATGCCGTATAACAACATACCCGAAGCAATGGCTCCCAGCACAAAATACTTCATGGCTGCTTCTGAACCCCTACCATCATCCCTTCTAAAGGCAACTAACGCATACAATGACAATGAAAGCAGCTCAAGCCCCAGATAAACAACCAACATAGTGTTGGCTGAAATCATGATCATCATGCCCAAAGTAGCGAACATGCTTAAGGTATAAAACTCGCCTTTAAATATCTTACGATCAATAAGATAGGGACGTGCATAAATAAAAATCGCAACGACAATAAGCAACACAGACGTCTTTAGGACAATGGACATACTATCCAGTACAAACATGCCATTAAAGGCTTCCGTCTTATCACCACCGGAAGAAGCCACCACCAAAAATGCCGTAGTGAGCATGGCTCCTATTGCACAGATATAACCAATTGTGCGGCCTTTCTCCCCCGAAAACACATCAAGGAGCAAAATAAAACAGGTCGCTGAGAGCAGGAAAATTTCAGGCGTTGCCAAGCTAAAATTCATCACAGAACTGAATTCAAGATTCATTAGTTAACTCCTGGCAGTTTAGTCTGCGTCGCCAAATCAACAATATGCACAATGGTCGCTTCCATCACATGAAAGAGTGGCTGTGGCCACAAACCTAGTAACAATACGGAAAACGCTAAAATAGCAAGAATACTAAACTCCCGTTTATTGACATCCTGCAACATCGCCACCTCATCATTGGCTACACCACCAAACAACACACGTTTCACCAGCCATAAGGTATAACCCGCACCAACAATCAAAGTGGTCGCGGCAAGGAAAGCAATCCAGAAGCTAGCTTTAAAACTAGCGAGAATAACCATGAATTCACCGACAAAACCGGAAGTGCCGGGTAAGCCGGTATTCGCCATCGCGAACAAAACAAAAAACGCGGTAAAGATAGGCATCGTATTAGCTACACCACCATAGGCATCAATCTCACGCGTATGCATGCGGTCATACAGCACACCTATACACAGGAACATTGCACCGGATATAAATCCGTGAGAAATCATCTGCACCATACCGCCTTGTATGGCTAATACAGAACCTTCGTAGCTACCGGTATTGTTGTATATCGCGTAAACAAGGAAGAAACCAAGGGTTACGAAACCCATATGTGCAATGGAAGAATAAGCAACCAGCTTCTTCATATCCTTTTGCACCAAGGCTACAAACCCTATATAGACAATAGCCGTGAGTGACATAAAGATCACTAACCAAGTGAGTTCACGCGCCGCATCCGGCACCATCGGCAATGAGAATCTTAGGAAACCATAGCCACCTATCTTCAACATAATAGCTGCCAGAACAACTGAGCCACCTGTTGGTGCTTCTACGTGTGCATCAGGTAACCATGTATGCACAGGCCACATCGGCACTTTTACACCAAAGGCTATCAAGAAAGACAAGAAGATAAATATTTGTGGCGTTAGACCCAGTTCTAGCTGATACATATCAGCAATAGCAAAACTACCGCCTTTGTTATACATATAGATCAAGCTGATCAGCATGAAGACCGAACCGAAGAAGGTATACAGGAAGAACTTAATTGTTGCGTAAACACGATTAACGCCGCCCCATACACCAATGACGATAAACATCGGTATGAGCATCGCTTCGAAAAAGACATAAAACAACATGGCATCTTGGGCAGCAAACACACCATTGATAATACCTTCCATGATCAGGAACGCGGCCATATATTGCGCTGGCTTTTTCTGTATCACTTCCCAACCCGCTACGACTATTAAAATAGTAATAAAGGTATTAAGCAGAATTAACGGCATGGCTATACCATCAACACCCAAATGGTAGTAAATATTGAAAGTGTCAATCCAGACATGCCTTTCTTCAAACTGCATCAAGTGCGAGCTGGCATCAAATTCTGTCCATAATGGAATACTCGCTAAAAACGTTAGCACAGAAAAAATGAGCGCAACAGGGCGCGAAAGCTTATCGCCAGCAACTAGCACTATCAAACCACCTATAATAGGTAGCCAGATAACAAGACTTAGTATTGCCCAACCTTCCATAAACATTATTCCTATATTCCTGCCTAATATTTCTGCTTAGCTACTTGTCTACATGCCTGCTGTATAGATGACCCAACTCATCAGCGCCAGCACACCTATAATCATTGAAAATGCGTAGTGATACATGTATCCCGTTTGCAAATGCTTCGACCATCCTGCTAACTTTTTCACAAAGGCTCCTGAATCATTAACAAGACCATTGTCTATCAGCATACGATCGCCGAACTTCCATAAACCTTTACCCAGAGCAACGGCACCCCCTGCGAATACTTTTTGATTGAAATCATCAATAAAGTATTTATTATCCAGCAAGGTATGCAACCAGCGGAAACGATTGTAGAACCATTCTGCGATCTCAGGCTTACGCAGATAAATAAACCATGCAGAAGCTAAACCACCCATAGCCAACCAGAATGGCGGAGCGGATAGTCCGTGTAAGATAAAGGCCAATACGCCATGATAATGATGTGCTATTTCTGAAATAAGCGAACCTTCTTCACCGACACCTGCGATAGCACCCTTAAAGAAATCACCAACCACCATTGGGTCAAGCAAGTAGCCACTCAAAACTGCTGGAATGGCTAGTGCTATCAGTGGCACTGTCACTACCCAAGGGGATTCTTTTAAGTGATGTTTGGTATGATCATCCATACGTTCTTCGCCGTGGAAAACCAAGAAGAACATTCTGAAGCTATAGAAAGCTGTCACAAATACACCAAGCAGAACCATCCAATAGGCAAACTGTGCGCCTGGAACCTGTGAAGCATGCACACCTTCTATAATTAAATCTTTTGAGAAGAAGCCTGAGAAACCTGGGAAGCCAATTAATGCCAGAGAACCAATTAATGAAGTCCAATAGGTAATCGGCATGTATTTCTTCAAACCGCCCATTTTGCGCATATCTTGCTCATGATGCATGGCAATAATGACAGAACCTGCGGCAAGGAATAACAACGCTTTGAAGAAAGCATGTGTCATTAAGTGGAATACAGCTGCGCCATAAACACCTGCTCCAAGAGCAACTGTCATATAACCAAGCTGTGAAAGCGTAGAATAGGCCACTACTCGTTTGATATCGTTTTGTACGATACCAATCAGCCCCATAAAGAAGGCAGTAATTGAACCTATAATCAGCACAACACTTAATGCCGTTGTACTCAGTTCGAATAATGGCGACATCCGTGCCACCATAAAGATACCCGCTGTTACCATGGTTGCAGCGTGTATCAAGGCAGAAATAGGAGTTGGGCCTTCCATAGAATCCGGTAGCCAAACATGTAATGGCACTTGTGCTGACTTACCCATTGCGCCCACAAAGAGCAAAATACAAGCCAATGTAATGACAGACCACTCTGTTGTGCCAAAGATGTTAATGGTCTTACCCACCACACTAGGTGCAGCATCAAACACCTCTTGATAATCCATTGAACCGAAGTACATCAGCACAGCGGCTATGCCTAGCAAGAATCCAAAATCACCGACACGATTCACCAAAAAGGCTTTCATGTTGGCAAAGATGGCTGTATCACGCGTAGACCAAAAACCAATTAACAAGTAGGAAACCAGTCCAACCGCTTCCCAGCCGAAGAACAACTGCATGAAGTTATTGGACATAACCAGCATCAGCATGGAGAAGGTAAACAGTGAGATATAACTAAAGAAACGTTGATAACTATTGCGACCCACCAAGCTTTCTTCCGGCCAGTTGTGCTCATCATGTTCCATATAACCAATGGTATAAATATGCACCATTAATGAAACAAAGGTCACAACCACCATCATCATGGCAGTGAGATTATCAATCAGAAATCCAACATTAAAGGAAATACCTTCAATTGCCGCCCAAGTATAAACATTACCGTTATAGGTATTGCCATCAAAAGCAATATGTTTGAGCACTACAAAGGATAATATGCAAGCAATGGCAACTCCGCCTATAGTGGCGATATGCGCTGCTTTACGACCAATTTTGCCACCAAACACGCCAGCAATAATGGCACCAATAAGAGGAGCAAGCGGGATAGCTAGATAAATACTTTCCATATTTCTACCCTTACCCCTTCATCTCATCAAGTTCTTGAACATTAATCGTGCCACGATTTCTAAACAGCACTACCAGTATCGCTAGTCCGATAGCAGCCTCGGCCGCTGCAACCG
This sequence comes from Thiotrichaceae bacterium, assembly GCA_965224605.1. Lineage (GTDB taxonomy): Bacteria > Pseudomonadota > Gammaproteobacteria > Thiotrichales > Thiotrichaceae > HyVt-477. The sequence goes on from CBDCZP010000005.1 coordinate 326,286, forward strand.
TTAATATGAAGAAGACAAACACCTGCCCTCCCATATCCTGATTGAAATGCGAAAAGGCAATGAAGTTGATGTTCACAGCGAGTAGCATCAATTCAATACACATCAGGATAATCAACATATTCTTTCGATTTAGAAAGATACCCGCCACACTAATCGAGAACAGCAAAGCGCCAACAATGAGAAAATGAGATAATGGAATCATACTTTGTGCCATCTTATTCGCCTCCTTCTTTGCTTGCTGGTTTGTTGACCGATTTCATTTTTATGACTTTTAACCGATCTGAGCTTTTCACTCGAACCTGTTGAGAAATATTCTGCGATTTAGTACTGGGATCACGTTTACGATGGGTCAATACGATAGCCGCAATAATCGCTACCACTAAAATCACGGCTGCAATCTCAAACGGATACACATAATCTGTATATAGAATCTCACCCAGCGCTTCTGTATTACTGTAATCAGCTGCTTTCCGTACCGGTGCTACCACCGTTTTTAAGGAATCTGCTGTCAGCACAAAAATCATTTCAGCGGCTACTGCAACCGCAACCAACAGCCCTACCGGCAGATAACGAATAAAGCCTTCTCGCAAAATATCAATATTGATATCCAACATCATAATCACGAAGAGGAACAACACCATAACTGCGCCAACATAAACAAGGATCAGCACGATACCTAGAAACTCCGCTTCCAACATTATCCAGATAGCTGAGCTACTGAAAAACGCAAGTATCAGGAACAATGCGGCATACACAGGGTTTCGCACGGTCACGACACTGACTGCCGCGGCAACTAACACACCTGCAAATACATAAAATATGATTTGTTCAATACTCATAAGTATTTAATCTATAGTTCTCAAATTAGTTATTAGTTTATTTGTAGGGGGCATCTGCAGCCTTATCCTTGGTAATCATTGCTGCATGCTTATCACCAAAAGCCAACAACTTTTCCTTAGTCATAATGTTTTCACCACGCTCTTCAAAATGATATTCAAAGATACGGGTCTCTACAATGGCATCGACCGGACAGGCTTCTTCACAGAACCCACAATAGATACACTTAAACATATCAATATCGTATTTAGTGGTACGGCGCGTACCATCATCACGTTCTTCCAGATCAATAGTGATGGCTAGTGCTGGACACACGGCCTCGCACAACTTACAAGCTATACAGCGTTCTTCGCCATTCGGATAACGCATTAAAGCGTGATGACCCCGGAAGCGTGGTGATATCGGTGTCTTTTCTTCTGGATATTGAATAGTTATTTTTCGGGTGAACAAGCGCTTACCCGTCAACTGCATACCTTTCAATAGCTCAAAAAGCGTAAACGACTTAATCCAATGTTGTACTGTGGCGATCATAGCTGACCTCCTGCTTTATGCGTCAAAATCATCAGCATCATAACCATGGTTTCCACCCCAGACCGATAGCCACACCTTCTGCGAAGATATAGACCAATGTAACCGGAATTAATATTTTCCATCCAAGACGCATAATCTGATCATAACGATAACGCGGGAACGTAGCCCGAAACCAAAGATACATGAAAATAAAGAAGGCGATTTTCAGGAAGAACCAATGAATACCATTACCAAACAAGATACCGATATAGGGTAAATCCGTTAGCATGGTGACATTTTCAAAAGGTGATAACCAACCACCCATAAACAGAATGGCTGCAACTGCTGAGATCAACAGCATGTTAGCGTATTCTCCTAAGAAAAATAACGCAAATGCCATGCCTGAGTACTCTACATGGAAGCCGGCAACAATCTCTGACTCACCTTCAGCCACATCAAATGGAGCACGATTGGTTTCCGCCACACCTGAGATAAAATACACTACCATCAAGCCGAACAACGGCCACATAAACCACTGACTAATGCCACCTGATTGAGCTAAGACAATTTCACTCAAACTCAAGCTTCCTGCCGCCATTAACACACCCACCAAAGCAAAGCCCATCGCGATCTCATAAGAGACAACCTGAGCACCTGCTCGCATGGCGCTTAAAATGGCATATTTTGAATTCGATGCCCAACCCGCAAGAATAATACCGAATACATCCAGCGAGGTAATCGCCAGAATAAACAACAGTCCTACGTTGATATCAGCTAACGCCCAACCCGATTGAAACGGAATCACAGCCCAAGCCACAAGCGCTGGTGTTAATGCCATAACAGGAGCAAAATAGAAGACGAATGTGTTGGCTTTAGTCGGAAGGATGACTTCCTTGAACATCAATTTTACAGTATCCGCTATAGGCTGTAACCAGCCTTTCGGCCCTACACGATTAGGCCCAAGACGAACCTGCATATAACCAATAATTTTTCTTTCAGCATACGTGGTATAAGCAACCGCTAAAATCAGCGGCAACACAATAGCTACAATTTTCAACAGTATCACAATCAGCGTCTGTAACGCTTCTGGCACTGTATTCCAAATTGAAATTAAGCTATCCATTAACAATCACCCTGAATATCAACAAGCCCATATGAAGCACCCAATGATGCTGCTTTGTTTGTAGCCGCCAACATATACAGACAGCCTTCGGGAATATCACTATCAGCAATCAAGCTCATAACGATGCGTCCATCACCTTGCTGAACCGTTACAGATTCACATTCACCTAAACCGGCACTTTCAATATCAACGGGATTTAGTCGAACTGAATTTCTCTCTTGTGAAAATGTCTTTTGCAAGGCCGTTGCACGGCGTGTTAGTCCATCTATAGAATAGGCATGCACTGAACTAATACGTTGTAAGCCTTTAGACCCCGATCCCGAATCCGAACCCAGCGATTGTTCTGCTACTTCAAACACATCCGAATCATCGAATATTCTGCTGTTGTCTTTTACTAATGTCACTTTTTCATTGAATTCTTTGAGCACATCTTCGCTACTCATATAGTTAAAGCCATCTACTTCCATGGTATTACCTAATACTCGCAATACTTTCCAACCAGGCTTCACGGAATCTGCCACTTTAGCAACTGCCCGGAAAGACTGTTGTACACCTTCAGCATTAATGAACGTTCCAGAGGTTTCAGCAAAAGTAGAAATAGGTAGTAAAATGTCTGCGCATGCACGTAGCTTATCACTGGCAAAGGACGTTAAGGCGATCACTTTCGCATGATGCATAGCGGCATCAGCTTTTTGTGGATCATCAAAGTCAAAACTTGGATCAACATCCAGTAAAACAAATGTTTTCATTGCCCGCATAAACATATCGGCAACATCCAGCCCTTTTGCACCGGATGCTTCACCACCCGCTACGCGATGAGGTACATTGCCAGTCAACCAAGCGCCCACCGTGTTAGCGGATTCTGCTAGATATCCCAATGAAGCATTTGTATTGCTTGCGATAGTCGCTGCCAACGCTCTAAGTGTTGCGTAATTCGGGTGCTGAACGGCCAGATTACCTAATAAGACGGTGGCATTTTCTGCCCCCTTTAATATTTCGACAATCTTGGTCGCCTGATCATCTGCTTCTTGCTTCAGCTCTGCCAGTTGCTCAGGAAGATCTCCACTTGCACTTGTTATTCCAGCTAACGCTTTAACCAACCCAGCAGGGGTAGACACAATCTCGTGTTCAACCGCATAGTTAAAAGAAACTTTAACAGGGTTAATAACAATGACTTTTGCACCGTTAAGCACAGCCTTGCGAAGGCGATGATTAGCCATCGGCTGTTCACGACGCACATCAGAGCCAATCAAGACAACCACATCTTTTTGCTCTAGCTCAGGTAGAGTTGCACCCAGCCAAGGAAATTGGGGTTCTTTGCCTTGATCAGAAAAATCAGTTTGGCGCAAGCGATGATCAATATTCGCCACACCCTTTGCGCGCATGAGTTTTTGCAGCAAATAAAGCTCTTCTGTTGTAGCTCGTGATGATGCCAGCACGCCTATTTGATCAGGATCTGAGTTATTTAAATGATCAGCAACATGGTCTAAAGCAGCATCCCAGGTGATCGTTTGCCAGTGACCATCAACCTTTATCATTGGCTCTTCTAATCTATCTTCAGCATCTAGACCTTGATAACTAAAACGATCTCTATCTGATATCCAACATTCGTTAATATCTTCGTTATCACGTGGGATAGAGCGAATCACCTTGCCATTAAAAGTATGTAAATTAATATTGGAGCCAACCGAATCATGCGATGCAATAGAAGGATATTGATTGACCTCCCATGCTCTGGCTTTATAGCGCGAAGGTCTTGCGGTTAATGCGCCTACTGGACAAACATCAATGATATTTCCAGATAGCTCTGACGTTAGGCTTTTTTCAATATACGTGCCGATAGCCATAGTTTCACCACGACCGGTCGCACCCAGTTCGCGCATTCCGGCAATTTCCTCTCCAAAACGGACACAGCGTGTACATTGAATACAGCGTGTCATTTCTGTAGAAATCAAAGGGCCGATATCCTTATCCACTACCACACGTTTCATTTCATGATAATTGGAAGAACTACTACCGTGCGCTATAGATAAATCTTGTAATTCACACTCACCACCCTGATCGCAAATTGGGCAGTCTAGCGGATGATTAATCAGCAGAAACTCCATTGTGGATTTTTGTGCAGATACCGCTCTCTCTGATCGGGTGAGCACTTTCATGCCTTCCATCACGGGTGTAGCACAAGCCGGCATAGGCTTCGGGGCTTTTTCTACATCGACCAAACACATCCGACAATTGGCGGCGATTGATAGTTTTTTGTGGTAACAAAAACGAGGAATATGAATACCTTTGTCATCGGCCACATCTATTAACATGGTGCCAGGTTTAGCTTGGATTTTCTCATTGTTAATAGTCAGGGTGATCATATCTTCGCTCATGAAACACCTCCACTACTATTAGTTTGGTTAACTTGGCTACTTACAGGGCTACCAACACCACTCGCTGTTTCCGTACCCACCATGCTATGACCATGTTTGACGTAATACTCGAATTCATGGCGATAGTGTTTGATGAAGCTCCACACTGGCATTGCCGCCGCATCACCTAACGCACAAATAGTACGGCCTTCGATTTTATGAGCTACATCGTCTAACCGGTCGATGTCTTCCATAGCTCCCTGACCATTCACAATACGTGTCAACATGCGATACAACCAACCTGTGCCTTCCCTACAAGGAGTACATTGACCACAAGATTCTGAGTGATAAAAGCGTGAAATCCGTTGTAAGAGCTTGACCATATCGGTCTGATCATCAATCACCATGACCGCACCGGATCCCAGAAAAGAACCTGCGCTTTGAATGGTATCGTAGTCCATTGTCAGCTTCATCATCTCTTCGCCTGGCAATACAGGGACTGAAGAGCCTCCGGGGATAACCGCTTTTAGCTTGCGTCCTTTCCAGACTCCACCCGCCATTTCTAATAATTCGGGAAAAGGCATACCTAGTGGAATTTCGAAGTTACCTGGGTTTTCTAAATGCCCTGACATGGAGAACAGCTTCTCACCACCAGCTCCTTCTACACCCATTTTCGCAAACCATTCACCACCATTATTGATAATGGAGGGGATAGAAGCTAAAGATTCTGTGTTATTGATCGTAGTGGGTCTTCCATATAGACCGTAACTAGCAGGGAAAGGAGGCTTAAAGCGAGGTTGTCCTTTCTTGCCTTCCAAGGATTCAAGCAATGCGGTTTCTTCACCGCAAATATAAGCACCAGCACCCAGTGCCCCATAAAGATCAAAATCAACACCCGTGCCTTTAATGTCTTTACCAAGCCAGCCTTGTTCATAAGCTTCTTTTACCGCTTGTTCAAAGTTTATAGAGGGCTCATCCATAAACTCACCACGCATGTAGTTATACCCTACCGTTGCGCCGATGGAATAACCCGCAATCGCCATCCCTTCAACCAAGGCATGAGGGTTAAAGCGTAAAATGTCTCTGTCTTTACAGGTACCTGGCTCAGACTCATCCGAGTTACAAACGATGTATTTTTGCCCGGGCATGTCTTTGGGCATAAAGCTCCATTTCAAGCCCGTTGGAAATCCAGCACCACCACGACCACGCAGACCGGATGTTTTTACTTCAGCAATCACATCATCGGGTGACATTTTTTCTTCGAGTATTTTCTTCCAGGCTTGATAACCACCTACTTTTAAATAGCTTTCAAGCGTATGGGCTTCATCACCAAACTGCTTAGTTGTAAAACATACTTGATCTACCATGTTCTATCCCTCCTCATTATCAGTACCGCCATCAATACCGTCCAAAATGGCATCAATCTTTTCAGGGGTTAAGTCAGTATGATAAACATGATCAACCTGCATCATGGGTGCGCTTGAACAAGCAGCCAAACATTCTTCTTCAATTTTTAAGTAAAACTTACCGTCTTTAGTCGATTCGCCCAGTTTCGCATCTAGTTTCTTTTCAATATACTCAACGATCTCATCTGATCCACGTAACATGCATGACACATTAGTGCAGATGGCAATACTATGACGCGCGGCGGCTTTCTCATCCAGTTCATACATAGAATAAAAGCTGGCAACTTCATAAACAGTGATCTCATCTAAACCTAGATAATCAGCCACCGCATCCATCTTGGGAATAGAAATATAATGATCTTCATGCATGACAGCACGTAATGCGGCTAACAATGCAGATTGTTTTTTATCTTCTGGGAAACGAGCCAACCAGTGATCTATATCTTCTTTTTCATGAGTCGATAGTAAATCACTTTTTCTTGAGAGTTGTTTTTCATCTATCTTTTTATTTAGCGCGGTCATTAGCGATCAACCTCCCCAAATACAATATCTTGAGTACCGATAATCGTAACCACATCTGACAACATATGCCCTCTTACCATTTCATCCATTGCAGAAAGATGTACAAAGCCAGGCGCTCTTATCTTTAAACGATAAGGCTTGTTTGAACCATCCGACACCAGATAACAACCAAACTCACCTTTCGGATGCTCCACAGCTGAATACACTTCTCCGGCTGGCAAGGTGTAGCCTTCTGTTACTACTTTGAAGTGCTTAATCAAAGCCTCCATGTCTGACTTCATATCCGCTCGATTGGGGGGAGCAACCGGACTATCATCCAGCATCACAGGGCCTGAGTTATTGCGCAGCCATTCAATACACTGAATAATGATGCTATTGGATTGACGCATTTCTTCAATGCGCACTAAATAGCGATCATAGCTATCGCCATTGGTGCCAATAGGAATATCAAAATCCATTTGATCGTAAGCGGCATAAGGCTGTTTTTTGCGCAAATCCCAAGCTATACCGGAACCACGCAACATAGGCCCTGAGAAACCAAGCTGCTTTGCTTTTTCAGGATCAACTATGCCGATATCCACCAAACGCTGCTTCCAGATACGGTTATCGGTTAACAAAGTTTCATATTCATCCACACAGCCGGGGAATCGCTGGGTAAAGTCTTCAAGGAAATCTAATAAACTGCCTGAGCGACACTCATTTAACTCTTTAACTCGCTTAGCATCTTTCCAGCGCGACTCTTCGTACAGTGGCATGCTATCGGGCAAATCACGATATACGCCACCTGGGCGATAATACGTAGCATGCATACGAGCGCCTGAAACAGCCTCATACACATCCATTAAATCTTCACGTTCACGGAAGGCATACAAGAACATCGTCATTGCCCCCACATCCAGACCGTGCGCGCCAATCCACATCAAGTGATTTAAAATGCGCGTCACCTCATCAAACATGGTACGAATATATTGTGCTCTAATAGGCGCTTCGATACCCATCAACTGTTCGATTGAACGTACATAAGCGTGTTCGTTACACATCATGGAAACATAATCCAGACGATCCATATAACCGATGCTTTGATTATATGGCTTGGACTCTGCGAGTTTTTCAGTACCACGATGGAGTAGACCGATATGTGGATCAGCACGCTCAATAACTTCGCCATCCATTTCCAGAACCAGACGCAATACGCCGTGAGCAGCTGGATGAGCAGGGCCAAAATTCAGAGTGAAATTACGAATATCAGACATTAATCATCACCTTCTACAGGTGCCGAAAAAGACTCATCACCCCGAATAACACGTGGCACAAGTACACGCGGCTCGATACTTACAGGCTCGTAAACCACACGCCCTTCTTCCTCGTCATAACGCATTTCAACATGACCTATTAAAGGAAAATCTTTTCGAAAAGGATGGCCTACAAAACCATAATCGGTGAGAATGCGGCGCAAGTCAGGATGTCCAGCAAACATAATGCCGTATAAATCAAACGCCTCACGCTCGAACCAGTTAGCTGACTTCCACACACCAACAACAGAATCCACAACGGGGAAATCGTTATCTTCACAGAAAACTTTTAAACGAATTCGATGATTGTTGACAACAGATAGTAAATGATAAACCACCGCAAAACGACTACCGTCAAAATCCACTTCTGCTACTTTTTCATCAAAGCTGAAACGTTCTGCACCCGTAGGTTGAACACCTCGGCTAAAACCAGAGCCATCCGTTTCCCACTCCGCTTGACCAAATGCTAGATAATCCACACCACAAACATCAACAAGTTCATCGAACGCGGTTTTATTATCATTTATCAGGAAGAAAGCTGTTTCCATTAAATGGACTGCTTTAACTTCTATGGTGAGTTCACCGTATTCGATTTTTGAATCGACCAGCTTGTCATCCAGCTTTTCAGAGATATGCGTTAATAACTGTTCCAAGATCACACCTTCCGTGCAATCGTGCTGGTGTTGCGAATTTTATTCTGCAACTGGATAATTCCATACATCAAGGCTTCAGCAGTAGGTGGACAACCCGGCACATAAATATCTACAGGAATAATACGATCACAACCACGCACAACCGCATAAGAATAATGATAATAGCCACCACCATTCGCACAAGAACCCATTGAGATCACCCAGCGAGGCTCTGCCATCTGGTCATACACCTTGCGTAGAGCAGGTGCCATTTTGTTAGTTAATGTCCCAGCCACAATCATTACATCTGACTGTCTCGGGCTGGGTCTAAACACAATACCAAAGCGATCAAGATCATAACGTGAAGCACCCGCTTGCATCATCTCCACCGCACAACATGCCAAACCAAAGGTAACAGGCCACAACGACCCTGTTCTTGCCCAGTTAATTAGCTTGTCCGCTGAAGTAGTAACAAAACCTTCTTTTAGAACGCCTTCTATACCCATGGCATTTCTCCCATTTTAGCTACTCCCATTCTAGAGCTCCTTGCTTCCACTCATAGATGAAGCCAACAATAAGGATTAGCAGGAAAATGCCCATGGATACCAGACCAAACATACCTATCTTGTCGAGCACCACAGCCCACGGAAACAAAAACGCAATCTCCAGATCAAAAATGATAAATAGAATGGCAACTAGATAATAACGAACATCGAATTTGATACGTGCATCTTCGAAGGCATCGAAGCCGCACTCAAAAGGAGAATCTTTTTCAGGATCAGGTTTTCTTGGGCCCATGAGCAAGCCTAGTCCTAATAGAACAATCGACAAGCCGATGCCAACAACCAAAAACACAAGAATTGGTAAGTACGCCTCTACCATTTTATCTCCTAACTCCTCCTCTTATTTAGTGCAAGCATTGGGGATGTGCACTAAAGCAAAGCAGAATATACACAACAGGGCATAGCGGCTCAAGCCAAGGCAGTAAAATAAATGAATTGACAAACAGCAGGATTTAAATTTACTTATGAATCTAAATAGATTTAATTTATGAATATTAGTATTAACATAATCTAATACACTCGCTATGAAAGGATTAATTAACCATAACTATAAGCTACACGTATCAAATGACAAATCAGGGATATTTAAAGCTGTATCTTTTTTAAACAAAAATTAATTTCAAATAATCCCTGTGAAATACACTTTTTTTGGCTGGAATATCCAGAACAAAATAAGTCACAAACACAAAAAAGCCCGTTGTTATACGGGCTATAGACTATCTAGAACCTTCCTAGACTAATATTTGGTGCCGACGGCCGGAGTCGAACCGGCACTGCTTGCGCAACACGCCCCTCAAGCGTGCGTGTCTACCAATTTCACCACGTCGGCTGATCTAGCTACTCTTTTGCTGATTCGGTTTCTTTACTAGCTTTTTCTTCTTTTACTGGCGCATCAGGCACATCGTCAGCCATAGAGCCTGTAGCTTCAGCAGTTGGCACATCATCTGTGGCACTCTCTGTGGGCGCAGCACTCTCAGCTTCAGGTACGTCACTTACGTCACTCTCTGTACTTTCCATAGAGGGCGAAGCAGACTCAGGCGCATCAGGTACATCACCAGGAGCCGTATCGACAACAGGCGCTGCGGTCTTTTCAACAGACAAAACAGAATCTACAATACTGTCAGAAGTAGCCGTATCACCACGATGACTAACCAACCAGGCTAACGCCATTGAGTTAACAAAGAAGGCAAATGCAAGAACGGCCGTTGTACGGCTGAGGAAATTTCCAGCACCACGCGCACCGAAGACAGAGCCAGAAGCCGCACCGCCAGCAGAACCGCCGCCACCAAAAGCAGCACCCGCATCAGCGCCTTTACCATGTTGCATGAGAACTAGCCCAATAATGCCAATGGCTACTAGAATCTGGATTATTAAAAGTATGTTATACATAATCTCTACTACTTATTCTTAATTGTTATGCGGTACAGATTGCCAGGAATGCTTCAGATGTTAACGAAGCACCACCAATCAACCCACCATCTATATCTTCCATAGCGAATAGTTCAGCAGCGTTTCCGCCATTGACACTACCACCATATAATATTTGTACTTTCGCAGCTACGCCAGCATTCAGGCCAGCAATCTTGCTACGAATAAAGGCATGAACATCTTGTGCCTGTTGTGGAGAAGCCGTAACACCTGTACCTATCGCCCAAACAGGCTCATAAGCAATAACAGCATCAGCTAAAGCTTCAACACCTTCCAACTCAATAACTGCATCAAGCTGTCTGGCTACTACCTTTTCAGTATCACCGCTTTCACGCTCTTCAAGCAACTCACCGACACACAAGATAGGTGTTAAACCTTCTTTTCGAGTCGCTGCAAATTTTGTTGCTGTATCTGCATCCTGCTCGCCATAAATACTACGACGCTCAGAGTGACCAACAATAACATACTGACAACCAACGTCTTTAAGCATAGCTGCTGATACTTCACCCGTATAAGCACCTGTTTCCTGATCAGCAACGTCTTGAGCACCTAGCCCAACATCACTACCCGCCAATAAATCAGCTACCATCGGAATGTAAACATAAGGAGGACATACAGCAACCGCTGTTCCATCTACATCAGACATCCCATCAGTGATACCTTTAACAAGTGTTTGAATACTCTCTTTAGAACCATTCAGCTTCCAGTTTCCAGCTACTAATGTTTGACGCATAGGATATCCCCTTTATTAATTAATACATTTAGGATTGTATTTAAAGCGCGCAAGAGTACCGTTCCAGCCCTTAAATTGCAATTCTTTTTAACAAGGACAGACAAGGTAGATTGACCCGTAAAGATAAAAACACCACTATCAAAGCACAGAAAGCTCTACTATCATCTCAACAATCATCCATTGATTACCAACCCCTCACTACAAAGGCATTCACATGTCCCCGCTCACCGTTAAAGAACTCCTACAAAACCTACCTCAACAAGGACAAGTAGACTGGATCGGATTACGACCAGCCAGACGTGCAAACATCCTCCAAGTTAACGAAGTAGAAGCACTAACCGCATCAGGGCTAAAGGGTGATCGTTATGCAGGAAGCTCAGGAAAACGCCAAGTCACTTTAATCCAAACCGAACACCTACCCGTCATCGCTTCACTACTGGGAAGACCCTCCGTCGAACCCGAACTGCTTAGACGCAACCTTTGCGTGAGCGGCATCAACCTGCTCGCACTAAAAGATAAAACCTTTCAAATAGGTGAAGCTGTGTTGGAATTTACCGGTTTATGCCACCCCTGCTCGTTTATGGAAGAGACTTTCGGAGCTGGAGGATACAACGCCATACGTGGACATGGCGGAATCAATGCAAGAGTTGTTCAATCAGGCATTATAAAAATACATGACACAATCTTTGTTATATAAATAGTTAGCTAGGTAGCCTGCGTTGACGAAGGAAACGCGGGAATACGGCATCAAACTACCCGCGTTTCGTGCCTCAACGCAGGCTACTAAAATTATGCTACAAATCTGCACAAACTTTCCACATTAGTCGCCTCTTTCCTGCAAATCCTTCTTCTATCCTTGCATTAGCACAACGCAAAAATATCTAAGAAAACAAGCCAAGGAATACTAATGCACGTAAAAATGATTCTACCCTCATTGCAGGAAGCAGGCTCTCCCGAGTGGCGACCTATTAAATACTCCCTTTTTCCTCCATTAGGATTAGCCACACTCGCTGCATATCTTGACCCAGATGACACGGTAGACCTTGTTGATCAACATGTAGAAACACTGGATTGGAACGACGAACCTGATCTAGTCATTATTCAGGTTTATATCACCAGCGCCTCACGTGCTTATCGCATTGCTGATCATTATCGCGCCAAAGGATGTCATGTTTGCCTAGGGGGCTTACATGTCACCTCATTGCCCAAAGAGGCAAGCCCGCATGCTGATTCCATCTTCCTGGGGCCAGGCGAAGAAACCTTCCCACAATTTCTGGCTGATTTTCGAATGGGGGTTCCACAGTCACGTTATGAATCATCAATCCGGACATTGGAAAACTTGCCTCCCATTCGCCGCGACCTGATTAAACGAGACAAATACCTTGTACCAAATTCAATCGTGGTGACTCGCGGCTGCCCTTATCACTGCACATTTTGCTACAAAGATGCCTTCTTTCAAGGCGGCAAATCTTTTTACACCCAAAGAGTGGATGACGCACTGGAAGAGATCGAACGTCTACCCGGCAAGCACCTATATTTCCTAGATGACCATTTACTTGGTGACCCCCGTTTTGCACGCGGCTTATTTGACGGCATGCAAGGTATGGGACGGTTATTTCAAGGAGCATCAACCATCAATGCTATTTTAAAAGGTGACTTGATTGAACATGCCGCAAAAGCCGGATTGCGCAGTATCTTTATCGGCTTTGAATCGCTAGGCGATAGCACCCTGGCATTTTCCAATAAGAAGCAAAACATGGGGCGTGATTACAATAGAGCCATCCGCAGACTGGATGATCTGGGTATCAAAATCAATGGCAGTTTTGTTTTTGGGCTGGATGGCGACGACCCTGATGTCTTTCAACGGACGGTGGATTGGGCAGTATCCAGCGGCATTACAACATCTACCTTTCATATAGCAACACCCTATCCCGGCACAGAGTATTATCGCCAAATGCAAACAGCCGGACGCATTATGCATAGCGACTGGAATTTATACGACACCCGCCACGTGGTCTTCCAACCTAAAGACATGACGGCTGAGCAACTCAAAAATGGCTACGAACACGCCTACCAAGCATTCTATTCCTGGTCGAACATTTACCGCGCCAGCCAACAGCACAACAGCCTCAACCAACAATTCCGTCATTTTGCCTACAGCGCAGGCTGGAAAAAGGCAGAACCCCTGTGGAACTGGGTCACTCAGGCAGGTCTGCTAGGACAGATGCGCAAAATACTAGAGTTCACACTGGACGGACAAAATTGCAACCCGACAGCACAGCGAATAACACACACAACAACACCCCAAACAACACCCAAGGAGAATAAATATGTTATGGAAAAGAGTCTTTGACTGGATAGCCGCAATTACTGGACTAATATTGCTAAGTGGTGTGTTCGCCGGAATAGCACTCTATATTTTGATCATGGATGGCAAGCCCATTCTGTTTCGGCAACAACGGGTAGGACAGGGAAAGCTACCCTTCTTTGTCTATAAATTTCGTACCATGCAAGATGGAAAAATAACCCGCAGCGGGTATTTCTTACGACAAACAGGGTTAGATGAATTAGCGCAGATTATTAATATCTTGCGTGGCGAAATGAGCCTAGTTGGCCCACGACCATTAACTGTCTATGACGTACAACGGCTAGGCTGGGATGACAAGCGTTATAGTATACGCTGGTTACTGAAACCGGGTATCACAGGATTAGCACAATTGTACAGTGGACAAGGCGCTGAGATATCCTGGTCAATGGATAAGAAATACATCCAGCAACTGTCGTTATGGATGGATATACAGATAGTCTTACTATCGTTTGCGGTGAACCTCTTTGGCAAACGGCGAGTTCGAAAGTTTTTGTTCAATCAAAAAGCTACCTGATCAACCCCCTAACTCTCCGCTAGTCACAAAATCAATTCAACCCCATAAAGAAGGCAGGGGGTTCAAAACCGCCTGCCTCTTTATTTGCTTTGTTGTTTTGTTACTGTGGTACAACCTTATTTGCACATGGGCCTTTCTGGCCTTGGCCTACTTCGAATTCTACTTCCTGACCATCATTAAGAGTGGCGTAATCGTCACCACTTTGAATTTCTGAATGATGAACAAATAAATCTTTGCTGCCATCTTCTGGAGTAATAAAGCCAAAACCTTTAGCTGCATCAAACCACTTTACTGTACCTTTACTCATAATACTTTCTCAAAAAATAATGGGTGAATTAATTTAAATTCAACACATTCGAATTCACCCAACCGAATATGTTAATAAAATTTTTATAAGACAACTAGCACGCATATTTAACTGAACGTCAATCGTACGTTGCTTCTTAGCGTCTTGTGGTGAACAACTTATGTACTTAAAATTGATTTAGTACTTCAGTTTTTACCAAAATTCCGCGTACCATAACATAATAAACAGGTAAATTTCTTCTTGATTATTAAAAATAACCGATTTTTCTTTGCCATCTTTTAAATATGTCAGCATTCCTCGTTCTCAAATCCCTGCTGGGAACCCAGTACAAAATTTCATTCCAACTATAACCTATGGGTAAATCTTAACAAAACAACTTAGCTTCTAGAAATGAGATTTGGGAACCAGAATAACTCGATAGATATTACCTTTTCTTTAATTACACACCACATATAATACTCTTAAGGCTTGATATAAACATAACCTTGTTGCTGCAACTTGGCAAGTTCTGCCACACCACTTGGCACTATGTCGGCATCTTCAACATCGTATAGATCATCTTTCAAATTGACTTTGCGACCTTTGACGGTGTTGTTGCACACATTGAACGAGACACCCTGATCTTTCAATCCATCAATTTTTGCAGCCATTTGATCATCTGCATTAGCATGTTTGAATTTTTTGACTTTATCTAGCGAGTCCGGATTCAGCAGTAATGCCAGTCCATTGCCATGCAGCACAACTTTGAGATCCAAGTTTTTGGCACCTACTGCGTTTATATGGTTCTGGATATTCCGTAATGCCCCTGCTTGTTTCTTGGGGTTGTCATAGTTGATGTGATAAACCACTTTCTGTT
Organism: Thiotrichaceae bacterium; assembly: GCA_965224605.1. Taxonomy (GTDB): domain Bacteria; phylum Pseudomonadota; class Gammaproteobacteria; order Thiotrichales; family Thiotrichaceae; genus HyVt-477. The sequence goes on from CBDCZP010000005.1 coordinate 341,734, forward strand.
TACCATAGCCTTTGTCTTCATCAGCATTCGTTACGTTTGTTACGCTACCGAGTATGAAGGCAAATGCGACCATAAGACTGACGATTGTTTTGTTCATGATTGACTCCTTTGGTTAACATGACATTAAAATACTCATCCTCTTTTTAGCTTGCTATTATTGGCTCATCACTATACTACTTAATATAGCTGCTTAGGCATCTGTCCCAAGTACGGCAAGCCTTTTAAGAGACTAATAAGTATTTATCTTCTCAATTAAGTGTAGACGGTATTCTTGATGTTTTTATTCCAAATATTTTTTAACTGGGTCTATTCCTCAATGGCAACTAGCTTGAACTCTACCCAATGAACTTCACCCAATCACGTGATTGTTCTATAAATAGTAACTCAAACCCTCTACATACACATTTTCCATGTTAGACTCCGTGGTACTCAAAAGTATCCCTTTCTCGCGCACATAATGATTATCTCCCGACGTTTACTTTTCTTACTGACTCTACTCATTATTTTGGTTCTTTCCGTGGTTATTGCACGGCAGGCTCTAACCGCTAAACAAGGTGGGTTTTTACTGACTGAAGTCATTATTGAGAGACGTGCTAACGGTGAAATAAAAGAAAAGATTACGGCTTACCCAGTACTGGGTATCAATTACAAATCGGGTTTGAGGTATAGCACAACCAAGGAAGGGGGGAAATTCAAATATCGGAAAGGTAAGAATATTCTGTTTAGCATTGGTGATCTGGTAATCGGTGTTACCGCAGGTGCCACTGAAATCACCCAAGCATCCTTTAAAGGCATAAGAAGTAAAAATTTAGCCGCTTTGCTATTCGCTCTGGATGAAGATGGCTATCGGCAAAACGGCATCCAGATTACCACTAACAGTATTCCTCAGTCCGGACTGGACATAGATTTAACGTTACCTGTCGATGAGTTCGCCTCTATACTAACCAAGAAATTAACTCAGCAAGGTCAATTCACTCTGAATTTAGGGGAGGATACCAAGCTTCCGGTTACAGGACTTGATTTTATCTCTGGCATTGAAGTCGGCAAGACTTCAGATGACGGCGTGTTTACCTACCAACAAAATAAAAAAGTTACCTTTCGTATCAATGACATCAACATCGATACGATACGGGGTGAACTTGCTCTCAGTACTAAAAACTTTCCGGAACCTATCCGTAGCAACCTCCGTCAATATCTACTCTCTATTGATGAAGATACAGAAATTAAGAATGGTATTCAGTTAGCAAACCTCGCTGAAGCTTTCGTCATAGACTTTTCACTGTCTCGTGAACAGTTTGAAATGGCATTGACACGCGCCTTGAACCGACAGGACCGGCAACCTGTTCCCATTTTCAGCCCTTCTTTAGGCATCAATATTGAAGCCGCTCAGGCTGAGGCCGATACGGTTGGGCAGCCCATGCCTTTTGTCGATATTTTCCGCACAGCACGGCCTTTTCATGAATTTTCCGAAGATGGCGTGACCTATGATATCGACGGCTGGCCCACCTTCATTCCCGAAGGTAAAAAAGTGTACACCCTCATTTTGCAAAGCCTACCTGTGGGAGCTATCCCCTATGGAAAATATACGGTACTTTATGATGGGATTGGCACTCTGGCTTATGACGGAGTAGCGAAACGAACCGATTTCTCGGCGAATAAGGATATTATTGATATCCGACCAGAAAATTCTACCGTCAATAGACTTATCCTACGCATTACTGAAACCAGCAAGGATGATCCCATACGGAATATTCGCATCATCATGCCCGGTGGCACCTGTGAAGGCATGCCTTTTTTACGCGTTAATAATGAGGAAGACTGTGCGATTGGGCAATACCGTGCCTTTGTAGACATGCTGGAAGATAGAAACACCATTGTTTTTAATCCCGACTACTTGCGTTTCCTAAAAAACTTTCGCGTACTACGCCTGATGAATTTTATGGAAACAAGCCAGCACATCCCCAGATCCTGTTATAAGTTTAAGGATGATGACTATCGGGATTGTGTATTACAACCGATGACCTGGAATCAACGCACGAAGATGAGTGATGCCGTTTGGGGTGGTTCTCACAGAACCGATGAAACGGAAAAACACGGTGTTCCGATCGAAGTATTAGTGAAACTGGCCAACACTGTCCATGCAGACCCTTGGTTTAACTTGCCGCACAATGCCGATGATGAATATATCGAGGAATTTGCAGACTATGTTTATGCCGAACTTGATCACAACTTAAAAGCCTGGGTTGAATACAGCAATGAAACCTGGAATGATCGTTTTTGGGGAGCTTACTATGTACGCTATAAAGGTCGATTTCTTGAGCTGGATGCCGATAAGAATCCATTCCGCGAAGGTTTCCGCTACTATTCAAAACGAGCGGTAGAAATCTTCAAAATCTGGGAAGATTCCTTTGACGGAACAGGTCGTTTAATACGCGTAGCGGGCAGTTATCAAAACTCTATTGATCTTTCCAGAAATATCCTTGAATACGAGGGTGCACATGAATTTATAGATGCTCTTGCCATCGCACCTTACTTTCATGCTTGTAGCAGCAGACAGCATCGCGATTGCAAAAACCTGCTCAACATACCCACTCTACTACCTGATGTGAAAACGGTAGATGAAGTATTTGAGGCGTTACAAAACCCATCAGATCCGTACGGCATTCCCGCTGCGATAAAGCTTATCAGGGATCAGGCCGAACTTTCCCGGCAATACAGCGTCGATTTAGTCGCCTATGAAGGTGGAGAACACCTTGCGGTCAACTGGTCAGACGAAGAGCATACAGACAAACAAAAACAAAACCTCAGCAAGCTCTTTGTCAAAGCGAATGAAGACCCAAGAATGGGCGAACTATACTTAGAATTATTAAACAGTTGGAAAACCGAAGGCGGCACGGTTTTTAATTTATTCAATATGCCACAAACCTGGCACCGATGGGGATCGTGGGGGATTAAAACCCATCTCAATCAACCCCGTGAAGAAGCGCCAAAGTACGATGCGATCATCAGTTTTCAAGAACAGCAAGAAAAGTGCTGGTGGGATCGTTGTTAACCACGCATGATGTTGCTTGATTGCGCTTGCTAAAATGCAATTAATAACCATATACAATAGGTTCATGTTCAACCCCAACGTTCAACAACAGCAATTAGGAAGATATGAAAAAAAATACAGACCATCGCACTATTGCTCTTGCTGCATTATTTCAATGTGTCGAAGGTGTTCGGCAACTAGCCCATGAGGGTAAAATAGATCAAGATTTATTCCATACTTGTTTGTATAGCGTTAGCAATGAAAACACCGAAACCATTCAAGATGTATATGGAGATATCACACATTTAAAGACAGGCTTCAAAGTGCTTCTGTTTCAGTTGGGTTCGGGACAAATGACTCCGGACGGCAAACAAAAAAACATGGAAGTCACCCGTTATGCCATCAACCTTTTGCATCTGGAGAAAAAACTTAGCACCCAGCCCGAGCTTTTTCAAACACTGCTAAAAGGCATTGAAGATGTACAAAGACAGGTCAAACATTTTGAGCCGACCGACGAAACCATTATCAATCGGCTTGCAGAAATTTATTCTGAAACAATCAGCCAACTAGCCCCCCGCATCATGATAAAAGGCGATCAAACCTATTTAGGGAAAAAAGAAATTGCTGCAAAGATTCGGGCTTTATTGCTCGCTGGAATAAGAGCTGCGTTGTTGTGGAAGCAGGCAGGAGGTAGCCGCTGGAAACTGCTTCTGGAAAGAGGGAAAATGCAGCACCGAGCACAAGACTTTCTTGATGAAATGCCACAGAGTGAATAATACAAAACTAGTAGTTGATCATTTATCTATACGCTTCTGAACCCAACTAAGCAGATACTAAGCAGATAAAATCAAATCGAAATCAAAGTTAAGCAATGATCAGAATTACCAAAATCCATCATGTCAGTTTTCTCGTGAAAGATTTACAGGTCGCATTAGCCTTTTATTGTGATCTATTAAATATTGAGAAAAAACCAAATCGACCTGCGATGTCTTTTGCAGGTGCCTGGTTGAAAATTAATGAACTTCAAGAAATCCACCTATTAGAACTGGATAACCCTGACCCCACTAAAAACAGACCCGATCACGGTGGGCGAGATCGCCATGCAGCGTTTAGTATTGAGAAATTAGCGCCTTTACAAGCGATATTGGAAAAAAATGATATTTCTTATACGATGAGTCATTCGGGTCGCCTCGCCTTGTTTACCCGCGACCCCGATGGAAACGCACTGGAATTTATAGAGAGCACATAATGACCATAGCCACACAAGATATGGAAATCACAGACACCCAACAACAACCTTTTTTCAAAGCCTTCAACGGATCATTCAAAGGCGTACTACGTTGGGAACAACTTGATGAATTATGGGAACGTGTTAAAGAAAACGACCAAGGCTGGTATATCTATGCAGTAGGAGAGACACCTCCTGACACCCCCTCCTCTGCTGAAAAATTACAAGTTTTCATCCCCGAAATTGATGCACTATTACACCAAGAACACGACGAAGATTATTGTGGCATCGTCTATGCAGATGATCATGAAACACCCAGTTTCATTAAAATATTCGACCCTAACAACCTAGGGACATCCTGCGGAACCAGCTCAACACCCCCATTACCCAGCTGGATACTATCCAAAATACAACCGATAGACCTCCCCAATGCATTTCAACAAACAGGCAGCCGTAGACGCTGGTGGCAGAAGATTTTTAGTTAGCCCAAATTATTGACCTGATACCTTCTCATTCCCACAGCGTGGGGAACATTCAAGCTGTGTTTGAATACTAATGATGCTATTTGTTTTTTGCAAAATAGGAGTCACGTTTATCTAAAACAGCTAAACCTTCGTTAGCAACTCTCTTGTCTACGGAAATATCATAAGCAGTGATATTCTGTTAATGCGTAAATTTACCTTTCTTCACTCTCTCAGCTTCCATCATTTCTACTTCTCTCGCTCCGGAAATGACTACTTTTGAATCGGGTACAAAATCCAGTTCTGGATTCAATCGTTCATAAGGTACTGAGTTGAGGATGACTTTCATCGCATTTAGTCTTGCCTGATGTTTGTCATTTGAGCGTATTACTGTCCATGGGGCGGTATTAGTATGGGTACGTCGAAGCATTTGATATTTCTGGTTGGTAAAATCATCCCAACGCTCTTGAGCCTGTAAATCTACTTCGCTAAGTTTCCATTGCCTTAATGCGTCGTCTTTTCGACGTTTGAAACGCTTGGATTGCTCATTTTTCGTTACACTAAAGTAGAGTTTAATCAGGATTGTCCCTTGTCTCACTAGGTCTTTCTCGAACCCGATCACACCTTTCATGAAGTCTTTATATTGCTTTTCGGTACAGAAACCAAAAATAGGCTCTACCATGGCGCGGTTATACCAGCTTCTATCAAACAACACGACTTCTCCACCGCGTGGAAACTCGGTGATATATTTTTGGAAGAACCATTGTGAACGTTGATACTCGGTAGGCTTTCCGAGGGCAACAACTCGATAGTGTTTTTCATTCATGTAGCGGGTGACCCGACGAATTGTACCGCCTTTTCCGGAGGCATCCCGACCTTCGAACAATATGATCATTCGGGTTTTTGTTTCTTCCAGATATTTTTGCAGTTGTATTAATTCTGCCTGATAAGGCTTGAGACTTTTTTCTTTGTTGTATTTGATGATTATTTTCTCATCAAATGTTTGCAGGTCTTCGATCCTCTGTTTCAGACGTTTAATAATCGCTTTTTTAGACTTTTTCTTTTTTTTCTTCTTTGGTTTTTTTGACACGTGCTTATCCGTTGTTTCTGCTTCAGGAACAATAGGAATGGGCGCTTTTTCTGTCATAGCTTAGCCTTTTCGAGTGGATACATTCAGTTATAGCTATTCTAACATTATGCAACAGCTTCTGGTGTAACTTCCTTAGTAAAGCTTAGAGCAATATTTGCTCATCTTGGCAAGTCACGAAAAAATCAACTTATTCCCTAGTAGTAACAAGGTAACGATTTTAGATCATTCAAGCTGGGGTAAAAGGTAAGTTAAGTTTCGTAAGTTATTTTATTCCTGAGCCCTAAGAAAGCTCTGAACAAGTCATGTCTTCTAATACAAAGAACTTATCAGAGTTCCCTAAGCAATCATTAACCTAAAATCCTCAGTTGGCAGAATTTAAGTTGAGCTACAAACCTCCTGGCACACAATGATTAGAATCTTTTAAAGCCAGACGATGCTGTTGATAATCTGGATCATACTGTTTAACTAAATCCCAGAACCGTTTTGAATGATTCATTTCCTTGGTGTGGCAAAGTTCGTGGATACAGACGTAGCGCACCACCTCTTCAGGAAAAAATAATAATTTGTAGTTAAGATTGATATTCTGTTTTGAAGAACAGCTTCCCCAACGTGTCTTTTGTCCACGAATCGTTAAACGGTTATAAGGTAGACCGCATTGTACTGACAGGTTCTCTAACATATCGGGTAAAAAAGATTTTGCTCTGATTTTTAACCACTTTTCCAGGACGTTAAAAACCAGTTCTTTATCTTTCACTTCTCCCTCTAACAGCAAATCTTTTGGCGTGTCGACTATATTAGGAGTGAGCTGAATTCCATTATAACCCGTTGCTTTATAGTCTAGTTTCCATATTTCATCGGTTAGCGGTAAATACAACTGATCTGGAATAACGACTTTGGGAGGTGCCGATAAGGGGCTTTCCTTAATTTTTTGTAGGCACTTTATAATCCAGTTTTTTCGTTGACTAACAAAGTCGTGAGCTTGTTGGTCGTTTGCTTGCTTGGGAACAACGACATCTACCACACCTACTGGCGATATTTTGATTCGAATGTATTTAGCCCGCGCTGATTGCACCAAGCTATATTGGCAATGTGTATCTGGCGACAGCTCAAGCTGGTATTTCATCCTTTGAAAAGTCCTTTTATTGATGTGCTAAATGGATATTCCAGTGATTCGCTATCGATTAACATAGGCCACATGAGGATCGGCATTCTCCAATGATATTATTGCAATGCTAACTGTGCTGCGATGTGTCCTTGTGAGGCTGCCATTTGCAGCCATCTTCTAGATTCTACCGGATTATTATGAACCAGAGAGCCATTTTTAAACATCATGCCCAAACTGTATTGTGCATCTGCCAGCCCTTGATCAGCTGCACTTTTTAACCACAGCAAGGCTTTTTTGACTCCTTGTTGGTTACGGGCATATTGCTGATAAAAAAGTGATAACGCATATTGAGCACGAGCATTACCTGCTTCAGCCGATTTATTTAACCACCGATGGGCTGTACTGCGGCTTTTCTGCACACCATTTCCGTATTGATAACGCATACCTAAATCATATTGTGCCTGACTGTTATTTTGATTTGCAGCGGAAAGGAGTGATTGAATAGTCGTTGGCTTTGCAGCTGGAATCTGTACAGCGGGTTTAGGAGTGGGTCGAGTCACATGCTTTACAACGGGTTTTTGCGCAGGTTTGGGAGTTGATTGGGTCGTTATTTTTGCTACCTGTAAGGCAGCACCTATCTTTGGAACTGGTTCTGAAGCCCAAGGTGGAGGCAGTTCATGGAAGTAAATATCTTGTACTGGTTGCATTAATGGGTCATCTGCCAGTGCGTATGAAGCCAATCCAAAGCCCATTATTGAAATTAAGCAAGCCTTAACAACAAATTTACCTAGCTGCTCAAATGTTTGTATATACATAATACCTTTTTCTACCTGTTTCTACCTATGCCTTGTTCCCCGTAAGCTCATCCTTCAAGACAATTTCTTACATCACAAGATTAGCACTGAATAATAACAAAACATATCTCGCTAACGAAAACTTGTAAAGCGCTGCCAGACAAACGATCGAGATGGGTTTTGAAAAACCCAAAATGCTTACATAGCAAAACTAGAGAAAAAACCTGCTAAGATTCTCAATCTAGCCTCATACTCATTCCAACCTCATCGAATATTGCATTTTTCTCTAGCTGTTCTTTTGATCTAAAATAGCAAAATCATAATTCCCGTTTATTTAATAAATATAATTACTTAACGCCCATGAAAACGGTTAGATTAAAGAATCTAGCATTATAATGTACTGTGTAAATCAATGATTCATAAATCATGTGTGTTAATTGGGATGCTATGCCATAGGAAATGCCATATAATCACCGTGATAAAAATTTGAATATCTTGTTTAAGGAACCAAAAGATGAAACAACATAACCCATTGGTTAAATCCCCTTTTTTATTCAGTGCTCTACTTATTAGCACACTTGCCTTCAATGCAACTACAGCAAGTGCTGAGGTTCCTGGAAAAAATGGCTGGAGCTGTACAAAAATGCATAAGGATAATGTCTGTATTCAATGGACATATACTCGACTAACTAGTGAAGCCGCACCCGAAACGACTTCAACTGCTAGTGAGCCGGCAAAATCTACTGCTGATACTACTCAAGCAGCGGGTGATACTGCTCAAGCAGCGGGTGAAACTGTTACTGATACTGCTCAAGCTGCCGGTGAGACTGTTACCAATACTGCTCAAGCTGCCGGTGAGACTGTTACCAATACTGCTCAAGCAGCCAGTGAAACTGTTACCGATACTGCTCAAGCTACCGGTGAGACTGTTACCGATACTGCTCAAGCTGCCGGTGAGACTGTTACCGATACTACTCAAGCTGCCGGTGAGACTGTTACCGATACTGCTCAAGCTGCCGGTGAAGCTGTTACCGAGACTGCTCAAGCTGCCGGTGAAGCTGTTACCGAGACTGCTCAAGCTGCCGGTGAAATTGTGCCGGTACCGAGACTGCTCAAGCTACCGGTGAAACTGCTACGGATACCGATACCGCTAAAACAGCAGGTGAAGTTGTATCTGATGCTGCTAATGCGACAGGTGATGCCGCAAGCGATGTAGCAGGAAAAGCCACCGCTATAGCCACTGGCGCTGTTGCTGCTGGCGCCGCCGCTATTGGCATCATGAGTAAAGATGAAAATGAGAATGCTGCTGAAGATGCCAATTCATCAACCACTAAAAGCACGAAGTCAGTAGAAACCACAGGTGAGAAAAAGCCCTGGTGGAACCCGTTTAGATAGTTTGGGTTAAGTTAGGCTGAGATAGAATTGTCCTGGTTTATTCCGATGTGAGCAAAGCACTAAATATTAGTGGCGATCTTCGGGAAAAATCCGAGCAATTCTAGCCCGCATAAAATAATTGAACTTTATCTGAATTTTCTTACATAGATCATTGGTTCAAATTGGCCTGAATAGTTACCTAATAGTTAACATTAAGAGTTGACTTTATAGGTCACTTACCGTACCTTTCACGCGCCTCTATTGTCCTTAGTTTTAGGAACAATTTTAAGAGCAATGAAGTATGGCATTTACTAATAGCAATATTAGTAGCGATAATTACAGCGGAATCACGAATTTTCAAGGTAAATTGGCATGAAACGTACATTTCAACCTAGCAATTTGAAGCGCGCACGTACACACGGTTTTCGTAAACGTATGCGTACTGTTGGTGGTCGTAAGGTATTAAAAGCGCGTCGTGCAAAAGGTCGCGCCCAACTTACACCGTCACACTAAATAACAGATTAGCTAGACAAAATCTGAGTGGATCAAAATCCTGAGCCAGCAACTTTCCCTAGAGACTATAGGCTAACCGAAGCCAAACAGTATCAACAGGTTTTTGCTGGCTCTTCTCGTTTTGGTAACCGTTATATAACGGTCTTAGCGAAAGAAAATCAACAAGAACACCCTCGTTTAGGCATGGCAATTTCCAAGAAATGCGCCAAACGAGCCGTTGATCGCAACCGGATTAAACGCGTTATCCGAGAGAGCTTCCGGGTTAATTGCACCACCTTACCTTCAGTGGACATGGTTGTTATGTGTCGTCCACTCATTCTTGAACTTGACAACTCCACACTTTTTCAACAGATCGAAACACAGTGGAGTTATATACGAAAAAAAATGGGCTCCGCCCAGCATTCTGAGGCATCATAATGGATCAGCAACGCCCCTTATTGTATCTAACACTCGTCTTCTTAGGCTTTATGATATGGACTGCCTGGCAACAAGACCATGCACCCAAACCTGTATCGGCACCAACGAACACTGCATCCGCCGCCAATGCCTCATCAACTGATGCTCCCAGCATAGATGTACCACAAACATCCTCAACTGCGGGTACACCACCGACTATTGCAAACACTGCGCCTACTAATAACTTGAATGGCTCAGCTGGCTCGATTATCCGTATTAAAACAGACACATTACAGTTTGAGATTAATACCCGTGGTGGCAATATTGAACACGCAGACCTGCCTACCTACCCCATCAGTATTGATGAGCAGGATAAGCCCGTCATTATCCTTGACCGAGCCAAGCAATACACCGCTCAATCTGGGTTAGGATACAAGCAGATAGCCGGTCAAAAAGGCAGTGATTTTGCACCCAATCACTACGCTACCTACACTTCAGCAAAAAGCGAATATATCTTAGCTGAAGGTGAAGATACCCTGATTGTCCCATTGACTTGGACGAATGGAAAGGGCATCACCGTCACTAAACGCTATATATTCAAACGCGGTAAGTTTAATGTCGCCGTTGAACACGAAGTCGATAACGCCTCACAAGGTGCATGGTCTGGATTTGAATACCGCCAGCTCCGACGTGGGCCAGCTGAAGAAATGACGGGGGGTATTTTTGGTGGTGTACGTGCTTATATTGGCCCTGCTTTTTATGATTATGAAGATGGAAAATATAAATACGAAAAGTATGATTTTGGCGACTTTGATGATCCACTCAATAAAAAAATAGAAGGTGGCTGGGCGGCTATGCTAGAGCATTACTTTATTAGTGCCTGGATACCTCCACAAAAACAGACCAATACGTTTTACAGTAAATTGGTGCCTCATGACACCATGCCTAACTATATTCTTGGCTTGAAAACAGCGCTGGTCGATCTTGCTCCGGGTGCAAAACATACCTTTAAAAGTACTCTCTATGTTGGACCTGTGATTCAGGAAGATTTAAAACAGATTGCAGATGGTCTTGACCTTACGGTCGATTATGGTGTGTTCTCGTTTGTCTCAAAACCTATATTCTGGTTGCTAAAACTGATGCACAGCTTCTTTGGCAATTGGGGCTGGGCGATCATCTTCGTAACTATCACCATCAAGCTTATCTTCTTCTACCCTTCTGCGATGAGCTACAAATCTATGGCGAAGATGAAAAAACTTTCGCCTAAGATGAAGGAGATGCAAACGCGTTATAAAAACGACCCACAAGCGAAACAGAAGGCCATGATGGAATTCTATCGCAAAGAGAAAATTAATCCTCTCGGTGGTTGTTTGCCTATGCTCATCCAAATTCCTGTTTTCATGGGTTTATATTGGGTGCTGCAAGAAAGTGTAGAACTTCGTCAAGCACCTTGGCTAGGCTGGTATAAAGATTTGTCTATTATGGATCCTTATTTGATTCTTCCTTTGTTAATGGGGGCGAGCATGTGGTTCCAGCAAAAGCTGAATCCACCGCAAATGGATCCCATGCAGCAGAAGATTTTCCAATGGCTTCCTGTTGTATTCACTGTCATGTTCCTGTTCTTCCCGGCAGGTCTGGTTTTATACTGGCTGGTTAACAATGTGCTTTCTATTGCACAGCAGTGGTATATTAATAAAAAGATAGTCGGTAACGGGTAAAGCTACTCAGCTTGAACAGCTACAACTTGAGCAGCTAAAATTATGCTAAAGTAGTTGCAATGACGGGTAACACTCACAACACAACCACTATTGCCGCCATTGCGACCCCCAGTGGTCGCGGTGGTGTGGGTATTATCAGAATATCCGGCGACAAAGTTGCTAAAATAGCCCAAGAAATTCTTAACCTTCCAACCAGCACTCTCCCTGCTCCTCGCAAAGCAACTTACACCTCTTTTCTCGATTCAAATCAACAAACTATTGATGATGGTATTGCCTTATACTTTCCTTCCCCTCATTCCTTCACCGGCGAAGACGTACTGGAATTACAAGGGCATGGCGGACAAGTCGTGCTGGATATGATGTTAAGACGTTGCCTTGAGCTGGGTGCTGTTATGGCAAAACCCGGCGAGTTCTCCGAGCGCGCCTTTCTTAATGACAAGCTAGACCTAGCGCAGGCTGAAGCCATATCTGATCTTATTGATAGTAGTTCGGAGCAGGCAGCACGGTCTGCCATACGTTCATTACAAGGAGAGTTCTCAGAGCAAGTTAATAGCCTGTTAAAGGCATTGATACAACTACGTATGTATGTAGAAGCAGCACTTGATTTTCCTGATGAAGAAATTGATTTTCTCGCGGACGAGAGTGTTATCAATAAACTAGACACAATCAAGCAACAGCTTGGCAAGCTCAGTAGCACTGCAAAACAGGGCAGTTTACTACGCGACGGCATGCATCTGGTGATTGCTGGGCGACCCAATGCAGGAAAATCTAGCCTACTCAATGCTCTAGCCGGTCAAGAAACTGCCATTGTTACAGAAATTGCAGGCACTACTCGTGATGTGCTTCGTGAGTCGATCAACCTTGATGGCATGCCTTTACATATTATTGATACCGCAGGGCTGCGCGAAAGTGACGATCCGGTTGAGCAAATAGGCATTCAACGTGCCTGGCAGGAAATCGAAAAAGCAGATCTCATTTTGCTATTGATGGATGCACAAACAGGGCTTGGAAAAGCAGAGCAGGAAATACTGGATAAGCTACCTACTCATTTACCTGTTTTAAAGGTCTTTAATAAAATAGACCTGCTTACTGATCTTGTTGATCTTGCTGATGACGACAATGAAAACACACTTCATATCTCTGCCAAATTTAGTAACGGTATTGAAGCCCTAAGAGAACGATTAAAAGAAAGAATGGGTTATCAAGCAGAAACCGAGTCTACTTTTATAGCACGCAGACGTCATCTACATGCATTGGCAGAAACACAGGAAGCCGTAAATCGAGGAGAGCTTCAACTCAAAGACTTTAATGCCGGCGAACTGTTAGCAGAAGAGCTTAGAATAGCGCAAGAGGCTTTAGGACGCATAACCGGTGAGTTTACTCCGGATGATTTATTAGGCGAGATTTTCAGTTCTTTTTGTATCGGAAAGTAAGTGCTAAAATGTAACCTATTGTCTTACTAGGTAATCGTTCAATGGAAATCTTTTCTAAAGGTAACGAGTTAGGCGTTGAACAACGCTTATTACCAGCTAGTAGTTATAACGTCATGCGGACTCTATTTCACCAGTGCGGGCAGTCCTGTATTTTTGTGCCAATAAGAAGTATGCAATATCAGGCGATTGTTGATGAAACTGAAATCATATTTGTCTACGCCCATAAACGAGCCTCCGTAGAATTTGCCTGGCGTCACTTTAAACCCCAACTGAGACAAAGCCTCGATGAACCCGTACCTTATGAATTTGTTTATTATGATCAACAAGCGCTAGAAACCATGCAACGAATGCAAGGAGAATTTCATAAATTTGCGCATCAACTCTACGACCGAAAACACGAAAAACAGACAAGCAATGAGCCTGACCACTCAACCGTTACTACTTTTCGCCCGCGTACACCTTCTAAAGATTCCTGATCTAATCCTTCAACCGCAACAAAACAACTAACCCGATTTCTTCTTTTTACACTCATCCACTATAAACTGTCGAAAGGCAGCAGCAATGTGCGACAAAGGCTTTCCTTGTCGCGTCACCAAATGCCAATGACGCAAAATAGGAAATGTTTCTACATTCAACGTACACAAGTAGCTACTTTTGACTTCCAGTTCAATCGTGTGCTCAGACACAATACCCAAACCGAAGCCTGCGGCAACAGCCAGCTTGATGGCTTCATTGCTACTCATCTCCAAACCACTTTCACAATGAATCCCATGTTCCTTGATGTGCCTCTCAATGGCCTTACGCGTTCCGGAACCTGATTCCCTGCTAACAAATTTTTCCTCAAAAATCTGCTTAAGTGGAATATTCTCTTCGTCACGCAAAGGATGATCAGCCGGAGCGATAATAACCAAAGGGTTATCCATTAAAATTTCCCAGTCAAGATCCAACCCTTCTGGAGGCTCACCCATAATTACCTGATCTGGCTCATTATGCTCCAGTTGAGATAAAATGGTTTTGCGATTAGTAACATCCAGACTCAAATTGACATTAGGATGTAATCGCGCAAACGCAGACAAAATACGTGAAGTAAAGTGGTTGGCTGTGTTGGTCGCAGAAATAACAAGATGTCCCTCCTCGGCTCCTTGTATATTATCGACATAGGATTCAAGCGACTGATAAGACTGCACAATTTTCTGGGTATATTTTCGCAGTGACTGTGCTTCACGCGTTAATGTAATGGATTTACCATCACGTTCTATCAGCTTAATATCAAGACTCTTTTCCATCTGCTTCATTTGCATAGAAACAGCCGGTTGTGACATATGCAAGATAGCCGCCGCCTTGGTGTGGCTTTGATAACGTGCAACCGCTTCAAAGATATGAATTTGTCTGAGACTAATATGATGCATGTTCCGGCTCCTCAAAGAATCATCGTCGGTGGAAATACTGACGCATTCCTGTATAATGCTCGCCTTACTTTAAAAGTAAAAACACTCAGTTAATCTTATTATAAAGAAAAACAACAACCTTTTAATGTCTGTAACCCAAGTAAATCAAGTATTTATTTAATTATAAGGTTTTCTTATCAATAAGTGCAATTATTTTAGTGTCACTTATGGATTAACTCGTGCACACTACGCGGCTTGCCCGAAGTTGGGATGCGCATAAACAGCGTTTCAGCCTCTGGCATGTCAACAGACATTTTATTTCACTCTATATTTATTATTAAAGAGGATACACATATGGCTAAGCAATATGATGCGGGCGTAAAAGAATACCGCGAAACGTATTGGACACCAGATTACACTGTTAAAGAAACAGATATTCTGGCTTGTTTCAAAATCACTCCACAGGACGGCGTTCCTCGTGAAGAAGTTGCAGCAGCGGTTGCAGCAGAATCTTCAACAGGTACGTGGACTACTGTATGGACTGACTTATTAACAGATCTTGACTACTACAAAGGTCGTTGTTACGCAATCGAAGACGTACCAGGTGATGACACATGTTTCTACGCATTTATCGCTTACCCAATCGATCTATTTGAGGAGGGCTCTGTAGTAAACATTCTAACCTCTCTCGTAGGTAACGTATTCGGATTTAAAGCACTACGTGCACTTCGTTTAGAAGATATCCGTTTCCCTATTGCTTATGTTATGACGTGTAATGGACC
Source organism: Thiotrichaceae bacterium (assembly GCA_965224605.1). GTDB lineage: Bacteria > Pseudomonadota > Gammaproteobacteria > Thiotrichales > Thiotrichaceae > HyVt-477. The sequence goes on from CBDCZP010000005.1 coordinate 357,047, forward strand.
TCCTCAGGGTATCCAACAAGAACGTGATATTCTTAACAAATATGGTCGTCCTCTTCTTGGTTGTACTATCAAGCCTAAGTTGGGTCTTTCTGCTAAGAACTACGGTCGTGCATGTTATGAAGGTCTTCGTGGCGGACTTGACTTCACGAAGGATGATGAGAATGTTAACTCTCAGCCATTCATGCGTTGGAGAGCTCGTTTTGACTTCGTTATGGAAGCTATCCATAAAGCAGAAGCTGAGACTGGCGAGCGTAAAGGTCACTACCTAAACGTAACAGCTCCTACTTCGGATGAAATGATGAGACGCGCTGAATACGCAAAAGAGCTTGGCGCTCCTATCATCATGCATGACTATCTAACCGGTGGTTTATCTGCAAATACTCAGCTAGCACAATGGTGTCAAAACAACGGCATGTTGCTACACATTCACCGTGCAATGCATGCGGTACTTGATCGCAACCCTCATCATGGTATCCACTTCCGCGTTCTTACTAAAGTACTTCGTTTGTCTGGTGGTGATCACCTTCATTCAGGTACTGTTGTTGGTAAATTGGAAGGCGATCGTGATGCTACTTTGGGTTGGATTGACACAATGCGTGATTCATTCATCAAAGAAGATCGCTCACGTGGTTTATTCTTCGATCAAGACTGGGGTTCAATGCCTGGTGTTATCCCAGTAGCTTCTGGTGGTATCCATGTATGGCACATGCCTGCATTAGTTAGCATCTTCGGTGATGACTCTTGTCTTCAGTTCGGTGGTGGTACGCTTGGACATCCTTGGGGTAATGCTGCGGGTGCAGCTGCAAACCGTGTTGCAGTTGAAGCTTGTGTTGAGGCACGTAACATGGGTGTGGAGCTTGAGAAAGAAGGTAAAGACATCCTTAAGAAAGCTGCTTCTCATAGCCCAGAGCTTAAGATTGCAATGGAAACTTGGAAAGAGATCAAATTCGAATTTGACACTGTTGACAAGATTGACGTAGCACATAAATAAGATAGCTATCTTCTTCCTCTTGTCTTTATAAAGGCGAGAGGATCGAAAATGCTATTTAAATTAATTATTATGGAGTAAATCACATGAGTGATGTACAAGATTACGGATCAAGCTTAAGCGATGCTGCTCAAAGCCGTAAATACGAAACTTTTTCTTACCTTCCACCTTTGACCGAAGAGTCTACTCGCGCTCAAATTCAATACATTGTTGATAAAGGCTGGAACCCAGGTATTGAGCACACAGAACCAGAAAATGCAGTTAGCAATTACTGGTACATGTGGAAGCTACCTTTGTTTGGTGAGACAGATGTAGACGTTATTCTAGCTGAAGTTGAAGCTTGTCATAAAGCCCACCCAGACAACCATGTTCGTCTGTTAGGTTTTGATAACTTTGCACAGTCAGCAGGTGCAGCAATGGTTATACATCGCGGCGTTTCTGTTTAAGCAGTAACATCGTGAGGTAACTCAAAAGCCTCTGTCGGATATAGTTTCTGTCAGAGGCTTTTTTTTTAAATTATTTATGTTAAAACTTAATTATTAACTGAGTTTTAACATAAATAATTTATACTTCATGCATAATTGATAGTTTTTTAGAGAAATTTTATGGCACGTCCTGATACATACATTGGTATTGATAACGAAATCAATGGTGGAATGACCACAATAGCAAAAATTATTCGTGATGCATGGGTCTTCGGCTTAATTGAAGAAACTGAAACCTGTGAAGGCTGGAATTTAGCAGGGATTGATGCTTTGCTGGATAAGGTCAATAAAGAATGGGATAAATACGGCTGCCTTATGAGTCACTTACCCCCTGAGTTACTTAAAAAGCATGAACGTATTCATGGTAAAGCCTTTGAAGAGGCACGTGCCGCAGGCTGGTGTGGTGAAGTCGAAACAGAGGATGAGAAGTAATTATCCAATAATTTAAATTTGTACCCTGTCTGTGTTAACAGCAGGTTTACAACATATTAACTTTAGATCCGAAAATAAGATCTAGCGAACAAAGAGAGAGTAGCTATGTCCATTACTGAAAATATCGTAGATGCCGACCAATATGTAATCAAAGATGAGCCATATTATGAGCCAGTTGGTCAAGAAATAGAGCTATATGAGTCTGCCTACGACGTTCGTATGCCGATGATGATCAAAGGACCTACGGGTTGTGGTAAGTCTCGCTTTGTTGAATACATGGCTTGGAAACTGGGTAAACCTTTAATTACAGTAGCTTGTAATGAAGACATGACCGCATCTGATTTAGTAGGTCGCTTTCTGCTTGATGCAGATGGTACTAAATGGCAAGACGGTCCGCTGACAACAGCGGCGCGGATGGGTGCTATTTGTTACCTCGACGAAATCGTTGAAGCACGCCAAGATACTACGGTTGTTATTCACCCTCTAACCGATCACCGTCGTAGCCTACCTTTAGATAAAAAAGGTGAGTTGATCCAAGCGCACCCTGATTTTCAGTTAGTTATTTCTTATAACCCTGGTTATCAGAGTTTAATGAAAGACCTAAAGCAATCAACTAAACAACGTTTTGGTGGCATGGACTTTGATTACCCTGAAGAAAAGACAGAAATAAGCATCGTCGCTAAAGAATCTGGCGTTGATGTCCCAACCGCTGAGAAACTAGTACACATTGCACATCGTGCACGTAACTTAAAAGGTCACGGTCTAGATGAAGGTATTTCTACTCGCTTATTGGTTTATTCGGGTCAGCTAATCGCTAAAGGTGTATCACCATTAGATGCCTGTAGCATGACGATGGTAACTCCGTTAACAGATGATCCAGATATGCGTGATACATTAAATGCAGCTGTTGAAACATTCTTTGGGTAAAAGCTACGATTTGTAGATCGAATAAGGGATGTCATCCGGCAAGCTACTGAATTAACAGTTTTTTATCGTATGGCGCTATCGCTTATACGACCTACTTTCTGCTTTTACAATACCCTCTGAAGAGAGGTGATTAGTGAATGAGATGAAATTATGTCAATAAAACTCGAAGACTACGAAGAATTCCTTAAAGATGCGGCTCCTGAAATTAGGGACGTGTTAAACAGCACTTTTCAAGAAGCCTCACGGGTTATGTCACCGACTGGCTTGCAAATCTATATGGATGGTGCAAAAAGTCTGTGTAACTTAGGTCGTGGCTCGGATGTGGTTATTTCTTACATTCAAGAAATGCCATTAGTCGCTAAAGAATGTGGTGAAGATGTTATCGGTGATTGTCTATCAGCCGCTTTAAAACTCTCATCCATGACCTCTGCCGAAGTGGTTTCTCTATTATTTGCAAGTATGCCAACAGCCGCTCGTAACTTGGGTGATGCTGAATTATTCCGTGGTTATCTCACCCTCATTCATCAATTAGCATCTACCGCTTCACGTGGAGTGCGTCCGATGTTGAATCATATTGATCAGTTGCTATCTAAACTCACATTAAGTGGTTTACGTCGCTGGGCAAACTTTGGTGCTCAAGCTTATCGTCGTGATTTTAACAACCTAACTGCTTACTTTAATCTTGAGTCGGCGGATAGTCGCGCGATGTTAGCAAAAGAACGTCGCGGTATTCTGTTCGTAAAAACCCAGCGAAAGCTAAATTTTTATCTTCGTGCTTTATGGGGTCGTGATTTTTTCTTACGCCCGACAGGTGCTGATTTTGCTGATTTTCGTCCTTATATCGAACATCGTATATTTCACCTACCTGATGCGCTTGACGACTACGGTGACATCGCGGGGCTAGAAGTCTATCGTGCCACTGCCGCGCATATGGCATCACACATGGTTTATTCAACTTCGCCTATCTCTGCTGAAGCCCTAAGCCCTGCTCAAATGTTTTTTATCGGTCTGGTTGAAGATGCTCGCATTGAGTTCAAAGCCGTGGCTGAATTTCCAGGGCTTAAAAAACTTTGGCGTCGAATGATGGAAGAAGCAGATCATGAGGACAATAAACCAGAACACCCATCTATGCCAGTTTTGGTACATCTTTCACTCATGTTACTGGATGACTCGGTCACTTCTGATGATGCTGAGTTAAATGCATTCGCAAAGACCTTTCACGAGGAAATTGAAGAAAACCAAGACAACAATAAATTCTGTTGGAACCTTGGTTTAGATATTTTCAATTTATTCTCAAAGCGAAAAGAAGTCCCTAGTTTACGTATCCTTGAGCGTATTGATATTCCCTATCGTGACGATAATCGTTATGTGTGGGAATTTGAAGAATTCACTGGCGATGTAGAGTTCGACTACGTTCCCGCCAGCCAACAACAAGTCAGACGTGAAGTTAGCGCATTGATGATGGCGCACGAAGTGGATTGTGAACTGGCAGGTGATGATGCACAGGAAATTTGGACCAATAAAGACGTTATGCGTTTTTACGAAGATGATCTAACCGATGGTGCTAACAGCTTTAATGATGCCTGGGGTAAAGAGCCTGTGTCTGACCCTTTTCATTATCAAGAATGGGATTATCAGATTCAACTGCATCGCCCTGATTGGGCAACGGTTTATGAACGTCGTCAACCACGTGGTCATGTCGAAGATATTCAAATGATTCTTGATGAATACAAACCTATTGCACACCGCATCAAACAGATTATCGACATGCTTACTCCAGAAGGTGTACAACGCCAGCGTAATATGGAAGATGGCGACGAAGTTGATATTAACGCCGCAATAGATGCCATGATTGCGATTCGTATGGGCGAACAACCCAATACCCGCATCACCATGCGCAACGTGTTAAAAACGCGTGATTTATCTGTAGTATTGTTACTCGATTTATCTGAATCCACCAATGAACCCATGGGCGGCTCAGAAAAGACCGTATTACAACTGACGCGTGAAGCCTCTACCTTAGTGGCAACTGCCATCGAAGGTATCGGTGATCCGTTTGCTATTCACGGCTTTGCCTCTGATGGTCGTCATGACGTGCAGTATTACCGCTTTAAAGACTTTAATCAGCATTTTGATGATGAGTCAAAGTCACGTTTGGCGGGGATGAAAGGTGGATTGTCAACCCGTATGGGAGCAGCTTTACGTCATGCGGGTTCTCATCTGTTAAAACAACAGGAACGACGTAAGTTGGTATTGCTCATAACCGATGGTGAACCTGCGGATATTGATGAGCGTGATCCACAGCATTTACGCCATGATACTAAAAAGGCGGTAGAAGAGCTTTATAGCACGGGTGTATTGACCTATTGTTTAACACTCGACCCGAACGCGGATGATTATGTGAAACGGATTTTTGGTGAGAATAACTACACCATCATCGACCACGTTGATCGTTTACCAGAAAAGTTACCTACGTTGTTTGCCAGCTTGACGAAATAACTAAACAACAAGACGTAAACCTGTGTTGCGCGATAGCGAAACACGGGAAATCGATACGTTATATAATCTCGTAACAAACAATCCCGTAATCTTGTGTAGCGGCTTTAACTTTTCTTGATTATTCCTCATCCACTGAGAAAGGCAGCTCAAGCACGGTAACAGTAGCGCCCTTTGTGTTGGCAAGAAACAACGGCTTATCAGCCATAGCAATCTTTAATACAGCCAACACTTCAACATTGCCATCTGAATTCAACGCCGCGTTCAGCACCTTACCCGCTTCAGCTGTTTCTCCTTCCGCGACTATCAACTCACCGATATCGGGTACGGCATCCGTACCAATACCTAATCTATACACACGACGCTTGTTTTTCCCTAAATATTTTAAACGAGCCACGATCTCCTGCCCAGGAAAGCAACCTTTCTGAAAGTTAACGCCATCAATGATTTGCAGATTCAACATCTGGGGAATCCATGCTTCCTGACTTGCATGAGTCACTACCGGCAACCCTGAGACAATATTCAGATACGACCAGACTTCTCCGTTTACCGGAGTTAGCTGATCACTCAGGCTTTGCCAAAGACGCGAAGCATCTTCAAACTCGCCAATGACTTCATAACGTGGCTCAACACCCGGGATTTTAATAAGACTCAAATCACCCATGACTCTTGCATCATAATCACCGGAGGGTAAATTACCGTCACAACATTGCTGCCATTTTTCCGGCGCACTAGAACCTGAGAATCCAAAATGGACAATGGAATCTGTCACATCTTCCAAGGTGACTTTAGAGCGCATCACATACATCTGTAAACGCTTCAATACATATTCCATCAAGTCAGCCGACAAGGATAAGTAATAAGCATCCTGTCGCTTGTGGATAATGAAAGTAGCAATAGTTCGTCCCTTTGGATTACACCAGGCACTTAGTTGTGCCCGTGAATCAGTGACAAATTTGATGTCATTAGTTAACTGATTCTGTAAAAAATCAGCGGCATCTGCACCCTGCACTTTGATCATTCCACTCTGTGAAAGATCACAAATGAGATTATCTTCGGGAGATATTTTTCTTTCTTGATCAGAATTCCCAAAAGAGACCAACGTACCATCCTCAAATTCTGCTCCGCTATCAATCAGCAGTTGTTTCCATGGTTGTAGCATTACGATTATCTCCGAGGTTAAATAAATGACATATCCGATTATCCATCGGTCTAAACAATAGTGCAAAAAACACTATATTGAAAATATCACAAGACTGTACGAGACTAGTCAGTGTACTTTCCTAAAGGTTAAGAGGAAAACATCGTTATATGCTTGGAATGTATTAATTGTCTGAAAGTATTAGCATGCTAGAGCTTGTGACTAATTTGCTATGTAAAATACTTTTGGGAAAATATTAATAGTTTACTTTGACTAAATAGTTAGAATACGAAGAAATACGCTACGAGATGAAACAGCCCAACAGGGAAGGGATGACCCAACCTGTTAGACTATTAATTTGGAATGGTTTTTAGAGTTTATTTTTTAGCTTTTTCTTTTTCATCTGCCGCAGCTTTAGGCTCCGGAAGGTTGATTTTTATATCCGCTGATTCCTTCAAAGAATCAATATAAGCAATCATTTTTTCCTGAACAAGTGCACGTTTTAGCTGTGGCTTCATAGCTTCCATATCCGGAAGCTTGGCAGCACGTTTATCTTCAAGCTTGATAACGTGATATCCAAAACTAGTCTTTACAGGCTCTTTGCTCACATCGCCTTTCTTCAAGCTTTCTACCGCTTTAGCAAAAGGTGGCACCATGGTTTTTGATTTAAACCACCCCAAATCACCACCATTGGGTCCAGACGGCCCCGTAGATTTTTCTTTAGCTAGTTTTACAAAATCACCACCATCCGCTAATGCTTTGATAAGCTTCTTTGCTTCATCTTCAGTTTTCACCAAAATATGACGCGCCTTATATTCATCTGTTGACTGACCTTTCATAGCCTTGTCGTAAGCCGCTTTGATTTCATCATCGCTGACTTTCATGTTCTCACTTTTCTCGCGAGTCCAGGTGGTCAACAAAATCTTTTTGGCCGCTTCCTTGATCTGCTGCTTAACATCAGCACGTTCATTAAAACCATCTTTCTTGGCCTGTTGAAGCGCAAGCTCAGTGACTACCAAATCATCAAGAGCTGTGGCAGCATCAACTTTCGTAGGACGAGAACGGTTTACTACGCCAAGATAAGCATCCAGAGCTTCTTGATAAATAGCCGAACCATTGACTGACGCTACCGCTTTTTCATCTTTAGCATAAACCAAAGAGGTGATGAGCGTACATCCCATTAAAACACTTAATATTTGCTTCTTTTTATTCATTTTCTCTCTCTTCTTGTATGATTCAAATTTAATTACATCGTTTCAGTATTGTTTTAGTGTAGTAGCTAAAATACTTTTTTAAAGGGCTTAACCACTACTTTTTTATAAACATTAGCGGTTATATAAGGATCATTATCCGCCCATTGTTGAGCCGCTTGTAAAGATTCAAATTCAGCAACAATCAAACTGCCTGTGAAACCGGCACTTCCAGGATCATCTGAATCATTCGCAGGATATGGCCCTGCCAATACTAACTTCCCCTCATCTCGTAGCACCTGCAAACGAGCGACATGATCGGGTCGAGCTGCCAAACGCTTATCCAGACTATCATTCACATCTTCAGCCATAATAGCGTATAACATTAAACTTCCTTATTTTTGAGGCTCTCGGCTCTCATCCAGTCCATCAGTATCTGTAGCATATCTGCTGAGATAAACCGCCTGTGCAATCATAAAGGCAAACGTTAAACCAAAGATTCCAAATAATTTGAAATTCACCCAGTTCTTCAGGTCTTCACCCGGAAAGTAAAAGGCTACTATAAGGTTTAATACGCCAATAAAGATAAAGAATACAGCCCACATAACAGTGACTGTCCTCCAAGTCTTCTTGGGTACACTAATGGCTTGGGACATCATGCGCTCTATTAGAGTTTTCTTACCGATGAATAAACTGCCGAAGATGACAACGGCAAAAAGCCAGTTGAAAATACTAACTTTCCACATCAGAAAAAGAGGGTTTTTGAAAGCAATTGTCATACTTCCAAACACCAGCAATACAGCCATCGAAATAAGATGTATCTTTTCAAAACGTTTATACACCAACCAATGAAGAACATTTTGTACGACACTGGCAATCAACAAAACCAAGGTGGCAAAAATAAATGCATCCTTGGGATTACTTTGTAAAAGGTCAACATAAGGTATTTGGTTAACCGTTTGAATAAGCTCTGGCGGTACACTTCCAAATAATTTGTAAGCCGCAAAAAACAGCACAACAGGAAGAAAATCAAACAGAAATTTCATAATCGTAACGTAGCTGAAACAGCAAAGCCTAAAAGCCAGCTACTTTACCAGAAAGGTCTGATATAAAATACCCCGTTTTTATACTGGAAACTTTGAGCCTATTCCTGACATACACAGCACTTGTGATGTGCAATGAAAAGAATATTTCTAGAATATTGGCTGAGGCTTAATCAGCAGAAATTAACCTGTGTTAGTTTTATTCCAATAAAACCTAATTATAGTCTTGTTTATAGGGGAACAAGTCATTTCACCTGCTGATACCTCTTGTTACTTGGATGAAGTCTTATTATTCAAGGAATCTCTAAAACCAAAACCACTAGGAGAGCACAATGATGAACTTATTTTCCAGAGGGGCTATTTTTACATCCGGGCTGGTCTCAAGCTTGGCTATAGCCCTATCTTTAACGACCGCCATTGCCGCAGATAAAGAACAAAAACCTTTAATGATGGGTGCAAGTGCTAGCATGATTGGCAATACTTGCGCAGGTTGCCATGGTAGTGGCATTAGTGCCGGCCCTTCTATCCCCACATTGTCAGGCATGTCCTCTGCTTATTTGGTTGAAACCATGGAAGGCTATAAGAGCGGCGACATTCCCTCTACCATCATGGGGCGTCTTGCTAAAGGCTACACCACAGAAGAATTTGAACAAATGGGAGAGTTCTTTTCCAAGCAAACATTCACTGCTGCTGAACAAGAGTCTGATTCAGCCAAAGCCACAGAAGGCGCTAAATTACACGATAAGTACTGTGAAAAATGTCACACTGAAGGCGGAACCGTTGCGGATGACGATGCAGGTTTCCTCAAGGGACAATGGAAAGACTACCTCGCGGGTCAGATAATGGACTTCCAAAACAAAGACCGCAAAGCACCCAAGAAAATGGCAAAGAAGCTGAAGAAGCTACACAAAAAGCACGGCCCTGCGGGAATTGAAGCATTAATCGAATATTACGGTAGTAAGTAATCAGAGACTAAGGAGAAACACAATGAGTACAAATACAAGTCGTAGAAATTTTATGAAAGGTCTTGGTGCGATTACTGCAACTGGAATTATCGGTGTGGGCGTACCCTCACTGGCGTTTGGCGCATCTAAAAAAGTGGTTGTCGTAGGTGGTGGAACTGCTGGTGCAACAGCAGCAAGATACGTACATATGGCAGACCCTAGCATTGAAGTAACCCTTATTGAAGCTAACAAGGATTATTATACTTGCTACTTGAGTAACGAAGTATTAAGTGGCGATCGCACACTTGATTCCCTTAAGCATGGATATTCTGCTATTGAAAAAGAAGGCATCAAGGTTGTCTTTGATTATGTAACGGGTATTGATGCTAAAACCAAGAAAGTAACTACCAAAGGCGGCGCAAGCTTTGACTATGATCGTTGTATCGTAGCACCGGGGATTTCCTTTAAATGGGATACCATTGAAGGCTATGACGCTGATGTTGCTAAAACAATCCCTCATGCATGGAAAGCAGGCGAACAGACGACAACATTCCGTAACCAATTAACGGCAATGAAAGATGGCGGCACTGTTATTATCGCGCCACCCCCTAACCCTTTCCGTTGTCCTCCTGGACCTCCTGAGCGCGTCAGCCAAATCTGTCATTACTTGAAAGCAGAGAAGCCTAAGTCAAAAGTGATTTATGTTGACTCTAAAAAGAAATTCTCAAAATACGGCTTGTTTGTACAAGGTTGGGAGAAGTTCTACGGCTTCGGCACTGACAACTCTATGATTGAATACATCAAAGAAGATGGTGTTGTTAAAGTTGACGCTGGAGCAATGAGTGTTACTACCGCTTCAGGCAAAACGATTAAAGGTGCTGTTATCAATGTCATACCTGCCCAAAAAGGCGGAAAGATCGGTGCCGATGCGGGTTTAGCCAACGATAAAGGCTGGTGTCCTGTTGATTTGGGTACTTTTGAATCGACTATCCATAAAGACATCCATGTTATTGGTGACGCAAGTATTGCTAAAGGCATGCCGAAATCTGGATATGCTGCTAACTCACAAGCGAAGGTTTGTGCCTCAGCAGTCGTCGCTATGTTAGCTGGCAAAGAGCCTGGCAGCCCGTCTTATGTTAATACGTGTTATTCCATTATTGCTAAAGACTGGGGCATCTCAGTAGCTGCGGTTTACCGTCTTGCAGAAGATCGTTCCAAGATCACTAAAGTTGCCGGTGGTTTAACACCCATGGATGCATCGGATGAAGCTCATAAACGTGAAGCTGCCAATGCCATTAGTTGGTTAAACAACATTACTGCTGATGTGTTTGGTGGTGGTTAGTAGTACTAGTATCGAATAGATAGCAATATCTTAACGACTAAAAGGCTCTGATTTATCAGAGCCTTTTTTTGATTCTGACTTTCAATAAAAAACTCATCATCATTCCCTTCACCCCCTCCATTCCCTCTCTTTCGACAACACGCTTTTTCAGAAATAAAAGAAACTGAGCAGGCCTTATATGTCTTTAATATCAGTCAGATATAAATCACAAAACTTGATATAAGTTAACATAAGTTAAAGAATTGCCCTCTCTTTTTAACTAATGTTAGTTTTCATAAACAGATCAAATTATAGAGCTTCTCTCATTGATTACAGATTACTGCCAACAGGGATAAACTCGTGAATTAAAGGAGCGTGTAATGGGAATAAAGTCAGCAATGATAATGGCAAGCGGACTGGTTCTTCTGCTTAGCCAAATAAGCACAACTAACGCAGATAACACACCTCCTCCTAGCAAAGCAGCTGAATCCACAAAACCAGAAAAAGCCAATGATGGTGACTTAAAATTCAAACCTTCTTATCTTTCAGTAAAAGGCCATCGAACATTAACCGTAGAAAATTGGACTGATCCTGAAGTCTGCGCACAATGTCATCCTCGTCAATACGAAGGCTGGAAAGGCTCTATGCATTCAAACTCATTCAACGATCCTGTTTTTCAAGCCGAATGGGCATTAGCTGAAAAAGCAACTGGCGGTAAAATGATGAACTATTGTGGTGCTTGTCATACGCCTATTGGTGTCGCGACGCAGACAATCAAGTTTGACCCTGAATCTAGTGACGGTGCCAAGCACGGTAAATTCACAGCACCTTCCATTGCCTCTAAAGGTGTTTCTTGTGATGTCTGCCATACCATATCAGGTTCAAACATTGCTAAAACGGCCGTTCTGGAACATGGCAATGGCTCATTTGTAATGGATCCAGGTTCTGTTAAAAGAGCAACACTAAAAGACCCTGAACCCGTCTCACCTTTCCATGCCACTGAATACTCTGAACACCACACCAGCTCTAAGTTTTGTGGCAACTGTCATAATATTTTTCATCCCGGTAATAATTTCCCGATTGAACGTACTTACGATGAATGGAAATATTCAACCTATGCACAAAATAATGTGCAATGTATGGACTGCCACATGGTTCCTGTAGCAACAGCAATACGCGTTGCAGACGAAATGAAACCCGCTCACAAACTTGAGAACTCACAAATAGGTGGTTTTGCCGGAATGGGAGGGCCTCTCCGTAAAGTGGTTCATGATCATGGCTTTGTAGGCGGCAATGCGGTAGTCACTGCGGTCTTAAATGGAGAAGGTAATGATTCTAAACACACTAAAGAAGCCGTAAAAAGACTACAGAGCGCAGCCTCATTAAAGCTGTCTATCTTCCCGCAAAACGGGCAGCTACATAAATTAGTAGTAAGAGTGAACAATGATCGCGCCGGACACAACCTGCCAACCAGTTTAACTAACGTGCGCCAAATCTGGCTAGAAGTCGTTGTAACAGACGATCAAGGTCGTGAACTAATGCGCTCAGGCACATTAACCAAAGAAAATGGGCTACCTAAAGGCACTACTATTTTTAATGCAAATGCAGTGGATAAAGACGGTAAATTCACACAATTTCCATGGGAAGTAGCTCGCTTTACCGACACGAATACCATCCCTCCCAAAGGACACCGCGATTCAAATTACGCGTTTAATCTGGAGGATGGTAGTAAAGAAGTAAAAGTGTTGGCAAAACTTCATTACCGCTCTTTCTCTCAATATACCGCCGATAAGCTATTAGGTAAAAATGCCGTTATCGTGCCGTCTGTTGAAATGGTTGTTCTAGATCAAAGCTTCCCCGTTGTTGATAAAAAAATCATCGACAACCTTTCTAAAGCCGCATCAGCCAATCCATCAAATCATTAACTCAACCATTAAACTAAGGAGTACCAAATGATTAAATCTACTCAATTATTACTCACCGTATTATTTGTTACTTTTGGACATACAAGCTTTGCTGCAGACCCGATGACAGAAATGATGCAAGCAGGGAAAAATGCTATGGAACAGGCCACAGAAGAAGTGAAGTCTGCGGCAGATAGCCTTCCTTCATTTAAAATCAATCCATTAACTCAAAATGGAGAACCTACAGAACCTAGTAAAGACTTCAAATGGACTCCTTCGAATATCAAATTAGCAGACCAAGGCGACGCAAAACTTGGAGAAGTACTTGCGAAAAAAGGGAAATGTAGCAAATGCCATGGCGATACTGGAGTCAGTGAAGATGACGACACTCCTAGCATTGCCGGGCAAATTACAGCTTATTCATTCAAGCAACTACACGATTATAAAGAGGGCTTGCGTGAGAACAAGAGCATGACCAAAAAGGTTCGTGAACTGAGCTTAAAAGACATGGCTGATATCTCAGCCTGGTATGCAACTCAAACCCCTGAAAAGATGCTGGGTGTGCCGAAGGGAGAAAAAGCACCCGTATTAGCCAATGTGGGCGACAGCAAACGCTACTTATTAGCCTGTAACACTTGCCATAATGAAGATGCGATGAAACGAGGTTATCAAATCCCTATTTTAGAAGGTCAAAAAATAGAGTACTTCAAAGAAACCATGATGGCATTCAAAGAAGGTGACCGTGAGAATGATCACTATAGCCTTATGCGTGCACTTGCTTCACGTTTGACTGAAGAGGAAATTGATGAACTAGCTCAATATTATTCGGCCAAGGCATCAGATGAAGATGAGTAACACCTTTTATTAACCTGTGTTAGTTTCTTTGCTGGATCAGTATGATATTTTTTTGTTAACTTTCATTTGACCTCACTACAAAATAACTACGGCAAGTGATTCCTATTAGAAATAATCTCCAATCAACAGAGAAAACCGTAATGAAAAAAAATACTCTCCTGAAATTATCCCCGATTATGTTATTACTTAGCCTTTTGGCTGGTTCTGCAAATGTAGCTTTTGCAGATGAAAAAGCTGCTGAGGTCGCGACTGAAGCTGAGAAACCAGCTGATAATAAAGGTGGTGATAGCAAAGATGACAAGAAGAAGGACGGAAAGAAGGGTGACAAAGAGCCTGACTGCGAATAAGCAGAATTCTACCGTTGTAATGAACATCCCTATTCCTAAGGAACAAAAACTATGATTTCACGAACTTTATCTGCGTTATTTGCGCTACTTATATTTATCCCAAGCTTAACATTTGCAGCCGATCACAAGATGGTCATTCAAGTGAATACTAACGACCCTCTTGTTCATAAGATGGCGATCAACAATGCAAAGAACCTTAAAACACAGCTAGGAAAAGATGCTGTAGATGTTGAAATAGTTGTTTTTGGTCCTGGCGTTACGTTACTCAAAGCATCGAGTTCATCAGCCGATGAAGTCAAAAACTTAATGTCGGAACACGGTATTAAAATGAGTGTTTGTGAAGGCACTCTGAAATTTATTGCTAAAAAGAATGGCGGGCAAGAGCCTAAGATTATTGAAGGTGTTACAAGAGTGCCTACGGGTGCAATCCGCATCCTTGAGTTGCAGGAAAAAGGATACGCTTATATGCGTCCGTAATCTTTCACTTTAAACCCAAACAAGAATAGAGGTGCTCAAATGAGCACCTTTTTTTATTCCTGAGATTTGTTCTGAAACACTGGTATTTTTGGTTTTTTCTAACCTATGTTAATACGTTAAAACAACAGGGATGTAATTATTAAAGGGCTGGAAGTAGCTAAATATCTGATACAAATTAAAGGAGAAAGAAATGGTAGAACTTACCTCTGAGGAGCAAGCACAAGCAATTGCTGAAGCACCTAAAGGAACATGGGCAATGTTAATGGTGTATTTTGTATTTATGGTCTTAGGTTGGCTGTATATGTTTTATGGCTATTTCTTACCTCACGGCCCCGTAAATTAACCCACTAATCCAAACATATAGGAGCATATGATATGCATGTAGATGCTAAAGAAAAAAAGTGGGTTATTCTCTCATTCGCAATGGCTTTTGTGATGATGGGCATTCTCGCTGCTTACGCAGTAAATAAAAATATTCATCCCCCCAGTAACGTAGAAACAATAAATTCAACCACATTACATTTATCTGAAGAATTCAATGAGGATAATTTGGGCGTACACAAGGCTGAAGATGGCTCGTTGGTAGCCACAATGGTCGCCGCACGCTACGGCTTCTTCCCGCATAACATGAAAGTTCCGGTGGGTGTTCCCATTAAAATTCGTATCGCTAGTGCAGATGTATTGCACGGTGTACATACAGCTTTCACTAACTTCAATACGATGATCGTTCCAGGCTACATTTCTGAGGTTAACACTACGTTTCCGAAAGAAGGTAAGTTTCCTATGTTCTGTAACGAATATTGTGGGCTAGGGCATGACTACATGTGGTCTCAGTTGCTTGTAGTCTCGAACGACGAGTTTGAAGGCTCTTTAAAAGCAGGAGATGAATAATGGATGCAAATGACCACGCAAATAATTATGCAAATGATCCTCACGCAAGCAGACTAAGTCTAGCTAATATCTGGGTTGCCTTTATTACCTTCTTTCTAGCCGCACTCATGGGGCTTTATCAAGTCGCTGAACGTAGTGGCATGTTCCCCAAGATTGAACATATTGAATTATACTATCGCTCAGTATCCAGCCATGGCGTGATTATGGGTTTTGTACTCACTACCTTCTTTATCATGGGCTTTGGTTACTGGATTATTCACACTAATTTAAAAATGCCCATATGGGGCGGTAAACGTCTAGGTTGGTTAGGCTTTGGTATTAGCCTGCTGGGTACTGCTGGTGCAGCAATCATGCTATTTGCTGGCGAAGCTTCGGTGATGTACACCTTCTATCCTCCATTAAAAGCCAACCCTATCTTCTATTTCGGAGCAACTTTACTAGTGGTAGGTTCATGGATTTGGGTCTTACAGATGGTCATGAGCATGAATGTCTGGAAGAAGGCAAACCCGGGTGCACCCGTGCCTTTGCCGATGTACGCCATGACTGCCAATGCAATCCTATGGTTGATTACCAGTTTGGGTGTAGCTTCAGAGATATTATTCCAACTCATTCCATGGTCATTGGGCTGGATAGATACGATTGATGTAGGCCTTGCTAGAACACTGTTCTCATGGACGTTACATGCCATTGTCTATTTCTGGTTGATTCCTGCTTATATCGCTTTTTATACGTTAGTGCCTAAAGCAGCAGGCGGTAAACTATTTAGTGACGAGTTCTCTCGTATCGCTATCCTCATGTTGCTGGTATTCAGTGTACCTATCGGCATGCATCACTTATATGTTGATCCATTCCATGCTGCGGGTTGGAAGTTTGTCCACATGATTGGAACCTTCATGGTGGCTATCCCAACCTTAATTACCGGCTTTACTGTTATCGCCTCGATGGAAGTGGCAGGACGCTTACGCGGTGGTAAAGGTTTATTTGGCTGGATCATGGCACTCAATTGGAGCAATCCAATGGTACTGGCGGGTGGATTGTCGTTACTGATGCTTACTATTGGTGGTTGGGGTGGTTTAGTGAACGCCTCCTATGCAATGGATGTAGCTGTACATAATACCCAATGGATCACCGGTCATTTCCATCTAATATTTGCTGGAACAACCGTCATCATGTATTGGGCAATAGCCTATTACATGTGGCCTTCTGTGACAGGACGTCCACTATTCTCTAAGAAAATGGCCTTGTTACAGTTATGGTTATGGTTCATCGGTATGGTGGTGTTAACACTACCATGGCACATTCTCGGTTTGATCGGTCAGCCTCGTCGTATCGGTGTTCCACCTTATGGTGAAGAGATTACTGCACCGTGGGCTCCTTATGAGTTCTTGATGTTTATTGGCGGTGTCATTTTGTTTATTTCAGCTCTTTTACTAATACTCAACCTAGCGCTTAGTCATATGAAAAAGAAAGCAACGGTTGCGCCGGTGATGGAATATGCAGAATCCTTACACCCTGTACTGAATTTGCCAAAACTACTTAATGGCTTTGGTTTTTGGACAGCGGTGATTGTCGTTTACATGATCGCTAGTTATGGATACCCGATTCTTCAGTTCTTTATTATGGAAACTAACGGCACATTCCCTTGGAGTATATAAACATGCATACAAATAAACTCAATATACACAAGCACTTTGGTCTTCTTGGTCGTTTTGGTCACCTCGGTATAGCTATATTCGCTATGGGGCTACTCGGGGCTACTAATCTTTATGCGGCTTCTTCGAATGTAGCATGGACTTCTGAGACACGAAATCTCATCAAAAATGCAAACCTTGAGAATGGCGCAAAGATAGCTAAAAAATGTGCGAAATGCCACGGTGCTGATGGCACCGATATGGATGTGCTAGAAGAAGAGGATACGCCTTATCTAGCAGGTCAAATAGCCCATGCAAACTATAAGCAAATCATCGACTATCAGGATAAAAAACGGGATGATAGGACCATGTTTAAGAAAGTTAAAAAGCTTTCCAGACAAGATGTGGCAGATGTCTCGGCTTTTTACGCCACTCAAGCCTTACCTCTCTCAAGTGTTAAAGTTTCGAATGTCACTCCTGAAGCTACCCGAATGGCTACCAGAGGTGCTGGCGAACGTTTTATACCTCCCTGTGCAGGGTGCCATGGTCTAAAGGGTGAAGGTTCTATCGTCGATGTTCCCGCTCTTGCCGGACAAAGCCCCAGCTATTTTGTGACTACCATGATGGCCTATAAAGAAGGTGATCGAGAAAACGATATCTATAGCCGAATGCGTTTTATTGCTGAGCGACTCAGTGAAAAAGAAATTACCGAGTTAGCTGATTATTATGCTTCTATTGGTACTTATAATGAAAACGCAGGTATGACATCTGAAGAGGAAGAAGCTGATTCTGAAAGTGATGAACCCGCTAGTCCAGATGCGCCCGATGCCCCGGAAGCACCTGCGGCACCTCAAAATTGATGTTTAACTAAAACCTCAGCTTTAGATTTATGTAGGGTCGATTCATTCGGCCCTTTTTTATGTGGAATACAATAGAGTGGAATACAGTATAAATGCATGACAACTGCTTTCATTGTGGCTTACCCGTTATTGAAAAAAGACCACCTGTTCTAGAGGTTCAAGAACAACTTCGGGCATTCTGTTGTCATGGCTGTAAAGCAGTCTGCCATGTTATCGTCAGCTCAGGTAATGTAGATTATTACACCCACCGAGAAGGCGCCGCTCGTACTTTCAACAACAAAGAACTCCCCAAACTCCTCAATAAACTCAAACTGTATGACAATGAAGAAATTCAACGTGAGTTTATTCGTACCGGAAAAAGTGAGAAAACCGACAATGACACCACCAACTGGAAAGAAGCCTGGCTTATTCTGGAAGAAATCCGTTGCGCTGCCTGTATGTGGCTCAATGAAAGAACCTTGAGGAAACTAGAAGGGGTACTGGATGTACAAATGGACTATACCGGTCAACAGGCGCGTGTCCGCTGGGATCCGAACAATATAAAGCTCAGTGAAATCCTTACGGCTATTACGAATATCGGCTACTACGCCCACCCTTTTGACCCTAGCCAGCGTGAAGCCTTAAATCAGGAACAAAAACAACGTAGCGTACAACGTATTCTTTTTGCGCTTATCCTGGGGATGGCGGTTATGCAATCAGCTATTGGTGGCTATTTCTTTAATCAGCAAGATGCGCAGGGAAACTATCCGTTATGGCTGCAAATTTCACGCTGGGTCAACGTGATATCAACCTTGTTGATTCTTGCCTATCCGGGACAACTATTTTTCCGCAATGCCTGGCGTGATCTGAAAAACAAATCATTAGGGATGGATGTGCCGATTGTGATGGGCTTATCGGTAGCCTGGCTAGGTAGTTTTTATAGCGTAATAACAGGCAACGGTGATGTCTATTTTGAATCCATCGCCATGTTCGTTATCTTCCTCCTCATCGCTCGCCATATTGAATTACGTAGCCGTATTACCGCGACTGCTCTGCTTGATAGAAGTGCAAAAATCATTCCACAATCTGCACTGCTGATTGCGGAGGATGAGACTTCCACAAAGGAAATCCCGGTTATTGAACTTCAGCAAGGCGATAAAATTAGAGTCTCCCCCGGTGAAACATTGCCCGTGGATGGTCGCTTGCTTTCCGCAATGAGCAGCTTTGATGAATCCTTATTAACGGGCGAAGCCCTGCCTGTCATCCATGTAAAAGGAGATAAAATTCTAGGTGGTTCCATCAATGTAGAGCAGCTCATTGAAGTGGAAGTACTTTCCAGCAAAACAGATTCAACGCTTAATGACATCCACCAGCTCACCCAACAGAGTATTAATTACCGACCTTACTATGTCGATATTGCAGAAAAAGTGGCCGGCAAATTTGTCGCAGTGATCCTGTTCATTGCCCTTGCCACCTTTCTGTTTTGGAGTTGGCAAGACTCAACCAATGCGTTAAGTCACATGATCTCCGTATTGATTGTCACCTGCCCTTGTGCGTTAGCTTTAGCAGCTCCTGTTGCCTTGTCACTCAGTGCAGCAAGCCTGAATCAATTACATATATTGCCGGTGCGCATGTCCGCGATAGAAAAACTAAGTCAGGTTGATACTTTGGTTTTTGATAAAACAGGAACATTAACTGCCGGCACGCCTAAAGTAGAACATGTTTTATATTTGGGCAGCGAAGATAAAGATGCCTGCTTACGAGTAGCCGCTAGTCTGGAACAAGGCTCGCAACACCCTTTTGCAAAAGCAATTATCACAGTTGCTAAAGAGCATTTAGATGAGTTTGATAGTTTCAAACCGCTACCAACACAGCAATTAAAACAGCTTTCTGGACAGGGAATAGAAGCTTTTCTTTATGAAAACGAAACTAGGAACAAAACCAGAAACGAGGCCAATAATGAGAATAACAAGAAGGCTGGAACACTATGGCAACTAGGCAATGATTCATTTACCCATGCAAACGCCACCTCCTTACCCGAAGCCATACAAACAAAAATCTTAGTATGGAGAGTGAAAGGATACAGCATCCTTTATCTCTCAAACGACATCGGCATTCAAGCTATTTTCTGTATTACAGACCCTCTGCGCTCAGGTATAAAAAATTTCCTTGAACAAGCAAACAGTCTGGGTATCAAGCGACATGTAATCCTAAGTGGTGATCATCAACAAAGCGTACAAGCAATAGCCAACTCATTAGGAATCTCAGAATTTCATGGAGGTCTTAAACCTGAAGAAAAACTCCATTGGATTAAACAAGCACAATCACAAGCAGCCTTGTCAACAGAAAGCCCCCAAAAAATAATGATGTTGGGTGATGGCATCAATGATGCTCCCACACTAGCCGCTGCCGATGTTTCACTCACCTTTGCAGATGCTACGGATTTGGCAAAAAATAACTGTGACTTCATTCTACTGGAGAAAGGCTTTGATCAACTCGGTAATGCTTTTCAACTCATGAAACAGACCCGACAAATTATTATACAAAACCTAGGCTGGGCTGTTGCCTACAATGTTCTTGCAATACCTGCGGCGGCTATGGGCTTGATCACCCCCTGGATGGCAGCCATTGGCATGTCGCTCAGTTCCTTATTGGTAGTGATGAATTCTTTACGGCTTAAATAATACAACCTATTGTTGGAATTCTTACTAGCACCATATTTAAACCTACCGAGAAGTATAAGTATAAGTATAAAGATGTCAGTGTAATAGAACACATGCGATGAGAAAAATAGGACTCTTTCTTCTGTTATAACATAATTTGAAGTGGTTAATTTAGGTGTTTCCCCGACTTCTTCTGCGCTAAAATAGGACGTTATGCTAGTAATTATTTTTGCATACCTAAAATTCTGTGCATCAGGCTTTGGTTATAGTAATCCGCACTAACAGACAAAAACAATGCAACTGCTAGAAGAGAGAGACACAGCTTATGAATTATATTCATCTTTATGTCTATTTTCATTTTTACATGTAGCTGACTAACTCAACTTAATTAAAATGTTTTGGAGCATCCATACTTTTATGTAGGATACGTATTATCAGAATGTCTTGGCTCTTCTGCTTATAAAATATTAAATATGAACGGTGCTCAAAGCACAAGTAATCTTGGCGGAATATGCTCAACCTCTGTTCCTAAATTAGGGTTCTCATCTAGTGTTTCAAAGCATTTTTCTAGTGACTTATGGTAATTAATCATAACATTAGCACCGAAGTTGACAATGGAATAATCAAGAATAGAGTCTAGATCGGCACTAGCTTTATTTGAAAGACTATACATGTACACTGTGTCTTTCTTTAGCATCATTTAGAATATCAGTCATGCTTCGTTCGCTGATTCCACTTTCCTCACCTTCGATTAAAGCAAAACGAAGTAATTCAATTTTGTTTTTATATTCTTGATCATGACGAATTAGCTCTCGAAGATACTCACTATCATTTCCATACTGTCCTGATTCTACTTGTGATTTAATCCATGCATCTTGCTGCTCAGTAACGGTTATAGTTTTTCGTTGCATTGACATAACAAGCTCTCCAAATTCATTAATATTGTATGATTATATCATACAATATTTCATTATTCACTTTCATAGAGCTGAGTTGAACGATAATGAGCCTGTCGAATATTTAATCTACTACGATGCTTGGAATTTAGGGAGTTGTACCCCACGAAAAATGCAGGAAAATCATTTATAAGAAACTTAACCAGTTTTGAGCTTATATTTTCATCTAAAAGAAGCCTCATCCAGCCAAGTGAAGTTGAAAGCCTACGCTCTCTTGCGGCAGCAAAGGCAAAAACAGCTTGTATATCTTTGACGTGGTCAACTTATTTGAGACAACCCAGTTAAGCTACTTTTTTCATTTCTATCAATTGTTCTTCAAAATCATTAGGACAGCAATAGTCCAAG
>CBDCZP010000006.1:0-330185 GCA_965224605.1 Thiotrichaceae bacterium
TCCGCCCATAAGTATTTTTGATCTGCAACTGATCAACAAACCTTCTTGACAAACTGCTCATTTGTATCCTATATACTACTGAATTGTTGTTTTTTTACCAAAGGAGTGAAAACATGGAAATCGCACAAATAGTAACAATGCTAGTCATTGGCGCAGTAGCTGGCTGGTTAGCCGGTATGATAATGAAAGGAGGTGGGTTTGGACTGATCGGAAATATAATAGTCGGCATTATAGGGTCGGTTGTGGGAACTTTCCTTGGAGGAATGGCAGCTGGTGCCGGTGTTACATTACCTTTTACTGGATTAGTTGGAACCTTAGTTTGGGCAGTTATCGGCGCTATCGTACTGTTAGTGATCCTAGGCTTTATCAAAAAGTTAATGGCTTAAAAATAAGCTCTAAAAAAGCAGATACCCTGTGTATCATCAAGGTATCTGCTTAACTTTATCTATCGCGTATTTTTAACTTAGCTAAAGAGATATTTATTCTAGCTAATAGCCAGCATCATCTTATTCAACTTGCTCACGAAACCAGCTGGGTCTTCTAGTTGCCCGCCTTCGGCAAGTATCGCCTGATCGAATAAAATATCAGACCAATCGGCAAAACGCTGATCATCTTTTTCATCTTCCATGCGCTTTACTATTGGGTGCGTTGGATTAACTTCCAGTATTGGTTTGCTCGCTGGCATTTCATGACCCGCTTGCTTCATCAGTTGTTGCATATACAACGCCATATCTTGCTCGCTCAGTACAATACAAGAAGGGGAGTCCGTTAAACGATGCGAAACTCTGACATCTTCTAGCTTATCGCCAAATTTATCTTTTAAGCGCTTGATTAAGCCTTCTGCACTTTTCTCAGCCTTTTCCTGTTCTTTCTTGTCTTCTTCAGAATCAAACTTACTAAGATCAAGCTCGCCTTTTGCCACCGATTGTAATGATTTACCATTGAACTCATTTAGGTGACTAACAAGCCATTCATCAACACGGTCATGCAGTAGTAATACTTCGATGTCTTTTTTGCGAAACACTTCAA
Organism: Thiotrichaceae bacterium; assembly: GCA_965224605.1. Taxonomy (GTDB): domain Bacteria; phylum Pseudomonadota; class Gammaproteobacteria; order Thiotrichales; family Thiotrichaceae; genus HyVt-477. The sequence goes on from CBDCZP010000006.1 coordinate 1,030, forward strand.
GATGAGGGCTACTCTTCGCTGCATTAAACGAATCAGCAGTGATAAAGTAGATTTTTTCCTGATCTTCTTTCATCCGTGATACATAATCTTCTAGCGAACTATCTTGAGTTACCGAATCACTACTCGTCGTCGAAAAGCGTAATAATTTAGCAATCGCATCTTTATTACCCATATCCTCACCAGGACCTTCTTTTAGGGCATTACCAAATTGATCCCAAAAAGTCTGATACTTTTCTTTATCGTTATTGGCCATTTTTTGTAGCAAGCCAAGTACTTTCTTGGTTGATGCCTTGCGCATAGTATCGATAACACGATTACTTTGTAGAATCTCGCGTGAAACATTCAACGGTAGATCACTAGAATCCAGTACACCTTTTACGAAGCGTAAATAGCGAGGCATTAGGTTTTCTGAATCATCCATGATGAATACACGTTGCACGTAAAGTTTTATGCCTGCTGTTTTCGCCTGTGCATCCCACAGATCCATCGGTGCTTTTGATGGAATATAAAGGAGTGATGTATATTCCAGATTTCCTTCAACCTGATTATGAATCCAGCTTAATGGGTCTTCCCAGTCATGCGCGACATGCTTGTAGAATTCTTTATATTCTTCATCTTTGATATCATTTTTGGAACGCTTCCATATTGCATTGGCTTTATTAACCGCTTCCCATTCATCTGTCGTCTTACCTTCTTCATCTTGCTTGTACATGTTGATAGGTACAGAGATATGGTCAGAATATTTTGAGATAATATTACGAATTTGCCAGTTATTGGCTAACGATTTCTCATCGTCTTTCAGATGCAAGACGATTTCAGTACCGCGCGTTTCTTTATCAGTTTGCTCCAGAGTAAAGCCTGATTTTCCGTCAGATTCCCAAATAGTTCCAGCCGCAGCGTCATCACCCGCACGACGCGTGGTTAATGTTACTTTGTCTGCAACGATGAATGAAGAATAAAAACCTACACCAAACTGACCTATCATATTGGAGTCTTTGCTTTGTTCTTCAGTCAGTTTTTCGATGAATTCTTTGGTGCCTGACTTGGCAATCGTACCTATGTTGGCCACGACTTCATCACGACTCATGCCAATACCGTTATCTCGAAGAGTAATAGTACCTGCTTCTTCATCACTTTCGATCTCAATTCTAAGTTCAGCATCGTTTTCATTTAATGCATCATTAGAAAGCGCTTCGAAGCGCTGTTTATCACACGCATCTGCACTGTTTGAGATAAGCTCACGTAGAAATATTTCTTTATTAGAATATAGCGAGTGGATCATTAAATGCAGTAACTGATCTACTTCAGTTTGAAACTCCATGCTTTGTTTAGCATCGGTGTGTTGTGCCGTGTCTTCTTGGTCAACACTCTCTTTATTATCTACATCACTCATAATATTTGTGTCCTTTATCAAGCTATTAAATTGTGCGTTGAATAATGGGGATTATGTGTGCTTTTTCAAGCAATCTTCTAGTGACGGGTAGCGTAATTTTATCCCTAGCTTGCTGAGCATTTTTTTATTACTTATTCGGCGTGATTCATTCATGTAGCTCAGCATTCCTTTACTGAGTTCTTTTTTGGCTTGTTGCAAGCTTATCTGAGGCGGTCTAGGTAGATTGGCATAATCTGCAACCGCATTAAAATAGGCTGTCATGGTAGAAGGGTTTCCATCACTCACATTGATAATTTCAGCTGCTGGTTCGAATGATGCGTTACGTAAGTATTGCATTGCCTGATAACAAATCATCGCTAGGTCATCCGCATGTATTCTATTGGTCCATGGGGATGCTTGTTTATTCAGGACAGCTAAACCTTGCTCTAATCGTTTAAGTGGTAATCTATCTTCTGCATATATTCCGGGAACACGTAGTATCACACAAGCACAAGTGTTTCGCTTGATCCATTGCATCAGTTGTTGTTCTGCATCAGCTCTTCGATACGCTCTATCTACTAACGGCTTTATCGGCCGGCTTTCATCCACCCACTGGCCATGACAATGACCATATACACCGGTCGTACTAATTAATACGATACGTGCTGGAGGAATGGATATATTAGATAAAAACTTCCGTATCCTCGTGTCCTGTTTTCCTTCTCGGGGCGGCGGGATAAAATAAAATAGATTCGTATTTCCAACCTCTGTTAATGGCTCAATCTCATTATCTAATTCCAGTCTATAGGGTTTGTGTCCGGCTAGTCGTGCATTATGATATGCGTCATTGCTTCTTATAGTAACCGTGATTTCTCTGCCTTTTTTTTGGTATATCTTTCCCAACCTGCGACCGATATCACCATAGCCTACTACCCAGGTACTATTTTTAGTTTGAAACATAACGTTAAATTCTGTTTAAATGTTGAAAACGCATGATACAGCACCATAATCTACACCTTATATTATAGTAGCAAATACAGGAATCCAGCATGACCGACAAAGGTAATCTTGAATTTACAGCGGCCGATGAGAGTAGAAAGTTTCTAGCTAATGAACTTAAAGAAAAACAGAATAAGCTTCAACAACTGACCCTCGACTCCTCACAAATTATCCGTGCTAATTTACAGCTGGATATCGCAGAGATTATGTTGGAGATTGCAGATGCTGGCATGGTAGAGGCTACCTGGGGATATGCAAAAGAATCCTTCCTGATCTATATAGAACAACAGAAGTGGGAGGATGCTGTACATGCTAGTGATATTCTTTACCGAACTGAGCTACCCGCTGCCGTTACCGCTTTAGGAAATGGATTATGGCTTGCTATTACTTTTCCTATTGATCCTGAGCTGTCCATCGTCATGCTGAAAAACTTTATTGATGACACCCCTGATAGCTCTGATGGAGCGGCCGTCGCGGCAGCGGTTGCACACTATATTGCCGATTTACGCTTTACAGGCGAGAAGCGTGACAGCACCATGTTCCTGACCAGTAGTCTGCTGGCTAAAGTTGCCGAGCGACACGGCAATGTTACGGATCAATCTCAAATGAATAGCTGGATGCTTAAACTAGAACTGAATGATCCCGAGAAATTCTTGCCACGAATGAGACAAATACTTGATGCCATTGTTGAAGGCAACTGGTGGTACGATAAAGACGAGCTTAGAAAGCTGCTACCTCATTAAGGAAATCTCAGCTTAAGTAGAGTAATTTATTATTTTATTAAGGTTGAGCTAACAACAAACTTTGTGATCTGGAAAACGTTTTATCTCCCAGATTGCCCATTGTTAATAGAAATTTAAAGGGTTGAATAATTTCTTGCTCGGGAATAATCGGCACATAAAATTTCTCTCTGCTTCCCTTAATGCTGGCGAAAACACCTCCCGATACAGGTTTTTCGGTTGATTGGTGTAAATCGTAGATCCACAGATGATAATATTGACCCTCTTTCAATTTAGGTAAATTAACAAACCTCATTAGACCCTTCTGTAAATCTGTGTTCCAAATCAAATCACCATCTGTTTCCTTGACCAGCGGGTTTAAGGTTCTTAACCAATGAAGGTGAATTGTTTTTCTGACTTGCACTAAATTTTTCCACTCTGACTCTTTTTCCTGTATTGCATTATCATCTGATTTGCCTTTCTGAAATGTAAATAACAATGCTAACAAAGCCATAACAAGGACTATGGCTATTCTTGCATAGACCTTATTTACACTTCTTTGATTTATATTTCCGTCTTCCAACATTTCATCTGCTCAAGCGGTTAAAGTTAGTTTATGCTCACTCACAGAGCTTTTTTCTAGCGAAATATTAACTCCTTTACGTAAGCGCTGGATACTATTAGAACTTATTGATATTTAACAGAGAATACTCTGTTAAATATCAATAAATACTTCATGAAGTTCACTCAACGCATCTATTATACGCTATACTAATTCTCCCCTTTCGTATTTTTCAAGGTAACCTAATATGCTCTGGATCGAGTGTCTCAAACGCTTGGAGATGCAAATCTCTGACTCTGAAATAAGTACCTGGTTATTACCTTTGCATGCGCGCGAAAAATCACATGGACTTTACCTTTTAGCACCCAATACGCTGGTGCTACAAGAAGTCCATAAGCAATATATTCCACTTATCGTAGAACATGCTCGCCATTTAAGTGGCAATCACGAGTACGATGTCATTCTGCAAATAGGCACACAGGTTGAAACAGTTGCAAATAGTAAACCCGTTCCCACGGCACATGACCATGCCATTCCGACCAGTGGAGTGATAAACGCTGTCCCTAAAAAGACAACTAATAAATTTACCAATACCCTTAACAACAAAATGGTGTTCGATAATTTTGTAGAAGGTAAGTCAAATCAGTTGGCTCGTGCAGCATCAATGCAAGTGGGTGACAATCCCGGAGACTCCTATAACCCTCTGTTTATTTACGGTGGTGTAGGGCTTGGAAAAACACATCTCATGCATGCAGTAGGTAACCATATATTATCCCGTAATCCAAAAGCTACGGTGGTATATCTGCATTCCGAAGCTTTTGTTAATGACATGGTGTCTGCTTTACGTACCAATCGTATGGATAAATTCAAGCAGTATTATCGCTCTGTTGATGCACTACTGATTGATGATATTCAGTTCTTTGCTAAGAAAGAACGTTCTATGGAAGAATTTTTTCACACCTTCAACGCATTACTTGAAGGTCAAAAGCAAATTATTCTCACCAGTGATCGTTTTCCTCGCGATGTGGATGGACTGGATGATCGTTTGAAATCACGTTTCAGCTGGGGGTTAAGTGTAGCTATAGAATCTCCTGATCTGGAAACACGAGTAGCGATATTACGCAAGAAAGGCGAGGAAGCAGGGCTTTTATTACCTAATGATGTCGCTTTTTTCATCGCTCAACGCTTCAAATCAAATATCAGAGACCTTGAAGGTGCACTTAGAAAACTTATTGCTACGGTTAATTTCAGAAACCAAACGGATATAAGTCTGGATTTTGTTCAAGATGCACTACGTGATCAGTTAGCTAGCCAGGATAAGATGGTAACTATTCCCAATATTAAGAAGACGGTAGCAGAGTACTATAATATCCGCGTTGCAGACCTTGAATCCAAAAGTAGGGCAAGAGCGGTAACCCGACCTCGTCAACTCGCTATGCACCTGTCAAAGGAACTCACTCAACACAGCCTTCCTGATATAGGGAAATTCTTCGGTAATAGGGATCATACTACCGTTTTACACGCGTGCAAGACAATGCAGGGGCTAATAAAGAAAGACCTTAATATAGAAGAAGCCTTCAAAATATTGACCCGGTCATTAACTATGTAGATAAACTGTGAATAGAAACTGGATAACTTTTTCCAAAAGAGTTATCCACAGTTCATACACAAGCTAGGACTCTATATATCCACAAGATAAAGCAAGAACGAAGCTGCATATCAAGTTGATATATATAAGGAAAACAAAGTTACTAACTAAAATGTAAGGCCCTTATTACTACTACTATCTAATATAAAATCTAATTATGAAACTAACGATCAGCCGAGAATCCCTTATACCCATATTAGAAAGAGCCACGGGTGTTGTTGAACAAAAATCAACAACACCCGTGCTTTCTAATGTCCTCCTCTCGGCATCAGAGAAAGGCCTACGGATCACCGGAACGGATCTGGATACAGAGATCTCGGGGTACATTGACAATACCGGTATAGAGATGTATGGGTCGACAACGGTATCCGCTAAGAAACTAATGGATATTTGTAAATCATTACCCCTCGATAGCATTATCGAAATAACCCTTGCTGATGGAACGTTGTCTTTGAGTAGCTCTCGTAGCGTCTTCAATCTTGCGACCTTGCCGGCGGATGATTACCCCGTTCTAGACAACCTTAAATTTAACGCTCAAATAGCACTGCAAGAAAATGAGTTCCTGAATTTGCTTAATCAAACCGGCTACGCTATGGCTCAACATGATGTACGCTATTATTTGAATGGGATGTATTTACAATCCACAAGTGACAAACTTATCACTGTAGCAACAGATGGACATCGTCTAGCCTGTTGTTCATTACCAATCACTAACAATGAAAATAACGATGTGAGCGTGATAATCCCAAGAAAGGGGATTAACGAGCTATCTAGATTACTCAATGTCGATAGCAGTACGACTATCGATTTGGAACTTAGCGATAATCACATCCGTTTACAAAAAGATAATATTAGATTCACATCAAAACTTATTGATGGTAAATACCCAGATTATGAGGCCGCTATACCACAAACTACGCTACATACTATTGAACTGGACAGGTTGCAAATCAAAGATACTTTAAGCCGTGTCGCTATACTCTCAAATGAAAAGTTCCGTGGCGTTCTGTTAAAGCTCTCGAACGGGTTGTTAACGATTAGATCTGACAACCCAGATAGAGAAACAGCAGAGGATTCTATAGATATCAATTACACAGGTGATGATTTTGAGGTGGGCTTTAATGTGAATTATTTACTGGATGCCATCAATAATCTGTCAGGAGAAACAGTTTCATTCGCTCTCAACTCCGTCGAGTCTAGTACATTAATACAAAGCACCGCTAATCCTAATAGCATGAGTGTTGTTATGCCGGTGAGGCTGTAAGTACCATCTATGTGGTTATCAAAACTTACGGTGAAGAACTGCCGTATCGTTAAAGATGCCAAACTAGAATTCAATGATAAACTAAATTACATCTATGGAAGCAATGGCTCGGGAAAGACTAGTTTATTAGAAGCCATTTCTATTCTTAGTCTGGGTCGTTCATTCAGAACATCACGTATAAGCGAAGTAATCAGTTATGGTGAAGATTCGTTATTATGCTCATCGGAAGTGAGATGTGATGACGAGAGTATCAAACGTATTGGCATCGAAAAGACTACCAGTACAACCCGTATACGGGTAAATAGACAGAGCCTACAATCCCAGGCACAACTGAGTAAAATCCTCCCTGTTAGCATAATCCATCCCTTATCTCATGAACTTATAAGCGGCGGTTCATCAAAGAGGCGGCGGTTCCTTGACTGGATTGCATTCTATCAATTCCCTGAATTCCATGACATATGGAAGCGGTATCAACAGATACTCAAACAACGCAATGCCTCACTAAAGAACCCCAAGTTATTCTATGCTATTGAACATCTGACCTATGAGCTATGTGAACTACAAGCACCTATACATAAATTCCGATGTGAAGCATTAGAAAAACTTAAGCAAACCATGTCGGAGGAGCTTCCTGATTTTCTTCTTATGCAAACCCCTTTACTTTCATTAAAAACAGGACTTCCTAATGAAACACCTTTGGATACAGAAGCTTTAGTTTCTTATTACAACAGTAAAATCGGATATGAAAAGAGCCGAGGTAGGACAATCACCGGCGTTCATAATGCTGACATTCAAATACACCTCAATTCCAAACCCGCGGCCACCTCAGCTTCGAGAGGTCAAGCTAAAATACTATCGCTCCTACTGCATATCGCACAGAATTTAACAATAACTCAACAGGGAATTATAGCCATTGATGATCTCGCAGCAGAGATAGATGAAAAGAATTACAAGCAACTTATCCAGTTCATATCGAACCTCGAAAGACAAACATTCATCACCTCCACACACCAACCTAAGCACAACCCAAAGGGCTCCGTGGAAAGTAGTATGTTTCACGTGAAACACGGGGAAATAGGGAAGCTTTTATAGAAGCTAGTCCTGGACGCAGGTTACAGTGTTTCACGTGAAACATAGTGGCAAACAATGCGTGCGCCAATTAGGTGTAATTATCTTTTAAGGTGTATAATAGAACGATTATTCAACTAATCCCCTAGATGGAAAACTTATGTCAGAACAATACGATTCTTCCAATATAAAAGTACTCAAAGGACTTGAAGCCGTTCGGAAAAGACCAGGGATGTATATTGGTGATACTGATGATGGCACAGGCTTGCATCACATGGTTTTCGAGGTTGTAGACAACTCAATAGATGAAGCATTGGCAGGTCATTGTACAAAAATACAAGTAACCATCCATGAAGATGAATCAATAAGTGTCTCTGATGATGGCCGTGGTATCCCTGTGGATTACCATCAGGAAGAAGGAAGGTCTGCTGCTGAAGTCATTATGACTGTCTTACATGCCGGTGGTAAGTTTGATGATAATTCTTATAAGGTATCAGGTGGGTTGCATGGGGTTGGTCTTTCGGTAGTGAATGCATTGTCTGATAAGTTGGAGTTAACAGTAAATAGAGAGGGAAAAATACATTATCAGGAATACAGTCTAGGGGATCCTGTAAGTGATTTAAAGGTGGTAGGAGATACTTCCGAAACAGGAACCAAAATCAGATTTCACCCGAGCCCTGAAATATTTGCTATTACAGAATATCACTACGATATTCTGTCAAAAAGACTCAGAGAGCTATCCTTCTTGAATTCAGGAGTGAGAATAGAGCTATATGATGAGCGCGGTGAGGGTGAAAGCTCAGTATTTGAATATGAGGGAGGAATAAGAGCATTTGTCGAGCATCTTAATAGAAACAAGGAAGCCATTCATCCCACGGTTATCAACCTGATTGGAGAGCGTGATGGTGTTGGTGTAGAGGTTGCGCTGCAATGGAACGATTCCTATCAGGAAAATGTTTATTGTTTTACCAATAACATACCGCAACGCGACGGTGGTGCGCATCTAGCTGGATTTAGAGCGGCATTAACCAGAACGTTAAATAGATACATAGAAGCAGAAGGTTTGGCTAAAAAAGAAAAAATATCAGCAACGGGAGATGATGCCAGAGAAGGATTAACAGCCGTGCTTTCGGTGAAAGTCCCCGATCCCAAATTTTCATCACAAACTAAAGACAAACTAGTTTCATCAGAAGTAAAGACAGTGGTTGAATCTGCAATGTCTGAGAAGCTAAATGAGTTTCTGTTAGAAAACCCCACTGAAGCGAAAATTGTAGCTCATAAAATGCTTGACGCTGCAAAAGCAAGAGAGGCCGCTCGGAAGGCTAGAGAAATGACACGGCGTAAAGGTGTGTTGGATATAGCGGGCTTACCCGGTAAATTAGCAGATTGTCAGGAGAAAGATCCGGCGTTGTCAGAAATATACTTGGTGGAGGGCGATTCGGCGGGAGGATCTGCGAAGCAAGGACGTGATCGTAGAACACAGGCTATATTACCTCTAAAGGGTAAAATCCTTAATGTGGAAAAAGCACGATTCGATAAAATGATTGCCTCAGCTGAGGTGGGAACATTAATAACAGCATTGGGGTGTGGAATAGGTCGGGATGATTATGATCCTGATAAATTACGTTACCACCGTATTATTATTATGACGGATGCGGATGTCGATGGTTCTCATATACGTGCGTTATTGTTAACGTTCTTCTATAGACAGATGCCAGAATTAGTCCAAAGAGGACATATTTATATTGCTCAACCTCCGCTATACAAAGTAAAAAAGGGAAAAAAAGAAAAATATGTAAAAGATGATACTGAACTAGATGCTTATATTCTTGAACTTGCCATGCAGGGAGCTGTACTTAATATCACGGGTGAAGATCAGACTATTCAAGCTGATGCACTATTTACATTAATCAAAAACTATCTGTCGGTTAATAAACTTATAAATAGAATAGCGCGTTTATTCGATGCTGAAATATTACAAGCGATGTTATTTGAACCAGTTGGTAATGTTAATTTAGATGACAAAGGAATGAGTTCAGATCAGGCCATGCAATGGATTGACAAGGTGAATACAGAGCTTAATGACAAGTACAATGGCACTAGAAGCTATAAGAGTGAACTGAGTGAAGAAGAGGATAGTTGGCAAGTGAGGATCACAAAACACATGCATGGTGTTGATAATTATATAATTTTCAAAGAATCGTTCTTTAACAGCAGTGAACTTAAACACATTGTAACAATGAACCAACAGCTAGATGGTTTGATACAGGATGATTCAACGATTCAACGTGATGAAAAAATCCAGCCTGTGGCAAATTTCAGTGAGGTGGTGGAATGGCTCATGAAGGATGCCCAACGAGGAATGAATATACAGCGCTACAAAGGATTAGGTGAAATGAACCCTGAACAACTATGGGAAACAACAATGGATCCTGCCACTCGACGGATGATGCTAGTGACAGATGAAGATCAAATTGGCGCGGATGAGACTTTTACTATGTTAATGGGAGATCAGGTTGAGCCGCGCAGGGATTTTATTGAAGCCAATGCACTTCGCGTTGAAAACCTGGATGTTTAGCGGAATGCAAAGGCACTATAGTTATTGCTCATTGCTCCTGATTAGGTAACCATAATATCAATAATGAATAATCCTCTGTTTGAAATAGGGACACTAAATAGTCTACCCGCCTTTAGCAAGATAAAACCTTCACATGTTAAAAAAGCACTGACACAGGTAATCGCAGAGAATAAAAAAGCGATTAATAGTCTTTGTCAGGATGTAGATGTTGACGCTGTGGATGCTGAAGCGGTGATATCTGTCATGGAGGCTTTAGATAATAGGCTATCAAGAACATGGTCACCGGTGAGGCACTTAAATGCGGTGATGAATAGCGATGAACTAAGAGCTGTTTATACGGATTGTTTATCCATATTAAGTGATTACCATACAGAAATGGGTCAACACGAAGGTCTATATCAATTAATTAAAACACTGTCTGAAACGGACGATAGTAGTGATTTGGCGCGCCGTAAGGTTATTTCCAATATTTTGAAAAACTTCAAGTTGACGGGGATTTCTCTAACAGAGAGTAAACAAGTCCAATTCAAGGAACTAAGCCGTAAATTATCAAAACTACACTCCCTGTTCTCTGACAATGTACTTGATGCTACTCATGCGTGGACAAAAGATATCAACAGTATCGATGAGTTAACAGGCTTACCGGAAAGTGCTTTAGATATGGCGAAATCACTAGCCCGGCAACGAAAAAAACCAGGCTGGTTGTTAACTCTTGATTATCCCATCTTTAACGCGGTGATGACTTATGCAGAAAATCGAGCATTAAGAGAAGAAATTTATACTGCCTTTACTACAAGAGCTTCGGATCAAGCTGATGACCCGGCTCTAGATAACAGTAAAACGATGCAAAAGATTATTAGAATACGTGCTGAAATGGCAAAGTTACTCGGTTTTAATAATTTTACAGAGCAGTCGTTATATAAAAAGATGGCAGATAATGCTGATCAAGTGGTCGTGTTTTTAACAGACCTGTTAACAAAGTCTTATCCACAAGCTGAAAAAGAGATGCAAGCTTTACAAGTTTTTGCGGAAAAAGAATTGGCTCTAGACCATCCACAAGCTTGGGACATGGTTTATATTCGCGAAAAATTACAACATCAAGAATTGGATTATTCCGAAGAAGATATAAAGCCCTGGTTTTCTGTAGAGAACGTACTAGCAGGACTATTTAAATTAATCGAAGAACTGTATCAATGTCGTATACATATAAAAGGCGATGTAGATGTATGGCACAAGGATGTAAGGTTCTATGAGATTTATAGTAAAGACGATCAGCATATCGCTAGTTTCTATCTAGACCTGTTTGCCAGACAACACAAACAAGGGGGAGCCTGGATGGCATCCTTTTGTGGACGTTGTCGACAAGAAGGTGAGCTGCAAATACCAGTAGCCTATTTAACCTGTAACTCCAGCACACCGAGTGAAAACAAACCGGCTCTATTTACTCACAAGGAAATCATTACCCTGTTTCATGAGTTTGGTCATGGCTTACATCATATGCTAACCCAGGTTGATTATCTTGATGTGTCTGGCATTAATGGGGTGGAATGGGATGCGATAGAGCTGCCTAGTCAATTTATGGAAAACTGGTGTTGGCAACGCGAATCGCTAGATTTATTTGCCAAGCACTATGAAACGGGTGAACTCATACCGGATGAACTCTTTAATAAAATGCTCAAAACACGTCACTATAATAGTGCTCTTGATATGCTGAGACAGCTTGAATTTGCGTTTTTTGATATGCGCTTACACATGGATAGTTCAGTAAGTACATATAGTGAAATATCAGCTATTATGGAAGAAGTACGAAAACAAACATCACTATTACCTACCCCAGCATTTAACCGTTTTCAAAATTCTTTTACCCATGTGTTTTCAGGCAGTTATGCCGCTGGATATTACAGTTATAAGTGGGCTGAAGTACTCTCCGCAGATGTCTTTAGTAAATTTGAAGAAACGGGATTGTTCAACAAGGAAACGGCGCAATCATTTCTACATGAAATATTAGAAAAAGGTGGCTCAAGAACAGCGAAGGAATCCTTTCATGCCTTTATGGGCAGAGAACCTAATATCAATGCATTATTAAAGCACTCCGGAATTGATGCTAGTGCTTAGCTTTAAAAGAGGCTGTGCAAGTACAGATATAATGAGTTATGTTTTTTAGAAAAAAAGTTTTACTGATTGTTTGTTTATTAACGATGTTAATTAGCTCCGTTTACTCAAAAGAAAACAACTCAAATAACAAAAAGCAACTTCAGCAAGATATTCGAACATTGGATAGAGGGCTTGAGAGAGAAGAAAAAAAAGCAGTTACGCTGCACAATGAAGTTAGAAGACTAGAAAAAAAACTAGGTCTACAGACCCGTAACATGTATAGCATTGATAAAAAAATGAAAAAATTAGGTAAGCGCTTGCAAAAGACGACTACAGAGAAGACACAAATAGATGAACAATTAAAGATACAAAAAAAAGGGCTGTCTCAACAAATACAAGCTTTGTATACCGCTGGGGAACAGTCACACTTACGTTTGCTACTGAAGCAAGATGATCCATCGGATATTGGTCGAACAATAAAATATCTCGAATACTTGAATAAGAGTCGAATAAAAAAAATTGAACATATAAACGATACGTCGCTGAAACTGGGTAAGCTTGAAGTCACTATATCGAACGATAAAACTGAATTACAACGATTGAAAACAGACTTGTCAGTAGAACAAAAAGCCAGTAAAAAAACCTTGAGACAACGAACATCCGCCTTTAAAAAGAGTAACAAAAAAGTAAGCTCAAAGAAGCGTCAATTAAGAGAGTTGAGAAAAAAAGAGGCGAAGTTACAAAGAAAAATAGAAAACCTAGTGGCAAGTTCACAGGCACAATCCACAAAAGCTAATAAAAAATCTGTACAATCAAGGAAAAACAAAGAGAAAACTAAGGTCGCATCAAGACAGAGAAAAGCTAAAAAGGAAGTGGGTCTGCAAGAACGGTTTGTGGCAAACCGGAAATTTTCTACTATGCGTGGAAAGCTTTCATGGCCAGTGCGAGGAAAGATAAGTCATTCCTATGGAGAAAGACGAAATGAAAAGCAACGCTGGAAAGGGGTCGTCATTTCTTCTGCGGGTGGAAGAAAAGTCCGTGCTATAGCACAAGGTAAAGTTGAATTTTCAGGATGGTTTAACGGTTACGGCTACCTTGTGATCATTCGCCATGATAATAATTATCGTAGTTTGTATGGATATAACAGGGCAATCTATGTGAAAACAGGACAGATTGTTAAGGGCGGAACAACGATAGCCGCTGTGGGTAATTCAGGCGGACAACAACAAAATGCGCTCTATTTTGAAATCAGGAAAGGGATACGTCCACGTAATCCTGCTAAATGGTGTCGCTAATCGTTATTCAGAAATACCCCGGAAGTATGAGTTTTAAAGGAAATGAGTAAATGAAAAAAACTAAAGCATTCATTTGTAAAACATCCGACAAGGTCGTTTTTACAAGTTTGTTAATAGGTCTATTGATCACCCTGAGTTCAAACGTGTTGGCACTTAAGCCAAGTGAGCCAAGTCAAAATACTGCTTTCGATAAACTGCCTGTTGCAGAGCTGCAAAGGTTTTCAGAAGTGATGTCACGAATCAAGCGTGATTATGTTGAAGATGTAGATGACGAAAAACTAATTAATGATGCAATAAAAGGAATGTTGACTGGGCTTGACCCTCATTCTGCTTATCTTGATAGAGAGGCTTTCAAAGAGTTACAAGTAGATACCAGTGGTAAATTCGGTGGTTTAGGCATTGAAGTAGGCATGGAAAATGGTTTTGTAAAAATCATATCACCGATTGATGATACACCAGCCGAACGGGCTGGAGTGAAAGCTGGGGATTTAATCATTCGTCTAGATGATCAGCACGTAAAGGGAAAAACATTACGTGATGCAGTCAAGATCATGCGTGGCAAAGTGGGTGAGCCGATCATCTTGACTATTGCAAGAGAAGGAGTAAATAAACCGTTAAAAATTAAAATTATACGCGATATTATTAAAATTAAGAGTGTGAGATACCACTTACTCGAGTCTAATTACGGCTATTTACGCATCGTTACTTTTCAGTCCAATACGACAGACTCAGCCAAACTTGCCATCCATCAATTAAAAAAAGAGAACAAGGCAGATCTCAAAGGACTGATCATTGATTTGAGGAATAATCCAGGCGGTGTTTTAGGTGCCGCAGTGGGTGTTTCTGATCTTTTCTTGAAAGCAGGTAAAATAGTTTATACCGATGGTCGTATTGCCGATTCAAAAATGACAGAAGAAGCTAATAATTTCGATGTAATGGAGGGTGCTCCGATTGTTGTATTAGTTAATCAAGGGTCGGCCTCTGCATCAGAAATTGTTGCTGGTGCCTTACAAGATCATAAAAGAGCGTTAATAATTGGTGAAAAGACCTTTGGTAAAGGCTCTGTACAAACCGTGTTACCTCTAGATGCAACAACAGCTGTCAAACTAACAACAGCACGTTACTACACACCCTCAGGGCGATCCATTCAGGCGAAAGGTATAGAACCTGACATTGTAGTAAAACCTCGAAAGTTTGTTGAAAATGATGAAGCCGATAATTCAGACTTTGAGCCGCTAACAGAAGCGGGTTTAAGTGGACACCTAAGTAACCCAGACAATGCAGATAACCTAAATAACAACCCAGATGCTAATGATACTAAGCTGGAAGCAGCGGAAGAAAAAACAAACAAAGAAAAAGAAGGTGGCATTGAAGCTGGCAGCAAGGAGAAACAGAAAAAAACCAAGGATCGGCTTAAAACAGATTATCAAGTTTTTGAGGCATTAAATATTCTGAAAGGAATGGATTTATTCTACGGCAAGAAATGAGTAAAAAAATATTAATACCACTTGCGGAAGGCTGTGAGGAACTAGAAGCCGTTACCTTAATTGATCTATTTCGTAGAGCTAAATTAGAGGTAATTACCGCGAGCTTAAATGAGGATTTGGTGGTTTGCTGTTCGCGTGGAACCAGAATAGTGGCAGACACCACGTTACAGTCGGTTCTTAATGATGAAACTAATAACCGTTTTGATATGATCGTGCTTCCCGGTGGTTTACCGGGTGCTGACAATTTGAATAAGGATCAGCGTATTCATCAACTACTTGCTGAAATATATAACCAGGGTAATTATGTCGCAGCGATATGTGCGGCGCCTCGCGTATTATTAAGTAATAGTGAACTAACAATAAAAAAGCTCACCGCCTACCCCGGTGCCTTGAATCACTTGGATACATCAGGTGTCAATATTGTCGATGACAATGTTGTTCAAGATGGGAATATTATAACCTCAAAAGGGCCAGGTACAGCGATGGACTTTGCTCTAAAGCTGATTGAAGTGTTATTAGGAGAAGATGCGAGGAAAGCAGTAGAGGAGCCTTTACACAGATAGCATAGTTCTTAAACAATCTAGTAGGCTATGATTTTTTAGATTGCAAGTATTGTGTAAAAGTTCCGTACCCTTCGACAATCTCAGGGTACTGCTACAGTAGCGGTCTAGTAAGGTCGTTCACCTTGCCAATTTCCGGGGGGATTATAACTACACACCCAAACTTGCGATTTATCCGCACAGACAGCCAAACCACAACCTACTTTCCGCGAATTTCGCCAAACCATTTGTGTATAATGTCCGCATTGTTGACCCCGCTGACAGCGATTACGCTGATAATCATAAAACTTAACTTCTTTAGCCCATTCGTGTACTACATTTGCAGAACTAATATTCTGGATTTCAGATCTACCATCTGTCCATCGATAGGGACTTGCCCAAAATAGATTCTCCCCAAAGTCAGTTTTAAATCTGCCTGAATGGGGTCGGTGTTGCATATGGCAACCTTTTGTTTGTAGCAAATGATTAGCCCATTGGGTGGAAAACTTGGCTAATGAAGGTGACCATGATAAAGGAGGTAACTTATGACGGGAACGAACTTTGTTATGCGCCGCTACAATTTGTCGTGGGTTAATTCTTACAGATTGGCGACTATGTGTCGGTCGTCGCGCAGCCTTTGTAGGTCGTCCTCTACTCTGTTGTGGAATAACATGAGTGTGGGTGTTAGAGGCTTTCGACTGCGGCTGTGTTTTTTCAAGGGGTGGAGCCGAATCTTGAAGGCGACTACAGCCATTGACAAAAAAAACAAGATGGAATGCTATGAAGAGATAGCTTATTTTTTTAAACATAATAAAGTCTGTTAAGCGTTGTTCTTAGGTATTTCTTCCATAAGAACAGATTCACCGTTCATAACCTCTGGCTGAGACAGCCCCATTAGTTGTAGCACGGTAGGGGCAATAGAAGACAAACCACCACACGTACCCAAGCGCCAGAAAGACTTATCCAGAATCAAACAAGGCACAGGATAAATAGTGTGTTGCGTATGAGGTTCACCTGTTAAGGGGTCAACATATTCATCACAATTACCGTGATCTGAAGTTAAAATAACAGAATATTTATTTTCAACAGCGGAATCAAGAACACGCCCAACTTCACGATCAAGTGCCTCAACCGCTTTTATAACCGCACCTTGAATAGCTGAATGCCCTACCATATCACCATTTGCAAAATTAACCACGATGAAGGAATGCTCTCCTTTGTCAAGTGCATCAATCACGGTATCCGCTACTTCAGCTGCACTCATTTCAGGTTTGAGGTCGTAGGTTTCAACATCAGGAGAGTCGATCATAATACGATCTTCACCCGCGTAAGGTTTTTCCCTGCCACCGTTAAAGAAGAAAGTCACATGCGCATATTTTTCAGTTTCTGCAACGTGTAATTGTTTATAACCAGCAAGGCTAATGGTGTGAGCTAGGTTAGTTGCAGGTCGTTCGGGTGTAAAAACAATCGGTGCGAGTAAGTCTTTGTCGTATTCAGTGAGGCAAGTGACCATCATCGCCTCATAACCTTGGCGGTCAAAATCGGAAAACCCTTCACTACCCAAAGCATCAGCGAGTTGACGGGGGCGGTCATTACGAAAATTAAAGAAGATGAGTTGATCATCGCTATCGACTTTGGTGGCATTAGGCATGATGCGGGGCTTAATAAATTCATCATACTCGCCAGCATCATAGGCATCGTCAATAGCTTCTAGCATACTGTTGGCAGCTACTCCTTTGCCATGTACGATGGCATCAAAGGCTTTTTGAGTTCTCTCCCAACGTTTGTCTCTATCCATGGCGTAAAAACGCCCCGTTACAGTGGCGACTTCCCCACCACAATCATCTAGTGCAACCTGTAGTGATTCAAGGTATTTTTTTGCAGATCTAGGTGGCGTATCGCGCCCATCAGTAATGACGTGAACAATGGGTTTAATATCACGGTCTTTTGCCATTTTAATCAGAGATAATAAATGTAGGGTATGGCTATGGACACCACCATCTGAAACTAAACCAATCAAATGAATAGGTTTATTGTTAATTTTCGCTTTATTAAAAGCATTTAATAAAACAGGTTGGGTATAAAAAGTACCATCTTCAATAGCATCGTTAATGCGCACCAGCGCTTGCATCTGAATATCACCACAACCCATAGTGAAATGCCCTACTTCGGAATTACCCATTTGACCTTTTGGTAATCCAACTGCACGACCTGAAGCCGTTAATGTAATATGGGGATTATGGCCAAAATAGTTATCAAGATTAGGGGTGTCAGCCTCATAAACGGCATTATGCATTTTACTGGGATTTACCCCAAAACCATCTAAAATGACTAGAAGGGTAGGACAACGAGGTACGGATATTTTATTCATTTTTTTAATGTTAGAGCGGTTGGTTGCAATCAGCATGCAATATTACATTGAATGAAGAATAATCACCACTATACCTTATTACAACTACACCTTTATCATCCCAGCATCTGTGGATTCCATTTGAGTGTGTTCATATCAGCTTTATAGACAGGACGGAACATTGTAATGCAATTAATCGATAGCCATTGTCATCTTGATTTTAAGATTTTTGACAAAGACCGTGATGCCTTGATCGTGGATGCCAATCAACATTATGTGAAACATATTATTGTGCCCTCGGTCAGCCGAGAGAATTGGCAGCGTGTGTTACAGATTAAAAATAAATACAAGATGACTGAGGTAGCTTATGGACTGCACCCCATGTTTATGAAGCATCACCAACTCAGTGATATAGCGATATTGAGAGATTTCATAGAGCAGAATAAACCAATAGCGGTAGGGGAATGCGGTTTGGATTTTTTTATCAAGGAAGCCAACAATTCGAGCAATGCAAACGAAGAAGACAAAGAACATAATAAAGCACAGCAAATAACGTTGTTCATAGAACAGTTAAAAATAGCCGATGAATATAACCTACCTATTATTATTCATGCACGTAAATCGCTGGACATCATTCTCAAGTACTTACGACAGTACCCTAATGTACGAGGTGTCATTCATTCATTTTCGGGCAGTAAACAACAAGCAGAAAATTGTATCAAACAGGGTTTTTTGTTAGGTTTTGGTGGCCCCATTACCTATACTCGTGCGACTAGGTTACGCAAACTGGTGGCTGAACTTCCACTAAATTGTTTGTTGCTGGAAACGGACGCGCCTGATCAACCGGATAGTCAACATGCAGGGCAGCGTAATGTCCCCGCAAATTTGCTGGATATCGCCAAAGTTGTAGCAGAACTCAGGTCATGTGAAATTACAGAGGTTGCAAACGTAACGACCCAAAACGCGCAGGAGTTGTTTCAACTATGAAAAAAGTATCCACTCTGCTAATGGCTATAGTCATTCTATTTGGGTTGGTTCTTGCGTTGACTCCTTTTATAGGTAGTATTTTCTTTCCACTACCTGAAAACTCAACACAGCAAGCAAAGTCAGAGCTTGCAAAAAATGCAATTTCCATGTGGTTTAATGCTCCGAGTAACGCTTTTGTAGACGTACAGGCGGTTAGAAAAATAACCAATGGAAAACAGATATCTAGATTTTCCTACAGTACAACACCTGATGTGGTTAGAGGTTTTATTAGCCGCAAAGGACTTCAGCAAAAGTCATTAAATAATGAGCTTATGCAAAGCGTATTTAGCGATCACAGCATAAGTTGGTGGCAGCCAGAGGCGCTTCAGCGAGAAACCTGGTTTAGTGGAATGGATCAAGGCAAAACACTAAGTTTGATCTATAATGCACAGACGCAACGTGGCGTACTCGTCATAAAACTAAACAACTAAACAACTAAACAACTAAACCAAACCAAAACACTATGTCAGCATCCAGCTCAAAGAAAGTTATTATCGCCGCCTTAATTGGTAATGGTTTAATCGCTATTACCAAGTTTGTTGCAGCATCACTAACCGGTAGTTCAGCCATGCTATCCGAAGGAATTCACTCATTAGTGGATACCGGAAATCAGTTTTTGCTACTACATGGAATGAAGCAAGCCAAAAAACCACCGGATGAGAATTTCCCCTATGGGCATGGTAAGGAAATCTACTTTTGGAGTTTTATCGTTGCCATTTTAATATTTGCGCTGGGTTCGGGTATTTCACTGTATGAAGGCATCCATCACATCATCCACCCCAATGAAATTAGCAACCCTATTATTAATTATGTAGTGCTCGGCTTTGCCATGTTATTCGAAGGTGCAGCATTATCATTTGCGCTAAGAGAATTCAAAGCAGCGAAAGGGCCTTTGGGTTATATTGAAGCGGTGCAAAAAGGCAAAGACCCTTCCTTGTTTGTAGTGGTATTCGAAGATAGCGCAGCAATGTTGGGATTGTTTGTTGCCTTGCTTGGAGTGATACTTTCGCAGGTAACGGGTAACTTTATTTTTGACGGCATCGCGTCGGTTGTCATTGGTTTGATTCTAGCAGCCACTGCATTATGGATGGCTATTGAAACCAAAAGTCTGCTGATTGGTGAAAGTGCAACATTACCTATTCGTGAAGGTATCAACGAATTGGTCGATGAAATAGATGAAATTGAAATCGTCAATGAAGCGCTAACGATGCACATGGGGCCGGAATATATCCTCGTTAATATTAGTGCCGATTTTGCATCAGGGATTAGCTCAGATGATGTCGAACGTTCTATAGCCGTATTGGAAATCAGAATCAAAGAGCGTTTTCCCATGGTGAAAAAAGTATTTATAGAAGCTGAGAGTCGCTCTCACTATTTGCGGGTGAAAGCAGAAGAAGAGATAGAACACCGATTAAGCTAAGCAACCAAGCTAACGATCAAGTAAATGGAAACTAAAGTGGAAAACACGACTTATATCATCGGCAAGGATGCTTCTCTAGAAAAATCTATTACCCGAATGCAACAACAGTTGCAGTCCTTGGGTTTTCATATAGAAGAACATTCCTGGTTGAATCCCTTGCCTCATGTCTGGTCAGTGCATATCCGCGATCGAGACTGTCCTTTACTGTTTACTAATGGCAAGGGCGCTTCCAAAAAAGCCGCACTGGCGAGTGCCTTGGGAGAATTCTTTGAACGCTTGGCGACAAATTATTTCTGGGCCGATTATTATCTGGGTGATGAGATATCAGCTCATGAGTTTGTACATTATAAAAATGAAAAATGGTTTCCGATTGAAAACAACTCTAAAGAGCCAAGCAAGCAATGGCCAGCAGGCTTGTTGTCAAAAGAACTAATCGAATTTTATGATCCGGATAACGCATTAATAATGAATGATCTGGTAGATATCAACTCTGCCAACCTGAAGCGAGGCATTTGTGCTTTGCCTTATATCTGTCAGCGCAACAATCAAACAGTGTGGTTCCCTGTTAATATTATTGGTAATTTATATGTCAGTAATGGTATGTCCGCTGGTAATACGCCCAGTGAGGCACGTGTTCAGGCGTTATCAGAAATTTTTGAACGTCACGTAAAATTCAACATTATTGAAGCAGGTACTAGTTTGCCAGATGTGCCGCAATCCATTTTGGATCGTTATCCATCCATTAAGGAAGGTATCGCAAAACTTGAACAAAAAGGCTTTGGTGTATTGATCAAAGATGCTTCTTTAGGAGGGAAATATCCAGTCATTAATGTCACCTTGCTGAACCCTGAGAATCAAGGCTGTTTTGCCAGCTTTGGCGCACATCCTCGATTTGAAGTCGCTTTAGAGCGTTCTTTAACAGAGCTATTACAGGGTCGTGAGCTAAATAGTCTCAATGAATTTCCGGCACCCATTTTTGATCAAGATGAAGTAGCAAGTCAGGAGAACCTGGAAACGCACTTTATTGACTCAAGCGGTTTAATTAGCTGGGAGTTTCTCAAGGAAGAGGCAGATTATGAATTTAGTGAATGTAATTTTGAAGGAACTACTGAGGAAGAATTTTCATGGCTTTGCGAACTAATCCATGAATCTGGTAGAGATATCTATATTGCCGACTATGACCATCTGGGCGTTTATGGCTGTCGAATTCTAGTACCTTCCATGTCTGAAATATATGCCTGTGAAGACTTGCAATGGGAAAATAACAATTCAGGCATCAGTATCAGAAAAAAAATATTAACACTTGAAACAATGTCGGCAGATAAGGCAGCAACGTTGTTGAATGACATACAACAGCTTGATATTGATGATCTTCAACTGGTTGCCGCATTGGTCGGTGTCCCTGTTCAACAAGATAGTATCTGGAAAGACTTCCGAGTGGCGGAACTTAATGTCTTGCTCGCGGCACTTTCTGGGCAACTGCAAAAAGTGCAAGATGGATGTGAATGGTTGACTCGTTTTGGACAGCTAGAACATTCAAGAATACAGTTATATAACTATGTTCTTACTAGGCTTTATATAATGGAATCAAACGAACCAAGCAGATCAAGGAATGAAAAAGTTTACAACCAATCATTGCAGAAGCTGTTTCCAGCGGAAACGATTCAACGGGGAGAAGCCCTGATTAACGGCAAGCTACAAGGTTTTGACTTTGAAAACTCATTGCAGTTGGGCTTAATAACAGCCTATAAAAAATTGCACGTTATTAAGTAGTAAATCAGAAGTAAAGAAAAGTACAACGTTTGTCACGTACTCAACGTCACCTCTTTAATTAACAATATATTCGATGTGTAGCTTCGCAGCCTTCTTCGCAGCCGAATTTCTGGTATAAGCTCCCCGGTAGCCACTTCCGCTAATGATGAGGCTCAAAGCATTTCCGGCTTTCCAGCCTTTCTGGTTAATAATTTCTTGTATTATCCTAGCAATATCCGCACTTCTTTGTGCTGTACCAGAGTCATTTTTCTTTGCCCAGACAGCGGGCGACCAGATTACAGTAGCGTTGGTTGTGCTACGGTTGCTGATATTATGTGGTGAATCATTAAAAGTAACAGAATTTAGATGTTGCTCGCCTTTGATAATTAGCTTCGTTGGGTCAGAACTGGGTTTTTTAGCCGTAAATTGCAGCCATGCCGACTTGATGGTTGCGTTCGCTGGAATAGTAATATGGGTATAACGAAGTCCAAGCAACTGATCCCCAGAGGATTGTTTAACCATATCTAGAAGATCACCCCAAGTTATGATACGCCCTGTATTATTAGACTCTTCAGCATCATCGTTTCCTGTTGCAATTATCCTGTCTATGATGACCGGGTCTTTACCACCTTGTGGTGAAGGATCACAGACGTCACCCTTACCGTCTTTATCGGTATCTTGTTGATTGATATTTATATTGAGTGGGCAATTGTCTTTATCATCAACGATGTTATCGTTGTCATCATCGTTATCACAGGCATTGCCATGTGGGTCGTTATCAGAGTTTGTTTGTGCTTTATTTGAAATGTTAGGACAGTTGTCTGTGTCGTTGCTGATCGTGTCATTATCGTCGTCGTCGTCACAGGCATCACCTATTTTGTCGTTGTCTTTATCTTTTTGAGCGACATTGTGGATCAATGGGCAATTGTCTGCGGCATCTTTGATAGAGTCATTATCATCGTCCTTGTCACACCCATTGCCTTCTCCGTCTGCATCCGTATCTAGCTGATTGAGATTAAAAGTGACTGGGCAATTATCAGCGTAATCAACCACGTTGTCACTATCATCATCATTATCACAGGCGTTGCCTTTACCGTTGCTATTAATATCTAACTGGTTTGGATTAGGCTGTACAGGACAATTGTCAGTGGCATCGGGTATGCCATCTTCATCCGAATCTTTGCCATTTTCAATAGCCGGTGTGTTGTCACAGACGTTACCTTTACCGTCTTTATCAATATTAAGTTGGTCGGCATTTGACTGTAGCGGGCAGTTGTCCAGAGTATCAAGAACCCGATCATTATCATCATCGGTGTCACAGGCATTACCCAGTCCATCCTCATCAGAGTCAGTTTGATCATTATTCATGATTAATAGGCAATTATCCTGAGCATCAAGAATCCGATCATTATCATCATTCAGATCACAACGATTACCTTCGCCATCTAGATCAATATCTAGCTGGTTTTTATTAGAGATTGAGGGGCAATTATCGTCTATATCCATGATGCCATCATTGTCGGTATCTACGAATATTTTTGCAGGTTTAAATGCTGGCCATTGGGGGTCTTTAGACCAACCTGCATATTTCATTAGTCGTTGCTGAAGGTGATGATTGGGTGCTTCAGCTTTGTAGTGGTAGTATTTTCTGGGTGAAAAAACCTTTCCGGTATTAATCCCCGAACCTCTAGTATGCTTACTGGGATCAGTGTCTAGAAACACATCGCCCTTAGTGGTCGCATAACCATCTGCGAGGAACCACCGGGGTAAATGAGTTGTATCGATAGCAGGAGCTGAAGAGTTCTTCTTTGATCCAACGTAAATATTGTTTTCTGAATAGAGTTCCCCCCATTCATAACTTGCAGCAGCAGCCCAATTCCAGTCACGTTGAAAATTGTTGTAAAAGTGCGCCTTACCATAAGTCAGTATCGGTGTACGCCCGTTCACATTGTCAAAGAAACTATGGTGAACGGTTACTTTCATTTTTTCATCAAGCGCACGTTCCTTTTCAGGATCATCACCATCACTCCAGCCTAGTAATATGGCTTTATCGGTGTCAATAAACTTGCACCAACTCGCAGTAAGGTTGGTCGCGCCTTTACCCATCGACAGTGACTCATCCCCGTTTTGTGAAAAACTAACATGATCAACCCAAATATCCTGAGCATTGAAAGCAATGCCAATGCCTTGTCCACAATTCCTGCCACTACCGACGCGGGTAATCTTAATATTGTGAATGATGAGATTTCTACGAATTGAGGTAGGTTTACCCTGCTTTTTAGTACCCCAAAAGAGAATTCCATCGCAATCATCGGGAGAGGTCAGGGTAATATCGGCTCCTCTTCCATCGATGGTTTTATTTGAACCGATGAATAATGTTTCTTCTATTTCGATTGCTCCTGACAAGCCCGCTTTAAAGCGTATCCATTTTGGTTTGTCATCAATAAGTGCTTTTTTTAGTTCATGAAAGTCCAGCGTTTTTATGACGACAACTTCCCCTCCTGCTCCTCCGGTAACGTTTTGTCCGAACCCTGATCGATAGTGCAGTAAATCTTCGTATACAGCGGTTTCTTCATTAGCCCAAACGAGGGGTAATGAAATAAAAAAAACAATAAGTGCTTTGTAGAAAGTCGCCATGAGAAGTTCTTTGGATGAGTAGGTAAAGTATAGTTGAAGCTGCGTGTAATCGGTATTTGATTATGCTGGCGCAGCAATATTTTTAGCGTTTTAAAAGAGCGCGCTTTCTGTAGTTGCTAATCAACGGAGGTATCGTGGGTTTAGATGATGTTCAACTGATATAAAATAAGGATGACCAAAAGAACAAAACCACTCATTAGAAAGCGTAGAAACTGAAAGGTATCCATATGAATAAGTATGAAGCTGATTACTGTACCAACAACACCGGCAATAATGGCATTGGTTTGAAATGTTGCAACAAAAAGCAATGGGAATGCAGCCCAGACATATAATAGAAAGGGAGGAGGGGCGATGAAAGACTCAACAACTTTCTGGGAATTGGTACGAAAAGAAGAGGTGGTTTCTTTATTTTTATGAGCTAAACGGTTTTTTTCTACTAATGATGCTTCTTTGCGAAGATTAATATTTTCACGTGAGCGATCTAGCCACTCCGTAAATCTGTTATGTGATGCCACTAGAGTATATCCCCATGATTCTTCTATTTTCAAATAGCCATTATAGTGAGGGTGTTTACACGCAAAACCCCAGAGTAGAAATCATTTGATCAAGTAGTCTATTGTGAAAGTGTTGTTTATTGTGTTTACATCGATATTTGCTTAAACTACACAATGATTTCAATGTTGAGGTTTTTGCATGAAACGTCTCATCTTAATGGGCGCCTCTATTAACTAATAGAGGCGCCCATATGATTATAATCAATTTTTTTACATAAATGTAGCCTTGGAGGGCTCTTCCTTATGAATCCATTAAAGTCTGTTACGGGAACCATTGTTTCCGGTTTTATTCTGGCAGTTATTATTGCATTACTATTACCAAAAGCGATTAGCTTCGAGCTTAATGTTGCATCCTTAATTGCTTGGTTCCATGTGATGGCGGGTGTGCTATGGATTGGATTATTATATTACTTCAATTTTGTACAAGTACCTGCTGTTGGACAAGCACTAGCCGATAAAGAGCCTGGACCTGCGGCTATCAATAAATATGTAGCACCGCGTGCTTTACTATGGTTTCGTTGGGGAGCAGTAGCTACCTGGTTGACCGGTGTCGCTATGCTGGAAACATTAGGATTAGGTATTGTAAGAACCTTCTTGTTCCAAAATGCAGGTGAATTAGGCATGGCGCTGAGTATAGGTGCATGGTTGGGTACTATTATGTTATTTAATGTATGGGTACTGATCTGGCCAAACCAGAAAAAGATTTTAGGTATGGTTTCAGCCGATGCTGATGCGATTGCAAAGGCAAAGGGCGTCGCTCTAATGGCATCTCGTACTAATACTTTACTGTCTATTCCAATGCTTATGTGCATGGTGGCATACGGTCACGCAGGCGTAGCGTTTTAATCGAGCTTCTTTGTTTGACACAAAAAGGCCGCTCAATTGAGCGGCCTTTTTGTGTCAAACAAAGTTATAAAAAACTGATACCACTTTGCAAGGGCTTTCGTACCCTTCGACAGGCTCAGGGTACGGCTATTGTAGCAACGCCTTAACGCCCATGGATCAGGATCAGGACATTATTATCTTAATCTAGCGATAACGTCCGTCCGTTATCAATCCTGATTAGAAGAAGTAACCACCGCAGGTTCTATTCTGCTATTACGGCTACAGAACATTCCTTTTAGCAACCGTCCTAATAATGACCCTAGAACAAAAGCAAGGCCTAATAACAAGATAGTTTGTACTAGAAACATAGACATTATTTAATCCTCCTTCCTAATCCTCGTTGTTAATACTTGAGAACAATCCCATGACTATTCCAAATATAAGTGCGGCCAGTAGCCATAAAAATAACTTTGAAAATAAATAACCCATAGTGTCCTCTCTATTTTTGATTAATGATAAATGTGATTCTTCTGTTTTGAGCCAGTCCTTCTCGTGTGTCATTACTAGCAATTGGACTAGTTTCACCATGACCTACTGATTTCATTAGGCTAGAACCCACATTTTTGTTTTCCAGATAGCTTTTAACTGCAGCCGCACGACGCAAGCTGAGAGCCATATTGTAAGCATCATCACCACGCGAATCGGTATGGCCATTAATACTAATGCCTCCTGCTATTTCGTCTTTACACTCTGCCATCACACTAGCAATTTGGTTCAGTAGAGCATGACTTGCCTGTTGGATAACAGCAGCATTGGTTTGAAAGTGGATACTTTTACCAGACATAGTATCATTGAGCTTGTTCTGGCAAACATTGATAGCTTCTTTTTTCACTTCGACTACTTTGACCACAGGCTCCGGCACGGGTTCAGGTTCTGGCACCTTGACGGCCAAACCATCAATGACGGGTACATTAAACGAAGCCAGTAATTTTTTAGCTTTAGAGATCAATGTCTCTCGCATACCTTGGCTTTCTACTGTTCCGGTGTACTTAACGCCATCCATAGAAGCTGAAAGTGAGCCACCTTCCATCGCTAATCCCATTAAACCAGGAAGAGCACCTAACCAGCGGGCAGACTTAACCAGCTTATTAAGTGTTAGATTATTGACCACATTGCCTTCACCCACACGATCCGTCGCCGCTTTTACTATCGCGTCTATTTCAGCTTGAGAACCCGCCGAACCATTTAGGACTATTTTTCCATCTTGTAGTTCGACATTCAGTCGCATATCTTCTGTGGCAACAAAATCGGTAAATGCACCTTCTGCGATTCGCACACCCGCCACGGAACCCGCTAAGGCAAGTGCCTTATCCTTGGCATCAACACTTGGAGCTTCGCCACTGAGCATAATGTCTCTACCACGCTCATCAATATTCACCTTGGCCCAAGCCATATTCTCTGCTGACAACGCATCTGAAACTCGCTGACTTAAATCAGTTTCAATGGGGTCTTTATTGGAATTAAACATGAGAAAATATAGGAGAGGTAAGCCCAGGAGGGTGAGTAACCACCATAGTCCCTTTGGAAAAACACCACAGCAGCACGATCGTTTATTGTCCATAATTTACCCTTAAAGTAATTTGTTTTTGAGAGTTAGATTGCTATGCCATCCAATATAGCGGGTGGCTTAAGCATATAGATTCCATTACAGTATAGTACAGATTCCAAAGGAACGGATACGATCTACAACACCTGTTGTTTTTATACACGCTTACTGATATTCCAAAGCTGCTTTTTACAGCTATTTGTTATCTAAAGAACTTAGTACTGAAAGCGTATCTTCACTATATTCAAAAGAATCAGAGTACATATGGTCGTCACTTAAGCCCGCTTCTCGAAAAGCGGCGACCCCCGCTTTAACCATCACCGGGGGCCCACTCATATAGACATCGAAAGTAGACAGATCGGTAAAGTCTCGAATCACCGCTTCATGCACAAAACCTGTTTCACCCTGCCAGTTATCTTGGTCATCCGCCTCAGATAATACAGGGATAAAATGGATGTTTTTATATTGAAACGCCCATTTTTCTGCCAGACTTTTGTGATATAGGTCTATGTTGGAGCGCACCCCCCAGTACAAATAAACAGGCAACTGAGTGTTCTCTTGAATGAGTTGTTCTATCATGCCTTTTAATGGCGCAAAACCCGTTCCACCACCCATCATTATTTTAGGACGGTCAGAATCACGTAGAAAAAAACTTCCATGCGGCCCTTCAATTCGCAATAAACTTTTCTCTTTTAGTTCATTAAACACCTGACCCGTAAAAGTACCTCCTTCAACATGACGAATATGCAGTTCAAGATATTCATCATTAAAAGGGGCATTCGCTAATGAAAAAGCTCTTTTCTTACCCATTGATAAGAGAATCTCTATGTACTGTCCAGCCAAAAACTGCATACGCTCTGTTTCAGGCAATTTAAGCAATACTTCCATCACATCCGGTGATAATTTTCTTAATGAAGCTACCTTTACAGGTAAAGTTTTTATTTCAATCTCACTGACCGTATCAATTTCAGCTACTTCAATTAACAAATCAGATTCTGCCACCGCCTGACAAAATAGTGCTTGTCCATTCTCGTGATCATCTTCCGAAATTCCCATGGGTAAACCATCGGGATATGAAACGTTTCCTTCCAGTACTTTACCAAGACAGGTTCCACACACACCACTACGGCAACCATAAGGAAAAGAAATGCCATGTCGTAACGCTGCATCCAGAATAGGCTCTTCCTTTTCGACGTCCATAGTGTGTCCACTAGGCTGGATCTTGACCTGATAGCTCATTGCTATTCCCTATGCAAAAAATAAATAATAAAAATGAATAAATTTAAACAATGAAGCATACAGGCTGATAAAGGCATAATCGAAATGAAGGTGTTTTTGTATGCTTATCTGATGTTAGAGGCAGGGATAACTAGCGAGCTATACAACCGTGATATATAAAATAACAAAAGCCGCCACCACCATAGAAATGGCAAAAGCATAGTTAAAAGGTGCTGCTTTAACGATTTGATATTCAAGTGCTGCTTTTTCGGCCTTAACCATCATTTTTTCAATATGCTTTTTTACTGGCCAAGCCTCTAGTTTTGTGAACTCGGCTTCCCCTCCTCGGATATTGATTAAAGGAATCAGCACATTAATGTTAAACCGAGCAGTTAGCGCGTTTTGCACAGGCCCTTCGTAATTTAATAACCAGGGAGCAGCACGGTCAAAATAATCTTTTTTGAGGTTATCGACCATCGCTTTATGCGAGTTATTGAGTAAATTTCGATTTCTAACCAGTGCTTTTTCCAGCTCTTCAACCTCGACCTTGTGTCCAGGCGCAGTAACATGGCAATAAAAATCGGTTTCCTTGCCTTGTACTTTTATCGGTATGCTCACTGTTCCAATCAGTGATACGGGTTTTTCATCAGACATGCTTTATCTCCCCATATTCACTTTTTTACACGACACGGAAATCGCTTGAGTAGTGTTATTAGTGATCGTTTTTCTGTTGATGTCATCGAGTTTAACCGCACTTAAACTGTTGCCCCAAACGCAACCAGAGTCCAATCCTATCACGTTGTTTCCTTGATAAAAACCCAAGCTAGCCCAATGCCCGAATAGAATACAATAGTTACTATTCTTACGCTTAGCATGTTCAAACCAGGGTTTATATTTTTTTTGTTTCTTAGGTGATTGTTTATCGGTAAATGTCAAGGAACCATTCTTCTGCAAAAAGCGCATTCGGGTAAATGCATTGAGAATATAACGATGTCGATCATAGCCTTTGAGTGATTTTTTCCATTTCCCGGGCGTATCGCCATAAACATGCTTCAGCCAGACACTGACCTTATCACTTTGCAAATGTTGCTGAATTTCATCGGCATATTTAATCGCTGATTTGACTTTCCACTGAGGGGGCAAGCCTGCATGCGTCATACAAATTTTGCGCGCTTTATCAACTTGAATCAAAGGTTGTGCAGATAACCAGCT
Source organism: Thiotrichaceae bacterium (assembly GCA_965224605.1). Lineage (GTDB taxonomy): Bacteria > Pseudomonadota > Gammaproteobacteria > Thiotrichales > Thiotrichaceae > HyVt-477. Next base: position 31,255 of record CBDCZP010000006.1, read on the forward strand.
AATCAACTCTTCACGATCAGCTGCTTTTAATATCGCCTTTAATGAAGGATGGCATTTTAACAAACCGTAGTGCATCGCAATAAGTGAAATATCATGGTTACCCAAAACACACCTCACCGAGCCATGCATACTTTTCACAAATCTTAAAACAGCAAGTGAGTCTTCTCCTCGGCTCACTATATCGCCTGCCAGCCACAGTGTATCGCTCTTAGGATCGAACTCCAGTTTATCCAATAGCTGCATCAATGCACCGTAGCAACCCTGAATATCGCCAATTGCATATTCTGCCATATCGCTACCCGGCTAACCTTTTATAATTCATACATTCGATTATACTAATTTATTCCTGAAGTAACTAATAATCTATTATTAGGTTAATCAACCCGTTAAATTAAGGCTGAGCGGCCTACCGAGGAATCCAGGATTTATATGTCCAGCTATAACAGCATCCCCTATGAGTCGTTGCCCATCTCTTATACTTATTTGCCCCACTTGGCTGGACTGGCAAAGCTCTATGGGCTTGACGCGGCTGATCCAGAGCATTGCCGTGTATTAGATATTGGTTGCGCTGAAGCAAATAATATTATCCCCATGGCATTCCACTGGCCGAAAAGCGAATTTGTTGGCATTGATTTATCGGTTGTACAAGTCAATGCTGGAATGCAAATGATTGAATCGTTGGCGCTAGATAATGTAAAGCTACACGTTGAAGACGTTGCACATATTAATGCTTCTGAATATGGAAAATTCGATTACATTATTCTGCACGGTGTTTTTTCTTGGGTGACCCATGAGTTACAACAAACTATTCTGCGCAAAACACAATCACTACTCAATGATAACGGATTAATCTACATTAGTTATAACACCTATCCTGGCTGGCATACGCAGATGGTAATACGTGATGCTATGAAGCTGTATAGTAGTCATTGCAACACGCCCAAAGAAGAAATTGATATTATTCCTAAATCGCTAAGTTACTTTAAACGATTTTTTAAAACCGCTGACAATGAATTCTCAGATTATTATGTAAAACGAATGTCAATACTGGAAAAGCAATCTGGAGAGTATCTTTATCACGAATTTTTGGAAACTAGCAACAACCCATTATATATTAGTGATTTTCTATCTAAAGCGGCTAGTCATAATTTGCACTATCTTTGTGATGCTTTACTGGCGTTTGATACTCCCCTGATTCTAGGTCAACAACGCAATGCGTTTCTGAAAAATTTTGAGGATCGAATTGAAAGGCTTCAATACATGGACTTCATGATCAATCAGCGTTTTCGCCGCTCACTGCTCTGCCACGACAGCCAAAATATACGTAACGAATTCGCACCAGAGCACATGGTAGGGCTTGCTTATCGAGGAAGTCTTGTTAGCAAGAAATCAGTACGGCTTGATACTGAAAAACCTTGTAAGTTCTATCAGAACCACGTTCAAAATATTGACCAGGATGTTTTTATTAAACTTACCCATCCTGTTAGTAAAGCAGCGGTACTCATACTTTCTGAAATCTTCCCGTCATCCATCGATTACATGGAGCTATTGAAACAATCATGTCAGCGAGTTGCTGATAACGGGGGCCTTGATTACGTCAGAAAAATAGAGCCTTTTTATCAAGAGTTTTTATTATTGTTGATTAATGACTGGATTAGCACAGATTTGAATACGCATACTGTGGTTCAGATTGATTGGAACAAACGGCTGACTATATCAAGCTTATGCTGGCAATATGCTCAACAATCTAGCTTCTTGCCGACCTTTCTACAAAAGGCCATTGATGTGGATGAGTTAGGTATGCAAGCTCTGGGATTGTTAAAGGAAGGAATCCTCAAAGAAGATTTATTAAAACAGATCATTGGTGCAAATACCGGTAAAACCCATTTCTGGAATCTAAACAGACAGCGAAAAAAAGGCAAACAATTAGATCTTTTTTTGGAGGTTTTACATAGAAATGGAGTGTTAGAACAATGTAACTATTGATTCTTAAAGAAGTTTTAATTATTTATATTGCTAATGAAGGAAATAAAAAAAATATCCTGATATTGTTTAATTATTTTACTAAACTAGAGGCGCAACATGAATGCTATATGAATGGAGCTATTCATAAGTGTCAAATCAAACAACAATTAAATCTAGGAAGTTAGTTATGAATAAAGGACTATTTCATACCTCTTTAGTTTATCTACTATTCGCATCTGGTTTTATCTCAGTGTCAGTCAATGCACAGACGAATGCACAGACAATGGTATTTAGCCATAATTCACATACTCCTTATGCAGGCAGTATCACTACACCGAAAAGAATTGTGCCTCAAAAAACAATGGGAGGCGCATATTCAAGCAATCGTTTAAAAAGCAGCTCTCGTAAAAAATTCACCCAAAGAAATATCAGCAAGGTGAGATTGAAGTCAAAGTTCCCTAGAAAGCTGGGTATTTCCAATTACGAAGTGCTATGGAGAATCAAAGACCTTAAGCGAAAGAATGTCCGTCGACATCGTGGCAAGGTCACTACACTTCAATTAGCGCCTGGAAGGTATCAGGTCACCCTGCAAATTGGTAAATATAAACAAAAGAAAACAATCACTGTGCGCAAGAGTAGAAATTCCATACAGACTTTCTCCATGCCCATTAAAGCGGGGTTGCTAAAAGTAACAACAGGTTCTAGCAAAGGCGCTCTTGGCAATACAAAAATATATGTCAGAAATAGCCGAGGAAGAGTAGTCGCGTCTTCAAGAGGGAGGTCTATTAAGCAATTATTAAGATCTGGAAAATATACGGTTGAAGTGAGGTATGGAAATAAATCCCGAGGCAGGAATGTCGTCCATATCCGCAACGGAGCTGTTAAAGTAACGAAAGTAAAACTACCTGTATCAGGAAAAATACGTTTACGTGCTTATGAAAAAGGCAAACAGCCACTGATGAAATCTTCATCTTGGGTAATATACAATTCAGCTGGAAAAGTGGTATACCGTACGAAAAAACATACTATTCGCAAGAGTCTTTTTCCAGGCTCCTACACGGCTAAATTAACAGTTGCTGGAAAAACCAAAACCAAAAAGTTTAAAGTATCATCGGGACAGAATAAGACCATTACGCTTTATCTGTAGGTCTAATACCTAGCTCTCATAGGGAATTAACTATAGGAACTAAAACGCTACAAATACCATGCCTGCTGAATCTCATCAGCAGGCATGGGCTTCACAACAAACTCTCTAGCTTCAGCGGAATGGTCACCAATAGCTACCGTTACCTCATCCGCATCACGTCCCTGACAATATCGTGCAGTAATTCTTGCCGCCAGTTGCAAATCTTCCGCTGAAAGATCTTTCCCATCTATGAGCGTCAATGGGCCACCATGACTGACTGTTTTGATCCAGATGAACTGTTTTTTATAGCCCTGCATATACTTGGTCTCGCCTTCTTCTCTAGCAATAATCATTTTGAAATTATCACTGGGGCGTAAATGGCGACCTGTTTTTAGCAGCATAATATCGTCTAACTCGTAATATTTATCGCCACGATGTGCCCACAAATCTTTTAACTTATCGGAATAATTCGCATCGGTGAGGAAGCAACAACCGCCAGCGGGTTGCGCATATTCATCTATTTTGTATTCATTAGCTAAAGCCATTTGTGGTTTGCGACTCCGACCTGAGAAATCAAATAGCTTTTCACGATCAACCCAGCCTTCTAATTCTGGCTTGGTGGGTGGTAAGTTTTTTGCGCATAACGGACGTAGTAGTAAATCATCCGCTCCAGATTCGCCAGAGATAATCGGCATGGTTTCTTTGCGCTGAGATTTTGGGCGCTGTCCAATCACTTCCCCGGTAAAAATGAAATCAAAGTCATTCGATTTCATCCACTCTTTTGCTTTTTTCACCATGAAAATCTTGCAGTCCAAACAGGGGTTTAAGTTGGCTCCATAACCATGTTTTGGGTTAATAACCACATCCTTGTATTCTTCTACAATATCAATAATATGTAGCTTTATTCCTAGCTGTTCCGCAACCCATAATGAGTTGTTACGTTGCGGCTTGTCTTTCTTCTTTTTACGAATACTATGGGTATGACCTTCCACACAAAATCCGGTAAAAAAATTAATGCCTTCAACATGGATGCCCTGTTCAATCATGGCTTTAGTGGCGAGCATGGAATCTAGGCCACCGGAAATTAGGGAGACGGCTTTACGCTGTTTGCTCATGGGATTTATAATCTAGCTTATTGAAAAGAGCCGATTATACCGACAACCTGCACTTTCACCTATTTTCCCTTATCCTCTTTGGTTACTACGATATGATTAGCGTATACTGTGCGATCAAAAAACTCACACAAACAAAGTAAAAGAAATAATAAAACAATGAAATACGACGTATCCACATTTCAGGGCTTGATTCTAGCCCTGCAAAGCTATTGGGCAGAACAGGGCTGTGCCATTTTACAACCCTATGATATGGCAATGGGAGCGGGTACCTTTCACCCCGCTACTTTTTTACGCTCTATCGGGCCTGAGCCTTTTAACTCTGCCTATGTACAACCTTGTCGTCGTCCAACGGATGGTCGTTATGGGGAAAACCCCAATCGTCTGCAACATTACTATCAATTTCAGGTGATGCTAAAACCTTCACCGGATAACATTCAAGAGTTGTATCTTGAATCACTACAACAACTGGGTTTTGATCCACTGGTTCACGATATCCGCTTTGTTGAAGATAATTGGGAGTCCCCAACGCTTGGCGCATGGGGCTTAGGCTGGGAAGTTTGGCTCAATGGTATGGAAGTTACCCAGTTTACTTATTTTCAGCAAGTCGGCGGGATTGAATGTCGACCGGTCACTGGTGAAATTACCTATGGACTAGAACGTATCGCTATGTACCTGCAAGATGTAAAAAGCATCTATGATCTGGTCTGGACAGAAGGGCCTCAAGGCATTGTTACTTATGGTGATGTTTTCCATCAAAATGAAGTCGAGCAATCCGCTTATAACTTTGAACATGCGGATACTGAATTATTATTTACCCAGTTCGATAGCTGTGAGTCAGAAAGCCAGCGTTTGATTGAAGCTGGTTTACCTTTACCCGCTTATGAACAAATGCTAGCCGCCTCACACGTATTTAATCTATTGGATGCCCGACATGCGATTTCTGTGACCGAACGTCAACGCTACATTTTGCGCGTGCGTGGTTTATCCCGCGCTATTGCGGAAGCTTACTATGTTTCACGAGAAAAATTAGGATTTCCTTTAGTTAAGACCAACAACAAGACTCAAGCGGAGGGCGCGTCATGAAACGAGACTTACTGATTGAAATAGGCACGGAAGAGCTCCCTCCCAAAGCCTTACCCACGTTATCAGAAGCCTTTACCGATGGCATCGTCAACGGTTTAAAAGAGGCACGTATTCATACCGGAGAAGTCACTTCATTTGCATCACCAAGAAGACTCGCTGTATTGATTCATGAGGTTGATACACAACAGCCTGATCAGAAAATTGAGCGCAAAGGCCCTGCGGTCAAAGCCGCTTTTGATACCGATGGAAACCCAACAAAAGCGATTCAGGGTTTTGCTCGTTCGTGTGGCGTTGAAGTTGATGAATTAAGCCAACAAGAGACTGACAAAGGCGCCTGGTTTGTCTTTGAAAAAGAAGAAAAGGGCAAACAAACAACGGACTTGCTTGAAGCTATTGTCGCAAACTCCTTACAAAAACTACCCACTCCTAAGCGTATGCGCTGGGGAGACAAGACCACCGAATTTGTACGCCCGGTACATTGGCTAGTTAGCCTGTTGGGCAATGATGTCATTGACATGGAAATCATGGGACTGACAGCAGGTCGTGAAACACGTGGTCATCGTTTTCATCAACAAGGTGCTATTAGCATTGATTCACCCGATCGCTACGAAGCTCAACTTAAAGACGGATACGTCATTGCAAACTTTTCTAAAAGACGTGATCTAGTTAGTAAAGGTGCGGAACAAGCGGCAAACAAACTAGGTGGCAAAGTCATTATTGATCCATCCTTGCTAGATGAAGTAACAGCGCTAGTTGAATGGCCTGTAGCAGTAGCAGGTAATTTCGAGAAACAGTTCCTGAATGTGCCACAAGAATGTCTTATCACTACCATGGAAGACAATCAAAAGTACTTCGCCGTGGTAGACAGCAATAACAAACTCATGCCGCACTTTATTACTACCAGTAATATCGAAAGCAAAGACGTAAATAAAGTCAGCGAAGGTAATGAGCGGGTTATTCGGCCCCGTTTTGCAGATGCCGAATTCTTCTGGGAACAAGACAAGAAGAACCCATTAGAGACGCGCATCGAAGCCACCCATAAAATTCTCTTCCAAAAGGAACTAGGTACACTATTTGAGAAGACTCAACGTATCACAAAACTGGCGGGCATGATTGCAGAGAGCATCGGTGCGGATGTTACTCAAGCCAAACGTGCTGCGGAATTATCAAAATGTGACTTAATGACTGATATGGTTGGAGAATTCCCCAAGCTGCAAGGTATTATGGGTCGCTATTACGCCATTCAGGATGGTGAAACAGAAAATGTCGCGTACGCATTAGAAGAGCAATACCTCCCTCGCTATGCAGGTGATGAACTTCCTTCTCATGAAGCCGGGAAAATTCTATCTATTGCTGATCGTATTGATACGTTGATGGGAATTTTTGCCATCGGACAAAAACCAACGGGCACAAAAGACCCCTTCGCCCTGCGTCGTGCTGCTTTAGCTGTACTACGGATTATTATAGAAAGTGAGCTAAATCTTGATTTAAAAGCATTATTAAATGAAGCCGCAAAGAACTTAAGCGACAAAGTAGATGCAAAATCTAAAATTAACGAAACCTTTGCCTATATCCTAGAACGCCTAAACGCTTACTATAAAGATCAGGGAATCCCGACAGGAGTTGTAGACTCCGTCGCTAAACTCAAGCCTTCAAACCCACTGGATTTTGATAAGCGCGTAAAAGCCGTAGCCCATTTCCGCGAACTTCCGGAAGCAGAAGCTCTTGCCGCCGCCAATAAACGAATTGGCAATATTCTAAAGAAAAACTCTGCTCATGTGACCGATACTATCAACCCTGAGTTATTTACCGAAATAGCAGAAAGCAACTTACATTCAGCTCTGGCAGAACAACAAGTGCTCATAGAGCCCTTGTTTAAAGACGGTAAATACGAAGATGCATTAAAATCATTAGTCAGCTTACGCGAACCTGTTGATCAGTTTTTTGATCAGGTCATGGTCATGGATGAGGATAAAAAGCTTCGCAATAATCGCTTAGCTCTCCTCAATCAATTGAGTAACACTTTCCTTAAAATTGCGGATTTATCGGTTTTGCAATAAGCATCTGAAACAACAAAAAGGGTGCAGCAAGCTTATGCATCATGTCATAATCAAACTCTGGGCTTTGTTGCAGTTCTTTTAATACGATGTTATCCACAACATGGATAAAACCTGCCGGTTAAATAAGAGCTGAATCTGTGTGGCCGATTTAGCGTTCATAGTCTATAAATAGGTAAGGCAGCGGACTTTACAATGTAATAAACTTTATTTATCAATAATTTTATTGATAAATATCACAGCAAGCTGGCAATAACGTTTCAAAACTGATAAAACTCATACTTCTTTACCACTAATTAACAAGAGGAGCGCAGGTATGTCTGAAATGTTTTCTGAAGAATGGATGGAAGCTTTCCAAGAACAATGGAATAACGAACCCGGTGTAAAAGATGCATTAGCATCCATTGGTTTTGATTCTGTGATCGGGTTTGGAATTAAAGGTGATGATCAAGCTATAGGACTTGTTGTCGTTGAAAATGGTGAATGCACGGGTGCTGGTACTTATGAAGGTGGTGAGCTTGATTGGGATATTCGAGCCGATAAAAAGAACTGGTTGAAATGGCAGAAAAAGGGAATCGGCATGGCTGGGTTAGGAATGGCTTATGCTAGTGGCAAAATGAAGTTTGTTACCGGCGATTATGGCGCCATGATTAAAAACCCTAAAATGGCTGGACCTTTTATAAAAGTCTTTGGTCTAATGAAAAGCATTGAAACGTCATAAAGTTAGGCTAATAAAGCCAAGTTGAGCGAAAAAATAATTAATAAAGTAGTGCCCTAAACTAAAACTCAAGCCACCTTAGCATTTGTGTTGAGGTGGCTTTTTTATTTGCTATTTACTTACTAAGGACTTAGGAGTAAATAACTTAATCAGAGGTTCTGAGAAAGGGAGCTATTGCTAGATTCCTTGCCGCCGGCAAAGGAGGTGGCTTTATAGCTTCTACAGTTGTCTTCCACCTTTGTCTTTTTGGTAATGGTGGCGGCTCTATAAACCCTTGACTAGCTCTTTGCTTCAGGCTGATTTTTGGCAATGGCGGGGGTAATACTTCAGCCTTTACTTTTTTCTCATATATATTTTTTCTAGGTAGCTGCGGAGGTGATTTATACCGCGTATATTGTTGAATATCAGGCTTTTGGGATACTACAGACTCTTGTTCAGACAATATTTTTCGTTTCGCTTTAGCTACAAAGGAAGAGGGCGTTTTGTCATTTTTTTCAACCATGTTCTTCTTTGTGGTTTCCGTATTCAACGGTGTTTCTTCTTCAACACTCCCCCAGACAACCAAGCGTAATAAAATTGAAAAACTGATTAAATAAAAACACAGATACCAAAGATAAAAGCCAATATCATAATCTAGCACCTTATCACCCTTCCCAAAGGGGACTTGGGTAAACAGGAAAGCTTCAGAAGCCATAATTATAGCGACGACGGAAAGAAATAACCCTAGCTGTGGGGATTTCCGAGAGATATGAATAGACAGGATAGCAAAGGGCGTTGCATACCAGGCAAACTGAAACGTGATAAAACCTAACCACCCCATAATTAACACCCAATAACCATAAATATCATGAGTCTGTGTTATAAAAACAGGCAAGAATAAAGAGATAACAAACAAGCTCGCTGCTGCAATAAAAGTAACTAACGAAAGACTCATCAGTGAATGTTCATGAGAACCTTGTATAGATATTGCTGGTATTGACGACAATGGGGTTGCTTGGGACATTACAACATTATAGTTGTTTATTATGATAATTCTACAATATGTTGAATAATATCTCTTAATTTGTTCAACGTCTGTTTCTTTCCTGACAACAATGTCAGCTTGGATACTGCTAACCATGATTTTTGTTGGATAACTTTCGCTTCAAGTAATAGCTGTTCTTGCTCCATAAGTTGTTGCCAAAGCAGTGGGTTTTTCATACTCATTTGCACCAGCTTTTGTAAAGCAAACATACAATTTTCGTAACCACGATTACCATAGGCGAAGGACTCTATATCTTCTCGATCTTGCTTGTTTATCGACTGATCTTTTTTCTTATTTTGCATTTTACTTTGCAAAACATGCACAATCCCATCTTCTAAATCACTTAATGGTTCTGACAATAACACCGGGAAATAACGCTGAAACTGATCTTTCGCGCGAGTAAATAAACCATCTCCCTGTTTGGTCAACGTTTTCATCATAATAACGGAATGACACCCACTACTTGCATCACGACTGAGGCCTATTCTTACTGCTTCAAACCCTTGTTTGTTCCAAAACTCAAGCAAGCCTAAAGTGGCACCAAAGCTACTACTCAAATAATCAGCTGTGGAATTTTTCTCAATTTGTTTTAGCAATAAACTAGCAACACCTTGTCGTTGTACAGCCGGATGAACCACAATACGCATCACTCTATCGGTTATAAAAACAGGTGCATCTGCAATACCTGCATGTACTGCCAACGATTGCGGTACAAGGTGACCTCGCGGACGACGCTTTCCATAATGTATTTCATGTGCGAGCGAATTATCCATGCCGCCTTCCTGTACACATAATGATGTTGCAACCACGTGACCTTGCCACTTCATCACATCAATAGAGATATTTTTACCATCCAGTAAATGTCTTAAATCGGTCGGTCGAGTCTGATAATGCGCCAATACCAGCAAGCCAAATATTTCCCGTAGCAGAGCCTCATTCTGAACCAGCTGGTTCGAGGTTATTTTTTCGTGAATACATTGCTTTACACTAAAAGCTGTCAACTGTTGGCTATCAACAGGTTTTGCATTCAGTAACAAACTATCAAACAAGAAGTTTTCTAATGGATCATGTTCTGCATAGCGGATGGGTTGATGCAATGTGATTTTTTCCCATTGTGGAGTGATCGCATCGAGTTGTTGCTTAAACCGTAAGGCAAACCCCCTTCCTGTACCTTCATATCCATGAACCGTTGTGGAGAAGATAATTTGTGGGTAATGCTTTAACATCTTCACCAATAATGTAGTAGGAATAGCCGCGGCTTCATCAACCAGCAATATATCTGCTGGCGGCGTTTCAAGGCACAGTTGATCAGGTGCAATAAAGTGCAGGTTTGTAGAATCATCGGCATGACGAAAAACAACATTCGCTGTTTTACGTGTCGGAGCCGTTATTAGTACGCGATAATGAGTATCCGCAAGTTCAGCCACCAACATGCCCAATACGGCTGATTTACCACGCCCTCTATCTGCTTCTAAAACAACCGGGGCAGGCTGATCACTGCGAATGATTTTAAGCATTCGATCTATGGCTATAACTTGGTCTTCCGTTTTTGAATGTTTAGGCACATCAGGTAAACAGAGAACCGGTAATGCTGCGGCTTCACTTATTATTTGCACACATTCAGCTTGTTTAAGCTTGGCTATAAAACGACTGATATAGTGAGCTGATAAGTCGCTACCCTGATACGGCCAATTGGCAATTCGATTGTTGAAGGGGTCATCATAGCCTTGCCATTGATCAAGCGGAGGTGTTATCAGAATGAGCGCCCCTCCCGCCATAATCGTCCCACTGATTGCACCCAACATGTCAGGATCAAACCCTTCATAGGTATTATAAAGAACCGCAAGGTATTCTTTGCCAAGCACTCGCTTAATATCTGAGGATTGATGGAGTACCCTCTTTTCGGGAAAGGATGCAACGAGTTTTTTAGCCCAACTCAATGCATCTTGCTGCTCTGCCGCGAGCACTATCAATTGTCGAGGAGGAGGAATTTTATTCAATATTTATCCTTGAACACGGTGTAAAAGTGCAGTTACGACAAATACTTACGATACGCGGAAGTGATAGGATAACGGCGGTCTTTACCAAAGGCACGGCGAGTGACCCGTACTCCCGGTGCGCTTTGTCGTCTTTTATGTTCATTTAACAACACTCTATCTGCAACAAAAGTAACGGTTTCTTTTTCAAATCCCAATGCCACTATTTCTTCAACACTATGAAACTCTTCAATAAACAATCTTAGTATTTCATCTAATATTTCATAGGGAGGTAAAGAGTCTTCATCTTTTTGATTGGGTGACAGTTCAGCCGAAGGAGGGCGGGTGATTACCCGATCTGGGATAATTTCTCCGTCTCCACAGGCATTTCTATATCTAGCTAAGGCAAAGACTAGTACTTTATAGACATCCTTTAAGGGAGCAAAACCACCCGCCATATCACCATAAAGCGTGGCGTAGCCCATCGACATTTCACTTTTATTGCCAGTCGCTAATAGCATTTTCCCTAACTTGTTGGACATCGCCATCAAAATAACACCGCGACTTCTTGCCTGTATATTTTCTTCTGTCACATCACGTTCGAGATCACCAAACTCAGCAGACAATAATCCCATAAAGCTATCAAAGACAGTTTCTATCGGTATCTCACGATAGTGAACCCCTTGTGTTTTAGCATGTTGGCTGGCATCGGTAATACTAATATCGGCGGTATAATGAAAAGGCATCATAATCGCCTCTACATTCTCTGCGCCTAGCGCATCTACCGCTATCGCCATGGTTAAGGCAGAATCGATGCCTCCCGACAAGCCTAATAACACGCCTTTAAATCCATTTTTACCCACATAGTCACGCACTCCGGTTACCAAAGCTTCGTAAACTTGGGCTTCTTCACTGGGTAAATCCAACGCTATCCGCTGTCCTTTAGCGGTTATCGGCACTGCAACATGATAGGTATTTTCAGTAAATAAGTCCGCTTGAAAAATTAGCTGGGCGTGACTGTCCATGACTAATGAATGACCGTCAAACACTAATTCATCTTGCCCACCCACCAGATTGCTATAGATGATAGGTAGCTGATGTATTCGCGCGTGTTGCTCAAGCATGGCTTGACGCTCAACCGCTTTATTGTACCGAAATGGCGAAGCGTTAAGCACCACAACGGCTTCTGCACCTTGTTGTTTAGCTGCTTTCATGGGCGCTGAACGCCAAACATCTTCACAGATAAGTATGGCTGTTTTCACCCCGGCAATGTCTACAATGATGGTTTCTTTACCATGACTAAAATAGCGCTTTTCATCAAACACACGGTAGTTTGGTAGGTGTTGTTTGGCATACTCTGCAAGGCAAACACCGTTCTGGAAAACCACTGCCATATTATAGAGCTTGTTTTGTTTTGGGCGCTTTTGACTATTTGACCTACCTAATGTTGAACCACCAAACCTTGGCGCACCAATAATAACCGTAATAGCTTTTGATGCCTGGCGAATTTCTTCTAAAACGCTTTCAATTTGTTGTAAAAAAGCCGGGCGAAACAATAAATCTTCAGGTGGGTAGCCACTCACTACCATTTCAGGAAAAACGACTAAATCAGCCTTGTTTTCTCGTGCTTCACGAATACTATTGAATATCTTCTCTTTATTGAAATCAAAATCCCCAACGCAGGGATTAATTTGAGCAATCGCGACTTGCAGCGTTTTATCCATACTCATATTACTGGTCATACTAGCTGATTACGCATCTCTTGACCCATTTTTGCCAAGGACTTTACTGTTGTTACTCCTGCTTTATTTAGAGCCTCATATTTTTGTTCCGCAGTGCCTTTACCACCAGAAATAATAGCGCCAGCATGACCCATTCTTTTCCCTGCGGGAGCAGTCACCCCTGCGATATAGGCGACCACCGGTTTTGTCACATGTTCTTTAATATAGTCTGCCGCCGCTTCCTCTGCGGTACCGCCGATTTCACCCACCATCACAATACCTTCGGTTTGTTCATCTTGCTCAAACAATTCCAGACAATCAATAAAGTTCATACCTTGAATGGGGTCACCGCCAATTCCAATACAGGTTGACTGCCCAAGACCTGCTTGAGTTGTTTGATGAACCGCTTCATAGGTTAGTGTGCCGGAGCGTGAAACAATGCCAATTCGTCCTTGTTGATGAATCGAAGCGGGCATAATGCCGATCTTGCATTCTCCTGGTGTAATAATTCCGGGGCAGTTTGGACCGATGAGCCGAACCTCTGAATCCGTCAAGGCTGCTTTCACTTTGACCATGTCAAGCACGGGAATACCTTCGGTGATACAGGCAATGACTTTGATACCAGCATCCGCCGCCTCTAAAATAGCATCAGCTGCAAATGCTGCGGGTACATAAATCATCGTCGCATCAGCACCGGTTTCATTAACCGCATCTGCTACGGTATTAAAAACAGGTTTTTCTAAATGTATCTGCCCACCTTTCCCAGGCGTCACGCCACCGACCAATTGTGTGCCATAAGCTAGAGCTTGCTCGGAATGAAAAGTACCTTGTTTTCCGGTAAACCCCTGACAAATCACTTTGGTATCTTTGTTGATTAAAATACTCACTATCAATGTGCTCCTTGCTCTGCCGCGGCAATTACTTTTTCAGCAGCATCCGTTAGCCCTTCAGCGGTTATGATATTTAAGCCACTACTAGCTAACATCGCCTTTCCTTGATCCACATTGGTACCTTCCAGCCTTACCACCACTGGCACGGCAATACCCATATCGCCGACAGCTTTTATAATGCCTTCTGCTATCAAGTCACAACGCACAATCCCACCAAATATATTGACTAATACGCCTTTAACCGCAGGATCAGAGAGGATGATTTTAAAGGCTTCAGCAACGCGTTCGGCTGTTGTTCCCCCTCCTACATCTAGGAAATTAGCGGGCTGTCCACCATGCAGTTTAATCAAATCCATAGTAGCCATTGCCAAACCTGCTCCATTGACCATACAGCCAATATTGCCATCCAAATGAATGTAATTTAATTCATGTTCCGCTGCTCTGGCTTCACGTTCATCTTCCTGAGTTTTATCACGCATCGCTAATAAATCAGGGTGTCGATACAGCGCACTGCCATCAATGTTGAGTTTCGCATCGAGTGCTAACAGGTTGCCCTCACCATCAACCACCAGCGGGTTGATCTCTAACAGCGCAGCATCTTGCTCGATAAAGAGTTTAATCAGCGATGCTAATAAGCTACTGAATTGACGAATTTGCTGTCCTTCAAGCCCTAAGCCAAAGGCAATTTTACGACCGATATAGCCTTGATAACCTACCGCTGGGTGCAATGTCTCTGTGAGAATTTTCTCCGGCGTATTGGCAGCCACCTGTTCAATATCCATGCCTCCGGCAGCCGATGCCATGATAATGATACGCTGACTGGCGCGGTCGATTAATAATCCTAAATAAAGCTCCTGCTCAATTTCTGTTAATGATTCTATTAAAACCGCATTGACAGGTAAGCCCGCTGCATCCGTCTGATGAGTGACTAACCGACTACCCAGCAAATCTTCGGCTGCTCGTTTTAATGCATCTTTGCCAGCTACTTTTTTAACACCACCGGCTTTACCACGACCACCGGCATGTACTTGCGCTTTAATAATCCACGAATCTCCACCCAATTCAGCTATGGCTCTGTCTATGGACGGGTTTAGATCATCTGCCGACGTCACCGCCTTTCCTGCTAAGATAGGTATTTGATACTGTCTGAATAACTGTTTTGCCTGATATTCATGTAGGTTCATGACACAATCCATTTCAATAAATTATTGCTGTGAGTTTACACTATGCCCCGTCTTCTATTCATCCTTATTCTGTTTGTAGTCAGCTTCCTTGTTATAAAATCAATTCGTAACAAGCTGGATAAAAATAAACACATTGATCAGAACGATCACGATAGTGCTAGCAAAGACACAAAAGCGCAGATGTTAAAATGTGATGAATGTGGTTTGCATATACCAGAGCATGAAGCGGTCAAACAGGGGAATCACGTATTTTGCAGTCTCGAACACGCCAGGCAACGACTAGAATAACTTATGACATCGCGCCTATAGCTTTTTTCAGTACCGAAGGAAACCCCTGGGCGCAACTCCAACTCTATAATATCTATCGCCTTGTTCTTGCGGGTGCATTACTGCTTGTCGCGTTAACCGAGCATTTATTGCCTAAAGGCATTATTATTGACAGCAAGCTATTTAACGATGTGATCGCTATTTTTACCGTAGTCGTCATTTTGGAAAATATCGCGGGTTATCTGAAATGGCCTGAATACGGTACACAGATTTACAGCAACTCTATTACCGATATTCTTGCCTTACTGTTAATCATTTACGCAAGTGGTGGCGTCAGTTTTGGATTAGGGATCTTGTTGGTACTGCCCGTTATTATTCCAAACCTTTTTAAACCGGGGCAGTTCTCTTTATTTATAACAGCATTATCGGTTATCTCACTGATTGCCATTGAAATACATATTCAGTCTCAAGGACACACACAGCTGAATGAACTGTCTATGACGGGCATTTTATCGCTATTTATGATGCTAAGTTCATGGGTAGCCATGAACTGGTCTGGAAACGCACAACAAACAGCAAAGCTTGCAAAGCGATGGGGTCTCGATCTTGCCAGTATGTCGCAGCTTAACCAAACGGTTCTAGATCAATTACAAACAGGAATTATTGTTATTCATGATTCTCGCAACATCAAGCAAATGAACACTGCGGCCATTGATATGCTCGGCAATCCAGAGAACTGGCATGACCACACACTCAGTAGTTTCGCACCTGAACTGGATGCCTGGTATCAACACTGGTCTGATAAACAACGCCCTAAAACGGCTAGTTTTGAGGTCAATCATCAAGGTGCGTTGGCGGTGCGAGCGAGATTCGTTCAACTCGGCGCTAAAGCGAATGAAACATCATTAATTTACTTGCAAGACACAAAAGAGGAACGGGAAAAATTACAAGATTTAAAGTTAGCTTCACTGGGTCAGCTCACCGCTAGTATTGCGCATGAAATTCGTAATCCTTTAGGTGCGATCAGTCATGCAGCTCAATTACTAACAGAATCAGAGGTTTTATCAAAAGCTAATCAGCGATTGACACAGATTATTATTAGCAACTCACTAAGAACGGATTCCATCATTAATTCTGTTTTAAATTTATCGCGACGTAAACATCCGAAACAGATAAGCCTTCACTTGAAACCTTGGCTAGATGAATTTTATGCAGATTTTTTAACCCAGAATAAACTTAATAAAGATCAGCTAAGTTTATTTATTGAGCCGGAAGATGTTGAAGTTAATTTCGATCCCGCTCATCTACATCAGATCATGTGGAATTTGAGTAAAAATGCCGTTAAATATGCAAAAAATGATAAGGACAAACTCTCTTTATTGATTCAGGTAGGTATACCAAACCACACTAATAACTTGGTGCTGAATGTAATAGATAATGGCAAGGGGGTTTCAGAAGAACTACAAGAGCGCTTGTTTGAACCCTTTAATACAACCAGCACACAAGGAACAGGATTAGGCTTGTTTATGTGTAGAGAGCTAAGTCAGGCCAATGGCTCTACTTTGGAATATGTTCAATTAGCCACTAATGGAAGTTGTTTTAGACTAAGCTTCGCTAACCGATGAAACATGGCCTGATTTGTGCGAGTGATTGCACGATCCAGCTAAAATAAATAATAACTAGAATAAAAAATATGAGTGAACAAAGCGTACTAATTATTGACGATGAACCTGATATCCGAGAACTTTTGGAAATTACGCTATTACGGATGGGGTTAACAACTTATAGTGCCTCTAACGTACAAGAAGCCTTAATATCTTTAAAAGAAAATCAGTTGGATCTATGTCTTACCGATATGAAATTACCGGATGGCACAGGTATTGATATCGTCAACTACATTCATCATCATATGCCTCATGTCCCGGTCGCTGTTATTACTGCTTTTGGCAGTATGGAAACCGCTGTAGAAGCCTTAAAAGCAGGAGCTTTTGATTTTGTTTCTAAACCAGTTGATTTACAAAAATTGCGTGAATTAATCGAAACTGCATTAAAAATGTCGAGGAAAAAATCTTTATCTCCTCCACAGCCATCCCTTTCAGCTTCCACTACACCCTCCACTACACAAAGCGGCAATGATAACGGCAGCTTAATTTTAGGCGATTCACCGGCTATTCAACAATTACTAAAAACTATTTATAAACTGGGTAGAAGTCATGCTTCGGTTTATATAAATGGTGAGTCGGGTAGTGGAAAAGAGTTAGTTGCCAAGAGTATTCATAGTAATGGCCCGCATAGTGATGCGCCTTTTATCCCGGTGAACTGTGGAGCCATTGCTGAAAACCTAGTCGAAAGTGAATTCTTTGGACATGTCAAAGGTACTTTCACAGGTGCTGTTGCTGATAAAGAAGGATTGTTTCAGGCTGCAGATGGAGGCACACTATTTCTGGACGAAGTCGCCGACCTGCCACTTGAGATGCAAGTCAAACTACTTCGTGCCATTCAAGAACAAGCCATTAAACCGGTTGGCGGCACTCAGGAAATCCCTGTTAATGTGCGCATTCTGAGTGCTACCCATAAAAAACTAGAAGTAGAAGTCGCAGCGAAACGTTTCCGCGAAGACTTATACTATCGACTTAATGTAATAAAACTGGAAGTGCCTGCTTTGCGTGAACGCGGCGAAGATATTTTGTTATTAGCGGATCACTTTTTGCAAGAAATCTCTACTAATTGGGAATTGCATAATGTGGTGCTAACGGACGATGCTAAGCAAGCATTGTTAAACTATTCCTTCCCCGGAAATGTACGCGAGCTAGTTAATATTCTGGAAAGGTCTTGTACGTTGAGTGAAGATGGCATAATTACTGTTGACGATTTACAATTGCGTGAATTTGAAATTAATACTGCTTCAGAGCAACAGCATTCAAATATATTTGCTACAGACGAAAGTAGCCACCTACGCAACGACCTACGCAACCAACTAACCACCCCGCTACTTACTCCACTACCTAACTGGGAAAAAGGTTCCATTAGTAATCGAGATGAAAAACGCGTGATTGAAGCCACGCTCGAATTGACTCATTGGAATAGAACAAAGGCCGCTGAAGAAATGGGAATGACGTTGCGTCAACTACGCTATCGCATTAAAAAATACGGGCTTGAGAAATATAGGACAAGCCTTGTTTAGGGTTTAGCCTCACCACATATAATCGAACATAAAAAAAGCCCGATGTTATCGGGCTTTTTACTTCTAGCTATTGATTACTTAATAAATAGCATTTCCTGGTACTTAGGAAGTGGCCATGCTTCATCAGCAACTTCTGTTTCCAATACATCTGCATGTGAGCGAACTTCATTCATTAAGCTAAGAATGTCATTAGCACAAAATTGCATATGTTCTTCTTCAGAGCCATGATCTTCTTTAGCCAAAGCGTCGCTAAGCTTACTGACAGCCGTTAGCATTGCGTTAGAGGCACTAGCCACTGTTTTCGCAGTGCTATCATCTAGCTCAATGTCCATATCAGCCATGCTGGCACTCGCCATTGCGAGGTCAGACAAGTAACGCATAGCGGCTGGATAAATAATGGTTTTAGCCATATCTATCACTAATTTGGCTTCCACCTCAATAGATAAGATATATTGCTCTGCATACACTTCGAAGCGACTTGCTAATTCTCTTGGAGAGAGAACGCCGGTGCTTTCGAACAACTTAATAACATCATCATCTTTCAATGCAGGCAATGCATCTGCTGTTGTTGGGATATTCTTCAAGCCGCGTTCTTCAACGGCCATTTTGTGCCATTCTGCTGAATAACCATCACCACCGAATACGGCATTACCGTGTTGTTCCATTAGCTTTTTCAGAACCGTAATAACAGCAGTTGTTTTATCGCTACCGTTACCTAGTTCAGCTTCAAGCTCCGCGGCAATCCACTTTAGGGAATCGGCCAACATGGTATTCATGGCTATCAGTGGGCCTGTGACCGATTGCTCAGAACCCACAGCACGGAATTCAAAACGGTTGCCAGTAAAGGCAAACGGAGACGTACGATTTCTGTCTCCAGCATCTTTAGCAAACGGAAGAATCTGTGAAAGGCCTAAATCCATGATTCCACCTTCATCACTCCCATCGATCTTTCCTTCTCTGATTTGATCAAATACGCCTTCGATTTGAGAACCAAGATAAACAGAAAGAATCGCAGGAGGTGCTTCGTTAGCTCCAAGACGATGGTCGTTACCAGCAGATGCGATAACCGCACGAAGTAGTGGACCAAATAAGTGAACACCACGAATAACCGCTCCGCAGAACAATAAGAAGTTCAGGTTGTCGTGTGGAGTGTTACCCGGGTCTAGCAAGTTGCCTTGTGTCGAGTTACCAACAGACCAGTTAACGTGTTTACCCGAACCATTAATGCCCGCAAATGGCTTTTCATGCATCAAGCAAATGAAGCCATGCTTCTTCGCTGTATTTTTAAGAATAGTCATCGTTAGTTGCTGATGATCCGCAGCTACATTGGCGGCTTCATAATAAGGCGCAAGCTCAAACTGTCCAGGCGCAACTTCGTTATGGCGTGTTTTAGCAGGGATACCAACGCGATAAAGCCTTTGTTCAACATCCTGCATATAGTTTTGAACGCGCTCAGAGATGGCACCAAAGTAATGATCGTCAAACTCCTGACCCTTTGCAGAAGGCGCACCGAACAAGGTGCGACCTGCTAATAACAAGTCTGGACGCAAGTTTGCGAAGTTTGAGTCAACTAAGAAATATTCCTGCTCTGCACCACAACTTGAGTTTAGTGGTGCGACTTTTTTCTCACCCATTAACTTAAGCACTTTAGTCGCTGCTTCATTCATGGCTGCATTAGAGCGAAGTAAGGGTACTTTCTTATCCAGAGATTCGCCTGTCCAGGATATAAATATACTTGGGATGCATAGCGTTGCACCGTTGTCTGTATGTATGATGTAGGCTGGGCTGGTTGGGTCCCATGCAGTATAACCACGAGCCGCATTGGTTACACGAATGCTACCGTTAGGGAAAGAAGAACCATCTGGCTCGCCTTTAATTAACAAGGTACCGGTGAATTCAGTAATCGCTTTTCCGCTTGCGTCAGCAATAATGAAACCATCGTGCTTTTCAGCAGAAGCACCCGTCATAGGGTAGAAAATATGTGAGAAGTAGTTGGCGCCTTTAGACATGGCCCAATCTTTCATGGCTGCTGCTACAACATCAGCAGTTGCGGCATCAAGTGCGGCACCTGTTTCAACGGATTTTTTCAGTGATTTGTAGGCTTTTTTAGATAAAGCTTCTTCCATTTTCACTAAGGTAAAGGCGTCGGTTGCCCAGATTTTCTCTAATGACTTTGGTTTTTTTACTGCCGTTGATTCACGGTTGGTGATTTGATAAACCGCTTGTGCGCGGGATTCACTTCCACTCATTTCCATTTCCTCTGTTGGATGCTAATTAATTTGGATTACCATTGGCTTGATTTGCCAGCAATTTCCAAGTTTTATAATGAATATTAAATTTAAGCAATAATCATGCCACTGAGCGCCGCTGTATTTTTAACGTGCACTTTAAGTTAATTAGCTGATTTTATGACAAATTATGGAGCTTCAAGTAACAATTGATACATTGCTTGTATTTAATTGCACCGAAACTATACATCATGCACTTAAAAAGTGCATGACTAACGTTGTATTAAAGTTGCTTTGTATGCACGGAGACTTCATGAATGTGAGGATTGTTGTCACATATCTCTTTAATTTTAGAAATGTTATCGGCTGCTATTGGTGCATCTTCAGAAATAGCCAAGCTTATCTTTCCGTCCAGATAATGCAACGTAATGGCATCCCTGTTCGTTAATCCCAGTTCACTAAAGGCTGGATTTAACGAGTCCAAAATTTCTTCTCTTGACGGCAAATGTTCACAAGGACTAGCTGTTTCATCATCTTCAGGGTCAATGTGTACAGTAATGTCTTGCAGGATGGGGAATTGTGTTTGCAAATCATTCATGACGCGCTCGGCAATATGATGTCCTTCAGACACACTAATATGCGAGCTGACCTGAACATGGACATCAGCTAATGCCGTGCCGCCCATCTTACGTGTACGTAGCATGTGCACGCTTTTTACACCATCTATCTTTTCTTCGATGAAGGTATGTATTTCATGTACCTGTTGTGGATCTAGTGCGGTGTCTACGAGTTCCATAACACTGTCTTTAATCATCTGTAGTCCCATGAAAAGTATCATCATGGCGACAATAATGGCAGCAGCGGCATCTAGCCATTTGATATCCAAAAAGACGGCACCCGCAATACCGACTAATACCACTAGAGATGATATGGCATCGGAGCGATGGTGCCATGCGTTGGCCATGAGCATGGGTGAATGGATGCGATTGGCGGTATGTTTGGTGTAATGGTATAGCGATTCTTTGCTGACAATGGCGAGTGCTGCAAACACAAGTCCCCAAGGTTTAGGGGCTAATAATAATTCGGGATGGGCTAATCGACCAAAAGCATCTAGAGCAATACCAATACCGACCATAGATAATGACAAGCCTAGAACAATCGTAGCGACCGTTTCAATGCGACCATGCCCATAGGGATGATCTTCATCGGCATCTTTACTGGCTAACTTTGCTGCAATGAGTACCACAAAGTCGCTGGCTAAATCGGATAGTGTATGTACACCGTCAGCGATGAGCGCCTGAGATTGGGAGAAAACCCCACCCAATAATTGAGCCATTGCAAGCATGACATTGACTGCCGCACCTATTAACGTCACTTTCTTTATTTGCTGATAACGGGTGGGATCATCGTTGGCGTTAATGTCTCCTTGTTCAGAAAATTTCGCAGCAGAATGTGGATGATGAGAATGGGACATTATTGCTTATTCACTTTGACGATGACAATATATTCGTCATTTTTTTCCTCTGCTGAAATCAGCGTATGACCATGTACGCGTACCCACGCAGGAATATCATGTAGTACGCCAGGGTCTGTACAAACAACCTTGATAATGGTTTCATGTTGTAGACTTTCAACAGCTTCCTGAACACGAATGACAGGCATTGGGCAAAGTAGGTTGCGAGCATCGAGAACAACGGGCTCATTATCTGATGTGGTGCTTGATGTAGTGCCTGATGTGGTGTTTTCATCCATGAAGTTGTTATCCGTCAAGTGCTTACCAACTGAAAAGAGTCCAGCTTGGAATAGAAATTTCCTCGGCTTCGATATGTTCAGATACACCATTTGCGCCGGTGTCGGAAATATCAATCAAGTCATAACTGGCTGTGTTTCCGGCGGGCAGATAAGAGATGGTAGATTGAATGCTTTTCACACGTTGTTCTTTTATGGTTCCCAGCTTGCCTTCAACAACAATAGTTTCTTTCTTGGCTTTAGGTGCCGCGACGGCTGTTTGTGTTGCAACTAGTGCCACAGCAAGGGAAGCTGTTATAAAGAGTGTGCTTATAATTTTCATTTTATCTCCTTTGTTCCTAGGTATATTGAATCAGTTATATTTCATCGGGCGTATAGGTTTTTAACGTAAGTGCATGTAGAGCGCCGGATGTGATGACATCATTGAGTGCAGCATAAACCAGTTGATGGCGCTTCATGGTGTTTAAGTCTTTAAAAGCCTCACTGATAATAGTGGCTTGATACTTGTACCCATCCCCTTCAACAGTGGCTTGGGCGTCGGCTATATGATCGGTGATTATTTTAACAACGTCATCATTGCTAATACTCATGTAGAAATCTCTCAATAAATTAAAGTTATGCTATTTCCAAAGCGGAGAATAGTTGTACAATCCTGATAATAGTTCGAGAATAACTCATAGCTATACCAGTAAGTGCTTAGTATTGCCTAAGTATATCAGATCAAATGTAAGGGTGATTATGAATAATAGCGCTGAGATGTCAGAAAATGTAATGCGAGCCTGCGCAGAATTTTGTCAGGCTTTAACCCACGATGAAGTTGAGACATTCTTACGCTTTACCAGTATTCGTGATATTGAACCAAAAGCTGTTATTGCGGATATCGGTGATGTAGGCGACGAGTTTTTTCTGGTGATTGAAGGAGAAATACGCATATCTCAGTTAGAAGGATCAACAGATATTGAAGTCGGCAAAGTAGGCCCCGGAGGTTTGGTGGGAGAGATGTCGTTTTTTGATAAGTTACCCCGTACGGTGCGCCTACGGGCGAGAAAGAAGGGAGCGAAACTGGTTGTCATTAGTCGCCCTATGTATAAGCGCATTACCATTGAGCATCCATTTATTGCAGTGAACTTGCTTGAGTTTGTTATTCTTAGTTTGGATAAATTGGTTAGAAGCACCAGCAAAGATATATCATCGTTGCATAAAACCATGTCGGATGCGGGCAACAGTTAAATTAAC
Source organism: Thiotrichaceae bacterium (assembly GCA_965224605.1). Classification (GTDB taxonomy): domain Bacteria; phylum Pseudomonadota; class Gammaproteobacteria; order Thiotrichales; family Thiotrichaceae; genus HyVt-477. Next base: position 54,778 of record CBDCZP010000006.1, read on the forward strand.
AGTTGTTAGTTTACGGTTAGCCAAAAAGTAACAGGGCCATCATTAACAAGAGTTACTTGCATGTTTGCCCCAAAAATACCGGTCTGAACATGAGCTACTTGTTCGCGTGCTTCGCTGATGAAATGGTTGTACAGAGTTTCAGCAAGTTTAGGTGGAGCTGCAGGTGTAAAGCTAGGTCGGGTGCCTTTTTTAGTATCTGCCGGAAGGGTAAATTGGGGCACAATAAGCAAGCCACCTTTTCTTCCTTCACTCCCTTTGCCCTCGTCACCCTCTTTTTTGTTCCCTCTCGCGGATAACAACGAGAGATTCATTTTCCCCTTTTCATCTTCAAAAATACGGTAGTTTATTACTCGGTTAACCAGTCTTTTGCTGATTGCTTCATTATCTGCTTTTTCCACACCCAGTAATAATAAAATCCCGTTGTTAATTTCGCCTACCCTTTCTTCGTTTACTGAGACAGAGGCAGATTTTACGCGTTGAATGAGTCCGATCATTGAAGGAATTCAAGTAATTTATCGGTTGCATTGACTAGTTCAGATATGATGCCTTCTTCACTCGCAGCATGACCAGAGCCTTCAACGACAACCAGTTCAGTACCCAGCCAGGCTTTATGGAGTTTAAAGGCATTTTCTAATGGGCAAATCATGTCGTATCGGCCATGAATAATATAACCGGGGATTGCAGCAAGCTGCCCTGCGTTGTCAAGCAATTGATTGTCCTCCATGAAGCCATTGTTGATAAAATAATGCGCTTCAATTCGGGCAATACTTAATGCTGCATGAGAGTCTGTAAAGTGTTCAATGACAGATTTACTTGGTTGCAGCGTTGCTGTACGTCCTTCCCATTTAGACCAGGCTTTAGCGGCACGGATACGGGCAATTTCATCATTCCCGGTGAGACGTTGATAATAGGCCTGTAGTAAATTATCCTGTTCTGATCGCGGAATAGGGGCAAGAAAATCTTGCCAATAATCAGGAAAAACCTTATTAGTGCCTTGTTGATAAAACCACTGAATTTCCTCGTGAGTACTAAGAAAAATACCGCGAACAATCATGCCAGCTACTCGCTCTGGATAAGTTTCAGCATAAGCTAAAGCAAGAGTAGATCCCCAGGAACCGCCAAATATAGCCCATTTATCGATGGATAAGTGCTCGCGAATTTGCTCCATATCGCTAATTAATAGGGAGGTTGTATTGTTTTCCAATTCCGCATGCGGGGTTGAGCGACCACAACCGCGTTGATCGAATAAAACGATACGGTATTGATCGGGGTCAAAAAAACGACGATGATATGATTCACAACCAGCCCCTGGTCCACCATGGAGAAATACGATGGGAACGCCATCAGGATTGCCACATTCCTCAATATATAATTCATGAATATCATCTACCTGCAAGGTGAAATGACGGTATGCATGAAGAGAGGGATACAGTTGCTTCATTAAAAAATCTCAGTATTTCGGAAAATTGTAGTATAAAGCTTATGACAAAATTAATAAAACTGCCCAAACCTTTGCTTCGTCAAACCGGTAAAGCACTTACTGATTTCAAGATGATTCGTGATGGAGACAAGGTATTACTTGGCTTATCGGGTGGAAAAGATTCACTTTCATTACTACACTTGCTACTGCATTTTCAGCGCCATGCTCCCATTACGTTTACCATTGGCGCTGTGACCGTTGACCCTCAGGCAGATAGCTTTGATCCATCGCCACTTATTCCCTACATGGAGTCACTAGGTATAGAGTACCATTACCGCAGTGAGCCTATTGTGGAGTTAGCCGAAAAACACATGGATAATCAATCCTATTGCGCTTTTTGTGCGCGCATGAAACGAGGTATTATGTACACTACTGCCAGAGAGCAAGGCTATACTGTATTAGCATTAGCGCAGCATTTGGATGATCTTGCAGAAAGTTTTTTAATGTCAGCGTTTCATGGCGGGCAATTGAAAACCATGAAGGCACATTATGTGGTAAAAGAGGGGGATTTGCGGGTAATAAGACCACTGGTTTATGTCCGAGAAAAACAGACCGCTAATCTTGCTAAGGTTGAAAAGCTGCCCGTTATATTTGAGAATTGCCCTGCCTGTTTTGCTATGCCCACACAAAGAGAGCACATGAAGCGATTGTTAGCTGAAGAAGAGAAGCAAAATAAGCATTTATTTAAAAGCATGCAAACAGCGATGCTACCTCTGATGCGGGTCAATGTATCAGAATAAGTGGTGTTCGTAGGATAGAATTGAAATAGTCGATGGTGAGCAGTATGATACTGAGCCAGATTGGCAGGAGAGTACCTCCTAAATCTCAGCTATATAAAAAAATATAAGTACATAAGTACATAAAAACATCACATCACAACATAAAATATAAACATATGAATATTATAGGTATATCCGCTTACTATCACGACAGTGCCGCAGCCTTGGTGCGTGATGGTGATATCGTAGCAGCCGCACAAGAAGAACGTTTTACACGAAAAAAACATGATCCTGGCTTCCCCGGAGAGGCAATAGCGTATTGTCTGCAAGAAGCTGGCATAACAATGAACGATGTTGATTACGTCATTTTTTATGACAAGCCATTAATAAAGTTTGAGCGCTTATTAGAGACGTACCTTGCTTATGTTCCAAGTGGTATCAAGTCTTTTATTACAGCTATTCCGGTTTGGCTTAAGGAAAAACTCTTCCTTAAACGAACACTTAAAGAGGAGTTAGCGAAATTCGTTGGTGACGATAAAGATAAAATACCTACTTTGCTTTTCAATGATCATCACCGATCTCATGCAAGCTCGGCATTCTTCGCTTCTCCTTACCAAAAAGCAGCTGTGCTCTGTCTTGATGGTGTAGGTGAATGGGCAACTAGCTCAGTTTGGCTGGGTGAAGGCAATAAATTAACTAACCTTTGGGATATCAATTTCCCTCACTCGCTGGGTCTGCTTTATTCGGCTTTCACTTATTACACCGGTTTTAGAGTCAACTCCGGTGAATACAAGCTGATGGGGCTTGCACCTTATGGCGAGCCTAAGTATGTGGATTTAATCTTAGACAATTTAATTGATGTCAAAGAAGACGGTAGTTTTCGTCTGGATATGAGCTACTTTAGCTACGCAACGGGCTTGCGGATGACGAATAAGAAGTTTGATAAGCTATTCGGTGGTCCGGCGAGAACAGCTGAGACTGAAGTCACCCAAAAAGAAATGGATATCGCACGCTCCATCCAGCTTGTTACCGAAGATATAGTGTTGAAGATCGCCAATGGCATCAAAAAAGAGACAGGTGTGGATTATCTATGTCTAGCGGGTGGTGTTGCGCTGAACTGTGTATCTAACGGGCGTTTACAACGCGAAGGGCCGTTTAAAGATATATGGATTCAGCCAGCAGCAGGAGATGCGGGTGGAGCACTAGGTGCGGCGTTGTCAGTATGGTATGAGTATTTAGAAAAACCCCGGAACGCTGATAATGAAGAAGACTTTATGAAAGGCTCTTATCTTGGTCGTCAATACAAGAACGAAGAGATTAAGAGTTATCTTGATGGTGTCAATGCGCCCTATCGAGAGTTAGATGATACCGAGTTGATGCCTGAATTGGGTGATATTCTGAATTCTGAGAAAGTAGTAGGCTGGTTTAATGGCCGCATGGAGTTTGGTCCAAGAGCGTTAGGTGGACGATCAATTATTGGAGATCCACGTAGTCCCAAAATGCAGTCCATCATGAATTTGAAAATCAAATATCGGGAATCATTCAGGCCCTTTGCACCCTCGGTAAAATATGACTCAGTATCAGATTGGTTTCAGCACAAAGGTAAAAGCCCTTACATGCTGATAGTCGCTCCTGTAGTAGAAGACAAGCGTGTTGCCATGTCTGATGAAGAACAAGCATTATTTGGCATTGAAAAACTAAATGTGCCACGTTCCCAAATCCCTGCGGTTACCCATGTGGATTATTCAGCGCGTGTGCAAACGATTCACCCTGAGACGAACCCACGCTACTACGACCTGATTGATAACTTCGAAAAGAAAAGTGGTTGTCCTGTGCTGATTAACACCTCATTCAATGTACGTGGTGAGCCAATTGTGAACACTCCAGAAGACGCATATCGTTGCTTTATGAGAACGGAAATGGATTATTTGGTATTGGAAAATATCATCTTGGATAAAACAAAGCAGCCTAACCGCGACGATGATGATTCGTGGAAAGACGAGTTTGTATTAGATTAATTGGAAAGAATAAAATGAGTATAATTCCAGAAGTACCAGACGCTTCAAAAGAAGAGTTACGAAAGTTTGGCCTGATTATGGGCGCAGCTTTTATATTGATCTTTGGGTTGTTATTTCCCTGGATTTTTAATAAATCACTGCCACTTTGGCCATGGATAGTTGCCGTAGTGTTTATAGCTTGGGCGTTAATACACCCGACAAGCTTAAAGCCTGTTTATATAGTATGGATGAAAATTGGTGGTGTAGTCGGCTTTATAAATACTAGAATCATACTAGGACTATTATTTTTCTTGGTATTTTTGCCTACGGGAATATTGCTTAAGCTATTTGGCAAAGAGCTGATCCCTAATAAGTTTTCGGATGAAAAATCGTATCGGATTACAACCGAAGCTCCTTCTAAAGACCACGTAGAGAGACCCTACTAATGCTTGATTTAATTGTTGATCTTTGGGGGTTTATGAAAGTCAGAAAAAAATTCTGGCTAGCCCCTATTATTTTATTAATGTTGCTACTAGGTGTTTTAATAGTGTTATCGCAGGGTTCTGCTGTTGCACCGTTTATTTACACACTGTTTTAAATATAAACACCGATTACTTGCCAATCAAGAATCCTTTGTTCTTGGTTGGTGATATTCCGCACCCATTTACCGGTTCTCTGCGTGTGAATTCATGCAATATACGGATTTCCGTTTTCCTCCTTTTCTGTGTGCAAACTTCTTAGCACCCAAAATAAGACAAGGTATACTGCCCCTTTGTAGATGTAAATTCGAGGATGGAAGTATATGAGCAAGCTTAAAGCGCTTTTGTTTGATGTAGATGGCACCTTAGCGGATACAGAGGCTGATGGGCATCGAGTGGCTTTTAACAAAGCGTTTGTAGAAGCGGGGCTGGATTGGAACTGGACTGTGGAAGTCTATGGTCAATTGCTTACGGTCACAGGTGGCAAAGAACGTATTAAGTATTATATCAATGATTTTCTGGATAATTTCAATCCAGGTCAAGACTTAACAGAGTTTGCAGCCAATCTGCATCAACGGAAAACCCATTTCTATCTTGAAATGTTACAACAAGGCGAAATTCCATTAAGAACAGGTGTTGAGCGTTTATTACGTGAAGTACGTGATGCTGGTTTGAGAATGGGTATTGCAACAACCACAACACCTGCAAACGTAACCTACTTATTAACCTCCACTTTAGGTAAAGAATCACTCGACTGGTTCGAAGTGATTGCTGCGGGCGATATTGTTCCAGCAAAAAAACCGGCACCTGATATTTTTGAATATGCTATGCAAAAAATGGGTATTACCGCTGAAGAAACATTGGCTTTTGAAGATTCAGCGAATGGTTTTTTATCCTCGACAGGTGCAGGGTTGAAAACATTAATAACCGTTAATGGTTACACTAAAGATGATAATTTCAAAGGAGCTAGTATCGTTTTGGATCAAATGGGAGATGAAAATGATGCTTTCAAGGTGATGGGGGGAGATGCGCAATCACACACATTTGTTAATGTTGCAATGTTAAAAGATTTATTTGCACAAACATAAGGAAATATAGCAGACAAAAAAAGAGGCACCCAATTACTTGGGTGCCTAACCGCTAGGAGTGTAGCGCTTTTAAAACGCTACATACATTAGTCTACAGTAATGTATAAAAAGTTCAAAGAATAGAACAATTATCTTTGCTTCTAAAAAACAACTAAAAAAAGCAATGACTTGCGGACTAATGGGCATTACCTAAATAGTGCCTTTGCAAACGAGAGAGTATTCTGTTTACGCACACAACTGTATAAAATTTACACACTATTGTCAAGAAAGTTATCTTCTCTCGTGTGTGTTTTCTTACTTTGAAAGAAAGACCTACTTCTGAAAAGGCAATATTGCTCACCTTTTAGCGACGATTATGAAGGTTAAAAGGCTCAAATATATTCAATTAGGGCTAGGGGTCTAACTATGGCAAAATAAGTTTTATTTTTTTGCAAAATTTCAATGTCAGAGTACCTTTTAATCATTGTAGGAACCGTATGGGTTAACAACATAGTCCTTTCCCAGTTCCTTGGTCTATGTCCTTTTATGGGCGTGTCCAGGAAATTAGAAACCGCAATGGGAATGGGTCTGGCGACTACCTTTGTACTCACCTTGTCGTCAATTAGCAGTTATTTACTGAATGAGTTTGTGCTCACCCCTTTTGGTCTTGAATACTTACGTACCATTAGTTTTATCCTAGTGATTGCTGCAATCGTAGGTTTCACTGAAATGGTTATTCGAAAAACATCCCCTTTATTACATAATGTGCTTGGCATATACCTGCCCCTAATCACTAGCAACTGTGCTGTGCTAGGAATTGCATTATTGAATGTACAAGAGTCCCATAGTTTCGTCGGTTCGGCACTTTATGGCATGGGATCAGCGCTTGGCTTTACGTTGGTTCTAGTGCTGTTTGCAGGTATCCGGGAAAGATTAGATGTGGCGGATATCCCGATGCCATTTAAGGGCAGTTCTATTGCCTTGATTACAGCGGGTTTGATGGCGCTTGCCTTTATGGGCTTCTCCGGTTTGGTCAGAGCATAAAATGTTAGCTTCTATCTTAGCCTCAATTTTCGCCATTGTTGGACTGGCACTGTTCTTTGGTCTTCTACTAGGCTACGCAGCTATTCGTTTTAAAGTAAAAGGTAACCCTATTGTAGACAAGCTGGATCAAGCTTTACCACAAACCCAATGTGGGCAGTGTACATACGCAGGTTGCCGCCCCTACGCCGAAGCCATCGCTAAGGGGGAAGCAGATATCAACCAGTGCCCTCCTGGAGGTGAATCCACCATTCAGGAACTTGCCGATATTATGGGTGTTGAAGCGATTCCTCTGAATGAAGAACATGGTGAACATTCAGATATTCCAGAAGTGGCATTAATTATTGAAGACCAATGTATCGGTTGTACCTTATGCATTCAAGCTTGTCCTGTTGATGCTATTTTAGGAGCGGCAAAACAAATGCATACGATCATTGCTGCTGAGTGTACAGGATGCGAACTATGCATTCCTCCCTGTCCTGTCGACTGCATCATCATGGTGCCAGAAAAAAGAGAAATAAAAGACTGGAAATGGCCAAGCCCAAGTTCTCTGGATAAAATTCCTGTTGTAATTAAAGAGGGTGTGGGAGTCGATAGTGCGGTCGATAGTGCAGAAGGTACACAAGGATGAAAGGAAAGCCCATTCAAGCACAACCATCACAACAAAAAATATGGTCGATAAAAGGAGGAGTTCACCCCGTTTTTAATAAAGCGTGCTCAACACAACAACCAGTTAGCATTCCCACAGTTCCTGCAACGCTAGTCATTCCAGTGGTACAACACATTGGTGAAGTGGGTCATATACTAGTTGCACAAGGTCAACAGGTTTACAAAGGTCAGCCGTTAGTTGATATGCCAGAAGGTTTAGGCGCGATAACGCATGCCCCAACATCTGGTATTGTCCAGATCGTTGAAGAGAGAGCTGTTCCCCATGTATCGGGATTAACAGCAATCTGTGTGGTGATTGATACCGATGGAAAGGAAGAATGGGGGGACTACCAACAATCCAGCTATAGTGGCTACCAATCAATTGATACGATGACACTGTGTAAAAGGCTGCACACTGCTGGCCTGGTTGGTATGGGAGGTGCTGCTTTTCCTTCCGCTGCAAAATTTGCCGCTTCGCGCAAACGCAATCATGGCTTGGATACGCTCATTATCAATGGCGCAGAATGTGAGCCTTATATCAGTTGTGATGATATGTTAATGCGCGGCTGGGCTGAAGAAATTGTCGAAGGTATCCACATCTTGCTACATATATTAAACCCTAAACGCTGTTTAGTCGGGATTGAAGATAACAAGCCAGAAGCGATTGCAGCGATGCAACAAGCGCTGGATAAGCGAAAAAAGAGTGGTATAACGATTGTCAAAATCCCCACGATCTACCCAAGTGGTGATGAAAAACAACTCATTCGTATACTAACCGGTAAAGCCTTGGCGAAACAAGAGTTACCCTTTCAACATGGCATTCTGGTGCAAAATGTAGCTACGGTTCATAGTGTTTATAACGCCATCATAAAAGGTCAGCCACTAATCTCAAGAATACTGACAGTAACAGGTCGCGGAATAAAAAAGCCGCAAAACTTTCAAGCACTGATAGGCACCTCTTTTCAACATTTAATAGAGCAAGCAGGTGGCTATACCGATTATGTAGAGAGGCTTATCATGGGTGGCCCAATGATGGGCTACAGCATGAAAACGGATGAGCTACCGGTGATTAAAGCCACAAATTGCATCTTGGCCTTACCCAAAGAAGACCTGCCTTATTCTCCCGATATGGCTATGCCCTGTATCCGTTGTGGAAAGTGTATGGACGCCTGTCCTGTAGACCTGTTACCACAACAACTATTCTGGCATGCGAAGGCGAAAGAATTTGACAAAATACAAGATTATAAGCTGAATGACTGTATTGAATGTGGCTGTTGTAGCTATGTTTGTCCCAGTAAAATCCCCTTAGTCAGTTATTATCGTTATGCAAAAAGTGAGATCCGCGAAGAGAATAAAAAGCAGCAAGAAGTGGATTTGGCAAGAGAACGATTCGAGTTTAGAGAGTTACGTCTAGAGCGCGCCAAGGCAGAGCGTGATGCCAAACGAGCAGCGCATAAAGCGGCGTTACAAAAGAAAAAAACAGCGGTTAACAAAGACCCCAAGCAAGCCAGCAGCAAAGATGATAAGCAAGATGTCATCAAAGCAGCGCTAGAGCGCGCTAAGTTAAAGCAGGAACAGCGAAAAGCAAAACCACGAAATACCAACAGCCTGACGGAAGCCCAGCAAAAACAAATTGACGAGATTGATCAACGACGCGCTAAAGAAGTACTCGTGTCTAAATCACCTGAAGATAATAGCAAGGAAGCCCCTTAAGCATGCAATTTGAAACAGATGCCTTTCCAAAGAAAATAGATAACAGTCAGTTATCCAGCTTAATGCGTGATGTACTGATTGCACTCATACCTGGAATATTGGTGATGGTCTGGTTCTTTGGCTGGGGAGTGATCAGCAATCTGGTATTGGCTACTGTCTTTGCGCTGGGATTAGAAGCCATCATGTTATTGATCAGAGGGCGTCCTGTTGTACCGTTTATCAGTGACTATAGCGCCATTATTACAGCGTGGTTATTGGCGTTAGCGATCCCCGCATTTGCTCCATGGTGGCTAATATTCATAGGAATATTTTTTGCCATTGTCATCGCGAAACAACTCTATGGCGGTTTGGGTTATAACCCGTTTAACCCTGCCATGGTGGGCTTTGCTGTTTTGTTAATATCCTTTCCTATTGAGATGGTGAATTGGTTTACACCGCTTAATAATAGTATGGCGCATATCGGGTTTATGGACAGCTTGCACATTGTTTTTTCTGGAATGGCTACAGAGTGGGATGCTATGACCATGGCGACTCCGCTTGACACGATTAAAACAGGTTTGACGATGGATAAATCTGTCACGAATGTAATGCAAGGAGCAAAATCAGCACAAACCCCATCATTTGGCTTACTTGCAGGTGCAGGTTGGGAGTGGATCAGCATAGCTTACCTGATCGGTGGTCTATGGCTGATGTTTAGAAAGGTTATTACTTGGCACATTCCCTTCACGCTGCTAGGTACGTTAGCTTTAATAGCGACCATTTTTTGGCTTTATGATGCAACGATTTATACCAGCCCACTCTTTCATTTGTTAGCGGGTGGCAGCATGTTAGGTGCTTTCTTCATAGCAACTGACCCGATTTCAGCCAGCACAACTCCTCTGGGTAAAATCATTTATGCCGCAGGTATCGCTTTTTTTATCTACGTCATCCGTGTGTGGGGAAGCGGCTACCCAGATGGTGTAGCGTTTTCGGTACTAGTGATGAATATGGCTGTGACTTTGATTGATTACTACACCAAACCAAAAGTCTTTGGAGAAGATAATGGGAATGAATAAAGAACTATTCAAAAACATTCTCAAACCGACACTGATGCTCGGTGCGTTTGCTTTCGCGGGCGTATTGCTACTCTCCATCGTCAATCAGCAAACACTGCAACGTATTGTCGATAACGAACGCGCCGCCATGATGAAGTTACTAATGGAAGTGATTGATATCGATAGTCACGATAATGATTTAGTGAATGACAGCATAGAGCTGGCTGCCGAAGGCTTCCAAAGTAGTAAGCCCGTGACTGTTTATCGTGCAAGAAAACAGGGACAACCCAGTGCTGCCATTTTTGTAACCAACACATTAAAAGGCTATAAAGGCTCTATAAAAATCATTATTGGGGTGCGCATGGACAACACACTCAGCGGAGTACGTGTCGTCCAACATAATGAAACGCCAGGTTTGGGTGATAAAATGGAAACGCGCAAAAGCTCCTGGATACTAGCTTTTGATAATACTTCCCTACAACGGCCAGAACTCTCCAAATGGGGCGTCAAAAAAGATAATGGTTATTTCGACCAGTTTACCGGAGCTACGATCACCCCACGTGCCATCGTCAGAGCAGTACGTGATGTGCTACTCTGGACCAATAAAAAAGACAATCTAGCATCCGTATTTACACAGCAAAAGTAGCAAAAGCCAATGAGCAATGAAATAGAAACAGATGCGATAGACACGTCAAGCAATACGCGTCAGGCTGATTATAAAAAAATCACCCTGGATGGTCTGTGGCGCAATAACCCCGGACTCGTGCAACTATTGGGTTTATGTCCTTTAATGGCAGTAACCACCAACTTCATCAATGGGTTGGGTCTAGGGTTAGCAACCGTTTTAACCTTGGTAGCTTCAAGTACCACTATTGCTATGGCAAGAAACTACATCACACCGGAAATCCGCTTGCCCGTTTTCGTGCTTATTATTGCTGCAGTAGTTACGACCATAGAGCTACTTATGCATGCCTTCTTTTTCGAGCTATACCATATTCTGGGTATCTTCATTCCCCTTATCGTAACCAACTGTATCATCATCGGTCGCGCTGAAGCCTTTGCAGCAAAAAACACTCCACCAGAAGCCTTTTGGGATGCGCTCATGATGGGCATAGGTTTCGGTCTTGTCCTGCTGGCATTGGGAGGCATGCGCGAACTATTAGCAAATGGCACGTTATTTGATCAAGCTGATCTCATGTTTGGAGAAGGCGCTAAAGGGATGACAATTCATCTGTTCGAAGACTACAAAGGCTTTTTACTGGCCGCGTTACCACCGGGCGCGTTTATTGGTTTAGGCTTGTTATTAGCCATAAAAAACTGGATAGATGCCAAGGCCGCACAAAGACAAAAAGCAAAAATGGCTGAGCGACCACAAACAATGGCAGCTACTACAAGCGCATAATAGCCCTATGAACAAAGACAAACGGGTTGAAATATTTCGTCGCTTAAAAGCAGAAAACCCCGACCCTAAAACAGAGCTAAATTACTCCACATCGTTTGAACTCTTAGTGGCGGTCACTTTGTCGGCACAAGCCACCGACAAAAGTGTAAACAAGGCAACCAATAAGCTTTTCCCCGTAGCAAACACGCCCGAGGCAATCTACAATCTAGGTGTGGAAGGTTTAAAAGAATACATAAAAACGATAGGTCTTTATAACAATAAAGCTAAAAACGTTATTGCCGCCTGCAAGATATTGATAGAAGTGCATAACTGCGTAGTTCCCGATAATCGTAAAGACCTGGAAGCCTTGCCCGGAGTCGGTAGAAAGACAGCTAATGTGGTGCTAAATACAGCGTTTCGGCAAATAGCAATGGCCGTCGATACACACATCTTTCGAGTCTCCAACCGGACGGGAATCGCTAAAGGTAAAAATGTAGTAGAAGTAGAAAAAGCACTATTGCGACATGTCCCTAAAGACTACTTATTGGATGCACACCACTGGCTCATTTTGCTGGGACGGTATATTTGTGTCGCTCGAAAGCCACGTTGCCAAGCCTGTGTTATCTCCGATATTTGTGATTATAAAGAAAAGAATCTATAGATTGTTCGGGTTCGTTTAGAGGGCTAGTGTAGCCTATGTTGAGCGATAGCGAAACGCGGATGAGCAGGTAAATAGACATTATTATATCTACAATTTGTAGATATTAGATAAAAAAGATATAATAGTATCTTTTCTAAATGGTGAAAGTATGCAACTACTCTCATTGCTCACCCCAAACGATGTTCAACAGCAACTGGCGCTTGCCGTTCGTCAGAAGCGCAAACAAATGAAGTGGTCGCGTGATGCTTTGGCCGAGCGAAGCACTGTTCCAACATCAACTATAAAGAAATTTGAAACCACCTCACAGATCTCTTTGCGGCAATTTATCTTGTTGTGGCAATGCGTTGATTCACTAGAAAACCTGTCAGCACTAACAAAAGAAGCTAATCCTAAACCTAGTTCAATAGACGAAGTGCTTAAACAATGAAAGAGTTTGAGCCCATAAAAAAACTGGATGTATATCGCCGCTTGAGCGCTGGTAAGGAAATATTACTAGGGCAATTAGTACAGAACAAAACAGCGGTTTACTTTCAATATGATGCGGACTATCTCGCCCATCAACACAGCGTTTCGCCCTTTTCTCTGCCCTTTACTAATGAGCTAACAGAAGCTCCACCTAGACCCCATCAAGGCTTGCATGGAGTCTTTGCAGACTCATTGCCAGATGGTTGGGGGCTGCTGCTGATGGATCGAGTGTTTCGGCAAAAGAACATTCAGCCGCAACAATTAACCGCCATGGATAGGCTGGCCTATATCGGCGATTCCGGTATAGGTGCATTCTCCTATCGTCCAGTATTAGACTGGAAAGAGAGATCCGAGGAGTGGGTCGATCTCGGTACATTGGGTAAACAGGCAACTCAATTGTTTGATGGTGGAGCAGAAGCAGTTCTCGCTGCCTTGGCAAATACAGGAGGTTCAGGAGGAGCTAGACCCAAATCACTCATTTACATAAACCCGCAACAAGCCAATCAGGTATCAACGTTTCCCCAAGATAACCTGGAACCTTGGTTAATAAAGTTCACTTCAGAGAATTTATTATTAGGGCATGAAGAGGGCTTATGTGAAGCGGCTTACCTAACAATGGCAAAACAGGCGGGAATTAACGTCCCCAATTGGCAGCTTTTTGAAACACCCAATAGCTCCAAAGCCAAAGCATGGCTGGCAACCAAACGTTTCGATTGTTCCACTGATGTTGCATCGGGACGCTACCATACCCACACGCTCTGCGGTTTACTGGATGCTGATTTCAGGCAACCCAGCATGGATTACGAGGATATGATCAAGGCAAGTCAGGCGCTATGCAGAAGTCCAGCCGTAGGCAAACTACAGTTTACCAGAGCCATGTTTAACCTGTTCGCTGATAATCAGGATGATCACACTAAAAACTGGTCATTCCTAATGGATGATAACGGTCAGTGGAAACCAGCACCTTTCTATGATGTGACCTTTAGCCCAAGCCCCCATAACCAACATATGATGGCGTATGCGGGTCATGCCCAGCAACCCTCTATAGAAGCCATACAAAAAATCGCCGTGCAAGCCAATTTTGCTAACTGGAAAGAAGCTCAAAATGAGATAAAAAAAATAATTGATGCGCTTTCACAGTGGACAAATATTGCAAGTGATCTCGATGTTGCTCCCAGCACCATAAAAATGATTTCAGCACAATTGAATAGAGTGTATCAGCTGAACAAGGGACTGTTAGATTAGCGCAAAAAATATCACATTTGAAGTACGTTATCCCTGTTTTTGTAGTACATTAGGGCAAACTTATTAAAAGGAGAATTACATGGCTCAGTATCTTTTTGCCTACTTAGGTGGCAATACACCGACTTCACCCGAAGAAGGACAGAAACATTTTGAAAAATATACACAATGGTTAACTGAACTTGGTAGCGCAGTGGTTCTACCCACTATTCCACTTAAAGACACCATGACCGTCAACTCGGACGGCACGGTTACTGAAGGCACAACAACCTCCATGTCGGGTTACACCGTTATTGAAGTCGATTCGATGGACGCAGCACTAGAAGCTGCAAAGGCTTGTCCGTTTCTAGAGATTGGTGGATCTCTTGAAGTTTCTGAGTTTATGGAAATGGGATGAGACGTATTCATCCTCTGGCTATTTGAAAAACCAAAGGTGATTCAAAACAGATTTAAAACAATAATATGGAAGATTTCCCTGAAACAGTTGCCGCAGTAGACCTGGGCTCAAACAGTTTTCATTTGATCGTGGCACAAGTGAATGAACAGGGTGTGCTACAGAAAGTTGACAAGCTCAAAGAGATGGTGCGCTTGCGCGGTGGTCTTGATGAAAACAATCATCTTTCTGAAAAAAAAGAGCAGGAAGCCTTGGCATGTTTGCAGCGTTTTGGCGAACGTCTTCGGTATTTACCTCCTGAGGCCGTGCGTGTTGCAGGCACGAATACGTTGCGTAATATGCACGATTCAGCCGCCTTTTTAGTAAAAGCTAAAGCAGCACTAGGGCATTCCATCTCGATTATCGCGGGTCGTGAAGAAGCGCGTTTGGTATACCTTGGCGTAGCGCATACTCTGTCTGATGACGAAGGTAAGCGGCTAGTCATAGATATCGGTGGAGGTAGTACGGAATTTATTATTGGCAAAAAATTTCAGCCCGAAAAGCTAGAGAGCTTGGAAATGGGTTCGGTCAGCATTACCCAAAAATATTTTGCGGATGGCTCTCTCGGCAAAGCAAACTGGAAAAGAGCCAATACTGACTTATCACTAGACATTATTCCCATTAAAAAGACCTATCAAACGGGTCAATGGAAAATAGCCACCGGTTCATCCGGAACTATTAAAGCGGCTAAAAAAATAGCCCATGCATTAGGCTTGGAAAAATTTGGTATCACGCTTCACTCCTTGCATTATATTCGTGACAGACTCATTGCAGCCAAACGGGTAAACAACATTGATTTGCCAGAACTGGATGAAGAGCGTGCACCCGTTTTTGCCGGAGGGTTAGCGGTGTTGATCGCCATTTTTGAGACGCTCAAAATAGAGCGTATGACGGTTTCCGATGGCGCGCTACGTGAAGGCTTATTGTATGACTTAATTGGTCGTATCCACCATGAAGATATTCGTGAAAAGACTATTCTTGATCTACAAAAGCGTTTTAAAGTAGACCCTGTTCAACAGAGGCAAATCACTGAAACAGCCAAACATTTCGCCAAACTCGTAAAAAACGACTGGGACTTAAGCAAAAAACATCGCAAATTACTCATCTGGGCAGCCAATATTCATGAGCTGGGGTTAAATATAGCCCACTCCGGGTATCATCGTCATGGTGGTTATATTCTGGAACATGCCGATTTGCCCGGTTTTACCCGCAAGGAACAACACTGGATAGCGATACTGGTTGAAACACATCGTCGTAAACTGGATGCCGATATGTTCGATACCTTGCCAATAGCAGAACAAACAACCGTTAAAAGATTGTCTGTGCTATTACGTTTTGCGGTACTCATGCATCGTTCAAGAACGGCGCAATCGGTGATGCCCAATATTGAAGTTGAAAACGAAATGATCCACCTCTCCTGTCCGCAGTTGATGAATCGTCCGATGTTGGAAGCGGATCTGGAAAGAGAAAAGAAGCACATCAAGCAGCTGGGGTTTATTCTTAATTTCCCTGACTGTAGTTAACCACAGTGGCCACGCAGCTCGGTTATCTACTCACCCGTCAATGGCGCGATACCGCAACAGGAATCTGTCTGAATTACTGGTTTGCTAGTTCAGATGGCCCCATTCGGGTGGTCATAGAAAACCAGCAAGCGGTGTGTTTTCTTCGTCACAACAACCCCCTTCAGCTGTCGCCATCTATCCAAAGAAAGCCACTCAGGCTACAAACATTAGAGCACGAACCAATAGATGGCTTATATTTCAATAAACAGCGTGACTTAAACAATCTACGTGATCATCTGGCACACGACAAAACCCAGTTACTGGAATCAGAAATAAAACCCACCGAACGTTATTTAATGGAACGCTTTATTACGGCGGGTGTTGAAATTCATGCTACCGCAACACAGCCCATCCAGCGCAAAGGCTATATCGAATATCTTAATCCAAAATTACGACCCAGTGATTTTACGCCGACACTACGTTGGGTGTCTGTGGATATTGAAACAGAAGACCTGCGCGGAAAGCTTTATTCGATTGCTGTAACAACAGCTGATGAAGAGCAAGTCTTTATGGTTAGCCCTAAACCCGCCAAGACAAGCAACCATCGGATCAAATGGTGTGACAATGAAAAACAGGCATTACAGCAGTTTTTTGCATGGATAAAAAACAACGATCCTGATGTGATTATTGGTTGGAACGTAGTGGCATTCGATCTGGATTTTTTACTATGGAAGTGTAAACAACTGAGGACGCCTTTTGCTTTAGGGCGGGGTGAAGAGAACGCGACGATACTGGTACCCCAACAAAGTGGACAAATGCATATCGCCAGAATCTCGGGCAGGATTGTGCTGGATGGAATCACTAGTTTAAGAGGAGCTTTCTGGTCATTTGAAAGTTTCGCACTGGGTGCAGTAGCTCAAGAACTGCTTGGAAAAGACAAACTCATTCAGCATGAAAGCGGCGAAGAGAAACTCAAAGAAATACAACGACAATATAAAGAAGCGCCTGAAGATTTGGCAGAGTACAACCTTGAAGATTGTCGTCTGGTCGCAGAGATATTTGCGAAAACAGATTTATTTAATTTCTCTATTCAGCGAGCCAGCATGACGGGTTTGGCGATAGATCGACAAGGCGGCTCAACGGCTGCTTTTGATCATCTCTATTTGCCCAGATTACACCGTCAAGGCTATGTTGCCCCGGATATTGGCAGTCACATGAATCCCAAACATAGCCCGGGTGGTTTTGTGATGGAGTCGCAGCCGGGGCTCTACCAAAATGTGTTGGTGCTGGATTTTAAAAGCCTGTATCCGAGTATTATTCGCACCTTTAAAATTGATCCGCTGGGATTGAGTATAGGTTTAACAGATCAACAAGAAAGCAACCCTATTCCCGGTTTCCTTGATGCCATGTTTTCCAGAGAAACACATATCTTGCCGAATATCGTTACCGACCTCTGGCAACAACGAGATCAGGCCAAAAAAGACAACAATCAGCCAATGTCCCAAGCCGTTAAAATCATTATGAACTCGTTCTATGGTGTATTAGGCTCGTTCGGTTGCCGGTTCTTTAACCCACAATTAGCCAGTAGCATTACCTTGCGTGGACATGAAATTATCCAGACTAGTGCGGACCTGATTGAAGAGCAAGGCTACAACGTCATTTATGGCGATACTGATTCGGTCTTTGTATTAATAGGAGAAGACGCAAATGAAGCACGGTGTCAGGCAATTGGCAAACAGCTACAAGACAACCTCAATGCATGGTGGACGGATCATCTGCAACAACAGTATCAACTCGAATCACATTTAGAACTTGAGTTCGAAACTCATTACCTAAAGTTTCTCATGCCGACGATACGTGGCGCAGAAAAAGGCAGTAAAAAGCGCTATGCAGGAATGGTCAACAAGCAAGGTAAAAAGCAAATGGTCTTTAAAGGGCTGGAAACGGTACGTACAGACTGGACACCTTTGGCGCGAGAATTTCAGCAAGAATTGTATCGGCTGATTTTTAATGTGGAGCCGTATAAAGATTTCATTGTTATGACCCATGATCAATTATTAGCAGGTAAACTGGACAACAAGCTGACTTACAGCAAACGCCTCCGTAGACCATTAGAGAGTTATACCAGCACCCAGCCACCACAAGTAAAAGCGGCTCGAAAAATGAAAAACCCGGGACGGAAAATTAGCTATGTGATCACCACCAAAGGACCAGAACCGACCTACGGAGCGATAGAAAACTATCAATCCCCTCCAGATTACCAGCACTATATCGACAAGCAATTAGCTCCAGTCGCTGATAGTATTTTACATTTTTTAGGCACCACTTTTGAGCGTATTACACAGCGACAAATAGATGTGTTTGATCGATAAGTTTTAGCAGAAACAACATTCGGTAATGTCTATGCTATGATCTTTTTATTTAGAATTGAGTAAGGACAGCAGTCATTTCAAGCATCAAAACATATCAGAGTAAGCAGCTTTTTCTACGACTCATGGGATATTTAAAACCCTACAAGTTGTACTTTGTGTTGGGTACGCTGGCGACCGTTATTTTAGCGATTACTCAGCCAGCAATTGCAGCCATGATGAAGCCGTTACTCGATGGAGCTTTTGTAGAAAAAGACCCCTCCTTTATCTTCTGGATGCCTATTATTCTGGTAGCCTTATTCACCACTCGCGGATTGACCAGTTTTGTCAGCAGCATGGCGTTTGCATGGATTTCTAGCAAAGTGGTGATGGATTTGCGCATGCAGATGTTTCGCCGCATTGTGAATCAGAAAACGACCTATTTTGATAATAATGCGGTGGGGAGGATTATTTCTAAATTCACCAATGATGTTTCGCAGGTTACTGATTCAGCGACAACAGTTTTGGTGACTTTGGTGCGTGATAGCGTACAGCTAGTGGGGCTGATCGGGCTGATGTTGTATCTGGATTGGCGGCTAACGCTTATCATATTTATCATAGTGCCTATTATCGCCTTGGTTATTTTTGTTATCGGTAAGCGCTTACGGCTCGCCAGTAAAAATTCACAAGATAGCTTTGGTGACATGAATCACGTACTCGGTGAAGCTATCAGAGGCCATAAAGAGGTGAAGATATTTGGCGGCCAAGCTTACGAAGTTAAGCGTATGAGTGAAGTTACTAACTGGGTACGTCGCTATCAAATGAAGTTTACGGCGGCCTCTGCACTGAGTGTCCCCATTGTTGAAATCCTTAGTGCGTTAGTGATGTCATTTGTAATCTATTTAAGCACTCATCGTATCGAAACAGAACAAATGACGGTCGGCACGTTCATGTCATTTTTTGCTGCGTTAGGACTCATGCTGGCACCGATAAAACGACTCACAAAAGTCAACGAGCCGATGCAAAGAAGTTTAGCGGCTGCTGAAAGTGTTTTTGAACTGATTGACCTTGAAGGTGAAAAAGAAGACTCACAAAGAAGAACAGATTTAGCACTGAAAGGAGAAATTAAATTCGATAATGTGGTGTTTTGTTATGAGGGTACACAGCAGAAGGTTATCAATGCGCTATCACTTCAAATAGATCCCTATGAAACAGTCGCACTAGTGGGCTCATCGGGCAGCGGGAAAACGACTATCGCCAACTTGCTACCGCGCTTATATGAACTGACTAGCGGAAAAATCCTCATAGACGATATTGATATTGCCGATATGTCATTAGCTGACTTGAGACAAAATATCGCACTAGTGAGCCAAGACGTCACACTATTTAACGCTACCTTGGCGGAGAATATCGCTTATGGCGATGCCGCTATTGACGATGCACGTGTGAAGGCTGCCATACAAGCCGCTAATGCAGAGGGGTTTGTGAATGAAATGCCTGACGGCTTAGCTACCGATATCGGCGAAGATGGTGTAAAGCTATCGGGTGGCCAGCGTCAACGTATTGCCATTGCCAGAGCACTCTATAAAGACGCCCCCATTTTGATTTTGGATGAAGCCACTTCCGCGTTGGATAACGAATCTGAAAAACGGGTGCAAGTGGCATTGGATACTTTAAAACAAAATAGAACAACACTCATCATCGCGCATCGACTCTCAACGATTGAAAGTGCGGATAAAATTGTTGTCATGGAAAAAGGTGGAATTATTGAATCCGGAACACATAGCGAATTACTGAAATTAGATAAACAATATGCGCGTTTATATCAGACCCAGTTTCAATAAATAAAAAGAGGAAACAATGGCACGACTCTTTTCTTCACCCATGAGTGTTGAGTCATCTCCTTTCACATAACGTTCCACTCTTAATCTTCTTTAATTGCTCTAAACTCCCACAGGATATGAGATTTTTTCTTATACAAAAACGTATAAAGGATGTTTCTTAGAAGTTTAACAATTGCATTGTATTGTTTGGTTTCTTGGCTGAGTTTAATTGTTTTCACTCTCATTATTTCAAAGCTACCTTCGAAACCATACATTCTTGCGCTATGTTTTGGAGCAGTAAAATACCGGTGCGTTTTTTTAGTAATAATATTGATATGTGTTGGGTCTACAAAAGCTTCATCTCTAGGGTAATAGGGAGTAATGGCATAAAAAACACCACCTGATTTTAATACCCGGTGCGCTTCATTCATGAAGTTTATAAATGGAAACTGTGTTGTATCATTAATAATAGCAAAACGTGGGATATGCTCTAAAAAGTCATAGGCAGAAACCGAATCAAACGTCGAATCATCAAATGGCAGTTTTTCTAAAACAACATTACATTTTTGATAATTAAAATCATCCATTTCCTGATCTAAAATATCAACGCCGTAAAGATCATCGTAGCCGAAGGGGTTTCTTGGGTTTGAGCCACAGCCAATATCTAAGTGTTTTTTACTATTCATGTTGTTACTTGAATCCTATGTTTCATCAAAGTTATTTAAGATCTCTGATCAAGTCATAACTTTCTGGAAGTGAGCCTTCAGGCTCGCCTACGGTGCTTGAAATCAATTTAGACTTGATCACAGAGTTTCCGTAATAAATGCATACTAACTAGCAAGTTTAGGACTTTTCCATGTTCTACGCATCACAGCATTGGAATAATATCTACCCGATTCAATAAGAACACGAGCTTTAATTTGAAACTTCTTAGTCCAAAAAAACGGCAATAATATAAGTAATATCAAAATGGACGATAGAGTATTCAGTAGATAAAGCAGATGAAGAATATATCTTGAAGCTCCTGCTGTGTTTTCTTGGATATAATTATGCGCCGATATAATAACCTCGGTTTTTGATCGAATGGTTGTACCTATCGAGCTTCTAGAAACACCACCTTCTACATGTTTAATAGATACATTTCTTAACAGTGCGACTTTTTTTCCTGCTTTCCTAACTCTTAGGCACAAATCAGGGTCTTCATGGTACATCCAATATCTTTTATCATTCCATCGACCAATCTGATGAAAAAACTGAGACCGGATTAAAACCACTGATCCAGTTATCCATTCTGGATACCAAACATCTGCTTCATCAGGATAATCTCTTATAATTTTTTCTTTATTTATAAATTTAAAAATTTGTCTTACCCATGCAATCAATAACCATGGGTTAAGAAAAGCAATCTCTCGTCCTATCCCATCACCAGGAGTGATTGTACGACAAGCTACAACACCCACATCGGAGTGATTATTTGCAAATTCAACCATTGCATCTATGGCATTATCTTTAGTGAGCTGAGTATCAGGGTTTAGAAATAACAGATACTCGCCGTTGGCATGTCTTGCGCCTAAATTACAGCCGTGTGAGAAACCAAAATTGCCTTTATTGGATACTAACTTTATTTCTGAATGATCTTGAGAAAAAGACGCTCCCATCCCATCTTGTGGACAATTATCAACAACAATTATTTCGTATGATAACTGAGGAGGATATTGTTCAAAAGACTTCAAATAACTCTCAAGCAATTCCCAGCTTTTATAGTTGACGGTTACTATTGATAATTTAACCGTCATAACTTCCAATATTTTGTTATCCAACGCGCAGGACGAAAGTGTCGATACCATTTCCCACTGATGCCTTTTTCAGCTTCGTAGGGTTCTGGCTTGCCATGAAAGAGGACTATTTTTGCGCCTTCAGGAATAGTCGGCTCTTGCCAGAAATTGCGTGGGAATGGGGGAAGACAGTGATATTTAAAGCTGGGACACCATGCTTTAGGCCAAAACATGAGAGCATTCTTTTCCTTCATTTTGTTTGATAGATAAGCTTGTTCATTGCGATGTTGCTTTCTGATCATTGCAAAGTTGTTGAGGAAATAATCAAGCACATCGGCATGTTTACCTATCTCAAAGCGATAGACAGACGTGTTGCCAATGCGTTGCGTTTTTTTCTTTTCATCAAAACATACGGCGAATTCAGCTTCGTATTCAAAGAATTCGTCAATATTGTCGACGATGACCACATCTAAATCTAGAAATAAAGCGGTACCCGTTATATCTTCCAGTGGGTTCTTGAACGTTGCTAGTTTGAGCCAACCACGTTCGGGAAGATTACCCGGCAAACCAAGGCTGGGGAGTGGTTGTATGTTTACTTTGGGGTTGATGCCTGCTGCATTTTCGGTGAAGCAATGAAAGGTGAAGGGCAGTGTTAGGTTTCGCTCAACCATAGCGTACAGCCGATTGACATAGTCAGCTGGGTATTTATCTCCCCATTTCATGCAGATGATATTATAGGGCGGGATAGCAAGGATTGGATTTGTCATATAGAGTCAATGTGAGTATGCAAGCTTTTTGGCATTATAACATTGCAAGACCGGTAGTGAAATGGCATGGAAGGAGAGTATTCTATAAATTCCTTCCTCAGGTCATCTGAAAGACACGTGCCAAATTATAGAAGCGGATATTCGCGGTAGGCGAAGGAAGCTGTTTTATAAACCAACTACACTCTCTCCGTACTCTCCCCGTGTTTCGCTATCGCTCAACATAGGCTACTTAAAAATCAGAGTTCTTTAGAGTTGTACCGATTAAATCGAGCAAGCCAACGATCTGGTTCATATAATGACTGAACCCAGGATGTACTACCAGGCTTGTGTGTTTTGTGCCAACGGGGGGTACTAGATAATAGAGTGCTGAATGCTTCACGCTGATTATTGTTAAGCCCCTCTAAATAGTCGCCCGGTACTTCCATCCCGTACACATTGCTTCGATCCGGGTTGTACTCTACAAAAAAGACATCCCGTGTTCTAGCACCAGCTCTACGGTTACCCACATGAGCACCGTTACTGTCAAAAAGATAAGCGTCACCCGGTTGCCCCGTAGTTTGGATGATATCAAGCTCACCAAGCTGTCGTTTACAATATCCCAGTGAAAGGCGGTTACTATGGAAACGGTGCCAAGGATGCATAATGGTGTGTGATCTACAGACATAACCCATCGTATGATCTTCATCTGTAACTTCAGAAAGCAAAATGAACAGCTTTAAACGCCTCCCCTCAAGATCATGATGCCACTTAAACATGCGATGCCCCATGGTTCCACCTGACAAGTAACGCATGGCCTTGGCGCGTTGAATCTGTACCGGAGTATTAAAATAACTTTGGTTCCATTCGAGCAACTTTGGACGGCAAGCGATATGTAGTAATGTTTTTGATTCACCGAAGGCATTATTGCTAATGTACGCTTTACTTTCAGGCCAAAAATGCTCGCGCTCATGATAACGCTGAAAGTAACCCGTGTTGCGTTGGACGCGATCATCTAGACGGTTGGCAAAGCGATTTAAGTCCTTGGTTAGTGTTTTTAGTTCATTACCCTGGACAAACCCTGAGAGTTTAACGATGCCTTGGGTTCTCAGTTTATTCAGCACTGGATCTTCAGATAAGGCCGTTTCATATCCAGGCTCGGACATTAACTGATACTGCTGTCTTATTGCATGTACAAGTACGGGAGGTGCAAATTCCCGACAAAGTGCTTGCAGGCCTTGTACATTGGTCAACGAGATATCTATTCCTGAGGCGAGCAATTGTGCAGCACGTATTGCATCACCAGCCGCTACAGCGTCGTGGAGTTTGCTTCCACCGTGGGTATAATCGCAGGTTGTTCGTTGGCTATGATACTTATTGTCAGAGATCACATCACCCAATCGGAGATAAGCATCGACTAGGCGCAAATAAGTTTTGCCTCGTCGGAGAGGTAATTTTCCAACTACTCCGCGAGCCAGAAGATGGGTCAAAAAACTTCTCATCAATTTATAGCAACCTCTCAGTATGCATGCACATTTGGGGCAAAATATGTGGTGGAATACTATGGATTTTTGCAGAAATAGTGCTTTACTAGTTCAGATACAAAGCTAACTGAGGAATTTCAGGATATCTTCATCATTAAATAAAGTAAGCAAAAAAGCGGTTCTGTTATTTCGACTTCCTATGCCGCTTCAAGCTCATCTTTACCGGCAATAACGCGCCACAAAAGAGCGAATACAAACAACAACCCTGCCAGAGTTAGCATCAGCCAAAACTTGGGAGAAATGTCCTTTAGCGTTTCGGTTACCGCTAGAGTTGTAGGGCTCGCTGCAGACTTGTCAGCAAAATTAACAATATTCGCGGGGCTATTACTAGAAGCTGCTTGGCTTGCAGCCGAATCACCGGATTGTTCGGCAGGTGGGGTTGGACCTGAAGGGTTGTCATTAGTGACAGCTGCTGCCGCTGCTTGATTGTCTTCTTCAGCCGCTTCTTCAGCATCCTTTTTTTCCATCTTCGTGAGGCGTGCATACATCTTCTTGTTTACTTCCGCCTGTTCTTTTATCACCGTAGTCGCATGATCCAGAGATTTTTGCAGTTTTGTAATATGCGTGTCTTTCATTTTTTCAAGCTCTTCAAGCTCTTTGATTCTACTGCGTAGAACACCAATATCTGAATTAAGAGCGGCGATAGTGTCAGAAAACTTTTTGTTGTTTTCATTTCTTTGCTCTTGAGAAACATCTGCATTAATAGCTTGATCACGTAAAAGTTGGTTTTGCACTTTAAGGGCTTCTAATTCCTCATGCGTGGTTGCTAGATCTTTCTTGGTGTCAGCGAGTAACTTGGGGTCAAGGCTGTCGGTTTGTAATGCTTTGTTCTTTTCTGCCAGTGTTTTGATAAGCTCTTTTGCTTTTACAAGTTCGGAGGTGACTACTGATAAGGCCTTTTGGCTTTCTTGTTGGCTTGCTACAGTACCTTTCTGAATCGTGCTCTGGAGTGATTTTTTTTCTTTCTCAAGAGATTCAATTTGTGTTTGTGCTTTTTTAAACTGCTCATTGAGAGTCGTTAATTCTGCTTTAACCTTGTCTGCTTCTTTGCTCGAACCACTCGAACCTTTGGTTCTTTTCAGTGCTGCATTCTCTGTTGCTAGAACAGCTACCCTTTCCTGAGCTTCCTTTAGATCATCACTGTGTTGATTTAATCCTTTCAGGGCTTCTTTTGATCTTGCTAATTCTTCCTTAACTCCAGTGAGTTCACTGCGTAAAGTATCAAGGTTTTTATTGGCCTCATTTGTTGATTCAACAACGTGGACTTCACTACCGGATAAAATTTTAACAACGGTATCTTTGTTTGTGGGTAAATATAAAGTGGCGCCTTTTTTTAGTAGATTAATATTGCCTTTTTCAAAAGCTTTAGGGTTGGCTTTGTGTAATGCGTTCATCATTTGTAAACGTGAAACGCCCTTGGGACGGGTCTTATAGGCTATCCCCCACAAAGTTTGTCCTGCTTTTATTGGGCCATATTTCTTTGCTTCTGGAGCCGCATTAACAGCACCAAGAAATAAAAAACTAGAGGTAATGATAAGTAGTAAAAATCTTTTCATTGGATAATTGAATCCTGATAGTTGTCGCCCTTCTATTCTATTGACCATGTTCACCCCTTAGTGCGTTACTGACAGTGCATTACTAGACCGAATGTAATATTTGTCGTGATAACTGGAAGTATAGCATAATCACAGTCAATTTAAGTATCCACAGGCGCAACGGTCTAGCTGATTGCTGTAGGGTTGCTATACGGTTGATAGATCTGACAGTTTGGTTTAAATTTAAACCTATCTGCTTGTTTAACGGGCAACCCAAAAATGCTATTTTGAGCTTTTAAAGATCAAGTTAGGAGTCATTATGGCTAGAACACCGTCTACTATGCTGGAACTGGGGACTCAAGCCCCTGCGTTTTCCTTGTTGGAACCTACCACCGGAAATATTCTTGCTTTATCGCATTTTTCTGGAAAACCTATATTGATTGCCTTCATTTGTAATCATTGCCCTTATGTCATCCATATAGCTGATGCTTTTTCTAGCTTTGCAAGAGCCTATCAAAGCAAAGGTTTACAGGTCATTGCTATTAATGCCAATGATGTAGACCATTATCCGGCAGATAGCCCGAAAAAATGATTGCAGCTAGTGAACAATATCGTTATAGCTTCCCTTATCTGTTTGATGAAACTCAGCAGACAGCAAAAGCCTATAAAGCGGCTTGTACCCCTGATTTTTTCATGTTCGATGAGCAACACAAATTGTATTATCGAGGTCAGTTTGATAGCTCCAGACCGGGCAATAATGAGCCAAAAATGGGCTCCGATTTAATCTCAGCAGCCGATTTGTTGTTAGCAGACAAGCCCGCTCCAAAAAGGCAGATCGCATCATTAGGTTGTGGCATTAAATGGAAAACAGGGAATGAGCCTGAGTACTAGTAGTCTATTAGCTTGATCCACTCGTCTGCAATGGCGGTTGGACTTAGATGCTTGACGGAGGCTTGGGCATGGGTTCTGAATTTGCTTTTCAATGCATCATCGAAGTACAACTGATCAATGGCTTCAGTCAGCAACGGGATATTTTCAGCTTCGGTTAGCAGACCATTTATATTATGGGTGATAATTTCATTGGGTCCGGTTGGACAGTCGACAGCAACACAAGCACAATGGCAAGCAAGCGCTTCGATTAGTATATTTGGAAAGCCTTCGTGACGACTGGAAAGCACAAACATATCTGCCTTGGCATAGAAAGCAAAGGGATTATCAGTACTGCCATACAAGGTTACTTTGTCATCCAAATGATGTTGCTCAATAAGTTTTTGTAGTGTTTGTTGCTCAGAGCCTTCACCGAGAATGAGTAAATCGATATGTTCTTTGGACTTTGAAGCGGCATAAGCCTCTATTAATAAATCGAACCCCTTCTGCTTATAAAGTCTGCCAACGGCAAGAATAAAAGGACGTTGAATGTCGATGTCGGCGGTTGACAACTCAGCAGCCATCTCGACATTAACCATATTGTAAATCGTGGTGGTATTATTAAGCCCATAAAATTGATTTAACTTTTGTTCAGTTGCCTTAGCGACAGCGACTACTTTTTTAGCTCTTGGGTAGATATACTTGATTAGTTTTGGGTAGAAGCCGGGAAGTGACTCAGGTGTGTCACGTACCGATACAAAGGCTTCTTTACTGGCAATTGCAGCTGGCAATCCGGCTGCTTCCATAAAGGTAAAAATGCCATCGAACTTTTCTTTGTTGAATAGTTTTCTTAAATAAAAAGCTCGCTTAAGTAGCATGTAAATTTTACCGAGAGCCGAGTTAGAGGGTGGTGTGCCCAAGTCAATGAGTGTTCCACCATGTGGGTACTGCTGATTTTTTGAATCCAGTACTATCACATAAACATCGTGTTCATCCTGCATAGCTAAAGATAAATTGGAGGCGGTTCGCTCAGCTCCACCTTTGACTAAGCTAGGTATAATTAAAGCAATTTTCATTTTATTGTAAGTATTTGCGTATGAGGTTAAGTTGCTGTTTAAAAGAGAATAATCAAGGGAAAGTATATTCTTGAAGCGGAAATTCTACCTTTTAAAGCTAAAATAGGGATGGTTTCTTCCGCCGGAAAATTCCACATAAATCAATAAGAGCTCCTTGATAGAATGAAGGCAAAGAAGTTACAGAGAAATGTCGATATGAGCAACTTTTTCCGATAGGTTTAAAGATCAAAACACGTTCACGGTAACATTTTGTCTGTAATAACTATGATTCAATTCTGCTTTCTTGGAAGATAGGCAGGATTAATTTCTAGCACTGCCCAATAAAAAAACTGAGAGAATAAATATATATGTGTGGTTTTTGTGGTTTCGTAACCAGTGATCTTGTCTCCTCTTCTTTTGCAGGTGCGGCTGACACAATTGTGTCGATGACCGATAAAATCCAATACAGAGGCCCGGATGATAGCGGAAAGTGGCTGGATGAAGTTGCACGCTTGGCATTAGGGCATCGTCGCTTATCTATTCAGGATATTTCTGCGGCAGGTCATCAACCCATGCATTCAGCTAGTGAACGCTACGTGATAGTTTTCAATGGTGAGGTGTATAACTTTCAGGAAATAAGAAAAGAAATCGAGCAACTAAGACCTGAACTCACATGGCGTGGGCATTCTGATACCGAGGTCATGCTTGAAGGTTTCGAAATCTGGGGTGTGGCTGAGACACTTACCCGCATGGTTGGTATGTTTGCTTTCGCGCTTTATGATCGGCAACAACAACAGTTATATCTGGCGCGTGATCGCATGGGTGAGAAGCCTCTTTATTACGGTTGGCAAGGCGGTAGTTTCTTATTTGGCTCTGAATTAAAATCATTACGAGCACATCCTGACTGGAAAGGCGATATCAACAGAGATGTTATTGCATCTTACTTGCGCCACAATAATATTCCAGAAACCACATCCATTTATCAGCATGTCTATAAATTAATGCCGGGTACTTTCCTGCAAATAAAACTAGAGGGTAAAGACAATAAACCCGGCAGCACCCCCCAGCCACAAACTTATTGGTCAATAGCCGAAGCTGCTGAAAAAGGCGCAACCACTAATGCTTTCACGGGAACACCCGATGAAGCGGTAGATGAATTAGAACGTTTATTGCGGAACTCAATTAGCAACCAGATGATCTCTGATGTACCTCTAGGTGCGTTCTTGTCAGGCGGTATTGATTCCTCAACGGTCGTAGCCCTGATGCAAGATTTGTCAGCAGGAAACACCAAAACATTTTCAATTGGTTTTAGTGAAGCGGAATTTAACGAAGCAAACCATGCTAAAGCGGTGGCTGAACACTTAGGCACTGATCATACGGAGATGTATGTATCTCCGCAGCAAGCAATGGATGTGATTCCCAGCTTACCTGCCATGTTTGATGAGCCGTTCGCAGATCCCTCGCAAATCCCCACGTTTCTAGTTGCACAAATGGCCAGAAAGCATGTTACCGTGAGTTTATCGGGTGATGCAGGGGATGAATTATTTTGTGGTTACTCGCGTTATCAAACGGCGCCGAATATGTGGAGTAAAGCAGCAGGGATTCCGGCTCCGTTGCGAGCTTTGCTTGCTAATGGCTTAGATAGAACGCCTACAAAAATACTGGATGCGCTTGTAGCAACCGTTAACCCTGCATTGAAAGCAGTAGGAAAATCAGCCATCTCCGCAGGTCAGCTAGAAAATTTGGCTGTATTTCTGCAATCCAAAAATGTAAATGATGTTTATCGTTACGTTTCCTCTATCTGGAAAAACCCTGAGAAATTGGTAAAAGGTGCTGACCCAATAGCTAGTTTCTTTCTCGAAGAAAATCAGTTAACCAGTGATTTTGATCCCGATCCACGCAGAAACTTCATGTATATCGATCAGCATACTTATTTGCCGGATGATATCTTGGTAAAAGTAGATCGTTGTGCAATGGCGGTGAGTCTGGAAGGGCGTATTCCCATGCTAGATCATCGTATAGTAGAATTTGCCTGGAGTCTTCCCACTGCTATAAAAACACGTGAAGGCAAAGAAAAATGGCCATTACGTCAAGTCTTGTATCGACATGTCCCTCAGCAAATGATTGATCGTCCCAAAATGGGTTTTGGTGTACCCATTGATTCATGGTTGCGTGATCCTTTGCGTGATTGGGCTGAAGATTTGCTGGATGAGCAAACCTTGCAACAACAAGGTTTCTTTCATACCCAAGACATCCGCAAGAAATGGCAGGAACATCAATCAGGTAAAGCCGACTGGTCTTTTTATCTGTGGCATGTGCTGATGTTTCAGCAATGGTACAACACAGCTCATTAGTCTTTTGGCTAGCTTAAGATAATTTTTCAACAGCTCAGGATGCCCTTGGCTGGTTAGACATGCGGATTAACATATGTTAATTTTTGCTTAACCGTAGTGTCCGAGGTGCTCTATTTAGTCAGAACAGGGCTCAATTCTTTTCACCACCTTGCCACTACTTGAGCTTCAATAGAGACACTGTCCAACAGCCGAGGAATGACGAATGGAAATATACACACAGGTTTTACTATGGGCTTTTGGTCTTGCCGTACTCTTGGGGATCGTCGCGAATAAAACCAATTTTTGCACCATGGGTGCAGTCTCCGATGTGGTGAACATGGGTGATACTGGACGTATGAGAGCATGGGTTTTTGCCATAGGTGTTGCCATGCTAGGGGTGATGTCACTAGAGTTTTTTGGCTTTATTGATATGACATTGACCCAGAGTGGAGAAACCTCAAATCCACCCTATCGCTCCCCTGTATTTTCTTGGCCACGCCATCTGCTAGGCGGCATCATGTTTGGTATCGGCATGACGTTAGCATCCGGTTGCGGTAATAAATCACTAATGCGT
The DNA here is from genome assembly GCA_965224605.1 of Thiotrichaceae bacterium. Classification (GTDB taxonomy): domain Bacteria; phylum Pseudomonadota; class Gammaproteobacteria; order Thiotrichales; family Thiotrichaceae; genus HyVt-477. The sequence continues at coordinate 85,237 of CBDCZP010000006.1, forward strand.
TTTGGGGGTGGCAACCTGAAGTCCATTTTCGTTCTGTTGACCATTGGTTTTGGTGCTTACCTGATGATTTTCACCGACTTCGGTCACACATTCTTCTTAAACTGGATGGAGCCAGCCAATATAGATCTGACGGCATCTGGTATTGAAAGTCAGGGGCTGGGATCAATTGTTAGTCATTTCATAGGTACAGACTCACAAACGACCGGACATGTACTCGCCATTATTATTGGTACTTTGATGCTTCTGTGGGCGGTAAAATCTACAGACTTTCGTGGTAATACCGATAATATCATCGCCGGTATTTTTATCGGCCTGATCATTGTCGTCGTTTGGTGGGTCACAGCAGGAGGGATGGGACAGGGGTTACTTGAAGAAGCAGAAATGATGGATGACCGACCTTACGGCATAGGCGCTCAAGCTTTTACTTTTGTACAACCCACAGCACATTTTTTGATGTGGCTTAAAAGCGGACTCTCAAATACCTATATCACCTTCTCATTGGTCGCCGCAGCTGGTGTGATCTCTGGGTCATTCCTTTATTCCATGCTGTTTCGTGCTTTTCGGATTGAATGGTTTTCTAGTTGGAAGGATTTCTTCAGCCATATCATCGGCGCATTGTTAATGGGTGTCGGTGGGGTATTAGCGATTGGTTGTACTATTGGTCAAGCTATAACAGGAGCTTCGACCCTGGCACTGGGATCATTTATTACCTTTGCAGCCATTGTATTTGGCAGCGCGTTAACGATGAAAATCCAGTACTACCAAATGGTCTATGAAGAGGATGCATCATTTCTAAAAGCATTGGCGGCTGGGTTAGCGGATATGAGACTGCTGCCCAACTCATTACGTCAGCTAGAGAAAGTCTAATTGTTGATCTGAGGCGTGTGTTGTAAAGATAATATTTAATGTTCTTCTTGTATTATGTTTCAAAAAATTGCAGACATGAGTCCTCTATAATCCTTTGTTTTTCATTGTTCTTATAAGGTTCGTGTGTTATTTTCAGACAGTTACTTCTAGTAATTTATGTCTGAATAGACTTGAGTTTAAACCCGTGGCTATACGGGTAAAAAAGCGGTAAATAGAAGCCACTATTGCACGTATTTACGCTTTTATCTGTGGGCTGAGACTTAAGCTGGCACATTTATCTTACTAGTTGAAACTAATATTGTCGGAAATTTTTTACAGAAAATCTGGGCTATTAAAGTCTAGGGAGCTGCTTATAGCGGTATGTCCTGACGCAAGGGCTCTCTAGTAATCAGCACCACAAACCTTTTCAAATCTATGGCAAGCATTGATCAAACACCGTCTCGTTGATCAGAAAGCGCGCCATATAAACCGGGAGATATTATGAAAAACACACGTAACTGTTATGGGTTTAGTCAGCCTATCCAAGTTTCAACCGTATTAGCCAGCATTGCTCTAAGCTTTATAATAAGCGGTTGTAGTACAAATAACACAGTAAAAAGCGTAGCCAAACCGGCTACTAAAAAAGCGCATGTTGTTAAGCATAAAGCTGCTAAAAAAGCATCAGTAAAAAAAGTCGCCAAACCAGTAAAAGTTAAAGCAAAAAAGCCCGCCAAAAAAACAGTTAGACCCGTAAAAGTTGCGATGAAGCGACATGTGAAAGGCCGTGAAGTAAAACTGACACCTCAGCGCAAGAAAGCAATAAATACTGCTGTAAAACGCGCTATTCCTGAAAATACTAAAATTAATACCGTAGTCACAGCGATACAACGTCCCAATAGAAAGCATCCCAGTGTAGTGATTAGTCATTTGATGGATGGAAGATCACATAACGACACGAGTGCTAGAACACGCCCCGAATATAACACCATCCCAAAACTTGCTAGGTATTCACGACAACGTGCCTACGATATCTTGCAAGCCATTATGCGTAAGACAGATACAACAAACCTGAGTGAATTGGTTGTAGAAGTCAATCATGGTGTTAGGGAAAAGGGTCAGCGGTATGATGCTAAGACTAAGAAGAATATTCCTTATTCGAGAGAAGTTGCACAAACGATCTATGCGACCAGTATTTCCTTTGAGCAGATTCCGAAGTACAAATGGCAGCATATGGGCTTGGTTGCATTTTCAAAGAACTGGAAGGTTGAATTTAATCAAATTCCTTTCCTGACTATGACACCTAGTTACCAGCCTTAACGTAATTACAGGTGTACGGTAGCAGTACCCTGAGCTTTGTCGAAGGGTACGGAACTCGTGCACAACCTTTGCAATCTTAAGAGACTTATACCTGTTGTTATTGAATTGAATTTAACAGCAGACTTAGATAAGTGGGTAATCAAGAAAGGATAAATTACTTTCTGAGTGGTTTACTCATTAACGAGAAAAATAACCAATCAAGTTAACTAAAACAGTGAGAACGATAGAGCCAATAATCATAGCCTTCCAGGGGAAAAAGACCTTAACACGGGGCTGGCCAGCATCTTCATGTTGTTCAATAGCTTGCCTGGCATTTTTTTCAAGCTTCTGCTGTAGTTTAGCCGCCGAATTTGGAAATAATAACGGTAAGACATTCAACAGTATGGTCAAAACTACGGATGCTATGATGGAGTAGGTAATAAAGTTACCCATAAAAAACCTGCTAAATTATTGTTAATATTAAGTAGATTATAGTCCTCTTCTGAAAATATGCTCACCCTCGCATTTTTCTGAAAGTCAGATTGATTCTAGGCGTAGAGATTTTGGTGGTTTTCGGTAAAGCATGCAGCCAATGGTCTTGCGTTCTGCCTTGCATCCTAAGCACACTCCCCTGTTCCAACAAAATAGAAACTTTCTGCCCCGTTTTTTTGTGTTTAAAAACAAAGTCACGTTCAGCTCCCAAGCTCAAGGAGGCAATCATTCCATATCTTTCTAATGACGCTTCATCATCGCTATGCCAGCCCATGCCTTCATTCCCGCTGTGATATAGATTTAGCAAGCATGAATTAAAAACAGTCTTTGTTTCTTTCTCAACGATAGCTTTTAACGGCAATAACTCCTTAGTCCAGAGTAAAGCGTGTTTTGTGGTATTCGAATAATGATAAACGTAACGTTTATCACCATACCAAGCCATCTCGCGCTGCGTGGTGATGTGCTTGCCGTACAAAAACACCTCATCTTGCTTCCAGCTGATGTTTCGTAACAGGCAGTTCAAATGGTCATTTGTTTCATCACGAGGCACAACGGCTGGTGAATAATATGCCTCACCATCACAGGGCAGCAGATTGGTTTCTTTAGTAGTAAATAAATCTAGCATAGGATATTTGATAAATATCGGAAGGTGGGTTAGCGATAGTGTAACGCAACACAAAGGTCAATTACGGCAAAGTTTCATCAAGGCTCCTCGTCAGGGTCTTTTAATAGTGCATCAGCAATAGCTTGGTGTATTTTCTCGGGGTGAGCCTCACTGTGCAATTCACAATGAAATTTACCGGATTGATATAAAAACATACTCGGCAGATGAAAAACTTCGAAGGATTGTACTAAGCCGGCTTCATGTACGGCATCCACTTCAAAGATATGTAAATCATCATAGTTCTGCAGATATACCAGCAACGCTTTTTTGAGATACCGACAAGTACTGCAAGCAGGGCTTGTGTAATAAACCAAAGTATTGCCTTGAGTACTTTCCAGTTGATGATAGTACTCAAAGTGTGTCAGATTAATAATTTTATTCATGATTTAAAGGAGTTGGTTTGCAAGAACTTTTTTTTGAAGTCAAGAAAACAATTTAAGAGGTAGTTAGTCGGCTTTGTTATTAGTGACCTTGGCATTGAAGCAAAGACAAGATACTCACTTTATGCTTCCTGAACCATTTTGTGTAACTTTATGTGCGACTGCTCTACTGGTAGTAATGATAAGGTGTATTAGTGGTTGATTTCTCGCTTTATTACGACCCCATTATTCCTTAAAAGCTCAGCGATTGCTCCGCTTTAAATATATTTCCACATTTGATGGCATTGCCACTTTGCTAGTTTTTTATCCAGTGCAACAATAGGCAAAGATTCTCTTATAGCTAATTCTAGATAAGAAGCATCATAGCTACTTAAATTATAAGCCGGGCTAACGATAATGTTCTGCTAAAAGCATGATGTACTGTTAAGGGATCAACATACAGCGGTAACCCTTCTAGTTGGATTATATAGCCTTCGAGTAATATGTTTAGAATGAGTAGTGGTGTCTGTTTTAGCGAACAATTAATGAATCATAATCTGTTTTTCCTTCCTTTCTTTACTACGCCACTCAGCCTAAAAAATCACTCTATAAGCCGTCCAACTGAGGATTCTAGGTATGACATAGAGCCCCCCATCTGTTTTGCTAAACTTTTGGGCTTGCTTAATCATCATGTAAGTGGCATAACCCTGTTATTACTATTTATAAACACTAGACGATGAAGAACATTATTCTCACTGGCCTAATGGGTGCTGGTAAATCCACTATCGGTAGAGCGCTTGCAAAACGACGCCGCATGGAGTTCTTCGACTCAGATCGGCTGATAGAAGAAAGAACAGGCGTTGATATTCCAACGATTTTCGAAATAGAGGGTGAAGAAGGCTTTCGTGATCGTGAACAGCAAGTGATTGCAGATCTTGTTGCGGAAAAAGGCGTTGTTATTGCTATTGGTGGCGGTAGCTTGATACGTGAAGCTAACCGCAACCTATTAACGGAGTCAGGAATTTTGATTTACTTGCGCGCTACTCCCCAGCAGCTTTATTCAAGAATTCGTTATGATAAAAGCCGTCCTTTAATGCAAACAGATAACCCGCTGCAAACATTGACCCGTATTTTAAAAAACCGTGAGAAATATTACCTTGATACTGCTGACTTGATCATTCGTACGGGTAAACATCGTGTGAATGTAACCATCAAGCAGATAGAGAACGGCTTAAATCGATTAGGAGAAGGACACTAATGACATCAATGCTGCAAACGTTGCAGGTAGAGTTGGGCGAACGTAGCTACCCTATTTATATCGGGGAAGATATATTAAGAGATGCCGAGTTACTGTTGCCCCATATTCAGGGTAAGAAAGTTGTTATCGTTAGCAATACCACCGTAGCGCCTTTGTATTTACAACACGTAAAAGATTTATTATCGGGATCCGTAAAGGCAGAAGGGTTTAGCATCGTAGAGGTTATTCTGCCTGATGGTGAGCAGTATAAAAATATGGAGACTCTACAAACCATTCTGACCCAAATGCTAGAGAGTCATTGTGATCGAACAGTGACTGTACTGGCATTAGGTGGTGGAGTGGTGGGTGATATTACCGGTTTTGCCGCAGCTTGCTATCAGCGAGGTGTTAACTTTATCCAGATTCCTACTACTTTACTGTCACAAGTTGATTCTTCTGTGGGTGGAAAAACCGGAGTCAATCATCCTCTGGGGAAGAACATGATTGGAGCATTTTATCAGCCTCAAGTGGTATTAATTGATATCAATACTCTGGATACTCTGGATGACAGACAATTCTCGGCGGGCATGTCCGAAGTGATTAAATATGGATTGTTGTGGGATAAAGACTTTCTGGATTGGCTATATAAAAATATGCCTGCCCTGATGCAACGGGATAAGAATTTATTAATGTACGCTATCAATAGATCTTGTGAAATCAAGGCCGAAGTCGTTGCTGAAGACGAGTATGAATCAGGAGTACGTGCCTTGCTGAATTTAGGACATACTTTTGGTCATGCTATTGAAACCGCAATGGGTTATGGGAATTGGTTACACGGCGAAGCAGTAGCGACAGGGATGGTAATGGCAGCACAACTTTCTCAGCAAATGGGTTGGTTGTCTGAAGCCGATGTTGATTATACGCGAAGCCTTTTAAAGCAAGCTAATTTGCCTACGGAACCACCCACTGAAATGAGTCAGGATCAATTCAACGAGATAATGGCGGTTGATAAAAAAGTACTCGATGGCGTATTGAGACTGGTTTTGATGAAACAGTTGGGTAACGCAGTGGTGACCAGTGAATTTGACCACCAGAAACTACAAAGCGTACTAACTACCAAAGTGTACTAACAACAAAAAGTGTACTCTCAGGGTAATTTGAAATTGATGCTTAGGATCACGAGATGAAAAAAACCTACGCTGCAAATGCAGAAAAATCACGAGGAAGGCACTTCAAAGAGCCTGCACCCACTTATCGCAGCGAATATCAACGTGACCGTGATCGGATCATTCACTCTACCGGATTTCGTCGGCTGGAATACAAGACTCAGGTTTTCGTTAATCATGAAGGTGATTTGTATCGTACAAGATTGACTCATTCTCTGGAAGTTGCGCAAATTGCCCGTTCAGTGGCAAGAACTATGGGGTTGGATGAAGACCTGACCGAAGCCATTGCCCTCGCTCATGATCTTGGTCACACCCCTTTCGGTCATGCGGGACAAGATGCTCTCAATGCTTGTAATAAAAAACACGGCGGCTTTGAGCACAACCTTCAATCTTTGCGTGTGGTGGATTGGTTAGAAACAAGTTATGCGGACTTTCAAGGGTTGAACCTTACTTTCGAAACCAGAGAAGGTATCTTAAAACATTGCAACTTGAAACATGCTAAAGCGTTAGGTGATGTGGGAGAGCGCTTTTTTGACAAAACCCAGCCATCTCTGGAAGCCCAGCTAACCAACATAGCAGATGAAATTGCCTATAACAATCACGACATTGATGATGGCTTACGATCTGGCTTGATTAATGTTGAAGGCATGCGTGACGAAGTAGAGTTGTTTGCTGAGTCTTATGATCGGGTGATGTGGCAATATCCAAATCTTACGGGACGTAAAGCTATTCATGAAACGATTAGAAGAATTATTGGCTTATTGGTGGTAGACCTTACTGAAACCAGCCAACAGTCAATAGAACAATCAGGAATTAAAACAATTGAAGATGTCCGCATGCTGGCAAAGCCACTTATGCAATTCAGTGAACCGGTTAGAAAAAGTAATCTTCAACTAAAACACTTCTTGCGTGAAAACTTATATTACCATCATAAAGTTTACAGAATGACACGCAAAGCACAGCTAGTCATAGAAGGCTTATATAATGCTTTTTTTAACGATCTAAAGCTATTGCCACCAGAGCATCAAGCACTTGCAAAAACCTATCAAAGCGATAAGGGAGACACTGGCAAAGCACTCGCTGTGATTGACTATATAGCAGGGATGACGGATCGATACGCACGCGCTGAGTACAAGCGTTTATATGATATAAATTAGTTAGCGTCCAGAAAGAATCCCTGTTCCTGCGTTGCTTTAGCTCCTGTATTCTAATGATTCCCGTATTCGTCATCGCTCAACACGGGCTACCTACTGATTCTTCTCAACATAATCTATTTTTTATAGCAAAGATCAAGGCGTGTTTAATTTCCAAGAATCACCATTGATTCAATAGTGTGCATTTACAATCATCGGTAATACTGTTATATTAATCAGCAACTTTGCCGCTCTGGCGACATAAAGTGTCTAAGAAGTCTATTTAAACAAATATTAGCTTTTTCATTTTGTGAATCAAACGTGCAAAGTTCTCATGATGGAGCAAGGGGATTAAGAACAGGGTTATCACAGCTCTGTACCTCCTAATAACTGATCATCTCTCTCCCAATATTGTATTTATTGACATAGAACAACATAGGGAATCAATACCGTGTATTTCTTATACTTAGGGCTGTTATAGTCTAGAAATTCCGTATGCGTATTAAGATGATCTGTTAAAAAACTTAATCCTAGCTATATTTAAACACGTAAAAACAAAAGGGATATGTCGTGCTGTTGGGGCTCAAAGCTTTATTTCAATCAATGTTGGGAAGCATTCGCGACCTGCTGCCTATTATTGTTGTCATAAGTTTCTTTCAAATATTTGTCATAAAGCAACCCGTGCCGGATTTGGCAGGCATGATTAGTGGTGTCTTTCTTGTTGTTTTGGGGCTCACTTTTTTCATCTATGGACTGGAGATGGGCTTGTTTCCCATTGGCGAGAGTATGGCTAAAGCCTTCGCTGAAAAAGGAAGCGTTTTCTGGTTACTGCTATTTGCTTTTGCTTTAGGTTTTGGTACCACTATTGCTGAACCTGCATTAATTGCGGTTGCTGATGAAGCGGCAACAATTGCTGCGGGAGGTAACATCATTCAAGCCACGGATGCTGCAAAAGATAGCTACTCATTAGGCTTACGCGTGACGGTAGCTTTTTCTGTTGGTGCTGCTATCGTGCTGGGTGTTTTGAGAATATTGAAAGGTTGGCCACTACATTACATTATCATCGCGGGTTACGTGATAGTTGTCTCCATGACCTTTTTTGCTCCAGATTTTATTATTGGCATCGCCTATGATTCGGGCGGCGTAACCACCTCAACGATTACAGTGCCATTAGTTACCGCACTGGGGGTTGGATTGGCTTCCAACATAAAAGGACGTAATCCGATGATAGATGGCTTTGGGTTGATTGCTTTCGCATCATTATTGCCCATTATTTTTGTAATGATGTATGGGATGGTGATCTGATGCAAGTATGGTTCTTTGATTTTATACAAGCTCTAGGGGGTACTTTACGTGATGTTATGCCCATTGCAGCCGTTCTGTTTGGCTTTCAATTTCTGGTAATCCGTAAACCCCTACCCAATTTCCGCAAGGTTATCATTGGCTTTTTTTATGTATTGCTAGGATTAACGTTTTTCTTACAAGGTTTGGAAAAAGCGTTATTCCCACTTGGACGCCTGATGGCAGAACAATTAACAAACCCATCGTTTATTTACCAAGGTTTGTCTGAAATTCCTAACATTGTGCATTGGTCTGACTACTATTGGGTTTTAATATTTGCATTTGCAATCGGCTTTAGTACGACCATAGCCGAACCTTCATTAATGGCGGTAGCCATAAAAGCCTCACAGGTTTCTGGTGGCGCGGTTAGTATTTGGGGGTTACGTATAGCTGTCGCTATTGGTGTGGCTGTGGGTATTGCCCTTGGCTCATGGAGGATCATTACAGGTTATCCACTGCACTATTTTATCGCTGCGGGATACGCTATTGTGGTGATACAAACCTTGGTTTCATCAAAAATGATTATCGCGTTAGCTTATGATTCTGGTGGTGTAACCACATCAACAGTGACAGTACCACTTGTAGCCGCCCTCGGCTTGGGTTTGGCAGAAACAGTGCCAGGACGTAATGTGCTAATTGATGGCTTTGGCTTAATTGCCTTTGCCAGTTTATTTCCCATAATGAGTGTGTTGGCGTATGCAAAACTATCAGAATATAAAACTCGCCAAGCACTAAATCGACAACATGACGGTTAAAATTAACCGCGAGCAGTAAAGTCAGGAGAAAACATGCACTTTAAATTATTAATTGCGTTTGTAAATGATGAAAAAACGGTTGAAGTCATTGATGCTGCGAAAGATGCTGGAGCTACAGGTGCTACAGTCATCAGCAATGCTCGCGGGGAAGGCATGAAGGAAGTAACCACTTTCTTTGGATTACAACTTGATTCTGCCAGAGATATGGTATTATTTCTCGTCGAAAAGCATTTGAGCAGAGAAGTACTTGAAGTCATCGAGTCAGTGGCTGAATTCGACACTTCAAGTGGAGCGGGTATTGCTTTCCAGATTGATGTGGAAGATGCAGTTGGTGTTACCAAGCAAATCGCGGCGATATCTGAAGTTCTTGAGGAAAAAATATGAGCGGAATCATACGTGTAAAGGATGTCATGAATACTGATGTCATGATCGTCAATGGCAAGGATACTTTGCAGGATGGTTTAAGAAAAATGAGAGAAAGCTACTCACGTGTGCTAATAGTGGACAAAAGGCACGACGATGATGAATACGGCATTGTTTGCATGGCAGATATAGCTAAAAAAGTCATTGCGCATGATAAAAGCCCAGAACGCATCAACATTTATGAAGTAATGTCAAAACCAGCGATCTGCGTAAAAGAGAGCATGGATGTGCGTTATTGCGCTCGTTTATTTCACCAGTTTCATTTGCACTCAGCTCCGGTGAGAAATGATGAGGGTGCTATTGTTGGTATGGTTGGCTATGACGACATGGTATTCAAGGGATTAATGAAGAATCTATAGATTCCTACATAGCTCTTAGACAATGATTAGTACAAAAGGTCTGCCATAGGCAGACCTTTTTCATTTCAGGTGATTTTTACAGGGAAAAGGTATGGAGACACAGCGATCGTTTTTTTAGATCGTATCGAGATAAACAATGTATTTTATTAAATCACAAAGCAGCTGTATGGTAACGCTGTTATTAATTATTTAAGAGACCAACTATGTTAGAAAATAAAGAAGGACAAAAAATACCCGCGACTACATTTCATACTCGTCAAGGAGATGAGTGGGTAGATGTAACGACCGATGATATTTTCACAGGTAAAACCGTCATTGTGTTTTCTTTACCCGGAGCTTTTACTCCGACTTGTTCGTCATCACATGTACCTCGCTACAATCAATTACATGAAACGTTTAAAGAAAATGGAGTAGATGAAATTATCTGTATGTCTGTGAACGACACCTTTGTCATGAATGAGTGGAAGATTGATCAGAAAGCCGACAATATTACTTTCCTTCCTGATGGAAACGGGGATTTTACAGAAGGCATGGGAATGCTAGTGGATAAAGATGATCTAGGTTTTGGCAAAAGATCATGGCGTTATTCAATGCTGGTTAAGGACGGTGTGGTAGATAAAATGTTTATCGAGCCGGATGAGCCAGGTGACCCTTTTGAAGTATCTGATGCGGATACGATGCTGGAATATATAGCACCTAATGCAAAGAAACCTCACGATGTAACCGTTATGACACGTCTTGGTTGTCCCTATTGCTCTAAAGCAAAAGCCATGTTGCGTGACGCGGGTATCAAATATGAAGAGATGATACTTAATCGTGATTATACCAGCCGTAGTCTTTACGCAATGGCGGGAATGGATTCTGTTCCACAGATTTTTATTGATGGCGATTTAGTCGGTGGCGCTACAGAATTAGAAGAATGGATGAACGATAAATAAGAGAACACCCAGAACTCCCTTATGTATATTATTAAGGGTTCATATTAATTTCCCAAAAGTATTTACATAACTCGTAGAGACAAGGCATGCCTTGTCTCTACATGTCATGACTTTTGGGGTGATTAATATAATTTCTAAAAAAGGTTAAACATTATGAGCAATCACTATGACGTAATAGCCATTGGCGCAGGAAGTGGTGGGCTTTCAATAGCAGAACGCGCTGCCTCCTATGGCGCAAAATGTGCTGTTATTGAATCAGGAGAACTGGGTGGCACTTGTGTAAATGTAGGTTGTGTTCCCAAAAAAATAATGTGGTACGGCGCCGGTCTTGCTCATGCATTATCAGATGCCGCTGATTATGGCTTTGATGTTGAAGTAGGTGGTCTCAATTGGGAAAAGCTAGTGATGAAACGTGATAATTTCATCGGTGGTATTAATGACTGGTACTACGATTATCTGGTAGATCAGAAAGTTGAAGTCATTGAAGGCTATGCCAAATTCATTGATGACAAAACTCTAGAAGTAGAGGGTGAAAAATATACGGCTGATAACATCATAATCGCAACGGGGGGTCGCCCTATTGTACCTACAGATATTCCTGGTGCAGAACTAGGCTATGATTCCGATGGATTTTTCAATGACATTGACGAAGAGCAACCACAAAAAGTAGTCGTTGTAGGTGGTGGCTATATTGCTCTTGAACTTGCTATGATGATGGATGGTTATGGTTCTGATGTCACTGTTTTACACCAAGGTTGGCCAGTATTGATAGGATTTGATGAAACTATTCAGAAATCATTACGAGCTGAAATGGAAGCTAGCAAGATGACCATCAATGATGATGGCATTATTAGCAAAGTCGAAAAGCAGGATGATGGTAAAGTCACCGTCATTTTCAAAGATGGCGAGAGCATTGCAGATGTTGATGCTTTGATCTGGGCAATAGGTCGCAGACCCAACACAGACAATATTGGACTCGAAAACACAACCATTAAATCATTAGATAATGGCGTCGTGGTTGTTGATGAGTATGAGCAAACCGATGTTCCCGGTATTTATGCAATTGGCGACATCATAGGCAAAGCCCCTCTAACACCGGTTGCTATTGCTGCCGGTCGCCGCTTGGGAGATCGCCTTTACGGTGGTAAGCCAGAACGTAAAATGAGCTACGAAGGGATTGCTACTGTTATGTTTACACATCCTCCAATAGGCACAGTAGGACTAAGCGAAGAAGCCGCCAGAAAAACCTTTGGCGATGCTATCACCATATACGAAACCAGTTTTGTACCGATGTATCATCAGCTCACCCGTCACAAAGTAAAAACCACCATGAAGTTAATTGTGGCAGGCGATGATGAAAAAATCGTAGGTTGTCATGTGATTGGTTTAGGGGCAGATGAGATGATGCAAGGTTTTGCAGTTGCCATTCGGATGGGAGCTACCAAGCAGGACTTTGACGATACGATTGCTATTCATCCGGTCAGCGCTGAAGAGCTCGTGACCATGAAATAATATGGAAAGCGACCTTAGGAGCGCTTGATTACTTTTCACATTATGGAAATTATTTTCAACCCAAGAAAGCTAGGATTACAGTTTCAATATTTTTCTTATCAATCACACTATCCTGAGTAACAGGCTTTTCAAACAATGATTGAATAGATTCAGGGATGTCTATATTTGCTTTTTTTGCAATAGCCTTTAATGCATCAATGTCCCTTGCGTCTTGCTCTCCGGTGAGGGCATTGGCGATAGTAGGAGAAAACTTGGTCCACTCTGCCGTTGAATAAGCAATCGTCTTTAAGGGTTTTTCACGCACCGTATCAAATGCCTTGAAGCAAGTCGCGGTATGTGGGTCCATCAAATAGCCATTGGCAAAAGCTTTCTTGATATAGTTTTTGCCTTCTTCATCGGTACAGAAATCAGCGACGAAATAATTCTGCAATGCTGCCAGTTCATCGGTTGATAATTCGTAATACTTGTCATTTTCAAGTTGAGTTAACAATACTTTCGTTCGATCACTACCAAACAGAGCATAAAGAATGCGTTCTACATTCGAGGAAATTAGAATATCCATTGCCGGAGAGGTTGTGGCTATGAGCGTTGAATGACGCAGATCGTATTTACCGGTATTAATCAATTCAGTCAGGATGTTGTTTTGGTTTGAGGCAATCAGTATTTTCTCAACAGGAAGTCCCATCTGTCTGGCATAGAAACCACCTAGCGCATTACCAAAATTACCACTGGGAACATCCAGATAAACCTTGTCGCCTAACTGAATTGCGTCTTGACGTACCAGTTCCAGATAGCTATGTATATGGTAAATGAGCTGAAAAATAATGCGCCCAAAGTTGACTGAATTTGCCGCAGAAAGATGAATATCGTTTTCTTGAAGCTTGGCTTTGAATGTTTCTGAACTCAGTAGTGATTTTAACGCTTTTTGGGCATCATCAAAGTTACCGTGAATGCCTATGACCTTAAGGTTATCAGCATCCTCAGTGACCATTTGTAGGCGCTGCACATCCGAAGTACCACCATCTGGATACAAGCAAGCGACTTGTACATTGTCTTTGTTTTTGAAGGTTTCCAGAGCAGCTGGCCCCGTGTCTCCACTGGTTGCCGTTAATATAAGATAATGTTCATCACGTTGCTGTGCAATTGCAGAAAGCACCACCCCGAAAGGTTGTAATGCCATATCTTTAAAGGCTCGCGTTGCCCCGTGCCAGAGTTCACTGACATAGAGATCATCTTGCACCTTGACCACAGGAACCGGATTGGTGGGATCATCGAATTCATCATAGCGATCAAGTGCAGCATTGATAACACCTTCTTCGATATCAATGGCAAATGCCTTAAGAATAGCTTTGGCCAGTTCTTTATAGTTCGAATCTACATGGTTCGCGAGAAAGTCACTACCTAAGTCAGGCAATTCCTCAGGGACATAAATGCCACCAAAAGACGCCATGGGCTCTAGAATGGCTGATGAAAAACTAACGGATGGTGCGCGCTGCCCATCGTTACCACGGGATTCAATAAACTGCATTGTTGGCTATCCAAAGAATAAAAGTGACGGGATTATAACCTTTAAGTGGATGGGGAGTAAGTGTCGACTTACCTAATGGGTGCCTCTATTGATTAGGATTTTCGTTTGAGTTCAAGGCGGATGAATTTTGAGAGCCGCAGTGTACAAGGGTACAGAGGATCGCAGAAATTCATCCAACGCCGAAATCGAGCGAAAAGACAATTAATAGAGATACCCTAATGTGATGACGTTAATATGCCACCTAATGCATCTAAAATATTTGCCCAGCCCCCTTCATGATTCAAGCGCGCTTCTTCATCAATGAACCTTACATGTGTCAATTTCACATCCGTTACATTATCGGCCGTTTTAGTAAAATCTATCGTCACCGTACTATCATCCGTTGAAAAAGGAGATTTCCATGTAAAAACCAGTCTATTAGGTCGATTAATTTCCAGATACTCACCTGTATGTGGAATATCATTTTCACCTACGTGCATAACAATTTTAAAACGACCTCCCTGTTTCGGGCTGTTTTCTACTTCGGGTTCAGGCATGCCGGGCATTGGCAAAATGAATTTTGCCAGCGTCGCTGCATCCAACCAGGCATCAAATACTTTTTCTATGGGTGCATTAATACGCTTGTTTACGCTTAATACTAAATCACTCATTATTTATCTCCTTTCATTTATAACATCATCAAGTTTATCCAAGCGCAATGCCCAAATCGACTTGAGTTCTTTAAACCAGTTTTCGACTATTGCGATTTGTCTCAAGTCAACCGCTATCCAGTGAGTTCGTCCCGTCATTGTGCGTGTGACGAGCCCTGCTTTTTCCAATTTTTTTATATGTTTAGAAATAGCATTGAGTGACATGTCGTATACGGTTGCCAGATCGGTCACACGACTTGGACCTTGCTGGCTAAGCTGTGTCAGCAAATCCCGTCGTGTTGTATCACTCACTGCTTTCAGCAATATTGAGAGTCTCTGTTTGTTCTTTTGATCAACCATATGGTTGACTATATGGCAGCCTCAATTAATAATCAACCATTAAGTTGAATAATAATTCCAAAAAGGTAGAGTTATTCGTCGAATAACATTTTCGTTTTATCAGTGCGAAAGACAGAGGTGTAAATTCAGCATAGTGCTAAAGCGTATTCTTTCTGGTCGGACAAGAGGAATCTCTTTGTGAATGCCCCATAGAATAAATGGCCACAGTAATCACTCCTAGAAAACTCAGGATTCTATTTGTAACATTTATTGGGAACGACTAGATTAAATATTAAACAACGCTACCAAAGGATTCATCCACACTACCCGCTGGTAAAGCAATTCCAGCAAGCTGGCAACCTTGTGCTACAGGCCCACCGGGCAATAACTTGTATAAGTGCTTCAGTCCGCCCTGATTATGAAACTTTTCTTCAAGTGCATCGGTTAATTCTCGACGGTTAATGGATTCATTCTTGTCGAAGTATTCATGCAGTGCTCTTACGACTTGCCAATGGTCATCTGACAAATTGATACCTATTTCACTAGCTGCTTTTTCAGTGGCTTCGATAGTCCAATCGCTAGGTGCATTCGGGAAATCCTGCTGATCCATTTGTATTCTCCTGTTTGTAGTATGACTAAAGTATGACTAGGTTTGATGAGCTACCTAATTAACCAAGTAAAGAAAGTATACTCACTATAAAATATAGTCATGTTTGCAGCTTATTTCTTAAATACTTTTATCTCATGTGGGTATTCATTCGCCAGATGAGTTAGCTATTATGACTACAGATAGTTTATGATTAACAAAACAAATAAAAAGTAAAAATATCATGCAAAAAAGAATCACTACAAAAGATTACCTCTTGTTCGGTTTGCTCTCTCTCATTATCATTTTGATTATTCTGTCGATGTACCAGCGCGACAGGGAATGGACGAAGTTGTCTGCAATGGAGCGTGCTTTATCTGAACAATCCCGTGATGTTAGTAGTTTACGCAGTTCATTAAGTATGATGCAAAGAAAACTGGCAAATACAAATATTGCTTCAACCAATCAATTAGTGCAAAAACCCAGTTCAGACGGCTCAGAAGATTCAGTACCTAAAGTTTTTCAACGTACATGGGATGCAACTCAGCAACCCGACTACGCTCAAGGCGACTGGAATGTAAAAGCGTTTGGTAATTCTTTAAAAACTATAACTCCCCTGGTTTCTAGCGATACGTATGCATCCGCGGTGCAGCGTTATGTATTGGAAAGCCTGCTACAACGGAATCCAGACACATTGAAATGGAATGGCCTTATCGCAAATAGTTGGAATGTTAGTGATGACGGCTTGGTTATCACCTTTCAACTACGTGATGATGTGACATTTTCTGATGGTGAGCCACTAGATGCATCTGATGTGGTTTTCACCTTTAATTTCATTATGACTGAAGACATTCAGGCGCCTCGTGATCGCGCGTATTACGAGAAAATAAAAAGTGTTACCGCTAAAGGTCAGTATGAAGTTGAGTTTATCTATAAAGAACCTTATTTCGAAGCTTTGGAACTAGCGGGTGGTATGGATATTCTGGCAGAACACTTCTATTCGCCTTATCTGCAAAAGCCACAAGAATTCAATGAATCAAAAGGCTTATTGTTTGGAACAGGTGCTTACCGATTACCGGATGCAAAAGGCTGGACTCCCGATCAAAGCGGCGTTGAGTTAGTGAGAAACTCTCGTTACTGGGGAAGCATCCCTCCGTCATTTGATCGTATCATCTGGAAAATCATCCAAAACTCCAGTGCTGAACTGACTACCTTTAGAAATGGCGATATTGACCAGTACAGCGCCCGTCCCATTGAGTACGAGAAGCTAAAAACAGATCCGCAGATCATGGATAAGAGCCAGAACTTTGAATATATGCGACCGGTTGCAGGGTACTCTTATATCGGTTGGAATCAGGAAAAAGAAGGGAAGCCGACAATTTTTGCGAATAAAAAAATACGTCAGGCCATGACTTATTTAACCGATAGAAAGCGCATTATCGAAGACATTTATCTAGGTTATGCAGAAATTGCTATCAGTCCCTTTAGTCCGCGAAGCAAACAGCACCACCCTGACTTAAAGCCCCGCGACTTTGACCTTGAAAAAGCTAAGGCATTGCTTAAAGAAGCGGGTTATGAAGACCGTGATGGCAATGGTGTTATTGAGAATGTAGAGGGTAAACCTTTTGAATTTGAAATAGTCTATTTTCAGGATAGTGAAGATACCAAGCGCATGATACTGCTGTTAAAAGATATCTATGCAAAAGCCGGAGTTAAGTTAATCCCAAGCCCTCAAGAATGGCCCGTTATGCTGGAAATGCTTGATAAGAAGAACTTCGATGCTATTACACTTGCCTGGAGCAGCGGCATTGAAACGGATATCTATCAAATGTTCCATAGTTCACAAGCAAAAACAAATGGTGATAATTACATTACTTATACAAGTGAAAAACTGGATAAGCTCATTGATGAAGCGCGTAGCACGGTTGATGAAAGTAAACGCATGCCCCTGTGGAGAGAAGCAGAAAAAGTGATGTTTGATGAACAGCCTTATACCTTTATGACGCGAAGAAAATCGTTACTATTCATTGATAAACGCATACGCAACATGCAAATGACTCAACTAGGTTTGAATATGGGTCTGGATATTTATCCTAAAGAACAATATGTGCCAAAGGCTCTTCAGAAACATAGCCACTAGCCCCCGTATTTATGCTTACTTATCTCATACGTCGTTTATTACTAATGATTCCTACTCTGTTGGGAATTACCGTGTTGGTGTTTACGGTGATGGCGGCATCGCCTGGCGGTATTACTGCTCAAACACTGTCACATGGCATGGACATGAAACCAGCCGAACGCAAGGCATTGGAAGACTATTACAACAAACGCTATGGACTGGATGATCCAGCTCCTATTCAATATTTACGCTGGATCAATAATGTTTCGCCCATTGGATTTTTAACCAATGATGCAGGTGACTTTGATCGTTTTTCCTTTAGCAAAGGGTCTGATCTTGGGCAGAGTTTTAACTATGGGCGACCGGTTTCTGAGCTGATTAAAGAGCGTTTGCCTATCACCTTACTACTGAATGTCATCACTATTCCGTTAATTTATATTATCGCCATTATTGTAGGCGTCAAAGCCGCCACTGACCGAGGTGGACGCTTTGATGTCGCATCAAATGTCACCATGCTCGGCTTGTGGTCGATTCCCACGATGCTGGCAGGTGTGCTTATGATTGGCTTCTTTGCCAACACTCAACATTGGTTATGGTTTCCAACCGCTGGACTGAGTGAACGCGAAGCGCTGGATATGCCGTTCTTACCTTCGGGTTTATCGTTCTTGTCGGTAGGAAAGGTATTTGCAGGGATGTCATTAGGTGCTGTATTGATGGTGAGCCTAGCGTTCTGGAATCAACGCAAATTACGCGCGATGATTGCAGGAACTATTGGACTAGCCTTAGGCTGGTGGATGGCTGCCACACACCCAGAACAGCTTTTGGCAAATCAACTTCTATTGCCTTTATTAGGAGCCGCGATACTTGCTTTATTAGCATGGACAGATTTCCCCACGTTTCGTATCGGCGGATTAGGCCTGATTGGTGCTGGTCTAGGCCTACTGTTTGCACTAAACATGATTGATGAACCATTAGTTCGTGGCTTCTTATTTGATCGTATCTGGCATCTTATACTACCGGTAATAGCGCTTTCTTACGGTAGCTTTGCGTTTCTTGCCAAGCTCACACGAACTTCGATCTTGGAAAACCTACAAGCCGATTATGCACGTACAGCACGCGCAAAAGGAGTAGCTGAAAGCGACGTGTTATGGAGCCATGTTTTTCGTAATAGTCTGATGCCGTTGATTACGGTTTCTGCGGGCTTATTACCAAGTCTACTGGCAGGGTCCATTATTGTTGAATCGATCTTTAGTATTGATGGAATGGGCAAACTTGCCATTGAAGCGGTTAAAGGACGAGATCGTGAACTCATGCTATCCATTACTTTAATTAGTGGATTACTCACACTGGTTGGGTACCTGATCGCTGATTTCCTTTATACACTGGTTGACCCCCGTGTCAGCTACGAATAGGCAAACCCAACTATGAGAAAAACTGGCGAAACTTTTACTAAGCGTATTTTACGACAATCTTTTTCAGGATTAGGCGCGAAAATAGGTTTGGCTTGGGTTCTGGTTTTAGTAGTTCTAGCTGTGTTTGCGCCTTTTATTGCTAACTCTATGCCTTTGTTCGCGAGTGAAAATGGATCACTCACTTATCCGGTATTACGCTATTTAAGCACTGAAGATATCATCGTATTAGCGGCTTTTTTCATTCTTGTTGTTCTGTTGCTAAGTCCGTTACGTCAATCACTAAAAACCTTATTAATGGTTTTTCTAATGGCTATTATTGGAGTAACCATTGTCAGTAAACAGTTTATTGTAGAGCAGCAAAATATCGTTTATGAAGATTTTCGCAGTGCCTTAAAAAGTGATCAATATGATTGGGTGGTTATGCCTCCTATCCCTTATGCCCCCAAGGATTATCTCAGGGATGTGCGTGCCTTGCCTTTGCAAGCACCTTTAGCCAATAAACAATACACGCACTGGATGGGAACCGAAGAAAACGGCGGTGATGTGCTCAGTCGTATGATTCATGCTTCACGAATCGCCTTAGGGATTGGTTTTTTAGCGACCGGTATCGCCATGGTTATTGGTGTGATACTAGGCGGTCTAATGGGCTATTTTTCCGGTATCGTGGATATGCTGGGGATGCGCTTAGTTGAAATATTCGAGTCCATTCCTACCTTGTTTTTGCTGCTCACTTTTGTCGCATTTTTTGGGCGAAGTATTTATATCATGATGGTGATTATTGGGCTAACCAGTTGGTCTGGTTATGCTCGCTATATCCGTGCAGAGTTCTTGCGCTTGCGTAAACAGGATTTTGTACAAGCAACTATCGCCAGTGGTCTTCCGCTGCGTTCTATTTTATTCAAACACATGTTACCTAATGGTGTTGCACCGCTATTAGTAGGCGTTAGTTTTGGTGTGGCGTCAGCAATTTTGGCAGAAGCGACTTTAAGTTTTCTTGGCTTAGGATTAGTCGATTCACCTTCATGGGGACAAATGCTAAACCAGTCAGTGCAATCATCGGTGTTCAACTGGTGGATGGCTGTATTCCCCGGTGGTGCTATTTTTATGACCGTATTTGCTTATAACCTAATGGGTGAAGCACTACGTGATGCAATTGATCCACAGTTGGCGAAAAAAGCGGGAGTAGTTGGGTGAGGCGGGAGTCGTGGGTGAGGTGGGAGTCGTGGGTGAGGAATATAGGATGAGTCATCAATTACTTGATAAAAACCTGCTGCAGGTAGAAAACCTACAAACCTGGCTGCAATCAGCAGGTGAAACAATCAAGGCTGTAGAAGGCGTTAGTTTTTCCATTGAGAAAGGAAAGACTTTCTGCTTAGTAGGTGAGTCTGGAAGCGGGAAGTCTATTACTGCACTCTCCATTATTCAGTTATTACCCGAAGGTATTAGCTCTCACCCTAGCGGCAAAATTCACTTTGATTGGCGTAAAGATAACGGTGACCACGAACTAGTGGATATGCTACAACTGAATGATGCAGGGTTGTGTGATATTCGTGGTTCGCGCATAGCGATGATTTTTCAAGAGCCAATGAGTTCATTAAATCCGGTCTATAGCATTGGCGAACAAATCACAGAAGCACTATTGCTGCACCACCACGACATGTCTGAAAGCGAAGCTAAATCTCGTGCTTTGCAAGCCATGAATGATGTGCAAATAAAGAAAGCTGAAAGCCGCTTTGATAACTATCCGCACCAACTATCAGGTGGGCAGAGACAGCGTGTCATGATTGCTATGGCATTGGCTTGTGAACCTGATTTACTGATTGCTGATGAACCGACCACAGCGCTGGATGTGACGGTACAAGCTGAAATTCTCAAGCTGATACGCGAGTTACAAGAACGTAACAACATGAGTGTGTTATTTATCACTCATGACTTTGGAGTGGTTGCGCAAATCGCCCATAAAGTCGGGGTCATGAAGCAGGGTAAACTGGTGGAAGTCGGTGAAACCCAACAAGTTCTCAGACAGCCACAGCATGATTATAGCAAGAAGTTATTGGCGGCTGTTCCGGAAAACTTACCACGCCGGGAAAAAAATTCTCAGAGAGTGGAGAATCAACAAGCACTGATAGAAGTAAAAAGCCTGGATGTATTTTTTCCTATCCGTAAAGGCTTGTTACAACGCGTAGTGGATCACGTCAGAGCTGTTGATGATGTCAGTTTGACGATTAATAAGGGTAAAGTGGTTGCTTTGGTGGGCGAATCAGGGAGCGGTAAAACGACATTGGGTCGCGCTATTTTACAGCTGCAACAGCCCACTGCTGGCAGTGTGAAAATACAGGGTACTGAGCTAGTCGGGCTTTCCAATAAAGAGCTGCGTCCGTGGCGACGAAAAATGCAAATCGCCTTTCAAGACCCACAATCTTCTCTTAATCCACGATTGTTGGTAGCAACGGCTCTCACTGAGCCGATGAAAGTACACAACATGGGTAAAGACGATGAAGAACGTATTGAGTTAGCAGCAGAAGTATTACAATCTGTTCAACTGAAGCGCGATTATTTGTGGCGTTATCCACACGAGTTTTCAGGTGGGCAACGACAACGTATTGGTTTGGCTCGTGCATTAGTGCTTAATCCGGAGTTTATTGTCTGTGATGAAATCACTAGTGCTTTAGATGTGTCTGTGCAGGCCGAGGTGTTAGAGCTATTGCTGGAAATCCGCGAACAGCGCGATCTAACGCTACTTTTTATCACTCATAATATTTCAGTCGTTGAATATTTAAGTGATGAAACCGTAGTAATGAAGGATGGCAAGATTGTCGAACAAGGGTTAACAGAAGATGTTTGTGGTAATCCGCAACAGGCCTATACAAAGAAATTGATAGAAGCTGTTCCTCGCTTGTAAATAAGTACAAGTTATGGGTATACATTGGTGAGGGAGGATAGGAAATGGTGAACCTTCGATCACAAGATTGTTTGTAACAAAAAATTGAGCGGTATCTTTTGTATAATCCCTAGCGGTTTCTGAAAACTACATAGTTAAATGACCGAAGATTCTGTGGTTAATTTAGCAGTTTTCGTTCGCGAGTGTACCTACTAGAACTAGTAGTTTTCTAGTCAAAAATTAAACAAACCTCTATTTTACCGTGATATATTGTCCCAGAATGGCTTTAACAACCGCATGAGTTTTATTAGCCGCATCCAGTTTTTTGATCGCATTTTTGGTATGAAAGTGGACAGTGTGTTCCGATGTATTTAGGATTTCAGCAATTTCACTGGCTGTTTTTCCAATGGCGGCCCAACTAAGGCATTCACCTTCTCTTCGCGTAATAGGTGATTTATCTGCCGGTTTTTGTTGGTATCTTCTATTTTGAATAGATCGAATATTCGATGTGGGATCAAAAGCACTACTAGATTTTATTAATTCACTAGAGCTGGTTTTCATGGTGTGTCCCTTCTCATGATCAGTCGATACAACTAAAGACTTACCACATGATGCATGGCATCCCTATTATTTGCAAGTATTAGAGCACCTTATAACAGAGGGGAGTTGTTGAAATGAAGGTTTGAATGAAAGTTTTGAAATGAAAAGTGGGGGCTTTTCAGCCCCCTTATTATTGTTAGTATTCTGTGTATGCCGAGAAGTATTCCTGTTCTCGAATACGTTCGTTCTAGCGTACTGCTACCCACTGCCCGCTGGCATCTTTACATGCCCGACCTTTAACTTGCTGTAAACGTCCATCAATGTACGCATCCATTGTATAATCACGGCAAACGCTTTGCTGACCATTGACAGGTGCGTTGTAGGTGTTGGTTGGCGTAACGGTGTATTGGTTATTAGTTTGTGGCTCTGTCCAGGTGGTAGGTTGATGATCAGGCGCTCGATCCAGCGCGTAATTGGTGCGCTGACGACTTTGATTGTTCATTGCACTACCCACATAGCCACCAATAATTGCACCCAGAATGGTGGCAGCTGTTTTACCTCTGCCTTTTCCGAATTGATGTCCAACTACGCCACCAATGACGGAACCCGCGATAATTCTTGCCTGATCGTTAGTAATCCCACCACCGCTACCATTAGGGCCTGATGCACATCCTGATATAATAAGAGTCGATGCTAGTGTTCCTGTCAGCAGACCTTTAGAAATAATGTTCATTCATATTCTCCAAATTTTTTATGTGTTGTTGTTTGTTTGTATTTATTGCTTATCGAATTATATATAAGCTATTTATTGATTCTAAAAATTACGACAGGGCTTGTTCAGGAAGGTTCAATAGTTTTTTTGCAGCTGGAGCCAGCATGACAAAGTAATTCATAGCTTATTGTTTCAGCTGATTGGGCAACATCGTCTATGTTGATGTTTTTCCCCCAGAGTTCTACGAGGTTGCCTATTTCAGCGTCGATATGGGTAAGGTCTATAACGATGAGATCCATAGAAACTCGTCCTAATGTTTGTGTTCTCGTTCCTTTTAAAAATACAGGTGTACCGCTTGCAGCATGGCGTGGATAACCATCAGCATAGCCACAGGCTACTACTCCTACGTGCATGTCATGTGGACAAGCCCAGGTCGATCCATAACCAATAGCATCGCCTTTTTTGAGCGCGTGGAGGGCAATTAATGGAGCCGTTAACGTCATACTGGCTTGCAGATTAAAGTGCTCTCGGTTTTTGTTATTGATAGGTGAAGAGCCGTAAATCATAATGCCGGGACGAACCCAATCTTTGTGCGAACTTTCCCAGCCAAGAATGCCGGCTGAGTTTGCTATGGTCTTGGTGGCCGATAATGTTCGGGTATGATGATCGAAAGTTTCGATCTGCTGGTGGGTATAGTCGTTTTTCATGTCGTCTGCACAAGCTAGGTGTGTCATTAGCCAGACATCCGTATGCACATTTGGATGAGACTGTAGTTTTTCATAGTCATTTTTGGCACGTGAGGCTGCTATCCCTAGTCGATGCATTCCGGTATCAAGTTTTAGGGCAACTTTTACCTTACCCGGTGAAGATACTGCATCCAGTAAATGCAGTTGGTTCTCATCATGAAAGACCAAACGAATATCTTTTTCTTCAGCTATTTTGATGTCTTCAAAGGACTGCGGCCCCTGAATGACCAATAAAGTAGATGTTATTTTTGCTTCGCGAAGTGCAAGTGCTTCAGACATGCAGGCAACGATAAAGCCATCCGCCAGGTCTTGTAATGTAGTTGCCGTATTAATGATCCCATGCCCATAGGCATCTGCCTTGATGGCAGGCATTATTTTTGCTGTTGGAGCTGCTTGTTTGGCGACCAATAGATTATGGCGCAAAGCCGCAGAATGTATGGTAATGCGAGCGGGTCGGGACATCTATTTAGCCTGCTTATTATTCCGGCATGTACACATTGGGTGAGAAATTTTCAAAACGCGTATATTTACCCAGAAAGGTTAGTTGAACTTTTCCAATGGGACCATTTCTTTGCTTGGCAATGATAACCTCAGCCATGCCTTTTTGTTCTGTTTCGGGGTTATACACTTCATCTCGATAGATAAACATAATGACATCAGCATCCTGCTCAATCGCTCCCGATTCTCTCAGGTCAGACATAATAGGGCGTTTATTAGGGCGCTGTTCAAGGCTTCGATTGAGCTGAGAAAGCACCACGATAGGCACATCCAGTTCTTTAGCCAAGGCTTTGAGAGACCGGGAAATAGCCGAGACCTCGTTGGTTCGGTTTTCGTTTTGTCCGGCATTACCTTCCATTAATTGTAGATAATCCAGCACTATCAATCCAAGGTCACCATGCTCGCGTACTAAACGACGCGCTCTCCCTCTCACCTCATTTGGGCTTAAACCCGCACTATCATCAATATAAAGTGGCACGTCAGAAAAGAGTTTCACAGCAGTAGCTATGCGCGGCCAGTCTTCTTCTAATAAACGACCATTTCGTAAACGTGTTTGGTCAACACGTCCCATGGACGATAACAAACGCATGGTCAGTTGCTCGCCAGGCATTTCCAGTGAAAACACAGCAGTAGGGATTTTTTTATGAGCGGATGCAAACTCCGCAATATTCATCGCTAATGTTGTTTTCCCCATAGAGGGTCGACCTGCAATAATAATCAAATCACCTTTTTGCAAGCCGTTGGTTAGTTCATCAAGATCATCGTAACCCGTAGGTACACCCGTAATTCCTTCGCCATTTTTACCCAGTTCTTCAATTTGCGCCAGAGTATTTTTCATAATGCTGCGCACGGGTCGAAAACCTTGCTCCTGACGCATGCCCTGCTCTGCAATTTCGAATACTTTGCCCTCGGCAATGTCGAGAATATCTCGACTATCCTGATCACCGGGGTTAAAAGCCATGTCTGAAATATCGGTACCGACACTAATTAATTGTCGCAAAATAGATTTTTCACGCACGATTTTGGCATAAGCCGTAATATTAGCAGCACTAGGGGTGTCTTTAGCTAGTGTGCCAAGATAGGCTAATCCACCTGCATCTTCCAAGTCGCTCCGAGTCTTTAGCCAGTCCGAGAGCGTTACCACGTCGTAAGGTTGCTGGTCTTCGGCCAAATGGACGATTGAGCGGAAGATCAGCCGATGATCCTGGCGATAAAAATCTTGTTCACAGACACGGTCTGCAACTTGATCCCAGGCGTTATTATCGAGCAACAAACCACCCAGAACAGATTGTTCGGCTTCGATGGAATGTGGCGGAGTTTTGAGTGATTCGATTGTCTCTGGCATGTAAACATCTTACCATGTGAACATCTTCAAAGAGTATGGAAATTTATATGTGTGGAATCTGTGGCGAGTACAAATTGGATGGGTCTTTGCCTAGCTTAGATCATATCCAGAAAATGATGGAGAAACTGGAGCAGCGAGGGCCAGATCATGCAGGAACCTATTCCGATGGTGCTTTAGCTTTTGGTCATCGTCGTTTATCTATTATTGATTTGTCGGAGAAATCTAATCAGCCAATGGTGGATGCTCAAACTAGTCTGGCACTGGTTTTTAATGGCACGATTTATAATCATCCCGAATTGCGTGAAGAGTTAAAAGCTAAAGGACATAGCTTTGCATCAACAGGTGATACCGAAGTGATTCTTAAAGCGTATGCGCAATGGGGCGTCGATTGCGTAAAAAGGTTTTCGGGTATGTTTGCTATTGCGATCTGGGATATGCGCAAGAAAACATTATTCTTGGCGCGCGATCGCATGGGTATTAAGCCTTTGTACTATACATTTGTGGAAGATGGCTTTAGGTTTGCATCTAACATCCAAGCTTTACTGGACACTAGCGGCATTGATACAAATATTGATTCTGCCGCATTACACAACCTGTTTTCATTGCATGCTGTAGTTCCAGCACCTCGCACCATTCTTAAAGGCGTAAAAAAGCTAGAACCTGCTCATAGCTTATTGATCAAAGAAAATGGTGAGCAAACACTCAGCCGTTATTGGACTTTAGAAGCTAAACGCCCCCAAGAATCACGTACAGATGAAGAATGGACTGAAGCCATACATGAAGCCTTGAAAAAAGCCGTTAGCCGTCGCAATAAAATATCTGATGTTCCCGTAGGTGTATTGCTTTCTGGAGGGTTGGACTCCAGCTTACTAGTGGGATTACTAGCTGAAATAGGCATAGAAGACATACGGACTTTCACTATCGGTTTTGATGATCAGCCTGAAGAAAAAGGCAATGAATATGAGTTTTCTGATGCGGTAGTTGAGCGATTCAATACCACTCATCATAAAGTGCATATTCCGAATGAAATGACCTTGAAAAGATTACCTGAGGCTGTAGCAAATATGGCTGAACCTATGTTTGGTCAAGATGCGATCGGTTTTTATTTACTTTCCGAACAAGTTGCTAAAGAAGTCAAAGTCGTGCAGTCCGGACAAGGTGCAGATGAAGTCTTCGGCGGTTATTTTTGGTATCCGCAAATGCAAGCCAGTTATAAAGAAAATGGTGATGCGTTAGAAAGTTTTCGTATGCACTATTTTGATCGTGATCATGATGAAATGATACAAACGTTAACGCCTGAGTATATTGATAGAGACTTCACAGCGGAGTTAATCAAGCCTTTGTTAGAAACCACTCATGCTGATGATTATATTGATGCCGTGCTACGAGCCGATACCACCACATTAATTGTTGATGACCCAGTAAAACGAGTGGACAATATGACGATGGCTTGGGGTTTAGAAGCACGAGTGCCTTTTCTGGATCATGAGCTAGTAGAGCTTGCAGCAGCTATGCCTGCTGAAATGAAGCTACGGGATCATGGTAAATATGTATTGAAAAAGATTTCCAGAGGACTAGTTCCTGATAGTGTTATAGACCGGCCTAAAGGCTATTTCCCTGTGCCTGCACTCAAGTTTGTACGTGGGGAGTTTCTTGATTTTATGCAAGATATTCTTAACTCTCAAACGTGTAGAGAGCGCGGTATTTATCAACGTAGCTATGTGGATAAGCTATTAAAAAAACCAGAAGACTACTTAACACGTATCAAAGGTAGCAAGCTTTGGCACATGGCATTGTTAGAGTTCTGGCTGCAAACTAACGGACTTTGATTTATGACAACAGACAATGCAATAGACAACGAAGTAGCTTCTTTTGTAGGCTTAACGCCCGACACCATGCTAGATGCTATCGAAGCAGAGGGCATTCGTTGCGATGGTCGTTTTCTAGCGCTAAATAGCTATGAAAACCGGGTGTATCAAATTGGTGTAGAAGACGGGGATGCTTTGGTTGCCAAATTCTATCGTCCAAACCGGTGGACAGATGAGGCTATTCTGGAAGAGCATCAATATACCTTAGACTTGGCAGAACAGGAGATACCGGTTATTCCTCCTGTCGTCAATGCTCAAGGCCGGACATTACATAAACAAGGAGACTTTCGTTTCTCATTATACTTGAATCGTGGAGGACGAGCTTTAGAGCTAGATAATGCAGATCAACTTGAGCAGTTAGGGCGGTTTATTGGCAGAATACATGCATTGGGAGCTACCAAGGATTTCCAACATCGTCCTGTACTGGATATCGAGAGTTTTGGTGTGAAATCCAGAGCTTTTTTGCTGGATAATGATTTTATACCTGATTACCTAAACGAATCTTATTCAACACTCACCCGTGATTTGCTAGATCAAATACGGCAGGCATTTGAAACTACAGGTAACTTTACTTCAATACGTTTGCATGGTGATTGTCACCCTGGAAATATTCTCTATCGTGAAGACATCCCTCATATCGTAGACTTTGACGATGCAAGAACAGGCCCTGCGATACAGGATTTATGGATGTTTCTCTCCGGTGATCGAGAATATATGCAAGCTCGTTTGGGTGACTTATTGGTGGGTTATGAGCAATTTTACGAATTTGATCCACGAGAGCTAAACTTATTAGAAGCTTTACGAACCCTGCGTATGATTCATTATGCAGCATGGCTGGCTTCACGTTGGGAAGATACCGCATTTCCCCATGCATTCCCCTGGTTTAATACTATTAATTATTGGGAGGATCATATCCTCACGTTGCGAGAGCAAGCCGCAGCATTGAATGAGCGACCTCTGATTTGGTGATTATTCTGGTTTAGCAAACTCGAATGAAACCAGACGTGAAGCATTTTCAAGTAGGATAGGTGTTCGCATTTTGGGGGTATAACATTAAAAATCATCATCTATTTATGATTCATGCAAAAAGTCTCAATGGTCTCTTCAAAAAACATTTCGTTTGGTGGACGCTTTCACCAATTTGTACTCATCTAAGAGATTGAGTGTTGATTATTTTTGTCAATACATCGGCAAGCTTATCACTGTAAATGCGATTAAGTGAAGCCGACGGATGTCCATCAAACTTATTTACCGCAAGAATTTCATCATCAACGTGTTCGATGATTTCCTGCTGGTGGTTGTACGTGTTAAGACCTACTTTCTTGGCAGCATGCTCCGCCTGTTCGTACCACTTTAAGAATTGCTGCAAGTTCTTATCTGGGTTTGAATAGTAAGTCGGTTTATCAGTATAAGTTCCCTGATTCAATACGGAAAAAACAGGCGTGGGTAGTTGTAATTTTTCCGATAAATTTTTTATATCCTGAAGTGCTTGAGTAAAGTCCTGCCATTCTTTTGACTCAGGTTCATAAGTGCGTTGTAAGGCAGTCTGCCATTCTGGGATTTTACCGACATTAATTAATGGCTGGTAATAAAGTTGATGGGTCAACTTAGCGATATAGTTAAGTCCTAAGCGTCGCATCACTTTTTTAGAAACGGTTATCAGTTTGCCCATAAAAGAATGATAGTATTTATCTTGTTCTATACTCCAGTTCTGTTCTTTGGGCTGGGTGTCGTTAATACAAAAACCTATCACAATCAAATCTGGTTTGACGAATTCATAGTGTTTTAAAAGATCATCACGTTCCGTAACAGTGGGATATCCCGACATACCAAAGTTCAATATCTCAATTTTTCTTTCGGGAAATTGCTTGCGTAACCTTTTCTCAGTGAGGTGTGTGTAGCGCTCACTTTCAGCTAACCCCATTCCCATGGTAAGAGAATCACCTAAAACTATCACTCGAAATACATCATCAGGTTTTGGATTTGTAAAATCTCTTTCCCGATAACCCAACTGATTCCTTCTAACTTTATGTCCCCATGTGTACTCTTCTCCGGTTAGCATAATTCCATTTTTTGGCATATCAGAAAATGGACTAAAAAAGAACTCGAAAATATACAATAACGCTAAAAGGAAAAGACCGTTGATGAGAAGAATTTTAAGTATAGATTTAATACGGCTCATAAGTTGCTTTATCCTGTATAGGGGGCCAGTTTAGACGGTTCTTCTTTGTGTAATAGCGCTAACGCAAAAAATATATACATACCGGGTTGTTCTAATGTGTTGTGCGTAGCGATACTAGAAAAGGCTAATATCATAGCAAACAGTTTTGCATGTCGACTACCAGCAAACCAGAGAATACTTAACAGGCTGAGAAATAATAGCAAGCCAAGAATGCCACGCTCTGCGAACAACTTTGCATAGTCATTATGTGGCCCAACAGGATGATCCCATTCATAAGTGTAAGAAAGCCCAGCTCCTGTAATCGGGTTATTTAAACCCACATTGATAGCCGACTTTAATATATTTCTTCGTTCATTAGCAGAATCATCTGTAAAATCTCCACTCATTCTGCCAATGGTGTCAGCAGAAAGAAATTCTTCAGCTGGTGTATCTTTGATCATTTCGTAGGCTTGTCCAGAAAACAGGGCGATTAAAAAAATTGAAGCGATCATGCCGCCCAGAACCATGGCAATAAAGCTTGAAGGTTTTAAGTCTAACAAACTGATTCTTTGCCCAATAGGAGTACTATTAATAAGACTAATTCCCACGATAACAATGAATAACTCAACCCAGGTTCCACGACTAAATGTAACCAAAATACCCGCTGTTGCGATAAGAATTAATGGCCAAAGTAGTTTTCGGGGTGTAACTATGGAGGCAAATATCAAACTCATGGCTAAATACTTGCCGGATTTATTGGCATTAAGATGCCAACCTGCTGAACGACCGGGAATACTGGACCATTCGATTGAATCAGTAAAAAACTCAATAAGATTAACGCTAGCATTGACCAGAATAACCAAAATTAACGAATAAAATGCTGCTTTTAAAATTTTGGGCTGGGTAAGCAGAACAAACATAGATACAAATGCACTAATTGCTTTAATTAATACGGTAACTTCTTCCACTGTCTTAGGGCTGCGAGTAGAAAGACCATAGGCGATGGTTGTTGAAGCTAGAAAAAGTATGATCCAGATGAAAGCAGGTTTGGGTATATTACCCAATGCTTCAATAGGCGTTAATAGCAAAAAAAGTGCTGATATGCCAAACAAAAGCAAATACCAGTACATTTCTTTAATAGGCGGAACCATTGTTTCTATGGCGAGGTATCCATTACTACAGAATGCGAAAACAAGTATGAATACGACGACGGCCTTTATGTTATCAATCATTTTACTATTAGGTTGTCCATAAACTATTTAGTGAGCGGATTATAGGCTATT
Organism: Thiotrichaceae bacterium; assembly: GCA_965224605.1. Classification (GTDB taxonomy): domain Bacteria; phylum Pseudomonadota; class Gammaproteobacteria; order Thiotrichales; family Thiotrichaceae; genus HyVt-477. Next base: position 116,405 of record CBDCZP010000006.1, read on the forward strand.
TAGAGCGATTCGTACCATTGCTGAAACATCAATACAACCCAAAGAGGGTGATGCCAGTCACCCTTACCTGATAAATGTTCATTCCACATGCGCTGTATCAATTCAGGGTTGAAGAAGCCTTCTTGCTGTATACGTTTTTTGTCTAACAGCTTTTCTGCCCAAGGTCTCAATTCGTTTCGTAACCAGCTATCAATGGGAACGCCAAAACCCATTTTGGGTCTGTCGATAAGGGAAGCAGGCACATGCTGATACAGTATTTTTCGTAACGGCCATTTTTGTTGACCATCTTTAACTTTTATTGAAGTGGGTAATTTCCAGGCAAACTCAACTAGCCGATGATCCAGCATGGGAATCCTTCCTTCCAGGCTAACACCCATACCTGCCCGATCAACTTTGGTGAGTATATCATCCGGCAAATATGAGTGCTGGTCAATATACATAAACCCATCTCTAGCATCGTTAAAACGCCCTGAGAATTTTTCAGCTGTATGAAAAATAGAGGAAGTTTCTGTGGCTCCCAAGACTATATTGTCAGGGTCTTTCCAGTGAGACAGCATATGGTAATACACATCATATTTATTATTTGCAGTCAGCATCCGTGCAATGATTTTTATCTTGTAGGCTATTTCACCCGGACTCTCTGCTCCATTGAGATACTGATCTGCCCAAAAAAACACCGTGTTTAAAAGAGTGGGTGGCAGGCCTTGGAGTGTTTTCCCTATTATTTTTCGTAACGGTATTTTGTTAATTTTATGCCAAAGATCATTGCCACGCTCATAGCGCCCATAACCACAAAACAACTCATCCCCCGCATCTCCGGACAAACTAACAGTGACGTGATTTCGCGCTAGCTCAGAAACAAGGTAAGTAGGAATCTGTGAAGAATCGGCAAACGGCTCATCATAGAGTGATGGTATTTTTGGAATAACTTCACGCGCTTGTTTAGCCGTCACATACAATTCTGTATGGTTGGTTTTTAAATGCTTTGCAACCAAACTAGCATGCTGGGCTTCGTTATAACCATCTTCGTGAAAGCCAATTGAAAAGGTGTTCACTGGACGATCTGATAAATCTTGCATCAAGGCGACTACCGTTGACGAGTCAATGCCCCCTGAAAGAAAAGCGCCGAGTGGTACATCAGCAATCATTTGGCCACTAATGGATTGTCTTAACAATCGGTCTAGTTCATTGACCGCTTGATCGGGGGTTCCTGTGAAGGGATTATCAAACCCCTTTTCTACGGCTTCATCAATTGACCAGTAGGTGAAGGGGTCAGGTAATTCTCGCGTCTTTACCTGTGCTTGGGACAGTTTAAGGTAAGTGCCGGGAATAAGTTTACTGATGTCCTCATAGATGGAGAACGGTGCAGGAACATAGTTATGGCGTAGATAGCTGGATAAAGCATTGCGGTTGATTTCGCCTTGCCATGCAGGATGTGCCCGCAGTGATTTTAACTCAGAACCAAACATGAAAGAGTCACCTTGCCATCCATAATACAAAGGCTTTTCTCCCATGCGATCACGCGCTAGATAAAGCAGTTTATCCTCTTTATCCCAAAGCGAGAAGGCAAACATGCCGACAAGGCGTTTCAAGGTGTTTTCTACACCCCAGATTTCAACAGCGGCTAATATAACCTCTGTATCTGAATGTCCACGCCACTGACGTTTTATTTCATGTTTGTTTATTTCTTCACGGATATCTTGAAAATTATAAACTTCACCGTTAAAGGCGATGACATATCGTCCATTGTGGGAAGCCATTGGCTGATGTCCGGCCTGTGACAAGTCGAGAATGGAGAGCCTGCGATGCCCCAATGCCAAGCCATACTGATCATCAATCCATGAGCCATCATCATCGGGCCCACGGTTAATGATCACATCAGTCATTTGTTGGATAGTTTGCTGAGCATTATCAACTGATGTTGATGATGGATGACTACTCAAAAAACCGCAAAAACCGCACATATTATATTACTCAGAATAGTTGTTATTAATTAGTGGCGCCTAAAGAGTAGAGATCTTGAGTAGCCTGTGTTGAGCGATAGCCGAAACACGGGACATCAATGGTTGCAGCATAAATCCCCGCATTTCGTTCCTCGGCAACTGCTCCTGCGTTGCCCTACCTCCTGCATCCGTGCAGTCGTCAACGTAGGCTATACAAGAATTAGTTATCACAAGAAAGCTCATCTTCAAGATACCTTTTCCACTAACTTTTCCCAGTCATTCATTATTTTTTCTATAGCAAAACGTTGTTTCACCTTTTCAGCCTGTTCACCCATTTGTTGAATAAGCTCAGGATTGGATAAAAGTTTATCCATGGCTATAGCCATTTCTTCTATATTCTCAGGTGGCACCAACAATCCGGATACTTCATGGTCTATAAGGTCGCTTGGGCCAGATGGGCAATTATAACTCAGGGCAGCCAGACCCAGAGCCATCCCTTCAAGCAAGGCATTAGGAAATCCTTCATAGCGTGAAGAAAGCGCGATGATGTCAGCCTTTTCGATAATGCTATGAGGTTTTTCAATCTTGCCTGGAAGTAACACACGATCCTGCAACTCTAGCTCGTCAATAAGTGATTCTAGTTTGGGGCGCATATCCCCATCACCTAAAATAACTAGATAAGCCTGTGGGTGTTGGGTTGCAACTTTGGAAAATGCTTGGATAAGCTGATCATAGCCTTTTTCTTCGGATAACCGACCCATTGCAATGATAACCGTGCCTTGAGGTAATTCAATCGTGTCAGCCGTTGGAGTTGCCGGGAATTTTGACCAAACAGGGTTAGCAATAATCGAAATGTTATTTTCTGGAATAAAGGCTTTCGCCCAAGCTAGGTTGCCTGTTGTCTGAATAACTACCGCACTGGCATGTTTGTAGGTAAGTGCACGTCCCTTTCGCCAAATACCCCTTAACGGGTCTTGTAACGGATTAGATCGTTCTGAAACAATGACGGGTGTTTTCATACTCTTTGCAGAAAGAATAGCCAGTACATTGGATGGCGGGAGAAAACTAATCACCGCATCCGGTTTGTACTGGTGTATTACTTTGCGAAAGAAACGAATACGTTTGAAGTTTTGTACAAGTGCATCCTTTAAGCCACCGGATTCGTCGAGTAAACCCATGCCAATGCGAATAACACGCTCATCTAGTGAATAGAAATCTTCATCCGTTTCTTTTTGAGTAAGCAAGATAACCCGCCATCCTTGCTGTACCCAATAATTAGACATGACCGATGCAACGCGTTCTGCCCCACCTATCCCCAGGCTGGCAGTGAACATTATCAGGGTCTTTTTAGACATGGTTTTCTGCTTAGACCTGTGTAGCTTTTTCGGCCTTGTCAGAAAGATCTGCGACATACCAGTCCATAGACTCGTCAAGCCCTTCAGAAATTTTGTGCGTAGGCTGATAACCCATTTTGTCTTTTGCTTTTGAAATGTCCGCCAAAGAATGTCGAACATCGCCTGCACGGAAATCTCTATAAGAGGGCTTTACTCCTTGCAGATCAATTCCTCTTTTCTGTAAGCGTTCTGCAATCATCTCGAAAAGCTGATTCAGGCTTGTGCGGTCATTTAGCGCAACATTGTAGGCTTCAGTGGCAGCGTCACTATCTGCTGTAGCTGCTAGTAAGTTGGCTTGCACGGTATTGTCGATATAACAGAAATCACGACTGGTCTCACCATCACCGTTGATAAAAACCGTTTCATTATGGATCAGGCTTGAGACCCATTTAGGGATTACCGCCGCATAAGCGCCATTGGGATCTTGTCGTTTACCAAAAATATTAAAATAACGCAGACCAATGCTTTCCAATCCATAAGTACGAGCAAACACACTGGCATATAGTTCGTTTACATATTTGGTTACAGCATATGGGCTTAATGGATTGCCGATTTTATCTTCAACTTTTGGTAAATCGGGATGATCACCATAGGTCGAGCTTGAAGCCGCATAAACAAAGCGTTTCACCTTGGCATCACGTGCTGCAATGAGCATGTTTAGAAAGCCGTTAATATTTGTGTTGTTGGTATTTGCAGGGTCTTCGATAGAACGGGGAACCGAGCCTAAAGCGGCTTGGTGAAGTATGTAGTCCACACCATCACATGCTTTTTGACAGGTATCGATATCCTGAATATCACCTTCAATAAAAGTAAATAATTGTGCCGCCTGTGTTGCATCTAGTCCGCTATCTGCAATCGCCATGTCTATGTTGTGCTGATGCCCGGTAACAAAGCTATCCAAACCGACCACCTTTTGTTGATGGCGTAGCAAAACCTCCAGTAGATTGGAACCAATAAACCCAGCAACGCCGGTCACTAGCCATGTGTACTGGTTTTTCCCCAAATCTGCTAATAGTGCATCGTACTTACTCATTGTTGGACTCATTATTACAATCTCCCGTCTACTTCATCGGCCTCTAAGACATATTTAATGTCGTAAAGTATATGCGGTGTTTTACCCAAGGCTTTAATTTTATCTACACCCATTTCTACAAACTCTTTGTGTGAAACAGCAAGAATAATGGCATCGTAATAACCTTGTTGTGGCTTAGAAACAGGACTAATACCATACTCACGCTGAGCTTCTTCCGCATCAACCCAAGGATCGTAAACATCAATATTGCAGTGATATTTTTCCAAGCCTTCAATCACATCTACGGCACGAGTGTTGCGTAGATCGGGACAGTTTTCTTTGAAGGTCAAACCCATCAATAAAATATTACTATCTACCACATGAATACGCTTCTGGGTCATTAGCTTGACGACTTGATCTGCGACATAAAAACCCATGCTGTCATTCAAACGACGACCCGCCAAGATGATCTCAGGGTTATATCCTACTTCGATTGCTTTATGAGTTAAGTAATAAGGGTCAACGCCAATGCAATGTCCGCCAACCAAACCAGGGCGGAAAGGTAAGAAATTCCATTTACTCCCCGCAGCTTCAAGAACGTCTTCTGTATTAATCCCTAGGCGATCAAAAATCAGAGCGAGTTCGTTGATCAGCGCGATATTGATATCACGCTGCGTATTTTCAATAACTTTAGCCGCCTCAGCCACCTTGATGCTATTGGCTTTATGGGTGCCAGCCGTGATGATCTTGTTATATAAGTCGTCAACTACATCGGTAATTTCAGGCGTTGAACCGGAAGTTACTTTCTTAATGGTAGTAACACGATGTTCCTTGTCGCCTGGGTTTATACGCTCAGGACTATAGCCGACAAAAAAGCCTTCATTAAAAGTAAGACCTGAATGTTGCTCAAGAATAGGTACGCAGACTTCCTCTGTTGCACCGGGATACACCGTTGATTCATAAATGACAATATCATCCTGATTGAGCAGCTTACCAACCGTTTCACTGGCTTTTTCTAAAGGGGTCAGATCAGGGCGTTTGTGTGCGTCAATCGGTGTAGGAACAGTAACAATATAAATATTACACTTTTTCACATCTTCAGGAGTCGCTGTAAACGAGAGTTTCGCAGCTTCTTTAAGCTCTTCAGAATTAACTTCTAAAGTACTATCCACTCCAGAGAGTAGTTCCTTAATGCGGGGTTTATTAATATCAAACCCAATGGTTGTTATTTTTTTGCCGAATTCAACAGCGAGAGGTAAGCCCACATAGCCCAGCCCAATAACGGCTATCGAAGGGTTGTTGTAACTCATTGGAACATCTCCGAATCTTATGATAATTATAGTAGAGGACTCATCTATTTCCCCTATGTGAATTTTAGTGGCACAACCTTAATAGGGAATCTAGATAATTTCAATGATATTCTGATAAAGACATATTCAGCCCCCATAACATGAAAACGATAGACTCAATGCATAAGATAGAATGAGCAGAATAAAAAAAGGCCACAGCAGATGCCGTGGCCAAGTCACAACGAAGGGGGATAATGCTTATGAACGAGTGGGTATATAGAGTTTCTGTCCTATACGTATATTGCTACTACTGAGTTTATTGTGATGACTCAGTGTATTTTGGCTAACACCATATTTTCTAGCTATCGCGGATAGCGACTCACCCGACTTAACAACATGCTGATTTTTTCTTGAGCTATTTCTGGCTTTGCCTTTTTTTGAATGTGTATTATGAGCAACGCTTCTAAGTTTTCCTCCAGGTGCATGAGCGACCTGAAAGCGTCTAATACCTTTAAACACGGCATTAGCTAATTTATTTTGATATTTAGCCGTTTTCAATCGGCGTTCTTCGGATGGGTTGCTAATAAATGCAGTTTCAACCAGCATAGAAGGAATATCAGGAGATTTCAGTACAACAAAGGCTGCACTTTCCACCCGCCGATGTAATAACCGGGTTACCTGACCTAATTCTCTCAGGGTGTTTTTAGCCAGCGTTAGGCTGTTATCTATGGTGGCTGCTTGAGACAAATCCATTAACATGGTTGCAAGCACGTTGTCCTTACCCTGAAGACTGGTATCCCCCAGTTTGCTTTCATAAGTATTTTCATGAGAAGCAAGCCATCTTGCGGCTTCACTCGAAGCACCATTTTGGGACAGGATGTAAACAGAAGATCCTGTTAAATGCCGGTTTGGATTTGCATCGGCATGGATAGAAATAAATAAATCTGCCTGTTTTTCACGAGCAATCTGCATACGTTTTCTGAGTGGAATATAATAATCCCCATCACGAACTAAGACTCCTCTCATGCCACTTGCCCGATCGATACGTGCTTTCAATCGTCTAGCTATTTGCAAGGCAATATCTTTTTCACGAGTTCCTCTTGCACCTAGTGCACCAGGGTCTTTGCCACCATGACCTGCGTCTATGGCTACAATAAAATCACCACGCCGTGGTTTGGTGGGCACTATTGTTGGCGTCTTTTTTAGGGTGGGGGTTTTAGGCTTAATGATTTTCTTAACAGGCTTCTTGGCTGCGGGTGTAATTTTAGCAGATTGTAAAGAGATACGTAGCTGTTTACCTGTCATTGTCGCTTTAGGGGTTGCCGCTTGTTTAAGATCTAGCACAATTCTTAGATCATTAATATTGCGAGTTGCATGGCGCATTTTCGTTAGCAGAGCAGGTTTTTTCCCAGAGAGTTTGATATTGCCACTGGCATTTTCAATATCAATGACCACCCTGTCTGGGGATCGAAGTGCAAATACTTTGTACTTAACGGGTTTGTTAAAAGTAAAATTGACGGCCACGTGCTTATTTTTTTGCTGGGCAACCGTCGCTTGTTTAATGATTGCACCTTGGCTTGCATTTTGACCGCTGTTTCCGCTGTCGGAATAGGCTGGCGTGATATTAAGTGCAAGCCCAAATAGCACGAATAGCTGAGCGATATGGAGTCTTAATCCGTTGCTTTTGATGTTTTTTGAAAAAAAGACCATAACTTATTTAGTTATCAAGAGTTAATGAGAAGTTCTTATAGTAAATAATATTATAGTTTACATTTCAAGTAGTTTTTAGGAATATTTTGTAAATAGCTAATATAAAAGAATTAATAGTTTTTTATTCTAGCCTCTCTTCCTTGGTTTTTATATGCCAGGTGTATGGATGTATCAGCTTTAGGTAAAAAACCAGCCGCTCTTTCGGGCCATTCGATGACACAAAGGGCATCACTGTGGAAATAATCACGCCCGCCGACATACTCTAGCTCTTCTGGATCACCCAGCCGATATAGATCAAAATGATACAGTGTTCTGCCTTGCAATTCATAAGGCTCAACTAGCGTATAGGTGGGGCTTTTAACAGCACCATGATAACCACAAGCAGCGAGCATGCCTCTGACTAAAGTAGTTTTTCCGGCACCCAGATCCCCATGAAGCAGAATTACCCCTCCCGTTGAGAATCTCTCAGTAAGTTTTGCACCCAGAGCAAGTGTCGCAGCTTCATCAGCCAGAAAGAGTTTCATCCTAAATTCTCAGAGGGTTTAAAACGCGCATGGCGTAATAGAAATTACAGAGGGTAGAGGGGATGTGAATACTCGTCAAGTCAACACGGAATTCTTGAGGTTGACTAAAGCCTAGTTACATCATGTAACTTGTCGGACTCGCTCTACTTTACAAAAGAAGACACAAGGGAAAAGGAATAAAAGGGCACAAGAAACAAAAATCACCTGATTGCCCGCTTGTCCAGACCTGTTATTAAGTTCATATAATAACAATCGTTTATGGGCTTTTAGAGGGTAAATATTGCACAAGAGTTCGACCCTTCGACAGGCTCAGGGTACTGCTACGTCGCGTCCTGAGCTTGTCGAAGGATCGGAAAATGGGCACTTACATTAGATTAAGCATAGACAGATGGGTAATCAAGAAAAATTATGACTATTGTTTATTTAAGATGTAAAGACCTTCGCCAACATCTTTAATCGTCAATAATGCTTTTTTAATAGGGTTTAAATCCCAGGGTCTGAACTTTTTTAAGCTAGCAATGGAGAAACCACTTTTACTGAATTGTTCGCTCCATTGCTTCTCACCCAGAAAACAAATACCGACACCAGCCGTATTGCCTCCCATCTTTTTTACAAAGGGGGCTAGTATTTTACTAGAAGTAATTCTGTTAATCACAAAAGAACAAAACCTCTCACCCAATAGACCTTCGGGAAGATTCTCAAAAATCACCAGCTTTCCGTCACTCTTTAATAATGAATGAGCTGTTGCTAACATCTCCCGTTGCGTTGCTAGGGTACCTGAGAAAGTACTTTTTACCGTATGATGCAAGAACCAGTTCATGAAAATAATATCGAATTTCTGATCGGCGTATATTTCTGTAAGGCTTTCAGCGCTTGCTTCAACCAGAGTCTTTCTTGGGTGGTCTTTATTCTTATCCAATAAAAAACGTGAATTATCTAATAAGAAACCCTGACTGTTAGGATATTGTTCTAAAATTCTATCGGTAAAAACACCATTTCCACCGCCAATATCTAAAAAAGAAAAATCAGCTTTGACCAAGTCTGCTTTATCAAGCTCCATGACTAGCGTATCCCAAAGCTCACCCGTTACATATTCCATGTCAAAGTCTTCAACTTGCTCGTCACTGAGTTTTTTTATTGTTTCATGTGCTTGCATATAATTTCTCCTTCTAGTGCAGACCTGCTCTTATAGTAATCGTAACGTAGCATAGATTTATGTATGACTCTATCACTTGTGTATTTTCTCTCATCTAATTTAATACACCCCCATTACATTGCATAAATTCATGAGCAGCGATACCATAAAGGTTACCTCTTAATTAGAATTTTCGTTCGAATAAAAGACGGATGAGTTTTGAGAATCCGCAGTGTATAAAGATACATGAGGATCGCGAAAATTTATCCATGCAGGAATCGGGCGAAAAGGAAATTAATAGGTGCCCTAAACATTAAATTGATCCGATAGAACTCTGCGCTCCAAGCTGTTTCGGGAATCGCTGATTATGTTTCATGTCTCAATAGGTAAGGTAGCTGATGGACGTTGACAAGCTTGGCAGCAATATTATTGTCTGGGCCGAAGAGCTTGGTTTTCAGGATGTCGGTTTCAGTAATATAGACTTGTCGCAAGCAGAGCAACGCCTTATCAGTTGGCTGGAAAAAGACTATCACGGCGATATGGACTGGATGCAAAAGCATGGACTTAAACGTAGCCGCCCACAAGAACTGGTAGCTAATACTCGTAGCATTATTAGTGTCCGCATGGACTATTTACCCGTTGAAAGCACTGACCCCATCATGGTGCTTAATCACCCTGAACTGGCCTATGTCTCTCGTTATGCACTAGGACGGGATTATCACAAAGTGATGCGCAAGCGATTGCAAAAACTGGCGACAAAGATTACCAAGGAAATAGGTGAGTTCGGTTATCGCGTCTTTGTTGATAGTGCGCCAGTATTAGAAAAGCCTATCGCCGTCAAAGCAGGTTTGGGCTGGATGGGGAAACATACCAATATTCTCAATAGAAAAGCCGGCTCCTGGTTTTTTCTAGGTGAGATTTATACGGACTTACCGCTGACATCGGCTGCGGTTAGCGAAGATCATTGCGGTGAATGCACAGCTTGTATTGATGTGTGTCCAACACAAGCCATTATTGCGCCTTATACACTGGATGCGCGCCTTTGTATTTCGTATCTCACTATCGAACATAAAGGCGCCATACCCGAAGAGCTTCGTCCCCTCATTGGCAACCGAATTTACGGTTGCGATGATTGTCAGTTGATCTGTCCTTGGAATCGTTTTGCTAACCATTCCGAATTGGACGACTTTGCTGCACGCCACCAGCTAGACAGTGCAACACTGGTTAGCTTGTTTGAGTGGACAGAAGAAGAATTTCTGGAAAAGTTACAAGGCTCACCTATTCGACGAATCGGCTTCGAGCGTTGGCAAAGAAATTTAGCGGTAGCATTAGGAAACGCCCCCAAAAGCTCTGCTATAATTAAAAGCTTGAGAAAACAGCTACCCCACTCATCTGAGCTAGTAAAGGAACATATCCAATGGTCTTTGCGTAAGCTCTGCTAATGAATGAGGTTCCCGCTTGTAATACATTGTTTCCCGTGTGTAGCTATGCAGTCTAAGCGAGACAATAAGCCTTATGTGGCCTCCTCTCTGTCAACACCAAAGACAAGAAAAAAGAAATGCGAGTTTAAAACCTTGGGCTTAGGCCTGACACAATAGCTGATTTTTCATCTTAAATTCAGGCATTTTAGTGATGATGGGTGACTCAGCTTATAAGGCTGAGCTTGATAAGCCATTCCCTGCCTCTTCCAGTACCGAGGCTACGATGGTATTGATTCGCTATTAATTATTACTCACCCTATTGACCCTTTTCACGATTCACCGCTCGATAGCCAATATCATCGCGATAATATACCTTGTCCCAAGATATTGAATGCGTAAGTTCATATGCTTTTTGCTGTGCTTCAGTCACACTGTTGCCTAACGCAACGGCACAAAGTACACGACCTCCGTTGGTCACTACATCACTGCCTTGTTTTGCAGTTCCTGCATGAAAAACTTTAGCATCATCCGTTCCAGCATCATCCAAACCCGAAATCACATCACCTTTGGAATAGGATTCGGGATAACCACCGGCAGCCAGCACAACACCCAATGAGGTACGTTCATCCCAACTAGCCGTTGTTTGGTCTAACTTCTTATCCAGTGCCGCTTCGATTAATTCAACCAGATCAGATTGCAAGCGCATCATAACGGGTTGGGTTTCAGGGTCACCAAAGCGCACGTTATATTCCAGTACTTTGGAATTTCCATCGTTATCTATCATCAAACCGGCATACAGAAAACCTGTAAAGGAATGACCTTCTTCCGCCATGCCTTTAATCGTTGGCTCAATGATATCTTTGATTGCCCGTTGTTGAATCTCGGCGGTTAATACCGGAGCAGGGGAATATGCCCCCATACCACCCGTATTAGGACCTTCGTCTCCATTATCACGTGCTTTATGATCTTGTGAGGTTGCCATCGGCAGGATATGGGTCCCATCTGCCATCACTATCAGACTAGCTTCTTCTCCGACAAGAAACTCTTCGATGACCACGCGATGTCCCGCATCTCCAAAAGCGTTACCCGCCAGCATATCGTTAACCGCTGCAATCGCTTCCTCTTCGGTTTGTGCCAAGATAACTCCTTTTCCCGCAGCCAGACCATCGGCCTTAACCACTATGGGCGCCCCCTGTGCTTTGATATAGGAAACGGCTTCATCTATTACCGTAAAGTTGCCATAAGCTGCGGTCGCAATATTATGGCGTGCAAAAAAATCTTTACTAAATGCCTTCGAACCTTCCAATTGTGCCGCTCCTGCCGTTGGACCAAAGCAACGCAAACCTGCTGCTGTGAACTTATCCACGACACCTTGTACTAAAGGCACTTCCGGACCCACAACCGTTAGCCCAATATCATTTGATTCGGCAAACACCAATAACGCACCAATGTTTTCTGCCGAAATATCAATATTTTCTAATTTTGGCTCATTTGCAGTCCCCGCATTTCCTGGAGCAACGTAGACCTTATCAGCCTTCGGGGATTGTGATAACTTCCACGCTAATGCATGTTCGCGGCCACCGCTACCTATCACCAAAATTTTCATTTATATTTTCCTTTGTTGTTTATAGCTCATCTTGGACCAGTCATAGATTTCAACTGCCAACCAACACTACCAACCAACGCCTATTTTCACGCGTTAAACCGAAAGGTTATTGTTTAATAAACTATATTTAATAATACTTCTGCATTTAACTAGTTGGAAAGGCGAATGAGACTTATCCGGTTGCTAACTTTGTCAAGTATCTTACTACTGGGCTGTACGGACAGTAAAGAGAACAAGCTTGCAGATGCTGATATTGATGCTGACAGCAAGGGGAATCCTACTAATGCACCTATGAATGCTAGATCAGTAGCACAAAAGTATCAGGTCACTAATACTGAGAAAACGTTTGTAAAATGTCTTATTGATATCACCCAAAAACAAAATAAGGGCAACAGCAAGAAGGGCAATAATGAAAAAGACATTATAAAGACCATTAACTTAAGGCAGGGACAGCATGTTTTTCTGGCCACGGGAACCAATACAACGATTCAAGTTGAAGGTGTTTATTGGTTACGCGTTATACCCAATGACATTGATCAGCAATCTTGTTATGTCCAAACAATATATTTAAGCCCCGTTGCCGATTATTCGCCTAAAACCTCTCAATAATTCATGCTCCAACAGATAGGGGTATGCCAGCGTACATCGGCACTTTCACAAAAAATATTCCACTACTTCGTTTAAAAAACTCCACCCATGAGGTGTGAGCTTGAAGGAGTCTTCTGTTTCGACTAACAAACCTTTAGATTTTGCTTTATCAACACCTATTCCCAAATAATCCAGCGATAAAAACGCTCTTTGGCTAAAGAGTTCTTTGCGAATGCCATTCTTTAAGCGCAGGCCATTCAACATAAATTCAAAACATTTATCCTTGCTAGATAACTCATGATTAGTGGCTAGTACAGCAGCGCTCGCTCCCTCTAGACAGGAATGCATATACGCCTCAGGGTGTTTGGGCTTCATTGTGCGGACAATACGTTCACCGGTAGTAATTTTCCCGTGAGCGCCTGCGCCAATACCCATGTAATCACCAAACTCCCAATAGTTTCTATTGTGCATGCATTCTTTTCCAGGCTGGGCATAAGCAGACACTTCATATTGTTGATAATTACGATCCTGTAATAATTCAATACCTCTATCCTGAATATCTGCAATAAGATCTGAATCTGGCAAGTTGGGAGGCTGATGATGAAAAAGAGTATTCGGTTCTAGAGTTAGCTGATACCAGGATAAATGTGCAGGTTGATGTTCAATCGCTAGTTGTAAATCATCAAGTGCTTGCTCCATTGTTTGTTCAGGTAAGCCAAACATAAGATCAAGATTAAAGTTATCAAAGCCTGCTTGTTTTGCTATTTTTGCAGCGCGATGGGCTTCTTTAGCATCATGCACCCGTTCCAGTTTTTGCAGCTGCTTGCCATCATAGCTTTGAATGCCAATAGACAAACGGGTAATCCCCGCCTGACGATAAGCATCAAAGCGTTGTTGCTCAAAAGTACCTGGGTTCGCTTCCAGTGTAATTTCCATATTAGGTCGCATCGGTAGCAACCTATTCAACCCACGCATTAAGGTATGCATGCCTTCAGCCGAAATTAAACTGGGCGTCCCTCCGCCGATAAAAACAGTGTGTAGAGGACGCCCCCAAATCGCTGGTAATTCCTGTTCAACATCCCTCAACAGCGCTTGTATATAGCGATCTTCTGGCAGGATTTCTGGGGCTTTATGAGAGTTAAAGTCGCAATAAGGACATTTGTGTAAGCACCAGGGAAAGTGAATATAGAGGCTTAACGGAACGGGAGTCACAGCTAAACGGGAGTCACAGCTAAGAGGCAGGTTTTGAAACGGGCACAGAAATGAGTGAACTAAGCTTTACAAAATCTCCTACCTGTAAATTTTCGGGACGCAAACCAGAGTCTATCCCTGCTTGCTCAATCTGCTCCTGAGTCAATAACTCTTTTAATGCATTACGAATAGTTTTTCTACGTTTCATGAAGGCTTGATTCACCAGATGAGAGAGCATTTTTTCATCTTTTGCCTGATACGGTTTATTTTCCCAGGGAATAAGTCTGATCACTGCGGAATCCACTTTGGGAGGCGGTCTGAAAGCCCCGGGGGGGACATTAAACAAGTTTTCAGTCTGGCAATGATATTGCACCATAACCGAAAGCCGACCATACACTTTTGTATTCGGCACTGCTGTCATTCTATCTACGACTTCTTTTTGAAGCATAAAATGCATATCTTGAATAGACGATGAAGTCTCTAGCAAGTGGAAAATGAGTGGGGTGGATATATTGTAGGGAAGGTTTCCCACTATGCGCAGAGGGCGAAGAGAGCTATGTGAAGAGCAAGAACTATGTGAATTATCCTCATCATGCGCGGGACTGTTTACGCTAGAGGTATCAAACTTCAGTGCATCAATAGCGTGGATAGTGATACGAGGATCTTGCTGTTCTCTTAATCGTTGAATAATATCCCGATCAATTTCAACCAAATGAAGATGATTAACTTTTTCTAACAAAGGAAAAGTCAATGCACCTAATCCAGGACCTATTTCAATGATTTGATCATCGGGTTTAGGGTGAATACTACTGACGATATTTTGAACAATCGATTGATCATGCAAAAAATGTTGGCCGAAACGCTTTTTAGTTTGGTATTTTTGCATGATTCTTGAAATTTCTTGATATTAATTGCATGTGCACTTCAATAGCCTGAAGTGCACCTATTTATTACTATCAATCATTTACCATGGTGAGATCAAGATAAGATTTATTCGCGTATTTCCAACTCAACGCGTCGATTAACTGCACGACCTTCAGCCGTTGAATTGTCGGCGATAGGTTTAGTTTCACCAAAACCGCTAGCAGTTAAATTTCCAGCACTGATACCTTTTTCAACCAAATACTTCATGACTGATGAAGCACGCTTACTAGAGAGATTCAAATTGAACGCATTATTTCCAGAACTATCGGTATGTCCTGCCACCCGAAGTTTTATATCAGGATGACGTTTCAAGCTTTCAACCGCAGCATCCAAGATAGGTAACGATGTGGGAGTGAGAAGATCAGAAGAGGTTTTGAAATTAACACCTTTCAAGGTGATATGTTCATCACCTGCACAACCTACAACATTCACCGACTTACCCGAAGCCGTATCAGGGCAAAGATCCTTTAGGTCGGAAACACCATCACTATCAACATCAGGTGCACATCCCGTTGCAAAGTCAATTTTTTCGCCTTTTGCAGTATCGGGACATTTGTCGGAAGAATCGACCACACCATCTTTATCTGAATCTAGCTCACAGCCTTTTTCATCAATTTTAGCGCCGGCAGGAGTAGTGATACATTGATCTTGTAAGTCTGGAACACCATCCTTATCAGAATCAACAGGACATCCCTGAGTATCGACAGGTGCTCCATTTGGAGATGACGGACATTTATCTAAACTATCAATCACGCCATCCTTGTCTGAATCTAACGCACATCCCTTATCATTAACCTGTACGCCTTTCGCAGTTGTTAAACATTGGTCTTGTAAATCCGGAACACCATCTTTATCTGAATCGACAGGACAACCACTTTCATCAACGGGCGCGCCGGCAGGAGAAGCTGGACATTTGTCTTCGGCATCAATCACACCGTCTTTATCGCTATCGACAGGGCAACCTTCTGCATTGACGGCTGATCCTGCTGGCGATGTGGGACATTTATCAGCATCATCTGCAACCCCATCTTTATCACTATCGACAGGACAACCTTCTGCATTCACGGCTGATCCTGCTGGTGATGTGGGACATTTATCAGCATTATCTGCAACACCATCTTTGTCACTATCGACAGGACAGCCTTCTGCATTGACAACTGATCCTGCTGGTGATGTGGGACATTTATCAGCATTATCTGCAACACCATCTTTGTCGCTATCGACAGGACAGCCTTCTGCATTCACGGTTGATCCTGCTGGTGATGTGGGACATTTATCAGCATTATCTGCAACACCATCTTTGTCGCTATCGACAGGGCAACCTTCTGCATTCACGGTTGATCCTGCTGGTGATGTGGGACATTTATCAGCATTATCTGCAACACCATCTTTGTCGCTATCGACAGGACAACCTTCTGCATTAACAGCTGATCCTGCTGGTGACTCTGGACATTTGTCCTGAGCGTCAGCAATGCCATCTTTATCACTATCCGTTGGACAGCCTTCTACATTGACAACTGACCCTGCTGGTGACTCTGGACATTTGTCCTGAGCGTCAGCAATGCCATCTTTATCACTATCCGTTGGACAGCCTTCTACATTGACAACTGACCCTGCTGGTGATGTTGGACACTTATCCTTATCGTCAGTTATACCATCCTTATCACTATCAGCGGGACAACCTGATTCATTTACTACGGATCCATCAGGAGAAGCCGGACATTGATCTTTATTATCAACAACTCCATCCTTATCGGTATCCAGTTCACAACCACCCAGATCAACAGCCACACCCGCTGGAGTCTCTAAACACTGGTCTTTTATATCAACTACACCATCCTTATCTGAGTCCACACTGCAACCCGTTGCATCGACAGGAATACCCGCAGATGAAGCCGGACACTTATCTTGCTCATCAGTCACACCATCCTTATCAGAGTCTAGAGCACATCCTGTGGCGTCAACTCGAACACTCGCGGGCGTTTGTAAACATTTGTCTTCAATATCGGCCACACCATCTTTATCAGAATCAATTGAACACCCTTTTTCATTAACAGGGCGGCCCTTGGGAGAGCCTCCACATTGATCAATATTATCAGTGATTCCATCGTTGTCTTTATCCGCTTTACAACCACGAATATCTACAAATACTCCTGCTGGAGTATTTGCGCACTGATCTGACATGTTAACAACACCATCTTTATCCTGATCGGCTGTCGCATTTTTCATTTCAGCTACTAACTTAGCCTGTTCTGCTTTTAACGCTGCAAACGCCATTGCTGCTTTTTCTTTTTCCGCAGCATTCTCAGGAGGCACTTCTACAACAACAGGTTCAGCATCCTGCACAGGCATAACAGGCATGGGTAATGTTGCCATAGGAGCCGGAGGTGGTGGCATTAAAAGTATTGATGTCATTGGCATAGGCGGCATGGGTGAAGGCTGCATTAACTCAGGTCCTCTATGCATAGGAGGTAGAGACATCATTCCGGGCATCATTGGTCCAGACATCATTGGCCCT
Source organism: Thiotrichaceae bacterium (assembly GCA_965224605.1). Lineage (GTDB taxonomy): Bacteria > Pseudomonadota > Gammaproteobacteria > Thiotrichales > Thiotrichaceae > HyVt-477. Next base: position 133,660 of record CBDCZP010000006.1, read on the forward strand.
GGCATCATCATTCCCGGCCCCATTGACATAGAAGGCGACGGCATCATCATCCCTTGACCCATTTGACCCATTTGACCCATCGGCATAGGCGGAGGAAGCATTCCCTGACCTACTGGCATGGGTGGAGGAGGCATCATCATTCCCGGCTCCATTTGACCCATCGGCATGGGCGGAGGAGGCATCATCATTCCCGGCCCCATTTGACCCATTGGCATGGGCGGAGGAGGCATCATCATTCCCGGCCCCATTTGACCCATCGGCATGGGTGGAAGCGGAGACATTCCTTGATCCATATGCATCGGCGGTGGAGGCATCACACCTCCTGTCATCATCGGTGCTGCTGGCATTGGAGGTGGGGGAAAGGCGGTTTCAGATAATATAGGAAATAAAGGTTGAGTTCCGGGAAAGGACATCGGCTGCATCACTGGGGGAGAAAAACTCTGACCCCCTGGGGCAACAGGCATTGCAAAGTTGGGGGCAATAGGGAAAGCTGGGGGGAAATTATTTCCACCCATCATTACCGGAGCAACCGGGAAATTCATACCTGCGGGTTGCATGTCGGAGGAAGGCAACATATATCCCGTTGTGGTAGGAAAAGAAGTCTCACTTCCCTGATTGCTTGCCAGCGTGAAGCCAGGCTGGCATTTTTCTGCCATAGCTTTTTCCACAGGAAATGCCACTAAACTACTTATAAATAAGATGTGCACTGCTTTTCTCATAATTCTTTCTCTACCTTTCCTGCCTAGTAAATCGATACCACAACAGAGTTTTAAAAATTCGTTTGATACGTCGTAGTCCGATGTAACTACTCGACGGTATTTGTCAGTCGCTTAGACTGCCTTCTATTTTGCTCAAGAGCAAGAGCCAGACCGTGGTTATATGCATAAAAGAGTGTTTTTATCACAACTTTCTAACTATAAAGGCCTAATACTTCATAACCACTAACGAGACTCAAATCGGTGAGCTTGTCCTCCTAGACTATCCACATCTAGACTAACCAATCCCAATATCTCTTTTTGCAGCGGAAATGGTAATAGTAAATCCGGCAAGAACATCCAAAAATGTCATCATGGTAATAATCATGAAATACGAATTTCCCGCCCATGGATAGATCAGCCAAATCACCAGAAAAGCAACCAGAACGAAAGTGGAAAGAATATGATCTATGATCGATGTCGTGGTTGTCCGCGTAGACTTGAAGAGTTCGACAAACAATACCAGAATGCCTAGCATGACAAACAAGTCACCAAACGTTGGTTTCCAGACTGATCCTGAGGGGAGTTTTAGAAAAAACAGAATTTCATTAATCCTTTCCGGAAAAAAATTAATGGCATGCAACCCCCAGTAGGCCATCAGCATGAATGCAAACAAAGGAAAATAATTTAAAAACTTCATTGGTTTAATGCATCCTTACATGAAATCTTGATACAGAGAGAATGATTCGTAATCCTACAGAAAACGCTACTGGTCAGTCTCCAAATCATTAATAACTCTCTAAAATTGAAGAGTATTCTGAATTCAGGTCATTGCTATACTTCAGGGTAATCGAATTTAACAATAAATACCAGCACTCAAGCGTCAAGCATACGTCTCCTAAATCGCCTTCTACCCCTAGAAATATCTAGTGTAGACATGAAAACCTATGGAATGCTGAGAATCAACAATTAGATTCCCACGTTTCACACCTCAAACACATCAGCTTACACATTTCACCCGCTCAATCGGCAGGTAACTAGCAGCATCTTGTACTGTCAAATTCAAACCCACTAGAAGATAATTATCTTACTCTAATTTCTTGCGGTGCAAATTAAGAGAAGAGAGGCATCACTTGTAGTAATTTACTGATATTTGGGGGTTATTAGTCAACATAAGAAATCTTAATATAAATGGACAACAAAAATGTTGCACAGCCACTATCAGTTTATCGAACTCGACTGGGCTACCACATAACAAAAAAATCATTTATACCCTGAGGCTAATAACAATGACTTCTAATAATTCTAAAACATCCAGCTGGATTTATCTTCCTTTGCTTTTCTGTTCCAGTGCTGCAATAGCTGCAGGACAATCAACATCTTCTCCACAGTTTGAAGATGAATTTCGTGAAGTAAACAACGCTAACTATGATTATGTCGGTGGTAAAACACGTGTTGGAGTGGGTATTGATACTGAATTTGATGGCACCGCTGACATTAGTCACATTTTCTCAGAAAGCAAAGACACTGCCACTTCTGGTGATGCATGGATTGGTTTCGATTTTAGTGGTGAAAACAAGGGCGTCAACGCCGGTGGAGTAAAATTAAATCACCACTGGGTAAGTCGCGATGCACAGGGAAGACCACTAAGAGTCAATAAGATTTTTGGTGCTTATGACAGAAACAATAATGATGATGATAGAGCTACTGTCGGTTATGGACAAGAAGTTGATAAGGGCTTTTGGGAAGGCTACGTAGGTAGAGGCTTATCCAGAAAGCGGGAAATTGGCAGAACCAATGATGGTCGTGTTTTATCGGAAAAAGGTTACAAGTATAGCGCGGGAGGTCAGATAGGTACCTTCTTACCAGGGTCGAATATTCGTGTTCGTGGCGGTCTTGATTACGCTTGGGATAATGAACGAGGTGTCAATGAAAGCAAGCCGGAACAACTCACACTTTCGGCGGGTGTTGAAAAGTTTTTTCAGGGGACACCACACAGCGTTTCTCTAGACGTTGCAACAAGCCGTAAAGAAGGTGGCTTTGGTGACAAAGACACTGATACACGAGCAAATCTTAGTTACCGCTATGATCTTGGTGGCGCTGACATCTACCAAAGCGACCAGCAATACAAGCGCGTTCGCGTAGAAACCCCAGGCCATGCTCATCCAGCTAGAACGGTAAGAAAGGCTATAAAAACTCCCTACAAACAAGCTTACAAAAAGGCAGTCAAAGTCAGAGCTTGTCAACTCGTTAAATCAACCGTTGAACTGGGTAGCGATACCTTCTTCAAGCCTAACAGCTCAAAGCTATTACCTTCTGCCAAGAAACGATTAACTGATGTGCTAGGGCAAATCCGTCGTACAGGCTATAAAGGCAATATCAGAATTACGGGCAACACTTGCGATATCGGTAGCTTGAAACATAATCAGGTGCTATCCGAACGTCGTGCCAGTGCAGTTAAGCGCTACTTCGCCAAGCATGGTTTTGAGCGCTCAGAGCTTGTCGCTAGAGGCCTCGGTGAAACAACTCCAAAATATCCAAACACCAAAGGCAACCGCCATAAGAACCGTCGGGTAGATATTGAATATGTCACTCAAGATGCAAGCTGTAAAGACGGCTATAAAACCATTTATAAGACTGCCTATAAAACAGCTTACAAAACTGAATACAAGAATGTTGTTGTACAGCAAGCTGGCATTAGTAAACCAAGTGTTACCTGGAAAACTGAAGTTGTTCAAGCTGAACCCGCCTGGATAAAACGTGCTTTGCATAATTCTATCAGACACGATAGACATATCAGTACGTACCAAACAACAGCAGGAAGCTCTAGCAGCCCAACCGCTGTTTTGCCAATCCTCATCAATGATACGGCGACCACAACAGAAGGTGCTCCCGTAACCATTGATGTGCTTGCTAATGATACGGGTAATGGCTTGAGTATCACGAGCGTAACTCAACCCGCTAATGGCTCAGTCTCCATTGTAGATGGTGCGGTTGTATTTACGCCTAACCAGGGCTTTGTAGGCACGGATGTCTTTACCTATACCGTAACAAACAGTACGGGTGGGCAATCACAAGCTACTGTCAATGTAACCGTAACAGCGGCAGCTACGGCTGTGAATGTTGCACCCATCGCACAAGCGGATGCGGCTACGACCACAACCACTGCGACCACCGGACAAGCCGTTACTATTGATGTGTTGGCGAATGACTCTGATGCCGATGGTGATGCTTTAAGTATCGAGACTATTACTCAACCCGTTAATGGCTCAACTGCGATTGTAAATGGTCAGGTTGTCTATACCCCAACGGCAGGCTTTGTGGGCACTGACACTTTCACCTACACCATTTCAGATGGCAATGGACATACGACAACTGCAACTGTCACTGTTGTTGTCACTGACGCAGGAAATGGCAGCAACAACCTGCCTCCTGTTGCTCAAGATGACAACGCAACCTCTGACGGCACGGCAGTCACTATAGACGTGCTAAACAATGACACTGATGTTGATGATGACACACTCACCATAACCAGCACCGCTCAACCCAGCAATGGTACAGCGGTTATCAGTAATGAGCAGATTGTTTATACACCCAACCAAGGGTTCGTAGGGTCTGATTCATTCACCTATACTATTTCGGATGGCAATGGGCACAATGCAACAGCCACCGTTTATGTTCTGGTCACGAGTACAACGAACAATGGCAATAATGTTGCTCCCATTGCTCAAGATGACAACGCAACCTCTGATGGCTCGGCAGTCACTATAGACGTGTTAAGCGATGACACTGATGCTGATAGTGACACACTCACCATAGCCGACATAGGTCAACCCAGCAATGGTACAGCGGCTATCAGTAATGGGCAGGTAGTATATACACCAAACCAGGGATTCGTAGGGTCTGATTCATTCACCTACACTATTTCGGATGGCAATGGGCACAATGCAACAGCCACCGTTTATGTTCTGGTCACGAGTACAACGAATACGGGTAACAATGTTGCCCCTATCGCTCAAGATGACTCAGCCTCAACCAGTAGCAGTGCAGTGACTATTGATGTGCTAAACAATGATAGTGACGCAGACAATGATACTCTAACTGTTACCGGAATGACTCAACCTGACAATGGTGCGGCAACGATGAGCAATGGAGATATTGTCTACACACCAAACCAAGACTTTACCGGTACAGATACATTTACTTATACCATCTCGGATAACAATGGACACACAACAACTGCAAACGTTGCGGTTGATGTGACAGCTACACCTGAGAATAACAATGTTGCCCCAATTGCGAATGCTGATAATGCTACAACATCAGAAGGATCGGTTACAGTAGATGTTCTCTATAATGATACAGATGCAGATGGTGACACACTGACCATCACTAATACGAATCAACCTGCACATGGTCAGGCAAGTATTGTAAATGGACAAATCCTTTATACACCTAATCAAGGTTTTGTTGGTCTGGATAGCTTTACATACATCATCTCAGATGGTCATGATCATACGAGTAGTTCAGTAGTCTCCATTACCGTTGAAGGTTCTAGTGCTACAGAAAACCAAGCGCCTGATGTGAATGATGACTATATGGGATTAGTTGCAGCCAATGAAACAATGACCATTCATCCATTAACCAATGATAGTGATCCGGACGGCGATACCTTACAGATCATATCGGTTGGAACCACTCCAAATGGCTCGGCTGTTGTCAGTGGCGATGGTGCTATCACCTTTACACCAGCAAACAACTACTGTGGCAATGTCCAGTTTGATTACACCGTCACCGATGGTCACGGACATACCAAAACAGCCACCGTTCATATGCAGGTAGAGTTATTATAATAGTAGTCATTCAAACCTGTAGCTAAATAAAAGCCACAGCTCACGCTGTGGCTTTTATTTTTTGGGAAAGAGAAGAGGGATAGGAAGGGGAAGAGCAGGGCAGAAACATCTTTGATCATGTGAATTCTAAAGCGTCCTTCCTGGAAGTTTTAACGTATACTACCCCTCTAAATTTTATGGGTTACAGACCAGATATGTCAGAACAAAAAAAACGCTCGAAACGATCTCACATCATAAAACTGATTAAAAATATTGCTTTTTTTCTTATTATATTCACGGCTATTCTAGTCTGGAAACAACGTAATATGGTAAACGGCGAGGCGCCTCTTTTTCAAGCAACCCTCATCAATGGCGAATCCGTTAACTTAAGTGCTTTTCAAGGAAAACCTGTGCTGCTTCATTTCTGGGCAAGCTGGTGCCCTATTTGTAAATTTGAAGAAGGTAGCATATCTGATTTAAACAGCGCTTCTAACAGTAATTCAGGTCAACAAATTTTGACCATCGCTTTTCAATCAGGAAACAACGCCGATGTTAAGACGTTTATGATGCAGAGAAATATCCACACCTGGCCTGTTATCGTTGATCAGGAAGGAACATTAGCAAAACAATACGGCGTCACGGGTGTCCCTGCCACCTTTTTTATTGATGCCAAAGGCCATATACGTTTTAAAACAATGGGCTTAACCAGTCAATGGGGAATGAAAATAAGACTATGGCTAACCCGTTTTTATTAAATCCAAAGATCAAAGATGGAACAACTTGTGATTCAACCTTTATTGTTAGATAGCTGGCGTTTTTTCAAAAACCATTTAGCAGCTTTTGCGTGGATAATCCTACCCATTATCATCCCGGTTGAAATCCTTTCAGCCCTATTCATCTCTAGTACAACGGATGAGACGATTTCAGCCCAAAGTTTGTTATGGCTAAGGGCAATTGATTTTCTGGTCCATCCTATTTATGCCGGCGCTATAATTTTCTACATAGCCTCTGTTATTAATGGAGAACCTATTAAGTCCCAAACCGCCTGGAAAGCCGCACTACGGTTTTGGCTTCCCTATTTAATTCTTTCCCTGTTTGTTGGGGTTGCTGTTATTTCTGGATTGTTTTTATTCATAGCACCAGGAATATTCATCGCGATACGACTCGCTTTTGCAGAATTCGAACTTTTGCTAAATGGCAATCGACCGATTGATGCCATAAAAAATAGCTGGGATGCAACTCAGCCTTATATGTGGACACTTCTGGGAGGGTATCTCATCATCACCTTTTTTCTTTTTGTGCCTTATTACGCAGTATTGCTATTCAATGACTCCAATAGCAGCCCCAGCTTTGCCGGAACAATATCAACCTTGATTTATTCAATACTGGCTGTGCTCTATACAATTTATTCATTTCGGGTTTATGATTTAGCAAGAAACGAACAGCTAAAATCCTAATAATTTCTTGTGCACGATTTCCGCACCCTTCGGCAAGCTCAGGGTGCTGATATGCAGCCTGAGTGCTCTGCTGAGTTTACGAGGCATGTTGAAATACAGAGGTCTGTAATAGGTGTTAAAAGAGCCTTCTTAGGCTAGACTAATTTTTATGATATCTCAGCAAAAATTCAACTTATACTTTCTTCAATAGAAAGTGGAACAGTTCTGCACCGGATAAGAATATCGCTGTAACAATAAGACCCGAAATCAACACACCCATCGCCACAGCAAGAAAGGCTTTTTTTCTCTCGATACCGAAAACCCAGGCCGCAAAACTGCCTGTATAAGCACCCGTTACAGGCAACGGAATCATCACAAAGACCATCAGCCCCCAGAACCCCCATTTATTCAAATTAGCTTCTACTTTACTACGCGTACGGACGACAAGCTTTTCAAACAAATCACTGTACCATTGCATTTTGCAAAAGAAATCATGAAACATCCCCAGAAATAAATAAACAATAGGAAAGGCTAATATATTAGCTGCACAGCATATTAAATAGGCGGTTACTGGACTAATACCATTGGCTAGTGCATACGGAATGCCACCGCGCAATTCTGCAATCGGCATCATACTGAGGATGATGGAATAAATTATATCGTTCATGATTCCTGATTAATTCTTGTTTTCTATTTAATATGAAATATTGGCCTAAGGTGGGAGAAAACGATCTACCTATTTGATGCTATCAATCGTCCATTTCTTTAGGTCTTATGTGCCCAAGTAGCAACCCTTTACGAGTACTCAACGTACTCCAACTACCCTCTATGCCTATGCGAGCCACATTCGCTGTGGTTAGAAGTTTACCATTTTTTTGTCGCTCCGCAGCCGGCGCCAGATGAAGCAACAATTCCTCCAATGCAGGGTTATGTCCAATCAGCATCAGTTTGTTAATGCTTTCAGGAACGTCCGCCAAAACATCGAATATATTACTGAGACTGGCTGAATACATTCTACTATCTTCCTCAACGGGTACACCCATATTGATAATTTCACAGGTTTGCAGCGCGCGTTGGGCGGGAGAAACAAGGATTTTTTCAGGCACCCAGCCAAGACGAGTTAAACCATCCCCTATCCTTTGCGCAGCGTTAATACCCCGTTTTTTTAGTGGACGAGAGCTGTCTGTCACATCCTCATTCCATGAAGATTTAGCGTGGCGCATAATAAAAAGTTCTTTAGCCATAAACATGTAATCCTTTCATAATCGATAGGGGTAAGATGTGGGTAAAAAATGAAGTATCGCAAAAATAAAACTAGCAACAACCACAATAGAGGGGCCTGTAGGTGCGTCCCACTCATAAGAAAGCCCCAACCCTCCCAAAACAGCCAGAACACCAATAAATATAGCAAGCAAAGCCATTTTGCTCGGGGTGGCGGCTAGTTTTCGAGCTGCTGCCGCAGGAATGATTAACATCGAAGAGATCAACAAGACCCCTATTACATTCATGCCTACAGCTATTGTCAGGGCTATTAACAACGTGTAAACCGTACTAATCAGGGTAATATTTACACCTTCCACTCTAGCTAAATCTTCATGTACAGTTAGGGATAATAGAGGTCTCCAAATAAAAGCCAATACACTCAAAACCAGCACTGTAACAACACCAAAAACAACTAAATCCTGATTTGAAACCGCCAGAATATCACCAAACAACCAAGCGTTTAAATCAACCGTAAAGCCCTCAACGAAAGCCAATGCAACCAAACCTAAAGACAGCGCGCTATGGGCAAGAACTCCCAAAATCGTATCATTGCTCAAGCCTCGTTTGCGTTGCAGAAGGATCATTAAAATAGCCACACCAAGGCTCGCCAAAATAACACCGACATTGACACTGATGCCCAGCAAAAAACCTAGTGATACTCCTAACAAAGAAGCATGTGAAACCGTATCGCCAAAATAAGCCATGCGTCGCCACACGACAAACACGCCTAGCGCACCTGTCAGTACGGCTACCATAATACCCGCAGCTAATGCACGCAAAATAAAATCATCCATGCTGATGCGCCCCACATTTATCGCCCTTTTTTAATGGGCAGACGTGGCCATCCAACTCATGTTCATGATCGTGATGATGGGTATAAACACCGATACCCGATGCAGCTGAAAGCCCCCCAAACAAATTCATATATTCTGGATGTTTACTGACATCTTCAGGGTGACCACTACAACAAATATGCTGATTTAGGCAGAGTACTTTATCTGTTTTTGCCATTACCAAATGCAAGTCATGGGACACCATAATCACCCCAAAACCACGCTCTCTCACCAGCTGATCTATGAGTTGATAGAGCTGCGCCTGACCGTTGACATCCACACCTTGTGCAGGCTCATCCAACACCAGTAATTGCGGATCACGCAATAAGGCACGAGCAAGTAATACTCGCTGAAATTCGCCTCCTGAAAGGGCTTGAACCGGGGAATGAATAACGTGGCTTGCCCCGACTTCTGTCAACACATCTTGAACACGAGAGGTGTTTTTCTTGCCGCCTAATTGTACAAAATGCTGCACGGTTAGCGGCATTTGTGCATCAATCACTACCTTTTGGGGAACATAACCAATACGCAGATTTTCCCGCCGGAATATTTCACCTGAATCAGCTTGTTGCAATCCTAGCAAAACCCGTAACAATGTTGACTTGCCCGCGCCATTAGGGCCGATCACACTGAGAATACTACCCACTTGCAATTCCAAACTAATGTCACGCAGGATTGTACGGCTGCCGACAGACAGGCTAATATCGCGCAATGATACTAATTTTTGGGATGTCAGTCCGTCACTCATGATAATTCAGTTGTTACCTTGTAGAACTTATACGTGTAGGAGAAGTAGGCATGTCAGCATGTCGGCTCAATGGGGCGGCATTGTACTCTTTTTTTTACTAATTGTGTTTGCTACCTCAAATAGCTATGCAGAAAATAAAAACAATGTGCGAACCACAAAAGCACAACCCGCAAAAATAAAAATACTGTCCACCATTAAGCCGCTTCAATTACTGGTAAACGGGATTGTCGGCCAACATGCAGAATCAACCGTGTTGATCCCGGCCAGCACGAGCTTACATCATTATAGTCTACGCCCGTCTGATCTACGCAAAGTTAACCAAGCAGATATAGTCATTCGACTTTCAGCAAACATGGAAAGGTTTCTAAATCCGCTGCTCCAACAGAACAAACAGGTTGTCTCCTTAAGCAATGCTGCAAATATTACATGGCTACCCGTTAGGGGAAATCATGATGGCAAGGATCATAATGACAATGACGAACACCATCACGTAGCCCAGGATGCTAGTACGGATTACCATATCTGGCTGGATCCCCATCAGGCTGAATCACTGGCCAATTACATTACTCAACAACTCAGCCAGCTTGATCCTGTTAACGCTACAAACTATGAAAAAAATAACCAACAATTAAAGCAACACATCCGTGATGAACACCGCAAAGCACAACATATATTACAGCCATTAAAAGGCTCACCGTATTTGGTTTTCCATGATAGCTGGCAATATCTGGAACGTGCCTACGGCCTTGCTGAACCGCATATCATCAGTCTTCAAGAAGGTCTCCCACCGGGATTAAAGACTATTTATACATTAAGACAAAACATCAAATCAGAGCACATCCATTGCCTGATCGTTACACCCAATAGCAATAAAAAACTCATTAAAACAATAACCCAAGGTTTGCCCATCAAGACTATATGGCTAAACCCAATGGGTGGCATTGGAACAGAAACATCCATTAACGACTATCCTTCGTTTATTCGACACAATGCCGAGCAATTCAGCCAATGTATAAGTAGAATTTAAGCTCATGCCAGCAACAACGAAATGCCTGAATAGCGATCAATTTTGTTCTAGAATAACGCCCACATGAATAATGAAGAATCAAAGGTCGTTAAACAATTAGACGACGGTACCTTATACGCAGCTCCCACTGTCATTGAAGAGTTGTTTAAATATCCCGACATGGAAAATGCCCGATTGTTGATTAGCCGGAATGGCAATGGAGAGGCAACTGGATATTTACCGGTCGGTAATTTCATGTGGAATCCCGCCGATGTCCTCTCTTATATTCCCGCCATGTCAAACTCTCCTCCTATCAGTGCTACTTATACTCCGGGGGCAGAACATGTGTTAGCCGAGCTATCAACACCTTATATAGACAATGATATTGTCGCCGATTTTGATCTCTGCTTTGCAAAACAAGTAGCTACCGCAAGCGCCTATAGCTTGCCTTTTGATGAATATTGGAAATTGCTGTCGCCCTCAAGACGCAAAGATTTCCGCCGAAAACTCAACATAGCAGACCAGTTTACTATTCGTGCCGGCAACCTCAATGACATTAAAAGGGCTTGGCCCTGGATGCAGCAGATATGGGAACAGCGTGGTCGCTTTGGTAGCACACCTTACGAAGTCTATCTGCAAGAAACTCTTTCCTGGCTAAATACCCTTCAACACACCCAACGAGCTACACTCAAAGTTGATTGCTATCTACAGAGAAACAGATTGGTAGGGGTCAATTGTTGCGTGATACATCAATATGCTGGAAAATATCACTGTGATGATTATCTCACCTGGTATGATCCAGAAATAGCTTCTGGACTAGGTATTGCTAGCGCCATAAAGAACCTAACCCACCCTGAAATGATCGGTTTTAGATACAATCTGGGCACCCCTGGTTTTCTCGATAACACCTATGGTGGACATGAGTACAAATGGCACATCATCCCCAAAAGCATAAGGCTAACTCAATCAGTATTAATAAAAAAGACCCCGCCATGATTCCCTATCATTGGGATATTTCTCCGCCGCTTCTGGACTACTCTGAATCAGGAGAGTGCTGTAAAACTTGTACAGGATTGTGACTCACTGAATTCCTGTATCTCGTTATCCCTCACACAGGCTACATTTATTTGTCGACACCTTCCTTAAACGGTGTGTAATCAGGTAAGTTGAGACTAATTGTCATTGACAAGCATTCTTTATGCACTATCCTATAGGACTCATTAACACACTATTAAACAAACAATTGGAGAATTCGATGCGGAACGAACAAATAAACAGTAGAACCTAGTCTCCCACGCTAATTGCTGGGGGGACACTATGCCACCAGCCAATAACGTGCTAGTTCGATCTTTGTCGTATTCGCATCAAAACCCTGGATGGCACACGTCTCCAGGGTTTTTTTATACCTGAGAAATACACAATAATAAAATCAGGTAATATTATGCCCATTAAAAAAACGCTCAATAAGGGCGCTAATAATAGAAGTGTATCCGTACAAATTCACACCGATAATATCGACAGCCAAGCAATGGATCAACTGAGTAATATTGCTCAATTACCCTTTATTCACCACCACATCGCAGCAATGCCTGATGTTCATCTCGGCAAAGGTGCAACAGTGGGCTCTGTCATCCCAACTAGAGGTGCCATTATTCCTGCTGCCTATAAAGACATCGACAAAGTGATGAAAGACCAGCACGATCTGGTTGAAATTGTTCACACCCTAAAGCAAGTTATTTGTGTTAAGGATTAATGATTAAGAGAGAATGGGGGGGTCTTATTGTATGCCCCACCCCATGTTTATTTGCATTTATGTTAAACAAGGAGAAGGTAATGGCTAAAAAAGATCAACGAAATCCTGTTGCCCGCGCCGCGATTATGCGCAAGGGCGGTGTACACGAGAAATGCCGCACCGCAAAACGGCAACAACAAAAAAGGGAACTTGAAAAAACAGTTTCTGAGTATTTGGCGCACGATAAAACGGTCGCAGATAGCGACCGTTTTTTTCTTCGGGTACAACCATTACTCCCAGCACTCCCTCAACAGCGGTTAGCGCAAAGTTGTCTCAATTTATTCAAATCGTTACAAAGATTCAACCACAAACTGAATTCCTTTTACATCGGTTATTCTCACTCGACTTCCTGCGGGTAAATCCGGCCCTTGAACCGTCCACGTTCCATCCCCTACTTGCATGCGCCCCCTGCCATTCTCTATTGGGTTCGTCAAAACATATTCCTGACCGACAAAAGCGCTTAGACGATTGTTTAGTTCAGGATCAGGGGATTCAGGCTCTGGATTCTTGTGACGAAACATACGCCATGCCAAAATACTTAAAACAGCCGATACAGAAAACAAAAGTATTTGTACACCTATCGACATTCCTGGAAATAACCATGTCGCGAATCCTGTCAGTAAACCAGAGAAGCCGAACCACATGAAAATAGCTCCAGGAGCAAACACCTCAAGTACTAAAAAGACGATGCCTATAATCAACCACTGCCAAAATTCCATGCTCTCCATCAACTATTTCCCATCCTTATTATTTAAATCTTTCCACAATTCACTGATACCACCAATAGTGCCAACTAGACTCGTCATTTCCATTGGCATAAAGATTGTTTTTTGATTATTTGATTCTGCGAAACGGCCCATCGCATCAACGTATTTCAAACCCAAAAAGTAATTAAGTGCTTGAGGGTCGCCGTTGCCTACAGCATCAGAAACCATTTGCGTTGCCTTTGCTTCTGCTTCGGCTTCACGCTCTCTGGCTTCTGCTAATAAAAAGGCAGCACTTTTTTCACCCTCTGCCTTGAGAATAGCTGATTGACGACTTCCTTCTGCTTCGGTGACTTGTGCACGCTTGCTTCGTTCTGCTGTCATCTGCATGTTCATTGCGTTAATGAGTTCTTGTGGAGGATCAATATCTTTAATTTCTACACGAAGCACTTTAACCCCCCAGCTATTTGTCGCTTCATCAACAATAGCAAGAATACGATCACCGATTTCATCGCGTTTACTTAATAATTCATCAAGTTCGAAGCCACCACACACTGAGCGTAGATTTGTCATCGTGATATTCAAGATACCTCGTCGTAAATCATTTATTTCGTAGACAGACTTAGCTGCATCAAAAACCTGATAGAAAACCACGCCGTCAACCGTTACGTTTGCATTGTCCCCGGTAATAACTGACTGCGGTTCAATATCAACAACCTGCTCTTTTACGTTGACCTTGTAACCCACTTTCTGAATAAGCGGGAAGATAAAAGATAGACCGGGTTTTAAGGTTTTTATGTAACGACCAAAATATTCAACCGTATATTCATAACCCTGAGGAACCATTTTCACACCCATGAAAACGAGTGCGACTACCAATGCTAAAATAGCAAATGTGAATTGTGTAAACATAGTCTTCTACCTTTTTATTATTAATACATTATTTGTGAGCTAAGATTCATTGCATTTTAGCAACTTCTAGTTAATACAATGGAGTTAATAGACGAGTTTTAAAGGTTGAAGCAGTGATATTCATCTAAAATTCTACTGCCTGATATCAAACTATATCCAGCGTCCTTTCTTACAATATTATTATCTACGGCATTATTTTCAAACTCATTATACTACCCAGTGCTGTTTTCATTTCAGCATATGTAGGTGCTTCAGCATTAGCCGGGTGGTCTTCTGCACCACCACAGATCAGACTCATTACTTGCGGTTGTTTACTAGATGAGAGACCCATTTGAATGGTTTCCGTTATATCAGAAGGTGCATCAGAACTAGAAACTTCCAGACGAAACGAAGGTCTTGAAGGCGATCCTATTGGAATATTCAACCCCGTTAAACCCGCAACAAGTTCAGTGTGCCGCCCACTATGTGTAATTGTAAAGGTATCAGGATTAACATATTGCCGGGTATTTTTGACATCCCTCACTCTTATTTTACAATAGGGGTCAAAACGACTATGTCTGTTACCCGTCACTTTCCCATGTTGTAAATACAAAGCTGCGCTATCAGGCTTAATAGTCAAACGTTCGTGCAGAATCAGTTTAGACCCAGCTCGGGGATAATACCAAGCCTTACCGGGATCACTCAAATCCCAGCTACAGGCTCCTATGCCCAACAATACCAATAAATAAACTAGCATGTACCTTCTTTTTTTGCTCATCCCCTAATCATAGTAAAAAATTTGCTGACCTACCTACTATGGTTACCTTACTTTGTCATAATTCTTATATGGTCTCCTCCGGTATATTTTGATAGCGTTAAACAACTCTTGTTAATCAATAGTTACATTATAGCTAACCACTCCTTGCGCTCCCGCTTTCAATTGATCATTTACAGGGAATATCCATTCAATACTATTGCCATTAACCGCGGGTGTGCAGCTCGTCAAACTCGCAGGTAGTGGAGTCTCGCAAACGGGCACACCATTGAGTACAGTAAACGCGGGCACTACATCATTAATCTTCAGGTCTGTAATGACGCCAGTGCCGACATTACTATAATAAATACGATATTGCAGAATATCACCCGGTTTCGCCTGATTCTGAGTTTCAGTTTCAGCAGATGATTGCGTTATATTTTGTACTGTTTTACGTAGCTCCAGCTTGGAGCTTCCTAGTACCGGATCATTCGCAGCAGCTTTACTCAAATCAGTCACTTTAAGCGTAGTGGTTCCTGCTAGTGCATTATTGTTGAAGTTAAAATCAGCACTAATCACATTAGCAAAAGTCTCACCAGCACTAACTCCTGTTGGTGCATGCACTTTGTTGATTAGACAAACATCTTGACCTGCTACTGTCACCAGATCGCTAGCAACAGCCGCCGCAGCTTCTGCTGTTTCTAATTGACCATTACAATCAAAGTCCTGATAGATCACACTAGACCAACCTGCTGTTGCACCACCACTATTACTTGAAGTGAAATCAACTGAACCCGTACTTTTAGCAGTAAATTTATGAGCATAAAACTCAACACTTCCTGCAAGAATAGTACCTGTATTATCGGGTTCAAATGTCGGCCCTGCAACATCTCCAAAGTCTTGACCATTAGTTTCTGCATCAACCACACTGAATTGCACTAATGCATTGGTGGTGGTTGATCTATAGTTAGCAGGGTCTTTCGCCAAAGCTACATCACAGTTCTGTGGTGTTGGAACCGTCTCGCGTGATGCTTCATACAAACGATAGTCGCCAGGAATAACGGGGAAGAATTCATAGTTACCATCAGCATCCGTGCGTGTACTGATACAAGTACCCTTCGTAACATCCAATAACACTACGGGTAAATCACTGATACCCGCTTCACTATTATCATTAAGACCATCTACATTGCTGTCATTGTAAACCCGACCTTTAACTGGAAAACCACCGATTTTGATAAAGAGAGGGTAATCCTCAACTTCACCATCTTTAGCCATACCACTGGGTGTGCTTGTCGTTGCATCACCTGTTGCAATGGTGCTGTCCGTGGTCAAGCGTAACCGTACGAAGGTATCACCTGAGGTAATGTCACTCGGAATATTATTCCAATTGAGATTAAGACTACCGTTGGTGTTGTTCGGAATAGCAACCGTTGCGGCTTCGTCAGTATCGAAGGTGCCGTTACCATCAAAGTCTATCCAACCTACTAAGTTAGCAGCACTTCCCGTAGTATTTTTAACGATAATGGCAGTGCTGTAAGTGGTATCCAAATCATCAATCTCATCAAAGCTAGTTACACCATCTTCATCATCAGGTCTATCACCTTCATTATCATCGTCACTGGCGGTTCCACTGTTATCAGTATCATCACCACCAAAAGCGGCATCTTCACTATCAGCAAACTCTGTACCTAAATACAATAGTGAGTTACTAATATGATGGGCACCATCTGAAGAAAGTTTAGTTAGATAGCTATCCGGCGCATCGCCAAAGTCACAACCACCCGGTAATTCAATGGCATCAATAAAGTTGCCTAAACTACCCGCATCCACCGATTGAAAAGAAAAACGAGTAACTGTTTGTCCAAACGGGACAGTATATGACCCGCTATAAACCTCCCAAGATCCAGTTCCTGATGTGTATTGACCTTGCTCAATTAACGCATTAGGAGACCCCATGAGTACTTTGATAGTATCAGTACCTGAACGTGCACGATGTGCAAAACTCCAACCGACCGTTGTGCCCGGTGCTAATTCAACATCTTGATAGAGTGCTCCCGATACATTAGCGTTTAACTCCGCAAACTGGTTACCTTGATAGGCAGGGACTCCCTGAAAACCTGACTCCCAAATTTCAATACTGTTACGATCTGAGTAGCTAGAACCTGATGCAGGATTGACGGCTTGAGTTGACCAACCTTCAATGGTGTCTTCCAACTGAATGATAAGACCGCTGGGTACAGTCGGATTCTCAAATCCATTATTTAATAAAGTGGGAGAACACACATTAACAGGAGTAGCCAAAGTTAAGTTAACCGCATAATCTTCCACTTCGCCATCAGCCGCTAAACCTGTAGATGACAACCCTGCTATTGAACTAAAGCGGAAACGTGCATAGGTTTTTCCTTGTACATAAGTGGTTAATGGCGTTACTGACAAGACATTTGCGCCTGAGACCAACGACAAGTCGGTAGCAATTTGTTCATTTGTATCATCCCAGTCACCATCCTGATTCCAGTCAATCCATGCATTCAGAATTCCAGCCTTCGATGCGGTAATCGTCAAGTTATTTGCTTGTCCTACGCGTAGCACATTTAAATTTCCTGATACAGGGAATACCACACCATCATCATCGTCACTGCCATTGACATCATCTCCATCTGCATCCAAGCCAGTATCTTGGCTACTGCTTTCACTATCAGCAAGCACACCTAGATAGGTCGCCCCATCTAGAACATGACCTGCTTCACCGTAAACAGCCGTTAAACTAGCATCAATAGAAGACATATCAGAAGGTGCATCACCAAAGTCTTTTTCTGCAAAAGGAGGATCACACACAATACCTTCCCAATCCCCAGAAATAATGGTGCGCTTATTACTCGCGATACCTGTGGTCACGTTGACAGTCAACAAGCTATTGGCATTAGCACCGCCCACATTAGAAGATACAATGACCAAGTCACCATTGGCATCAAACGACATGCCTTCAATATCATAATAATCTGAGCTAGGCGCAGCACCCCCACTATAGCTAACTCCACTCAGGTTGTTCGGTGCGAGTACTGCTTGAGGATCTGCTTTGGATATATCAACAGCAAACAGATGACCAACGAAAGGCGAACCACCGCTGAGAGTACTTAACACGCCATAGAGAATATTTGGCTCATTTTTATAAAAAGTGAGTGCTTCAACAGTGGGTCTGTCATTACTGCTATTAAAGGTATAGGGAGCAAGGTCAATCGGCAGATAATCTTCACCCGAAAAGGCACCGGTTATGACTTCACCTGTTGATGTATCCATTTTGAACAAATAGACATAAGTACTACCTGGACCACTACTGGGCTGAGCATTATAAGCAGCCAGCCATAGAGTGTTTGTGCCGGGATGATGTGCAATGGCACGTGATTGGACGATAGAGAGCGTTCCATAAGAACTATGTGAAATAGTGCTAGAACCTGTCGTCGTAATATCAGAAAAACTACCCGTTACTGGATCAATACTACCTAGCCATAATTTACCACTACGGTTAGCATTTAAGGCATAAAAAGCCTCATTTGCTACATCTGCCGTTAAACCTTCAACCGTTCCTGATGGAATATTCCAAGGACCTATTTTAGTAAGTGTTGATGGATTGGTATGATCGCTAATGTTATAGAAAGAATTGGGTTCTGCAGCCACACCTGCGTTGGTATGATGAGTCAACAGACACTGCCCGCCGTCCCCTGGTCCTGACACAGGCGCTACAGGCCAACCTACAATTATACTTAAACTGTAGTCTTCTACCTCACCATCAGTAGCAAGCCCTGCTGGAAGGCTCGAACTAGCCGTTCCGGTGGCAACAGAAGTATCCGTTGTTAAACGTAGGCGTATGTAGACCGAACCACCTTGTATATCGCTAGGAATGCTTGACCACGTTAACGTCACTACACTTTCAGTTGTATTTTGCGGAACCGTAACCGTGGCTGCTTCATCCGTATCAAAAACACCATTGCCATCAAAATCAATCCAGCCGACCAGGTTGGCAGCCTCTGACGTTGGCGAAGTCACTGTCACATCAATGCTATAAGTCTGTGCATTGGTATCAATAGCCGGGAAACTAGCAACGCCATCATCATCGTTGTAGCCATCATTATCGTCGCCTACCCCATCGGCTCCGCCATTCGCTGAATTTTGGCTAACGATATCGTTATCAATCGTAGTGCCCATATAGGCATCTAATTCGATGATATGAGACGCATCACCATAAGTATCAGGTGCATCGCCAAAGTCTGTCCCTGTGACATTAATACCGATATTGGTATCTTCTACTTCTCCATTAATAGCTACACCAATGGGATCAGGTGAATTATTACTTTTGAATTCAGGGTCAGACGTTAAACGTAAACGAATATAGGTATTTAACTCACCTGATACTTTGGTTTGGTTTTCCCAGTAAATGACAATGGGCAAATTATTAGTGCCTGCGGGAACATTACCTTGGGTATTGTCATTATTAGTATTCGCATCAACATCGACCACCGAACGCTCGCTAGGATCATCAAACTCACCGTTCTGGTTAAAGTCGATCCAACCTACTAATTGAGCGGCGATAGCTGAGTTATTGCTGGCTGTTACCGTAATACAATAGCGCGTATCAGTCATAGTAATAGAGCCAGTTGTACCATCAGGTAGGATACCCGTACACGTTGTTCCATTGTTCCAGCTGAGTGCTGTGGTAACTAAACCATCTTCTTCAGCACCATCTCCGACTACATCAGGTGCAGGATCTGCTACCTCGTTTTTCTTTCTATGTCCGTTACCATGACCTCGGCGCGTTTTATTATTCTTAAACCAGTTTTTGTGTTTACCGTTGGTATCCCACTCTCGTTTCCAGTTCGCATGGTCACTAGCTTCATCTTTAGTAGGCTTCTTTGAGCCTAAAAACAAATCAGCGTTTGCAGGAAGAATATGCTTTGCAATACCGTAGTTAAAGTCTGCATTATCATCAGGTGCATCACCATAATCATAGTCAGGCTCTATCATCGTCAAGGTGAAATCTTCCACCTCTCCATCTTTGGCGGCAGAAGTTGCAATTAAACCAATTTCTGTACTTATCCTGAAACGTGCATAAGTCGTTCCTGCAGTTGTTGATTTACTATAATTTTGAAAGACAAGTGCTGAGGTAGGGTTGGTAGCACCACTTGCTACGGCAGCCGCAGCAGACTCTCCGACATCATCAAAATCACCATCTCTATTAAAGTCGATAAAGCCATAAAGAGTAGCGGCCTGAGCTAAAGTATTGGTCACCCGAATATCGCTTGCTGGAATAGTATAACTCGTATCAGCAATGGTTAACTCTGGGAACTGGCTGATAGCATCGTCCTCCGCTCCATCAGCATCAGCATTTGCGCTGGGTTGTCCATCGTCCTCTTTATCCGGCGCAGTTGCCCCTAAATGAAGACCATCTACAATGGCATGACTAGCACCTTCTTTATCATTACCATTATTTCCTGCTGTCTTGTCCGTTCCGTAACTATCGGGTGCATCACCCCAATCCGAACGACTAGCGGCTTCAATCTTACATACTGAGTTGATGACCTGAGTGATATACCCCTTTGTTGGGTCAGCTGCATCCTTGTAGTTGTCAACAATAATGAGTAATCCGCCCCCAACAACCTGATCAATTATATTTTTTGTAGTGGGATTGGTTCTATATGCATCGGCAGCTTCAGCAATGATGATCAAGATTATAGAGGTGCCATCAGGACCTGCATTTTTAAGTGTATTAGCCGCATTGATCCACGTTGAGCCACCTTGATAGCTTGTTGAATTAAGTTGGCCATACCAAGCATCCGTTAGGAAGACTGCGATTTGCTTTACATCAGGTCGTCGTCCTTTATTATTGGAGTTAATTAACCCTGCAAGGTAGGCTGAAGAGTAACCTAATGAAGTGCCTCTGGAAGTATTTTTCTTACTAATGTAAAGCTCACGTAAGCCTGTTCCATTTCCGTTGGTTGTGATGTTTCCTAATGAAAGTAACCCTGAATCACCAGGATCACCAAAATTTTGGGTAATAGGCATAAGCACTTCAGCAGAGTTTACAACATTACCCCACCCCGTGATCCCTGCTTTAATACCATCGACATCATCGTATCTAAATCCATCGGATATTTGGTATAAGAAATCAAGTGAGTCTTCGAACTCATTGAAATCAACACTGCCTGACTCATCATTAGCAAACCAAAGATCAGCTTTAGCTGTTGGGCATTGGATGGTTGCTGCGTAGCTATTTCCAACAAAGAATATAAAAGTGAAGGATATTAGTCTTGATTGAAAAGCTCGCCTTTTTTTTCTATCACGACCTCTAGCATTTTCATTTTTTTTCTTAAAATTGCAGGTAGTAGTTAACCCTTTTTCTTTATAAAAAGCCCCAAACAACCGACTCACTTTCTTTGTGATTTGTAACAAGCCCATGTCTTAATCTCTTATTGTTATTTTTAACCAGCTTTAATATTCGTACAGAAATATGTGCTTATTGCACTTAACTGCTCATGTAACGAACATAATGCCTAATTATTAAACATTTTACGGGAATATGTGATTACTTATCGACCAATGGTATTGATGACTTAGAGATTAATGCTGTAAAAAATAAATAGGAAAGGGGGTTATAAGGATCCATAGCAATCGAATCAGCTTGAAGTAGAGTCAACTGAATCAACTATAAAATTGCTATTTTTTTACCAGTAACCTTAATTCTGTAGCCCGGCAGGAGAAGCCAGACTTAGGATTTTTTTACTTAGTATTAAAAGTATTTACATGAATTTTGGACGGTTCTGAGTAAGAAGCTCGTCATTGCTGAAGCTTTAAGAATCGCTAAAGCTCATCTAATCTGGTGAATACCAGAATTCATCTGTGAACTGGAACTATGCTTCAG
Organism: Thiotrichaceae bacterium; assembly: GCA_965224605.1. Taxonomy (GTDB): domain Bacteria; phylum Pseudomonadota; class Gammaproteobacteria; order Thiotrichales; family Thiotrichaceae; genus HyVt-477. The sequence goes on from CBDCZP010000006.1 coordinate 155,530, forward strand.
CGGTGGATACCGGCATCCGCCGGTATGACGGTTGCACAGACTTATTGACAAACCTGACTGTAAGTCTTTTAGAACGATTAATAGATAACTCAGAAATGAATAGGTGGTTTATTTCCACCTTCCAAGTTGTTGCAACAAGAAAGGCGGATAATAAAACCTTTAGAACAAGATTAGTTCTTTTGAAATGCCGCTTTATCAGCTTTTTGCTGTAATTTTTTTGCGTTTAATTTAGCCGCTCGGTTTATTTCGATACGCTCAGAAACAGCCCCACCGATATGGGCTTCGCCCCTCTTCTGAGCAAGTTGCATTTGCTTTTCGCGTTCTGCAAATCGAGCTTTTTGTTCGGCTGTATGTTTATCAACACAATGCGGACAACTAACGCCTCTTTCATAATCTTCGCTGGCTTTATCTGCTTCTGTAATGGGGAAGCGGCAGGCATGACATTGATCGTAATTGCCCTGTTCAAGCTGATGATTAACAGTGACTCGGTCATCAAAGACAAAACACTCACCTTGCCATTTGGTATCTTCTTCTGCGGTATCTTCCAGATATTTCAAAATACCGCCTTTGAGGTGATACACCTCTTCAAAGCCTATTTGCTTCATGTAAGCCGTAGATTTTTCACAGCGTATGCCGCCCGTACAAAACATGGCGACTTTTTTATGCTTTTTGGGATCAAGATTTTCTTTTACAAAGTCAGGTAATTGGCGAAATGTATCTGTTTTGGGGTTGATGGCATTTTTAAATGTACCCACTTGGTATTCATAATCATTACGCGTATCAATGAGAATAACATCAGGGTCATCTAGTAACTCATTCCATTCTTTTGCATTGAGATAAGCACCAACGACATGTTTGGGGTCGATACCTTCAACCCCCATAGTCACAATTTCTTTTTTGAGTTTAACTTTGGTTCGCTTAAAAGGGAGGGTATCGGTATAGGATTCTTTACTATCAATATCAGCAAGTCGAACGTCATTTTTGAACCACAGCAAGAGTTCATCAATTGACTCGCGTGAACCGGCTACTGTGCCATTAATGCCTTCGTTAGCCAGCAATAGTGTACCTCGGATGTCTTTCTTATTAAGAACATCGAGCAGGGGTTGTCGAATATCTTTATAGTCATTGAGGATAACAAATTTATACAGTGCACAAACAACCGTTTGAGGCATAATCATTTCCTAGTTGCGATCTGAAACGTAAATCCAGAGCAGTGAAAAAAGTGATTGTATCGTTAATTCGGCATAACTGACAAAACTAATCTGTTCTGAAGGTGGTGGCTAGAATGGCTTATCCTTCTTTGCCTGACTATCAAAAGATATCATCATGAACAAGAATACATCTATTGTGAAAATAATTCTTACACCGTTTCTCGTGAGGCTTCATAAAGTTGGTAGTTACCTGCTGATACTGAAAGGAATATATAGTTTCCATTCGCATCGGTGATACTACACAAGTTTGACGGAGAACCATCGATTTCAATGGCGATTTGCCGATATGAAAAATAAACAAACATAAAAAAAGCCCCTATAACTGTATTACAGGAGCTTTTTTATTAGATGAAAACGTTATGTTAGTCAGGGCTAGATTTACTGTTATCACTGGCAACGATTGCAGCTACAACGGCTAAGCCTAAGCCACCAGCCAATAATAAGTTTCTGCTTGCTTGTCTAGCCAAGCCAGCTTTACAGTTCGTACATGCAAGACCCGCTTTAGCTGAATCAATTCTTGCAACTTGACCTACTGGTTTAATAGCTGCACAAGCTTTACCTTCAATGACTTTAACAAAGTGCTTTTGAGTGACCGTTTGCTTACAGTTTGTATATGTTACTTCTGCTTGCCCTTTATGTGCAGTTACAACATCTCCGTTCTTTACTTCAGTTTTTGATGTGACCGCAATATGTTTTCCATTTCTATCAATAGTAATTGACGCACCTTCAGCAGGTATAACCGTTCCTGCGTTAGCGCTTGCTGCGATAACTGTGAGAAATCCCGATAGGATAACTGCTAACTTAGTTGATTTTTTCATAATGTCCCCGATTTATATTTGTTAAGCCGATTTATGTTTTATTTAGATATTATAGTAATATGCCTAATAATATACGCTATTTAGCATGGAGTACACTATTTCTTCAAGACTGTTGGTGGTTTGGCACTATTTTACTTATCATTTAGAATGAATTTAAACTAACTAATTGGCCAAACACCGGACAGGATTTTTAAAAGACTACTTCAATGTCACTGCTCATCGGGTTTTTGAAACCAACTATCCGCTTTGATTCCTATGCTGCCCCTGTTATGATGGACGGTTATTTTTATACACATTTACTCATGTTTAGGGCGTAAGAGTCAGCTTTATTTGCATAATTAAAACCGCATATGAAGTTGCAAATATAATTACAATGGTGGTCGTTATGGCGAAATATAAAACATTACTGCTTATCTTCACAATCTTGGCTTCAAACCAAGTACAAGCTGATCTATTGTGGGAGGATGAAAATATTTTCACACCCACTGAGCTGCCTGCTGTAGCTGCTCCTACCCTTTCAAGCGAGGCTCAAACTGTAGCTACCCATGTGAAACCTGACTCACAAACAAACTCACCTGACAAGCTCGCTCAGACTGAGAAACCAGCGCCGAAGGCTACCCCTAAAGCGATGGTATTACCTCATGATCCTACCATCAGGTTGCGCCCATCTGCTCATAACACAACGATTAACAAAAATTTACGAGTTTCATTACAAAGCAACTTCATGAAAGAGGCTGACCGCTGGTACAAAGCAGGGGGTGATGTTAATGCACAGGACGATCGTGGTAGAACACTTTTATACCTTGCCATTCAAAGACATCATGTTGAAGGAATTGAATTCTTATTACTACGTAGAACAGATATAAGAAAAGCTAATGAAAACGGCGAGACTCCTTTGCAAATCGCAGTGACTACCAGACAACCCAATGTAGTTAAGATGCTGCTTGAACGTCATGCGCCCATCACTCTCATGCCTAATGATGACACTATGGTTCGTTATGCATTGACCAAGGGAATGCCGGTCATTGCTATGATTTTTCTTGAAAAAGGGGTCAGCACTAATAAAGTTGATAGTGGTGGAAAATCGCTGTTACATATCGCAGCGGCTCGAAGCCTAATCGATCCAGCACAGGCACTGCTTAATAGTGGTGCAAATGTGAACGCGCCAGACAGTGAAGGTGTTACACCCTTGCACGAAGCCGCAGCTAAAGGACATATGCGTTTGATTCGCTTACTACTGAGCCGCAACGCTGACATAAAAGCAGAAACATCCAGAAAATGGCGTCCAATCCATCACGCAGCGCGGTTTGGTCATTCAGAGGTCGTCAGCCTTTTACTGGCTAAAGGAGCATCGGCGAACGATCGTACTGCGTCGGGGAAGACACCTCTTTCTTTAGCGAAGCAACTGAATCATCAATCCGTTGTAGATATGCTAGCTTCTCGTACTACAGGGGGCAGCAGAAGCGGTTCTTCTCGTCGAGGATGGTTCTGGTAGTTTTGGCTCATGGCCCCTTCATCCCCTTCATTGGCACTAGCCACTCTTAAGGGTTACCTCTATTAAGCTCTGAACTAAAATGACTTGATGGCAATTCGTAAAATCCTGCGCATGGGCGACCCCTTGCTGTTACAACAGTCCGAACTCGTCACTACATTTAACACGATAGACTTAGAGTCACTCATAAATGACCTTAGAGATACGATGCACCATGCCAATGGTGCAGGTCTAGCTACACCACAGATAGGCGTTTCTCTGCAAGTTGTTATTTTCGGAATACACAATAATCCTAGATATCCAGATGTAGAGGAAATTAAGGAACAAGTCTTAATTAATCCAGAAATTACCGTGCTTGACGATAACAAAATCGATGGATGGGAAGGCTGCTTAAGTATTCCGGGGATGCGTGGATTAGTACCTAGATACCATGCCATTCGATATTCTGGCTATGATGAAAAAGGCAGGTATCGAGTCGTTGAAGCAGAAGGTTTCCATGCCCGTGTCGTGCAACATGAATGCGACCACCTTTGGGGAAAACTCTATCCAATGCGGATGACAGACATGTCTAAGTTTGGCTTTATTGATGAGATTCAAGGAATCTCTGATTAAGTCCAACTCCTCTGGAAGCAATGCTTTAGTTCGCCTAAGATGTTGATTTCAAGCACCGTATGGCGAGCCGAAGGCTCACTTCCAGAAAACATGACTTGTTCAGTGGTTCCTTTAGAAGGGTACAAAAAAACCGCATCCTTCGACAGGGTGCGGTTATGTAGCTGTCGAAGGGTTAGAAACATAACATTCTTAATTCTTAATTCTTGCTTAGAGCTTAGCTTTCACCGCTATCTTTACCCTTCTTTTTTTGTTGTTCTTGCTCCTTCGCTTCCAGAGCTTCTTCTCGCTCTATTCTATCAAGCTCTGCGTCCATTTCCTCATCGGTCATAGGCACGTAGTCTTCACTATCAATGCCTTCACTATCACCTTCGTCGTCAATATCTTCATTATCAGCATCATCAATGTTTTCGTCAGTTTCTTCGTAGACATAATCATCATCTTCCCACCACAATGTGTCGCTCGATGATGAAGATGGCGCTGAAGCACCAGCGGCAGCAAGTCCATTGGCATCAAATTTCTTTTTGCTCTCGCTTGCAAGCTTAATTTCTTTTTTAAAAAATCGGCTGGCGAATAAACCAATTTCAAACAACAACCACATGGGAATAGCCAGCATCACCTGTGAAATAATATCAGGAGGTGTTAATAACATGCCGACAACAAAAGCACCGACAATCACATAAGGACGTTTTTTCCCTAGTTCCTCAGCAGTGGTCATGCCGGTGGTAATCAATAATATGGTCGCGATAGGCATCTCAAAACCGAAACCAAAAGCGATAAATATCATCATCACAAAATCTAGATAGGAGCTGATATCCGGTACAGCCATGACACCTTCTGGGGTCATCGCCTGAACGACCTTAAAGACCATTGGCAACAAAAGGTAATACGCAAAAGCAATACCTAAATAGAACAAGGCAACGCTAGATGATAATAATGGGATAATAAGACGCTTTTCGTGTTTATATAAACCAGGGGCTACAAATGACCAAAGCTGGTAGAAAACATAAGGAAGTACGACAAGAAAAGCGGTGAGCAACGCAACCTTATAGGGTATAAAAACAGGTGCGATAGGGCCTGTCGCAATCATACCCTGACCTTGAGCCAGCACAGGAGCCGCTAACCACTGGTATAAGTCTTGAGCGAAAGGAAACAGGACAACAAAAACGATTCCAATTGCCATTGACATACGCAACAGACGATCACGTAACTCAATCAGGTGTGCCAAAAAGCCCATCTCTGAACTTGCAGACTTATCGGTGTTGATATCAGGTTTTTTTGTTGTCATTGCTGTCAGTTAATAAGGCGGCATCTTCAGAGGTATTAGCAACATCATCAATAGAACCTTCTGTTGTCGAAGAGCCTTCAGCTATAGAAGCATCTTCAACTATCGAATCACCCTGAATTTGCATTGCTGCGGAAACACTGCCATCAAGCTCTTCAACTTCTTTATGAATAGTTTGCTGTGCATCCTGCATCATATTGCGCAGCTCGCTAATTTCTTGTTCCTGACGAGATAACATCGACTTCATTTCTTCAGCTTGCAGTTCTTTTTCAATATCGGCTTTTGTAGTATTCACGAAAGCGCGTGCTTTGCCCACGAAGGTTCCCACTTTGCGGGCGATTCCCGGTAAGCGTTCTGGACCTACTACCAATAAGGCAATGACAGCAACCACTATCATTTCTAAAAAACCTGAATCAAACATTGTTCTAAAGTGTTATGTGTTAGCTAAAAAATGTGCAAACTATAAAATGTGTAAACTATAAATATGCAACTGAATTTGTAGATGGAAACTCACAACCCGCTCGGAATTAAACAGTCCAACGATGGGTTTACCTACTCTACGAGACTGTTGAGCAGCAACTACACGTTATTTTTTTCTTTGGCTTCACTATCAATAACACGATTCGCATCTTGTTTAGACACTTTAGGTGTTTCTGCATCTTTTCCTGAGTCAGTACTTGAGTCCGACATTGATTTTTTGAAGTTCTTAATAGCACTACCTAAATCACCACCCGCATTACGTAATCGCTTTGTACCAAATAATACTAAAACGATGATTAATATGAGTACTAATGACCAAGGGCTTATTCCACTGAATCCCATGTTTATTCTCCTAAACTAATTTCCTGTGCAACTGCTCATGTATTTTTGAACAGCTATTTTCTATTTGCTTTTTCAACGATACCCGACAATCCAAAACGACGACCAAGTTCCGTCAAAACATCGTCAGGGTGTAAGCCCTGATCAGCAAGTAGCACCAAAGTGTGAAACCACAGATCAGCTACTTCATAAGTTATATGTGCTTTATCGCCGTCTTTAGCGGCCATAACAGTCTCGGTTGCTTCTTCTCCTATCTTTTTAAGGATAGCATCAAGACCTTTATCATACAGTTTGGCAACGTAAGAACTTTCAGGGTCTGCCCCTTTCCTTGACTCTAGCACGTCTGCTAATTGTGAGAGTATGTCTTTTTCTGTATTCATTTCTATTTACTGGTGATGACTAATGTTACATGAATTGGAGTTTGCGAAAATACGCATACCTAGCAATTTTTATTGGGGTTTCTAGCAACGCTATTAGCAATGAGGGTCTTACAACCGCATTTCAATACCTTGATCAGCCATATGTTGCTTAGCTTCACCCACTGTATATTCACCAAAATGGAAAATGCTAGCGGCTAATACAGCATCAGCTCCTCCTTTGAGTACGCCATCGGCAAGATCTTGAAGATTGCCAACACCGCCTGATGCAATAACTGGAATATTCACAGCTTCCGTAATCGCTTTGGTCAACGGCAGGTTAAAACCAATCTTGGTGCCGTCACGATCCATACTGGTCACTAATAATTCACCCGCGCCGTATTGGGCCATTTTCTGCGCCCATTCTACCGCATCAATGCCCGCATCTTTACGTCCGCCATGGGTGAATATATTCCACTTTAGCGGTTCACCTTCTGCGCTAACTTGTTTCGCATCAATGGCGACAACAATACATTGTGAACCAAAATAATCACTCGCCTCTTTCACCAGTTCAGGATTAAAAACAGCCGCGGTATTAATTGCGACTTTATCGGCTCCTGCATTGAGCATGTTTCTGACATCCTCGACTTTACGAACACCACCGCCAACGGTCAGTGGGATAAAAACTTGTGAGGCAACTTCTTCGATAACGTGGTAAATCGTTTCACGATTATCTGAACTAGCGGTAATATCCAAAAAGGTTATTTCATCGGCTCCTTCACGATTGTAGCGAGCCGCGATTTCAACGGGGTCTCCAGCATCGCGGATGTCAACAAAGTTAACGCCTTTCACCACGCGTCCGTTATCGACATCCAAACAGGGAATAATTCGTTTAGCTAGACCCATAATCCATTCCTCTATTCTTACGATTCAAGCTGATCAGCATATTGTTGAGCAGTAGCCAAATCTATAGTGCCTTCATAGATTGAGCGGCCTAAAATAGCGCCCATAATACCGCTGGATTCTTTCGCGCTTACTGTTGTGACATCATCCATATTGGTCATACCACCAGAGGCGATTACCGGAATGGAAATGTTTTCAGCGAGCTCTACCGTCGCCTCTAAGTTTAGACCTTGCATCATGCCATCACGCGCAATATCCGTGTAAACGATAGAACTGACACCCGCCTGTTCAAACTGCTTGGCAAGATCAATAGCTGAAACTGTAGAAACTTCTGCCCAGCCTTCAGTAGCCACCATGCCATTTTTAGCATCAATACCCACAATAATGCGATCAGGAAAGGCTTTGCATAGCTCTATAATAAATTCAGGCTCTTCAACTGCTTTCGTGCCAATAATGCAGTATTCAACCCCCGCCTTTAAATAAGCCTCTACTGTTTCGATATCACGAATACCACCACCAATTTGCACAGGAATATGCGGGAATTTTCCGGCAATGGCTTCGATGACAGCACCATTAACAGGCTTGCCTTCAAATGCTCCATTAAGATCGACCAGATGCAAACGCCTCGCACCTTCATCAACCCATTGCTGCGCCATATCGACGGGGCTATCTGAAAAAACAGTAGTTTCTTCCATCCGCCCCTGACGTAAGCGCACACATTTACCATCTTTTAAGTCAATTGCGGGTATAAACAACATCTACATCATTTCCTTTATTATTTTTTCCTGCTGAGATTATTTCCCATCCCACTCGGTAAAGTTTTTTAACAGTCTCAAACCATCATCCGAACTTTTTTCAGGGTGTGCCTGTATCGCAAAAACATTGTCCCGCGCGATTGCTGATGCGTAAGCAATACCAAAATCTGTTTCACCTGCGATCAAAGTTGGGTCATCAGGTTGAACATAATAGCTATGCACAAAATAGAAACGCGAACCGGATTCAATCCCATTCCACAGAGGATGATCCGTTTTATGATTGATTTGGTTCCAGCCCATCTGCGGGATTTTCAGTCTTTCAGCGAAAGCATCTCCCTGCTTGTGGTCAATTACATTGGCAAAGTTCTTAACCTCCCCTGTGTAGTGACCCAGGCAATTAATGCCACCATTCTCTTCACTGTGTTCCATTAATACTTGCATACCCATGCAAATACCTAAGAAAGGCTTGGTTTTTGTCGCCTCTTGAACGACACCTATCAAGTCATAGTTTTTCAGCTCGCGCATACAGTCGCGTGCTGCTCCCTGGCCTGGGAATACGATACGATCTGCATTTAAAATGATGTCTTTGTCAGAGGTGATCTCGACAGTAGTAGAACTCGGTGCAACGTGAGTTAACGCTTGGGAAACCGAACGCAAGTTCCCCATGCCATAGTCAATAATAGCTATCAGGGACATGAGATCAGAGTGAGCCTTTAGTAGAAGGAATGATATCTTCCATACGATCATCTTTACTGACAGCCATGCGTAGCGCACGACCAAATGCCTTAAAGATCGTTTCCGCAATATGATGGGTGTTGACACCCTGCAAACAATCCAGATGTAACGTGACATTGGCGTGGTTTACGAAGCCTTGAAAAAACTCGTGAAAAAGTTCGGTATCAAAGCTACCCACAGCACTACGAGGATAATTAACCCGATCATATAAACCAGGGCGGCCAGAGAAATCAACCACCACTCTGGAAAGCGCTTCATCCAGAGGAACATAAGCATGCCCATAGCGAGTCATGCCTTTCTTGTTGCCAACAGCTTTGGCAAAAGCTTGACCCAGAGTAATGCCGACATCTTCAACGGTATGATGATCATCAATGTGATTATCGCCATTGGCATCAATATCAATATCAATCATGCCATGCCGAGCAACCTGATCCAACATATGCTCAAGAAAGGGGACGCCCAATTTGAAGCGTGATGTCCCAGAACCATCCAGATCAATTTTCACACGAATCTGGGTTTCCATAGTGTCACGTTCAACCGTTGCGGATCGCTCGTTTGTCATTGCTAATTCTCTAAATTCTTTGAATTACGGGGGCAGCATGATAGCACGGATTATTCGCCAATCCGCACCTTGTTGCCATTCTCAACAGAAAAAGTGGCTTGCCCACTCAAGATATCCTTGATGATCGGATTCACCAAAGCGCCACGCCAATCATTAGGTAATTGCTTATCGCCTGACATGACCAATTTTTCCAGTTTTTTACGACTGGTGATAAGCCCAGCTGAGATGTTATGTATATTGGCTTGTTCGCGAATGGCGACCATCAACAAATCCACTAAAATAGCTTGGTCGCTACTGGGCTTTTTAAATTTTGGCAATCTTAGCCATTCGCTTTCATCGAGTTGTTGTGCCTGATTAATACAGGCTAACCAGTCTTTGAAATAACGTGAATGTTGCTTTGTTTTAATAGAACGCAGCTGATTCATTTCATCAACATGGACAGGCTGTTGCATGGCTAAATCCACAATCAGGTCATCTGCCATGATCCACTTTCGCGGTAAATTCTTTTTTATGGCTAACGTTTCCCGCCATGCCGCCAACGCTTGAACAATCGTCAATTGTAAGGGTTTTAGACGCTGATGACCCTTTACTTTCTTCCACATTTCATCCGCTTTAGGCTCGAACGTTTCAACCGATGTATAGCGATCAAAATCACTTTGCAACCATTCCAGCCGTGATTGGTTTTCTAGCTGCTGTACTATTTTGGGGTATGCCTGACGCAAATAACGTACATCATCAATGGCGTAATCCAATTGCTTTTCTGACAGGGGTCTACGGCTCCAATCGGTACGTGATTGGGTCTTTTCCAAAGTGACACCCATGAATTCCTCGATTAAGCGAGCGTAACCAATTTGATCGCCAATCCCCAATACCGCGGCTGCAGGTTGAGTATCGAAAATGGGCGCAGGAGGTTCGCCAAATATATTATAAAAAATCTCCTGATCTTGATGTGCCGCGTGCCAAACTTTGGTGATATCAGGATTGTATAAAACCTTTTTTAAAGCCGAGATATCATCAATCGCCAAGGGGTCAACACACGCCAAGTGATCCGTTGTGGCTATTTGCAATAAACACAAATTGGAGTAATAGGTTTTTTCGCGAATAAATTCTGTATCTATAGCAACCCAGTCATAGCCGTTGATAATAGTGTCGACAAATTGCTCTAGTTGTTCTTGGGTATCAATATAATCGTACACGTTTATATTCTCGGAAATAGTAAGATGTGGCTATCCTTTCAGATATCAGAAAGTAGCGCAAACGATTATTATGTTTCCTTGTTGTTCTTTTTGTTTTTGCTTTCTATTACTTTACTTTCACACTGATTTTTTTTCTTCGAACTGGCCTTTTACCGTGTTTTTGACGACTTCATCCCAGTTAAAGACTTTCCCATTCATCGCAATGTAAACACCCTCTGGTAACGTTTGTACCGCAGCCAGAGCAAACCCCATATTAAACATGGCATCTGAATGCTTAAAAACAAAAGGCACCATGGCTCCCAACAATACGATTGTTTTATTTAGATCGTGTTTTGCCAACACCTTAGCGGTGGCAACCATTGTGTCGGTGCCGTGTGTGATAACGATTTTATTGCTCGGTGCGTTACGGCTTGCCTGTAGAATCTTCTGCCTGTCATGATCATCAAGTTGCAAACTATCTTTCAGCATGACGGGCACTATTTCAATCTCGGCAAGATTACGTCCCAGTTTTAACAATTCCGGGATATGCGTATCTACAAAATCGAGTTCGCCCTTAGATTCATTGTAATGCTTGTCAATGGTTCCACCCGTTAGCAGAACGGCTATTGTTGATTGAGATGTTTTGATCATGAATGAATATCCAAAATTACCGATACTAAAAAGAAACAATGAAAAGTAAAGTATAATCCTCCGCTGATTTTATACTCCCCGCGTTTCTTGTAGTGCTAACTACCCACTCCTTCGACAAGGAGCTGCTACTGAACAGTGCCGAGGATGTGGGTCAATCTATAATTCTAGCTGGTAAGGCAAGGCTGCTTAAGCTTTACAAGGCTCTCCTCATCACTCGGCACCACTGTAGACTTATTAGCTTGTGCCCATGCATCATAACCACCCGAAATATTTTTAATATCCTTGAAGCCCATTTTTATCAATAGATCGGTAGCCAACGCTGCACGGCCACCGGTGCGACAAAGCACTAACCATTTGCCATCCCGACCATCTCGTAACTGTGGGCTTGCACCAGGGAACTGCCTATCTGCGGCCACTTCAAGCAAACCACGTGGAATATGAATCGTATTTTCAAGTGCGCCTGATAAAAACTCAGCAGGCTCTCTCACATCAAGCACTTTATAGCCATCTTCGATGAGCTTTTCGGCAGTATCTATATCTACTTCGTTGATACGGCTTTTAGCGTCTTTAATGAAATCCATTAACCCTAGTTCTGACATTTCCCTACCTCAACAATATAAGTGAATTGAGTATTAGCATATTCTAATATATGGGATTGTAAAATATCTAAAAGTAGATATATACACAACATCAATCTATGGTAATTCACCTGTCTATTAATCAAGAGCTTCTTAAGATATCTTACGAAAAGATCATAAAGGAATAAGTTTTTCGTTCTGTTTTATCAATCTGGAAGATTAGTCTGAGTCGCTGTCTATACTGATCAGGTCTTTCAATTGTTCCATTTAAAAAGGAGAAACATCATGACTGATCTCAGTCTTTTCTTTTACGAAATCTTCCTTAGCCTAACGTTAAGCACCATTGTTTTGCTGGTGATAGCAACACCTTTAAGGCGATTATTACAAAACTTAAGCCATTCAGAGGAACAAGCACTCTTCTGGTTAGCTTATACACGTACTATGCTATTTATTTCACCCTTATTAATGGTTATTTTGGTCGGTGCTTTAGCTGATGCAGATGGTTTGGCACATATCAAAGTCACATTAATTAGCGCATTGGGTGGTTTATTACTAGGCTTAATGATCATCGGCCGCAAAATGTATACACCGGCTGCAACGCAATATGATGTAGGTGTAGAAGAACAGCACTTTGCACCTAAATAGTTTGTATCTACGTACAGGGTTAGCAGAACACCACTGCTAACTAAATAAATAAAGGGCAATGGATTAAAATGACGGACTACACATCCATAGACTGTGGACAACATAGTGAATTTGAACTCGCCATCATGCACAAAACCAAATTACAATTATGCTGGCATGCACCTGGAAAAGAAAAACACACTGAACAGATAACGCCTATTGATCTGATCTCCAGGAACCATGAAGAATTCCTTCTTGTTGAGAGTGCCCACGGCGAGCAACAGGAGATCAGGCTGGATTACATTGAGCCTATTTCTAGTGAATGAGTTACCATCCAAGCACTACCGCTCAACACAGACTACATGACCACTTTTCTGGGTTATACTTGCTTGCATGCTTTTTATTACTGAAAATTTAGAAATTCCTGATCAAGAAATAGATATTCAGGCGATTCATGCTCAAGGAAGTGGTGGGCAAAACGTAAACAAAGTAGCAACTGCCATACATCTACGTTTTGATATAGAAGCTTCCTCCATTCCCGAACATCTCAAGCAGAGGTTATTAGCTTTAAACGACCACCGCATCAACAATGAAGGCATTATCGTCATCAAGGCACAAAGTTATCGCTCACAAGAAAAGAATCGCAACGATGCACTACAGCGCTTAGCGGGTATCATTCAATCTATAGTGACCTTACCTAAGCAACGTCGTAAAACCAAACCAAGTAAAGCTTCTCAAAGAAGAAGAATGGATAAAAAAACCAAACATTCCAGAAAGAAAGCGTTGCGAAAAAATATTCCTGATGATTAGTATTAATATCTCAGCACAAGTTTAGGAAAGCTAAAAAAAGCGTTGTATTTCCAACTGAATAAAATCATCCGTGTGCAGTGCATTCAATATCGGATCATCAAAATCTGTTGAGGTGATGGCTTGCGCTTCCAGTGTAATCTTTACATCATCACCTAGGCGACGACTAGCCTCAATTCTGAATGATTTACTGTTGTTATCCAAGTCAAAAACACCACCCGCCAGCAACTCCGTACTTTGTGCATCATTTAAGGTGAAACGTGCGCCGATAAAGACATCCTTTTGAAACGGTGACGTTGCCAGTTCATCCCGCGAATCAACATGATATTCAACAATAGCACCCAAGTCTGCACTGCTGTCGTTAATGCCAACAAAGGTATATTCAAAACCACCCACCGCTGCATTGTAACCCGAATCAGTATTTTCTCGACGGAGTGCTTCCAGCTTCCATAACCAGGATTCACTGGTGTATTGTAAATCCAGTCCGAGCTGTTTTATTTGTTTATAGAAAGGTACTAACTGGTTTCCTGATAGCTGTAGCTCAGGCTCACGAGAGGTTCCATCAAAATAGGAAAGCCCGAAGTCCACATCGTCAAAGGTATGATTCCAGCGCAATGCGTAGTCTACATGCTTCTCTTCATCCGAAGATTCATAACGCGGATTATCAGTATCCACTACTAGCGGCGAGCGCAGCCGTCCACTGACTCCGGGGAATGTGCGCTCTCGAAAATAGGGGAGGACATACAGCCCCACGGAACCGTTATCGAAAATGCGACTAACACGCAACATCGGCTGACCTAATTTATCTTCACCGTCTATATTCTCTACACTATCCGTTTGGTTGATAATATCGACCAGGTGTTGCGACTCCGTTACCCCCCAGAAGACTTTACTGATCCCTGCCTGATATTCCCAATTACCCGTAGCAATCGTCGTATCAAACTGGCGGATGTCGCCATGCGAACGTTCATCATCTTTATCATCCCAGCGATAAAAAGGGATGAAGGTGAAGGATTTCCTGTCATTATCCCAACGTTTACGAAACTCAGGTTGGAGACTGATGGAAACACCACCGTTTTCTTGCCCGTTATACAATCCATCTTGAGGAAAGTAACGGCTTTCCAGTGATATATTTCCGGAAAAATCTGCATGTGCAACAGCGCTTATCGATCCACTCACCATTATCAACATGAATAGCGCGATAGAATGAAAAGGTTTAGATTGGGGACTGAAAAAATAAATATTCATTAGGACTTTCCATTTATTTTATTGCTGCTTCATTCGTTTAGGACTACAAAGCAGATAGCTATAGCAACGTTACAACCAACGTCTTACCGATTGCTTATAATCCAGATACTCTTTCCCAAATTTTTCCTCAAGGATTTTTTCTTCTGGAATAATCTGTTGCACGGTTAGCACAACCACAAAGAGGGGAATTAGCAGGAAAGGACTCAAGCTGCCTAAATAAATAGCCCAGCCTGTAAGCAATAGAGCAAGCCCCACGTACATCGGGTTTCGGGTGAACCGATACATGCCGCTGGTCACCAGCTTGCTAGCGTTTTCTGGTGAGAACGGGTTCGGTGTCGTTTTTCTTTTAATGAACAAAAATAACGAGGATAAATCCAACATTAAAGCCCCCGCAATCAGTGCCAGACCGAGTTTATTCCACGGCATAGCTATAAGCTGAGCAAGTGGCAAGTGTTGGTTTAATAACCACATGCAACCAGCGAAAATCAGCATGTAGGCGGGTGGAGGTATTTTTAGCTTTAACATTATTTTTTTTCCTTGGCCGGGTGTTTCTAGCCGACTCAATCGCTTTCATTACATGACCCTGCAATATTTCTGCATCTTCCAGCCAATCGGCAGGAACACTGTAGTACTTCTTAACACGAACACGGCCTTTTTTCGTGTGGTAAGAAAAAGGTTCCATATCCAAGGCTTCAAATTCAGGTCGAGTGGTATCATCAACACAGAGATAAAATATGTCTCCCATTATCATGGCAAATTGAATGCTATTTTGCTTGCTATTCTCATATCGAAGAGCTTTTCCACCAAAAAACGGCTTGCTATAGATGTTGGAGCCACTAGTAACAAACGATTCTAATAGCTCCAATACATAGCCTACAAACTCAGCAGAAGCGGACATGTATGTCTCGGCTATCTACGCTGCAACGTATTTTTGTTAAAATCTCTCGTCGTCAGTCCATTACGAAACTTGTAATTCGACCAGGTCAGAGTTGTGCCTTTGCCAGTTTGATGGTTTTGCATGCTCATACTAGAAGGTCGCCAATAGTGATCGATATACATTTTATATCCAGTACTTGTTAAGGTTTTAAGCTTGCTGTTTTTACGATCATAAAATTCGACTTTGACAGCACGATACTCCTTAGTATCCAACCAGACAATTTGTCGGGAGTAACCTGAAAACTTGTACGCCGGTTTACGTTCGATCACATGGCACGTCCACCCACTCCCACAGGGTTCTTCACGGAGAAAGTTATAGCTATATTTTTCCACTTCCTGAGAGGCCAAGTCTTCGAAAGCAAACTCACTGCCCATAAAAGGGCCTGATTTGTTGCGTGAATTAATACGTTTTACTCGACGCAAGGCGGGCAAGTACAACCATTGATCATCCGCTTTTAAACCATGCGTATAGGTCAACATAGTCGTGCCTTTAACATCAGCAGGCGAATCAAAAAATGAAATGCTTTTATCACCATCGCCCGTCACTTCAAGGGTTTTTATACGCATTTTTCTAGTGCTAGTCTTACCCGCTCGGTTCCGTAGAACCATCTGCATGTCGGCGGTTAGATCTTTAAATCCCGTGTCACGGGCATCTGATGCTTTAGCAATTTTAAGCCCTTTTTCTTGAGGGCTTTCTGCTTGTGCTGTCGCTGTGATCATGCTGATACAGACAGCTAAAATGAGGTTTTTCATTATATATTCCTATCGTAATATTTTTAGTATTAAGGATAAATCATACCAGTTGGTATGCAATTATGGGCTTGGGCTAGGTGGTCGACCTTTCCCATTAGTCATCGCGTTTGAAACAGCTCCAAAAACAGGTTGGCGCATAAAATAGCAATACCTAGAAGCAGTCCTCCTACTCCTACATAGGTAAATATTTCTGTTATTAGATGATGGTGCGCGGCATCCCGTCCTATGGAAGGCGCTAAAATAAATAGTGTCAGCCATGACAATGGATATAAACCACCCAGCCCGACTAGAATAGCTGACACCGTCTTCAATCGTTTTTTGAGCGATGAGAACATAATAAGAACAATTAAGCCTATTGAGAATGCTGCTATTCCGGTCGCATGAAAATGTGAACGTTGTGCATATCTCCATATTTTTCCGTTACTTTTTTCATCATGAAGATCGGTATGTATAGCAACACCTTCGGCAATATAGGATTTTACTGAATCTTCTGACACACCAAAGATAACACCCATTGATATTCCAAAAATCAAGGTCAGCATCACTAAAAATAGACCCACTTTTACTACTTTAATTTCTTCTGTCATACGAAATTCCTGGTATCGGTATGAGAAATAATGGTGCCATTATTATAACACCCTCATGTAACAACTTATCAATAGCTACCCAAGAAACTCTGAATAAGCCATGTTTTCTGGAAGTGAACCTTCAGCGACTGTACAAGTATCGTTTTTAGCCCCTCTTTCTAAGAGGAGGGTGTGTAAAAATAAATAATTTTGTAGGTCGGATAAGGAACGCCATCCGGCAAGCTATTGAATCAACAGCCTTTGTCGTATGGCGCTATCGCTTATACGACCTACAACTTAGCTTTTGCAACACCTGTAAAAAGAATACTTGCACAGCCTCTAAAGCATCGTTTCTAGAAGATTTAAACTTAATCTGCGGTTTCCTCCCTATGAAACAGCAACCACCTCTCCTTCATCTTTATTCAACCAGGAATCAAGTCTTAACAGCAACACAGGAAGGAATAAAAAATCAGCCAACAATGCAAAAGCAATGACAAGAGATGTCACCAGACCCATTTCAGAATTCAATGTAAATGAAGAGGTGGATATTAGTAAAAACCCACCAATGAGTGCGACAGATGTTACCCACAGGGCACTACCAACGGTTGAAAAAGCGTAACGTACTGCCGCTTCAGCAGATAGCCCTTGCTCACGTTTAGCGCGCAGGTATTTACTTAAAAAATGCACCGTGTCATCAACCACAATACCAATGGTCATTGAGGTAACCACGGACAAGCCTAGACCAATTTGACCATCAACAATCGCCCACAATCCGAAAGCCAGACCCGCAGGAATAAGGTTCGGCACCAGACTGATCAATCCATAGCGCAGGGATCGTAGCGCGACAACCAAAATCAACGATATCAACACCAAGGCAATCACCGCGCCTGTAAGCAAACTAACGATGTTTTTCATACCGATATGCGCAAACATAATAGCCGGACTTGATCCCCAAGTTTGGATGTCCGGTGTATTTTTCGCCATCCAGTCCTGAGTACGTTGTTCTAGTTCCAGTATTTGCTGGGTAGAAATAGTTTCCAGCGTAACCGAAAGCCGACTGGATTCTTTATTGATATCAATCTGGTTGTTTAAATCCAGTCCATACGGCAACGACATTTCATACAGCAATAGGTACTGAGCGGCCAAGTCTTGTCGTTCTGGCAACGTATACAACGCATCGTCATCACCATGCATATTACGATTCAGACGTTTCATAATGTCCGTTAAGGTATTAACGTGAATGACTTCAGGCTGTTCTCTTAGCCAGTTACTAAACTTTTCGACTTGTTGAAGATATTCAGGATCCGATACGCTGCCACTTTTCTTTGACTCCAATGAGAAATCAAAAAAGTAAATACCGGTAAGGTTTTCAAGAATAAAGTCCGTATCGGTGCGGAACTGAATGCGCTCATCAAAGTACTGAACAAACACATCATTAAGTTCATTCCTGGGCAGGAAAGAGATTAATACGATAAAAATAAGCCCCATGATAATCAGTAATTTTTTCTGAAACCGAATAACGAAATTGGCCAGCTTGTCCATGCCACTTGATAATCGTCCATGTTCTTTAGGTTTAATACGTGAAGGAAGTAGCGTTGCCAATGCGGGCATAAATGCAACAGATAGGAGCCAAGCAAATATCACGCCTATTGCTGATATATTACCTAAATCCCTGAAAGGAGGAGCATCGCTAAAGTTTAGACTCAAAAAACCAATCGCAGTGGTTAATGACGTTAAAAACACGGGGCCAAAATTAATCCGCAGACTTTCTCGCATGGCTTCATTCTTACCCATGCCTTTGCGCATACCCTGCAACCAGTTGGATAAAATATGCACACAGTCAGCTACCGCTAACGTCATAATAATAATCGGGGCAGACATTGCAGGAGGCGACAGATGAATCCCTATCCAGCCAGCCAAACCCATAGCGGCTGCTACAGAAAATATAATGACAACAAAGGTAGCAAAGGTGCCAGCTATGCCGCGTAACAAGAAAAACACAAGCGCCAGAATAATAAGCACCGCCATCGGAATCAGGTGTGTCATGTCATATTGAGCTGCTTCTGGGAATGCATTGTTCAGCATCACAATGCCGCTAAGATAGACATCAATTTGAGGATATGTTTCGTGAATATATCGTTCTAACTCGCGCACCGATGCTACCACCTCCGGGACTTCTTTGGTGGCATCTAGTTCTGGAAGTTCAACCGTAATATTAACGGTAGTGACGTGACTTCTATCCGAGAGCAAACGATGAACAATCAAGGGTTCATTAAGCGCAATTTTCTGAATTTCGCTAAGTTTTTCTGGCGTTAATGATTGCGGATTCTCTATCAGGTCTGCGACGGTTAAATCGTCACCTTCTGCATAGGTATGCTGGAAGTTTGATAATGAATCTATACGAATAGAATACGGGGTTTGCCATGCACGCTCGGTAATATCGACTACTGCGGCCAACGTTTCAGGAGTAAACACTTTCCCATCTTTTGGGGCAAGAGCCATGATGACACTATCATTTTTTGTATAGGTCTCTTGCAGCTTTTCAAACGCAAGTAGCTGTGGATTGTCCCCATCAAAAAAGATGCGGTAATCGTTGTCAAACTTTAGCAAGCGTGCACCACTTGCGGCAATCACGATGATGATGATAGACGCTATGAGTACCCACCAACGATGGAGCATTAACCAATCAGCATATTTTTCATTGATGTTTTGCTTGTTATTAATGCTATTCATATTGACATTGTCCACATTTTTTAGGGCGTTTATGGTCTCAAAAGAGCCTGCTTATAGATTGTAGCTCATTATCATTGTTTATTTTTCTACCCAGCCTTCAGGCCGTAAGGTATTGAGTATGTTAATTAAACCATTTCCACAGTCCATTAGTAAAGCCATATTTCTTGCATTTTTTGCCATTCCGATGCAACCTTCAAGTGTGGCAACAAAAACTGCGGAGAACTGCTTGGCGTCCAAGCTTTTAACAACATAACCACTGGCCTTTCCATGCTCTAATGTTGTTTCTATCGCTTTACGCCAATTAGTATAAATTGCATCCAGTCTGGTTCTAAACGTTTCATCAATGGTAGACATTTCCTGAGCAAGATTATTCAAAGGACAACCCAGCTCGATATCTTCTAGTGTCAGTTGATCCCCTGCATCCATGATGATCTGTTGAAGGGTTAGAATAGGGTCTTCACATTCATCAAGCTTATCAATCCACATCTCGCATACGGATTCATTAATTATTTCATCAATAACGGCATACCCAAGCGCATTTTTATTGGGGAAATGATGATAAAGCGCACCTTTCGTGAGTCCGGTACTTTTTAAAATATTCTGAATGCTCGCCGCTTGAAAACCGACACGATGGATTTCAGTGAAAGCCGCAATAAGAATTTTCTGCCGAGTAGCCTCTGAAGCTGTATTTTCAAGCTGTTGACTACATCTACAGGTCAGTAGATGCCACCATGGTGTGTTTTTTTGTATTTCAATATTCATGGTATATCGCTATATGTGCTTTAGGTATAGTTAACGAGTACACTAAAAACCATACATCCATACCGGTCGGTATGCAAGTTATCGGTAGAACATTTTTTGATCCCAGACTGAGCTGAGTTCCAAATTGAACTTGGAACCAGGAATAATTCTTCTTTTTTCTGTAGCCTTTTTATCTGTTGAATGCAGCGGTGCGAGGGGGGGGATTTAGGTTTAATCAAAAAAAACCCTTTCACATGGAAAGGGTTTTTTTGCTACCTAGTTTGCAGTCTTGTTATTTCATTTTAAATCCAGGTAGTTTCTTTTCTGCCAGTACTTTCTTCAAAGTAACATAATCAGGCATACCATTTTTGTAAGGAGGATAATCTTCACCATCAATCAATGGCAGTAAGTATTCACGACAAGCATCCGTAATACCGAAACCATCTTCGCTGATGTATTCCATTGGCATCATCTTCTCAACGTTGGCGATGTCTTTTAAGTCACCAGAACCAATTTCCCATGTGTAAGGATTATTTGAGGTACGGATAATGGCTGGCATCACAGAGTTTTTGCCTTCAAGTGCCATATTGACCGCAGCTTCACCTAACGCATAAGCTTGTTCAACGTCAGACTTAGAAGCCAAGTGCCGAGCTGCACGTTGCAAGTAATCCGCTACAGCCCAATGGAATTTATAACCTAAAGCATCTTTAATGATATTAGCAACCACAGGAGCTGCTCCACCTAATTGAGCATGGCCGAAATCATCACGAGTTCCTTGTTCAGCAAGAAATTTGCCATCAGGCCATGCTGTTCCTTCAGAAACGACAATTGTACAATAGCCGTGACTTTTTACTTTTGAATCGACTAAAGCCAGAAATTTCTCTTGATCAAATTTGATTTCAGGGAAAAGTATTACCACAGGAATGTCATTATCTTCATCCGCAGCTAATGCACCAGCTGCTGCAATCCAGCCTGCATGACGACCCATAACTTCTAATACGAATATTTTTGTTGATGTCGCCGCCATTGAAGCTACGTCAAAGCTAGCTTCACGAGTCGATACAGCGATGTATTTGGCTACTGAACCAAAGCCAGGGCAGTTATCAGTAATAGGTAGATCGTTATCAACTGTTTTAGGTACGTGGATAGCTTGAATAGGGAAGCCAGTTTTTTCTGAAAGCTGAGAGACTTTAAGGCAAGTATCCGCCGAGTCGCCACCACCGTTATAGAAAAAGTAACCAATATTATGGGCTTTAAACACTTCAATTAAACGATCATATTCCGCTTTATTATCTTCCAAACTTTTCATCTTGTAACGACAAGAACCCATTGCACCTGAAGGAGTATGCTTTAGAGCCGCAATATCTTCCTCTGACTCTTTGCTGGTATCAATCAGGTTTTCCATCAATGCACCGATGATGCCGTTTTGACCCGCATAAACCGTGCCGATTTTATCGGGATGTTTACGAGCTGTTTCGATAACACCACAAGCTGAAGCATTGATCACAGCGGTTACACCGCCTGACTGAGCATAAAAAGCATTTTTTACTGACATATTTCTCTCCATTTGGAATGATATTTTATTTGCCGCACATCATACTTGACTCATGCGCACAAATCATATGTTTTGTGTGATAATTCGCCTCAGACCTTTTAGTTAACATCCAGCCACTACAGACTGATGGGAAATGGCTTGCGGCTTTTCAGGGATTGAGGAGGAAACGACCCGACTCAGGAACTGGAGGGAATACTGATCTACAGAAACCAGTGTTAATACTACGAAGCAGTTTAGCGTCCATGCACATACAGTTCTTATTCCTTGTATAGCAATACTGAGCAGCCATTATGGATAATATACCTCGCACAATGATGCGATATATCTCGTATTATAACAGGATTTTTCTCGTATTATTATAGACTGTACCTCGTATTATGATAAGCTGTACCTCGTATAATCATGAGAGTCTTGTATGTATCAACGTCATATTGAAACCTTTCTCACCGAGCTATTAACAGAATTTCGCATTCTCTATTTAACAGGGCCAAGGCAAGCTGGCAAAACAACCCTTGCCCGTAAAATAGCAAAAGAACAGGGAATGTTATACATCTCTCTGGATGAGCAAACCGCATTCGCTTCTGCACAAAGTGATCCTCACGGATTTATTGATAGCTTTAACAATCAACCCGTTGTATTAGATGAATTTCAGTATGCGCCAGAACTCATACATGCGATCAAATTAGTATCAGATCAACTAGAACCTTATGAGCGTGGGCGTTTTTTCCTGACAGGTTCGGCAGATATTTTTAGCTCGGCGCAAACTCAGGAAGCCTTGCCTGGCCATATAGCAAGAGTAGAACTCTATCCCCTTTCAATAGCTGAAAAAAACACAACAGACCCCACACAAAGCACATTCAATCTGATTAATTTCATACTGAACGAACAGGTTATCAGTCCGCAGGACATACCAACACTTACACGAGAAGGGTTAGCTCAGGCACTCATACAAGGTGGCTACCCAGAACTACAAAGCAAAAGCCCTCGCGCAAAACAGATATGGCTACAGTCCTATATAGAAGGACGTTTATTCAAAGACTTTGAAAGCATTTATAACGCCAAAGGGGATTACCACACCAAACTAAAATCACTGATACCCTATTTGGCAGGCTTAAGTGGCAACCTGTTGAAATACGCCAGTATCGCCAATGACCTCGCTCAAAACGACAAAGTGGTGAAGTCCTATATTGAAGTTCTTGAATGGATGTTCATCATCAAACGCATACACCCCTTTATAAAAAACAGTGCCAAACGACAGACTATAGGAATGCCGAAGCTACACATGGTAGATACCGGTTTAGCCTGTCACTTGTTGGGAATTAAAACACCTAAGCAACTACTAGACTCCTCCTTTTATGGTGGGCTACTAGAAAGCTTTGTAGTAATGGAATGCTATAAACATATGGGCTGGTCAGAAGACACAGTGAATATCTACCACTATCGGGATAAGAAAAAGAATGAAGTGGATATTGTACTGGAACAGGCTGATGGAAGATTAATTGCTATTGAAATAAAAGCATCTAGCACCGTACGCGAAAGCGACTTCAAGGGTATTACCAAGTTTGCTGATTTTGTGGGTGAATCATTTAAATATGGCTATGTGTTCTATTCTGGCTCAAGAGTTCTGCCTTTTAAAATTTCAGATAGACAGTTTTATGCTATTCCATTGGCATTACTTTGGTCATAGATGAATTTAGTCATGAGATTATTGTAAATTTTATTGCAGTAATGGGTATTACAATACATATTGAAGAATGATAGATAGTACTTGTTGACAGGAAAACCTCTAAAGTGATTGAAGAAACCTTATCTACACCGTAGATTTATCCTGACTGGATTTAAAAGAGGAGGGTTAATGAAATAATTGCTTGATTAGTATACGATTGAGGATGTAAAGTTATAAATAATCGAAGAAATTAAACCTTGGTGAAATCAGTAGGGATCGGTACGAAATAAAATAGACTAATTAAAAACGGCTGCCGAAGCAGCCGTATATATCGGTGGGATAACTTCAATAAAGAAGAACCCTTGTTGCCGATAGTCCCCACCATCGGAATGCCTGATATGCACTAAGTTATAACACAAACTTAAAAGGGCTTAAAGTATCTTATGGCATATCGACTTGGAATTGACCTCGGAACTGCTTCTATTGGGCTTGTTGCTGTCCAGCTTAATAAAAACAACCAACCTGAATCTATACTCTGGCACTCTTGCCGTATATTTCCTGAACCCGTTGATAAGGGTACAAATGGAGGCGTTGGGGAAGCTAAAAAAGCAGCACGACGAAAAGCACGGTTAAGTAGTAAATTAATTGATCGTCGAGCATTACGTCTAAGAGATATTGCCAGTCTTTTTAAATTGGCAAAGCTAGACAAAAGTAAAATTCCACCTGATCACGGTCAACTTATCCACTCAGCTAGAGCAAAAGCTGTTTCAGAAAAGATTGAATTGGCTGATTTAATGCGTGTGTTTTTGAGAATGGCAAAACGACGTGGATATTCTGGTGGATTTAAAACTAAAAAAGACAGTAAAAGTGATGATGCAGTTGTCGAGCCTGGGATTAATAAATTAAAAGAAAACATGAGTGCAGTAGGTTGTAATTACATTGGGGAGTATCTATACCATCGCTTTAAAAAAGGAGAAACTTTACGCCTAAAAGAAGTCGGTATGTATGCCGATAGAGAAATGGTTGAGGATGAATTTGAACAGATATGGAAAGTACAATCATCTTTTCATTCAGAACTGCTAGGTATTCACCTTGATAAACCTTTAAACGATATTTTTCACAATGCAATTTTTTATCAACGACCTCTAAAGTCTGTGAGTAGAATGGTGGGGAACTGTCAATTAGAAACCAATCTACCCCGCTCTCCAATGTCACAATTAATTGCTCAAGAGTTTAGAATCGAGAAGCAAATTGCTGATCTACGCTGGGGTATGAGGCGTGATGCACCTAAAATCTCACCAGAACAACAAGAGATTGTTAGAACTTTACTACTATTAAATCCAAAACAGACATTTAAACAAGTTTATAAAGCCTTTGAAAAAGCAGGTTGCCCAAAGCCTGAAAACCTTGAATTAAATTTTGATCGTCCTAGTAGACCCGAACTAAAAGGGAATACCACTCTAAAAGCTATGCAATTATTAGATTTAGCTGACGAATGGATAGCTTTAGATCAAGGTGTGCAAATTAGTATTATCAATTTTCTAGCCGACCTCGGTTCACCCCAGGAAGTTGATAGAGATGATTGGCATCTACAGTATCAACGCAAAAACAAAATCTTACGACAATTCAAACCAGAAATGGTGAATTTTATTAATCGCATGGTTAGTAGTGGAAAGTTTGATCGTCTTAGTAAGATGAAATTTGATACGGGGCGTAGTAGCTACTCTATAAAAGCCTTACGTTCGTTAGTGAAAGAAATGCGAAAGGGTATGGATGAGCATGCGGCTATTAGCAAGCTGTATCCACAGGATGATAATCAAAATAAAAATGTTGACGAGTTATTGAAACCATTAAAAGCTACTGGAAATATTGTTGTTGATGGAGCGATGAGGCAGTTGCGCTATGAAATCAATAGACTTATTGAAGAAATGGGTGAGACTCCTACTGAAATTGTGATAGAGATGTCTCGTGATATGGGGCTTGGGTTAAAGAAACGAGGAGAAATAGAAGGAAAAATCAATAAAAACCGTATTGCAAGAGAGAGGGCAAAAAAAGAATTAGAGAGCCATGGCATAGCAACCACCTCGACAAATATTTTCCGCTATCGTTTATGGGAGGAACAATCACACAAGTGTCCTTATTGCGAAAAACGTATGAGCCTCTCTTCAGAAACAGACCTTGAACACATTGTACCTAAATCTTTAACACGAGTGGGACGTCAACAGGATCATATTATTCTTGCTCACCGCAGTTGTAATGATGAAAAAGGTGATTTAACACCTTGGCAAAAATGGGGCGATGGAAAAGACCCTGACCGATGGCGGCTAGTACAAGATCGCGCAGCTGATCTAGAGAAGAAAAAACGATTTGTTAAAGCCAGATTGTTAACAATTACAGATTATAAACCTGAAATTATCAATAGTAATATCATCGAAAGCTTTACCAATAGGCAATACCATGAATCATCTTGGATCGCTAAATTAGCAACTCAATGGATGAAAACTATTTGTAGTGATGTATCTGTAAGTAGAGGTCAATTAACAGCTTATCTGAGGCGAATATGGGGACTAGAAACAGTCATCCCTGAAGTTCGTTATGAATCAAATTTAGCTGTATTAGATACTAACAAGAATATTATTACGCAGGATACGTTTAATCTGCATAAAAGCTATTGGGAGGGACACTATAGGGCTAAGAGTGGAGCTGTACGGACGGATCGAATGATCGAAAAGCGTATTGATCATCGTCATCATGTTATTGATGCGCTTGTAATCGCCATGACTACCCGAAGCCTCTTTCAAAAAATGGCAAAAAATTATAAACAACGTAGTGAGCAATCCCGTGAAGGAGGAAGAGTGAGAATGTCTTTGGCAGTCGAGCCGCCGTTAAAAGATATTCGTGATCATGCGCTAGATATCACCCGAAACCATCATATTACTCATAAACCTGACAGGCAGATTGGTGGCAGTATTTTCAAAAAAACTGCTTATGGTATTGTAACTATTGAAGGTGAAAAAAATGTTACTACAAAACCTGTTGAAAAACTTACCTTAAGAACAGAACTGAAAGGATTAGCGACGGGAAGTAAAGCAAAGGACGTAATAGCAACTCGAAAAAAACTTGAAAAAATTACTCCAGAAAGCACCAAAAATATTGTTCTTGAAGCTTTTGATAACAGAGTTAAATCTGGAAAGACTGCTGAACAAGCCTTAAATGAAAATATTATTTATGCTGGATATAACACACCTATCAGACGTGTAAAAATTATTCAAGACAAGTCTTCTAGTACCGCAAAGTGTATCTATTTTGATAGTCGAAGCTCAAAGCAGACACATGAAAAATATATTCAATATGATGGGAATGCTTACTTTCAAATAACTACTACTGAGGAAGGGAAGCCAGAAATACGTGCTGTAAAAATGGATGAAGCTTATCAAGAAAAAGGGAAGCCTCTTCCACCTACAGCAATGCGTTTCTACAAAGGCGACACTATTGTTGATACGAATGATGGTAAGCACTTTATACTGAAACAAATGAAAACAGCAGGAAAGTTCATAATGGTTCAAGTCACAGAAGCTAATGAAGTACTTGATCTTGAAAAAACTGCACAGCAAGCAAAAAAATTAGATTTAAGTTATGAAACAGGGCTAAGGAGCGTAAGTGGAAAAGGAATTCTAAGGCTGGCGATACTTTAACATGTCAGAAAATAGAATTTTACTCATTGAAAATCCAGCATATTTATCTATTAAATTAGGCAGGTTAAGAATTTCTAGAAAGGATCATCCAGACATTTTTATTCTTCCAGCTGATATAGCGGTGATTTGTCTTCATCACCATACTATCCAGTTAAGTGTTCATGTTTTGAAAGCATTATCTGAAGCGGGATCAGCTATTTTAGTAACAGATGATAAACATCATCCAAGTGGGTTAATGCTTTCCTATGTTGGAAACCAATTGCTTAGACAGCGCTTACGTTTACAAATCAATCTTGAGCAAAAAGAAAAACTAGGCATTGTGTGGCAACAAATTGTTAAAGCTAGAATTTTAACTCAAGCAAAAAACCTAAGGGGATTAGGTTTAAAAGGTGCTTTGCGACTTGAAAGGCTTAGCAAAGAAGTGACTAAAGGTGATGTGAAAAACGCTGAAGCACAAGCAAGTAAGCATTATTGGAAACATTTATTTGATTCTGGTTTTTTGCGACGAAAGCAAGGAGCCACTGATTCTACTAATATCCACATTAATTTTGGAGCTGCTGTTTTACGAGCCATGGTAGCTCGTCAATTAGTACTTAATGGTTTAAATACTGCATTAGGTGTTGGCCATGATAACCAACAAAACCCTTTTAATCTCGTTGATGATCTGATGGAGCCTTATCGTTTTCTGGTGGAACGAAAGGTTCATGCTATGCAACTTGTCGATCAGGAAATTACTGCTCAAACTAAAACAGAATTACTACAATTTATTAAGTTAGAGATTGATATGGGCAATAGTACTTTTAGGCTTGCGAGTGCTATTGCAGAAACGGTCACCAGTTACTGTCGTTTGCTAGAAGGTAAACAATCTAAGTTAACATTGCCAAATGATGTATCAATGGAAGAATGTCATGGCAGCTAATGGGTGGAGAATTATGTGGGTATTAGCTGTATTTGATGTACCAACACTGACTAAAGAAGATAGAAGAGCTTATACTGTCTACAGAAAATCTTTATTAAAAGAAAATTTTCATCAGCTACAATATTCAGTTTATTTGCGACATTGCCCTACTTTGGCTAAAGCAGAAGCACTAATTGCAAGGCTCAGAAATGTCATACCGGAAAACGGGCATGTGGTATATTTCATGTTAACTGATAAACAATACGGAATGACTCGTGAATTTCTTGGACGCGAACGCACAAAGAAAAGGCTCGATTTGCCAGAGCAAATCGAGCTGTTCTAAATATACTCACAATAAAATCATAAGCATACAACACACCTAGTTTATCAGGCATTCCGATGGTGGGGTATCGGAACAAGTTTATCAGGCATTCCGATGGTGGGGTAGAACGTGATCTAGACCAGTTTATCAGGCATTCCGATGGTGGGGTATCGGAACGAGGGCGTAAGCGTTAATTGATTTTGTCTTAGTTTATCAGGCATTCCGATGGTGGGGTATCGGAACTTCTGATCAAGAAGGATATTAGATTTGGCTTCAGTTTATCAGGCATTCCGATGGTGGGGTATCGGAACGTACAGCGGCAGCCTCGGTTGTTCCCTCAGTTTATCAGGCATTCCGATGGTGGGGTATCGGAACATACTGGCTATCGTCCCACCCTTCACTAGTAGTTTATCAGGCATTCCGATGGTGGGGTATCGGAACCCACTGATCGTCTTTCCAAGATGACGGACAAGTTTATCAGGCATTCCGATGGTGGGGTATCGGAACTGGGTTATACAGGTGAACTATCGCGATTTTAGTTTATCAGGCATTCCGATGGTGGGGTATCGGAACCATAGAGCGTACATGCTAAACTCTTGAGAAAGTTTATCAGGCATTCCGATGGTGGGGTATCGGAACTTTGGTTAGATTGTATTGTTTATACTTTCTAGTTTATCAGGCATTCCGATGGTGGGGTATCGGAACATGCGTAGTAGTGTTTTGATGTGCATGGCTAGTTTATCAGGCATTCCGATGGTGGGGTATCGGAACCACACACCGTCTTCAAACACACCCGCAATTAGTTTATCAGGCATTCCGATGGTGGGGTATCGGAACGGATGCTGAGACGGAGTTTCGGTCTTTTTTAGTTTATCAGGCATTCCGATGGTGGGGTATCGGAACGGAACCTCGTTTATCAGGCATTCCGATGGTGGGGTATCGGAAAACAACATCCGCAAGTTTATCAGGCATTCCGATGGTGGGGTATCGGAACACGAATTGGATGCTCTTGGCACAGCCTACGAAGTTTATCAGGCATTCCGATGGTGGGGTATCGGAAGCGAGCCTCCGAGCAAGTTTATCAGGCATTCCGATGGTGGGGTATCGGGTATCAACGATGGTGGGGTATCGGAAGCAAGTTTATCAGGCATTCCGATGGTGGGGTATCGGAACAAATGGAAGGTTGTTAGTCACCACCCCATGAGTTTATCAGGCATTCCGATGGTGGGGTATCGGAACTAATATGGCACATTACGGCCCTTAGCAAAACAGTTTATCAGGCATTCCGATGGTGGGGTATCGGAACGTTGAGGGCTTACATCATGAGAGATCGAGGAGTTTATCAGGCATTCCGATGGTGGGGTATCGGAACTATTTAGCGCAGTTGGCACCACTTGCATTAAGTTTATCAGGCATTCCGATGGTGGGGTATCGGAACACTAACACCGTCCCCCATACGCTATCTGACAAGTTTATCAGGCATTCCGATGGCTAGTATCGGAACTCATCCATCCGCTTACGACTGTTACCACACGTAAACAGATCAGACAAAACTTGATGCGCGTTAAAAGTTATTATCAAGTTCTATTTTTATGTACTGTTTTCGAAGGTAGAATGTCAACGAGATTAGCGAGCGTTGAAATGGCTATACGATAAGCCAGCTTACTCCATATACTGCTTGATATTCTGTAAAAAGGTGGTGACTGGTATTAACTTAATCCCTTCAATTTCCAGTTTATCCTTACCTCCGTAAATAAAGTATGGGGTGACTTCTGGATAGTCTTCTCTAAATTTCTTCAAACCACTAAGTTGTTTGCGGCTAATCGTGCGGGTACGTTTGACTTCAATAGCGTAGAAACCATTCTCTCCGTAACAGATAATATCAACTTCGATACCCGTTGCTGTTCGCCAGAATGAAAGCGTGTAACCCCAGTTCATGTATTCATTCATGGCACGTATTTCTTGTAACACTAGTGTCTCAAGACAAATGCCTTCGAGCTCTACTGGGCTATCCAATATTCCCTTAGGACGCAGATGGTAGAAAACACCCGTATCAAAGTAGTAAAACTTTCTATGCTGAGTTAAGCGGCGTTTGGCTCTTTTAGTAAAAACAGGCAGGCGAAAAGCAATTAGTAGGTCTTCAAGTATGGAGAAATAATTCTCTGCCACTTTTCTGTTTATACCGGCTTCTCTGGCGATTTCTGTCACATTCAAGGATTCTCCTTGTGAATAGCTGGCAACTTCCATAAAACGACTAAAGGCGCCGATATTTCGAGTCAACCCTTCCTGTTGAACTTCTTGTTCTAAATAGGTTTGAATATAGGCTTGCAGGTATTTTTGAGGGTTCTCTTCGCTAAAAACTGAAGGTAACATTCCGTATTTAAGCGCATGAAGCAGATTAAAGTCATCACCTACTTCCGTGCAGGTTAGTGGGAAAAATTGGTATTTCAAGGCTCTTCCAGCAAGTAGATTCACCTGATTCCGCCTAAGTTTTCTGGCACTTGATCCCGTCAGTACAAAATAGAGATCCTTTCTTTCCTCAATCAGGCGATGCACTTCATCGAGAAGGTTAGGGACTTTTTGCACCTCATCCATAACAACCCAACCTTTGTAATCGGAGGGAATGTATTCTTCCAGACGATTTTCTGATCCTAACAAACGCCGAAGTAGCTCTGGTCGTAAGAAATCCAGGTAGATGGCATCCGTAAAATGGGTTTTAAGCCATGTTGTCTTGCCTGTGCCACGCGAACCGAACAGGAAAAAACTTTTATTTTTAGGTGGTTTGAAGAGTCTTTTATACATAATGGCGGCATTATGGACTTTAAAAGTCCATTTTACACTGTTTTTTGGAGTTTTAAAGCGCATTAATTCTTATTCTTTGTTGTTAGCTGCTTTAGTCATCAGTAAGAAGAAATGCGTGGGCATTCTTAGAAGGTCTAGCTTTCAACACTTTGAGGATGCTGAAACATGTTATCAGCATCGTATCGTCGTTTTAGTTGTTGCAAACGGGGATAGTTTTTGCCGTAATAGGACTGTTGCCAATTGGGAAGATCAATATCTGGATAATTTCTATAGTGCTTGTTAATTCCGTTTCCGGCGAGCATGGTTTGGATTACTTGCACGCTTTTAATAGCTCTAGCGCCTTGCGATGCCTTATCCCAATAAACTTGTAACTCTCCCAAAAACAGCTCTTTCCTGTGCGGGTAGGCTGCACTTGTTTCCAGTTGGGAGTTGTTAATTGCCCCCCCTAGAGTATTAATCTGTAATAACATACCGCGTTGTTGACGCATGCGTTGATGCATCTTGAGAAATACTTTATCCAAGTTTTTAAATGACTGGTAGTAACCCGCAGATACGTTTTTAAAATACAGTGGGCCTGGGCGTCCTTGATAGCGTTCGAGTGCTTCTAATAAAGGCTGCTTGCTCGGTGGATATACTCTGCTTGCTTTTGTTTTTAGTTTGCCCAATATCGATGTTAGTGCAGCGGAGGGTTGCTCTTTTGTATCGGTGACTAATATCGTCAATGCTTTATGGCCTAATATGTAAGAGCCATAACAACTGTCAGGTAATGTTTCCATAAGCTTGAACCACAATTGTGCAAGCTGCTTGGCTTTGTTTGAATCCAGTCGGTAGAACTTGAACAGATAGGAAGTGAAATTACTCGGAGCGGGCTGTGTCTTAAAAACGAATTGTGTGGTGACACCATAATTACCATTACCACCGCCTTTGCTACCCCATAATAATTCATCATTCCCTCTGGATTGATGGATGTTTGCTTTGCCATCCACTAATCGTGTCGTCAACAAATGATCACAGGTCAAACCCATCTCTCTGGCAAAGAATCCATAACCTCCCCCCAGTGTCAGCCCACCCAAGCCGACACCTCCGCATGAACCTGCCGGTAAGAGTCGGTTGAATCCAGCCAGATACGCATAGACGTCAGCCAGTTTACATCCGGGTTCAGCGGTTAATGTTTTAGTTGCTGGGTCATAAAGGAGTTGATTCATTTGGGATAGCTCAATCACTAAACCGTTATCATTAACAGAATAACCTTCCAGGCTATGTCCGCCGCTTTTAATGGCTACAGGTAGTTGGTAATAACGTGCATAGTGGACTGCTTCTTGAACGCCTTTCTCATCAAAACACACCGCAATAACTTTCGGTGAGGCCTGTATGCGTTTGTTAAAGGGCTGTTTATATTTTTCATATTCAGCATCATCACGCATGAAATAGATAACATGATCGGAGGTTGCTGGTGGATGGGTCTTTTTTGTTGTGCTGGTGGTGCTAGTGGTGGTTTTAGTCGTTTGGGTTGGGTTGTCTTTAACCGTTTCAGCTTTATAACAACCTGGAATACCTAGCCCAAGTGCTATAGATGTGAGTAAAAAATGCCGACGAGATATACCTTTTTTTTGATTGTCCATGGATACAGCCCTCCCAAGCCTCCTAGTCCCTATTAAGGGTTTGCATGGTTCTTGATAAAGAATAGGCTAATATCACATGGATTGTAGTTTTTTTAGATGCAACAGGACAACAGAATGTAGAGCCGGTTAAGACTTTAACGGCTCAATAAGATACTCAAGACCATTTAGCTTTATTTCGATAGCCAGCTTCATTAGCATACCAAGCTGTCCGCTTGGCATTCCTTTACCTTCAAACCAAAGCAGATAAGCTTCGGGTAAATCAATCAGTAACCTGCCTTCATATTTACCGAAAGGCATTTCCCATGTGGCTAGTTTTTTTAAGTCTTCTGGCTCAAACATACCCTAAGATTAGCCAAATTTAAGACCGGTTGCAAAACCCGCCACAGCACTTAGTCCACGGCTGGTGATATGACTTAATCGTTCGGTTAAGAAACCAAAAAAGCTTTTCATGCTATTGACCACCATAGCGGTGGTATCGGTTAGACCTTCATCCGTTAGCGTAGTGAAGCCGTAATATTCTGTCGCAAACATGACGACAATAGCCACTCCACCCATAAAGAGAGCAAATTTTAGCGCTTTCTTGGCAAAATAACCGACGGCTAATCCAATGATAAAGGGCATTCCGACATTACCCAGCAAAAAGCCTTGTAAATTATCCGTATTCATTTTATCTGCGATCCTTAAATGTTGCTCTTTCTACTTTTAACTTTCTTCACTAAAACGATTCAGTCTTAAGTAGGCATAAAAACCCTAGCAGCTACATGCTGTTAGGGTTTTTAGTTGTAATACTCAACCCACTAAATGGGCTAGTAGCTACGTAATTACAGGCTTTGGTAATACTCAATCAAAATCTTAGCGACTTCAGGACGAGAGAATTCTTTAGGTGGCGCTTCGCCATTACCCAGCATTTCACGAACTTTAGTGCCTGATAGAAGCACAAAGTCATCTTTTTCATGATCATCTACTTCACGCATCATCACAACTTTGTTTAACTTCTTAGACCAAGCTGTGTGGTCTGCCATGAACATTTCGATTTCCATTGCGCCTTCTGGCACTTCATCATCAAAGATAGTCTGCGCATCAAAGTCACCATAGTAGTCACCTACTCCAGCATGGTCACGACCAATAATGAAGTGCGTAGCACCCATATTTTGACGGAAGTAAGCATGAAGGACTGCTTCACGTGGCCCAGCATAAAGCATGTCGTAGCCATAACCTGTCACCATCGCGCTGTTTTCAGGGAAGTAAACTTCAACCATTTTACGAATAGATGCATCACGAACCGGTGCAGGGATATCACCGTCTTTAAGTTTGCCCAGCAGCATGTGAATAACCAGACCATCACAGCCAAGGCGATCCATTGCCATATGACAAAGTTCTTCATGTGCTAAATGCATAGGATTACGTGTTTGGAAAGCAACAACCTTTTCCCAGCCCTGCTTAGCAATTGCTTCACGAATTTCAACCGCAGTACGGAATGTGTCAGGAAATTCAGTCTGGAAGTAGCTGAAATTCAATACTTGGATGGGGCCAGAAATAGCTGTTTGTCCCTGACTATTGAAAGCCGAAACACCTGGATGCTCCATATCATCAGTACGATAGACTTTATCCGTCATCGTTTTCATTTGAGCATCTGTAACTTCTTCAATCGCATCCACATCCATGACGGCAATAACGGGGTTGCCGTCTACATTTGGGTCACGTAATGCGATACGTTTTGCATCACCCATTGCGTCTGTATTTTCAAGTAAGCATAGAACAGGAACAGGGAAGAACGAACCATCTGATAAGGTCATCTTTTCAGCTGCGCCCATCGCATCAGCTACATTCATGTAACCTTTCAATGGATTGAAATAACCACCGCCCATCATCACTGCATTAGCGGCAGCTTGTGAGCTGATGACTACTGAAGGTAGAGATTCAGCTTCTTTACTGAGCTTTTCATGTTCAGCAACATCATAGACGAAGCGTGGTTGTAGTTCGTCAGAACCAATTGGTTTAATCATCCTTATTTCCTCGTGTCTACGACCCAAGTGGGAGTAGTGGTAGTTAAAATTTGCTGTTAAATAATAATGATGAGCATTATACAAAAGCATTACAACAAGAGCATTACAATATTATTTGGAGCTAAAAAAATAGGGTACTTCATGAGCGTATAGACTGAGGTATTATTCCTCAAATTCATAGCACGTTATAAATAGTTAATGGTTAGTTTTTTGCCCAGTTAGGCTGTAAGCCAAGTGGGTCTGCCTAACAAACTGGCAAAGATTACTATCATTGCCCTCTTAAGTACAGGGCAGAAAAAACATATAGATAATATTTATATGTCATTATAAACAATGTGTTGGTTTTTTATACGTGTGATATTTTTTTATAAAACAACCATATATAATCAGCAAGCACTTTATAAAAGTTATGCAATTATTGAAGCCTTCAATTAATCTGATGTAACATTTATCAATAGCGCTCATCACTACAAACAACAAGCCCCCTATAAAAACAATATTGTAAATTCTAATTTGTGGAGTTGCTTTGTGGTTAACGGCTCAATTAGATATTCAAGCCAATTATCCTTCTTCGCTAAAACGGTATTCTTTGACTTCCCACTCCGGCTCACTGCACGTTAGTACTAGGCAGGATGGTCCGCCTCGTGTTCTTGTTCTTCCCGCTGCACCCGGGTTAATGATCCATGGTAGTTCATCCTTGTCTTGTAGCATTTTATGGGTATGTCCGTAGACGATGACTTTTGCATCAGGGTAGGATTTTCTGAGAGAGTCATGGCTGGGTTGATGTATGCCGTGTTCGTGCCCATGCTCTATGGCTACTTTACCCCCAGGTAGGTCTATTTCCAGACTATTAGGAATATTCCCCGCGTTTAAATACATATCATTATTACCCGCAACAGCATAAATCTTACCTGTTTTAGGTTGCATCGCTGTCAAAATGTCTTCACTACAAATGTCTCCCGCATGAATAGCATAGTCACATTCGGTAATGAGGTTAGCGATGCGCGCATCTAAATGTGCATGCGTATCGGAGATGATGGCTACTGATATGGTCATAGGTTTTTGAGTCTTAAAATTATTCAGATGTTACGTTTTTACAAGGAACCGTTGCACGAATTTGCACGAAAGATATGACGGATAGAAAAGGCTTGAATTTTCCATATTGTAAAAGCAATGGAGTGTACAGATAAAAACATAGGCGGGCAAAGGGTGGTTATAGTTAGGCAATAGCTGGGGCTACAAAAGCATGAAGGTTAATTATTGACTAAAGATATAAAGTGGATGAGATCTTTTAGGTGGCATAAAGGTCAGTATGATGACATTAGAGGCATTAAAGTAAGCCTTAGTATTTTGACATCTGCTTTATTTGATGCTTAAGTCATACCCCAAATGTCTATTAAACAACTTCCTTCACATCTTATCAATCAAATCGCCGCAGGTGAGGTGGTGGAGCGCCCGTCTTCGGTGCTTAAAGAGTTAGCTGAAAACGCTCTTGATGCTGAAGCTACAGAAATTATTATTGATATTGAGCAAGGCGGATTAAAACGTATTCGCATTCGTGATAATGGAGTGGGCATACCGAAAGACGAACTTCAACTCGCACTCAGTCGTCACGCTACCAGTAAAATAGCTAGCCTTGATGACCTTGAACATGTCACCAGTTTAGGATTTCGCGGAGAGGCATTACCCAGCATTGCTTCCGTATCACGACTCATTCTCACATCACGCAGTAAAGATGCAGAAAGCGCTTGGACGTTAACCGAAACAACCGATGAAGAGAAGATGGAGCCAGAGCCTAGCTCTCATCCCATCGGCACGACTATCGAAGTCCGTGATTTGTTTTATAACACACCCGCCAGACGTAAGTTCCTAAAAACAGAACGTACTGAATACAAGCATCTGGAAGATGTGGTTAAAAAAATGGCTTTAAGCCGTTTTGATACTGCGATAGAACTACGCCACAACCAAAAGACAACACTAATGTTGCGACCTGCCACGACACAGGAAGAGGCGGATAAGCGTGTAGCGCGAATTACCGGTAGCGCCTTTATGGAGCAATCTCTTTATATTGACTATGAAGCTTCAGGGATACGACTATGGGGTTGGATCGGCCTGCCTACCTTTTCTCGATCACAATCCGACTTACAATTTTTCTATGTCAACAACCGCATTATTAAAGATAAAGTAGTGACTCATGCGGTACGCCAATCTTATCGAGATGTGCTTTATCATGGACGACATCCCGCCTATGTATTGTTTATGGAGTTAAATCCAGAGAATGTGGATGTAAATGCACATCCCACCAAGCATGAAGTACGGTTTCGTGAAGCACGACTGGTGCATGACTTCTTATATAGAACGCTGCATCAGGCACTCGCCGATGTCCGTCCAGATGCAGACTCTGCCATGCAAAACGTTGAGCGACCTGATTTGCCATCACAGCAGTCATCCAATACAAACACGGCCTACTCACCCCAGCAAGGGCGTCTAGGCATGCCCGTAAATGAACAACTGGCTACCTATCAAAAACTGGGTCAACCTTATATTCCTGCATCGGCTCAATCAAGCTCATTGTCATTTCCAGGCAGTTCACTTCCTGCCCCATCACTACCTGTACAAACTGAAGAAGATAGTGATGTGCCTCCTTTGGGTTATGCACTAGCCCAACTCCATGGCATTTATATACTCGCTGAAAATGCCAATGGCTTAGTGTTAGTGGATATGCACGCCGCTCATGAGCGTATAACCTATGAATCTTTAAAAAACAGCCATACTGAAGATGCTATCCGCTCTCAACCTTCATTAGTGCCACTTGCTATTAGTGTTAGCCAGAAAGAAGCCGACTTTGCTGAAGAGTACGAAGAAACATTTGCTCAACTGGGCTTTGGTATTAATCGCCTTGAAGCTGAAAAAATTGTCATTCGCGCCACACCGACCTTATTAAGAGGTGCCGATATAGAGACGCTAACTCGTGACGTACTCTCTGACTTGATTACTCATGGCAATAGCGATCGGGTTAATACACAAATCAATGAAATATTATCCACCATGGCGTGTCATGGTTCTGTAAGAGCCAATCATAAGCTATCACTCCCAGAAATGAATGCCTTATTACGAGACATGGAGCGCACTGAGCGCAGCGGCCAATGCAATCACGGGCGCCCTACCTGGACACAAATGAGTATTGACCAACTAGACAAGCTGTTTATGCGAGGTCAGTAGTGAGCAGCCTTGATCAAAAACGAGACCAAAACCAAGATAACGACAAAGAAAAAGAAAAAAATCTGCCACCATGCATATGCATTATGGGTGCTACCGGTACAGGAAAAACCGAACTTGCTGTTGAAATGTGCAAGCACTTTCCGGTCGAAATAATCAATGTGGATTCTGCACAGGTTTACACTCAGATGGATATCGGTACTGCCAAGCCCGATAAAGCAACACTCGAACTAGCTCCGCACCGACTACTGGATTTTATCGATCCCTCTAAAGCTTATTCAGCCGCTGATTTCCGCACTGATGCACTGCGTGAAATGAAAGAAATAACTGACACTGGCAATATACCCTTATTAGCGGGTGGCACTATGTTGTATTACCGAGCCTTACTAAATGGTATTGCGCCTCTACCTTCGGCTGATCCAGATGTTCGAGCAAGACTTAGTGCAGAAGCAGCAGAAAAAGGCTGGTCTTTTCTACACGAACGTCTTAACGAAATAGACCCCGAAGCTGCTGCTCGCATTCATCCCAACGATCCACAGCGTATTCAACGCGCACTTGAAGTTTATGAGATCACCGGTACACCTTTAACTACCTTGCACAAAGAAGCCAAACCACAGCCACTTCCTTGCCGGGTAATAAAATTCGCACTTGTTCCGCGAAACAGAGAAGTCTTGAGAGAACGACTAGCACTCCGCTTTGAAGACATGCTAGAACGAGGTTTAGTCAATGAAGTTGAAAAGCTTTATGCCAGAGAAGACTTAGATATTGAGCTTCCTGCTATGCGTTCCGTAGGTTATCGACAAATTTGGGAATATCTTGATAGTCAAAGGGTGGGTGAAAATGACTACAAACTGATGAAAGAACGTGCTATCGTCTCAACCAGACAACTAGCAAAAAGACAATTAACATGGTTGCGCTCGGAGAAAGAAGTAATTCAACTGTTCATGGAAGATGACAATATAGCAGTGATGAAAAGCAAAATTAGGGGCTTTTTAATCAACTAGACACTACCATTAGGCATTAAAGTCTTCACTATTTAAACAGTGAATTATACTATTCCTCTCGCTCGACAATAAAATATCATTATCAAACAGCTTCTTTCTGCTTGTAGCTATGTAGCATTAAGCCAATTAATAATAATGTATAAATTAACCAACTAAAATTAAATAACTAAAAATCCCCAATAAGCCAGGAGTTAACATGATGTCTAAAGGGCACACTTTACAAGAACCCTTCCTCAACGCATTACGTAAGGAAAGAATCCCCGTTTCTATTTACCTTGTGAACGGAATCAAACTACAAGGTCACGTTGAATCTTTTGATCAATTCGTTATTTTACTTGGCAACGCTGTCAACCAGCTTGTTTATAAACACGCAATTTCAACAATCGTGCCAGGTCGGCCCATTAAGTTGAGCTTAACCGACGAAGACGAATAGTCTAGAAATCAAAAAATAGACAAAACTGATAGCAAGCATCCTACTACAATCATGCGTAACACAACGCACCGTTTATAATAGTAGGATGCCGCTACCCCACCTTCCAACCTACTTGCACACAACATACTCATTTGGAATTATTTGAACGCCCCAAACATGGCGAAACAGCGATACTTATTCAAATCGGCTTGAACACTAAGCTCGAAAAATATGACCAACAAGAATTTCAGGAGCTCGTGCGTTCAGCAGGTGCCGATGACGTCGCTTTCATAACCGGTTCACGCCACTCTCCAGACCCTAAACACTTCGTAGGCCAAGGAAAAGCTGACGAGATTAAACAACAGGTTGTTGTGCATGGCGCCGATGTTGTCATTTTCGATCATTCGCTCAGTCCTGCCCAGGAACGTAACCTGGAAAAATTATTTGAATGCCGGGTAATGGATCGAACAGGACTCATCCTGGATATCTTCGCCCAACGCGCACAATCCCATGACGGCAAGCTACAGGTAGAACTTGCCCAACTAAAACACATGTCTACACGGTTAGTCCGCGGCTGGACACATCTTGAACGTCAAAAAGGTGGTATCGGCATGCGCGGCCCTGGCGAAACCCAGCTAGAAACAGACCGTCGACTACTAAATGTTCGTATCAAGCAAATCAATAAACGTCTGAAAAAAGTTCAGAACCAGCGCGAACAAGGCCGTCAGTTACGTAAAAAAGTAGAAACTCCAACCGTCTCACTGGTTGGCTATACTAATGCCGGTAAATCAACACTCTTTAATAAGCTAACCCAAGCTAATGTGTTCGTAGCAGACCAACTATTCGCCACACTAGACCCTACCTTAAGGAGGTTGGATTTACCCAATCAACAAAAAATAGTACTCGCCGATACGGTAGGTTTCATAAAAGATCTACCCCATGATTTAGTCGCAGCTTTCCGCTCTACCCTTCAAGAAACCATCGAAGCTGATATTCTATTACATGTAATCGACTCTCAGGACGAACAACGAGATATGTTCCGTGCTGAGGTGAACAATGTCATTGAGCAAATAGGTGCAGATAAAATCACCCAAATAGAGATCATGAATAAGATTGATCTAAGCGAAGATTCACAACCCCGTTTCGAGCCGGCACATGATGGTTTTCCGGCTCGTGTTTGGTTATCAGCCCAATCAGGAGAAGGTCTGGATTTACTAAAAGATCATCTCAGTGAAATCTTTGCCACGTCCCTATTTGAAGGGATACTAACCTTGCCTCCGCAATATGCC
Source organism: Thiotrichaceae bacterium (assembly GCA_965224605.1). Classification (GTDB taxonomy): domain Bacteria; phylum Pseudomonadota; class Gammaproteobacteria; order Thiotrichales; family Thiotrichaceae; genus HyVt-477. The sequence goes on from CBDCZP010000006.1 coordinate 196,377, forward strand.
CGTTTGCGCGCCAAACTTTATGAAGATAACGCTGTTCTCAAAGAAGTCATCACGGATAGTGGCTCCTATCAACTGGAAGTTGCCATTCAAACACGTTTGCTTGAATCCATGCTACAACATGAGAACATCACTCTGGAAGAACTAAAGAATGGCTAAGCGGCTAGTCTCAAGTTAAACAATATCCCAGCAACACGTACAAACTAACACTATTATTCTATGATAATACTAGGACGGCATTAGGTTAACCAATAAGGACAGTATTAAAGGTAGCAAAAATGAGTTCTAAAAAAGGCTTAATGAGCCAACTCCTGCATACAGACCCACAAAAAAATATTGAACATGGCTCTCTTCACCAGCCAATTCACACCTCCGTTGCCTTTGGCTTTAAAAATTCACGGGACATCGCAGCTGTTTTTCAAGGTAAAACCAAAGGATATTCTTACGGCAGAGCGACCAACCCAACCGTTGCCGCACTTGAAGAAAAAATAACTATTTTAGAAGACGGTCTTGCGACCTGCTGTTTTGCTACTGGAATGGCGGCAATCAGCGCCACCCTATTAACCCTTTTAAGATCAGGCGATCATCTCATCTCCAGCGCTTATCTATTTGGAAACACAAACAGTTTTTTTAATACACTAAGTACCCTCGGTATCGAAGTCAGCTTTGTTGATGCCACCGACGTGAAAAATGTTATTGATGCCACTCAGGAAAATACAAAAGCAGTATTCGTCGAAACCATCGCCAACCCACGAACACAAATCACAGACCTTGCTCTTATCGGTGATTATTGTGCGGAACAAGAATTTCTATATATCGTCGATAACACCCTAACCACCCCTTTATTATTCCAGCCGAAAAGTGTTAAAGCGGGGCTTATTATTAACTCCCTCACCAAATATATCGGCGGACATGGGAATGCATTGGGCGGTTCAGTCACCGAGACCGGCTGTTTCGATTGGTCTACTTACGACAATATTTATGATACCTATAAAAAAGTCGAAACGACTATGTGGGGTATCCTGCAAATCAAGAAGAAAGGGCTACGCGACATGGGCGGCACACTCAGCGCAGAAGCCGCACACCACCTATCAGTGGGCTCCGAAACATTAGCGCTGCGTATGAAAAAATCAACCAGCAACACCCTGGTACTCGCTCATTTTTTTGAACAGCACCCATTGATCAATCAGGTTTTTTATCCTGGATTAGAGAGCCACAAAGAACACCAACGCGCCAGCACGTTATTCACAGCCTATGGTTCGTTAATGAGTATTGAACTCAATGACAATATCGACTGCTTTGATTTTCTAGACAAGTTAAAGCTTGTCATTACCGCCACCAATTTAGGCGACAATCGAACGCTAGCCATACCCGTTGCACATACCATTTACTACGAAATGGGTGCTGAAAGAAGAGCATCAATGGGCATAGCTGATGGTCTAATTCGTTTATCTATCGGCATTGAAGATGTTGATGATCTTATTAACGATTTCACACTAGCCTTAAGCTGACAAGTTCTAATCAGCAAACGGTTTTGCTAAACCTATGATGTGTCAAACTACTAATATAACGATGGTTTCAGACTAGCGGCATTGACCGAAATGACAAAAAATGTAAAAATAATTAAAGCTATCGTCATAATAACAATAAATAAAGACCGTAAGATAGAAATGAAATCAACGTATAACCATTCACCATCAGGCTTCACCATCGTTGAACTATTAATCGTTGTTGTCATATCTGCCATTCTTATAGGCTTAGCCGTACCCAGTTTTCAGTCATTTATCGGAAAAAACCGACTAGCCACCATCAGCGATGAAATCTATACAGCCATTAGCTTTACCAGAATGGAAGCAGTAATGCGTCGAACCAATGTCACTCTTTGTGCTAAAAATAGCGATGGCGCAACGACGACTTGTGAACCATTAGGTGTGAACGCCGATTATGCAAATGGATGGTTAATTTTCCTTGATGATGATACCGACGGTGTATTGGACGTCGCAGAAGAACTATTGAAGGTAACGGATGCTTTTCAAGGCAACATGTCGATTACAAATAGCAATACCATAATACCTGGCATCCGATTTGGAATATCAGGGAGAGTGGCACAAGGTGCAGGAACGCTAACTATTAGCGCAAACTCTACTACTTTTAAAACTTTGGATGTCAGCAGAAGCGGCAGTTCTTATTTTAATTAGTTGCCGTCTAGATCGCCCTAAGCAGGGGAGAGGGCATGACAAATCAGGCACTTAGCTTGACATTCCACCCCTCCCCCTGCTAGGTAGAGGTAGTTTTCGGTAGGCAGGATAAGGAACGCCATCCGGCAAGATGCTGTATTTAAAGACTTGTCGGATGACGCTCGCGCTTATCCGACCTACAGATTGTATAGTTCTGGTCTTTATGGACGCTAACTAATTAAAATCACTAAAAATACAGTTTAATAAAAATAATAATGAACATAAAACATCAACAATCCGGGTTTTCACTGATCGAAGTATTAGTCACTGCGGTCATTCTATCGACAGGACTCCTCGGTATTGCAGGCTTACAGCTAAGTAGTATTAAAAACTCCCACAATGCCTTTCTTGAAACTCAGGCTCGCTATATGGCAACCACATTGTTGGATAACATTAGAGCAAATCCACAAGGAATAAGTAACTACCTTGCAGATGGAACAGTATTTAACTGCCCTGTTAGCGCCCCGACCCCCACGTGTATTTCAACTGCGACGGGCACAACACCATGTACCGCAACACAATTAGCCATTAGTGAACGCCATCGTGCTATTTGTGGTAGTGAAGTAGGTAGCAGTGTCAATGGAGGTGTTAAGAATGAGCTGCCAGAAGCTTCAATGACCATACAGTGCATTGCCGCTGATGGCACCTTTGGTAACGATTGCTCGACACGTGATGTGAGTATCAGTATTTTCTGGGGGGAACGAGACCTGAACAATGGCGGGATCACTTTAACCAGCTTACGAATAACAGGTTCTATATAACCATACAAATACGCTAGATGAATGAATAATAAAAAACATACAGGCTTTAATCTTATTGAATTGATGGTAGCCATGCTGATTGGACTTTTCTTGCTAGGTGCCGTTTTGACATTGTATGCTGGTAATAAAAAAAGCTATCAGGAACAGCAGCAATTTATTATGTTGGAAGAGGCAGGTAGAAATGCCCTGTTCGAGCTAAGAGACGTCATTCAACATACGGGTTATCGTACCGCCAACCTCTTTCCCATTACTAGCAATTTCATAACAGGTGCTGTAGCAGCGGCATCTTGCAATGGAACAGGTGTCGACACAACCAGCACCAATGTTGCAGATACCACCATTATTAATACAACAACGGATGCAGCCATAGATACCATTGGTGTCGTTTATTTTGGTGATAACACCCTCAGTACGGACTGTAGTGGCGAGACATTGCCTGCAGATTGCCTACTAAATACCAGCATCGATCCTATGGCAGCTAAAATTTATAGCTCATTTAGCATTGCAACTGTTGGAAGCATACCGGAGCTACAATGCCTCGGATCGCTTTCGTCCACGGCAACGACTCTTGTGAAAGGAGTAGAGAACATACAAATCAACTACGGTGTTGATCAAAATATGAATGGCAGGGTTGATAACTATATGAATGCAACGATGGTCACTGCCGAAGCTGCGTGGAATCAGGTGATTAGCGTACAGATTGCCGTGTTAGTTAGAACCCTGAAAGAAGTGAAAGAAACTGCTGTCGCGCAAAGCTATGCATTGCTAGATACAGAAGTAGATATTGCGGCAGATAAATACCACCGGGCAGTGTTTACTACACTAATCCGACTTCCAAACACTCAGCCTTAAGATACTCATAATGCATCAATCATTTCACCTAAAAAAACAACAACGAGGCGCCGCATTAATCTGGACGTTGGCGGCATTGATTGTGCTGACTACTTTAGCCCTCAGTTCGAGTCGCTCATCTGTCTTTAGAACCAGAATAGCGATCAATGATGTCTTGCTTGGCAAAGCCTATCAAGGAGCCGAATCTGCATTAGCTAAAACATTGTCTACCAATAGCAGTCGAAAGTTTCATTTAGTTGACACTACGACTAACGGTCCTGCCAATGCCGCTGGCAACAAAGAGAAAACGTTTCCCGAAGTCATCACCGACAGTATTGCAACGCAAACCACCGTAGAATTAGTGAACACTGGCGATTGTCCCGCTCTGGATGAAATAGCAATGAGTACAGAAATGTCGGGTGACGCAGGTGGCGTGCATTGTCAGTTTTTCAAAGTGACCGGAACTTCCCGTATCATCGGTAGCGATGGAGCAGTCGATACGCATATAGCCGGTGTTATACAGTTCATACCCAATACAGCAACAACAGATGACTGAATGCGTCATATTCTAAATATCCGCAACACGAAAGAAGAAAGATAAAAACAACTTCTCGACAATAATAATAAAATAAAGGTCAACATCATGTTTACACCTATATCAAAGTATCAACTAATCCCCTTACTATTATTTATAACAGCCCCTCTATTTGTATTCGCAGATGATACCGAGATACTGGTTAGGAACACACCACCGCCACCGCCTAAAATAATGTTTTTGATGGACAATTCAAACAGCATGAATGATCCAGTACCCGCAGACCCTCTGTCAAGGTCACGTAAGCAAGTATTACAAGACACATTTAGTAGCGCTGTAGACTCAATGGATCCGAGCATAGAGGTGGGAATAACGATGTATGGCGGCGGCAGCTACCCCGACAGAGGAGTTGCCTTTCCTATTTCACCCTTAAGTGATGATGCAACCACCCTGTTGATGCAAAACTTGCTACAAAATGATCCCAGCATTAGCCCTTCAATTCCGGCAAATAGCCCTAACCACAGAGGCATGTTCGATCTAAGTACAGATCAATTTCCCGATCCCTCGTCAGCAACTCTGATCGTTAAGGATTACCTAAAAGAAATAGTCAATAGCTGGACTCCAGCTGGAAACACACCTATTCCAGGAGCCCTTTATGAAGTAGCTCGCTACTTTAAGGGTGACGTGCCAGATATAGGTAATAAGTCTGCCAATTATCTCATTGCAGCACATCCATCGACCTACACAGGCAGTAACTACGAAACTAGAAGCTCTGTAATATACACTACTAAATGTGCGACTGAAGCACAGTGCACCAACAAAGATCCGAGCGACCCCTCAGCATGTACACTGGTAGCCTCTGCAACTACTACTTCTCTCTATGGAGGATTAACCAATATACAGGCTTGTATAGCTGATAATTCATGCCCATACTGTTCTATCATTCCTGCCGCCGCTCCAGCTGCCGCCGCTCCTTTTACTTCACTAGCAATAGACTGTACTAGCAATACAGATACAAGCTGTGGAACCAGTTGTGGAATCAACAAAGGAACTGTATCAGAGCCTTTATATCGGTGTGCGTCAACTCCGCCCACCGTTTCACTTCCTTCACCTACATATAGCTGTACCCAGTACTATCAATGCAATCAAGCGCCTTCAGACACATGGGCATTAACTACAGGTGCTACTTACACCTCACCCATTACGGATGAATGCGACAGCAACTTCCTCGTCCTCCTCTCTGACGGTGAGCCATACGATACAACTAGCAATACATCAAGTAGACAAACCAAGATTGAAAGCTACTTATCACTTGCTGAGTGTCAAACTATCCCCGGAGAAGACGACAATACCAATACGCTCTCTTATGGTCGCTGTGCACCAGAAATATTACAGCACCTAGCGAATACTGATTTAAATACAACCATGAATGGTGAACAGCATGTCAATACCTACACTATCGGCTTTGGTGTTGATGACCCTTCACCTGCCAAAAACTATTTAAGTTTACTCGCGACTCAAGGGGGAGGGCGATATTATTCAGCCAACAATGCGGCAAACCTAACCCAGGTATTTCAAAATCTGTTAACCACTCTTACAGAACAAAGCGCCCTGTCACTGACAAGCTCAGGCTTCAGCGTGAATGCCAGCACCCAAATCTCCCATAACAACGATGTCTTTATACCGATTATGAAAAAGATCGATGGACAGCCGACGTGGGCAGGAAATATAAAAAAATTCACATTAAGCAATGGCCGTACTGTTGATACCAATAGCCGTAGAGCGATTGAAGCCAATGGTACCTTAAAAAGAAATTCAGTTGACCTTTGGGCAACGGGATCTACAGCTGACCCGGTAATATCCGGTGGAGCTGCAGGCTTGCTGAATCCTGTCAGCCGTAAGCTCTACACCAATATCAATGGCACTAATAACACGTCCGGCAATAAAGGCACATGGGGAGCACCCCTTAATGAGTTAAAAACCAGTAATAGTGATATTACTCTGGCGATGTTAAGTGTACCCACTACCGCCTACAGAAATGAAGTACTTGACTACATTCGTGGCTATGCTATTCCTCCGTCAGGTAGCAAAGATTGTACCGACCCTACTCAAGCAACCGTCACCGATACCGGAAACTGTGGCATAAGACAACATATGGGTGATATTTTACATAGCACTCCCATCGTCATTTCTTACGACAATAGTGATGCCACAAAAAGATATGTTTTCTTTGGTACCAATGAAGGTTATTTACACGCCATTAGTGCTAATGATGGTGAAGAAAAATTTGCTTTCATGCCCCAGGATTTACTCGACAATATCGACATCCTCTATCGAAACTCCTCTGCGGACGAGCATCCCTATGGTGTTGATGGCGCCATAACAGTTTGGCGACATGATGAAGATAAGGATGGAGCTATCAATGCTGCTGACAATGATCATGTTTATATTTATTTTGGACTACGCCGAGGTGGTCGTGCTTACTATGCTTTAAATGTCACCGACCCCGCCAACCCCAAACTACTTTGGAAAAAAGATCCTTCTAGCGCAGGTTATTCTACTGAACTAGGACAAACCTGGTCTAAGCCATTGTTGGCTAAAATCAAGTATAAGTTATCAGGAAGTGTCATTGAAAAAATGGCCATGGTCGTGGGCGCAGGCTATGACCCTAAAGAAGATGAACAGTCTCGTGTATTAAGAAACAGCGATACTAGCGGAAGAGGGGTGTATATTCTTGATGCAGAAACAGGGAATATTATTAAGACCATCGTGGATGCCAGTATTATGGACTTTAGCATCCCAGGAGATATTCGAGTTTTGGATATGAATAAAGATGGCTTTATGGATCGTCTCTATTATGCAGATACCGGTGGAAATATCTTTAGAACAGACCTGTTTGCACACAAATCTACTCCCTATGATATAACTAGTGACCCTTATGACTTAAGTTATTCGGATAGTGTCATCACTCGAAAATTTGCATCATTGGGAGAAGATACACCTAGTGCCTCTTCAGACATCCGAAAGTTCTTTTTCGAGCCAGAAGTTTCTTTATTTAACCATCTTGGAAACGCTACTTTAGCCATCACTATCGGCAGCGGCTATCATTCTCGTCCATTAAATACGGTTATTGCTGATCGGTTCTATGTACTATTTGACAGCAATATTTTTGATACTCCTACAACAGCTCCCGCTACAATCACTCATGCAAATTTAGCAGATTTAAGCCCTCCTGCTACTGCCAATATGACCGGTAAATCAGGGTGGTCTTATACTCTCCCGAACAGCGGAGAAAAGGTTTTATCAACCCCGTTAATCTTTCTAAATAAAGTACTCTTTACCACCTTCAAACCAGGTAGTGGCGGACTCTCAGGAAGCGCCTCTTGCTCAACTACAAACTCACATGAAACAAGACTGTACACATTTAGTTTGCTGAATGGAGCGGCGGCTATTGATTTTGACAATGATGGCACTAAAGAGGTATCGAAAAGGCTTCCTGAAGGACAGATACTCGCCACACCCAAGGTGTTTTTCACAACACCCTCATGTACAGATAGTGACAATTGTGACCAAGTGGTGGAGATTAGAACTTCAATAGGCGCACCTATACTAACTACCAGTACCCATCCGGGTGTTGCTAATAGAGGCACTGCAACTGAAAGTATTGATCTTGGGTCATTCTTGCCCAAAGTGTATTGGTTGAATAAGCACCAGTAGGCTATAGATGCTACCCGTAGAGACAAGGCATGCCTTGTCTCTACTAAGCTAAATCACCTGACAATGAATCACGCACATTGGCAGCAACAGGGTCAACACTATGATGATAGTTGTCGTGCTCGATGCCCATGCTGATATTGCTACCCTTTTTTATCGCAGCAATCATTTCAGCTGACAATTCAAACCGCATAAAATGTACTGAAGAGGTTTTGTCTTCAGTCTCGCGTTCTAAATCTTCATTGGTAATGGGATAAACTTTGTCAAAGCTATCCACCTGAACCCAGGTTTTTTTATCAATACCCAATAATTGCGACAACCAGTTTACCCGTGTGGGTTCATCCGAATATTCGAGCATTAATGTAGCTTTCCAGTTGCTACCATCAGGAATCATCGGATTATAAGTATCCAGCTCTTCCTGAATACCTTCACCGTCAAATATCTTCTCTGCTCTAAGCATTTCCTGAATCTGATACTGCATGGTCAAACGATCTTCAAAATACAACCGTGCATTAGGACCCACCGGAACCTGTCGGTTTTTCTTGTGTGCCATGATGTTTTTACGATAATCAGCACGCATCTCGTTGTATTTCTCTAAGCTATAGAGGTCATCTCGTGACATCTGTCCAGATGTTTGTGTGGCTGTAGTCATAATTATTAATCCAGTCCGTAGGCGATACGTAATAATGTCAAAGGATGGTGCGGTTCAGAACCGTCATCCAAGCCACCCGCAATTTGATGTCCTGCCATCGGACAATCACTACTGTAATAATCAGCTTCAGCTTTTTGCACACGAGTGATAACAGGTCGACAAATTTTCATAGATATATCGTGATATTCGCTCTTCACCGCATAAGTTCCATCGTGTCCTGAACAACGCTCAATTACATTCAAGGAAGTATCCTGAATCAGCTCTAGCAACTCACGGGTTTTCAGGCCTATTTTCTGTACGCGCAAATGACAAGAAGCGTGATAACTCACCTTACCCAACGATTCTTTAAAGTCCAGATCAAGCTTGTCTTTCTTATGGCGCAACATCAGATATTCAAACGGGTCAAAAATATGCTGCATCACCTTTTGCACTTGTGCATCATCCGGGAACATTAAGGGCAATTCCTGCTTGTACATCAATACACACGAAGGCACGGGAGCCACAATGTCATAACCCGCATCAATCATTTTAGCCAGTACTGGAATATTGGCGTTCTTCGCCGCTTCCACCGCTTCAAGATCACCTAGTTCCAGCTTCGGCATACCACAACATTGCTCTTTTTCTACAAGGGTGACAGGTATTTTATTATGCTCAAAGACTTTGGTTAAGTCTTCAACCAGATGCGGCTCATTACGATTACCGTAACAGGTTGCATACAAAGCTACTTTGCCTGTAGTACGTCCTGCGGCAACAGGTTGATGGCTTGAGGCATGTCCTGCCAGACGTTTACGTCCAGTCTTACTATGGTATTCCGGTATTTTGGCTTCAGGGTGAATACCCAGCACTTTATCCAAACCCTTACGAACCAGTGAATTCTTATTGGCTGCATTGACCACTTGGGAAATCACCGGAATACCCGCTAGGTTACCAACCGTATCGGTTGCACTTAAAATTTTATCACGAGTTTTGATTTCACCTTTCTTATGTTTGATTGCCTTGGCACGCAGCATCAAATGTGGAAAATCAACATTCCATTCATGCGGAGGCACATACGGACATTTCGTTAAATAACACAGGTCACATAGATAGCAGTGATCAACCACACTCCAGTAATCTTTCTTATCAACACCATCAACTTCGAAAGTCTTTGACTCGTCAATCAGATCAAATAGCGTAGGAAAAGAATTACACAGGCTCACACAACGTCGACAACCGTGGCAGATGTCATAAACTCGCTCTAATTCCTCAAAGAGATCTTCTTCTTCATAAAATTTAGGGTTTTTCCAATCAAGTGGATGCCGAGTAGGGGCTTCTAGACTACCTTCACGTGCCATGATTTTCTCCGAATATATGAGGAATTAACAACTATCTTGTAGGGTGGGAGAATCCCACCCTACAAAGTAAATAAATAAAGCCCTATCCCAAATGAATGAAATAGGGCTAGTCATTAGACAAATTATGCGTCTAGACTATCCAAAGCTTTTTGGAAACGATTGGCGTGTGAGCGCTCAGCCTTAGCTAACGTCTCAAACCAGTCAGCAATCTCATCAAAGCCTTCTTCACGTGCATCTTTAGTCATGCCAGGGTACATATCAGTGTACTCGTGAGTCTCGCCAGCAATAGCTGTCTTAAGGTTATCTTCAGTACCACCGAAAGGTAGGCCTGTTGCAGGATCACCGGTTTCTTCCAAATACTCAAGGTGGCCATGCGCATGACCCGTTTCGCCTTCAGCAGTAGAACGGAAAACACTGGCTACATCATTATATCCTTCTACATCTGCTTTAGATGCGAAGTAAAGATAGCGGCGGTTAGCCTGTGATTCACCTGCGAATGCATCTTTCAATGATTGCTCGGTTTTAGTTCCTTTAAGAGACATAATCTCCTCCTTTTAATGTTTGTATACAAAATTCCCGATCATGACCCCTTTTAAGTTAGAGAATGACCCTATACTAATCAAGAATCGAATCGGGATAGTAAAGATAGAAGAAACTCGTCCATAGAGCCAGTTAAATATTACGATCATATCCATCTAAAAAAACGAACGAAAATAAATTTCTTTTATCTGAACTTTTTTTCAACAAACTCTTTCCTCCCTCCCTAGACCCAGTAAGCGCTGTGTTCGCTTTAGCAAGCCAAGCAGCAAAGTTATCCACAGCTTGTGAACATCTTATAAATGACTTACGCACAAGATATAGTGGTTGACTGCCCGCATAGGCACAATCTATAGTATGTAGTGTAAAAACGCTCTATTTAATCAAGAACAATTCCGCACGGCTCCAAGCGGCATACAACGGTAGTATAAAAGCACAACACCAGGCCTTAAGTGGCACATTATTTAAAGGTAAGAATAAACAAGAGCGAAAGATAAGGCTTACCGTTACTAGCGCTGTGTCTCCACATAAAATCAGCCAGTAACGTACATAAAGAAAACCACCAAAGGACAAAGAAGCATGCAAACACAAACTACCGAAAGTTCTTCGGAGCTACATTACGACAGTCCGCTAGAACAGCAAAATACTACCGACGCATCCACCACAACGGATTTCAAAGTAATTCGCCGTAACGGCAAAGTGACTTCGTTCGATGTCAGCAAAATCTCGGTTGCCATGACGAAAGCTTTTTTAGATGTCGAGGGCAATTCCGCCGCCGCCTCTGCCAGTGTGCGTGATAAAGTTGAAAGCCTCACTCAGGATGTTTTCAACGGTCTCTTTCGTCGTTTAGAAGATGGCGGGATTGTACATATTGAAGATATTCAGGACCATGTAGAACTTGCTTTAATGCGCTCTGGCGAACACAAAGTGGCACGTAGCTATGTCATCTATCGTGAGAAACGCTCACAACAACGCGCTAAAAAGAACAGCAAAGCTAATAAAAAAGGCGGCACAAAATCAAAAATCAATGTGATCAGCGCTACGGGTGAAAGCAAGCCGCTAGATGAAGTACGTCTAAAAGCCGTAGTAAAAGAAGCAGTGAGCAAACTCAAAGGCGTTAGTGCCAAAGAAATCATAGATGGCACTATGCGTAGCCTATTCGATGGCATGCCGGAAAAGGAAGTGAGCAATGCATTGGTAATGTCATCGCGTATCCTTATCGACAAAGATCCTAGCTATTCAAGCGCTAGTGCACGATTGTTAATGGATAGTATTCGTAGCGAGACGCTAAGCTTTATCAACAAAAGACCCAGCGAAGCCACTCAAACTGAGATGGCAGAGATTTATCCTGATTTATTGAAAAAATATATCAATCTAGCCGTTGAGCTAGAGCATGTAGATGACGAGCTATCTCGTTATGACTTCAAAAAACTAGGCGCAGCTCTCAAGCCAGAACGTGATTTGGATTTCACTTATCTTGGCTTACAGACTTTGTACGATCGTTATTTCATCCATCACGAAAACACGCGCTTCGAATTGCCGCAAATCTTCTTTATGCGCGTGGCAATGGGCTTAGCGATCAATGAAGTAAAACGTGAAGAACGGGCTATTGAGTTTTACGACCTACTCTCTTCCTTCCGCTTTATGAGTAGCACACCTACGCTCTTTAACTCAGGCACATTACGCCCACAGTTATCTTCATGCTACCTGACGCATGTACCTGATGATCTAGGTGGTATCTACAACGCCATTAAAGACAACGCATTGCTTTCAAAATTTGCTGGTGGTTTAGGCAATGACTGGTCTTCCGTGCGTGGTTTGGGTGCTCATATCAAAGGCACTAACGGCAAATCGCAAGGTGTTGTGCCTTTTCTAAAAGTCGCTAACGACACAGCAGTCGCTGTCAACCAGGGCGGCAAACGAAAAGGTGCTGTCTGTGCCTACCTTGAAACTTGGCACATCGACATCGAAGAATTCCTGGAGTTGCGCAAAAACACCGGTGACGAACGCCGCCGGACGCACGATATGAATTCTGCTAACTGGATTCCAGATTTGTTTATGCAACGGGTAGCAGAAGAAGGCGACTGGACCTTATTCTCACCAGACGATGCCCCTGATTTGCATGATCTATACGGCAAAGACTTCGAAACTGCCTATACAGCTTACGAAGCAAAAGCAGCTAACGGCGATATCAAACTGTTCAAGACTATTCCAGCGACTACACTATGGCGCAAGATGTTAGGCATGTTATTTGAAACAGGCCACCCCTGGATCACCTTTAAAGATGCTTGTAATATTCGCTACACCAACCAACATGCCGGTGTGGTACACAGCTCAAACCTTTGTACAGAAATCACCTTGCATACCAATGCGGATGAAATCGCTGTGTGTAATCTTGGTTCTGTCAATCTTCCCGCTCATATTGTTTCTCGTGGCAAGAGCAAAGGCATCGACATGAAGATGCTAGAGAAAACCATTACAACTGCCATGCGTATGCTAGATAACGTGATTGACTACAACTTCTATAGCGTACCTCAAGCCCGTCGCTCCAATATGCAACATCGTCCTGTGGGGCTTGGACTAATGGGATTCCAGGATGCACTGTATAAATTAGACATTCCTTACGCCTCTACAGAAGCCGTAGAGTTTGCCGATACCAGCATGGAAGCCGTTTCTTACTACGCCATCCAAGGCTCCAATCAACTAGCCAAAGAGCGCGGTCGCTACCCAAGCTACGAAGGCTCGCTATGGAGCAAAGGCGTACTACCTATTGACTCGTTAGACATGCTAGAAAACATCCGTGGTGAATATTTGAAAGTGGATAAAACCAGCACTCTTGATTGGTCAACGCTTCGCAAACAAGTAGCTCAAGACGGTATGCGTAACTCAAACGTGATGGCAATTGCACCAACTGCAACCATCTCCAATATCTGTGGAGTCAGCCAGTCCATTGAGCCAACTTACCAAAACGTCTATGTAAAATCTAACCTCTCGGGTGAATTTACCGTGGTCAATCCTTACCTCATTAACGAGCTAAAAGCACTAGACCTTTGGGATGACGTAATGGCAAACGATCTCAAATACTTCGATGGCAGCGTACAACCCATAGACCGAGTTCCCGCAGAGTTAAAAGAAAAGTACGCTACTGCATTTGAAATAGACTCACGCTGGTTAATAGAAGCTGCCAGCCGCCGTCAAAAATGGATAGACCAGGGCGAATCACTCAACCTCTATATGGCGGAGCCATCTGGCAAAAAACTAGATGACCTCTACAAACTAGCCTGGGTACGCGGCCTAAAAACCACCTACTACTTACGCACGCTAGGCGCTACTCATATGGAAAAAAGTGGCGAAGCTTCAACAGGTGAAGCCTCCTCAAAAAGAGCGGAAGCCCCAAAAGTCTGTTCAATACTAGACCCAGACTGCGAAGCCTGTCAGTAATATTACTAGATAGAACCATCTTCTGGACGTGAGCCTTCAAACTCGCCAGCGCAGCAACCAAGTTTGTAAACTGGCGAGTCTAAAAGACTTCCTCTACTAATCGAAAGTAAAAGTAAGCGTAGTGTTGATGGCATACGTTATCAAACCTACCAGCAAACAAAGAGAACCCATCACTCATAAATGATGTGCTCTCACCAAAAAACCGGAGAAACACCATGTTAGATTGGGACAACCCCCTAGGAAATACAGGGAACACAGACACCACAAACCCAACAGCGCCCATACTAATGGACACTATTGATGAAATAGACGAAATAGATCCGGTGCAAACCCAAGCGCTAACGGAAACCTCTGCGCCCCCCATAAAAGACATAGCTGAAAAAAACACAACACGAAGACACGAAGACAAAAAACATGTAGCACCTGTAGCAACTAAGCCACAAGCACCCCAAACCCCCGTCACCAAAGACAACATAAAACTGGAAGACATCCCCTCCGCAGACTCCACGGCGCCCATAAACGTTGCCGACAAGCGCGTCATCAACGGCAAGACCGATGTCAACCAGCTAGCCCCGTTCAAATACCCCTGGGCATGGGAGTACTTCCTCAATGCCAATAAAAACCACTGGACACCGCTAGACATCAACATGGCGCAAGACATACACGACTTCAACCACAAACTAACCGACGAGGAAAAGCACGTCTACACCAACGTACTAGCCTACCTCACCACCTCCGATATTCTCGCCATGAGAAACATCGGCCTAGCTGTCATGGAAAAAATGACCGCGCCAGAGCTACAAATCTATCAAGCCAGACAGGTCTACGAAGAAGCTCTACACACATGGACCTATCAACACTGCATAGAAACCATGGGACTAGACCAAAGCGAAATCTACAACCGCTACCGGGTAGTGCCAGAAATAAATGGGAAAATCCAACTAGCCAACAGACGACTAAACTCCGTCATGCGCTCAGACATAGACCTAACTGACCCAGACGAACTCAACAACTTCGTCATGTCCTACATGTTCTTCGGCGGCATCTTTGAAGGCTGCTGGTTCTACAATGGCTTCAGCCCCATCTTCGCCCTACAACGCCGTGGTCTAATGAAAGGCACCGCAGAACAGCTGCAATACATCATGCGCGACGAAGTCATGCACGCCTCCTTCGGCATCCGCGTGGTTAAACAAATCATCATAGAAAACAACGTAGCCCTAGACCCGCAATCCATCCGCGACATGTGGGACGAATCCGAAGCCGCAGAACATGCCTATGCGCGCTACATCTTAAGAGACCCCATCGTAGGCTACAACGCAGAAGACCACATTGAACAATTCCGCTTTATAGCAAACCGCAGAGCCAGACAACTAAGCTTGGAAGAGCCATTTCCCGGTGCAAAAGACACACTACCTTGGCTGGATGAGCAAGCTAATATGCGCAAAGAGAAGAATTTCTTTGAAACTAGGGTGACTGAATATCAAACGGGTGGGGCTTTAAATTGGGATTAATATATCACTATTCAGTATTTATTAAGCGGCCTTTTTGTCGTTTCTCTAACGAAATAGCTATTCTAGAATCTTCGGTGTTACAAAAATAAGAAGTTCTCGTTTATCCGTATTTTGACGTGTGCGTTTGAACAGATTTCCAACTATCGGTAAATCACCAAGAATGGGAACCTTATCAACATCATTCTGATTAGTTTCCTCGTGAACACCGCCTAAAACAACAGTCTGACCATTATCTACCAGAACCTTGGTTTGTACTGCCCGAGTATTGATGCTGGGCACACCATTAAATACTCGTCCAATGGTATCCTGGTTAACCTTTAAATCCATGATGACATGGTCGTCTGGTGTTATTTGTGGCGTTACTTCCAAGCTTAACACTGCTTTTTTGAAGGCAACATTCGCCGCACCGCTTGATGAAGCTTGTAAGAAAGGAATTTCTACACCTTGCTCAATAGTGGCTTTAGTCTGGTTTGTCGTCACCACTCTTGGTGTAGAGATAATTTCACCTTTGCTTTCAGCTTGTAACGCTGATAGCTCAAGATCAATGAGATAGTCTTTACTCAAAATAGAGAAACCAAACCGTGGTGCTCCTGCCGCGGGTAAATTTACATTTAAACGATCATTAAGACCCGGAATGCCTACCGGGAAAACAGAACCGGTTGAATTCAGATTGCTTGCAGCTGTGCTGACAATGTCTGAAGTCGCGTTTGCAGAGCCTGAAACAGTTGCCAATCCAGTGCTGCCATTAAATCCGGCCAATCCCGTCACACCGAATCGAGTGCCTATTTCCTTACTAAACTCATCATTGGCAACGACAATTCGAGACTCGATTGAGACTTGACGAACGGGCACATCCAGAGTCTTGATCATGGACCGGATGTCTTCTACATGGTCTACCGTGTCATGTACGAGTACGGTATTCGTTCTCTCATCAACGGAGATGCTGCCTCGTTTCGACAACAGTGAGGAATTATCCTTCCCGGTCGAAGATTTTATTAAGCCGACTAAATCAGAAGCCTTGGCAAAATTCACTGACATATATTCGGTAATTAAAGGCTCTAATGTCTTTTTCTTACGTAATTGCTCTAATTCACGATTTTCTCTGGCTGATAGCTCAGCTTCAGGGGCAACCCATATTACCGTGCCATTCTCGCGCATACCCAATCCTTTGGATCTGAGTACAATAGCCATTGCCTGATCCCAAGGCACATCTTTAAGCCGTAAGGTAATGCTGCCTTTAACGGTATCACTCACAACAATATTTTTATCCGTAAAATCGGCTAATAACTGAAGTACTGAACGCACTTCTATATCCTGAAAGTTCAGCGTAAGTTTGTCGCCTTTATAAATCTTTTTCTTTTGCGCTAGCTCTGCAGCGGTAGTTTTCTTTTCAACTTTATTAACATGAATGACCAGCTGATTACCTTTTTTCTCGGTGCTATAGCTAAAATCACCCCGCACATAAACCTTTACTTGAGAATCTGCACCTCGGCTGACCACATTGATAGTTTTTACAGGTGTCGCAAAATCTAGAACATTATAGTTTTTCTGTCCTTGTCCAGCCCCCACACCTTTAAGTGTTGCTACCACACTATTTCCGGATTTTTTTGTTTCCACCTTGACTCTATTATCGGGTAAATTAACAATAATACGGCCATTGCCTTTTTCATCTCTTCTAAAATCGATATTGCCAACGCTTCGTTCCGTAGGTGTATGGTGCTTTACAACAGGATGTTTGTGGACAATGCTTGGAGCAACATGACGTTGTCGTTGATTAGCCATAACATGTGAATAACCTTGTGCCACTACTGGGCGAATCGGTTGTTTCACGGGTTGGCGTGGGGTGATTTCAGGAATGACAGCGGCTCTTGTTTGTACTCGTCTGACAGGTTTAGGCAGAGGTCTCGTTACCGTCTTGATTTGAGTATTTCTCTTTGCAGGTACTTTAATCATCTGGTTAACCCAGTCGCGATTATTTTTTCTGGAGACATGTTGTTGATTTGATCCCAGCACTTTTAATCGCAAATGATTGCCTTGAAGTTCGGTCACGTATTGAGCGGATTTCGTCAAACTAATAGTAGCCCTTACACGATTGCCCGCTTGAGCAAGCCTGATCAGCTTAATATTGCCTTTGCCATTAAATTGCTTGCGCATAGACTTTTTAAAATCTGCTCCTTCAAAATCGAGTACTAATCTGGGTGGATTTTGAAGCATGAAACCTTTAGGCGTCTTTGCCGTAGTGTCAAAATTAAATAGCACTTCGGACACACCGGATGAGACTGAAGAATTAATTCCCGTTAGTTCTAAAGCATTCGCATGAGTAGCCAAGCTTATCGCTGCGGGTAGCAGTGCTAATTTCAATAGACGGTCTATTGTTTTCATGTTGTTAACCTATTTCTATAATTTTTATTATTGGGTATATATTGTTATACGTTTTTTTCGTTATACATTGCCGTTATATATGTCGTTCTTGGCTTCACTTAACTTAGCCACCTCTTCAAACCATCATTATTGAGTCATCAATGCAATAGCATTTTCTTTAGGTTTATAGCCTCCGAACCCGTTAGGAACGATTTCTTTGAGGTTTATTCTGGCTTCGGTTACTTCATTCACCTTACCAAAATTTTTGCCCAGATAGTTACCTTCTTTCACGCGCTGAATTCCGCCGTCAGGGATTTTAATTAAGCCCCAAAGCTCACCATTACGATGTACGGTTCCTACCATTCTTAAGCTGTCTAATGGAAAACCCTCCAAGAATTCAGGTATTCTTGTTGTGTCAATCTCAATACCATTATCAACTCTACGTACCTCTGAAATGGCACTGACTACAGGAGCCAATATTGACACATCAAAGGGGTCTATATCTTGCTCTGGATAGACAAAACGTAGATACGGTTTGATAGCCGGAATAGGCGCTATAGGTTTTGCCGCTCTACCTTTTACACTAGCCAGATAACCTTCTAGTTCTTCTTCTTTACTGCCGTTACATCCCGCTAAAAGAGTTGCCACAATACTGGAGACAACAAGATGTAAAATAGTTTTTCTATTGTATTTTTTGATAGCCATTACTCATCTCCTCCTTCACTTAGATAACGATAGGTCTTGATGGTCGCTTTCATTTCCAGTTTTTTCTCACCGGAAGGTTTCAAGCTAATATCATCAATGGTAACAATTCGTGACAGACCTGATAGATCACTGACAAACGCGGCTAGTTGAGCATAACTGCCACGTGCTTTTAAAGTGATTGGTTTGACGGCATAGAATTCTTTGCGTGATTCTTCACCCGGTTGAAACAGATCAATATCCAGACCATGGAAGATACCTTTTTCGGAGATGTCCAGAATCAGTCCTGGGATTTCAGTCTCACTAGGTAGCTGCCGAACTAACGTACCAAAAGAAAAGCGCATCTCTTCGAGTTGTTTTTTATAAGCGGGTAGCTGGCTGGCTTTTTCTTGCTTTTTCTCAAATGATTTTTTTAGCTCAATTTCTTTTCCCTCAACATTCTCAAGCGCATCGAACTGCTCAACAATAATGAGCTTGAAACCCAGAAAAAGCACCAACGCAAATATTGCTGCTATTGCTCCTATCCTAAGAGGCAAGGGTACGTTAGAAGGGTCATCTACGAGACTATTTAGGTCTTGGATATCCATGCCTTAGTTCTCCTCTTTAGATGTTTCGGGTTTTAATAGCTGGGTAACATTCAGAATAAATTTACGCAACCGAATATCCCCTTGTTTTTTATCTTTGGACAAGATGCTTAAACTGGAGGAACTTAACCATGCAGAATCATCTAGTCTTTCCATATAGCTAGAAACGCGAGCGTTGGATTCTGATTTACCTACCAACTTGATCGTGTTTCCTTTTTGCTCAAGCTTGGTTAAATATAAGCCTTGGGGTAAAGATTTCACCATCTCATCGAACAAATGCACAATGCTAGGGCGAGTTGATTGCAAGGTGTCGATAATCTCTATCCTGTCCAACAAGGCTTTACGGGTTGCATCCAGTTTTGTGATTTCAGCAATGGTTTTTTCTAGATTCTTAATCTCTAGATTCAAACGTGTATTTCTTTGTTCTTGATAGCTAATATTTCCCTGCATCCAGGAATATCCACTAAAAACTGTGAGCACCCCCAAAGCAACCGAAGAAATAGCAACCATCATGAATTGCTTACGACTTTCTTCTCTTGCTTCTTCACGCCAAGGTAGTAAATTTAATCCAGCCATTAATCAAATCCTCTCAGAGAAAGCCCCGTAGCAACAAGTAAGGCAGGTATGTCATTGGTGAATCGTGAAGGGTTAATGCGTGAACTTAAACTCATTTCAGAGAAAGGATTCACTAGCGTTGTTGGAATGTTAACGGAAGCCTGTATTTGCTCATCAATGCTAGGAATGCTGGCACTACCTCCGGATAATAATATTTTATTGACCGCTGCTTGTTGCGTCGAAGCATAATAAAATTGTAAGAAACGATTGACCTGTCTAACCATATTGTCTCGAAAGGGATCGAGTACCTCAGGTATATAACCTTCTGGTAAATCCCCAGTTTTCTTGGCTAACCCTGCTTCTTGAAAACTCAATCCATAACGCTGCATGATTTCTTCTGTTAGCTCTTTGCCACCAAAGGCTTGTTCTCTTGAGAAGGTAACTTTACCATTTTCGAAAACTGTCATGCCGGTCATTGAGGCACCAAAATCAACCACTGCAACGACATCAAGCTCATGTACGTCTTTCACCAAGGTAGAAAATAATAACTCCAGAGAATGTGATTCCAAATCGACCACATCAACCTTTAGACCGGCTATCTCTGCCGCGGCAACACGTGCCTCAACATGCTCAGAGCGAGTAGCGGCTAGCAATACATCGACAGATTCATTCGAATGCCTGGATTCTCCCAATACCTCAAAGTCGAAATTAACTTCGTCCATGGGATAAGGTATATGTTGCTCGGCTTCAAGTGTGATATTAGATTCCAAATCACCACCAGAAAGTGATGCTGGTAGGGAAATGATTTTGCTGATAGCAACAGATGACGGAATCCCCAGAGCACAGCGACGGCTTTTAGTGCCGCTGTTCTTTAAAATACGTCTGATAGCTTCACCCACGGGTTCAGGATCAAGCAGATCTCTATCTTGAAACGAGCCTTCGGGAAGTGGAACAACATGGTAGCTTTCCAGCTTATATTTTTTACCAGACTTTGATAACTCAATCAATTTTACGGCTGACGAGCTAATATCAATACCCAGCATGTTGCTTTTTTGTCTAAGTGAGAACACCAATATACCTTCTATTATTATTATTTGTTTTTAGGTGCTTCTAGCGACGTAATATTGCAAGAAGCTACCTTTTGGTTTGGCTCGGTTATTTCCGATACTTAATACGTGTAATCCTAGCAAGAATATATTTTGTCAGTGGAATTTAATAGATAAGCGGTTTGGAATGCTTTAAAATACAATCATTCACGAATCGCTGTCGTGAATGGCTGTCACCTACTCTGATGTAGATTACAGACAAATAAATTATGAGACCTTTGCATGAAACATGGCATGGAATATGTTTCACAAAGATCTTATTGAAAACCATATTACAATTATAACAGGTCACAAAATGCTTTGGCTAACATGGATAAATCGTTTCATTCGCTGGGTTTTAGGTCCAGCACTTCTCCTGTTGACACTGGGAATAGTAGGCCTTGTTTTCGTGTGGTCGTATTACACCCCCCAGCTTCCAAGTGAAGAAGAACTAAAAAATAGCGTTTCATTACAACTCCCACTTAGGGTTTATAGCAAAGAGAAAAAGCTAATAGCTGAGTTTGGTCAGTACAGACGACGTCCAGTGAAGATTGCAGAGGTTCCAGAGAACCTTACACACGCGTTTATTGCGATAGAAGATTCTCGTTTTTATCAGCACAAAGGGGTTGATTTTTACGGTGTAGCACGTGCTTTTGTCGCGGCACTAAAAACACGCAAGATCAGTCAGGGTGCTAGTACGATTACCATGCAGGTAGCGCGCAACTTCTTCCTTGACCGCAGAAAGAAACTGGAACGTAAAATAAAAGAAATCTTTCTGGCAAATAAAATAGAAAGGATTTTTAGCAAAGACGAGATTATGGAGCTTTATCTCAATAAGATATTCCTTGGAAAGCGCTCCTATGGTGTAGGTTCTGCTGCGGAGGTTTACTACGGAAAAAAGGTAGATGAGCTCACACTGGCACAAAGTGCAATGATAGCGGGTTTACCCAAAGCCCCTTCTGCTTATAACCCGGTGATTAACCCCAAGCGAGCTAAAATACGTCGAGATTATATTCTGCAACGGATGCTCACACTTAAATATATTGATCAAGCAGAATATAACGATGCCAAAGCGGAGCCTTTAACGGCTAAAATTCACGCCCGTGCTAAAACCGAAACAGCGGCTCCCTACATTGCAGAAATGGCCCGGCAAGATGTGATTAGTCGCTTTGGTGAGGATTTGGTTTATCGCACTGGCATGAAGGTGTACACCACTATTGACAGTGCGGAGCAAGAAAACGCAGTCAGTACACTACGTAAACACCTCATTAAATACCATAAACGACATGGTTATAGAGGGCCGGAAGAACATATTGAGTTGGATGAATTTTCCACTACTGAGAGCCTACAGAAAAAAATCAGCAGCTATGCTACTTATGCGAATTTAATCCCCGCTGTTGTCACCGCAAGCTCCGCAAGCAAGGCGACATTGCAAACCTCTACAGGTGAAACAGTCACCTTACGGCTAAAAAGACTAAAATGGGCACGTCAATATATTAACGAAAGCCGTAGAGGCAAGACACCTAAGAAAGTGAGTGATGTTTTAGTACCGGGTGATATCGTCAGAGTGAGCCAAAACGAGGATAAAAGCTGGAGTTTAACGCCTTTACCTTTGATCTCTGGCGCAATCGTATCCATGAACCCGGAGAATGGAGCGGTACTTTCTGCGGTAGGTGGCTTTGATTATCATCAAACCAAGTTCAACCGTGCGACTCAGGCGAAACGTCAACCAGGATCCAGCTTCAAACCTTTCGTTTATTCTTCAGCGTTAGCAAAAAATTATTCTCCCGCCAGCGTCGTCAATGATGCTCCGATTGATATTCCTGGTAGTTCGTGGAAACCTCAAAACTATAGTGGTGCAAACTATGGTCCAACCCGCTTACGTTATGGACTAAAGAAATCGCGAAATCTAGTCTCTATTCAGCTGCTGCGGGAGCTTGGGCTCACCTATGTCAGAAATTATGTTAGCAAATTCGGTTTTAACAAAAACGAAGTGCCTGCTGACCTAACCATGGCACTCGGTACCGGTTCAGTGACGCCTATGCAATTAGCAGGCGCTTATTCAACCTTTGCTAATGGTGGATTCAAAATACAACCTCATTTTATTACTTATATTACTGATCATGAAGGCGATACGATTTTCCGTCATCATCCTGACACCGCCTGCCGTGAGTGTGACCCTGATCAAGAAAACAAAACGGTTTCTTCTGATGCAGGTTCTGGTGCCAGTTCTAGTACCGGAAAAGTCGCTAAACAGATTATGAAACCTTACGTGCGATATCAAATTACCAGCATGCTACAGTCAGTAGCACGCTCTGGCACAGCCGCCCGAACCCGCTCGCTAAACCGTACTGATATTGCAGGAAAAACAGGCACAACCAATGAACAAAAAGATGCCTGGTTTGCAGGGTTCACACCGAAGAAAGTAGCGATAGTGTGGCTGGGCTTTGACCGGATTCGGCCCATGGGAAAGCATGAAACAGCGGCAAGCCTGGCGTTACCTACCTGGATTGATTTTATGAAAACGGCACTAAAAAATGTTCCTCAAGTTGCTCTTAAACCACCCAAAGGTATGTTTAACTTATCCATTGACGGATTGACGGGATTTGTAGCTGACAATCAATCAACCGAAATTATTCCAGAGCTTTTAACAAGAGCACAGATTCCCGACAAAGTACCACGAGACTTCGCCTATAATGAGAATATATTACGGGTCAATAATCCCACACATCCCACTATTGATCTTACGGGTGCTGATGAGTCGCTTACTGACAGAATGAATGCCCAGCAGCCCTTTGACAATGGTACAAAGCCCGTTCCGACTCGAACGATTATTATTGATAACGAGCGTTTCGAAATACCCGAACAATTATTCTAGTTTCACTCATTTTTTATTTATGACTATTGCCCACAGCCGACAAATGATTGCTAATGAAGCTGCTCGACTGCTTTATGAAGAAGGCTATCGTGATTACTTTCTTGCCAAGCAGAAAGCGGCACGACGCCTTGGTTGTGTTACTGACAAATCGAATCAACCCACTAATCAGGAAATTCATCAAGCGCTATTGGAACGTCGACAAACACTGGCGACCCAGAAAGAAAATGTGCACCTGCAAGAAATGCGTAAAGTCGTATTGGAGGCTATGGAGTTTTTGCAAGCTTACTCGCCCATGTTGGTGGGGGCTGTAGCAGATGGCACAGCAGGAATCCATTCACCGGCTACGATTCATTTATTTGCGTCAACAACCGAAGAAGTGATGTTTTTTTTGGGAGACAACAAAATTCCCTTTCAAACACAAGAGCGAAACGTGCGTATTCGAGGTAAGCAGACGACCTATCCCTTATTACGTTTTTATGCTGATGACTTTGAAATCGAACTCGTTGTTTTTGAAGAAAGTACGCCCGCGCCTGTGAGTCCTATCACCGGAAAAGCCATGCAACGATGGTCTGTGAATGCAGTCAGAAAGTTAATATCTTAGTTATTTACCGTGTAAACCTAAGGTGTAGATTATAAGCACCGTATTGCGAGCCTGAAGAGACTGTGCAAGTATTCGTGGAACTCATAAAAATGGTTAAAATTCCCCAGAATTTTGCTTAAAAACTCAGCCAATAGCTCACTATTAGCTTCCTTTTTAAACAAAATCTGGAAAATTTTTCCTCATTTTTCTTTCGTCCCAGAATACTTGCACAGCCTCTGAAGGCTCACCTCCAATACATTCCTTCCTTAGTGAAACAGCATATATTAACTAACAATCACCCCATGTCGTTTGCATAGCCGTCAAACCAGCCACTACCGCAGTTTCAGCACGTAATATTCTAGCGCCAAAGGTAACGATGTTTATGCTGCTTTCTTTCAGCAGTTGTTCTTCAGCATCGGTATAGCCGCCCTCTGGCCCGATGAGCAGTTCGGTTTTTTCCTGTACGGGTATTTCATTTAATTTTTTATCGGCGGTGGGTAGCATGGCTATACGGGTTGCGTTAGTGGGTTGTTGTAGATAGCTTTGCAGATTGTATAAAGGAGGATGGATGGTGGGAATTTGAGTACGACCGGATTGTTCACACGCACTGATCATCACTTTTTCCCAGTGATTTAATTTTTTCTCTAGTCGATTGGCTTTTATCTGAACCACACTGCGTTCGGTATAAAGGGGCTGGATGCTATTTACACCTAACTCCACCGCTTTTTGTAGCGCGAAATCCATTTTATCGGGCTTGATCAATGCCAGTACCAGTTTGCTGGTTAGAGGGGATTCTCTGTTCACGGGGTCAAACGAGACGATCTCAGCTTGAGCCGATCGTTTACCTACTTCAATGAGAGTCGCTTGATATTCCCCTAACTCACCATTGAATAGAATAATTGTGCTTGCCGGTTTAAGTCGCATAACTTGAATAGCATGACGAAAATTTTCTGGAGACAGGTCAATAGTCTTTCCAATGTGGAAGGTTTGAGCTTGGTAGAAACGCGGTATACGCATGGTAAAGAGATGCTCGGATGATAGATGACTATGCGATAATCCCAGATTTGTTTGAATTGTCAAGAAACGTAAGGATTCTAGGATGCGGCAAGGAATGAAGCAGCAAGGCGTATTTGTGACGGGTACGGATACAGATGTCGGCAAGACTTGGGTGGGACAAATGATTATCCGTCAATTGTGTGCTGCTAACGTCAATGTGATACCTAGAAAGCCGGTCGAATCAGGTTGGCAAACAGATGTTATGAAATCAGATGCCTGGTTACTCGGCTCAGCCGCCAGTGTAACAGGTAAAACAGAAGCGCTAGATCGTATATGCCCAAATCGTTTCCAAGCCGCTATATCTCCTGTTCGAGCTGCGACTTTGGAAGGCAAGGTCTTACTCACTAAGCAACTCAAACAACAATGTATAGATGGCATAGATCAAAACGATTTTCTTTATGTAGAAGGTGCTGGTGGCTTCTTCTCTCCATTGGCTAGTGATGGCTTAAATGCTGATCTTGCAAAACAGTTGGGATTGCCTGTATTGCTTGTGGCGGATGACAAATTAGGTTGTATTAATCACATTTTATTGAGCCTTGCTGCGATTGAAGGTTATGGTTTATCCATCAAGGGGGTCATCCTGAATACTAGAAAAGAGGTTGACGTGGAAACTCAGATGAATAATTTTGATGATCTACAAAGCTTGATAGGCACACCTGTGTTTCAGGTTGCCTATCAACAAGAAAGCATTTCGGAAGAGTTACTTAGGAAGCTAATTAACGATTGATTTCAGCCGCTATTTCTTGTGAAAGCTGGTACAGAGCACGGCTTTGTGCAGCGACATAAGGCGTATAACCCTCTCCTTTTGTTTGTACGGTAATGGTTGATTTTCTAGCGGGTTGATCCATCTTAGAAAAACGGGTTAGTGTGCTACGCAACCACCATCTCGCCTTCAGCGTTACTGCTTTACCTGGCTCTCCATCGAGTCGCTCTATTTGCACCCGTATACGAAAGTCAGGTTTGAAGTAGCGCTTCCACGGATAACTTTCTATTTGCTCAGTCCCCACTAATGTGGATAGATTGTCGGTTAGCACTTGCGTAATATCTTCTTTGAGTGACCCTGCCCATTGATGATCTTCTGTGACATGCAGTTCATTTTTATTTATTCTCGTGACAATCTGCGGTCGTTTTAGTCGGTGGGGTAAGCGAACCGGGCCAATACCCAATGTGAGTCGACCGGTTGGCGCTGTTTTATTCTCATCAATAGACGAAAGAGAATAAAAACGGGTGGAATCTGAACTTCCACCTAGTGATGAACATGCGGTTAGTATTAGTAGTATGGGTATTAAGAATAGATGTTTCATTTTTGTCTCAGTTTCATTTAGGCAAATAGTAGCATCGGTAGCATTGAATCTTATTTTCCAAAAATAACAGAATTGGGTTGGCGTTGCAGTGTATTGGCTAATACAGTAAATGAATTAGCAGCTTCGCTGACCTCTTCAATTAACAAGCGTAATTCGTATTGTAGTCCAGAATCTTCGTTAAGCACGGTATCAGCACTCGATAGCGTTTTACGGGCTTCAATTAAGGCTCCATCAAGTCTTTTTAAAGTGGAATTTAATTGCTTGGCAAGCGGCATCGCCTGCTGGTTAAATTTACCCGAAATGGCTCGTGTGTTTTTAAGAGTGCCAGACAGCCCTTCCATTGAGGCGACAATTTCGGGTTCAATTTCCTTTAGCAAGGTATTTACATTATTGAGGATGGATGCGATGTCTTGGGTTGATGATTGAACATGAGGTGAATTAATTAATTGACGTGCATCTTTAATCCCACCATGGATTTCATGCATGATGTCCGTTGCGCTTTGCGCCAATATGGTAGTGAGCCCTGAGGTTGTAGGAAACTCTTGGGCGGCAAGCCCACTTTCACTACTTGCCTTGATTTCTCCTGGATGGGTGGCCGCATCATCAGGATAGATCAGTGAAATAAATTGGCTCCCCGTTAGCAAGTTAGAAGTGGTTAATTGCCCCTTGATTCCCTTATTCACTAGATGTGCGAGAATATCAGCTGCATCAGCTGTATCACCATCAATGGAAAGTCTTTCGGCGTAAATAGAGATTTGTACGGGTATTTTCACCTCATCATTAAATTCATCAATTTTTAATTGAACAGTTTTAACTCTGCCAATTTGAATACCTCTGTATTCAACAGGAGCGCCAGCCGAGAGACCCCGCAAACTTTCTTTGAAGTACATCACATAAAATAACTGATCGCCTACATTTTCTTCTTTAGCGGCTTCTTGATTTTGGAAAAGCGGGAATACTGTATCTTTGATGATGGGCAGAGGTTCGTCATAGATTTGTGGCGTATCAAAGGCCAGACCGCCAATGAGGAGTGACGTAAGTGATTCCATTCTGGCTTTAACACCACCGTCAGGTGATAGTTCGACATCAATTCCACTGATGTTCCAGAAAAAAGAATTTCTTCGCACAAGACCGTTGTAAGGTTCTTTAATAAAGACATTGATCCCAACGGTGTCATTATCTTTATTTAATTCATATTTGATGATTTCCCCTACATTAATCTGGCGATAATAAACAGGCGAGCCAATGTCCAGCGACCCTAGCTTTCTAGCTTGCAGAGTGAAGGTACTGCCATTGACATAGGAAGTCACTCTGGGTGGTGTGTCAAGCCCCTGGTATACCGTTTTTGCCTTACCTTTCGGCCCTGGGTCTATGCCGATATAGATACCCGACAATAACGTTGAAAGTCCACTTATGCCTTGTACGCTAACCCTTGGGCGTACCGTCCAGAAACGCGTTTCTGGACCAAGGTGCTTTGCCATGAACGGTTCAATTTCGGCGGTGACCTGGACTTTTTGAAGATTAGGGTCAAGCTTAATATCAATAACTTTCCCTACCGCAACATCTTTGAAGCGAATGGGGGTTTTTTTGACTTCAATGCCTTCCGCATTATTAAAAGTCACCGTGATGATGTCGCCTTTTTCACTATAGACTTTGTAAACCAACCAGCCACCTACCAAAAAGGCCACCAGCGGAATAATCCAGATCAATGAAAAGCCTGAATGTGATTCTACTTCCGCTTTAGGAAATGGATTGTATGACTCGCTCATGGGCGCTCTTCCGTAATATTGAAATTTGTATTTTCACTGCTGGTAGGGAGGTTGTTCATAGTATTTCTTCGCTCTCATTCCTTTTACTATCATCCATTACATCCCATATTAAACGGGGATCGAAAGTGTGAGCGGCAAACATGGTTAGCATCACTACCATGGCAAAGGATAATGCACCCAGGCCAGCATCGACGGAGGCAATATTTCCAAATTGCACTAATGCCACCAAAATGGCGAGCACAAAAATGTCGACCATCGACCATCGACCAATAAATTCAATAATATGGAATAAGTGGGTGCGTTGCACAGGTCGCCAATGGCTACGCAGTTTTACACTGATCAGTAGACCCGTCATCACGAATAGCTTTAATATGGGTACGACGATACTAGCAACAAAGACGATAAGCGCTAACGGCCACATGCCTTCTTCAAGCAAGTGGAGCGTCCCTCCTATAATGGTATCTGCCTGTCCTGATCCTAAATAGGTTATGTTCATAATAGGCAAAATATTGGCGGGAATATACATAAAGCATGCCGCAAAAACCAGCGCGGCCGTTTTATTCAAGCTATCAGGAATACGGCTATGGAGGTGAGCATCGCAGCGTGAGCAGATAAGTGTTTGTGAGCTTTTTTGTGTACTAGCCGTTGTGGTTTCTGGAAGCGGTAACCGACTGATCAGCTCACAATGAGGGCAAGAGATCAGCCCACTTTCTATACCTGTTTTATATTCATGATTCATGTGGTTTCCCTTGATGATGCCACACATCATCGGGGTCTAATGTTGAGCTGAGTAAGGCAAGAATGACAATCAGCGCAAAAAAGGAATACAAGGATATCCCCGGAATCACTTCTGCAAGATCACCAAGCTTAACTCCAGCAACAATAATGGCTAGTAAGAAGACTTCGAGCATTCCCCACACTTCCGTACTACGCAAAAAACGAAAAACAGGCCCTATTCGATGGCTCACATAGCCAAGTTTTACAGAGCCAAGTACGTAAACCATACCCATCAAACTCAGTGCAGGAAAGATAATGGTGGTGAAGAAAACCAGTATGGATAGGAAAGGTCGGCCTATGAGAAATAATTCAACACTGGTAGAAAATAAAGTAGAGTCCAGTGCCAACCCCCCTGCCTTTAGTGATAATAAAGGGAAGAGGTTGGAGAGAATAAACAAGATAACTCCCGTCATGGCTAATGCCAGACTTCGATTGAGAGAGTTAATTCGGTGTTTTTCAAGAATGGAGTCGCAACGTATGCAGCGAGCTGTTTGACCTTCTATTAACAACGGGATTTCTTGGATCAAATCACAATCGTGACAGATCTTCATCACTGCTAATGTTTCGTTGCTACTTTCGAAGCTGTTAGTGTTCTCTCCGTGCATATGAAACCGTATAACCCGGACCCTGCTTAAGTTTTTTATAATTGCCAAAGATTTCTTTCAAGTTACGTTTCATATACTGACGTAAACCATTGATGGTGACAAGATATATCTCCCCACCGGGCTTAAGGTGCCTTTTGGCATCGTTTAACAACAAGCACATCATCTCTTTGCCGACTTTAGCGGGGACGTTAGAGGCGATAATGTCAAATCGTTGTTGTGAATTAATGTGTTGAAAGCCATTGCTGAGCATGGCTTTGGCGTTGTTAGCTTGATTGATTGCAGCATTTTTATTGGCGTATTCTACCGCCATAAAATCCTTATCTACCATTAGTGTTTCGCCTTGTGGTGCGAGTTTCGCCATGGTAATGCCGATTACACCGTAGCCACAACCTAGATCAAAACAGTCATCGGTGGGTTTGATAGATAAATATTTGAGTAATAACTGCGTGCCACTATCAATCTGTTTGGGTGAGAAGATACCCCACGTTGTACGGAAATTAAGTTTTTGTTCGCAAAGGGTTTCGCTAATCTTTATATCTTTGCGTAATGAATCTAGTGAGTGGGTCGGGTTAGGCATGAATATCTACCTCCTTAATGGATTTTAGAAGCGATAATTAAGCCGATGAAAATAGAAAAAGCGGCGAGCAATAATAACAAGGCAGTGGGTTTTTTTCTGTTAGGCATAAAAGCCAGAACCGCTAACATCACAAAAGCCAATAGGCCGATAATTTTGGTCAGTACAAAACTATCTGAAAAAGGGTATTTTCAGGAGGTAGATGACATGCGGTAATGCCGGTAGCAAACAGGATGATTGTCATCACGGATGTTGCCCCATTTAATTTTTTGCTGATATCTTTTTTTGAATTACAGATAGTGAACAGCGTACGCAGTAAATAAAGCCCCATCAGTAACAAGACCACAACTACATGAGCATACGGTAAAATATTTATAAGGTAATTCATAGATAGGATTTGTTAGGTTTTAGCATAGTTTCAATACATAACTTCATACATAGCGTTAGCATGCTAGGTTTTCAAAAAGCCCGTCGGCCTGTTGATTGGCGGTTTCAATGTCAGTAGCAAGCGTACAATAATGTCCCATTTTCCTACCGGGTCTCGCTTCTTTTTTACCATACAAATGTAATTTACTGGCTGGGCTTGAGAGTAAGGTTTCCCAACTAGGCTGGCTATCACCCCACAAGTCACCCAACATATTGATCATCACTACGGGGCTTAATAATTGGGTATCTCCAAAAGGCAAATTACACACCATTCTTACTTGCTGTTCAAACTGGGAAGTAATACAGGCATCCAGTGAATAATGTCCGCTATTATGAGTGCGCGGAGCTATTTCATTAACCAGCAATTCCCCCTGTTTGCTAACAAAAAATTCAACCGCTAGTACACCAACATAACCCAGCTTATCGGCAAATGCGTATCGCTGCGGTTTGTGCGGCTTTGCTAATGGCTTCATTCACGTTCGCCGGAACGATGCTTTTATGCAAAATGCCATCAACATGACGATTTTCGGCCACCGGAAAGCACCGTGCTTCGCCGCTATTGTTGCGACCTAAGATAACAGAGATTTCAAGCTCAAGATCAATGCGTTGTTCCAGTACACAAGGGACGCTGTTGAAGTGGGCAAAAGCTTGTCTTGCCTCTTCAATGTTGTGAACGGTTACTTGTCCCTTGCCATCGTAACCGAAGCGTGCAGTTTTCAAAATACAGGGAAAAGTGATTTCATCTACAGCCGTGGCGATTTCTGAACTAGTGGTAATCGTGCCATAGGGTGCTGTTAATAAGCCACAGGAGCGAATAAAGGCTTTTTCTACGCTACGATCTTGTGCTTTTTCAATCGCCTCCGCGCTGGGATGAACCAAGGTTCTTTTTTGCCAGCCACTTAAGCGCTGGCGCTGATATGTTTTCGAATTCGGTGGTGACTACGTCGCAGCTATCGGCAAGTTGTTGTAGCGCGGCTTCATCATCGTAGGCCGCGATAATATGCTCATCAGCCAATTGTCCAGCAGGGCTGTGAATATC
Organism: Thiotrichaceae bacterium; assembly: GCA_965224605.1. GTDB lineage: Bacteria > Pseudomonadota > Gammaproteobacteria > Thiotrichales > Thiotrichaceae > HyVt-477. Next base: position 228,222 of record CBDCZP010000006.1, read on the forward strand.
CGGTTCTACCACGCAAACTTTATAGCCCAGATCGTTGGCAGCAAGGGTAAACATTCTACCCAGTTGACCACCGCCGAGCATACCGATGGTTGCACCGGGTAATATCATGGTGTTTTTCATAGCATCACTCTGCCCGCATTATTCAGGAGGAAGCGGCATATTCATGGCCACTTGTCGTTGCTGTTCACGAAAATCACTTAACTTGTCAGCCAAAGCATCATCGTTGTTGGCAAGTAAAGCAATGGCGAATAATGCGGCATTGGCAGCACCGGCTTCACCGATGGCAAAAGTGGCAACTGGGACGCCTTTGGGCATTTGCACAATGGATAGCAAGGAATCCTGACCTTTTAGATACCGAGAAGGTACCGGCACACCTAATACGGGTATAGTCGTTTTAGCGGCGAGCATACCCGGCAAGTGAGCTGCGCCACCTGCGCCTGCGATAATGCACTGAATACCTCGTGCTTTAGCGGTGCTGGCATATTCAAACAGCAAGTCGGGCGTACGGTGTGCGGACACGACCTTGTACTCATGGGCAATATTGAAGGTTTGCAGGAATTCAACAGCGTTCGACATGATATCCCAGTCGCTATTGCTTCCCATCACAACCCCTACTAAAGGCTTGGACATAATGATTATTAAGTTTTACAAAAGATGATATTATACGTGAACCATTAAGCTATCTCTATTAGCTTCATAGTAAACTTTGTAATTATTCATTTGTATCTTCTTCTTTAGGTTTTAATTTGAACGATCTAAGCTCCAATCTTGCAGTATTTGAAACTCAATTAAAAAAGCTCCCCCTTATCCATCGTGGAAAAGTGCGTGATATTTATGATATTGATGATCAGCACATGCTCATCGTTACGACAGATAGATTGTCTGCTTTCGATGTAGTGCTTCCAGATCCGATACCGGGCAAAGGTAAGATTCTTAACGAAGTATCTGATTTTTGGTTTAACAAACTGGCGGATATAGTACCCAATCAACTGAGTTCTCTGAAATTAGATGACATCGATGTCGATCGTCAGGAAAAACAGATACTAGTCGGCAGAAGTATTATTGTACGCAAATTAAAAGCGTTGCCTGTTGAAGCGATTGTCCGAGGTTATTTGATCGGATCTGGCTGGAAGGATTATCAACAAACAGGTGCGGTCTGTGGTATTAAATTACCGGAGAACCTTCAACTGGCAAGCCAATTACCCGAAGCGATCTACACACCCTCTACAAAAGCAGATGTGGGTGGACATGATGAAAACATTGCTTATGAGCAAACGATTGAATTACTAGGTGAAAATTTAGCAAAACAAGTTAAAGAAACGAGCTTGAAATTGTATACGGCGGCGGCTGAATTTGCGTTGCAAAAAGGCATTATCATCGCTGATACAAAATTCGAATTTGGTTTGGACAATGAAGAAAACCTGATATTAATTGATGAGGCGTTAACACCGGATTCATCACGATTTTGGCCTGTGGCACAGTACCAACCGGGATCCAGTCCGCCCTCGTTTGACAAGCAATTCATTAGAGATTATTTGGAAACACTGGATTGGGATAAAACCACTCCTGGGCCTAAGCTTCCAAAAGAGATCATTGAGAAAAGCGCGGCCAAGTATAAAGAAATAGCTGATTTACTCATCAAATAAATAATAAACTAATAAAAAAAGGATTACTGAACATGAAGGTACTAATAACAGGGGCAGCAGGTTTCATCGGCATGCACGCCGCGATTAATTTGTTGAAACGCGGTGATGACGTCGTTGGCATCGACGTGATGAATGATTACTACGACGTTTCTTTAAAAGAAGATCGCTTAAAGCACATAGACAAACAAATAAACGAGACTGAAAAGCCCGGCATTTTTACCTTCAAGAAGATCGATATGGCAGATCGTGCCGCCATGGAACAGTTATTCGCTGAGGAAAAACCCGATGCGGTGATTAACTTGGCGGCTCAAGCGGGAGTTCGTTATTCGATCGACAACCCCTTGGCGTATGTTGATAGCAATCTTGTAGGCTTTGCTCATATTCTCGAAGGCTGTCGTCATAATGATGTGAAGCATTTGGTTTATGCATCATCCAGTTCGGTTTATGGCGCGAATGAGTCGATGCCCTTTTCTGTTCACGATAATGTCGATCATCCGGTTTCTTTATATGCGGCATCGAAAAAAGCCAATGAGCTTATGGCGCATAGCTATTCCCATTTGTATGGTTTGTCGACAACAGGTCTGCGTTTCTTTACGGTATATGGGCCGTGGGGAAGACCTGACATGTCACCCATTAAGTTTGCCAAGGCCATTACCGAAGGCAACCCCATTGATGTTTATAACTACGGCAAGCATCAGCGAGATTTCACCTACATTGATGATATTGTAGATGGGCTGATTGCTGTATTGGATAAGCCCGCACAGTCAGATGCAAACTGGGATGGTAAAGATCCTAGCCCGGCAAGTAGTAAAGCGCCATGGAAGGTTTATAATATTGGCAATAACGATACGGTAGAATTACTGGACTACATTACTTGTATTGAAAAACATTTAGGCATCAAAGCCGAGATGAATATGCTACCTTTACAAGCGGGTGATGTGGTCGCAACTTATGCCGATGTAGATGCTTTAATCGCTGATGTAGGTTATAAACCAGGAACGGAACTGGATGAGGGCATCGCTAAATTTATCAGCTGGTACAAAGAATATTATTCATGAATAGCTTGATTCACAATGAGACTGTTGAAAAAATCTTGAAGCTACTGCCTAAAGGCATTACCGCTGTGCTTGCTATTGTTTTAGCGGTGATGCTGGCTTCACTTTTCTGGCTTATTGCTACGCCACAAAGCGATTTACCTACCGCTTCTGTTGCTCAGAAACCTGAAGTTAAGACACCGTCACCCGCAAAGAACTATGGGCAGATGGTAGCCAAGCAACATGTCTTTGGTAAAGAGCCCGTTAAAGTTAAAAACACAGCCCCTAAACCCAAAAACACGATAACTCCTGTTACACGATTAAACCTTGTTTTATACGGGATTGTGGCTAGAGAGGGTCGAAAAAGCTATGCCATTATTGCCAATGGCAAACAAGCCAAGCAGCAAATTTATGGCATAGGAGAGGAGCCTCAAGCGGGGGTCACAATTGATAGTATTTTACCTAAAAAAGTGATTTTGAGACATGGCGGGAAACTCGAAGAATTGTTGTTACCTGTTAAGAAGAACGTATCTCGTTCTAATGCCCATCTTCCTTCTATCCCGAATAACGTAGCAAAAGCGGGAAAGATCGGAGCGACAGCTTTGCCAGTAAATAGCGGTGGAAATAAATTACCTGAAGAAGACCTCGGAGCATTACGGGATACATTGACTAATAATCCTGACAGGCTGCTCGAAATCGCAAGCATTACTGAGGCAAAAGATAAGGATGGGAATTTGACAGGCTATCGCCTGTCTCCCGGAAAAAATCGCAAGATGTTTAGAAAACTGGGGCTTAGACCTGGAGACATACTAACTCAGGTCAATGGCATTGTTTTAGATAGTCCTGCAAAGGGACTAATGGTCATGACTGAACTAAGCTCCGCCGCTTCCATTGCTATTACCGTTAAACGCGGTGATCAAGAAGTATCCATCGAAAAAAGCTTTTAAGTCCCTCTCCATCGCCATCAGTAATCCCTGAAAACTTCCTGAGTAGGGTCTATACTCTTTCATTAATTAGTCATTATATTAGGCTTGCGTTAACAATCCCCTTTATATAACACAAGGTATAATCGGTGCCTTTACCCCTAATATTACAAATACTGGAAGTGTTGTGCGTAGTAATAACTCCCATGATTTTTTACCAGAATTCAGGTCGGAATTTACGGCTGATCTGAATCATGCAATGGAGCAGTATCCTGTCTCCTTGCCTGGATGGGCGGTAGTTGATTTGATTCATATAACTGATCATGCGGTGCTTTATCTCGCCAGAAACAAGAAAAACAAACAAGCCGTTATAAAACGTTTTAATTACAGCATTACCCATCTTGAAGATCAGCATATTCACGATTTTATAGAAACAGTTGATGCGATTAGAGCTATTGGTTTTGGTGGCTTGGTCGATATTTACCACACTGGATTGTCCAGTGATGCTTTCTATTTATTAATGGAATATTTAGGTAACGGCAATCTGGCTCAGATTATTAGCATTGGCCTTGAAGAAGTCAGTTTGCAACAGCGCCATGACTGGTTTCAGGATATTTTAATTTCGGTAGGGACATTACATGATGCAGGTCTGTTACACCGCGACTTGAAACCTTCTAATGTCATGTTTCGGGATAATAATGAATTGGTTTTGGTGGACTGCGGCATTGAATCCGACTGGTTAATAAAAACGGGATTTATCAGTGAAGGAGAAGTTTACTGCACTCCTAATTATGTGAGTCCTGAACGAGCAGCTGGCGAATCTTGTGATGTTCGAGCAGAAATTTATAGTTTGGGTGCTATGTTTTATGAGCTATTAACAGGTAGTAAACCCTATGAAGCCACTAACATGGTAGGTTTAATGAAGCGCCATGCATTGGCGCCCATACCTCAGTTACCTAAAGAATCAATGCGCTATCAAAAAGTACTTAACAAGATGCTTGCTAAGCATCCTGATGGGAGATACCAGTCAATTGATGAAGCTCTGGATGACTTGTATTTCGTGTAGCCTTGCTTAGAAAGATCATCGCCTTATATTCAACGGTTCAGGGTGTTTGCCTAATTATTACTTAACTTATGTGCGGTGTTTTTACTTCTTATTGGGTGATTTTTAGATAACCAGCTGAAATTGTATACAAAATATAAATAGCTTCCAGCTTACTTTTTTTGAGATATCTTCTAGTCATCTGCACTGTTAAGCGCTATACTTGTAGCAATGTACTAACAATCAGGTGTAACTCTATGGATATCAAAGTAAAAGTTTTTTTAATTGTTTCTTTATCAGCACTATTTGTAGCAGGTTGTTCTACTACGGATACAAACGGCCGCTATGCCTTTGGGCAACAAGCCGCTGATCCCGATAAGAAAGGTCTTACACATACACATAATGGTGTCGCACATACCCACCCGCTGCCTGAGGGAGGTTTAAGTCATTCGCATAATTACAACCCCGGCAACGCGATGAGCACCAACCCTAAAACATGTGCCCCATGCCGAGCTGGAACGACAAGAGTTGTAACCATTCCTCCTGCACAAGGTGGTGGTTCACAAAACAGTGCCAACAGTCATTCGCACAATGGTAGAAGGCATAGTCATCCGCTTCCTGCATCGGGTACCAACCACACTCATAATCAGACTCAACAGCAGCAAGATACAGTACGTTATGATTACGGTAGCTCTACTTCAGCTGGAAATAATTATAATTATTATAACGGTGGTTCAAAAGGCGTTGCCCATAGTCATGGAGCTAAATCACATACCCATGTATTGCCAGCATCGGGTAATAGTCATAGCCATAACCAAGGCTCTACAAGCATAGGTGCCGGGTTTACCGACTTTGCTAATGGCGGCGGTGCTGGTGGTTGTGATACTGCTAGTGGAAATTATTATGTGGTAAAGAAGAGTGAAGGGATTTATCGAGCAGCAGTCAATAGCGGTGTTAAACAGGCAGATGTTATACGCTTAAATAACCTTCCTATTGGATCCACCATTCATCCTGGCCAATGTTTAAGGGTTAGATAACTTAAATCATTTTCCCGGAAGTGAGCCTTCAGAGGGTGTGCAAGTATTAAGAAAAATCTCATTTGTAGGGTGTGCCGAGGTACGAGGCGCACCATAAGTTGTTGATTCATGGTGCGCCTCCTTCGTCGGCACACCCTACATAAGGAATACTTGCACAGTCTATTCAGGCTTGCCATACGCCGCTTGAAATCAGCACCTTAGGGAAACACTTCCATAGGATTTGGACTCTATCAGTTGTCTCCTTAAGGAAACACACTGAATAAGTCCTAAAAAAATAGACTGCATTTTGCAGTCTATTTTTTTGCCTGAATTTTTCTGATCTATTACAATATTTGAAATAGCAGACTAAGCAGGTGGACATGTGCAACCCATAAAAAACCAATCACCGTTACACCAAAACATGACGAAATGGCGGCATTGGTTACATCAACGCCCTGAACTCAGTTTTAAAGAAAACCTGACCAGTGATTACATCGCTGAGATATTAATTGCACATGACATAGAGATTCATCGTGGCCTCGCGATCACGGGTATTGTGGCAACAGTGCATGGCGCTCACACAGGTAAAGCCATAGGTTTACGTGCTGATATGGACGCCCTGCCACTACAAGAACTAAACGAATTCGAGTACAAATCCCAACATGACGGCTGTATGCATGCCTGTGGTCACGATGGACATACCACCATGTTGCTCGGTGCTGCGGTTTATCTAAAAGAACACAATGATTTCGTAGGCACAGTACATTTTATCTTTCAACCCGCTGAAGAGGGTGGCGCGGGAGGTCGGGTCATGGTCGAAGAAGGCTTGTTTGATTTATTTCCCTGCTCTGCAGTTTTTGGTATGCACAACTGGCCTGGTTTACCGGTGGGTACATTCGCTGTGCATAACCGTGAAGTCATGGCTGCGGTTGACACTCTGTTTATCGACATCAAAGGCAAGGGTGGACATGCCGCCATGCCGGATCAATTGATTGACCCAGTACTCACCGGGGCACAAGTCATCACCGCTTTGCAATCCGTAGTTTCACGAAACCTTTCACCCGTTGCGCCGGAAGAATCGGCGGTTATTAGTATTACCGTGGTAAATGCAGGAGAAGCATCCAATGTTATGCCCGATACAATGCAACTCAAAGGTACGTTACGCTACTTTGATAATACTATTGGCGATCACATAAAAAAACGCATAAAAAGCATTATTACTCATACCTGTGAAGCTATGGGCGCAAAGGGCACTCTTCGTATCAAACCGGGTTATCCCGCCACCATCAATACACCCATCCATGCACAGAAATGTGCTGAAGTAGTTAATAAACTCGTCAATAAAGACGCATTGAAACGTGATTTAGCACCGAGCATGGGAGCTGAAGACTTCGCCTATCTGCTTAATGCTTGCGAAGGGGCTTATATCTGGATTGGTAATGGAGAAGGATCTACAACAGAAGGAGGCTGTATGCTGCATAACACCCACTATGATTTTAATGATGAAATATTACCACTGGGGGCTAGTTATTGGGTAGAGTTAGTACGTAGCGTACTCATCTAGCATTCCGTTAGTTTAGATTGAATAGCTCTCCAAACTCTTTCTCAGACAAGTCTGAGGCTCCTTTTTGTAATGTCTTTTTGGGAGCTATTAGAGAAACGCTATCTGATGTGATAATGAACTACTGGAGATTATAAAAATGAGAATAATACAACACCTCACAATAAGCATCTTTCTATTCACTTTCCTACTTTTTTATCAAACGTCATACGCTTTTGAAAAACGCACAGAAAAGGTGTCGTCTGCTGAAGCTTCTAAGTTCTCTAAAGCTCAACTAAGTCTTGAAAAAATACATCATGACAGGCAGGAAAGAAGCTACTATTTACACCTGCCAAATGATTTACCCCACAACCGTAAACCAGCTACTAATTTACCTCTCATATTAGTTCTACATGGTGGGGGAAAAGCGGATGGAGATGAAACTGCCAAACATACGGGTTATAACACCCTTGCTGACAAACACGGTTTTATAGTAGCGTACCCAAACGGTTTAAACGCGCAATGGAATGATGGTCGCGGCAAAACTTATCGAAATACAAACAATGCCTCAACGGATGATGTGGGCTTTATTTCTGTGTTAATCGACACCCTTATTCGTGACTATAAAGCGGATGCTAACAGAGTCTATGTTACTGGGCTTTCAAATGGCGGCATGATGACGCTTAGGCTAGGTTGTGAACTTAGTTCCAAGCTTGCTGCTATTGCACCCGTTATTGCCAATATTCCGCAAAACATAATCGGCAAATGTAAACCTGATTCTCCACTTCCGGTTTTAATCATGAATGGAACCAATGATCCTCTGGTTCCCTGGAATGGAGGTGATGTTAAGTTTTTCCGCAAGAAAATGGGGAAAGTGGTGTCTACCAGAGAAACAGTGAAGTTTTGGGTGAAACACAATCAATGTAATCCAGTTCCAAGTAGAAGAGCAGTGCCCAATACAGATAAAACAGATCATTCGAAGATAGTGGTAACAACTTATAGCTGTAGAAATAAAAACAATGAAGTGGTTTTATATGCAGTTCACGGAGGAGGACATGCTTTCCCGGGTAGTAATACACGTGATTTACCGCGCATTCTGGGAAGAAAAAATAAAGATATAAAAGGTGCTGATGTAATCTGGAAGTTCTTTAAGCGTCATTCAAGATAATATCTTCTGTAAGAATCATCTTATCTAAAGGTGTAGGAATGAAAACACTCCACACTGTATAAGTTTTCCTGATTGCCCACTTGTTTAAGCTTAATCTAAATATTGTGCACGAGTTCCGCACCCTTCGACAGGCTCAGGGTACTGCCATGCAGCGTCCTGATCCTGTCGAAGGGTACGGAAGATTGGCACTTACATTAGCTTAGACAGATGGATAATCAGGTAAGTTTTTATCTCCAATTATATCTTGGTGGTGGTGGCGCATAAGCACCACGTTCATGCTCTTCATACGGCCAGAAACGATTATTGGGCTTCTTGTAATAATTGGAATGACACTGAATAACGTTGTGTTTACACAATGTGTCGCGCCATTCATATTTGTAGAAATACTTCGCTGCCACTGTTGATTTCGGACGGAAATTCACACGTACAGAGGCAGAATGCTCTTCATGTCCGTAACCTGTACCCGCCGCTTCATCAGCGTTGGCACTGCGTCGTTTTGCCTGTGGTGCCGCTTTGTTGGAATAATAATCAGGGGAATATTGATACTGTGGTTTCTCTTCATAGACTGCCGCTGCAATCACTCCCATTGCTGAGCGATCACCCCAGGCTGCTGCGTATGAATCACCGGATGCGGTGAAATAAAAGCGATTGACACTATTTTTTCCCGTGCGCCACCCTTTGTAGGTTGCTGATTGATGTGGCGCTAGTACATACATGCGTTCATGATTTTGTAGATTGGATTTTTTGCCGGAAATAATATTTCTGCCATCCACTGCAATGACAACCGCAATACGTTTATTGGTGCGATTACGCACACGTATTTTGTAATTCTGACCTTTTTTTGCCTCTAAATATGCACGACGAGATTTATAACCATTGCGATGTTGGTGTTTGGCAAAACGACGTCCACGGTCATTTATGATTTCAATACTGACAGGATTGTTACGCCGATGTTCATAATGGCGCGTAGCCTGAGGGGAATGGTTACCACCCGACTCCCATCCATATTGATCGGTAGCGCATGCGACTTGTGAAAATAGCATACCCGTTAGTAACAAAAGCCCGGATGCCCCAGAGGTTTTTCGAAAATGGGTTGTTTTTAGAAAGCCCATAATATTCTCCTTATTTTAATAATTGTCTATTTTGTGTGTAACAACGTGTTACAAAGCGATAGACCGGAGATATAAGACTTGGTTCCCACCCGTTTATTTTTTGTGCTATTCAATTGCAGGTTGGGAAATATCGCTACTTGTGCCAGTTGGATATAATTGAATCAATATGGTTAACAAGTTTTAAAAGGCTTTCTTCGCTGTTACCACTGGCTACAATAAGCGAGGCACGGTTAGCTATATGCTGATAAAGCGCATCTTGTGTAGATGCGGTATAAACACCTTCCAGCTTACCCATCCACTGCAAACCTTCTGCTTGATGGTCGTTGCGATGTTCACCCAAACTGGCTTGACGATTGATAACGATAATGGGTGTACCTTGTTCTTTGGCACTAATAATATTTCCCATGCCGGCATGGGAAATAAAAACACTGGCTTGCTGTATTTTTTCATTATATTCATCAAGACCAAGAAAGCGTTGACTCTGTATATGTCGAGGCTTGTATTCACCGTCACCTAACTGTGCAAATACTTCTTCTTCGTGAGTGTGGGTACTTGCCCATTCATCCATATACTGGATAAGGCGATCGAAGGGAAATTGCGTTCCTGTTGCTACGAAAATCACAGTACTGAGCCTTTATGTAATATCGTTTTGCCATCACTCAAGGGTTCCCATTGGGTGATAACCACATCAGCATGTGCCTTGATCATTCTGCCAGAGCGTGAAAGTTGCTGCACATTGGCGATACTGTCTATCCAGATGGTTTTTATACCTAGATATTTACCCAGTAAAATCGCCACGACACCCGGTGCTGCACCCGTTGAAATAATGGTTTGTGGGCGTTCTTTAATAAACAGGTAAAGCATTTGAAACGCTAAGGGAATAAGCATGGGTTTATTATCCGCACTCACATCAAGGATGTTATGAACCGTGCGCTCACCTTGCTTCTTGAGCTGATATTGGCTGCGCGGGGAGGCATAAACAACAGGATGCTTTTCTTCGAGCATATTACAAATCTTGTTAAGCTGCACCCAGTGACCACCGGGAGAGGAGACCGCTAATATTTTTCCTGTTTTCCACATCATTGATTAATAGAGGTCATGCTTTTATGCTTTGCTAAGGTAGAAGCAAGCCTGATCACCTTGGTTTTCTTTATTGAGTTTAGTCGAGCGCTCTTCATAACCGGCTATATGGTTTTTTGTAAAAGGCGATGCCGCAACACTAACAGCATAGGATTTTTCGTCATGTAGCGCGATATCTCTTTTATATTGCTCGCTACCCCAGAACTGAAACGCGAAAGAATCATAGACTACATGATCGATTTTCATGTCGACTTGTTTGGCTAGATACTCCATGCTTTTTATAGAATGCAAAAACAGATGTCTGGGTGCATCTAATTGTACCCAGTCAGTGCCATAATTCTTCCAAGCCCATGAGCTAACCGTTGGCACACGAATTAAACACGTTCCGCCTTCATTCAATCGCTTTGCAACAGATTGCAGGACTTCCAGTTGATCCTCAACGTGTTCAAAGGAATGATGGAACATGATCAAATCCCAGTTGCCTTCTACTTCATGAATAGTTTGTTTTATGATTTTAAGGTTATTTTTATATTCAACGTCTGCCTCATTAAATGGATCAGCACCTTGCACCTGTTTAAAACCCGCTTCTTTTAGCGAATACAGCAGATGTCCTGCCCCACACCCTACATCTAAAATGGCTGAATGTTTATTTATCTTGGCAGGTCTCAGGGTGGCTATTTTGGCTTCTGGATTAGCTAATGAAAGTATTGCCCCTAAAATACTTTTGCCAGTAGCCGCATAATAATCACGTCGCGCCAATAAAAACTGTTTGATACCGGTTGGAAAGCCCACATCAGAATAGGAATAATAATCTTTGGGATAATACTCAGGCAGGTTGTCGGGAACCGTCTCAAGCTGCAAGCATTGGCAACTAGCGCACTGAAAATAGTCGTGTAGATCACGATAGCCCAGCATCATTTCTTTTGCTTGATAGTGATCGTTATTTTCTGTATTACCGCAGATTTTACATTTCATAGTGATATTCAGCACTTGGGCGAGCTTGAAGGCTCACTTCCAAAAAATTTAATGGGTTCCAAATAGATCAACAGTCACTTCCCAAGTTGGCAAATTTTCCAAGTACCATTCTAGTGTTTTTCTCATACCGGTTTCGAACGTTTCGACTGGCTGATAACCTAGCTCTGTGGTGATCTTAGTGGTATCCACCGCATAGCGGCGATCATGGCCGGGACGATCCGTCACGTGAGTAATCAATGATTCATGGGGAAAATGTGCCGCCGCTGCAAAACGAGTATTCATTTCATCACAAAGCTGATTAACCAAACTCATATTGGTTTGTTCATTGTTACCACCAATATTGTAGGTTTCACCCACTCTACCATCATTGATAATTAGGGCAATTCCACGGTTATGATCATCCACATACAACCAATCCCGAATCTGCTGACCGTCGCCGTAGATAGGAATATCCTTACCTTCAAGTAAGTTAGATATCGTCAGCGGGATGAGTTTCTCAGGATATTGCCAAGGGCCATAGTTATTGGAGCAATTGCTAATCGTTATATTCAAACCATAGGTATGATAATAAGAATTAACAATGTGATCCGAACACGCCTTGCTCGCCGCATAGGGTGAGGTAGGCTGATAAGCGGTTGTCTCTTTAAAAGCAGGATCAGTTAGTTCTAGCGTGCCATACACTTCATCGGTTGAGACATGATGAAAACGATGCCCTGTTTTTAGGTTGCCTTCATCCATCCAGACTTTTTTGGCGGCTTTTAATAGGCTATGCGTGCCGTTGATATTGGTTTCAAAAAAGGCATCGGGGGCATAAATTGAACGATCCACATGGGATTCAGCAGCAAAATGTACAATCGTATCTATGGATTCTTCACGCAGTAGCTCTTCGATTTTTTCCTGATTTAGGATGGTGTCTTCAACAAATCGAAAGCCGTCATGATCATTCAGTTTATCTAAGTTGGAACGCGTTCCAGCATAGGTTAGGGAATCCAATACGACTACACGTGAATCGGGATATTGTTCGAGCCAGTAATAGACAAAGTTTGTACCGATAAATCCGGCTCCACCCGTTACTAGTAATCGTTTTGCTTGATGTTTATTAGTCATATGTTCTTGTTTTGTTAATTGCTATACAAGTAGTACTTTTAGTTCCCTCCCATAGCAGCAGGGATGTCGCAAAGTCGAAGTGTAGGTCGGATAAGCGATAGCGCCATCCGACAAAGGTACATTAATTCAGCAGCTTGCCGGATGGCGTTCCTTATCCGGCCTACAAAATCAGCAACTTTACAACACCCTCCCCCTGCTAGGGAGAGGGTGAGGGATAAATAGGTTCACTTTCTTTAAACTTTCATTCGTTCAACTCTTTCAACATGTTTCTTAGGCTTACTCGCCAATGAGGTAGCACAATACCTAGTTTTTTTTCTGCTTTGGTTTTATCCATTACGCTATAAGCAGGTCGTGCCGCAGGCGTTGGATAATCTTCCGTTGTTATCGCTTTTATTTGAGCTGTTTTATCCAGCAAGCCACACTCAAGCGCTTCCTCCTGAATCGCGACGGCGAAATCATACCAGCTTGCTACGCCATTGTCAGCGTAGTGATAAATACCTGCCGCCTTAGCATCAATGAGTTGCCAGATACCATCCGCCAGCGTTGCTGCCCATGTTGGTGTGCCAATTTGATCTGCGATAATACCCAGGGAATCTAGCTTCTGCATAAGATTCAGCATGGTCTTCACAAAATTTCCACCATGAGCAGAATATAACCACGAGGTTCTTACGATAAGTGCGTCATCATCAAGCAGTTTCAACACTGCCACATCACCTGCATGTTTACTCAAGCCGTACACACTGGCAGATTCCGCCGGGTCATCTACTAAATAGGGGCGATGGTTGTTCCCTGAAAAAACAAAATCGGTGGAGATTTGCACCATGCGAATGGCATGTTGCTGACAGGCAAGCGCGAGGTTTTCTGCACCTGTCTCATTAATCAAATAGGCTAGTTCTTGTTCTTTTTCAGCTTTATCAACGGCGGTATAAGCAGCCGCGTTGATGACTAAATCAGGTTTTTCTTTTTCAAAGAACGTCTTGACCTGCTTGCTATGGGTGATATCCAGGTGCTCTTTATCGACAGCGATTAATTTATGATGGCTCGGCAGTGAACGTTGTAGTTCATAGCCGAGTTGACCATCACAGCCTGTTAATAAAATGTTCATAGGTTAGTGAAAATCTCAGCTTCAGAGAAGCTTAATCCTTGTTGATCTTTTCCAGAAAGTGTCGGCTGCTGACCTTCTACCAACGGCCATTCAACACCTATTTCAGCATCATTCCACTGGATACAACGTTCGTGTTCCGGAGCATAAATATCAGTACATTTATACATAAAATCGGCTTGTTCGCTCATCACATAAAAGCCATGTGCAAAGCCAGGGGGAACCCACAGCATACGATGATTCTCATCACTAAGTTCCACCCCCACCCATTGTCCAAAAGTCGCTGATTTTTTGCGGATATCTACCGCCACATCAAAAACCTTGCCGGTGACAACCCGAACGAGTTTCCCCTGAGGATGTTTTATCTGATAGTGTAGACCGCGCAAAATCCCTTGGGGTGAACGGCTGTGATTGTCTTGAACAAAGTTAAGATCGAGGTCATGTTCTATAAAGCTCTGCTGATTCCATGTTTCCATAAAATAACCGCGCGCATCACCGAATACAGCAGGTTCGATGATTTTCACATCGCCAATTCGAGTATTAACAATCTTCATAGCACCTGATTTTCCTGATTCACCACATTAGCTAGATATTGTCCGTAACCACTCTTCTTAAGTGGCTCTGCTAATTTGAGTAATTGCTCAGAATCAATAAAGTTCATTCGCCATGCAATCTCCTCAGGACAGGCAATACGCAACCCCTGACGTTCTTCAATAACACGAATATAATTGGCAGCATCTAGCAACGATTGATGAGTTCCCGTGTCCAGCCAGGCAGTTCCACGTTTTAGAATTTCAACGGTTAGATTGCCTTGTTGCAGATAAGCCTGATTAACACTGGTGATTTCCAACTCGCCACGATGAGAAGGTTTAACTTCTCTGGCAATATCCAGCACCGCATTATCGTAAAAATATAAACCTGTGACAGCATAATGAGATTTGGGCTTTTCCGGCTTTTCGATAATGCTTAACGCCTTGCCGGTGCTATCAAACTCCACTACACCATAACGCTCTGGATCTTTTACATAGTATCCAAAGACTGAAGCACCTTCTCTTTGCTTGGCAATTTCACCCAAACGCGATGATAAGCCTTCTCCGTAGAAAATATTGTCGCCAAGAATGAGAGTCACCGGATCATTGCCGACAAACTCACGACCAATAATAAAAGCTTGTGCTAGTCCATCTGGACTTGGTTGAACCGCATATTGAATGTTTAGACCCCATTTGGAGCCATCACCTAAAAGGGCTTCAAATAAAGCCTGATCATGGGGAGTGGTAATCATCAAAATATCGCGAATGCCAGAAAACATAAGTACGGTCAGCGGATAATAAATCATCGGCTTATCGTAAATAGGCATCAACTGTTTGCTAACTACTTGGGTAAGGGGATGTAAGCGGGTGCCACTTCCACCCGCGAGGATAATACCTTTTCTCATAATTTTTCTTTTTTTGTTATTGATAATTTCACGTTGCGCTTATTTAGCGTCACTGTAGCCTGTGTTGAGTACGAAACACGGGTGATGAAGCTGGAATACATTCTCCTCGCTTCCTTCGTCAACGCAGGCTACAGACATACATTTAGACTTCACTAAGATAGAAAATATCTACCTGCTATAGCTATAATAATAGTAATTAATCCAATCGTTAGATTAATCGCAATTAAAACGCGAATCTGCGCCAAGGCTTTGCCGCCCAGCTCCCAGCTTTCTGATGCATTAGACTGCCTTAGTCGATTAAACGGTGCAAAGTAAACATGCAAGAAAATAAACATCATCACAATGCCGAGTCCATGCATTATATGTACATAAAGCCCTGTACTACCGAAACCACCAATTAACGCAAAAATAATGTAGTAGCCACTACCCAGAATAAATACGATGGACAACCAAACCCAAGGGAAAAACTTATTAAAGACCGCTTCCCACAAACGTAAACGAAACGGCGCTTGAAGGACTTCAACGGCAGCTGGACGTAACGCCATATAGGCAAAAAACATCCCTCCAACCCAGATTACTACTCCTAATATATGCAGTGTGAGTGCCAAATGCATTGTCATAATAAAACCTTGGTAATTGATGAAAGGTAGTAAGTATAGTCACTTGTGGTATCAGTGTTAAGTTGTCTTACAAAGAAATATTATACTAGCACTCCAACAGCTTAGGTTTGATGGAGTGCTAGAGGTCGTATATGAAAAAATGGCGAGAAAAAATGAGCGTAATTTCGCTTTAGGATATCTCTATTAATTTAGAGCCAGTCAGTAAACTTTTCAGGGAAAGGTTGCGCCTCTTGCCCATTTTCCCAGTCTTTATCCATTGCTAACTGGTTTAAATCATTAATCCTTTTCTTATCCAATGGATGTGTACTAAAAAAGGGAGATTCTCCGTCCATTCCATTTTGTACCGATATTTCATGTAACGTTTCAAATAAGTCACTTGCCCCTGCTACCGTGCCATAAGACCGATAAACTGCTTGCAAGCCTTCTTCATCGGCTGCTGATTCCATGCTGCGGCTAAAATGTAGTTGTGTATAAAGACCTGCTGAGCCTAACAAATCACTATTTGAATAACCCAATAGATACTTTATGCCTGTTTTAATAGCTATATTTTGACCTGCTGCACGAATAGGATGACGCAGTTTTACATGAGCCATTTCGTGGGCAAGCAACATCGCCAAACTATTTTCATTCGGTAGCATGTCTAATAAGCCCCGATAAATAAACAGATGTCCACCCAGAGTTGCGAAAGCGTTTTCTACATTTTCAGGTTCGTAGTGCACATGAATATGCATGCCCTCCGGTAACGCCATGCCTTTTTCTAATCGGCTTACTAGTGTTTCCAAATACTCCTGTATCTGTTGATGTTTTTTATCCAGCTCTTCGGGTTCAGTATAGAGCTTGCTGATGCTAACTTCGTGCTGATAAGGAATAAGAGATGCCAACCAGCTACCGGATTGACCGAATAACCAGGCGCTCACAACCAATACAACACTGATCGCAGAGAACAGCTTTACAAAAGTGCGTAACGGATGAACCTTCGTAACATTGATACCTTCTTCTGGTTGCGGATTATGATAGCTTTTCATTCGCTTTCATTCTCATGAAGAAGGGTGAGGGATAAGGGCTGTGCCATAAGCAAGCACTTCTACTGAACCTATGCTCTTACCAGAGCCTTTAAAGATTGAGACAGTTTCGTATTTCACATTAAGAATAAGCACCGCCTGTTTCTCTTTAGCCATTTCTTTCATGCGTAGTAAAGCTTCTCGGCGAGAACGATCCAGCAAGGTTTCATAAGAGGTTATCCTACCACCAAAAAAGGCATGCAAGGTTGCTAGAAAACGCTTAAAGTAATCAACAGAAATGGTTACATTACCCATGACTAATGCATGTTCGAAGCTCCCTTTGGGTGCTGTTTTTAGATTAACAGCAGGAAGGCTATTAAGGGTATTCTCTCGTTTGATAATAGATTTGTAATGCTGTCTTTCACGATAGCTCCCTATCCAATAGGCAAGGATCAACAATCCAATCACATAAACAAGTTGGTATGCGCCACCATTCATGCAGTATTTTCCTGAGCATTATTTGCTTGTGCATTGTCCAAAACAACAGCTGTGCCATAAACATAAATTTCAGCAGCTCCCTGAGTGATACTTGATGTTGAAAACCGCACATTCAATATAGCATTAGCATCAACGGATTCGGCCTGTTTAACCATTCTTTCCATCGCTTCTTCACGCGATTCATGCAGCAATTCGGTATAGCTGGTTAACTCACCACCAAACAAATTTTTAATAGAAGATAAAAAATCACGCCCTGCATGTTTTGCACGCACTGAGCTACCTTGCACCAGACCCAAATGTTTAATAATTTTCTTGCCTGGCATGGTTTCTAAGTTAGTAATATTCATATTTTTATCTATTTATCCATACATTCATTCATTTGTGCTTCCGGCTTTCAACAAAATCGGGAGAGATAAAGCTATTCGCAACCTCTCGTTGGGTTTGTACTAGCTTATTCAACTGTTCGGGAATCACTTGTTTAAGATCACGCATTAGCGAACGGTAAGCTGGATTGTGGTGCGGCATATTAAATTGATCCGCAAGATAGGCCGCTTCTAATGAGTATAGAATATTCCCCCAGTATTTTTGCCCCTCAATTTCCGCGTCTCGCCAAAGTTGCATGGTTTTTTCTAACGGAACTTTCAACTCTTTCTCGCGCTGACTCAATACTTGCATGGTGTCTTTATGCTGCCCCGCAGTGATAATCACTTTTATTATTTTTCTTGTGGTAGCTAATGATGCTACATCATATTTCCCTAAAAACGTTAACAACCGTTGTGCAATAGGATCGGGAAAATAATAAAGCCGAGTTACCTTGTTCTGTTTGTTTTTCTTTTTTGTGCGCTTTTGGCGTTTATGTAAATTACGTCGCGCTTCTATCAGGCTATCCGCTAATAAACCAGCCGTCTCCCCAAGTTTTTTACTGACTCTTTTTCTAGCATTAACAGCTTTTGCATGCAGCACTTTGGCTCGTGTATAAAACTTAGTCTGCACCGCAGCACTGTCTTGAGTAGTCGCCGATAAAATCATCGCATTGCGAATCTCAAGGTTCACTTGTTTATAAAGCTTGTTATGCATTTTGCTTTCGTCGGTAAAGGTTTTCAACATTTTTTCTAATAGCGTTTTGTGGTTTGCATGTTGAGGCTTTAACTTTCTAATCTTAGCTTTCATTTTATCCAACCCGTCAATACTGGCACGTAGCTGCCGATATTCTTGCCCTAAGGGTCTGAACGTACGATCTATAAAACTATATTCGTTAAGATTCAATTCCTGTTTTAAGCGAAAATCGCTTTTAGCGTGCCGGTATTCTGCTTTCCAACTGGATAGCGCCACTCCTATCAGCAACGCCGTTATGAAAATCCCCCCCAAGCTCATGAGTAATAACAATGCACGAGAGTCTTTAGAAAAAGCTTTACGGGTAGCTGATTTCCGGAAAAATAGAATGGCTGCGATCATTAAAACGATCACAAAGGCATAAAAAAGACCCTGAACGAAGGCAGGAAAATCAATCATCTTGTGGTAAAAAGTCCATGATAAAAATCCAATAAGAGTCCTGAAACTATATCAAGTTATGGATTGCCCTTGCAAGACTGAAAACAGCTGCCTATATCTCTGTTCGAGAATAATCGTTATGCAACCACAATTTCAAAGAGGAAGGATGTCCTGCTTAGTCAATGTGGTTGCTTTCTGAAAAGTGATTACTTACAAATCTGCGTTAGGACACCAGCTACAAAGTTAGTTTTTAACTAAAATTAACTTGTTTTATTATTATTTTTAGTTAAAAATATACCCATGAACTACCAAAAGCTTAATTTAGAGCAGATTAAAGTATTAACTAATGCGACTCAGCTATTTGAATCACTGGAATCTCATCGCCAGCAGTTTAGTAGTGTTAATGGTTCAATGCATTGGAAGATGATTAATCAGAAACAATACCTTTATCGAGCATATTCGTATGGGAAAAATAAATCTTTAGGGGTAAAGAATAAAGAAACCGAGGAGATTAAACATCAGTTTCATACTAATCGCCAGACTTATAAAGCACACGAATCATCTCTGACTCAGCAAGTAAAACTACATGCTGCTTATATTAAAGCAAACCAGTTAAATCATTTCCCTGTGACAGCTGCTCGTGTGATTCGAGCCCTTCAGCAGAAGGGTATACCTCATAGGGTAATCGGCACTAACTCTCTTTATGTTTATGAAGTGATAGCCGGAGTCGTGTTTAAGCCTGAAATTATTGCAACAGATGATATTGATATTTTGATGGATGCAAAGCAGGGGATCAAAATAGTATCCAGACTCAAGGAGGTGACATTGCTTTCCTTGTTACAAAAAACAGATAAAACATTTCAGAAATTATCAAGTAGCACGTTTGAATTTACAGCAGCCAACGACAAAGGTTATCAGGTGGATTTTATTACCCAAGGTGATGATTCAATAACGGAATTAAATACATTTGAAGAGATGTTACAACAGGATGATCTCCATCCTGTCAGTATTGATTCTTTGAAATGGTATATCTCTTCTCCCCATTATGATGCGGTGGTTTTTGATACTCAGGGCTTTCCTTTGCGAGTTCAAACCGTTGATCCTCGTGCCTTTGTATTGCATAAATGGTTTACAAGTCAACAAATAGACCGTAGCAACTTGAAACGCAGTAGGGATGCTTTGCAAGCCAAGATAATGGCTGTAGTGCTAAAAAATGAGTTAAGCCATTTAGCCGCATCTATTGCACTTGAAAAAGTATTTCCTGAGGAAGTTCAACAACAAGCTATTAATGACCTTGATCAGTTCTCATTATAATCTTCTGCCATATACAAACGGTTATAGCAAAGACAATTGGATAACGTTATTAGCCTAGCGCTTTATTCAATCCCTCCACACTTTCCTGTGTCGCAAAATAAGACATATGATCGCTAACCACATCACTGACTTCCATTTGAGGGTTTCGGTCTTCCTTGATGTGTTTCATGCTACTCATTTTTACCGCTACATCATTGTGTTCTGAAAAGAGTGTATCCGAGAGCACGTCATAGGCTGCTAATTTGCTTCGTTGTAGGGCAAATTTCACGTATTTTTTATAACCTTGTTCTTCATCTACGTTGATGGATAACTTCTGCGTACTGCCAGCTACAAGGTGGTAGGGGATTTGTGGGTCTGGTGAACTAAATAGCGCTTGGGTGAATTCTGAGTCTTCTCCCATTTGGTCTAAGGTATCGTCAATAGAATCTATCAACTTCATCATCCCCGCGACAGCCACTCCTCCTACTGGAATAGTAGTAAGCCCGTTCAAGATGAGTGTCAAACTGCCAAACGCCCACTTCCTGACCATGTTGACACCTTTGGTTTTGATGCCAGCCCAAGGTGAACCGTTATTCGGTGTCCCTAGCATAACCAGCTTATTCACCAGTTTGTTTCCGCCTTCTTGCTCTATCATCCAGCGAGACACTAAGCCTCCCATTGAATGAGCCACAATATCTAGCTGTTTATGATGACCTGCTGACAAGCCTATCTGTTGAAGTTTTTCTTTGAATAACTTGGCAGTATCCTGAATCGGGGTATTTAGGTTTTCATAATCAAAGCAAAGCATCAGATCATATTTTTCACTGATTCGGCTTTCGTCTTCTAACAAGAAATTAACGACTCCTGCCATAGACTTGGTTTCACCAATAATGCCGTGGATAAAGACAAGCACCTTATCAGCCTTGGTGACCTCTTCTTTTATGACATCTATATCATCATTAAAAGCCACAACTTCGGTTTCACTTTGAGCACCCTCTTTGCTACCAGACTTTCCACCCAATATTCTTCCAAATTCTGGAATAGCTAAACGAACCGTATCTTTATCTAATTTTAATGCGCTGTAGGTTATTTTCTGGAAATAGAGTTTTAGTGAGTTACCTAATCCTCGCGTTAGCTCTTTCGCTGCTTTTCCTCTGGCCTGAGTCAAATCAGGTAAGCTTTCAATCATGATTCGCGTTTTGTCGCCTGCTGCAACAGCATAACCTAGCGGATAATAAAACTCGCCATCGAAGGCAAAAGGCAATACTTGTTCACCATCTTCTAGCTTAGCGTCAACGGAAATGACTAAAGGATTCTCAATTGAAACACTTTCGATACCGGCTAAACGCCTATCAGAGTCAGTAGATGCATCACGAGTTGAGGGTAAATCTATTTTTATAACACTTAAATCTGAAACTGCGCTATTCCCTACATTTAGACTTGCAGCAAAAGAAAAGGTGGGAGTTATACTATTATCCTGAAGAGCCACTGGTGTAGCCATATTGCCTAGTTTCACAGCTTCAGCTTCCAGGCTGCGATTAGCTTCTGTTTGAGATTCCAAACTAATTGAGGCTTGTAAAGCATGCGGTTCTATTTCAATACCCAAACCTAGTGAAGCCGTCATATCATCGGGAATCATAATGCTGTCAAGAGGGCGAATCGTAGTCAAAGTGATGGACTTGGTGCTCCAATCAGCCAGTTTAGCTTTTTTACGACGTACACCACGAGTATTCGCATAGTCCATTGCCTCATCCAGTAGACTGGATAATGCGTTGCCGCCACGTGTTGAGGAACGACTGACAACAGGGTCGAGATCACTATCATAAATTTCCAAACCCTCCTGCTCTAGTAAACTTGCATTGAATTCCGTTTCACTAATAATCAGCTTGAGAATATCTTTGCTTTCTGAAATACCTTGTGTGTACAGCTCGTCATCGACAAAAGCCTCAATCATTTCACCATCAAATATCTTCACCACCGGTTTGGCATGAATCAGGTTTGCTGAGCCATTATCGTTATCCATGAAGTCTTCAGGGCGTAACCACACACCATTGTTAGATGCCGATTGAATACTTCCATCCAGCGGGTTAAAAAATAGTAATGCACAATATAAAGGACGAGTCCGGTTTGGGTGAAGTCGTAATTCCAGACCAAACTCTGGGGCAACCCATTCATTGTGTTGTTGCTCATAGCGAAGTTCTAAATCTTCATCAATGGTCTCGCCCTTCGCATGTGTGAGCACTAGCTGTACAGCATCATCGGTTAGTTTATTGCTACTACTGACATTTTCCAGTTCAAGTTTATGTTGCCATTTCGCCATATGCTCCAATTGACGCAAAGCTTTTTTTGCAGTCTTTTCCGTATAGCCACCCTCAACGGGTTTAAACATCGGGCGTTCATCAATGACTTGAGATACGGTATAGCGATTGTCTTTGGCTATTAAACGATAGCTTGCATCTGTGAAGTTTTCCTCTAAAAACTTAGAGGCTTGCGACACACCATCAATACTACCCAGTATCTCACGTGCAATAGTTATACCTTGCTGATCACCGATGATTTCGATGGCTAGTTTGGGTCTTGCCGGATAAACCACATCGGCCAAATAAGCTTCTGTTTTATCCAGAACATGACCTTCATCCAGGTCAAGTAAGCTTTTTTCAGATTCTACGGACTTTATCGTTGCTGTTTCCAGAGTAGTGGTGGTTGTAGTGGAAGAAGGTGTAATTATATTCTCCCCGTCATTAATATCTTTAAATAAAGCTAACTGATCGCCCTCCTTCATCCCCTGTATCGCGCCCACATTGACCCACCACTGGTTGTTTCTTGCGGCAACAATGAGTTTTACGGGTTGAATGCCGCCCCCCAGAAACTCTTCGTTAGCGTCAGCGCCCTTAATCCCTTCAACTTGTGGGTGTTGTTTCTGAACTAACCCTTGAACTTGCTGGTTAATCTTGGCAACCATGTTTCGATAACTTAGTGAACTAGAGCTAGACTCTAATGTTTTACACAAATAATGAGTAAAAGCACCATGTCGCGTACCTTCAATGACCAGTTCTTTGGAAAGCTCGCTGTCATGACAGCCAGAAAGGAAAACGTGCTTACCTTCTGGCAAAGCACGCATATTATTGAGCCAGCCCTCATCCTTGGCAGTATCAAAAAACACATATTTTTCAAGCGTACGGTTTTGTAGGTCTGAACCCGCATGTCGCACCGATGTACTGTCTACGTTACCCGCACCACGCGTTCCACTGCCAGAATGGCAGCAATCAAAGATAATCAGAATGTGTGGATTTTTTTCAGCTAAGCCCGCAATTAAAAAGCGTAATTCTTTATCGGCAAGATCACCTGCACCTACTCGGCTATCATGACAGACAATCGTTTCATTTTGGCGGTCAGGCTCGCTATCCCAAAATTCCACCGGAGCTTGTTCCTGGGAGCCATGCCCGGAGTAATAGACAACAACCGTATCATTCTCACCTGCCTGAGATAAATGCGCTGTAAAGCCATTAATAATATTTGCCTTAGTCGCATGACTGCTTTTTAAGACTAAGACATTGTCGCTGTTTGCCGCATACCGACTTTCCAGCACTCTGCCAAAACGCTCCACATCATTATGGCAACCATTTAGGTCAGGCACACTTCCAGCATAGTCGTTAATGCCGATTAACAGTGCGTAAATAGCCATAATTATCCTTGATCATAATACGTATAGATAGTCGGCAGTCTGTGTAGTGCGATAGCGGAACACAGAAAATCAATGAGCAAATTAAGTATAGATGAGGACTTATGATATTGCCCAACGTTGCCACGTACCCGACCGAGCAAGGTAGTAATTATTCAGCGTTTTCTACTAACTTACCCCATAGATCATGTTCACCGCTGTTGGTAATATCCACTTCAACAAACTGACCTGGCTCTAATTCGATGCCATCTATGATAACTTGCCCGTCTATTTCAGGGGCATCTGCATAGCTTCGCGCTATGGTCAGGTTTTCTTCGGTATCATCAGTGAGCACTGTCATTCGCGTTCCTACTCGCTTGGCTAACTTTGCGGTACTGATATCTGCCTGTACTTCCATAAAACGCTCTAAACGCTCTTCTTTTAATTCCTCAGGTACTGGATTCGCTAAATCATTGGCAGAAGCACCTTCAACTGGCGAATAGGTGAAACATCCCACGCGATCAAGTTGAGCTTCTTGTAAGAAATCTAGCAACATCTGAAAGTCTGCTTCGGTCTCACCGGGGAAGCCGGCAATGAAGGTGCTGCGAACCACAATCTCTGGGCAAATCTCACGCCATTTGTGTAAGCGATGGATGATTTTTTCTGCGTGTGCAGGTCTACGCATGGCTTTTAATAGTGTCGGGCTGGCATGCTGGAAGGGTATGTCCAGATAGGGAAGGATTTTCCCTTCGGCCATTAGGGGGATTAAGTTGTCAACATGTGGATAAGGGTAAACGTAGTGCATTCTCACCCAAACACCCATTTCTCCTAATGCTTCGGAGAGCTGTTGAATATGTGATTTTATCGGTCTTCCCTGCCAGAAACCTGTACGATATTTGGTATCTAATCCATACGCGCTGGTATCCTGAGAGACAACCAGTAGTTCTTTCACGCCTGCATTGACAAGATTCTCCGCTTCTTGAAGTACATCGCCTATAGGGTAGCTCGACAAACGTCCACGCATGGAAGGAATAATGCAGAACGAGCAATGATGATTGCAGCCTTCAGATATTTTTAAGTAGGCGTAATGCTTGGGAGTTAGCTTTACTCCTTGCGGAGGAACCAGATCGACATAAGGATCATGTGGGGCGGGTAACTGTTCATGTACTGCATTCATGACTTCCTCATAGGCATGGGGGCCGGATACTGCCAATACGTCTGGATAAGCCTCTAAAACCTTTTTAGAATCCGCACCTAAACAACCCGTAACGATGACTTTGCCATTCTCTTGTAAGGCTTCACCAATCGTATCCAGCGATTCCTGCACCGCAGAATCTATAAAGCCACAGGTATTGATGACCACCATATCTGCTTGATCATAATCAGGGACGACTTCATAACCTTCCGTGCGTAACTGGGTAAGAATGCGTTCTGAATCAACCAGTGCCTTGGGGCAACCGAGACTAACGAATCCAATACGTTTGGGTGCCGACTCGGATTTTGAATGGGCTAAATGGGATATAGGGGAGTGAGTGGTCTTCATAGATAGTGAGTTTAAATAAACGGCAAGTCTAACAGAACATTCTAATCAACAGAATGTTCTCCCGAATAAAGAAGTTTATAGTGTGTGAAATAGGCATAAGAAATACACTATATAGTGGTTGTTTAGTTATAGCTGTCATTTCTTATGCACAACAGAGCCAATCACCCCCGCAGTGTATGGGAATAGACCTGTTATGCATGGCGTTCATTTATTGACATTACTCAAGCCATTGATTTTTATATATATAAACTATAGTGGTTATTCTTTAATCAATTCGATACTCCCCCATATTTCAAGCCCTGAATAGGAGATATTATTGAGTTATACACAGAGTTTTCCACAGGAAATGTGGAAAACTCTGATTGAGCCTTATAGAGCGCAGTTTGTGACTCTTGTAAAGGTTTGTCGACAGGCGGTGTGTTTATGATGCCAGTCGGCACATTGAACTATTTTTAAACGACATCGAAAACTTTCAATCCACTTCCATCTGTATCCTAAGGCTAAGCTGGAATAGTTAGAGAAAATCGGTAGAATGCACCATCCACTACATATTGTCTGCGGCAGTTCTACGTTAGATATGGCTCACATATGGCTTAGATGTAGTTCAATTTTATTTATTCTCTAAGGAGCTCATTATGTCTAAACAACACCCTATTGTTGTTGTTACTGGTTCATCTGGTGCTGGCACTACATTTGTAAAGCGCGCATTTGAAAACATCTTTCGTCGCGAAAATATCAATCCAGCTATCATTGAAGGTGATAGCTTCCACAGCCTAAGCCGTACTGAATTCAAAGTTGAAGTAGAAAAAGCCGAAGCTCTAGGTAACAACAACTTCAGCCATTTCGGCCCTGAAGCTAATGATTTCAAAGCACTAGAAAAATTGTTCTCTGATTATGGCAACACGGGCATAGGTCAAAAACGTTATTACTTACATAACGACGACGAAGCTGCCGAGCATAATAAACGCTTGGGTTGTAATCAGGATTCCGGTGAATTCACTCCTTGGGAAGATGTAGAAAGCGGTACTGATATTCTTTTCTACGAAGGCTTACATGGAATGGTTAAAGGGGATGGTTACGATGTAGCATCTCTGGTTGATCTTGGAGTAGGGGTTGTACCCAGTGTAAACCTTGAGTGGATTCAGAAAATTCATCGTGATAATGCAGAACGAGGATATTCTGAAGCAGCCATTGTCGATACGATTATGCGCCGTATGCCTGATTACATGAATCACATTACCCCGCAGTTCTCAAGAACTGACATTAATTTTCAACGAGTTCCTACTGTTGATACTTCAAACCCATTTATCGCACGTGACATTCCATCACCGGATGAGAGTTTTGTGGTTATTCGTTTTAAAGATCCAAAAAAATGTGATGTCGATTTTCCTTACTTGCTGAATATGATTGGTGATTCTTTTATGTCTCGAAGAAACACCATTGTAGTGCCGGGTGGCAAAATGAGTATGGCAATGGAAATTATCCTTACACCCATCATTCATCGCATGATAGAGAACAAAGGTTAGTCTCGGAAGTTCCGAAAAAAACTGGGTACTCATCAAATCTATAGGTGCTGAATTCTTAGCACCTATACTAGGATTTATATCAATACCAATAGCTTCACTAGATTTATTCTCAGCCGTTACAAATGTAACTCGGGTAATTTCTCATTTTCAGCATCCAGCTCTTTTGACTGGCTCGCTTCACCATCAAAACTAAGTTGCCATTCCAGATTATTACGTGAAGTTGCATTTTCAAGCGCCATTTCTCGACTGATTTTACCTTCACGAAACAACTCTAATAACGACTGATCAAAGCTACGCATCCCATCACTAGTGCCTTTTTCAACAAGTTCATTCAACTGTTGAAGATTACCCTTCCTAATGGATTCACTCATAAAAGGGGTATTAATCAACACCTCAGTGGCGAGTACAACACCTCCACGGGTATCCGGTATGAGTTTTTGTGCAATCACCCCTTTCAGGTTTAGTGACAAATCCATTAAAACACGATGCTTTTGTTCGGCGGGAAACATATAAAGAATACGTTCCATTGCCTGTGTTGTATTAGTGGCGTGCAAGGTCGAAATAGCCAAGTGACCCGTATCAGCGAAGCCCATAACCGATTCCATTGTTTCAGTATCTCGCGTTTCACCCACCATGATGACATCAGGAGCTTCACGCATGGCTTCACGCATAGCATTCTTATAACTTAACGTATCAAAACCGATTTCACGCTGCCCGATAATTGATTTATTGTGGGTGAAGGCGAATTCAATGGGGTCTTCAATCGTTAAGATATGTCCGGCATGGTGATTGTTTCTGTATTGGATTAATGACGACATTGAGGTTGATTTCCCCGATCCTGTAGCACCGACAAAAAGAATCAGCCCTTCATTTCCCATCACCAGTTTTTTTAGAACTGTTGGAACCCCTAATTCATCAGGAGTCTTTATTTCAGAGCGGATGTGGCGAATAACCATCGAAACCTCACCGCGCTGATAATAAATGTTGACTCTAAAGCGTCCAATATCTTTTACCGAAAGCCCTTTGTTCATTTCCTTGGTTTGTTGAAAATCAATCCATTCTCTTTCATTCAAAAGGTCTTTCGCCAATACGGCGATCGTCCCCGGAGCCATTTTATCTTTGGTTAAATGTTCCAGCTTTCCCATTACCTTCAAACTGGCATACGCTCCTGTCGTTAAGTATAAATCAGAGGCTTCACGTCTTACCATTTCATCAAGATAAGGAGATATTTTCATAGCACACATAACACAATTCTCATATGAGATTATTCACAACGGGTTCAACAGACATTTCTTCCGTTCCTTTAAAAACGTCCGTTACTTTGGCTTCACGCCCATTAAGTTTTAACTGCAAACGTAGATCATTAATGGAATCCGCATGTCTCAAGCCTTCTTTCACATCAATGATTCCACTATCAATTAAACGAAACAGTGTTTGGTCAAAGGTACACATACCCAGTTCGTTAGATTTGGCTATCAACTGTTTCATCGCTGAAACATCACCTTGCAGTATAAGATCACTCATTAATGGAGAGTTGATAAGCACCTCTACAGCCGGAATTCTTCCACGCCCATTACTACGCCTAACTAAACGCTGAGAAACAACCGCTTTCAAGTTCATTGACAAGTCCATGAGCACCTGAGCACGGCGTTCATGAGGAAAGAAGTTGATAATCCGGTCAAGTGCCTGATTGGTATTGTTGGCATGTAAAGTGGTCATACATAAGTGACCTGTTTCTGCATAGGTGATGGCGTATTCCATGGTCTCTTTATCCCGAATCTCACCAAGCAAAATAACATCAGGCGCTTGTCGGAGCGTGTTCTTCAACGCTATTTCATAATCCAGTGTATCTACACCAATCTCACGCTGAGTAACAATTGATTTTTTATTTTCATGGGCGAATTCAATAGGATCTTCAATGGTAACAATATGATTGGCAGAATTTTCATTCCTATGCCCAATCATCGCAGCTAAAGTTGTTGATTTACCAGAACCGGTGGCTCCCACTATAATCACTAATCCCCTATTCGTTTGGGTAAGTTCCTGCATAATCGGTGGCAAGCCCAGGCCTTTAAACTTAGGTATATCTTTAGGTATATGCCGCAATACCATACCCGCACATTCTTGTTGGGTAAAAGCATTGACCCGGAAACGGGCAATATTTGGCAAACTGATGGAGAAGTTACATTCCATGGCTTGCTCAAAGGCTTTTAAATGCCGATCATTCATGATGGAACGAACCAGAACCCTCACTTGATCCTGAGTCAGTTTTTTATCCGAGAGATGTACTACCTCATTGTCCAATTTGATACTGGGAGGTGCATTAGCCGTGATGAATAAATCAGACCCTTTTCTTTCCAGCATGGCATGTAACATACTGTGTACATATTGTGTGGCGCTATCACGATCCATCTGCTCTTACACCCTCGCCTGTTGCATCAACGCTTCAGGGCTATCCGCTTTCTTTATCGCATCTTCGCGAGTGATATCCCCGGTGTTGATTAGATCTCGAAGGCACTGATCCAGTGTCTGCATACCGTCACTTGCCCCCGTTTGCATGGTTGACTTCATCTGCGGAATCTTGTTTTCTCTGATCATGCTTCGAATAGCCCGCGTGCCGATCAATATTTCATGTGCAGCGACACGACCACCACCCACTTTCTTTAGTAAGGTCTGGGCTATAACTGCCTGTAACGATTCTGATAGCATCGCCCGAATCATGTCTTTTTCAGCCGCAGGAAAGACGTCAATAATCCTGTCTATGGTTTTTGGTGCGCTAGTAGTATGCAATGTACCAAACACCAAATGCCCTGTTTCAGCAGCAGACAACGCCAAACGGATGGTTTCAAGGTCTCGCATTTCACCTACCAGAATAGTATCAGGGTCTTCTCGTAAAGCAGACCTTAATGCGGCCTCAAATCCTTGCGTATCGCGGTGCACTTCTCGTTGGTTCACCAAGCTTTTTTGGCTTTTATGCACAAATTCAATGGGGTCTTCTATCGTTAGAATATGACCATGTTCAACAGAGTTTTTATAATCGACCATGGCCGCAAGCGTAGTTGACTT
The DNA here is from genome assembly GCA_965224605.1 of Thiotrichaceae bacterium. Taxonomy (GTDB): domain Bacteria; phylum Pseudomonadota; class Gammaproteobacteria; order Thiotrichales; family Thiotrichaceae; genus HyVt-477. Next base: position 258,101 of record CBDCZP010000006.1, read on the forward strand.
ACCCGAACCTGTGGGGCCTGTTACTAACACGAGACCGCGTGGCAACATAGCTAACTTCTTGAAAATAGACGGCGCATTCAATGCTTCAAGGGTTAAAATATCACTAGGAATGGTACGAAAAACCGCAGCAGCACCCCGGTTTTGATTAAAGGCATTCACACGAAAACGGGCTACACCAGGCAACTCGAACGAGAAATCTGTTTCCCACTTTTCTTCATAGTCCCGACGCTGGTTGTCATTCATAATGTCGTAGACCATGCTATGCACTTCTTTATGATCCATTTCCGGCATATTGATACGCCGCATATCACCATCCACACGTATCATGGGAGGTAAACCCGCTGATAGATGAAGATCAGAGGCCTTATTTTTCACGCCAAAGGCAAGAAGTTGTGTAATATCCATGGGGTATTCTCTTTCTTTTTATTGTTATTTTTTAAGCAAACATATCATATGAAACAGATAATCTGTGACCATATCCAGACAATCGGCAAGCGAATTCATTATGCAGTAATGCAATATCAACAAGACTTAAACGCTGTTAGTCTGCTTGCGGTTAGTAAACGACATCCTGTTAGCGCGATAGAACAAGCCATTGAGTGTGGACAAGCTAAATTTGGCGAAAATTATGCTCAGGAAATGGTTGAAAAAGCACAACAGCTACAACAACGAGGACACACTAATATCGAATGGCATTTTATTGGCCCGATTCAAGCCAATAAAACCCGTATCATTGCGGCAACGGCTCACTGGGTACACTCAATTGATCGCTATAAGATAGCGCGTCGTTTAAGTGAACAAAATCCTGATTTGAAACGACCCATTAACCTATGTCTACAAGTTAATGTTGATAACGAAACAAGTAAATCAGGCGTATCGCTTAACGAACTTCCGGACTTGGCTAATAGTATTCAGTCCATGACAGGGGTTGTACTACGTGGACTCATGGCTATACCCGTTGCCACTGATGATTTTCAGCAGCAAAGACAGAGCTTTGCTAAAGTACGGAAAGCAATGGAAGCATTGAATAAGCAAGGCTATAATTTAGATACCCTGTCGATGGGCATGACGGGTGATATGGAAGCAGCCATTGCCGAAGGAGCGACGATGGTGCGTATTGGTACCGCTATTTTTGGTCAGCGATCGTAACTTGATATCATCCTATACTAAATTAAGGAAACTCTATGGACAAAATGGATAAGATTCTTACCTTTATTGGCGCTGGCAACATGGCTCGCAGCTTGATAGCTGGGCTTATTCAGGATGATACGGCGTTTGAAATTCGTGTTTCCGACCCTGATGAAAGTCAGTTAGACACTATCAAACGTAACTGGCAAACAGTGAAAACCTTTACCAACAATGAAGCCGCCTGCAAAGATGTACATATTATCGTTATGGCGGTTAAACCACAGATTCTCCCTATGCTTTGTGTTTCTTTAAGTACCCAACTACAAGCCACAAGACCGCTCATTATCTCCATCGCAGCTGGCGTCAGGGAAAGCACTATTAATCAGGCATTAGGAGGAAGTTTTCCTATTGTCAGATGCATGCCCAACACACCTGCACTAGTACAAGCAGGAGCTACCGGGCTGTATGCTAATGCACAAGTAAATGATGAACAACGTAGCGAAGCTGAGGGTATTCTGCGTGCCGTTGGCATCACTCTATGGTTCACAGATGAACAACAACTGGATACCGTTACTGCTGTTTCTGGCAGTGGGCCTGCCTATTTCTTTCTGGTCATGGAAGCGATGCAGAAATCTGCATCAAAACTTGGACTGACAGACGATGAAGCCCGATTATTAGTCTTGCAAACTGCAATGGGAGCCGCCAAACTAGCATTAGAAAGTAATGATGACGCTGCAACCTTGCGGGAAAGAGTCACCTCAAAAGGTGGCACTACTGAAGCAGCACTGAAGGTACTCAACGAGGGAGGCCTGACTGAATTATTTCATCAAGCTCTCACTGCTGCCGAGAATCGTTCGAAAGAACTCGCTGAACAAACATAACTAGCTAAACCCAACCCTTAACAAGGAGAACATGCATGTCCGCTGTACAAGAGATACTCGTATTTCTAATTGATACATTATTCAATCTATATGTATCATTTTTAGTGATTCGGATGTTATTAGGGTTTGCCAAAGCAGATTTCTACAATCCCATTTCACAATTTTTGGTTAAAATAACGGATCCGGTTATCAAACCACTGCGACGGTTTATACCCGCTATTGGGAAAATAGACACAGCAACCGTTGTTGCGATCATTGGATTGAAAATTATCGAGTATTTTTTACTTTCGGCGGTTACAGGGGGAAATTACCCTAGTGATTTTATAGCTTTTGTTATCGGTGATTTATTGCGCATGGTGGTCTGGATTTACATTATTGCGATTATTATTCAAGTCATCATTAGTTGGTTGGGCAACACTCACGGCAACCCAGTTGTGCCGTTAATCAATAGTCTGACTGAGCCACTGATCAAGCCTGTGCGGAAAATCATTCCACCTATCGCGATGATTGATTTATCACCCATGGTGGTTCTCATTTTATTACAGGTGGCACTTATTCTGATTAGGTCATTCGGCTTTTGATCTAGCGTACTTGTTTGTCTGGAAGTGAGCCTTCAGGCTCGCCATTCGGTGCTTAAAATCAACGTCTTAGGCGAAGCTAAGTATCGTTTCCAGAAAATTTTGACTTAATCAAAGCTTCCTTAAATAAATAAAAGGAAGGGGAGGAAAATTTCTCCCTGCCCAACTACTACTTCACAGATATCAAATATTATGAGGCCCATTCTATGGTGACTTCGCGTTTACCCCACTTGAAGGCTTCGCGTTTATTCATACCTTTATAAATATCGATTTTCTTTTTCCAGCGTTTATTCATTTTATCCAGCACGATATAAATCCCTGGCTGCCCATGAATTTTCACCTTACTACCACGCTTTAGACCATACTTGTCTAGTAAATCACGGGATACTGCAATGACCTTCATACCCGGCTTTAACCTATCTCCCCATGCTGCGATATTAGGAGTGCTATCCGTTTGCCCCACATGTGAGGTATAAGCGGTCGCGGTTACCGCTAGAATCCGCTTGGTGACGGGTCGCTTGTAAATAACACGTGTTATCTTTCCCTTAGGGTTAAGAATAGACTGGATTAAATGATCTGAAATGCCATTAAGCATTTGTGCGCTGGCCGTTCCGAACAACATTAATGTCATTAGAAAAATCATCAAAGGCTTGTATATTTGCTTGTTCATATATTTTTAGCTTGATCCTGTTCAGATCGGTTAAAACAATATCAGAACATTAGCATCTATTAATATGCTTATTCAATGTTTATTTTTGATCATTCGACTAAAGGTCTATTCAAGTTCTTTTCAAAAGCATCATTTTTAAGTTATCTAGAGACTTATAAAAATAATAGTTTTCACTGCAAAGCTTAGGTATAGTATTCAGCTTCAATTAACCCATGCAGGAGAGACTTCGTTTTGACGAAGCACCGAAGGCGCAAACCGTTCGGAAACGCTCAGGTAAAAGGACTGCACGGACACAGAGCACTATTTTCCTCATTCTAAAAGGGGGAATCGTACTCTGAATTGACTCTGGAGAGTGATACGTAAAGTATCCACCGAAGGGTAGTAACTAGATCGCATATTTCATTATCTTTATGTGATTCAGGAATCTCTCAGGTTTCAGGACAGAGGGACGGCGCGGTTTCAGAAATAGCTCATTTTTTTCATGAGCTTATTTACGAAGTCTGCCGCCTTTTTTGTTTGTATGAAATTTGTTAAGAGAAAATCATGTTCGATAAAAACACTGAACCCAAGCGCACCGCCCTTTACGATAAGCATCTTGAAGCCGGAGGCAAAATTGTTGATTTTGCTGGCTGGGAAATGCCTATTCATTATGGCTCACAGTTAAATGAGCATCATCAAGTAAGAAATGATGCGGGAATGTTCGACGTATCCCATATGGTCATCCTTGACTTCAAAGGCAGTGAAGTAAAAAACTTTCTACGCCATCTTCTGGCAAATAACATAGACAAGCTTAAAGATACAGGTAAAGCACTTTACAGCTGTATGCTTAATGAAAATGGCGGTGTTATTGATGACCTAATCGTTTATTACCTATCTGATGAAAGCTATCGCATGGTTATTAATGCCGCTACTCGTGACAATGATCTCGCCTGGATCAATCAGCAGATTAAAGCCTTTGATGCGGACTTTGTTGAGCGTGACGATCTCGCAATGATTGCTGTTCAAGGCCCTAATGGCAGAGAAAAAGCAATGTCTTTATTAGCTGATGAAGATGCTAATAAAGTCAATGAACTCAAGCCCTTCTTTGGCATATCCATAGGCGATAAGTTCTATGCGCGTACTGGCTACACTGGCGAAGATGGCTTTGAGATTATGGTAAGCAATGACAAAGCTGCCAGCTTGTGGGATGAACTACTTAAAACAGGTGTTCAGCCTATAGGCTTGGGTGCTCGTGATACCTTGCGCCTTGAAGCAGGCATGAACCTGTATGGCACGGATATGGATATCGACACTTCACCTCTGGTTGCAGGGCTTTCCTGGACGGTCGCCTTGAAGCCTGAAGATCGTGACTTCCTGGGTCGTACGGCTTTGGAAAGTGAGAAGAGCGTAGGTGTTAAAGAAAAATTTGTCGGTCTGGTTTTAGAAGACCGTGGGGTGTTACGTAACCACCAAAAAATCATTACAGAGAACGGCGAAGGTGAAATCACCAGTGGAACCTTTTCACCCACGCTGAAAAAAGCTATTGCCCTTGCCCGTGTCCCTGCGGATATCGGTAAGCAATGTAAAGTTGAAATTCGCGGCAAAGAACTGACAGCCAACGTAGTGAAACCTGTCTTTGTCCGTAACGGTAAATCTTGTTTGGAGAATACATAATGAGTGAAATAATTGACGATCTAAAATACACAAAATCCCATGAATGGATTCGCGACAACGGTGACGGTACTGTGAAAATCGGTATTACCGATCACGCCCAAGAGCTTCTTGGTGACATAGTTTATGTTGAACTGCCTGAAATGGATGCAGAGTTTGGCGCTGAAGATGCGGTAGGTGTTGTTGAATCAGTGAAGGCGGCTTCAGATTTCTACGCACCCGTTCCTGGCACAATCGTAGCCGTTAATGAGGTGCTTGACGATACACCTGAAACGATCAATAGCGATCCTTTTGGAGAAGGCTGGATTTACTCATTAAAACTTGATTCCGTTAATGACCTTGATGAATTAATGAATGCTGAATCCTACAAGGAAGAAACTGACGATTAATCTGTTTCGTAATCCCATGTAGCCTGTGTTGAGCGATAGCGAAACACGGGTAATCAATACGTTAATCCAAATCCGCGTTTATATAGCCAATAAACTCCCTGTCCCAAACAAACAGGGAGTTTGTTTTTTTATCTGCCCGTAATTAGTAAAATTGATGAATAAGCAAAGCCTAAAAACATTACAACAAAACGAAGATTTCATTGCCCGCCATATCGGCCCTAATCAAGCCGAAACAGCAGAAATGCTAAGTACCATCGGGGTAAAAACGCTGGATGAGTTGATGGACAAAACCATCCCGGCAAGCATTCGTGAAAAAGACCCTTTAAAATTGGCAGATAGCACCACCGAGCAACAGGCTCTTGATTATCTAAAACAACTCGCTAGTCAAAATAAAGTCAACAAGTCTTACATTGGCATGGGTTACTACGACACCATCGTACCCCCTGTGATTCTGCGCAATGTGTTGGAAAACCCTGGCTGGTATACCGCTTACACACCTTATCAACCTGAAATTTCTCAGGGTCGCCTAGAAGCTTTATTAAACTATCAACAAATGGTGATCGACTTAACCGGCATGCAAATGGCGAATGCCTCCATGCTGGACGAAGCCACCGCAGCCGCAGAAGCGATGGCGCTTTGTAAACGCTCTAATCGCCTAAAAACTGATAAGTTCTTTGTCGATAAAGATGTCTTTCCGCAAACCTTAGACGTGATCCAGACCCGTGCAAAATACTTCGGCTTTGAGCTTATTATTGGTGATCCAGCCACTGAACTGGCTAATCACGAAGTGTTTGGTGTGCTGCTTCAATATCCGGGTCAAACAGGAGCAGTAAAGGACATTGAAGCTACTATTCAACAAGCACACGAGCAAAAAGCGCTAGTTGCTGTTGCCTCTGACTTAATGGCATTAGTCATGCTCAAATCTCCGGGTGAAATGGATGCAGATATTGTAATAGGCACCTCACAACGCTTTGGTGTTCCAATGGGAAATGGTGGCCCACATGCGGCTTTCTTTGCGGTTAGAGATAAATATAAGCGCAGCATGCCCGGACGTGTCATTGGCGTATCTATAGATAGTCAAGGCAATCAAGCTCTACGCATGGCGATGCAAACCCGTGAGCAACATATTCGGCGTGACAAAGCGACTTCTAATATTTGTACCGCACAGGCGCTATTAGCCAATATGGCTGGCTTTTATGCAACCTACCATGGCGCAGAAGGATTGAAGACCATTGCTGGGCGTATTCATCGGCTTGCTACTATTTTAGCTACAGGGCTTGAGCAACAAGGGATTAAGCTACTCAATGAGTGCTGGTTCGATACGCTGACTCTGCAAGTGGGTGATGAGCAACAAGCCATCTATCAACGCGCATTAGAGGCTGGAGTTAATCTACGACTAGTGGGCTCGGATCAACTTGGCATCAGTGTTGATGAGAAAAAAAGCCCAGAAGATATTGCAGAACTGTTCACACTAATTCTTGGTGCAAACCACTCTTTAGATATTTATCAATTAGATTCCATTATTCTGAAAAACAACACTTCTGGCATTCCATCGAGTTGTAGTAGAGAAAGTGAGTTCCTCACTCATGAGACATTTAATCGCTATCATTCCGAAACAGAAATGATGCGCTATCTCAAACAACTTGAGAACAAAGACTTATCATTAACCCACGCCATGATCCCACTAGGTTCATGTACCATGAAGCTTAATGCAGCCAGTGAGTTAATGCCCGTTAGCTGGGCAGAGTTCTCCTGCATTCATCCCTTTGCGCCTGCTGATCAAACACGGGGTTATCAGCTGATGATCAACGAACTGAATGATTGGCTCTGCGAAGTGACGGGATATGATGCTATCTCCATGCAGCCCAACTCTGGCGCTCAAGGCGAATATGCCGGACTGGTTGCCATTAATCGCTACAATTACAGCATCGGCGAAGGCCACAGAAACATTTGCCTGATCCCAAGCTCAGCACACGGTACAAATCCAGCTTCAGCAGCTATGGCGAAAATGAAAATTATCATTGTCGAATGTGATGACAACGGCAATATTGATGTAGAAGACTTACGTGCCAAAGCGATCGAACACAAAGACGATCTCGCGTGTATTATGGTTACTTATCCTTCAACACACGGCGTATTTGAAGAAGATATTGTTGAAATCTGTAATATAACCCACGAAAATGGGGGACAGGTTTACATGGATGGAGCCAATTTAAATGCACAGATGGGACTCTCAAAACCAGGGAAATTTGGTTCAGACGTATCTCATCTCAATCTACATAAAACCTTCGCTATTCCACATGGTGGCGGTGGCCCAGGCGTGGGGCCTATCGGCGTAAAAGAACACTTGATTGCTTTCCTGCCGGGGCATATTGAAAGCACCGGTGATAGTGAGCTTCTACCCAAGAATCAAAGCGCCGTTTCAGCCGCACCCTATGGCAGTGCCTCTATCTTGCCTATTTCATGGATGTTTATGAAAACACTGGGTAGAAAAGGCCTAACCGATTCCTCTCGAATTGCCATTTTAAGTGCCAACTACATAACCGAGCGTTTAGCGCCACATTACCCAATCCTCTATCGCGGTAAAAATGGCACAGTGGCTCATGAATGTATTATTGATATCCGTCCACTCAAAAAAGAGACCGGTATTAGTGAAGAAGACATCGCCAAGCGCCTCATGGACTATGGTTTTCATGCACCCACCATGTCGTTCCCTGTGGCTGGAACACTGATGATTGAGCCGACAGAGTCTGAGTCGAAATATGAATTAGATCGTTTTTGTGATGCCATGATAGCTATTCGTGAAGAAATGACTAAAGTACAAAAAGGTGAATGGGATTTAGAGGATAATCCCTTAGTGAATGCGCCTCACACACTGATAGACATCAGTAAAGAATGGACACATCCCTATAGCATTAACGAAGCTATATTCCCTAAAGGCGTTATCGCAACTCGCAAATATTGGCCGACCGTCAATCGTGTGGATAACGTGTATGGTGATCGCAATCTGATATGCTCATGCCCTTCAATTGATACCTATAGAGACTAACCCCTCTAGTAAAGTGAAGGCATATTGCTGATTAGCGATGTGTCTCAAAGTCGGGCTAAAAAATGACAAGAAGCATCGGGCTAAAACTAAGTCATCATCACTCTATCGCTGAACCTAACCGCTGTAGCACGCTACAAACATAGACCATTCAACTGAACACGCGAATACGAATAATACCCTGTCAAAATTTACAGACAAAGGTTGGCTACGCCCTTCTTGTATCAGTATTTAGTACACATAAGTTACAACTTAGGTTTAGCGAATTCCGTTTTCAGATGGTTGCTAACTTCTGAAGTTTAGCCCACCTCAGTGATTAAGGTGAGAGGAGTCCAATTATTCTTAATCTAGTATAAACCCATGAAATCATGTAGCCTCTCAAAAAAGATTAATGATTCAGAACTTTAATTAAACAATAACAATGAAAAAATTGCTCGTTACTTTGCTTGTAAATCTACTATTAATCAGTGCTGTTCACGCGGTACAGGATAGTATTGATATTTATTCTGATACTGACAAATCCGTCTTCCAAATTAGAGTAGTGCATAAACAAACAGGGAAGAAATCGAGTATAGGCTCTGGTTTCATCGTCGTGGCTCCTAATATACTTGCTACCAATTTTCATGTCGTCAGTGGTTTTGTCAATGAGCCGGACAAATATGTGCTCGAATATTTATCAAAAGACGGTAAGAAAGGAAGTGTGCGAATCCTCGATTTGGATATAACCCATGATCTGGCGGTGCTGGAAGCCGATACTAATTTAGGACCTCCTCTAGAAATTACTGATATACCCGATAAAGGTGCACGCCTGTTTTCTTTGGGGAATCCTCTGGATTTGGGTTTTTCCATCGTCGAAGGTGTTAATAACGGCATTATGAAAAACAGTGAGGAAAAAAACATTCTGGTTTCGGGGAGCTTAAACCCCGGCATGAGTGGTGGTCCTACTTTAAATGAGGAAGGCAAAGTTATTGGGATCAATGTGGCGACATCCGGTAACGAAATCAGTTTTTTAGTCTCGGCAGAACATTTAGTTAAAATACTGGAAAGACTGAAAAGTCGTGACTTCAAAGCTGCCAATGATATTTATGCACTTATCTCGGAACAGCTAGTACAAAATTCACAAGAGAAAATGGATCGCGTACTCAAACATGAATGGGGTGTGACGAAAATAGGCAAATTCAATGTGCCCTCGGAATTATTTGAAACCTATCGTTGTTGGGATGCAAGCCCAAATTTCAAGAAAGAAGTTCTTTATAGCTTAACCTCCTCAAGCTGTACCAATGAGTACAATATATTCCTTTCGGGTTCACTTGAAGTCGGCGGACTTGCGTATGAATATCATTGGCTGGAAACTGAAAAGCTATCGCCTTCCAGATTCTACAAAGCAGCCTATGAAAAATTAAATGACAGCGTCCCACCCAGCAATGCGGGCAAAGAGGATGTTACTAATTTCGCTTGCACCACACGCTTCATCAACGTATCCAATGTGGATTTCAAAGCAACTATTTGTCGTCGAGACTATTTGAAATACGCCGGTTTAAGTGATGTGCTAACAACGATCGCCATGGTGGGACGAAAAAAACAAGGGTTTATTTTTAATCTTGATTTAGTGGGTACAGACTTTAGTTCTGCGATGGACTTACTGCAAAAGATGTTGGAGAAAATAACATGGCAACATTAATTGTAGAAACACATGCGCGTGGAGTAAGCCACTACCACCCGGTTGATACAGAGGCCGCCACAATAGGCAGAGCGCTAAATAATGATATCATTTTGTCAGATTTGTCGGTCTCTCCTCAGCATCTAAAAATTGAACGCGAAGAATCTGGCTCATTTCTTGTTACCAATCTATCCGATGAAAATGGTACTCGAATCAACAAACAAAAATTAAATGTAGGGGAAGGACGTAAAATTCAGTTGCCTACAGAATTATGGCTGGGTAGTAGCAAAATCCGTTTATTAGACGCAGATATGCCAGTTGAGGCTACGCGTGTACGTGAATGCACGGGCTTCTTTTGCCTCTATACGAGTCCGGTGTGGGCAACGGTCTTGTTAATGGCCGCATTGGGCATGTTTCTTTTCGATCAGTTTATGAGTACTTCGATGAGCAGGTCTATTGGCCATTATGTTGATGCCAGTTTTACCTCAATGTTATATTTACTAGGCTTTTTTCTGGTTGTGGCCGGGATTAGCCGTCTGGCTGCACACCGTTGGGATATTGTGCCAGCTATTAGCGTTGCATCGTTGTTGTTCCTTGTCCCGCAGGTTGTTGAATATGCAGGTCACTTTGTCAGTTATTTTTTCTCTTCCGACTCCTTTAGAGTGATTAGTTTGAATCTGGTTAATTTTTTATTGCTCCCCTTGCTGATTACCCTATTTATGATGAGAATCGCACACTCTCCCCTGTTATCTGCGGCGGGGGTGTCTTTGTTAGTTAGTGCTCCTTTTATGGCCTATCAAGCTTCTGATTTCGTCAAAGAATTAACACGACCAGATTTTTCTCCTTTACCTACTTATGACCAAAACCTCAGCTCGCTGGATTTCAGACAGCAAAATACCATACGTATTAGTGATTTTATTCAACACGCAGAAGAGAAGTTGGCGCAGACAGTTCTCACTGAGTTAGATAGAAAAAGTACAGAGGTGGAAAAGTAAATGCCAACACTACTTGTCACGGGAGCTAATCGAGGGTTAGGGCTAGAGTTATGTAAACAATGTTTGGCTGATGGCTGGACAATCCACGCATGTTGTCGCAGCCCAAGTAATGCCAGTCAGTTGATTTCTTTGGCAGAGGCATCAAAAAAAGATAAAACCAACAAGCTGTTCATTCATCCGCTGGATGTGCGTAATGCTCAACAATTGGAAAACCTTCAAGCGGCACTAAAAAACAAGCCTGTAGATGTACTGTTTAATAACGCAGGTGTGCATGCCAGAGGTGCCTCAGAATTTGGTCGTTGTGATGATGATGCTTGGGAAGAGGCGGTACAGGTCAATCTATTAGCACCGATGAAAATGATGGAATGCTTTGTTGATAATGTTGCCAGTAGTCAGATGAAGATTATCGCTAATGTTAGTAGCAAAATGGGTAGTATGACTGATAATAGCTCGGGTGGTAGCTATGCTTATAGAGCTACGAAAGCTGCATTGAATGCTGTAACCGTTAGTGCTGCTCAGGATTTGAAGCATCGGGATATTCTCGTAATGCTTTTGCACCCCGGTTGGGTACGAACCGATATGGGTGGCCCGCATGGCGAATTATCGGTTGAGCAAGCAGTTACCCTGTTGAGAAAACTCATTGGTACGGCTGATCTGAGTGATAGTGGCAAGTTCCTTGATATTGATGGAACTGAAATTCCTTGGTAATTGCCTTTCCGAGCTATATATGTGGGCTTATAAAGGCTGCGTGTAAGTCCTGAGTCGATTCTTCCACCCAGGCAGCCATCTTCTTTCGTTGTTTGCTCTAGGCGCATTATCAAGTCTACGCTCCAGCACATAACGAGTCGCTTTAGCAAATTCCTGTAATGCTTGTGGCCCCGCATTGACTGGCCTCATTTCCTGAAGTGCTTGTGATAATCCCCAGCCTTTTTCATTGTACCGTTCGGTGGGTTTTAGACCCGTACCCTTAAAATTAATATAATCAATTAAGGGATACCAACCACCAGGTGATTTGGCTAAAGCATTGTAGTTATTAATCATAAGCTGACGCTTATTGGCAGGTGCTTGTCGTACTATTGCGGGGATGGACTGGTGAATGCGATCAAAGAAAAACAAGGTTTGAAGTTCTTTGGTATTTAATAAGATACGCTTTAGTTCGCGTACTTCTGGATCGTTTTGTGATTGCAAAAAAGCCTGTTTATTAGGCCATGGCGCACCTCGCTGTCGGGCGCTTAACAGCCAGCCGGGTATCCGCACATTATGTTGTTGAAGATAATCAATCAGACTAGGAAAGGTTTCATCAAAGCGCTTGTGAGGTACATTGGGATACCAGATAAAATGGCCAATGCCCAGTGATACAAAATGTTCATTGTCATTCCATATCATCAGGTTTTCCGGCTTTGAAGAGGCTTCGTTGAAATATATCCGGTTGCTAATTACCTGTAATTCACGCTCAGATAACTGCGGTCGCTTAACACCTTTGGGATAGGGTATAGGTTTTTTAGGAATCACTCCGACTCGTTTGGGTTCCGCTTCAGGAATATTCGGTTCCGCTTCGGGAATGCCGGAACAAGATGACAGCATGAAAATAGAAATTAATCCGGCTACTAATCCAGTAACCAGTCTAAGTGCAGTGGCATGATATTCCATTTTAATTCCTTATAAAGCGTATAAACCAGCAATCCTGCTATTTAGTGTAGCAGAATAGAGCTAGTTATGAACCAAGAAGTATTTTTAGCTATATTTCAATTTCACAGTCTGGCTTCTTAAGGAAGCTCTGATTAAGTCTGATCGTTTGTTCTTGAAAAAGATACGCGCATCAAGCTTAGGTTCTTGTTCAATAGCTCTCTATGATATATTAGGGTTCGTTATTTAGTGCAATACGTTTATGAAATAATGGGTCAGAATAAAGATAAGATAAACTTCATCAGAATCTTGATGGCGTGATGGATGGCGCAAAACTTGGAGAAGAAGTAATATGAATGGTAGAGATATCATAAAAAAAATATCATTGTTAATGCTCATGTTTGGAGCCTTGTTGATTCTACTAAACTTGCTTGGATATGTGGTTGCGCCAAACGTTCTCGATGAGAAATTCTCCCAACAACCCAAACAAGATGGGATACCCGGCTATGCGTTCCAAACTCATGACACATCACTGCTGATTGATATGTTAGAGAAGCCAATGGCTAAATTTGATTTGGAGAAAGTGAATAATGAAATATTCGGAGCGATTGTACATACCGATAGAAGACGAATTCAGCCCTATGAAAACTGGCTCTTATGGCTTGCTGGAAAAATGTATAAACCGCTCGCCAGAACCCAGAGCCCAGCAAGAATAGTGTCGGGTGAAGGTGCATTTTGTTCGGAGGTTGCTGCGGTAATGAATCATGTCGCCACTCTCAATGGTTATCAGGCTAGATTTATTGAGCTGAACGGGCACGTTGTCTCTGAAGTGCTAACAGAAACAGGTTGGCGTGTAGCCGATGCTGATTATGGCGTGACTTATCCAGTGGGTATTAAGGTCTTGGAAGGTGAAGAAGGTTCCCGTTTAATAAGACAGGCATTACTAAGCAGAGGGTACAACGAAGATAATATAGTGGGGTACACCAAGCTGGTTCAATCCCCTGAGGATAATGAAATTTTGAGCGTGGGTATGGCGATGAGCCCTCGTTTGTACCTAGTTGAAACGACCACTGAAGTACTTAAATGGATTATTCCGTTATTGGCAATTATCCTCGGGGTTATAGGAATTAAAAGGCACCGTTCTTGAAATGACTTAAACTTGATTACGCCTTGCCTAAATTAATGGATAACTAAGTTATTTCTGTGAATGAGTTCAGCCTCATCAACATAGCCCAGAGCTTCTTCTATATTATGACTAGATAATCCTAGAATTTTTAGACATTCTGAATAGGAATAGTTCGTAACCCCACGGGCAATAATCGCACCTTGGGAATTGATGCAGCTCACTACATCGCCACGTTCAAATTGCCCGGTTACATGGGTAACTCCAACCGATAAAAGACTCCTGCCTTTTTCTTGAATAGCTTTTTCAGCACCAGTATCAATGGTAAGTTCCCCGGTAACATTGGTTTGATGAGATATCCATTGTTTTCGTGCTGTAAGTGGCTCGCAATCAGCTGTTAACAGGGTGCCAAGGTTTTCACCTTCCATTATACGCGTGAGTACATTTTTTTCCGCCCCAGGAGCGATGATAGTTGTGCAGCCGGAACGTGCAGCGGAGCGGGCGGCCAGTACTTTAGTTCTCATTCCTCCTGTGCCCACAGCTGTTCCCGCTGAGCCAGCAAAGTCAAGTAGTTCAGGGTTGTTAGCTGAATCTAGGGAAATGAGTTTGGCATCTGATGATTCCCGTGGATCCTTGTCATAAAGACCGGCTTGGTCGGTAAGGATGATTAACAGGTCTGCATCAATCAGGTTGGCAACCATGGCGGCTAAGGTATCATTGTCCCCCAGCCTGATTTCTTCCAAGGCAACCGTGTCATTCTCATTGACAATTGGAATAGCTCCCAGTTTTAATAGAGTATGTAAGGTACTTCGCGCATTCAGGTAGCGCTGGCGATTACTAAAATCATCATGGGTCAGTAGTATTTGAGCTGTTTGAAATTGATGTATCTCGAAACTTTGCTGATAAGTTTGAATCAGACCCGCCTGACCGATAGCGGCAGCGGCTTGAAGTTCATGCAACGCTTTGGGGCGTACCTCCCAGCCCATGCGACTCATGCCTTCTGCTACTGAACCAGAAGAAACCAGAATAATTTCTACGTTGGAGTTTTTAATGGTGGCGAGTTGCTTAACCCAGTCTTTGATTGCCGGAATATCCAGACCCTTGCCATTTTGCGTCAGTAATGCGCTGCCAATCTTGATGACGCAGCGCTTAGTCTTTTTGATAAGCGAAGATCGTTTATTCATCGCGATCCAAATGTTGCATGATTTGATAGCGAAGTTCTTTAGTGCCTTGTCCGGTAACCGCAGAAATAGGGAAGACTCGACCGTTCCAGTTAAGCTCCTTGATTAACTCATCACAAAACTGCTGTTGCATGTCTGCTGGTAGCACGTCAATTTTGTTAATAACTAACCAACGCTCGCGTCCACCCAGTTCTTCACTATATTTGATCAGTTCTTTTTCAATAACGCGAACCGCATTAACCGGACTGCTTTCATCCTCAGGGTCAACATCAACAAGATGTAATAGAAGTTGGGTTCGCGATAGATGTTTTAGGAACTGAATGCCTAATCCAGCGCCCTCAGCGGCGCCCTCAACAAGCCCAGGTATGTCCGCTACCACAAAGCTCTTGTGAGTGCCCACATAGACAACTCCCAAGTTGGGATATAACGTCGTAAAGGGGTAATTAGCAATTTTCGGTTTAGCAGATGAGATAGCACTAATCAGCGTCGATTTTCCAGCATTGGGTAAACCCAGTAATCCGACATCGGCTAGCACTTTCATTTCGAGTCGCAAATGTCGCAGCTCGCCTTCAGTTCCGGGTTTGGTTTCTCGTGGTGCGCGATTGGTTGAACTTTTATAACGCAAGTTGCCCAAGCCATGGAAACCACCTCTGGCAACCAATAGCTTTTGGTCTTTGATCAGGTCACCAATTTGTTCATCGGTTTCATCATCATGAACGATTGTGCCGATAGGTACAGGGATAACAATATCTTCCCCTCCTGCACCCGTCATGTTTCTGCTTGCGCCATTTTTTCCGCGTTGTGCTTCAAATAGACGAATATGCCGAAAATCTGCCAACGTGCTTTGGTTTTCATCGCCTATGAGATAGACGCTCCCACCATCGCCACCATCGCCGCCATCAGGGCCGCCGTACTCGATGTATTTTTCACGACGAAAGCTGGCGCAACCATTTCCTCCGTCACCGGCTTTTACTTTGATGGTTGCTTCATCGACAAATTTCATAGAGGTTCAACTTTTTTGAGGTGTCACAGAAGGGTCTGTAACTATTTGTATCTTTATTGACTGACTTTCCACCCATCCATTATCAAGGAATCTCTGATGAAGTCCGAATCCTCTGGAAGCGATGCTGTAGTTCGGCCTAAGGTGTTGATTCCAAGCGTCGTATGGCGAGCCTGAGGCTCACTTCCAGTAAAACATGACTTAATTCAGGTTCCTAATGATGTGTGGGAACACAATGTATCGATGGAATGTGTCAATGGAAAGCTTAGTGGATTATTACAGAATAGTTAAGACTAGAAAAGCCCCGACAAGGCGGGGCTTTAAGATGTTCTTAGTAAATTATAAAATTGATGAGTTCATTGCGGAACACATCATTTTAAATTTTTACGCAGCTACTGCTTCTGTAGCGGTAATGCTGACGTATCTACGCTTACGAGGGCCTTTAACTTCAAAACGTACTTCACCATCTGCTTTTGCAAATAGCGTATGGTCTTTACCACAACCTACGTTCTCACCAGGGTGAAACTGTGTGCCGCGTTGACGAACAAGAATGTTGCCCGCTTTAACCACTTGGCCGCCGAAACGTTTTACACCCAGGCGCTTTGATACTGAATCGCGACCGTTGCGGGTACTACCGCCTGCTTTTTTATGTGCCATATCTTCTTCTAAACCTATTTATTAGTGCTAGTCATTTAACTAACAAAAAAACCTACTAGAGTCCTAAGCAGAAATACCAGTGATTTCTACTCGTGTCAGGTATTGACGGTGACCTGTGCGTTTTTGATGATGCTTACGACGTTTGAACTTGATGATTTCAATTTTCTTGCCGCGCTTCTGTTCCTGAATGGTACCTGTTACTTTGCCGCCATCAATGAAAGGAGTGCCGATTTTGACATCTTCACCTTCACCGACCATAAGAATCTCTTCGAAGTCTACTGTAGCGCCTTCTTCTAAATCTAATTTTTCTATTTCGATCACATCACCCTCGGCAACGCGATACTGCTTTCCACCTGTTTTTATAACAGCGTACATGATAATTCTCCAAAAATGCCCCATGAAAAAGGGAGCGGTATTGTAAAACCCCTTCTCCCAAGAGTCAAACATCATTCGGATTTATTTTGCAAGAATAATGATGCTTAAAATATCTGGAATATGGCGTTAATTGGTACTCATATCTGTTGGTTTGACGGGCAAAGCCAGCTAGGGTAGTATGTTCGGCTTTTTTCGAGGGTAGCGGCGGCTACCTTTTTTTGTTGGCGATATGTATATCGACACTAAAAATAGTGGTTATAAAAAATGGCAAATACAATTATGTCTACTTATTCTCCTTTACCTGTCACCTTTGAACGGGGTGAGGGCGTGTATCTTTGGGATTCTAACAATAAACAATATCTGGATGCTATTTCAGGAATTGCTGTGTGTAGCCTGGGACATGCTCGACGAGAAGTGGCAGATGCTATTTGTGATCAGGCGGGTAAGCTTGTACATACCTCGAACTTATACCAGATTGATTTACAACAAAAACTGGCGGATAAGCTATGTGAAATATCCGGCATGGACGAGGTGTTCTTTAGCAACTCGGGCACTGAAGCCAATGAAGCTGCGATAAAACTGTCCCGTCTTTATGCCAGTAAAAATAACATAACTAACCCTGAAATAGTCGTTACGGAAGGAAGCTTTCATGGCCGCACTCTAGCGGCTTTATCAGCCACCGGAAATGCCAAAATACAACAAGGCTTTGCGCCGCTAGTCTCTGGTTTTATCCGTGTTCCTTATAATGATGTAGGCGCTATTAAGGCTTTAGTTGATACCAACCCGAATATTGTTGCCGTCATGGTAGAGCCGATTCAGGGTGAAGGTGGCGTTAATATTCCAGCTGAAGATTATCTCACCGAGATTAGTCGCTTATGTGATCAACAGAACTGGTTATTTATGTTAGATGAAATTCAAACGGGCATGTCTCGAACTGGAGAATGGTTTGCTTTCCAGCATGAATCAATTAAACCTGATGTGATGACGCTTGCCAAGGCACTAGGGAACGGCATGCCTATTGGCGCTTGTCTTGCCAGTGGTCGTGCCAAAGGCGTGTTTACGGCGGGTACTCACGGTTCTACGTTTGGCGGCAACCCGCTCGCCTGTAGCGCTGCACTAGCGGTTATAGATGTCATGCAAAGTCATGAGCTTGTCAAACAAGCTGCAAGGATGGGGCGTTATTTGCTCGATGGTTTCGCTGGGCAGCTTACTATCTCTGGTGTTGTAAACATTCGCGGAAAAGGTCTAATGATTGGCATTGAACTGGAAAAAGAGTGCACTGAATTAGTAGGGCAGGCGCTTGAACAGGGAATGTTAATCAATGTAACAGCGGGCAATGTCGTGCGTTTGTTACCCCCCTTAATTTTAACAGACGCACAGGCTGATGATTTGATCAAAACTGTGACAAGTCTAGTGAAGCAGTTTTTAAGTAAATAATATGAATACTAATACAAGACACTTCCTGACGCTCATGGATTTGAGCCCGCAGGAATTGAATGAGCTTATCCAAAAAGCCATTGAATTAAAAGGCATGTGGAAGCAGGGTGATCCTTATTCGCCATTAAAAAACCGTACATTGGCGATGATTTTTGACAAATCATCTACTCGTACACGTGTTTCCTTTGAGACAGGAATGACTCAACTCGGTGGTCATGCCATTTTCTTGTCGCCTAATGATACACAGCTAGGTAGAGGGGAGCCGGTTGAGGACTCCGCCAGAGTGATCTCAAGTATGGCCGATGTCGTAATGATCAGGACTTTTGATCATGCCACGGTTGAAAAGTTTGCTGAGTATTCACAAGTTCCCGTTATTAATGCCTTAACCGATGACTATCATCCCTGTCAGTTATTGGCTGATGTCATGACTTATGTAGAGCTTAGAGGTTCTATCAAAGGCGCTACGGTCACGTGGGTGGGTGATGGCAATAATATGTGCCATTCGTGGATGAACGCTGCACGACAGTTTGATTTCCGTCTCAATATTGCCTGCCCTGAAGGCTATATGCCTAATGCTAAGTTGCTGGAAGAATTGGGGGATAGAGCGACGATCATCCATGATGCAAGAGAAGCGAGTAAAGGCGCTAGTCTTGTCGCTACTGATGTATGGGCAAGCATGGGGCAAGAAGCTGAGCAGAAAAAACGGGAATCAGCTTTTGCTGATTATCAGGTCAACTCAGCATTGATGGCAGAAGCTGATAAAGATGCGTTATTTATGCATTGTCTGCCTGCCCATCGCGGTGAAGAGGTAAGTACGAAAGTGCTGGAAGGTTCGCAAAGTGTAGTATGGCAAGAGGCCGAGAATCGTTTGCATGCGCAAAAAGCGTTACTAGTTACTTTGCTTGTGAATCAGTTACGGTAAACCTATAGCAATTAAGAAGAACTATTCCTGACGGGGTTGTAGTTCCTCTATAGCTCCTTTCTCTATAGATCCATTCTGCACCGACTCCACTTGACATCGTTTTTTTGCAAATGATCCCAGACACAAAAAAAAGGGCAATCACACGGATTGCCCTTTTAGCCTAACGTTTAAAAGAATCAGATTTATACTTCTTCGTCTGTAGCGTCAGGGTTGTCATATTCGCTCGGCTCAGTTACTTCTGCCATTTCAGCGGCAGCAGCTTCTTCTGCATCAATCTCATCAATGATTGTTGAGACTTCACCATCACCTATAACCGTTACCTTAACAGTAGCATCAATGTTGTGATAAAGGTGGATAAGCACATCATGCTCGCCTGTTTCACGAATTGGGCCTTCTGGCATGCGTACTTCACTACGCTCTACGGTTACGCCGGTAGCGACTAGCGCTTCTGATACATCAGCAGGAGATACAGAGCCAAATAGCTTGCCTTCTGTGCCTGAGTTGGCTGTAATGGTTACAGAGATTTCATCCAGTTCAGCTTTTCTGGCTGTTGCAGCTGTAATCACTTTAGCTTCTTCAGCTTCTAGTTCTGCACGGATTCCTTCAAATTCAGCAAGATTGACTTTCGTTGCCATTTTTGCTTTTTTCTGTGGAACGAGATAATTACGCGCATAGCCTGAGCGTACATTAACCACTTTACCTAGTATTCCTAGGTTTTCAATTGTTTCAAGAAGTATGACTTCCATCGTATTCACCTTAATTCTAATTTCTAATGCTGTAACTACTCAACTTACCTCTATTTAACCCAAGTAAGTTGCGTTGAAGGTGCTCAAGAATGCTTATACATTCCGAGCTTTCACCTTACTCTTGTGCAAAATAGGCGGCGATCTGAGCAGTTACTTACTTGTGCTGGTCGGTATATTGCAGCAATGATAGGAAGCGAGCGCGTTTTATAGCGGTTGCCAACTGGCGTTGGTATTTCGCAGATGTACCTGTGATACGGCTAGGGACAATCTTTCCTGTTTCAGTAACAAAGTCTTTCAACAAATCGAGATCTTTGTAATCAATATCGGTAATGCCTTCAGCAGTAAAGCGGCAGTACTTTTGTCTTCTAAAAAAGCGTGACATGTTCTTCTCCTATTTAGCTCTAGCTCGGGCTGGTTTCTTTTCGTTTTCTTTACTAAGTAAAGAAGGCTCAGTGGTCGCAGTGTCACGTTTAATAACAAGATTACGTAGAATCGCATCATTGAAACGGAATAAGTCTTCTAACTTAGACAAGGCATCATTAGTGCACTCGATATTCATCAGTACATAATGTGCTTTATGAAGCTTAACGATTGGATAGGCAAGTTGACGACGACCCCAGTCTTCCAGACGATGGATAGTACCTTTGTCTTCTTCAACTAATGAACGGTAACGCTCGATCATGGCAGGGACCTGCTCACTTTGATCGGGATGTACCAGAAATACAATTTCGTAGTGTCGCATTGTAGCTCCTTACGGTTAATTGCCTACGGGCCGATAGTTATTATTAACTAGCTAACCTGTGAGACAAGGAGAATGGGCTAGATCAAGTCTAGTGCCCAAAGGCGCCGTATTATTCATGATGCAAGGGGTGATGTCAATGAGTAAATCACGTCGCTTATCAAGCGAGTTAAGGGAGTTTTAATGTCGTGGGTGATTGAGTCTATCAGAGGTAAGCTTTTTTCAACTCACTAAATACTCTACGAGCTTAACAACTAGAACAATAGTGCCTATACACAAGGCACAGGCCAGCATCAGCTTAACAGCCATTTTAGATTTATCATTCATGGTCTTTATATTTATCTGCGGTAGCTATTAATGAGGCGTAGCTATAGGGGTTAGACTCAATGGATTTAGAAGAATAGGTGAGTACTTTTTTTGCTTTAGTCTTCAGTTCTGTGGTGTTGGCTAAAAAGCTTGCTCTAATCAAAAGAGTTTCTGCTGATGGATAAGGCTCATCGGTAATGTGTTTCGTTTGCGCACCGGCTGGTAATAACTGACCTTCTGCTTCTAGCCAGACTCCATGCTGATAAAAATGTTGCCAGGCGTAGT
Organism: Thiotrichaceae bacterium; assembly: GCA_965224605.1. Taxonomy (GTDB): domain Bacteria; phylum Pseudomonadota; class Gammaproteobacteria; order Thiotrichales; family Thiotrichaceae; genus HyVt-477. The sequence goes on from CBDCZP010000006.1 coordinate 279,495, forward strand.
TGGCAAGCTGAATGCCCATCTGTCGTGATTGATCATCGTTGGTTGCATTAGCCCAGCTAAGGAGTCCCCATGCTACTGCCGCATAGTCATTGAGTGTGCCGGCTTTGTTTGATGCCGCAGAACGTTTCAAATGTTTGCCATTCCACATGGAAAACAGAAAGTTTGCTAATTGTTGCCCACGAGGTTTTAGGTTTTGATCGCTTTGTATAGCCCTTGCAAAAGCAGCAAGCGTTAAGCCATTCCACGCAGTGAGCAGCTTATGATCTCTGGGAACTTTGCGTGTCTTGGTGCGATGTTTGTTGAGTTTGGATTTTAATTGCTTCAGTTGTGCAGCCACTTTAGCTTCACTAATGTTTATTTTCTTGGCAAGCTCGGCTAAGGTTGTTTGCATCATGGGCAAGATTTCTTCAGCGGTGGGCTTTATCTCCCAGGCAAATGTCGCAAGTTGCAATTCTTTCTGAGAAAGTACTTTGCTAAGTTCTTCATGAGTCCAAAGATAGTAACCACCTTCTACATTTTTGTTATCAACCGCCGAAAGGCTGGCTATAAAAGCACCCGCTTTCCCTTGCATTGCATCCTGTAAGAAATATAAGGTCTCCAAGGCTGTTTGCCTATAGGCTTCGTGTTTATAATAATCAGCGGCATCAAAATACAACATCGGCAATAAAGCGTTGTTGTAGAGCATTTTTTCGTAGTGCGGTGTATTCCAGCCTTGATCCACAGTATAGCGATAAAAACCGCCGCCCAACTCATCATGCAAACCTCTTTGCGCCATAGCATCAAGCGTTAAGCGGATAAATTTATCAATTTCAGGTTTCTTGTGTTTTTTATTCAACTCAAGCAGCGCGTGTAATTGAGGCGATGACGGGAATTTCATCTGCTCCCCGATTCCTCCTTGTAAAGTGTCGGCTGCCCCCATCATGTCTGCAATAAAGCCGCTCCTGTTATCCGCGATATGTTTTCGAGAACCGGGGTTTTCTTGACCATTTAGAGCGATCTTTAACTTCAGGTTTAGTGCTTTAGCGTCTGCACTGAGCACATCACCCTCATCTTTCCATTGTTTGGCAAGATGTGTTAATGCAGAGGAAAATGACTTCTTAGGGATATAGGTGGCGCCGACAAGAGGATCACCTGCCGGAGTGATAAAGACGTTAAGCGGCCAACCAGCGTGCCCAAGGGTGGCTGTAACAAATTCAATAAGGCGCTTATCCAGCACCGGATTAAGCTCTCGGTCTACTTTAATGGCGATATAATCAGCATTCAGTTTGTTAGCAATCTCAGTACTAGAAAAGCTTTCCCGGTGCATGACATGACACCAATGACATGCATAGTAACCAACCGATACAAATATCAGCTTATTTTCTTTTCGAGCCTTTTCTAAGGCAGTCTCTCCCCATTCCATCCAGTGAATAGGATCATTGCCATGCATAGCAAGGTACGGAGAAGGGTGATTGTTCAAACTGTTTGAATACGCTTGAGGGATCAGCAAAATGCTGAGCAATAGAGTGATGGCTGAGGCGTTGATATTGGCAATAAGATCGGTAAATATTCTTGGCATGTTGGAAGCTCTGGGTTTAGATATATCCCTGAGTATGGCAAAGCTAGATGAAAAGCCACATGACAAGCTACAAGGATATGCTCAATACGTACCAGCTTGCTTTATAGATGTAATGTCGAGTAGCCCTAGTCCAAGAATATTGATTCCCGTGTTTCGCTATTGGTCAACACAGGCTACCGAGGGAAACTCTGAACAAGTCTAAACTTTTGGAAGCGATGCTTCAGTTTCACCTAAGATATTGATTATAGTCACCATATTGCGGCCCTGAAGACTCACTTCCAATTACAAAGGACTTCATCAGATGGTTCCTAGCTAACTTAACGTGTACTAAACTCATGTACCGCATCAACCAAGACTTTTACGTTTTCTGGGTCAATGTGCTGATGTATCCCATGTCCCAAGTTAAAGACATGTCCAGAACCGTCACCATAATCATCAATAATCTGCTTAACCTGTGCTCGAATAGCATCAGGGTTTGAGTAAAGCACACAAGGATCCATATTTCCTTGCAAGGCCACTTTATCGCCCACCCGCTGGCGAGCTTCGCTGATATTGATAGTCCAGTCCAGACCTAGAGCATCACATCCAGTATCTGCCATTTGTTCTAACCATTGCGCACCGCCTTTGGTAAACAAAACAACAGGCACTTTACGACCATCTGCTTCACGTTCAAGGCCATCGACAATTCTTGCCATATAGTCAAGCGAGAATGCTTGATAGGTTTCTGGAGTGAGGCTTCCACCCCAGGTGTCAAAGATCATGACCGCTTGTGCGCCAGCACGAATTTGTGCATTTAAGTATTGCGTCACACTTTCTGCAAGTTTCTCTAAAAGCATATGTAGCGTAGCAGGTTCGCTATACAGCATGCCTTTTATCTTGGCGAAATCCTTGCTCGAACTGCCTTCGACCATGTAGGTTGAAAGTGTCCACGGGCTTCCTGAAAAGCCAATCAACGGTACGCGACCGTTTAATTCTCGACGAATAGTACGTACTGCATTCATCACATAACGTAGCTCATCTTCAGGATCGGGAATACCTAATGCTTTTACTTGTGCGGCTGTAGTTATCGGGCTTTTGAATTTTGGACCTTCGCCTTCAGAGAAATACAAACCCAATCCCATTGCGTCGGGAATCGTTAGAATGTCGGAAAACAAGATGGCGGCGTCTAGATCATAACGCTCTAAAGGCTGAAGTGTTACTTCACAAGCCAGATCAGCATTTTCGCACAAATCCATAAAACTTCCCGCTTTGGCACGGGCTGCACGGTATTCTGGCAAATAACGGCCGGCTTGGCGCATTATCCATACAGGAGTTTTATCAACGGGTTTTTTCAGTAAAGCCCTTAAGAAACGATCATTTTTAAGTTCTGACACTAGACTTATCTATTCTTTCTAATTTGATTTGAAGGAGGATTGTTTTGTTGCAACTGCCCAGATAGCGCGAAGATTAACTAAAAGCGCGCTTTAATTAAACCACTTATCTTGCCCATATCAGCACGACCCTGTGCTTTAGGCTTAATGAAGGCCATGACCTTGCCCATGTCTTTCATAGAGGCTGCACCTGTTTCTTCTAAAGCCGCTGAAATCAAATCATCGATTTCAGAGTCGCTTAGTTGTTCAGGGAGATATTCCTGAATCACCACGAGTTCACTTCTTTCCTGATCCGCAAGATCAGTACGATCTGCATCATCATACTGCGTAATAGAGTCACGTCGTTGTTTAACCAGCTTGTCTAATATTACAGATACAGCAGCGTCATCTTGATCTTCGCGCGAGTCAACTTCTCGCTGTTTAATAGCAGCAAGAATAAGGCGTATAGTTTGCAGGCGATTTTTATCTTTGGCGCGCATCGCTGACTTCATGTCAGAAAATATGCGCTCTTTCAGGGCAGCACTCATAGTGGTTTCGAGTAGTTTTCTTAGTTTCTTGTCAGTATTAGCATATACAATACTGAGAAAAAATTAATACATACGAACGCGACGATTTAACTCACGTTGTACTTTTTTATAGTTACGTTTAACCGCAGCAGCACGTTCTCTTTTGCGTACTGATGTTGGCTTCTCGTAGAATTCACGAGCTCTTGCTTCAGCAACTACGCCAGCTTTTTCGCATGCACGCTTAAAACGACGTAATGCGATTTCGAATGGCTCGTTATCTCTTATTTTTACACTTGGCATACTAACTAACTCTTGTTCATATTTTATTGAGCGGGATATTCTACTCTTTATTCATGCATTTCTAAAGTACTAAATGGATTTATCTGAAAGCTCTTTATTTCTTGTAACTAGTTTCTGGACGCTAACTAGTCTATTATCGTTTTCTTTCGAAAGATTTCTTATCTGTTAAATGAATAAAAAATGAAACAAATGAATAAAACACTCACTATTCTATTATTATCTTTCTTCATGACCATGACGGGTTGTACGAGCTATAAGCTTGAAGTTCAACAAGGTAATGCGATCTCTCCAGAGGCGGTTACTCAACTTAAAAAAGGCATGAGTAAAGCTGAAGTAACTTCATTGTTGGGTACCCCTTTATTACAAGATAGTTTTCAATTAAATCGTTGGGACTATGTGTTCTATATTAGTAAAGCAGGCAAGCAACGCGAACGTAAAGACCTTGTTCTTACCTTTAATGGCAATCGTCTGGCAAACATCAAGAAATAATGTCTAACACCACACCACCTGATGCCGTTATGTTGCTGGGCACTCATTGCCCACATTGTCCGGCCGTACTTAAACATTTATCGGCACTGGTTAAAGCGGGTGATTTAGGTCGGCTCAAGATTATCAATCTTGAACAACATCCCGATGACGCCAAAAAATATGGTGTTCGCTCTGTACCCTGGGTAAAGATTGGCAAATATGAACTCACCGGTGCGCAAGATGTTAACACACTCCGACAGCGCATTGAATGGTCGATGAGAGATTCATCGCTGGCGGGAGAGTTTGATTATTGGCTTTCTGAGGCTCAAGTTGAAAAAGCTATTGAGTACATTAATAAAGAACCGGAATCCATTTCAGCGATCGTTGAATTACTGGGTGATCCTGCTACCGTACTAAGTACGCGTATAGGTATCGGTGTTATAATGGAGGAGTTTTCTGGCTCAGACATGATCAAACAGCTTATCCCTGTTTTTGCCGATCTCACCCAGCATGATGATAGCCGCATTCGAACCGATTCTTTACACTATCTTGGCCTGACGCAAAGTGTAGATGCCATTGCTGTTTTAAAGCATTATCTTGACAACCTCCTTGACAATAATGCCTCAGCGGACGATGGCACCAGAGAAGTTGCCGAAGATAGCCTGGAGGAATTAGAGACTCCCCACCATGACTGATAAATTACTTGAGCTACGCAACCGTATTGATGCGTTAGATTCTGACATCCTCATGCTGCTTAATGAACGTGCCAAGTGCGCTGAAGAAGTTGCTGTAAGCAAACAGGCCAGCCTTAAAGAAGGCGAAAAACTATGCTTTTATCGCCCTGAAAGAGAAGCACATATTCTCAACCGGATGATGGAAGAAAACTCGGGCCCTTTGAAAAGCAAGCAGATTACAAAAATTTATCGGAATATCATTTCCTCCTGCCTTGCTCTGGAAGAGTGTCTGCACGTGGCTTATCTTGGGCCAGAAGGCACATTTACACAAAGCGCTGTTAACAAACATTTTGGTGAATGGATTAATACTTTACCGCAAGGCTCTATTGCCGATGTCTTTCAAGAAGTGGATACCGGACGAGCTCACTATGGCGTTATCCCTATCGAAAACTCTACGGGCGGTGTTATTACACACACACTGGATATGTTTATTAACTCATCCTTAAACATCTGTGGTGAAGTTCATCTCCCCATCCATCAAAATCTGATGTCATTGCACAGCGAAGAATCTTCGTGGAAAAATACTAAACGGATTTATTCACACCAACAATCACTAGCGCAATGCAAGCACTGGTTAGCTCAACATTTGCCCCATGCAGAACAAATACCCGTATCCAGTAATGCAGAAGCTGCACGTATGGCTAGTAAAGATAGTGATTCTTCCGCTATCGCAGGGGTCGCTGCCGCTGAAATATACAAACTTGAAATTCAGCAACGAAATATCGAAGACCTAGCCAATAACACCACTCGTTTTATGATCATTGGTAATCAGCACATTCCTCCAAGTGGCGCTGATAAAACCTCGTTGATGGTTTCTGCTAAAAATGAACCCGGTTCCTTGTTCAATCTGCTTAAGCCTTTGGCTGAGCATGGGCTGGATATGAGTAGAATCGAATCTCGTCCTACACAAAATAATAATTGGGAATATGTTTTCTTCCTTGATATCAACGGACACCAAGACGATCAAGCTGTCAGCAAAGCACTGAAAGAACTAGAGCAACATGCTAATTTATTAAGAATACTTGGATCTTATCCACGAGCTATAGCCTAGTACGTCGTCTAGTCCGTTCAGATTAAACGTCATCAGTATTAGAATATTGCTATATAAGGGAATATTTCTGTTCATTGACAGGGTGTAATCCTTTGGCGCATATTGGTTACAGAACCGCTACAGAGAGCATTACAAAGAATCCCCTAGCCGTTAGGAGGATATGTGGAGGCATTTGATGTCACCACGTTCTGACCCGCCTTGTTACCCCCTGGCGGGTTTTTTTATGGTCGATGTTTTCTCAAGAACCTCTGATTAAGTCTAAATCCTCTGGACGCGATGTTTTAGTTCGCCCTAAGGTTGTTGATTTCAAGCACCGTTAGGCGAGCCTGAAGAGACTGTGCAAGTATTCCTTATGTAGGGTGTGCCGACGAAGGAGGCGCACCATGAATCAACAACTTATGGTGCGCCTCGTACCTCGGCACACCCTACAAATGAGATTTTTCTTAATACTTGCACAACCTCTGAAGGCTCACTTCCAGAAAGACATGACTTGTTCAGAGTTCCTTAAGAGCTCTTAACAAAAAAGACTCTTTAGGACTTCCTGTTCGCAAGTGAATACGAAGCATTTTTCGGTACAACCCAGCGCACCCCACCTTTAGGGTTTTTCACATCACCGTTATAGCGAGGAATAATATGAATGTGTAGATGGAAGACACTTTGTCCTGCCGCCACACCATTATTACACCCCATGTTATAACCATCTGGCTGGTATTCTGCATCAATTTCAGTTTTCGCCTGATTCATTAAAAAGAAAAACTCCCCGTTTTCCTCTTCGGTGGCTTCAAAGTAAGTAGCGATATGGCGTTTCGGTACAATAAGGCAATGCCCCGGACTCGCCGGGTAGCTATCTTGAATCAATAACGCATGTTCGGTTTCCCCCAGGATTTCTTCCAGTTTTGGATGGCAAAATAGACAAGGGTCATTCGGATCAAACATGTAACAAGGCCTCTTTTTGTTGTTTCTTCATTTTTTTAATCAAATATTCGCGTTTACTTGCTGCTGAGCGCGATTCAACTTCTTCCTGATAAACCAATGTGACAGGACGTCTCATGCGTGTATAACGCGCACCCAAATTCAGCTCATTGTGTTCTTCAACACGGCGTTTTACATCGGTTGTGATTCCGGTGTAAAGACTATTGTCGGCGCAGCGCAATATGTACACAAACCATTGATTGTTTTTCATGAAACTAATTATGCACTACCACAGTCGTCCACTACAGACTAAACATGTCTTATCAAAAAATTCTATTGAAACTAAACGAGATTGATTAAAAACATAACAATAATCAACAATTTACTGTTTTTCTATTCCCTTTTTACTAAACTCAAGCTAAGGGGATAGTTTCAGGCAGAGCAACTCTATAGGATTTTGGTGACATGGATAGTAAGATATTACCATCTCGATTTAATGCAGGTATAACATTAACAACTCTGGTTCTTGTATTTATTTTCATATCAATGCTGTCAAGCAGAACATCGTATGCATTGAATCAGGTAACATTTTCAGCCGCCACTGGTAAGATACAACAGCCATCGCTTCCCTTTGAGCCTAAAATGGTATCCCTGCCAGGGGGTGTGGCTGCTATAGGTTGCTTACAACATCACATCAATTGTGAAGCGGATGAACGTATCCATAAAACCCATATAGCGCCCTTTTCTATCGGTATTTTTGAGGTGACTAATCGTCAAATTGTGCCTTTTTTAAATGCAATAGGCTTGCATAAAAGACAGCAAGATAAACACCCGCTTATTGAGACTAAAAGTGAAGATGAAGATAGTCGCATTATCTATAAAAATGGCATTTATAGTGTTGAGCCAGGTTTTGAAAATTATCCAGTAGTAGAGATTTGTTGGCTGGGAGCGACGGTATACGCTCACTGGTTAAGCCAAATAACAGGTAAGCACTATCGTTTACCCACGGAGGCAGAATGGGAATATATGGCACGATCTGGCACATCAACTCAATACCCATGGGGATACAGCCACTGGCATGATCAGGCAAATTGTGATGGCTGTTCGGGCTCATGGAGTGATAAGGATCATCTAAAACCCGTTGGTTCTTATCCACCCAATTCCTGGGGAGTGTATGACGTGCTGGGAAATGTCTGGGAGTGGACCTGTTCCGCGTATGATTCACAATATACGGGCGATGAAAACAGGTGTGTTAATGATGATTCGGATCGAAATATCGTACTGCGAGGAAGCTCCTGGTTCAATGATCCTTGGGATACTCGATTGTCAAACCGTTCCTATCAACAAAAATGGCACCAAGATTATTATTCAGGCTTTCGCTTGGTTCTGAATGCTAAGTAAGCAATCCATGTAAGTATTATGAAATTTCGTTCGCAGTTCATTCTAGTCGTTGCAATCACACTACTATCAGTTCTTTTGTTTGTATTGAATCAGTTCAGTTCAAAAGTTACCCCTTATATCTTATCTCCTGATTTTACTAAAGGAGCTGAATATATGAGGTTAAAGCACTTGGGAACATTGAACCTCCAGTCACTAAAAGTGAATGGTATTTCCATCGGAAAGCTCTCCGGATTAGCTTGGGATCAAGATTCAGAAAGTTTGTATGCCGTTTCAGATAATGGATATCTATTTTGTTTTAGCATAGAAACCCGTGATGGCTTTCTATTCAATGTCACACCCATTTCAGCGATCCCCTTATTAAATAAACAAGGCAAGCCATTAGAAGGCAGAGTTCGTCAAGATGCTGAAGGGTTAGCTATCCTTAATGCTAACAACAACATTGAAGGTGACTCTATACTGCTTATTACATTTGAACATGATACCCGTGTCGTAGCCTATTCCGTAGATGGGCAATGGCGACGAGTTGTCCCACTCCCCAATAAACTAAAACGAATTGACAATTATTATCAACGCAATAATAGTTTAGAGAGTATTTTAGTTCATCCAGAATATGGAGTGATTGTAGCTACCGAACTTTTCATGGAAAAAGAATCTCAACAACGTCGTGTTCTATACGCTATTAGTCCTGAGCTTAGAGATATGCGTTGGCAGTTTTCATCTCTTCCACATCAAGAAAGTGCAGTTACCGGAATGGATGTCGCTCTTGATGGAAGTATTATATTTATAGAGCGTTCATGGCCTGATCCTTTCAGCCCTTTGATTATTGGGTTACGAAGAATCAAGTTATCTGAATGCGAACAATACTTACCTTGTCCTGTTGAAGACCTAGCAATATTTGATAGTAAAAAGGGATGGGCCGTAGAAAACTATGAAGGCTTGAGCCATTATAAAGGTAATCGTTTTTTCATGGTGAGTGATAACAACAGTGGAGTGTTGCAGAACACATTACTTACACTCATTGAAATTAAACTTGAGTGATATTCGATCCTACAAGCGTATACATCAGTTTTTTCTTAATAGAATTCCATCCATCACTACAAGACCTTTTACTTTACTGTAACTATGGGTAGCTATCACGTCTTTATCCCAATCGGGTTCAATGCAGGTGATTAATTTTTCTTTGTACTCTGTTTCACTCAGTAAGGTAATTTCGTTGATGTTAACGCCGTAACCATAGTGGTGAGAGCAGTTTTGTGAGGGACGAAACGTTTTACCGTTTTCAGTAAATATTTTTCCTGCAGGTCTAGCTGTTTTTACATCGGAGACAATGGGGTTTAAAGAATGCGGAATCCACTCGGTCGTTATAAAGTCATTTTCGGTATCCTCGGTATAAAACAAAAACAGCTCATCGTGAGGAGAAGCGCCTGTATTTTCCATGATATTGGTAAATAACCACCATTTGCCATTCTCAAAGTGCAAAGTAGTATCGGCTGCTTGCACCCCTTCCATCAAGTTCATAATAAATTCCCACTGATGGGGGAACTGGACACACTTATAGAGTTCAACGGTGAAGTTATCGAAGCTTTCGGGGATCATGTAATACTCCCCCTGATGCTTAAATACATTGGGATAAGATAGGTGATAATCTTTTTCCAGTATTTTTTTAGGCGCAGTATAGTTTCCCTTCTTATCCATTTCGATTACAGATAAATAGCCTTTGTCTGTGACAAAGGGTAATTCTTCAATGAAAATATAGTATCTATCATTTTCATAAATAACATGCGGGTCAGCCCAAAACACGTCTTTGGGAGGTACTAGTTTGATGAAGCTGGACATATCTGAGGATGTTGCAGGATTTAAGCTATACAGCAAAAACCATTGTTCAAAATTCTGCAAGTATTTCCGTTTTTTCGTTATTTTGAAAAATATTTTTTTAGCCAATAACAGGGTGTACTGAACACTGTTTGGAGCAAGGGTTTGAATGGAGTGACCGGAGCGAGTAGAGCTGTCTTGTTTTGAATTCAAACGGCTAAAAAAAGCTTCGTTGCCTTTTCCTCCATGTTGAATATTTTTCAATCCACGTGCGGCAAACGAGCTACTCTTCCAATAGTTAGGATTATTGGTTCCATAAACAGAAGCTTCGTGCGTACAAGAATAAGATTTTTGTAGGGTACAAGGATGGGTTAACTTCGGATGGACAACCTGTAAGCTTGATCCAATCTCTGGTCGAGAGGTGAATGTTTCCCAAAAGCCTTCGTAACCTGTTCTGTGAGACGAACCTTCATTAAACAGATGATTCCAAACTCCGTAAGTTACATCCAGTTTTTCTTGATTCTCCAACGCATGATCTGTGTAGTTAATTAGTACGTCTGCTTCTACAGCCACTTCAGCATGGTTTTGAACAGGGATGTCTGAAAGGAGGTTGTTGATATTTTCTCGTTGGCGATAATCTGGCCCAGCTATATCACTATCAAAGAACTTAATTGATAGGTTGTTCAATAGTTTCTGTATAAAACATAATGAGGGAGCGTTTTCTTTTGGGGGGTCAAGCAGTACACAGTCTATTTCGACATGATCCAGTTTTAGAATATGCTCAATCGACCGATAAACCCAAGCTTGTACATTCGAGTTATCCACCACAATCGCAACACGTAATATTTGTTTTTTCATCAACTTTCTTTTTGTATCTTGTTATGCCGTCGCGCATCCAGTTCGCAATAGATGAACATAGCAATATTTATAAATAATGAAACCGTAACGATCCCTATCGTTGCATAAACTGCACCTAAAATGCCGTACATGGGGATAAACAAAGCATTTAATCCGATGTTTAGTGCGCCTTTCATCAACGTAATCGCTGAATTGAACAAGAACCAGCCTCGCCCAATCCACTGTACACTCATCACGGTATTGATCGTGTTGACAATAATGGTTATCAGAAGTAGCTGGAAAATAACGATAGCCGCTCTAAATTCCTCTCCAGCCAACCAGATAAGCCACCAGTCTGCTGTAAACCCCATAATGAGTGATGAGCTGATAATAAACGCCAGAGTCAGTGCCAATATTTTCTTCTGATACGACCAGACGCCATACACACCTTTTCGAGTTAGTTCGCCTTGGAGTACAGTGTTGGCTGCATAAGAGACAATGAGCATCATTTGACTCATTTGCACAGCAAGTTGATAAATACCCGTTTGCTCATTACCCAGATAGGCATTGACCATGATGATATCGATACTGGTTGTCATGATCGCACCGATAGTGCCCAAATGCATTTTTACGCCGTTTTTGAGCAGGTCTTTGTAGGTTTCGTAGCTATAGTTGATTTTTGAAGAGGTGTTACTAAGCAGGCTTTTGACACCACCTAAAGCAATAATAAATTGCCATATGATTTTAGAAATCAGTACACCCAAAACCCCAAAACCTGCAACAACAACCAATAATACGATAGACAAGCTATTGGTTGTGCTTCCAACTATCTGATACTTATTATACACATTTAGCCGGTCTTCAATATTAAGCAAAGCATTGGTATACATATCCCACATGCCGAGAGGCAAGCCGATAAAACCAATCAGTAATGCAATTGCAGGTATCTCACCCAATACGTTTGGCCAGCCCCAGTAATGACCACCGACATACAACAGTGTAATTAAACACCAACCTAATAAAGTAACAAATAGTGTATGCCCAAAAAGTGTACCTAACATTTTGGGGAGCCATTTTTTACTACGTTCTTTGGTAGCCTGGAAAATGAGTACAGAGCCCAAGCTAACTGCGGCCATCTCAACAAAGATATTTACCCAAGTAGTGACGGAGGCGACAATTCCACGGCCTTCAGGGCCCAACCATCGGGCAGTGATAGACAGCGTAATAATACCCAGCAAAACAGAATAGATTTTTGCACCACCTGTTTGCATTATTTTAAGTATGAGATCGCGCATTATCTAAAAGTCCTTAGAGCGTCGGGAATAGTGGCTGATTAGACAGGCAGGGAAACCCTATAACGAGTTGCTAACTCTTCAAGCATTGCTGTAGTTGCATGATTGATCGTTAAACCCTTCACTCTATTCTCTTCATATTTTTTCCAGCGACACTCTCCAGGAAGCAAGACCGGTTTGCTCTCATCCGGTAACCCTGAGACACGTAGTAAACTAATAAAAGACTCCATACGGACGTAATAATCTTCAATGGGCATGAGTTTGCCAATATCAATAGCTATAAAAAAATGACCATTATCCCCGCTATCATCGAAGTTTTTATACATCGATTTCACACCATGAGAATAACCCGCACCGGTGATAATACCACTGAGAATCTCAACCATCAGAGATAACCCATAACCTTTTGCACCTCCAAATGGGAGAATCGTGCCTTTTTCTACAGCGGCAGGGTCTTTAATATAAGCACCTTGGCTATCAACGGCGATTCCATCGGGTAACTCTTCGCCTTTCTCGATGCATTTTCTAATGCTTGAACCTGCACTGGCAGAAGTCGCCATATCTAACAACAAACTATGACCATTCTTACGAGGCGCCGAGAACGCAAAAGGGTTGGTGCCAAGTACTGAACTCACACCATTATAGGCAGCCACTTTGGGAAAGGAGTTACTGGCTACAATGCCGATCATACCTACGGCAGCAGCCTGCTCAATGTAATAAGCCCCGGCTCCAAAAAAATTACTGTCTTTCACACCGACAAAAGCAATACCTGTTTTTTTTGCAATATTGATGGCTTCTTCCATGGCTTTGTAGGCAATATAATGCCCCATGCCCTTATTGCCATCTAAAACAACCGCGGATGTACTATTAGCCTGAATCGTGTAATGACAGGGAGTATTAACCAAACCTTTTTCAATACGTTCAGTCAAGATAGGCAGTCGCCACACACCTTGATTATCTCGACCCACAAAATCACACCACACCAGTACATCGGCAAGCACGGTGGCTTCCTCTTTATCTGCACCACTGGCGACCAGAATATCTTTTGCGAACGTTTGTAATTCTTCTTGTGTGGTTGTTATTTCCATGGGAGATATTCAAAAAACCAATTACGTAGTAGCACCATAGAAGGCTTTGGGTCGGTAAGGCTGAAATAAGGGAAAACTGTTGGATAATAAGCAATGCTTTTAACCCATTGTAAGAAGTTAAGTTCACCACGAGCCGCTAACTGATGGTAGGACCTGATATCTTCTCTTGGATACCAATAGTGCAGGTTTTCTTTATATTCAGTGGCGGTGGACAGTTTAGTACCTGTCAAAAACTGATAGATCATATAAGAAATGTCCATTCCTGATCGTGTTACCAATTCTTGTCCTGCGGTATAGCGGGCATTGCATTCAATAATTTTGAGCTGACCATCTCGCGGATCCGTCTTGAATTCAACATTAGCTACCCCTGTAAAACCAATGTTACGAAAAAAATGTTCGCCTGTTTTTGCAGTTTCAGGAAGCCATTTTGTTTCGTGAAAGCAGCCACTACCAAAGTTAGGGGGAGAGCGTCGAAAAACGCGTTTAGTAAATGTGAACAATGCATGCCCGTCGTCGTCAATATGAGTATAATAGCTACTTAGTAAAGTATCTGGGCCTGGAATCAATTCTGAAATCATAAATTCCAGACCTTTTGCTACTACTTCTGTCGCTTTTTCGTGAAGCTCTTCCTTATTGTTAATCTGTAATAATTTCTTTCCATCAAAGGCCTTTTGAAAAAGATGAGAATGGATTGGCTTAATAATGGCGGGATAAGTAATTTCGTCTTCAATTTTTTCGATATCAGCAAGTGAATCAATATTCCAAAATTCGGGAATACCAATCCCAGCCTCCTTGGCCATCCTTAGTGTTTCTTGCTTATCAAGCATGGCCTTTTGTAAATGCGGTTTCTGCACATCTAGAATATACTTCTCAGCCAATGCTGCATGATTATCGATGATAAATTCAATTCCCTCATCACTACAAGCCAGCATAATACTACCGTCATATTGTTGGCTCTCTTCGCCTAGCAGGAGTTCCTTAAAATAATCTCTAGGACGCATTCCTTCAGGTACGATAAATTTCCGATCAATAAAGCGTGAATTAAAAGCCTGACAGTTCGGCGTTGAAGCAACAGATACCGGAATTCCTCTTTTTCCCAAACTGCGAACAATAGATAGTGCATTTTCTAAACCTCCCACAATAATTACGGGGACTTTATTCGCTGATTTAGCTGTTTTAACTGACTGGGCTGACATAATGGACTCTATTGTTATTGTATTTATCTATTGATGGGGTGGTTTTTCAGAATGTAATCCAGCACCAGTCCACCAACAGGGAGGATAGCGTCTTCATCTGAAACAAGGGAGTGATGATGCAATCCAGGTGTTGTATTGATTTCATTGATCACACCACCTGTTTCAGACAAGGGCTTGGAAATGTCCGTAGTAATCAAATCCAGACCTGCTAGTTCAATACGGTACAACGTAGAAACTTGTCGTCCCATTTCGATAACGTCCGGATGCACCTGATCCCTAACCACATGGTTTTCATTCTTTGTATTCTGATTAACGACTTTTTTAATCGTTATTTTCTTTCCTGCCGAGGGGACATCGTGCAAAGAAAGGCTTAGTTCTTTCAGTGTTCTTTTACAATCTGCATCAATTTGAAGAGGGCTAAGCGCCGTCATTGTTTGTGCATTCTCTCTGGCTGTATTTTCCAAGCTAACAAGTTGTTTTATGGTGTGCTTTCCGTCAGCAATAATGCACGGCGGGTCTCTACGAACCGCATCAATGAATTCTCCGTTTAAAAAGAGTAGCCGATAAGAATCACCTAATATATGATTTTCTATCAATAGTTGATGACTATATTGTGAAGCATGAATAGCGGCTTGCTTTAGAGCCTCAGGTGTACGTATGTTGACGGTAACTCCTTGACCTGCCCACGAATCCATTGGTTTGACGACAACATCACCCTTAGTTTGCTGTTGAACCTGTTGCTGGAATAGATAGGCCTTTTCAATACTTTCCAGAGTAAACAACTGAGATTGGGGAACAGGAAAACCATCTTCACTCAACAACCGGTAAACCAGAGACTTATCGCCCGCTAGCTCTAAAGAAACAGCAGTATCAAGCATCACTCTTTCGCCGTGAATAAATGTACAGTTATTGCCTTTCCTTACCAGAAACCAGTCATTCCCTAATGCTTCAATATCGGCATCAATAGAAGCGACAGACTGCTGCCAAAAATCATCATAGAAACGCTTTCGCAATATTGCAAAGGCGACACGTTGTGCTCTTGCGCGAGGGGAGACTTTATCAGTGATTTTTGTTACAAGACGCTTAAGTCGGGTGACTTTGTGTTGCCACATGAGCTTTTATTCTCCGAGAGAGCAGTTGCTCTGCTTGAGCATGTCATCAACCCAGGCATTTGAAAAGATACCTTGTTTGACTTGTGCAACATATTTTTCAAGATTCGCTTTTTGGATATGAAGCCGTTCCAGAATATCTTCCGCAAAATCCTTACGGATAACCACAACGCCGTTCTCATCGCCACGAATAATATCTCCTGGGTTGACGACAATACCACCACAAGAGATGGAATAGCCTAGTTCTCCTGGGCCACGATGCAAGGGTCCGATAGGGGTAATACCTGTTGCATAAACCGGCAATCCTGTTTCTCTAATCCCTTCAACATCTCGAACCAAACCATCAATGACAAAAGCCTGAATGCCAATGTGCTTCGCTTTATTAGAGACCAGATCACCTAAAACCGCATGACTTCTGTTGCCCGAAGTATCCACAACAACAATATCGCCAGGCTTGGCAATATCAAGCGCTTTATGCACCATCAAGTTGTCACCTGGAAATACTTTTACTGTGCAGGCAGGTCCACAAATCTCTTTACCGTTTGATATATTATGAATATCTGACGACATGGTATAGAGGCGATTAATTAAGTCTGAAATGTCGGGAGTCGGGTATTTACTAAACTCATCTATAAGCTCAGGATCTGGTCGGTCTATTTCTTTGCGAACCCTAAAACCTGGTCCACAATGCATTTCAGTTGTACTAGGTCTTCCAGCCATTTTTCTCTCCCGTTTATTATTGGGTCTTAACCTTTGTTATTGAAAAAGCTGCTTAACAGCATTATGGGAATAAACATATTACATATAATTCAACAGCTTATTTAATTTTGATTGTATCTCGCTTATTATATTGGCTTAAGAAATAAGGGTCAATGTTAGTGGGATGATTGGACTGGATTTGAATAGTATAGAAAGTAGAATGCGATAACCTCATAACCCCGTATCTATCATCAATGTCCGTTAAACCGAAGGCAGATGACTTTCATTAAGGTTTTATTTCAATCATTATTTCTTCAGGTCGATGGAAGTCTGGATCATCGCTAGTTAACTTATTCAAGCTGATATATTGTATGGGTCGTTTACCCAAGATAAAACATACATTATGTGTCCACGCTTCATCCCCCAATATATCAACTAAAAACGCTTCAGGAACTTCAAGCTCTGCTTGCCAACTGTTTTGTTGCCTTGATGATCTAGTAGTAATTTCGGTAAGTTCTGGTAATAGATTCATGTCGCGTTGTCTGGCTCCGCTAAAAACCATTAACCACCAAGCTCCATTCGAGGATAAATTCCATTCCAGATATCGCTTCGTTCTGGAGCTTACGATAAACCATTCAGCAACGTCTTGCTCCCAAAGCCCTTCTTTATATCCATGAGGTTGTGCGAATGATGTTTTCTCAGGTGGAATGTGTACCTCTACTTTGAATATCCACTTCTCGGATTTAATAACTTCAAAGCCTACTTTTGGACAACAGCGGCCATACCAGTCTCTTGTTAAATACTTCACTGAATCCTTAATGTTGAAACCACACGAAAGCCGTCAATCGTTCGAATAACCATGTAGACCTGTACCCCTTGTTGTTGCGAAAAGACCAAGCCTTTTTGTTCTCCTAGTACCATTATCGCAGTTGCTAAAGCATCCGCGATCATTGCGGATTCATGTAAAACGGTTACTGAGGCTAGTTGATGGGTGACTGGCTTGCCTGTTTTAGGGTCTATGGTATGGCTGTAACGTACGCCTTTTTCTTCAAAATAATTGTGATAGTCACCTGATGTTGCTACGGCTATATTCTCTAACGAGATGATCTGTTGTGCGAGCCTGCTGTTACTATTTGTCTGCCGAAGCATGGGTTTTTCAATCGCAATTTGCCATCTTTCAGCCTTTGGGTTTCTTCCTTTTACTTTTAATTCCCCCCCTATATCAACCAGGTAATTTTGAACCCCTAGTTGTTCTAATAACGCGGCAATTCTATCTACACCATAACCTTTGGCAATTGCAGAAAGGTCTATGCTCAACAATGGAATCGCTTTTACTAGCTGTGGTGGGTTTTCTATGATGGTTAAATGATGATAGCCGGTATTTTTCTGCGCTTGTTTAATAGTTTCTTCACTGGGCTTATTGAGTATTATCTTTGAACCAAACCCCCAAAGGCTCACCAATGGCGCAACCGTAATATCAAAGGCTCCGTTGCTTTGTTCACTCAGGATATTTGCCGCTTCTACCACTTTGACGACAGCCTCAGTAACGTTGAAAGGCTCAGTGCTTTGATGACTATTAAATTGGCTAATTTCAGAATCGGAAATGTATGTTGAGAACTGTTGATTAATGGCTAATAGCTCTTGCTTGATTAATTGATCAAGTATGTTTTTGTCTACCGTCTCAGAGTCGACAACCGTCACATGCCAAAACGTCCCCATTGTTTGACCTTGAAGCTTAATGATGGGTTTTTTTGTTGTGCTTGAGCAGCTTAAAAGAACTGCGGAAATACATAGCCCGGTGAGGATTAAAGCAAGGAATGAAGTAAGGCTTCGCACGCTGTTAATCCTCTTCCATTGGTAAAATACTATGCGGTAATTTTTGCAAAAAAGTTTCAACGTTTACCGAGGGTAGCTGACACCATGCCGTTACTTGTTGCCCATATTCAATCGTTTTTAGTTGGCCTTCAGTGTCTTCTAACCAATGGCGCAGGGTGTTTTCTTCTGCAAAAGGTAGCGTTAGCTTCACACATTGTAACGGGACATTGTGAATAAACTCGATTTGCTTTATAGCTTCAGAAGTTGCGGTAGAATAGGCACGAACCAAGCCACCGGCTCCCAGTTTGATACCTCCAAAATAACGTATAACAACGGCGGCAATCTCACCGGCATCGCTATGTTGTAATACATTTAGGATAGGCTTGCCGGCTGTGCCCGTTGGCTCACCATCATCAAACATGGATTGTTCGGAGTTGCTCGGTTGACCCGCGATATAAGCCCAGCAGACATGTCTGGCATCGGGGTATTCGGTATTTATTTCTGCAAACCATTGTCTGGCCTGTTTGGCTGATTCAATATGCTTTATTTTAGAAATAAAGCGACTTCGTTTTACTTCGTGCTGGTAACTGCTCATGCCTACGGGTTTTAAATATTCCACGGGTTATAATTACTCAAAAGCTATTCAAACGGCTACTCAAATTCCATGGCTCGAAATATTCGTCCGGCATTCTGTTTGTAGAGTATTTTGTAAGTAGGCAAGTGCGCATAGGCAGATTGATCTATCTCATAGGCATCTTGTAGTTCGCCACCGTCTTCAACGACTTTACTGATTTGTTCTCGCATGTAGACAAGGTAGTCTTTGGTGTATTGGGTTACTTCTTGCATATTGGTGGCTACACCATGACCGGGAATAACAGACTTCGCCTTGAGTGCGGCAAACTTTTCCCATGTCTCTAGCCATGCTCCCGTATCCGTATGTTCAAACACAGGCAATAGACGTTGGTGAAAAGCCATATCGCCGGTAATAATCAAACTTTCTTGTGGCAACCAGACCATAATGTCGCCCGGACTATGCGAGGGACCAAGATGTAGCAACTCAATTTTGACACCCCCCAAGGTAATTTCCATTTTCTCATCAAAGGTTTTGTCAGGCATTGTCAGTTTTGTACCTAATGCCTTGTCTTTTCTGACTTGTTGCATTAAGTCCAACACATCCGCGCCGTATTTTTTTATCTCTTCGGCTGTTTCTTGATGGGCAATAACCGGCACTCCCAAATCTTGCCAATAATTCGAACCCAGCATGGCATGACCTTGACCGTTTTCTAGCACCACATATTTGACCGGTTTATCGGTTATTTTTTTGATTTCTTCATGCAGTGCTTTGGCTAAAAGATAGTTATCTCCTGCATTGACAACTAACACACCTTCATCGGTAACCACAAAAGACAGGTTATTGTTGTGTCCAGAATTGGCATAGGAAGCAGGAGCTGTTTCACCGATGGCAGAATAAACACCTTCGATCACCTTTACAGGTTTGCTGTACAGCATTGAATGGGGTGCTGCATCGGGTGTTTTAATGGGGAGTTTTGATTTTTTCCAGCCGATGAATGCATCTTTATAATTCGATACATCGGTATAGCCCATTTCTTTGAGTGTCTTGGCGGCAAGTGGGCTACGTATATTGTTTCCACAATAAACGACTATGGGCGTGCCTAAATTAGCCACTTCATCTTTAATACGGAATTCCAGCCAGCCACGTGGAATATTGATTTCATTGGGATGATCTATTGAGCCGCCGAGAACAATGATTTCCTCCCCTGGTGTTCTAACGTCTATAAGAACGAGGTCGTTATTATTTTTTATCTTTTCTTGTAAGGTTTGTGTATCTATATCGAGCAAAGCCAAAGCCGTATTATTTTTTTCTGTAATAGCTTCAGCAAACAATACGGGGCTTGATAGTAAGCCGAGATATAATCCAAGTATTAACAGTGCTCTTGATGTCTTCGATGCACTCGTAATCGTCTGTTTTTTTTCTCGCATTGGGTACGACCTGTTTCATTTCTTCGTAGACTTATCATAGATTAATTCTTAAGTTCACGCCGAATATTCTACGGTTTTGCAATCGGCAATTTAGCTTTTTTCCAACCCAAAAAACCATCCGAATAGTTACGTACATGGGTATAGCCCATTTTCGTTAAAGTATGCGCAGCAAGGGGGCTTCTGATATTGCCGCCGCAATAAACGACAATCGGCGTATCTTTGTTTTGAGCATGTTTGCCTATTCTAAATTCTAGCCAGCCCCTCACAATATTTACATTTTGAGTGGCATCAATCGCGCCACCCATGGATTTTATTTCGCCAAAAGTACGGATATCTACGAGTACCAGATCAGGGTTGGAATCAATCTCTTGCTTTAATTCAGCCGTGCTGATGTTCTTGACTGAAGCTGCAATCTCTTTAACCAGCTGATTGCCGCTTTTGATACCGGCAACTTCAGCATTGGTTACTGTCGATATCATTAATGTCAGGCTGAATAACATTCCTGTCAATACGCTGTGTTTAGTCTTCATAACGGTTTCCTCTTACGAAATCTTTTTTGTTTACCGCCACATGATAATGAGGGTCTTCAACCACATTGACCTCTACCAATGGCCCTGCTGTTTTCAATAATAAACGACATTCCTCACTGACATGCTTTAAATGTAAACGCTTATGTTCTTTATTATAGCGCTCTGCCAGTTTATCTATCGCCTGGATTGCAGAATGATCTGCCACCCGTGAGTTCTGGAAATCTACCACGACATCGTCAGGATCATTCTTTGGATCAAATATTTCCTGAAAGTTTTGCACCGATGCAAAGAACAAGGGGCCATTCAAGCTATAAACTTTACCGCCCATTTTATTGGTAGAGATTTCTGCGTTGATTTGTTTTGCATGCTGCCAGGCAAAAACTAGCGCCGATAGAATCACACCGGTAATCACTGCTATTGCTAAATCGGCAAAAACAGTAATAACCGCTACTGAAATGCCGATCAAGGTATCAGCAAGAGGAATTTTTCCGATCAGGCGGAAACTACACCATTCAAACGTCCCTATAACCACCATAAACATAACGCCCACTAGCACGGCTATCGGAATTTGTTCTATCAAGGAAGAGCCAACTAAAATAAAACTCAGCAAAAATAGTGCGGCGACGATACCCGATAAACGTCCCCGTCCTCCTGATTTTATATTAATGATGCTTTGCCCGACCATGGCACAGCCTCCCATGCCGCCAAACACACCCGTAACGGTATTTGCCACACCTTGACCAATACATTCACGGTTTGGTTGACCGCGTGTTTCTGTTAACTCATCAACCAGGTTTAGGGTTAACAAACTCTCTATCAACCCCACCATTGCCATGATAAATGCATAAGGTAAAACAATTTTGAAGGCTTCCAGAGTCAACGGTATTTCTGGTAAGTGAAATGCAGGTAAACCACCTTTAATAGACGCCATATCGCCAACGGTTCGGGTGTCTAACCCCAATCCTATCGTCAGTAGACTACCGGCAAGGATAGCCACTAATGTTGAAGGGACAGCGGTTGTTAGTTTCGGGAGAAATTTTATGATGAGCATGGTTAATAGGATTAGCCCCAACATAATGTAAAGGGGGCTACCGGTTAACCATTGCATAACGCCATTTACGTCAGGGGCTTTGAATTGCTGTAACTGCGCTATAAATATGACAAGTGCTAAACCATTAACAAAACCCAGAAAAACAGGATGTGGAACCAGGCGAATAAACTTTCCAAGCTTTAACACACCAAACATGATCTGAATAGAGCCCATCAGCACTACAGCTGCAAACAGATATTCAACACCGTGATTCATCACCAGTGCCACAACTACAATCGCAATGGCACCTGTTGCCCCTGAGATCATCCCGGGCCGACCACCCAAAACCGCAGTTAATAATCCCATAATAAATGCAGCATACAGACCCACCAATGGATGGACATGTGCAACCAAAGCAAATGCTACGGCTTCTGGCACCAGTGCCAATGCAACTGTTAATCCTGAAAGCGTATCGTTTTTAATATTCTGAGGAGAGTTTTTTCTTATGAGAGTAAACATTGTTTTATTTTTTTGAGTTTGGTAGTTTTTTGTTAAGTGGTTTATTAATTGAAAATTGAGAGACGTAGTCTGCGTTAATGTACGAAACGTGGGGATTATCAGAATCAGATTAGTCTATTTCGCTATTGCTCAACACCAGTATTCTTGTTATTTAATTACCACAATAAAAAAGCCGAGCAATAGCTCGGCTTTTAACTGAATTGTCAGAAACTAGATATACAAACAGATATCAGAGTCACCCGCAAAATCGAAGAAGGTAGCAGCACCAACGTATTCAATATCATCAATGAAATCAGTTTTAGCATCAAAACCAAAGAGGTCAACTGTCATTTGACAAGCCAAAAATTTCACTTCAGCTTCCTGACACATTTCACGTAAATCAGGAATGGTTGCGACACCATTATTAGCAATGGTTTTCTTCATCAGTGTAGTGGCAAGGTTTTCGTATCCAGGAATAATAGCTTGGATAGCATTAGGGATATTCCAGTTTATATCTTTAAACCATTTTGGCCCCATTGGCATTTTCATTGGCATGCCAGGATTGCCCAACGGGCTAACTTTCAAACAGCTCAAATCTTTTTTAAGCATCTGTAAGCCATAAAAAGTAAAGAATACTTCAACTTCATAATCAAGTGCAGCAGCAGTTGAGGCAAGAATAAAAGGAGGATAAGCCCAATCAAGGGTTCCTTTTGTTGCGATCATCGCAAGTTTCTTTTGATCAGACATATTTATAATCTCTCATAGCGTTATCGAATAGGTGTATATAGACTATATCAAAGATCAGTAGTAAATAATATTCTAATTGTCAAGTATAGTCTTTAAAACCATCTCTAAACCCGCCTGTTAAAAGCTTCCTTAGCTCGCATTTAGCGTGTCAGGCTGCACAACAGGAAACCCTGATTGATACCAACGCACGATCCCACCGCTTAGATTCAATGCTTCTATGCCGGTATTTTGTTTAACAAAACCACAAGCTTGTCCTGATCGAGCGCCGGTACGACAATAAAACACAATAGTTTCATCTTCTGGTAAATCATTCAAACGTGCAGGTAAGGTGTGAAGTGGCATAAACTCACCGTCTTCAATGATGCCTTGATTGTATTCAGCTTCAGAGCGAACGTCGATTAATTTGATTTTATCACCATCGTCCAACATCTTTTTTAAGCCAACTGCATCTATTTCTTTAATTCCAAACACTTTTAGCGCCTCTATATTCGTATGTATTAATACGCTAATATATAGACTCCATAGAATAAGTCAACCTAAACACTTATATTAATAGACAAATAGACTGCTAATCGATTGATATATCTACTTATTTCTCCAAGAATATGAGCATGATCTCAACCAGATTACAGGGTTTGTGATTTATATCCAATTGCTGAGAAGACGGTCCTGCTAGAAGGTCTTGTAGTGACGGTTGGAAGGTATGGATGTCTTATCCATTGAGCACAGGAGTTTAATTTGCGGCAGCGTAGACAATATCAATGATTGCTATTGTGATGTAATGCAGGGATAGATAGTTAGTCAGGTTTATCGATCAGAGATATAACTCATCTATTGAACCAGATCATTTAACTCGAATATAGGTAACAAGATTGCCAGTACGATTAATAATACAATAATGCCCATAATGATAATCAGCACAGGTTCGAAAATGCTGAGCAGCGAGGTCAGTGTGGTATCCGTTTCGCGCTCTTGCTGAGTAGCTGCACGTTCTAGCATGTCATCCAGTTTGCCACTGCTTTCGCCGCTGGCAATTAAATAAACGGTCATGGGTGGGAAGTAACCTGAATATTCTAATGCTTTGTGTATGGGCGTCCCTTCGCGTACTTTGATAGCGGCTTTTTCTACGGCTTGCCTCATGGGGACATTTTGCATAACTTGCGCTGAGATACTTAAAGAATCCAGAATGGGAACGCCACTTGAGGACAGAATGCTTAAAGTTCTGGCAAAGCTGGCGGTATTTGATCCTCTGACTAATCGTCCTATTAGGGGAACCTTTAGTTTGAAGTTATCGAAACGGTAACGCCATTCTGGAAGTCGTAACAAGCGTTTAAAGAGAAAAACAAAGATAGCTAAACCTATAACAACGTAGATACCGTAACCGGTGATGAAATCACTGAGTGCCAGTATTCCCTTGGTTAACAAAGGCAGTTCCTGATCCATGTCTTGAAACACGGCGACAACTTTTGGTACCACATAACCTAATAACCCGGAGACGATACTAATGGCCATAAACACTAAAATAGCCGGGTAAAACATGGCAGTGGTGATTTTTTGCTGCATGACCTGACGATTTTCTGTGTAGTCAGCCAGACGGTCTAGTACGGCATCCAGATATCCTGATTTTTCACCTGCATCAACGGTCGCTTGATAAATATGCGGAAAGGCGTTGGGGAAATCTTTTAGAGCACTTGCCAGTGAATGTCCTTCAATAACACGAGAGCGCACTGCAGACATGATACGTTGTACATTTTTTTTCTCGGTTTGTCGTGCAGTGGTAGCGAGTGCTTCTTCCAGGGGTGCTCCTGCTTCAAGTAGGGTGGCAAATTGCCGAGTGATTAACGCTAAATCGGCAGGTTTCATTTTGCCGCGATTAGTTTTGCCGACATCCGATGCTTTGCTGGATTCTTTGACTTCTTCTACAGCCAGCGGTGTATTTCCACCGTCACGTAAAATTTGCCGTACTTGTCGCGCTGTGTCGGCTTCCAGAATTCCAGTTTCTTCGCCGCCTTTGGCATTTAGTGCAGTGTATTCAAATGCTGGCATGAATAGACTCCTGGTTAAACGTCTTCACGAGTTACACGTACCACTTCTTCCAGTGTCGTCCTGCCTTCCATGATTAATCTCAGGCCATCGCGGCGAATACTGGGCGACTGCGTTCTGGCATATTGTTCCAGTTCTTGCTCGCTGTTGCCATCGTGAATCATGTTGCGCAAACGATCGTCTATGGTTACTAACTCATAGATACCACTGCGCCCCACATATCCCGATTGATTGCAATGTGGGCAGCCTTTGGGGTGATATAAGGTAGGTGGGTTGATCGTGTCAATTTTTAACAATTTGGTTTCTGTTTCATCGGCGATATAGGGTTCTTTACAATGCTCACAAAGCAAGCGAACTAGGCGTTGTGCTATAACCCCAATCAGACTTGATGACAACAAATAAGGCTCAACGCCCATATCACGTAAACGGGTAACCACACCGACTGCAGTATTCGTATGCAGTGTGGAAAAAACCAAGTGTCCGGTTAAACTGGCTTGTACAGCAATTTCACCTGTTTCCAAATCACGTATTTCACCAATCATGACCACATCGGGATCTTGTCGTAAAATAGCTCGTAGACCACGCGCAAAGCTCATATCAACTTTATTATTAACTTGAGTCTGGCCAATACCTTCAATGTAATACTCAATCGGATCTTCAATGGTAAGAATATTTCGACTGCTATCATTTAAATCGGTTAGTGCCGCATACAGCGTAGTGGTTTTACCTGACCCAGTAGGCCCTGTGACCAAAACGATGCCATGAGGTTTCTGAATTAATTGTTGCAAGGTTTGCTGAGTGTAATCTGCCATGCCCAGATGAGTTAGGTTCAAACGGCCTGCCTGCTTATCTAACAAACGCATAACGACACGCTCATTGTGCCCAGAAGGAAGTGTGGACACTCGTACGTCAACAGGTCTACCGGCAACTCTTAGGGAAATACGACCATCTTGCGGGACACGTCTTTCGGCAATATCCAGTTTTGCCATGACCTTGATGCGGGAAATAACCAGTGGCGCTAACGCTTTGGGAGGTTGTAAAACTTCTCGTAAAACGCCATCTACACGTAATCTTACGATCATACGATTTTCATAGGTTTCAATATGAATATCTGAGGCGTCTTCTTTAATGGCCTGAGTTAGCAATGCGTTGATCAGACGAATAATGGGAGCATCGTCTTCTGCTTCAAGAAGGTCTTCTGGCTCAGGCAGTGCATCAGCTATATCAACCAGATCAAGTTCATCACCAAGATCATCCATCATGGCCTTGGCGCCAGCCTCACCTTTGTCATAGTGATTAGCTAACAGTTTGTTAAAATCATCTTCTGATACTGCTTCAAAACGAAAGTTACCATTGATAACGCGCCGCACTTCACTAACCACTAGTGGAGTAAGCCCCGGTTTGAAAAATACGGTTATTTCATCATCGCCTGAATCGGCTAATGGGTTGATAGTTGTATTAAGCGCGTTCTTACCAAGTGCGTTATTGACCACACTGTTATTGGGCATGTTTAAGACAACGCCATGTCGTTTGGCAAAACCATAAGGGATGTCCTTAAAAGCTACATCCTTAACGGTATCTCCGTAGCCTTCTAGTTCACCATCGTCAATTTCTAGTGTTTCGTTCATTGCTGTCATACAAAACCCTAGTAGTCATCAATTACGGGAATATCTACAGTAGGTGTGTTATTACGCTGCTGTTTGCTAATGGGTTTAGCCTTGCGCACTTTTGCCGTGGGCAGCTTTTTACTAGCCTTCCTATTTGTACTAGCTTTCTTGTTGCTTAGAGGCACTATTATCGTATTTTTCCTTGTTGTAGATGGCTTTGTTGTAGATGGTTTTGTTACTACATCTTTTAATTGAGGAAAAACATCGGGTCGATGTTGTAACGTCCCTCTTCTAAGAATTTTACTACTCTTTTGTCGACGTTGTATTTTCGAGTATTTTTCTTTGGTATAAACACTGGAAGTCAAATGGTCACGCAAGATCACAGGATGAATAAATACCATTAAGTTTTGTTTTTCTTTGCTGGTTGTATCATGACGAAACAATCTGCCAACAACAGGCAAACTTCCTAGTACAGGGACTTTCTCCTGAGTGTCCCGGAAGGTATCCTCAATCAACCCTCCTAACACTAATACTGCCCCGTCTTCCACCATAACATTCGTTGTAATAGAGCGTTTATTCGTGATTAAATCAGAAGCGCTGGCGTTACTTGCGGCTAAACTAGATACCTCCTGGAAGATGGCTAGCCTAATGCTGGTGCCCTCATTAATTTGCGGTGTGACTCTAAGCGTTAAACCCACATCCTGACGCTGGATGGTCTGGAAAGGATTATTAGCCGTTGCACCTCCATTGCCTCCCGAGCTAGAAAATGAACCTGTGATCAGGGGGACATTCTGTCCGACAATAATCTCGGCTTCTTCATTATCCATCGTGACTAACGTGGGGGTCGATAAGATATTCGTTGCTCCATCTGATGAAAGAGCATCAAGTAGCCCCACAAACTGTCTTCCACCGATAGTTGCTCCAACTCCAAGAAAAGCACCTGGGGCAAGCGATGTACCCCCTGACGCTACTAAGCTTCCAATGCTATTGCCACCCGCGCCCGCAAAACTAGAAACCCCGATGGGGCCTGTTTTATCATTATCCGCGCCTAGTCCGTTAAAGCCAAACTGCACCCCTAGGGTCGCTGATAAATTCGTGCTAACCTCTGCCACAATAGTCTCTATCATGACTTGTGCGCGTCGTACATCTAGCTTGCTTATAACCCGTCGCAAGTTGGCAAGGGTCTCTGGTTCAGCAGTGATAATTAATGAATTACTGGCATCATCAGCTTGAATGTCTACACCGTTACTGCTTCCCGTTGAGACACTAGATTGTTTTGCTGTTTTTGCTTTTCCGTCTTTATTGGCTACAACACCTGTCTTGGAAAGACCTTGCAAAACATTGACCAAGTCGGTGGCTTTGGCATATCGTAAATAAATAACTTTCGTATTGCCTTCATTTTTTCTGGGAACATCCAGTTTTTTTACAATGTCCTGAATACGTTGGCGGGTAGAATCATCACCAGAAACTAATAAGCTATTAGTACGTTCATCGGCTGAAACAATATTTCCTGACTTAACTAGTTTACTCGAACCAGCAGCCGCTTTATTCAACCCCTGAATAGTTTGAACCACTTTTTTTGCATCCGCATACCTTAACGGAATAACCGTAATATGCTTTTCATTTGAGCGATCCATGCGTTTAATGATTGCAGTAAGCCGTTCAAGGTCTGAAGCCCTACCTGACATAACAACGGAGTTACTTTCTGCATGATGCTGTATTTGTACATTTCTGGAAAGTGGGCGCAATGCACTTACAATGGATAAAGAACCTACGTTTTTAATAGGAACCAGTCGGGTGACCAGCCTTTCGGAAGGTTCATGTTTTGGGTTTTCAATAATGGGATGGGTTTCTTGCTTGGCGATGTTGGCCGGCACGACCTTAGTAATGTTTCCGGTTTCAATTACCGCATAACCATGAACCTGTAACACGGACAAGAAAGTATCATAAAGCTCTTCATCGGATAATTCTCGATTGGTAATGACCGAGACATTGCCGCCTTTCACCCGTGGGTCAATAATGAAATTTTTGCCCGTTAATTTAGAAACGACACCTATTAACGTCCGGATGTCGGTATCAGCTAGATTTAGTTGTGCTGCTCCTTCTGCGAAAACGACCTTATTAGTCGACATCAGAAGTAGTATTAGCCCCATCAGTACTGTTCGTCTAAGTGGCTGAGAAATAGTATTTATCATAGTTGTAGTTTTTAATCTTCTATCTGTACGTGTAGGTTCGTATAGGTTCCGTATAGCTTTCTGTGTTCAAATGCCCATTTAATAGCACACGCTACTCTATTTCACAGCGTAAGATTCACAACGCAAGTGTTAGAAACCCACAGTCAGTGGATGGCATACCAGCATGACTAATATTCTAGCATCAAATTGAACAAGATATTGTCTAACCTTCCATCAAACGTTAATTTCACCGTTAAATCAAGGCAATTATTGATTATTTCAAAAGAAAATATGTGGATACGAGCTTCTTGTAAACCTACACATGAATCTAGTTATCTTCGAACAATGACAATCTTTTTGCAATCCATCAAATATGACTGATGGAAGTTTAAAGAGTGAAAAGAGCGCTACATAGGCAGCGCCCTGAGATTGTCGAAGGGCCGGAAGTCTGAACTATGCACTATGTAAACTTATTCTTCTGGTTCCCCACCATGATGCGGTGGTCCGCCTTCAGGTGCACAGATGAGTTCTGCTCTATCATGTGGTGGAATAATACAAGTTCCTTCTATTTTATCATCTCTAGGTGTTATGAAATTGCAGGATTCAGTCTCGGATTTGTCAGCACAGGCTTCAATAGCTTCTGGTGGAGGACCTCGATGTCCACCTTTGCCACCATTCTCTGGTTTTGCGGTTGCTACGTTGGACATTGTTATCAGCAAACTGATTCCAGACAATATGATAAATTTCTTTGTATTTTTAAATGACATTGCAAATTCCTCTTGTAAGAAACACTAGTATGACAAAGAAACAAGCAAATAGTGTGAGGGAAATGTGAAATCTATTGATGGGTTTAAAATATCTTCGGGATGTGGCATAAAATATTAGATTTTATTATTATAAGTCTAAAATAGACAAAATATTTTTTAACCCTCCGTAACTATCCGATTAACCGTTATACTAACCGTATTATTAAGTTACGTATTCACTCTTTGATGGAATTTTTATGAAATACAGCTCTGAACAACTAGACGAAATAAATGCGCTCATGCTATTTGATATCCAAAACCCTCTAGACGGTATCAAGGCGCACAGTAATGCAAACCCGGAAACGATTGCAGCCGTTGGACGTTTATTTGAAAAAGGTCTGATTACTCAGGTGGATGGTGGCTATTTAACAGACTCTGGAAAGAAAACGGCCGAACATACCCATGCTTTAGCGGGATTATTGAAATAACTTTAATAATAAGCTGTTTATGTGAAACCAATCACAGCATTATTCTATAAACCTACTATTCTTCTATACTCCATATTTCATGGAAATAGTAATCAATAAGTAGGATTCAATGAATTATTCTCCTCCGTATGCAAGATGCCTATTGCTGTCAGCTTTACTTTCAACAAGCCTGATGTTTTCCACTTCAATATTTGCAGAAGCTGTCATTACCGAACTGAAAGATGCGGCAATCCTAATTGTAGGTACTAAGAAACCCACGGCTGTTTGTGGTGTTGCCGGTTCTTCTAAATCGGCATCGTGCCCAGATAATGCTTTTCCTGTTGCGGATCGTTTTCTTTTGGCTGTCGCGAAAAATAATAAAGCACTTGCCCAGCGACTCTTGCAGCAAGGTGTTGCTATCAACTATCGCTCACAGAATCGTGTTGTGATTAATCGCGTCAATGTTCGTGCGGACAAGGTGAATCAATTCTTGGCGGGAGGGAAGCGTTATCAATACGCTAGCGGAACTGCCTATGATATCGCTTTATCACAAAGTAATGCGGACATGGTGAAATGGCTATTACAGCGAGGCGCAAATCCAGCCGCAGGTTATTTTAAACATCGCATTGAAAATACCCATTTCGCTAATAATTATCCATCCTCTTACCTTCTTTTACCCTTTCATGAACGCGCCAAAATAGTTTCTGTTGGATTGTTACTTGCGATGGCTGTTGAAGAAAACGATGTTAAAAAGGCAGAACGTCTGTTGAGTATTGAACCCCGGTCTATTCACTACCAAGGAAATAGTTTGTTACCCAAAACATTGCGTTTAGGAAAATGGCAATTGGCTCGGCTCATTATCAATAGAGGTAAAGATGTGGATCAATTGGCGAATTTTTCCACTATGCTTTTTACCCCTCTATATAGTAAGCCGACGAATTATTCCATCTTTGAAGCCTTGCTTCGCCACGCCCACAACCGCAAGAATTTTAACTATCAACCCTATCTGGTAAAAGCGCTTGCCAAAAAAGATGCCCATGCTTTGCAGATGTTAGTTAGCTCTGGCGCTGATCTGAATCCTAAAGATCAAAAAGCACCTTTATTCATCGCCGCGGATAAAAATGATGTCCAAACCATTAAATTTTTACTTCAGTTAGGCGCTGATCCCAACATTCAATTTAGTGGCAGTAGCTTATTGCATAATGCCATTAGTAGCGAAAAACAGGAGTTAGCTAAAGCGTTGCTCGATGGTGGCGCCAATGTGAATGCCAAGGGCATCAGTGAGCGCACCCCTATCCATATCGCTATCCATAAAAAAGATCCGAGCTTGACCAAGCTGCTGATCAAATACAAAGCCAACATCCATGAAATAGACAGCCGTAAAGACACCTTGTTACATATCGCTGTACGTGAAGATAAACCGGAGATAGCCAAGCAGTTATTGCAAGCCGGCACAAAAATAAATGCCAAGAATAACGCGAATGAAACACCTTTTCAGATCGCTATACGTGATAGTAAATTAGCAATGTCTCGTGTGTTAATTGGGGCAGGTGCGCAAGTAAATGTAAAAGACAGTCGAGACAGGACGCCGCTAGACATTGCAATGAACAAAAAAGATTTGGCGTTTGTGAAATTACTCATTCATGCAAGAGCTAACATTAATGATGAAGATAGTAGTGAGAATACACCACTGATCAGAGCGGTTCAGCAGGTCAAAATACCGCTGATGAAAATGTTGCTTAATGCGGGTGCAGATGTGAATCATGCCAATCGCTTTAAAGATACTGCCTTGCATATCGCGACTACAAAAGTGGATTTGAATATGATGCGTTTATTGTTACAAAAAGGCGCAAAGGTAAATGAGCGTAATAGCAGCAAGCGAACCCCCCTACACATTGCCGTCGAGAAAAAACATCTCGCTATGGTCAATCTATTAATGCAACACAAGCCCAATCTCAGAATCGCCGATAGTTATGGACGCACGCCTTTGCATATTGCTGTTCGTGAAAAGAATCTACCCATCACTAATTTATTCCTACAGGCTGGTTCAACGCCCAATACGGTTGACACCTTTGGAAACACACCGCTATTTGATGCGTTATATTGGCGCAAGGTACAAATCGCCCGTGCTTTGATTAAGCGGGGAGCTCATGTAAATGTTGCCAATGATAGTAGTCGAACACCGCTTGATATTGCTCTTTCTAAAGGGCTTCGAGGGATCGCAAACACCATGCTTCAAGCAGGTGCGAAAACCGGTGCAGAACTAGGTTCCGCAGGAGCGCTACGAGTAAAGTTGTTAAAATAATCTGCTTTAGTTCTACTTGTATTTGGTTTCTTGAGGGATCTGCTTCCTTTGGAAGCATGTTTTACTGTGTTTTAGCAGAGCTATTAAACCCGTCCTTAGCAGAAAGAAGGACGGGCTTAATAGCTTGTTGACTAGCTACAGCCTTTAGGTCGAGGTAATCCACCAATCTTGTTAGCTGATTTGATTAAACCGCCCTTTGGGAAAAACTTGAAGATATACTTGTTGCTACTTCTGTCCTTTCCAAATTTGCTTTTCATCATTTTCATGAACTTGCGTGGTTCTGCAACTTGGCTATTTTCATAGAAAGCTTCACGAGACAAGTTAATGATATCCCAGTGTTCTTCTGTTAATTCGTCAATGCCTTCAACTTCAGATGCAATTTTAACTGCAATTTCTTCTGTCCATTCGTCAAGGTTCATTAACCAACCCGCTTCTGAAAGCTCAATCGTATTACCGTCTACTTCGATTTCCATTTATAATTCCCATTCATTGTTGATGTTTGTGGTAAGAGCATAGCATTGAACTCTTTGTTTTTTAATAACCCGTTTTATATATAAGCCTTTTCGAATGAACCAAGATGTGACTGCCCGTTGGGATAATCGTTATAAAGATAGTATCGAAGAAGCTTTACCATGTTCCTTGTTAAGTGAATATGGGTATTTTTTGCCGAAACAAGGGCTGGCTTTAGATCTCGCCTGTGGTATGGCGGGAAATGCTTTTTATCTGGCTGATAAAGGATTGCAGGTGCATGCCGTTGATATTTCACCGGTCGCTATCAAGCGTGTCAACGAGGCAGCTCAGCAGAGTGGAAAGACGATCGAAGGCAGGGTGAGAGATGTCGAAACGAAGGGTCTGGCTAATTTCCAGTATGATGTGATAGTTGTTAGCTTTTTCTTGAACCGTGCATTGATACCAACGATCATTCAGCATTTGAAGCAGGGTGGATTGCTATTTTATCAAACATGGACGATGCAAAAAGTTGTGGAAATTGGGCCAAGAAATCCAGATTTTTTATTGGACAAAGGTGAATTGCTTGGCTTCTGCCAAGACATGAATGTCTTACATTACCATGACGAGGGAAGAGTGGGTGATGTTCAGCAAGGCTTCCGGAATCAGGCTAAAATCATCGCCTTGAAGCTATAGTGTTAACATTCTCTCGCTAAAGTTGTTGGTGTGTGTGGGTTAAGATTGTCGCGCTATAATTATCGTAGTTCGCTAAGTAATGAGTCAATCATAGTTGCAGCTTGTGCGCCATAACCACCGCCGAATAGATTGAAATGATTAAGGACATGGTAGAGATTGTAGAGAGTCTTGCGGGTAGTGTAGCCATCATCTATGGGGAAATGATGATGGTAACTATCCATAAAGCGATTGCCAAAGCCTCCGAACAATTCAGTCATGGCAAGATCAGTCTCCCTGTCTCCAAAATAAACAGCAGGATCATAGATAACTGGATTGCCTTTTTCGTCCGAGCTACAGTTTCCACCCCAAAGATCGCCATGTAGTAACGAGGGGATAGGTAGGTAGTCAATAAAGAATTGATCTAAGGATGCCGCTAGTGCTACGCCTGAGTTATAGCGGTGCCGGGGGAAGCCTTTGTTTAATGCAAGATTCAATTGAAATAGCAAACGCTGTTCTTTCCAAAAGCTTATCCAATCGGATGTAAGGGTATTAATTTGAGGGGTTGTACCGATGGTGTTATCAATGTGCCAACCAAAGGAAGAGCGCCAACCAAAGGAAGAGCGGGAACCAAAAGACGTTTGGCTATGTTGATGCATAGCGGCAAGTTGGGCGCCAGTTTCTACCGCATTAGGGCTTCCTCTTAATTCCAGATACTCCATAACCAGAAAAGAGTGTTGTTCGGTTTGACCTACACAAAGTGGTTTAGGCGTACGTATACTTTGAGAGTTTATTATTTCTTCAAGCCCTTGAAGCTCGGCTTCAAACATGGAAACTCGACTTGGCTTGTTCATTTTTACAAACCAGGTATTGTTCTTCTGATCAATCACTTTCCAAGCTTGATTGATACAGCCGCCACCGATTGTTTGGGGAGCTTTGAGAGTGGTCTTTTCCCCAAGTTGGTCACTCATACAACGGGCTATATGTGACCATTCTGCTTGCATATCGAGTGTGATCTGTTTTGTTTTTACGATGGTTTAAGGTTATATAAGGGTTTAGTATAGTTGCTGCTGTCGAAAGCCAACATGCTATGTGTGGTTCACAGCAGAGCCTGTTTCTTGGATACTAATAGATAGTTAATCTATGAGCCGTGATGACGAAATTTAGAAAACAAAGAAACTAGGTTTTTATCTTCTTCTCTTTCTTCTTCAGCAGCAGGGTTAATAGGATACTTGCCGTATTTTTTAATTAGAGAAGGGTCGGTTAAATCTTGGGCATCATTCATGTCAATAATAGGTCTTCCTTTGCGGCCTTTTGCATTTAACCTATCTTCATCGTTATCCAACTTGGTTTCGTCGTTATCCGTTTGCGGTTGTTTACTGGTTTTTTCTGTAAGCGATGGTGGCTTGATTTTTGTAGGTTCTTTGTCGTCTTCTTTGTCGTCAATGCTCTCAAGTTTAGGTTTTTTGTCAATACCTTCAAGAATGAGTTGTTCTTCTTCATCAGTAGGCTTGTCATCCTTGCGGAATATTTTCATATATTCGCGACTTTCATCAAGGTTGGCATTAAGCTCTTGACGCGCCATATCAGCCGTATTGAATATTTCATCAAATTGCTCATGAGCTTGAGATTCAAAACCACTTAATGTATTAGTAAATGAAGAGAAAGCTTCCTTTGCTTGTTCTTGATAATCTTTTATCTGAGTCAATAATTCTTTTGATTCTTTGAGTGTTAAATCAAGCGTTTCTTTGATTTCAATATTAATTGATAGATCACCCTGTTTAGCCACATGATTATTAGACAATTTTATACGGGTCAAGCTATCCAAGAGAGTTTCAGCTTGATTGCCTTGTTCGGTTGTTTTATCAATACCTTGTTTAAGATTGTGGTTGATCTGCCGCATTGCATCCGTAGTGTCTTTTAACTGCTGCTCCCAATAATCTTGAATATGGGTCATGCGTTCTGTTGTGCCATCTACCAGTTGTTTCATCTCTAATTCAATGTTAGAAACCGTATCTGAATGCTGTTCAATTTCGTTAACGCTTTCTGTAATGCGATTGACCTGCTGCTCAGCTTCATCGGCATTTTGTTCAACTTTCTTGCCAATATTGTTGATTTCAATGAGAGTTTCGTTAAATATCTTTTTATCCTGTTCAGCAGAGCGCCGCAATGACAAAAGTTTCTTTTGCTCTTTCTTTCCTGATTTAAGACGAGTGAAAATGGAAAAAGTGACAGCAAGTAACGCAGTAGCAACGAGACCTAGTGCTATTAGTTCAATAAGATATAAGTTGGAGTACTGCGATATGGTAGCCACGTTGTTGCCCTCAAGGTGTTTTATTATTGTTTCTCTGGCAAGATGGTCAGATACTCCCGCATATCCCCATGATTGGAATATGAGAACGAGTACTGCTGACTGTATTGTTTGCCAATAAAAAATAGGTGTTTTTAAAAACTTCATTTAACTTTCAGTCTGTCTCTATTTCAGGCTGTATACCTGAGTATAGGTCAAAAGCTTTAAGTTTATCAATTAAATATTGTTAGTTTTGTAACTAGCGTTACGGATTATTTTGTATTTCTTTGTCACGTTTCATGATAGTTCTAGCATATAGAAAACCACCTAGATAGAGCATGAAACTAAATATAATAAGTAAATAACCGTAGATTTCTTCTTTAGGTGTTAAGGCATACCAGACACCCAGCACAAAATATAGAATCCCGGGGAATACAGTCTTCACATGCGTGCTGTAGGTTCCATTGAGTATGCCTCGCACGAAAAATAGTAAAGGAGTTAGCAAGATAAGCAATTCCAAAGAGCGTGGTATTTTTTGTATTGGGCTAAGCCAGCCGTTCCAGAGAATAATAAGGAAAATTAGACCTAGTAAGCCTGTAATCGCGAGTGTGCGCCAAACGATAATGTATCTCAAGTTCTTGATATCCTTGTTAATCTTGCCAGGCGTTTGCCAAGGGAAAGGCATAGTGTTTTCTCTGCTTCAGATATAGGTAGTTTTCCATCCGAACCGGAAACATGACTCGGGCCATAGGGTGTTCCGCCAGTAGTAGTGGTTAGTAAATCTGACTCTGTGTAAGGTAAGCCCGTGATGATCATGCCTTGATGAAGCAATGGAATCATCATGGAAAGCAAGGTAGTTTCTTGTCCGCCATGCATGCTGGATGTTGACGTAAATACCCCCGCAGGTTTGTCTACAAGTACTCCGGAGAACCAGTGTTCTGTGGTTTTTTCAAGAAAGAATTTAAGAGGTGCTGCCATGTTTCCAAAACGAGTTGGGCTACCGAGTGCTAATGCTTCGCAATGGGCTAGTTCGTCTAAGGTTACATAAGGTGCGCCAGAATCGGGTATGTCTGCTGCAATGGTTTCACATACTTCAGAAACTTCTGGAACGGTTCTGAGCATGGCTTCCATTCCCGCTACACTTTCGATTCCCCGGGCGACAAGTTGAGCCATTTTGCGTGTGGCTCCATGGCGACTGTAGTACAAGACAAGTACATATTTACTCATAGTTATAGTTGCTGTTTAGTTACTTTCGAAGTGTGTGCTGTTTACAGAATATTGAGTATAGTTTCTGGCGGACGACCAATAGCCGCTTTACCATTGATGACAACAATCGGGCGTTCTATGAGAAGAGGGTATTTTATCATGGCATTGATAAGATCATCCCTGCTGAGAGAGGCGTCATCCAGATTGTTTTCTTTATACTCCGTTTCATGTCTGCGCATGAGTTTTCTGGGATCGTCAATTCCCAGCATCTCAAGTACGTTTTTGAGCGTATTAGCATCAGGAGGAGTGTCTAGATACTTAACAATACTGGGTGCGATTTGCTTATCTTCCAATAGCTTAAGGGTTGCCCTTGATTTGGAACAACGGGGGTTATGATATATGATGACGCCGTTTGTCATGTGACTCTCTCTTACAGGATAAGGAATCTGTATTCTAGCAGATACTAACAGATTCTAATTGTATCTAGAGCTAATTGCTAAAGGATGTTTATGAAACTAACAAATACTTTTAATTCTATGCACACACTTACATTTCTGGCTAAAGTTCTAGTTACGTTTACGCTGTTAGTCTTTTCAGTATCGGCCAGTGCTGCTGACTCTGAGACAGTCGAAGACTTTTCCTTTAACGATATTAAAGGAAAAACACATAAATTCTCCGACTACCGGGGAAAATGGGTGTTGGTTAATTACTGGGGAACCTACTGTCCGCCTTGTATAGAAGAGATTCCTGATCTCGTTAGGTTTGCGGATAAGCATAAATCGGATGCTGTGATCCTGGGAATGGATGCAGGTGGAACCAATGTGGCTGATCTAACCGATTTTGCGGAAGAGAATATGATGGATTACTTGATTGCACCTGTGCAAGAAAGTACATTAACTGCCTTTGGCGTGTTAATGGGCATCCCCACTACCTATGTGGTTACTCCTACCGGACATGTTGCAGCGAGAGTTGTTGGGATTATTGATCTGGTTGCTGTTGAACAAATGATGCAACAGTATGCAGGTGTGCCATCGGCTAAAGAGAAAGAATCTGAAGGGATACTTGAGCTGTAGAGACTGTGCACCTCCCTTATCTGTTTACTTTATGCGTAAGTTTTGTCCGGGGAAGATAGTGTACGCAGGTGCTTGCAAGTGATTTAAACGAATAATCTCTTGCCAGTTAACCCCCGTTTTCCGCATGACCTCAAACACTGTGTCTTTAGGTTTCACTACATAGAAAATATGTCCTTGGCGTGAAGGTTCGCTATTCTTTTCTTGCACTTTAGGAGCGGTTGGTGAAGTTCCTTTTTCATTCGTAATGGTTTTAGCTGGCTCCGATTTGCTTGGATTTATTTCGATTATTCCTTTGTTGTCTGGTTTTTTTACTGTTG
Organism: Thiotrichaceae bacterium; assembly: GCA_965224605.1. Lineage (GTDB taxonomy): Bacteria > Pseudomonadota > Gammaproteobacteria > Thiotrichales > Thiotrichaceae > HyVt-477. The sequence continues at coordinate 317,796 of CBDCZP010000006.1, forward strand.
TAGCTTTGCCAGGAACGATAATGGGATCTGCTGCTGGAATGGTTTCTTCGCTGGGTGGCAAATAAACCGTGCAGCCAGATAAGCTGGCTAGGGCTGAAGTCGTTGCAATAACGGTAATGATAAGGGGAAAACTTAATTTCATAATGTTGCGCTCAAACAATGATTAGTGGAGTGATTGTAGCAACCTTAAGAGACTAGTACAGCTAGTACATCAACTAAACAAGTGGCACGAATTGTACGGACTCATGGTTTTCTATTTTATAATTATCGCTTGCTTCTTTGATGATGACTTGCAGAGACTGGGTGGTGTTTTGTTTGCCTACAGGGATCACCATGCGCCCCGCCTATTGCTAGCTGGTCTAGCAAGGTTTGTGGAATCTTGTCAGGTGCCGCGGTAACGATGATAGCATCGTAAGGTGCGTTTTGTTCCCAGCCCCAACTGCCATCACTTAGATGGGTGCGTATATTGCGAAAGCCTAGCTTGTACAATAAATCGCGTGAACATTTGTAGAGCGGTTCAATAATTTCGACGGTATGCAAATCTTTTACTAACGCCCCTAGCGTTGCAGCTTGATAACCTGATCCTGTACCCACTTCCAGGACTTTTTCTGGTATACCTTTTTCTATTAGCAATTCAGTCATACGAGCCACAATATAAGGTTGGGAAATGGTCTGCCCATGTCCGATAGGTAAAGCGGTGTCTTCGTATGAACGGCTTGCTAATGCTTCATCCATAAAAAGATGGCGAGGGAGTTTTTTCAGTACACGTAGTACTTCTTTGCTCTTAATGCCTTTTTGTTCCAGTCGATTGACTAAGCGGTCACGGGTACGTTGGGAGGTCATGCCGATGCCGTGAATATTCAGTTCAGTCATTGATGTTTTTCAGCCAGTCTGAGGTTTCGGTAAGTGCTTGATAGCGTGTTAAGTCCGTATGAATAGGGGTTACTGAAATATAACCCTGACGTATAGCATAAAAATCTGTGCCTTCTCCAGCATCTTGTTCCTCACCGGGTGGACCTACCCAATAAATGGCTTCGCCGCGTGGGTCTTTAGCATTAATCACGGGTTCTGCTTTATGCCTTCTACCTAGTCGTGTCGTCTGGAAACCCTTGATTTCATTCCAAGGAAGATTAGGCACATTGACATTTAAAATAGTGTCTTCCTTGTCAGGAAAGTCAGCCATGTGCTCAAACAATAAAGTGATGGCTTGTGTCGCAGATTCCACCTGTTCTAGCTGAAATGAACAACTAGAAACAGCGATAGCAGGGAGGCCTAAAAAGCGACCCTCCATTGCAGCTGCGACTGTGCCGGAATACAAAACGTCATCTCCCATATTGGCACCATGATTGATCCCTGATACGACGATATCTGGTTCGTAATCCAACAGGCCTGTCAAAGCAAGGTGTACACAATCTGTGGGTGTGCCATTAACGCTATAAACCTGATCCCCGCGGTCAATGAGGCGTAAGGGATGTTCCAAGGTAAGAGAATTGCTAGCACCGCTACGGTTAATTTCTGGCGCAACGGTAACAACCGTGGCAAACTGTTTTAATGCTTCTCTGAGTGACCGCAGACCAAGTGCGTTATAACCATCGTCATTACTTAGTAATATTTTCATAAATTTGAGGGTTTAATAAGAAGTCTTTGCTATGTGTAAAAAACCAACCAGTTCACCGCAAGAAGCCAATGAGTTCCACAATGCCATGTCGGGTGTGGAACCACTTCGTCACGATAAGGTCATACATGATACCCCAAAGCCACGTGCCGTACCGATAAAAAGTATCGAAGATGAACAACTAGTGCTGAAAGATATGTTATCTGACGAATATGAGCCTTTGGATCTTCAGGCTGGCGATATTCTTAGTTATTGTGATGTGGGCCTACAAAGAAAAGTATTTCGTAAGTTGCGTAGAGGGCATTATCGTATTACAGATGAATTAGATCTTCATGGCATGAATGCCAAACAGGCAAAGGAAATGCTTCTTCCTTATTTACAAGAAGTTAAGCAGTTAGCTGGTTGTTGTCTCAGAATAATTCATGGCAAGGGCAACCGGTCCGCTGATAAAGGCCCCGTATTAAAACGTAAGGTGGATCATTGGCTACAGTTACATGGCAGGGTGTTAGCTTATCACTCTGCGTTACCCTGTGATGGGGGCACCGGAGCTGTTTATGTCTTGCTTAAGCGGCAATACTAGTCGCTCAGCCTAGTAGGTTATACATGGCATTGATAGAGGTGCCCTATAATGAAAAAAAGGAGTTATATATGCGTTTATTTTTTGTATCTATGATGATTTACGGAATAGTTATATCTTCAATACGAGCAGAGTCTGGAGTGTTGGATATAAATTGGTCTGAGTTAAATAGTCTGCGCGCGCAAACTCCTGCGCGTAGAGCGCCTTATCCCGAAGTATTGAGCAAAGGTGTTAGTAACGTTACCTTGCCGGTTTACCTGCCAGCTTCCCATGCTTACGATAAAAATATGTTAGTAGTAGCGGATAATAATTTTTATACTATTACGCTTTTCCTAAAAGAAGCTACGCTGATTGTTTCGGGTGACAGGACGTATCAGCAGTCTTCGGAGGTTAGTCCACAATTGGAAGTTGCTAAACCCAGTTCTTCAGCCATTCTTTTTAGTCGTGCGGAAGGAATGATGACAACGAGTTTCAACCGCTTTGGAGCTAATTATTCACTTGAACTTGAATGTGACAATCCAGACCAGGATAGTCGTTGTTTACAAGAGCATTTTTTAAAGGGTGTATATCAGGCGCTTATTATGGTCGGAGGGCATTCATGAAAAAGATACTGGCGACAATGCTATTGTTACTTTTATTGCCATTGTCGTCATGCTCACGTTTAACTCAGAGCGCTAGTGATACGGGTGATTTTTCATATACGGCAGTTGGTAAATTACATCCAGCTGGAAGTGGAGTGGGTAGAGCGGGGGATCAATTTATTTATGCACCAGGTATTCGTTTTCCTCTAGAATCTGCCCCAGCCTACATCAATTCTCAGGTGTATGGGGTAGGTGGTCTGCATGGTTCAGCCGGAAGTTTGTGTGATGCGAGAAACTTTCAATATCCCTGGCATGACAACTATTGTGAAAAACGCAGTTGGGGAATGCCATTGTGTCCAACAGGTAAAGGACATCAAGGTGTCGATATAAGACCTGCCACCTGCGAAAAAAAGAAGCATGTTGCAGTGGCTGTAGAGGATGGCACGATTACCTCTATCGGTAAATATACGGTCTATTTGAGAAGCATGTCTGGGCGGACATATCGGTACTTGCATTTAGATTCAAGAACATTACAAGTTCGTAGAGGTCAAAAAGTAAAACGAGGTCAACGGATTGGTTTGGTTTCAGACAATATGGGGAATACGAAAACCTCTATCCATTTGCACTTCGATATGAAGCAAACCATCCGTTTCAATAACGGGCGTTCAGCAAAGGTTTTTGTCCCTCCCTATGCTTCTTTAGTCGATGCTTACAAGCGTTTACTCAAAGGGCAACCTTAACTCGTGTTATAAAGTCAGCCCGGATAGTCCAGCCCCCTTTATGTTAACAAAAATAAGGGCAATTATTTGATGGGCTCTATAAGTTACACACATAAAAAAACCTGCATGTGCAGGTTTTTTTATGTGTGTAATGGTGGCCGGAGGTGGAATCGAACCACCGACACGCGGATTTTCAATCCGCTGCTCTACCGACTGAGCTATCCGGCCAAGGAGGCGTATTACAGCGTTTCATACTTCAGAAGTCAAGTGTTTATTCTGTATGAAATGATCATTCTTATGGGGTTGTATTGAAGAGTGTTCGACAGATAAAATGATGAACAAATTGAGAGTTAAAAGACATAAAAAAAGGCTGATTAAATCAGCCTTTTTTAAAGATTTGGGAGTTGTTGGCTAACCACCAAAACCGCTTCTGATATCAACTTTCTCTTCTGCAAAGCGTTGCAGTACGTCGAGCTGTCTCACTAAGTTGCGAGAGCTTTCTTTAAACTTCCGACGCTCTGTAGTATTTAGAGATAAGCCTTTGGGTAGCTTCACTCTCAAAGGGTTTCTAGGAATCCCATTAACACGCACTTCATAATGTAGATGGTTTCCAGTTGACGCACCTGTCGAGCCAACATAGCCAATAGTGTCTCCTAGGTAGACTTTTTGCCCATGTTTCAGACCTTTCTTATATCTACTTAAATGTCCGTAGAGTGTTGAATATCCACTGCTATGTTTAATGATAATGGTCTTTCCATAGCCGCCTTTTCTTGCAATATGTTTTACAACACCATTCCCAGTTACAGTAACAGGGGTTCCTCTTTTGGCTGCATAGTCCACGCCAGTATGCATTCGAATTCTTTTATAAATAGGGTGTCGACGCTTGCCATAACCAGAACTAATTCTTTTGTAAGAAGTCATGGGATGACGTTTGAAGGCATGACTTAGGTCATAACCTTTATTATCGAAGTAATCTACCTTGCTATCCGCTTGAGCAAATCTTATAGCGCGGTGTGATCTAGTATCATGTATAAGCTCAGCTGCTAGAATTTCACCATCAGCTATTTTGTTGCCTCTATGAAAAATTTGTTCATAAACGAGCGTCATGCGATCGCCTTTACTCAAGTCGCGGGTTAATTTGACATCGCGGTCAAATATTTTAGTAACTTGTTGTACTATTTTATGCGGGATGTTTTCTTGGTTGGCGTCGTAACGGAGGGAGTGTTTAATAAAGAGAGATGTACGTGTTTGACGGGTTTCAATTACCTTTTTCTCGAATTTACCGGTATATCCATCATCGTTTTTTGAAATTACAAAACTCTTTTTAGCGTTTACCTTATAAGTGATAAGTTGATTAAGCTTGCCTTCTTTTCTCTCGGCTCGAAGAATATAACCCGTTGTTACTTTATTCAGCTCTTTTTCTATATTCGCGACTTTTATTAGATCAGTTCTATCTGTCTTGTTGATACCCAGCTTGAAGAGTATCTTGCTAAGCTTATCTTTAGGTGAAACAACGTAAGTTTTCCAGCTTTTAGAATCAATGATACTTAAATCTAAGCTTGTGTCTTCTGCAGCCAAGGTTTCAAGGGTTGATAAGTCGATGTTTTTAGTTAGTGTTAAATACTGGGGCTTAGACTGTTGATTTGTGCTGCCGTTAGCAGTTGCGAAGCTAGTTGTGGTTGTGCTTGCTAATAGATTATCAAATCCATTAAAGGATAAGTTGCTATCTTTATTTGAATATATTGTTGTAGCAACAACAGCTGCTGTACCAATAAAAGCTAGTATCATTTTACTGGTTTTAGCAGATGGCTTCCTCGTGGCGAGAGCGGCTAGGCGAATTTCAGTGCCCTTTGCTATAGCCGTCGTATCGATATTATCGACAGGTAGCTCGAATTGTTGTATGACGTCAGCCCAATCTTTTTGAACCTTTTGATCCATGGGCGTCGAGTGTTTACTCAAAATATCCTCCAGTTGTCCCGTCTAAGCGGGAATCTAGCAATATGCTAGTGCACAGTTATATAGAATAAGCAGTGTGTGTTTTCAAGGTTAGTATATTCAGTGGTCGCGATTCGAAGATAGTTGGTAACTACTCGAGTGCGCCCAAAGATAGTGCTTGAATGATGAAAGTGTGTTGATTTTATGAGTAATTGTAAAAGTAATGAACATAAAGTTTTTGTGTTCTTGCTAAGATTGTCACCTTTTTATAGGTAAATTAAACAAATGTCAAACAATATGAAAGCCAGTTGTATGTTGATTCATGGAGGTGTGTCGTAAAAAAATCCTGTGGATATCTGTATGAAGTCTTAATATTATGAAATGAATCAGTACTATTTGATAGTTGTTCCGGAATACTATGATTGATATTTACAATATCAAATTATTTCTTTTTTTAAATTACACTAACATTAATGAGATTAAAATAGCGTGGTTTGTACCTATTGAATAGTTGGTCAGAGTGATTTGGTGTTCGATATAGGCTGGGCATTTTAAGCAAGACATATTGTTTCTGATAGATATCAGGAATTGGTTATCTAAAGTCACTCTATTAAGGGATGTGTGCCTTGTTCCCCAGTGCACGAGCTGTCATAGGTTAAAAGCAGGATAAAGCAAAATAAGCAGACAATTTGCCTTCCATCACAACTTGTTGATATAATGTTAGATATGGCTCTTGTTTGGATGTTAGGGGGTCACTTTTATTCGGTTTTTATAAATTAATAGAAAAAACTGTTGACGGTAGAAAGTGGATGTATATAATGCGCATCCTCCGACACCAACAACGCATGAGAATATGTGTATACAAGGTGTTAGGAGAAACACAGTTCAAGCAACTGTGAGAAAGATTTAACAAGACAAGCAGATAAGTTTGTGTGGAGGTTTGTGGCTTTGATTCGTCAAAGAAGCAAACCTTAACTAACGAACTGTTAATTCAAACGTAATAGTAAGTAATATAGTTAGGTTCAAGCTTCAATTTAAAGACGCGAATCTTTACCTTCGGGTAGAAGATTCAAACACTATAAACTGAAGAGTTTGATCCTGGCTCAGATTGAACGCTGGCGGTATGCTTAACACATGCAAGTCGAACGAGGAAGCTAGTGCTTGCACTAGTGGACTAGTGGCGGACGGGTGAGTAACGCGTGGGAATCTGCCTGGTAGTGGGGGACAGCCCGGAGAAATCCGGATTAATACCGCATACCTTCTACGGAAGAAAGGCTTCGGCCGCTACCAGATGAGCCCGCGTTAGATTAGCTAGATGGTGAGGTAAGAGCTCACCATGGCAACGATCTATAGCTGGTCTGAGAGGACGATCAGCCACATCGGGACTGAGACACGGCCCGGACTCCTACGGGAGGCAGCAGTGGGGAATATTGGACAATGGACGCAAGTCTGATCCAGCAATACCGCGTGTGTGAAGAAGGCCCGAGGGTTGTAAAGCACTTTCAGTGGGGAAGATAATGACGTTACCCACAGAAGAAGCACCGGCTAACTCAGTGCCAGCAGCCGCGGTAATACTGAGGGTGCAAGCGTTAATCGGAATTACTGGGCGTAAAGCGCGCGTAGGCGGCTTGTTAAGTCGGATGTGAAATCCCTGGGCTCAACCTAGGAACTGCATTCGATACTGGCAAGCTAGAGTTTTGGAGAGGTAAGTGGAATTTCCGGTGTAGCGGTGAAATGCATAGAGATCGGAAGGAACACCAGTGGCGAAGGCGACTTACTGGCCAAAAACTGACGCTGAGGTGCGAAAGCGTGGGTAGCGAACAGGATTAGATACCCTGGTAGTCCACGCCGTAAACGATGTCAACTAGTCGTTGGGTCCCTTGAGGACTTAGTGACGCAGCTAACGCAATAAGTTGACCGCCTGGGGAGTACGCTCGCAAGAGTAAAACTCAAAGGAATTGACGGGGGCCCGCACAAGCGGTGGAGCATGTGGTTTAATTCGATGCAACGCGAAGAACCTTACCATCCCTTGACATCCAGAGAAATCAGCAGAGATGCAGACGTGCCTTCGGGAACTCTGTGACAGGTGCTGCACGGCTGTCGTCAGCTCGTGTCGTGAGATGTTGGGTTAAGTCCCGCAACGAGCGCAACCCCTATCCTTGGTTGCTAACAGGTAATGCTGAGAACTCCAGGGAGACTGCCGGTGACAAACCGGAGGAAGGTGGGGACGACGTCAAGTCATCATGGCCCTTATGGGATGGGCTACACACGTGCTACAATGGCCGGTACAAAGGGTTGCAAACTTGCGAGAGTAAGCTAATCCCACAAAGCCGGTCGTAGTCCGGATTGGAGTCTGCAACTCGACTCCATGAAGATGGAATCGCTAGTAATCGTGAATCAGAATGTCGCGGTGAATACGTTCCCGGGCCTTGTACACACCGCCCGTCACACCATGGGAGTGGGTTGCACCAGAAGTAGCTAGACTAACCTTCGGGAGGTCGGTTACCACGGTGTGATTCATGACTGGGGTGAAGTCGTAACAAGGTAGCCGTAGGGGAACCTGCGGCTGGATCACCTCCTTAACGAGAAAGACGGACAAAGTTACGAACCTCCACACAAGCTTATCTGCAAGCTGTTTAGCCCGCTAAGGCTGGGCATTAGACAAAGTGAAACACCTTCAAGAATAAGTATAACCACCTATTTAAAGAAGGAAGCTTTTACGCAGGATTTTTGCCACTACTCAAGGCGCACGCCGGAGAGAGCGAAGGCGCGTACACTAGGTACGCAACTGAGTGAACGACAAGTGCAAGCAGAGTAGTGGCAAAAAGACAAGTAAAAGGGTCTATAGCTCAGTTGGTTAGAGCGCACCCCTGATAAGGGTGAGGTCGGTGGTTCAAATCCACCTAGACCCACCAATTTTCCTCAGCTTGAATTATTTCGCCGACTCACGTGTTTGCACACGCTTCGCCGACGAAACAATCCAACCTGAGAAAAATTCTGTAGAAGAAACAAAGACACGACACTATAGAATCAAGTGCTGCAATTACTAATGTATAAAAGCGAACAATAACAATGAGTCATCATTGTTTGAAGCGAAGCTTTTACGCAGGATTTTTTTCGTTATACAAGGCGCACGTTGAAGAGAGCGAAGGCGCGTACATCGGTACGCAACTGAGTGAACGACGAGTGCAACGAAGTAGAGCGGAAAAAAGACCAGTAAAAGGGGCCGTAGCTCAATTGGGAGAGCGCTTGCCTTGCACGCAGGAGGTCGTCGGTTCGATCCCGTCCGGCTCCACCATTTTAGTTCAAGTAAACTGAACATAAAAAGGTGAACAACAAACAGCTTATCTGAGAAGTCCAAGAAGTCAGTCAAGCTACTTTAGCTTTACCTATTCAAATCAATAGGAAAAGAAAAGGTACATTGACTGACTTTTTAGTCAAACACATCGAGCAATCGATGAGTTCTTTAACAATTCAAGTAGTATCTAGGTGAAAAAACACATAGATGAGGCATCCGCAAAGCGGCTCACGATCAATCGTGAAACGCAGTTATGGATGTCTTGAAGTAAGCTAAGTTATCGCTTACTTCTAATATGAGTTTTCTCAAGAACGTTACAAAGTTATAGTTACCTATATCCTGAACAGTAGAGAATCAAAAGGCCTCTACCAACAGAGAATATACAAAGTAATTTATATAGCTTTGGCGTTCAGATGATACTGATTTTAGTTCAGATCAAGGCGGAGCGAAGGAGCTTACAAGTGTAAGTGACTGAGCGACAACGAAGAGCAGAAATAAAAGCAGGATTAGCTGAGCGTCAAAGACTGTTTAAGGTTATAGAATCAAGTGACTAAGCGTATGTGGTGGATGCCTAGGCGGTAAGAGGCGATGAAGGACGTTGTAGCATGCGATAAGCTTCGGGAAGTTTGCAAACAAACATTGACCCGGAGATTTCCGAATGGGGAAACCCGGCACCATAAGGTGTCATCGTTAACTGAATACATAGGTTAACGAAGCAAACCCGGAGAACTGAAACATCTAAGTACCCGGAGGAAAAGAAATCAATTGAGATTCCCTTAGTAGCGGCGAGCGAACGGGGAACAGCCGAGCAAGAATTAGTTAGTGGAACAAGCTGGGAAGCTTGACGATACAGGGTGATAGTCCCGTACACGAAAGCTATGATTGCCATATTAAGTAGGTCGGAACACGTGCGATTTTGACTGAAGATAGGGGGACCATCCTCTAAGGCTAAATACTCCTTACCGACCGATAGTGAACCAGTACTGTGAAGGAAAGGCGAAAAGAACCCCGGAGAGGGGAGTGAAATAGAACCTGAAACCGCATACGTACAAGCAGTGGGAGCCTCAATTTATTGTGGGTGACTGCGTACCTTTTGTATAATGGGTCAGCGACTTACATTCAGTAGCAAGGTTAAGCGTCTAGTGAAGCCGTAGCGAAAGCGAGTCTTAATAGGGCGTATAGTTGCTGGGTGTAGACCCGAAACCGAGCGATCTATCCATGGCCAGGTTGAAGGTTGGGTAACACCAACTGGAGGACCGAACCCACGTATGTTGAAAAATGCGGGGATGAGCTGTGGATCGGAGTGAAAGGCTAATCAAGCTCGGAGATAGCTGGTTCTCCTCGAAATCTATTTAGGTAGAGCCTCTTGTATCACTGTCGGGGGTAGAGCACTGTTATGGCTAGAGGGTCTTGACCGACTTATCAAACCATTGCAAACTCCGAATACCGACAAGTGCAATCAAGGGAGACACACGGCGGGTGCTAACGTCCGTCGTGGAAAGGGAAACAACCCAGACCATCAGCTAAGGTCCCAAAATTACAACTCAGTGGGAAACGAAGTGGAAAGGCATAGACAGCCAGGAGGTTGGCTTAGAAGCAGCCATCCTTTAAAGAAAGCGTAATAGCTCACTGGTCGAGTCGGTCTGCGCGGAAGATTTACCGGGGCTAAGTTGTATACCGAAGCTATGGAATAGTATTTGTTTACAAATATTATTGGTAGAGGAGCGTTCCGTAAGCCAATGAAGGTGGCACCGAGAGGTCTGCTGGAGGTATCGGAAGTGCGAATGCTGACATGAGTAACGATAAGACGGGTGAAAAACCCGTCCGCCGAAAACCCAAGGTTTCCTGCGCAACGCTAATCGGCGCAGGGTTAGTCGGATCCTAAGGCGAGGTCGAAAGACGTAGTCGATGGAAAACAGGTTAATATTCCTGTACCGCTTATAACTGCGATGGGGTGACGGAGAAGGCTAAGCTAGAACACAGACGGTTTTGTGTATTTAAGCGCATAGGTGGGAGAGTTAGGTAAATCCGGCTCTCCATTCAAACACTGAAACGTGATGACGAAGGACTTACGAGTCCCCAGTAGCTGATGCCATGCTTCCAGGAAAACCCCCTAAGCTTCAGGTTATAAGTGCCCGTACTCCAAACGGACACACGTGGGTGGGATGAGAATTCTAAGGCGCTTGAGAGAACCCTGGTGAAGGAACTAGGCAAAATGGTACCGTAACTTCGGGAGAAGGTACGCCCTCACAGGTTTAGAGCTAGTGAGGGTCTCAGAAACTAGGTGGCTGCGACTGTTTAACAAAAACACAGCACTGTGCAAACTCGAAAGAGGACGTATACGGTGTGACGCCTGCCCGGTGCCGGAAGGTTAATTGATGGGGTTGTCTTCGGAGAAGCTCTTGATCGAAGCCCCGGTAAACGGCGGCCGTAACTATAACGGTCCTAAGGTAGCGAAATTCCTTGTCGGGTAAGTTCCGACCTGCACGAATGGCGTAACGACGGCCACACTGTCTCCACCAGGGACTCAGTGAAATTGAAATCGCGGTTAAGATGCCGTGTACCCGTGGCTAGACGGAAAGACCCCGTGCACCTTTACTACAGCTTTACACTGAACATTGGACCTACTTGTGTAGGATAGGTGGGAGGCATTGAAACTGACACGCTAGTGTTGGTGGAGCCACCCTTGAAATACCACCCTGGTAGTTTTGATGTTCTAACCCAGTTCCGTTAACCGGATCGGGGACAGTGTATGGTGGGTAGTTTGACTGGGGCGGTCTCCTCCCAAAGAGTAACGGAGGAGCGCGAAGGTTGACTAATCTCGGTCGGAAATCGAGAGGTTTGTGCAAAGGCATAAGTCAGCTTGACTGCGAGACAGACACGTCGAGCAGGTACGAAAGTAGGTCTTAGTGATCCGGTGGTTCTGAATGGAAGGGCCATCGCTCAACGGATAAAAGGTACGCCGGGGATAACAGGCTGATACCGCCCAAGAGTTCATATCGACGGCGGTGTTTGGCACCTCGATGTCGGCTCATCACATCCTGGGGCTGAAGCAGGTCCCAAGGGTATGGCTGTTCGCCATTTAAAGTGGTACGCGAGCTGGGTTCAGAACGTCGTGAGACAGTTCGGTCCCTATCTGCCATGGGCGTTTGAGATTTGAGGGAAGCTTCTCCTAGTACGAGAGGACCGGAGTGGACGTACCTCTGGTGTACCTGTTGTCACGCCAGTGGCATAGCAGGGTAGCTAAGTACGGACGGGATAACCGCTGAAAGCATCTAAGCGGGAAGCCCCTCCCAAGATGAGATCTCACTTTGACTATAAGTCAACTGAAGGGCCGTTGAAGACTACGACGTTGATAGGCTCCATGTGGAAGTACAGTAATGTATGAAGCTAAGGAGTACTAATTGCCCGTGAGGCTTGATTCTATAACCTTAAATGGTCTTAGAGAAAACTCACATCTATGACACAAGGTAAATCCGAGAAAGAGTAATCAATCGAAGATAAACCACTAGATACTACTGAATTGAAGGCGCTTGCAAAGCATGAGCTAAGCAAACGCCTACATCCGAGCGAAGGTTAATAACCAAAAGCCCCGCACGGATACACCGATATTCCTGGTGACAATAGAGACATGGAACCACCTGATCCCATCCCGAACTCAGAAG
>CBDCZP010000007.1:0-10645 GCA_965224605.1 Thiotrichaceae bacterium
TTAAATCGCTTATTTGATGTTGAAGTTTGGGCCTGGTTTCGTGACCCGCTGGCATTCGCTGAAAGCTTTTATAAACAGTGTATGCGTAACCCTCAGGTCGATCATATCAACTGCTACGGCAGAGACTTATCCTTTGCAGAGGTTTTAGATGACCCATGGTTTAGTCAGCATTTAGACTATATCGGCTTTGTTGATTCAACGACTGGGCTTAGAGACACCCCATGATAATCCCACACCGCGTAAAAATAATTGTATGAATTCGGTTACTGCGGAGCTATATCGAGTACTTAATCGTTTGCCATTATCCGCTAAAGAGAAAGAGAAAATCGTGCCGCTTTTAAATCAGCTGGATGCCGCGCTAACGCCTTATAGCGATAGGGAAAATAACTCTTTTATCGATGTTGAATCTAGAGAGAAAATCAATAGAATGACTGCTGAAGGTATGTTGGAGATACGGAAACGCTTCTCATGAGTTAATTGGCGCAGCTGAGGTCAGCGAGGTAGGTTGGGCTGACGCGAGGAAGCCCAACTACAGACCTGTTTTCATACTAATTCCTGCTGTTCTTTTCTGAGTCGATTTTATGAACATACTTTTAATTGAAAAAAATAAAATGTCCCGCCCTTTAGCTTTATTTTTTGAGGGCATCTCCGAAGGACTTCGTATTAAGATACACACTAAGTTTCAATCTTATATTCAGCATGATGGTGTTTATCATTCCAAGCACCTTAAAACGTTAAATTCTAAAATTTGGAAATATAAAGGTACTATTTACAAGCTCAGAGTCGATAATGGTCATGAGTCCGCAAGGGTGCTTTTTGCTAAATCAAAAGGCGGTGATGTCATCATCATTCACGCTTTCTTAAAGGCGACTAGGAAAACACCGGTGAAAGATGCCCGACAAGCGATAAACATTTATCAAGCACTCGATAGCCTTGATACTGTCATTTGGAACCAGCCCTAATATCTCAAAATCAGGTTAATACCATTGGGGCCATTTTGCTGGGCTTCGTGCCTTAGCCAACCTACGCAGTTTAATAAGTATCTTTGGGGTGCATTTTTGCGTGCATTTCCGTTAGAATGCGCGTTCATTTATTAATCTTGCACTACCCTGCAAGGTTTGACTTGCTGAATAATAAGAAGTGGACTTCTATTCCACTTCGCAGGAGCTTCTCTTCATGACATTAAAAGTGGGAATACCACGTGAAACTGCCGAAGGTGAACGTCGTGTCGCCATTGAGCCAGCCGTTGTCGCCAAATTTAAAAAAATGGGCGTTGAAATTTTAGTTGAGAAAGATGCAGGGAAGTCTGCTTTTTTTCCTGATGATGTCTATGCCGATGCAACTGTTGTTAATACGGCTGCTGAGTTATTCAAACAAGCGGATGTGATCTTGAAGGTGCAAACACCTACTGTTGCTGAAGTGGAAGCTATGAATGATGGCAGTGTGTTGATCGGCACGCTGTTAGCACACAAATATCCAGATGTGGTTGCCAAGCTAAATGAAAAGAAGATTACCAGTTTTGCGATGGAGCTAGTGCCGCGTATTTCTCGTGCGCAGTCTATGGATGTGTTGTCTTCTCAGGCGGCTATTGGGGGTTATAAAGCGGCTATTATGGGTGCTGATTTAGCCCCTAACTTTTTCCCTATGTTGACGACGGCTGCGGGGACGATTCGTCCTTCTAAAGTGATTATCATTGGTGTGGGTGTTGCGGGTTTACAGGCGATTGCTACGGCAAAACGTTTAGGCGCGATGGTTGAGGCTTACGATGTACGCCCTGAAACTAAGGAGCAAATCCAGTCTTTAGGTGCTAAAGCGATTGAGCTAAGTATTTCTGCTACGGGCGAAGGCGGCTATGCGCGCGAGCTGACTGATGATGAGAAGCAGCAACAGCAACAAGAACTGGCGGAATACATTGCTTCTGCTCATGTGTTGATTACTACCGCAGCGGTTCCGGGTCGCCCTGCTCCTAAGATCATCCCTGAATCTACGGTTGAAGGTATGAAGCCGGGTGCTGTGATTATTGATTTGGCTGCTGAAAGTGGTGGTAACTGTACGTTGACCGTGCCGGGTGAGACGATTAATCACAATGGTGTCACTATCCATGCGCCCTTGAATGTAGCTAGTCAGGTTCCCGTTCATGCCAGTGAGATGTACGCAAAGAACTTGTTTAACTTCTTATCACCTATGATCGAAGACGGTGAATATAAGCCTGATTTTGAAGATGAAGTAGTTAGTGGTGCATTGCTAACGCATGAAGGTGAGATTCGTCATATACCCACAAAAGAACAACTAGAAGGAGAAAGCTAATGGAAGGCTTCGTTGCATTATATATTTTCATGTTAGCTGCATTTACGGGCTATGAGATTATCTCTAAAGTACCGGTTATTTTACATACGCCATTGATGTCAGGTTCTAACTTTGTCCACGGTATTGTATTGGTTGGCGCGATGGTGGCTGTGGGTCATGCGGAATCTCGTATTGAAATGATCATTGGTTTCTTTGCGGTGCTACTTGCGGCAGGGAATGCAGCGGGTGGTTATGTGGTCACCGAACGTATGCTTGAGATGTTTAAATCAGACAAAAAAGCAGCGAAGAAGGGAGGCCACTAATGGATTTCATTATTCAAGCTTCCTATTTTGCAGCGGCCGTGCTGTTTATTTATGGACTGAAAAAGATGAGTTCCCCAGCAGGGGCGCGTAAAGGCATCGTTTGGGCTGGCGTGGGCATGGTTATTGCCACGGCTGTGACCTTCTTCCACCCCGCAATACATGGCATCGACAAGATGATTGTTATTGCTATAGCCATGGGACTAGGTGGTTATCTCGCATGGACATCAGGCAAGAAAGTTGCCATGACCGATATGCCGCAAATGGTGGCATTGTACAACGGCATGGGTGGCGGTGCGGCGGCGGCTATTGCTGCGGTTATGCTGATTCAACAGAATCAAATGAGCTTAACCGTACAGATACTTGCCGTTATTGGCGCTTTAATCGGCACGATGGCTTTCTCTGGCTCACTCGTTGCGTATGCCAAGTTACAAGGCATTATGCGTAAGACTATACGCTTTCCTAAGCAACAGCTTGTGAATGCAACTACCTTTATTATCACCGTTATCTTAGGCTTTATTATTGCCTTTGGTGGAAGTGATTACGGCATGGGTACATTGTTTGTCTTCTTCATGTTGGCATTAGCCTTTGGTGTGATGATGACCGTACCTATCGGTGGCGCGGATATGCCAGTGGTTATCTCACTGTTTAACGCGCTGACAGGTTTAGCCGTTGGCTTTGAAGGCTATGTACTGGAAAACCCTGCCATGATGATCGCAGGTATTGTGGTTGGTTCAGCGGGTTTCTTGCTAACCCAGTTGATGGCAAAAGCCATGAATCGCCCTATCAGCAATGTACTGTTTAGTAACTTCGGTGAAATCACGGGCGAAGCTCAGGAAGTTTCTGGCGCAATGAAAGAAATTGAATCATCTGATGTGGCTGTGATGATGGCATTTGCTGAAAAAGTAGTGATTGTTCCCGGTTATGGAATGGCGGTCGCTCAAGCTCAACATAAGATGTGGGAACTAGTGAAGCAGTTACAAGAACGTGATGTGACGGTGAAATTTGCTATCCACCCCGTTGCAGGTCGTATGCCTGGTCATATGAATGTATTGCTTGCTGAAGCTGGCGTGCCTTACGACATTATCTATGATTTGGATGAGATCAACGAAGAGTTTGCCACTACGGATGTAACGATGGTTGTTGGCGCGAATGACGTAGTGAACCCTGCGGCTCGAACTGATCCTAATAGCCCAATTTACGGAATGCCTATCCTCAATGCAGATGCATCCAAGAACGTCATCGTAGTAAAACGCGGCAAAGGAAAAGGCTTCTCAGGTATCGAAAACCATCTGTTCTTTGCTGACAACACCCGTATGCTTTATGGTGATGCTCAACAAGTGGCTAGTGACCTAGTTAGCGACATTAAAGAAATCTAAATCTGATTACCTGCTCTGATGGGGTAGCATAGCTACTTGGCTGTGTTATCCCATATCGACCTTTCTTCGTATCGCTTTCTAAGTGCCACGTCCACTGCTTAAAAATCATCTTATGCACAAGTTTCAAGTGCCCTGTTTGTTTTTCATACAATCCTTGTGGTCTGAATTTATAACATCATAACTGATTGAATAAACTTAACTTTAACCACCTGTCAACTGATGAACAGCAAGTCGAATCGTACAATGGATAAAAGTTGTTAATTCAAACCAATTCTATCCACAAAGTTATCCACAGGCTTATTGTTAATAAAAATTACATCTTAAAATGCAGTTAGTTAGCGCATATATCTCTAATTAGATATATATTTCCGTGCTAGTTTACCTGGTCATATTAGGGGTCACGGTCAGAAGTGGTCGACCCTTTTTTTCGCTGTAACCTCTTTTTCGTTGTAAATTTAAAGTTTCATACAATAAGGATGTTATATGAAACAGAATTCACTAAATATCATTGAAGATATAGAATTAACAAATCAACCTACTGATGTATTTGTCGCGCTCTATGACAAGCACCAAAAACATCTCTTGTTACAAGGGCTAAGAGTTCAAACGAGAGAGGCATATTCACGAGCTATCAGACGATTAGGTACAGTTTTTAGCTATGAGATAGAAGACCTAAAGGAAGATCAGTTAGTCGATTATTTTTATGACTTGTTAAGAAACCATGCACAGAGCACTGTAAAGCAGGAATATTGTGGTATTAGATTCTTCTATTTATATGTCCTAAAACGTGACTGGGTCTCAGTTCCTCTAGTGAAAGCAACGGCACATCGTCGCATTCCCAATATCCTTACTTCTGAACAGGCTGAACAGCTCTTTGCTAACACTGAAACACTTAGCTATCGCGTGTTTTTTTATACTATCTACAGTATGGGATTAAGGTTACGCGAAGGGCTAAAACTAGAAGTGGGTGATATTGATGCACAACTTAAACGGGTGCATATTCGTGATAGTAAGGGTGGGAAAGACCGTTTTGTGCCCTTGCCTGATGCGACGTTGAGAGTGTTAAGGCGCTTTTGGAAGGTTCATCGTAATCCTGTATATCTTTTTCCGAATAGGGTAAGAAAGCTTAATGGAGCACGCTTTGTGAAGACTCCACTTGATCGTTATTCGGCACAACGCGCCATGCAACGTGCCGTAAGAAGGTGCCGCTTTACTAAGAAAATTACCATACACAGCTTACGTCATAGCTATGCTACTCATCTGATAGAGGAAGGAGTTGGATTATTGGAACTGCAACATATTTTAGGACACGCTTGTTTGAGTACAACTGTAAAATATACGCACCTCACCAAGAAAACACAGTCACGCGCACAAGTTCGGATAAACCGTTTAATGGATGGTGTGACTTTATCATGGTGAGGTTCTTCAGAAAGTAAAACTTGACGATTTCTATCATGAAACTGCTAAATTTGTAGATTAGATGAAGCGGTACAGCATCCTGAAATATCTCATAATATGGAATTAATGAGATGGTGATTAATCAGAATCGCTAAAATGACTTTTGCCACGTATCTCTCAAACTAATTGTACGGTTAAATACCTTCTTTTCATCAGAAGCATCTTTAGAGTCCAGTATAAAATACCCTTCTCTTTCAAACTGATAATGATCTTTCGCTGTTGCACTAGCTAAACCCACTTCGGCTTTACAGCCTGTTAGCACTTGCAAGCTCTCTGGGTTGATACTATCCAGCATATCTTTACCACCAGCGTCTGGAGCTTCTTCGGTAAACAAGCGGTCATACAAGCGCACTTCGCAGTCGATATGTTCATCAGCTGATACCCAGTGGATTACGCCTTTGGCTTTGATACCGTCTTCCGGATTTTTGCCTACGGTATTTTCAATGATTCGTGCATTTACACCGATAATTTCACCATTATCATCTTTGATCGCTTCATCCGCTTCGATGATATAGCTATTGCGTAGTCTTACGCGTTTGCCGATCACCAGGCGTTTGAATTTCTTGTTGGCTTCTTCTCTGAAGTCAGCTTGGTCTATATAGATTTCGCGTGCAAACGGCAGTGTCCTTATTCCTAAGTCATCGCGTTGCGGATGTCCTGGCGCGGTCATGGTTTCTTTCTTGTCTTCTGGGTAATTAGTTAATGTGACTTTTAACGGATGCAATACGCACATAGCACGGGCGGCATTGGTATTCAGGTCTTCGCGTATGGCGAATTCCAACATGCTGACATCGACTATGCCATCGACTCGCGTTACTCCTGCCATATCACAGAATTCTCTGATGGATGCAGGCGTGAAACCTCGGCGACGCATTCCTGATATCGTCGGCATTCTTGGGTCATCCCAGCCGTCTACGTGATCTTCGTCTACTAATAGCTTGAGCTTACGCTTGCTGGTCACCGTGTAATTTACGTTTAAACGTGAAAATTCATATTGGTGCGGAGTTGCTGGCACGGGTAGGTTTGCTATAAACCAGTCGTATACAGGGCGATGTTCTTCAAATTCCAGGGTACACACTGAATGGCTTATGCCTTCAATCGCATCACTTTGTCCGTGAGCAAAGTCATAGGAAGGGTAGATGCACCATTTATCACCCGTTTGGTGATGGGCTACTTTTTTGATGCGGTAAATAACAGGGTCACGCATTTGCATATTGGGGTGTGCCATATCGACTTTCACACGTAGTGAACAGGCGCCTTCTTCGAATTCACCCAAGCGCATTTTCTCAAATAGCCCAAGGTTTTCCTCAACTGAGCGGCTTTTATAAGGGCTATCTTTACCTGCTTCTGTTAGGTTGCCACGATAGGTACGCGATTCTTCCCGACTCAAATCACAAACGTAAGCTTTGCCTTCTTTGATTAAGTAGACAGCCCATTTGTGTAGTTGATCAAAATAGCCTGAGGTAAAACGAATATCACCATCCCAATCAAAGCCTAGCCATTTTACGTCTGCTTTAATCGATTCGACATATTCCACATCTTCTTTTTCCGGATTGGTATCATCAAAGCGTAAATTACAAGTACCGCCGTATTGTTTGGCTACTCCAAAATTCAGGCAAATAGATTTAGCATGGCCGATATGAAGATAGCCATTAGGTTCTGGAGGGAAACGTGTTTTCAGCTCTGCAACCTGACCAGATTCGAGGTCTTTTGTTATTATTCTTTCGATAAAATTGAGAGGCTTGTCTTTTTCGCTCATAGCTATTTGCTTCGGGTTGCTTAGATTTGAGGTGAATGTCAAGGTTGGGTATTAAACTATCAAGGCAGTTGAATGTCCAGCGCTTTACACGGCGTACTTGTCTCAATAAAACCCAATACATATCTTGATCCGTTCAATGCCTGCTTAATCTTTCCCCCTAGTCTTTTGGGTATTTGTTGTAGACTATACTTACCAGTATCCTTACTTGTACCCCTACTTGTACTGTCCACAAACTACAAGAGCGTTTAGTTATGAAAGTTACTGCATTATGTTTACTATCTCTCACTCTTAGCATTTACAGTCCGGCTTCCGTTGCAGCTCTTTCCAAAGGCGAACTCAATACCAAGTTGTTTTATGCATCCAAAGGTGGCTATCTGCAAACAGTAAAACAGCTCATTGAAATGGGAGCGGATGTCGACTCCACTCAGTCATCAAAAGAAACGTCACTACATGCGGCCGCTTCAACTGGCAAACTTGATGTGGTGAAATACCTTAGACAAAAAGGAGCTAAACAGAACCCCCGCACACGAACTGGCTGGATTCCCTTGCATCATGCGGTGCGCTTTGGACATGTTCAGATTGTGAATTATTTACTTTCAACCGGTACGCCTCTGTACCTACGCACAAACATGGGTCAAAACGTATTTGATCTGGCTAAAGCGACCAAGAACCAGCGAATGCTTAACGTGCTTGAGGGCTGGAAGAAACGCCCCAAGCGATAACTCGTTGTCGCTCTTCGCTGGGATCATGCAGCGGAATAGAGGCTAATAGCTGTTGCGTGTATTCACTTTGTGGTGATTGGAATATCGTTTCTGTCTCCCCCATCTCTGCTATTTTTCCTTTATAGAGTACTAACACCCGGTCGCACAAGTGCCTCACTATGCTCAAATCATGCGAGATAAACATCATGCTCAGCTGATGGTCGGTTCTCAGGTCTTTGAGTAAATTAATGATTTGCGCCTGTATGGATACATCCAAAGCACTCACAGGTTCATCACAGACTAATAACTCAGGCTCTACTATCATCGCTCGTGCGATACCTATCCGCTGACATTGCCCCCCTGAAAACTCGTGCGGATAACGATTGAGTTGTTCCACAGACAATCCCATTGATACCATGATTTTCTGGGTTAGTTGGGTTATTTCCTGTTTGCTTAACTTATGTTTTCCTAATTTCGGTTTTAAGTATAACAACGGCTCTGAGATTATCTGCGCCACCGTCATACGAGGGTTTAACGCATCAAGCGGGTCTTGGAAGATCATCTGTATTTGCTTTTTGTAAGCTTTGTTCTGTGCTTTTGTGAAACTATTAATATTCTCGTTTTTCCAAAAGATATGACCTTTGCTGGCAGCCTGTAGCTTTAGGATGGAACGTGCCAGTGTTGATTTTCCTGATCCTGATTCGCCCACAATGCCTAATATCTCATTTTTTTTAATCTCAAAAGAGATGTCGTCCAGCGCTTTAATATCATGACCAAATTTCACACTAAGATTATTAACACGCAGTAAACTCATTAGGATTTACCTCTGTGAAAGCAGGCTACCGATTGCGTACTACTGACTTCAATCATTTCAGGGATTTCCTTGAGACACTGATCATCTGCGAGATAGCAACGAGGTGCAAAGGCGCATCCTTTTATGTGATCTTCGATATGCGGCGGTTGTCCGGGAATAGTGGTTAGTTTTGTTTGTTGTGCCTGCGCTGTTTTGCTGGGAGCACTGGGAGTAGCTTCAAGCAACGCGCGAGTGTAAGGGTGCTTGGCTTGTTGATGAATTTCTAGAAGCGTTGCCGATTCAACTATTCGTCCTGCATACATAATGATAATCCGATCACACAAACCCGCTACCAGAGGAATATCATGCGTGATCAGCACAAGGCTGGTCTGATGCTTTTCATGCACACTTCTTAGTAGACTAATAATGTCTGTCTGCACAGTAACGTCTAATGCAGTAGTAGGTTCATCCGCTATGATTAGTTTTGGATTTCCCAATAATGACATCGCTATAATGACGCGTTGCCGCATGCCGCCGGATAGTTCGTGTGGATATTGGTCAAATCGCTTTTCAGCGTGAGGGATTTTTACTTCGGTTAACGCGGTGATGGCTTGCTTTTTGGCTTCGCCATAGGAGTATTCTCTGTGTATTTGCAATACTTCCGTTAGCTGTTTGCCAATTTTTAGGTATGGATTTAATGCTGTCATTGGGTCTTGAAAAATAATGCTTATGTCGGTGCCACGAACTTTGTTTAGTTCTTTATCGGGTTGGTTGATTAGTTCCATACCCAGAAATTTAGCACTTCCTTGTAAACGTGCATTTTTTGATTGCAAGCCTAATAGCGCATGAAAAACCTGACTTTTACCTGCGCCGGATTCACCCACTACTGCTACTGTTTCTTTTTTATTTATTGAGAAACTAACATTTCTTACCGCCTGTAGCTCATCTCGCTCCATGACAAAAGACACGGATAGATTGTTGACTGTTAGCAATTTACTCATGTTACTCATCTATCCTTAGGATCAAGCGCATCTCGCAAACCATCACCGATAAAATTCAAACTAAATAGGGTGAGTGACAAGAATATCGTTGGATAAATCAACATCCAAGGAGATGATTCCATTTCGTCTTTCCCCTCCGAAATCAACACGCCCCAGCTTGTCATTGGTTCTTGTACGCCAAGCCCTAGAAAACTTAAAAAAGATTCAAACAAGATAACTTGTGGAACCATTAAGGTGGCGTAAATAATCACTGGCCCTAATGTGTTGGGAACGATGTGACGGAAAATAATGGCTAGTGTACCCGCTCCACTGAGTTTTGCGGCTTCTATAAAGGCACGTTGCTTTATGGATAATGTCTGACCTCTGACAATTCTTGCCATAGTCAACCACTCTACTGCACCAATCGCTATAAATATTAACCATAGACTGCGCCCAAAGTAGACCGTAAGTAAGATAACGAAAAACATAAACGGTAGCGCATAAAGAATATCGACAAATCGCATCATCAGGCTATCGACACGCCCCCCGACATAGCCTGCGACAGCGCCATATATCACTCCAATTAATAGACTTACACCTGTGGCCAGTAGGCCTACCATTAAAGAAATCCTGCCTCCGTGTAAGATTCTAACCAGTAGATCTCGGCCTAGCGCATCCGTACCTAATAGGTGGCCTGATGACCAATCGGGTGCTATCCCAACATGATCCCAATCCGTATAGTCAAACTCCCACTGACTTAATTCTGGACCGATAATGCAAAGCAACGTAATGATCGCTAATAAAAACACGCTAATCATTGCTGCCTTGTTTCTGTACAGACGGTATAAAGCCTTACGAGAAGGACTCATGGCAGTTTGATTAGTTTTCAACTCTAATCCTTGGGTCTAACAGGTGATATAAAATATCTACCATCAGGTTCATGAGCACAATTAAAACACCGTAGAAGAT
>CBDCZP010000008.1:0-551285 GCA_965224605.1 Thiotrichaceae bacterium
GCTACTGGGACTAGTCCATTTAGATAATAACATTTGCGCAGACACCGACAAACTTACCTCCATAGAAGTTCGCAAAAATACCGGACAGCACGAGTACATTCCCTACAGCTCTAAAAAGCTTAGCTGGCATACCGATGGTTATTACAACACCCCAGACAAACAGATACGAGGAATGCTACTACATTGCGCCCAACCAGCAACCGAAGGGGGAGATAATCTACTCATGGATACCGATATCGCTTATATTTTGTTACGAGATGAAAATCCAGATTACATTAAAGCCCTCATGCAAGCTGAGGCAATGACAATACCTGCCAATATATTAAAAGGAGAAACTATACGGGCAGAACAAACAGGACCCGTCTTCAGCATAGACAATGACGGTGCGTTACATATGCGTTATTCGGCTCGAACAAGAAACATCATCTGGAGTGATGATAAAGACACACTTGGGGCTGTTGAGTTTTTACAAAACCTATGGGAATCAGACTCACCTTACATCCTAAGATACAAGCTAAAAGCAGGAGAAGGGCTTGTTTGCAACAATGTACTTCATAGCAGAACAGAATTTGTAGATAGTGATCGTCAAGAAGACAAACGCCTTCTCTATCGTGGTCGCTACTATGATCGTTTGAATTATGATCGTTGAATAAAGATCATTAGAACCAGACAACATCTTTTACATTCAGAACCATGCCATGAAAATCAATACATCCAATGTAAAACGGGCATGAGCTAAAATCTTAGTTCATGCCCGTTAATATGTGACTAACAGCTAGACTACAAAATAGCCAAACCTTTCACATGTGCGTCACAAAGTACGCAAAACAGTACGATTACTTCTTATCGCCACCGCATTTGCCTTCGCCACACTTACCTTCTTTAGCTTTGTCGCCACCGCATTTGCCTTCTTTAGCTTTGTCGCCGCCACATTTGCCTTCGCCACACTTGCCTTCTTTCATTGCACCAGCAGCTGCGTCAACAGCATTGCCAGCGGCTTCTTTAGTTGCGTCAACAGCGTTACCAGCAGCTTCTTTAGTTGCTTCAACAGCAGTATTAGCTGCGTCGCCAGCTACTTCAGCCGCTTTATCAACAGCCCCTGAAGCGGCTTCATTCATTTTATTCGCAGCGTCTTCGCCACATGCTACAAGACCAGCCGCTAATGTTGTACTTACCGCTAAAGCTAATAGATTTTTACGTGAAATCATTTGTATTTCCTTTTTTTCATCATTTAAAAGTTAATTGCGTTCATTAGTATACGACAAAAAACACATCTTTGTATGCTACGAACAACAAGTTAATCCGGATTCATAAATACTAATCTAATATGCCGTGTAAAAAATCAAGGACATCCTCACGCCTGATTTTCTCACGATGTTCCGTGGCTAAATTAAAATACTCATATACACCCACCTCAAGTGAGCGACCAGACAAGGTCAACCTATGGGGTATTCCCAAGAATTCAATAACCGCAAACATATTCCGAGGTTTTTGATTTCTATCGTCCATTAAAACACAATAACCCGCTTGCTCCAATTTAGCATGCAACTCATCAGCATCTCTGCGAACTTTTTCAAATAAACCAGGGTATATAGGTATGATAGCAATCTGAAAACCACCTTCCATCTCAATTTTATCGCGAAGAGATTCTAAATCAAACTCAGTGATTAGCATTCATATACCTGATTAACTAATTATCTAGACCTACTAATATCATAACTTTGACAGAATTTAATCAATATCTCACGGGGAAATAAACTTTTTCAGGGTAACAACTTGCCGTAATTACCATGAAAAAGCCCCTGATTGACAACATTACCTACCAACCAGAGACTATCCCACACGTTACTAACGTCTTCTAACAAATCCTTTTTTTAGCAACCCAAGTAGCAACAAGAACGGCATAAAGAACCAAGATAGTGTTCCACCGCCGCCTGATGTGCTAGTTCCTGTGTCAGATGTGCTACTCCCTGTATCAGATGTGTCGGTTCCGGTGTCAGAACCAGGTGTGCTTGCAATTGCCGATACTTCTACAATCACACCCGGATCAGCCACACTTCCATTCACCAATCCATCGGTATCATTAGCGCCACCGTCTTCTATCTTCAGTTGCACACAGTGATCGCCTGCGTTTAATCCTGATACATAACTAGCATCACCTGGAGAAGGACAAACACCAGAGCCGATTTCAGCTGCTGAATAAAGTGCATTGTTGTCATCTTCTACGAACTCTCTCCACGTCGTGCCATCGGATTTCAGGTAAACCGCATCGGCAGGAATAGCTGCATCTTGCGGTATCACGATCAAGGCACTTTCACCTTGTGCGACACCTGTAATTTCGAAGTCGTATATACCAAGAGCAATGTCTTCATACTCGGCAGGGACTTCGGGTAGATCGGTATTATCAATACCTGCTGCGTTTTTATCTTGATCCCGCGCAACACCACCTAGAGTCAATCGAGTACCTGGCTCACTTTCAAGGATATGCTCATCTGAAGCACCTCTTGTACCGGGTAAGCGATGTCCTTCGGATACATGGTCTTCGTCATCTTCAACACCATCATGATCACTATCGGCTACAGGGTTGCTGCCTGCAACTACCTTAAAGCTGGTTTTGATAGTAGTTTCGCCTATCGGACTCCCGTCATCACTAACGACTACAATCACATTATAAAGACCTGCTTCCAATGATGATGGATCCAGTTCAAAGGTAGCATCGTCACTATCTGCAAATAGATCTGTCAATGTGATATCTGATTGACTCCAGTCATAGCTAAGTGTTTGCGCCAGGCTATCAGTCGCTATTGCGCTTATGGTTACATTACCCGCATCAACCACGACCTTAGTGACATCTACACCGCCTTGCGTCATTTGCACTTCAATACTGGGTGCAATGTTATCAGCAGAAATAATGACTTTGTGAGTCGTTATTGCTCCCGCAATAGCATTGCTTAATGTACCCAAATTGAAGATCAAATCTCCTTTGTCTGTTACAGGGTTTGCCGCTACATTGAAAGTAAAGCTACCCGATGTACCCGACTCAATGGTGATATTTCCATCACTTGCATCATGATCTGATCCATCGTTAGCAACCGTACTGAGTTGTGTATCAATGCTATAAGGAATCGTTACTGGATAACTGACCGCTTCACCACTTAACTCAACACTGACCGTTACCTCATCACCCGCACTAGCTGCCTGTGTATTAGCAAAGTTGGCTTGAGGTGTAATGTTAAGTGTTTGCGTTACTGATGAAGTATTACCTGCGTTATCGGTTGATTCCCAAACTAACAAATGTGTACCTGAGGTAAAGCCCGCATCAGAAAGTGCTTGTAAGTTATCTTCTATCAACTCAAAGCCTGTAACGGTTGTACTACCATCTACTACGTCGGTTGCCGTTACGCCAGCATTTGTGAATGGAGTGATTACACCCGTTGCATTCAGTTCAATTGTGGCTGATTCAAGGCTAATAACAGGTGCAGTAGTATCTTCAACCGTTACTGTTTGGGTGTCCGTTGCGACATTACCAGCGCTATCAGTCGCTGTCCAAGTAATGGTATGTGCACCCACAGTAAATGGACCTTCATTATCAGCGGTAGCAGTGATATCGCCATCAACGGTATCGGTTGCCGTCGCATCACCTAAAGAAACTGAAGTCGTAGAGCCTGTTGCTTCTACGCTAATATCAGCAGGCGCTATAACCTCAGGGCCTTCACCGTCAGTAATGATGATAGTTTGGATAGCTGTAATCGTGTTTCCTGCACTATCCGTTGCTGTCCAAGTCACACTGTTCGTTCCTACCGAGAATGAACCTTCGCTGTCTGAACTCACCGATACTTCACCATCCACTAAATCAGTGGCTGTAGCGGTGCCGATATCTATCTGCGTGCTTTCATCCGTTGCTTCTTGTGTAATATCTGCTGGTAATGTGATGGTTGGCACAGTTGTATCCGTAATCGTTACGGTTTGTACCGCTGTAGCGCTATTGCCTTCGGTATCCGTTGCTGTCCATGTCACACTGTGAACACCTACTGCAAAAGGTCCTGTGTTATCAGCCGTCGCTGCAATTGAGCCATCAACTGCATCGAGAGCAGAAGCTACACCAAGAGTAACGGGTGTCGTTGCACCTGTGGCTTCTTTAGTGATATCACTTGGAGCCGTAACGCTAGGCGCACCATCATCGGTAACGGTAACGGTCTGTTCATCGGTTGCTGAGTTACCAGAAGCATCCGTTGCTGTCCAAGTGACGGTGTTTACTCCTAAGGAAAACGGTCCTGAATTATCAGCAGTCACTGTTGGAGCTGAGTCTGTGTTATCACTAACGGTCGGCGTACCTAAAGTTACCGCTGTGGTTGTACCCGTTGCAGGAGTTGAAACATCCGCGGGAGCAGTAATCGTAGGCGCTTCAGTGTCCGCAATCGTTAAGGTTTGTGTATCACTTGATGAATTGTTGGAGCTATCCGTTGCCGTCCAAGTAATGGTATGCGTACCCACTGCAAAAGGTCCTTGTGGTGAGTAAGTTACGCTAGGAGATTCATCGCTATCATCACTGACTGTAGGGTCACCTAATTCAGTGGAAGTGACACTAGTTGATGAGGAGCTTGCGGTGATCGTTACATCAGCAGGTGCAGTAATACTCGGTGCAGTGTCATCACTATAAGTAATACTGACAGGCGTTGATGCAAAAGTATGTCCTGCGGCTGGGCTACCAGTGAAGTTAATGGTTGAACCTGATGAAATATCGTCTGTTGCTGTGAAATTAACCGTGAATAAGTCAGCAGGCATATCTTCGGTTGCAACGAAAGGATCAGAAGTAAAGTTAGCAAAAGCCACTACTATCTTCTGGTCAGTATCTGCATCACCATCGCTATCAGCCGTATCATCACTTGGGTCTTGCACTTGATGTAAGTTTGGCGTGGACAAAACATCTGTGGTTTCAACAAAGGTAAGTTTAGAAGAATCAAAATAAAGCGTAACGCCTAATCCTGTTGCTTCTGGGTTTCCTTCTGGGTAAGTAACTGCGAACTGTACGGTCTCCCCTGATGACACACTAAAGTTAGTGGTTGATGGCAGAATCGTTTGTATATCTGCCAACGCCGCTGCGGATACCAGTGTGCTGGCTAGCCCTAGTATGGGAATGATTATTTTCTTATTCATCTTGTTACCTCTTTTAAATTCTTGTTGTGTTTTTATGTTGTTAATTAATTGTGAAGTGCTAGAGCCAGTAGTTAGAGGCTGTCGCAAAAGCTACGATTTGTAGGTCGGATAAGGAACGCCATCCGACAAGTTGCTGAATTAACCGTTCATTGTCGTATGGCGCTCGGCAATTGCTCCTGCTTTGCTCTACTACGGTACATCCATGTACCTATATCGCTTATACGACCTACTATTTCTTGAGTCAAAAGTTAGGAAGTGAGACTTTAGTCCCGCAGAGCTGGCACAATATGCGCTAACTCTTGCGAGGCTGAAGCCTCACTTCCATACCCTTAACGAACATCCTCAAATGTGACAGTCCCTGCCGTTAAATCATCAAAGTAACTTTCAACACTGCTTGCATCAGAACGCGTTGCATTAGCACCAATTACATCTTGAATCAAAGAATCACTCGTGAATCCAAACTCATAGCGCAGTACTAATAAGCCATCACTTAATGGTTGTACTGAGCCATCTCCATCTATGTCGTAATAGTCTGTACAGTTAGCGATATAACTGCTGATATCAGCAGCGGTAGTGCGTTGAGAGTCATCAGATAAAGCACCATCCGTTAACGCATCATCCGTGAAGCCAAACAGATAACGCAATAGCAATAAGCCATCAGATAACGCGGTGACTTGGTCATCGTTATCAATGTCCAACCCACAGGCATCAATATCAGTGACGGTGATAGTTTGTATCGCCGTGGCTGCATTGTTTGAGTTATCAGTCGCTGTCCAAGTAACGGTATGTGTGCCGACTGCAAAGAACCCTGTGCTATCGGATGTGACATCTACAGACCCATCAACCAAGTCAGTTGCCGTTGCTGTGCCTACATCAACCGATATTCCTGCTGATGTTGCTTCAACAGTGATGTCATCGGGTGTAGTAATTGCGGGTGCAGTAGTATCTTGAACTATGATGGTTTGCGTTGCCGTTCCCGTGTTACCTGAGCTATCGGTTGTACTCCAAGTGATGGTGTGTGTTCCTAATGCAAAAGGCCCTGTATCGCTGGCTGTTGCTGTGAGCGAACTATCAACCAAATCAGATGCCGTTGCTGTACCCAGCTCTACGCTAGTCAAGGTAGCCGTAGCTTCAACCGTTTGATCGGCAGGCGCTGTTACGGTGGGGGCTGTCGTGTCAGTAACTGTAATAGTTTGCGTTGCAGTGGTTACATTGCCTGCACTATCGGTGGCTGTCCAAACGATACTCGTCGTGCCTACAGAATATTGTGCTTCCAGATCTGCATTCACGGG
Organism: Thiotrichaceae bacterium; assembly: GCA_965224605.1. Classification (GTDB taxonomy): domain Bacteria; phylum Pseudomonadota; class Gammaproteobacteria; order Thiotrichales; family Thiotrichaceae; genus HyVt-477. Next base: position 6,450 of record CBDCZP010000008.1, read on the forward strand.
ATCTACTTCAACGTCCCCATCAACTAAGTCACTTGCAGTGGCTGTACCTATACTGACACTCGTTCGACTACGCTCAGCTTCCACCGTAATATCATCAGGTTTTGTGATTACTGCTCCTGTGGTATCGGTGATGGTTACTTGTTGGGTGGCTGTAGAGGCAGCTCCTCGGCTGTTGGTAGCTGTCCATGTAACGGTATGCGTTCCCACTGCGAGTATCGGAAGTGCATCCGCCGAGACACTCAATGTGCCATCAATAACATCACTTGCCGTAGCTGTCCCAAGATCAACAACAGTAAGAGTATCCGTAGCTTCTTCAGTAACATCAGCAGGTGCTGTAATGGTCGGCGCTCCTGGGTCTTCTATAGTGACGGTTTGGGTCGCAGTTGATGAGTTGCTAGAAGCATCCGTTGCTGTCCATGTGATGGTATGTGTTCCCAATGCAAAAGGACCTGTGTTATCTGCCACTGCGGTTGGGCTTTCATCGACTTTGTCATTAACGACAGGTGTACCTAATGATACGGCAGTGGTTGATCCCGTTGCGGTCGTTGAAATGTTTGCGGGAGCCGTGATGGTAGGAGCTTCAGTATCACTAACGGTTAAGATTTGGATATCTGTAGCAGTATTCCCTGAGCTATCGGTTGCCGTCCATGTGATGGTGTGTGTACCCACAGCAAAAGGCCCTTGAGGTGAGTAACTAACGCTAGGTGATGCGTCAATATCGTCACTCACCGTTGCGCTACCTAATGTAGCAGAATCAACGCTGGTTGATGCCGAAGTTGCTGTAACGGTTACATCAGCAGGTGCGGTAATACTGGGTGCTGTGCTATCTTGATAAGTGATACTCACAGGTGTTGAAGCAAAGCTATAACCAATAGCGGCATTGCCAGTAAAGTTAATGCTAGTAGCCGATGAGAAGTTATCCGATGCGGTGAAGCTAACGGTATACAAGTCAGCCGGCATATCTTCTGAGTCGATAAAAGGATCAGCGTCGTAACTGGCAAAAGCGACTACTATTTTTTGATCCGTAGCGGAGTCGTTATCACCATCATCCGTATCTTCACTGGGGTCTTGCAATTGATACAAGCCTTGCGTTGTTAAAAGATTACTGGTTTCAACAAAATCTAGTTCTGATGAATCATAATAAAGCGTCACACCCACGCCTGTTGTTTCAGGGTTGCCTGCGGGATACGTTACGGAGAATTGCACAGAATCACCGGGTACAACTGCAAAGTCAGTGGTTGATGGCAGAATGGTCTGTGTACTTATTTCATCGGTTATTGCTAACGCGACATTGGAAACCATTAGGCTCATTAGCCCTAGCATGGGGATTATTATTTTCTTTTTCATTGGTTACCTTTTCTTATATTTATTTTTATATTTGTCATGTGTACGTAGCCCGTATGAAGCTTTAGTGAGTAACAATAAGGGATTGTGGTGAATTAAAGCTAAAGCCTGCTGCGGGATCACCGCTAAAGTTGATTTCAGTGCTGCCTGACGTGAAGTTTTCATTAGCTGTGAAACTCGCTGTAAACAGATCAGCAGACATTTGTTCCCTAGTAATAAAAGGTTCTGAACTAAAGTTAGCGAAGGCCGCTACTATTTTTTTGTCGGTTGCTGGGTCGCCATCTGCATCAGAAGCATCTGCAACGGGGTCTTGTACTTGATGAAAGTTTGAAGTGGATAGCGTATTACTAACGCCACTAAAGGTCAGTTTGGAAGAATCGTAATAAAGCGTAACGCCTACCCCGATGGTTTCTGGGTTGCCTTCTGGGTAAGTTAACTGAAACTCAATGACTTCACCCGTGGATAGATTTATGGAATCAACCGATGGGGAGACCGTTTGTGTATTTGCTAACACCGTTGTTGACGCTAGTACACTGGCTAACGCGATTATAAAGGTTGTTGTTTTCATTTTTATGTTTTCCTTTTTATTATGTTTATTCAAACTTCCCCTTTTTTTCAATAGGGTGTCGCTAAAAGCAATATCTTGTAGGTCGGATAAGGTACGCCATCCGACAAGTTGCTGAATTAGCGATTCTTTGTCGTATGACGCTCGGCAATTGCTCCTGCTTTGCCCTACTACGGTACATCCATGTACCTATATCGCTTATACGACCTACAAAGGGAGACTAAAAATAGAATTTCTAGTTATTACTCATCCGTTAATGTCTCCAAAAAGCTCACCAAATCTTCAATTTCAGTATCCGTTAAACCCAACTCTCCAATGTTCCCGCCTTGATCTACATTCTGATCAACTTCTGGCGCATCGGGAAACGTGGTATCTCGCGTGTTATAAAACTCAACTACTTCCGTGAGAGTGCTAAATACACCGTTATGCATATAAGGCGCGGTATTGGCAATATTGCGCAAATTAGAGGTTCTGAATTTTCCATTATCCACATTGTTTCCACTCACATCGCCCAAACCGTTATCAATGAAATCAGCATCACCCAATATATTTAATAAGCTCGTGTTACTAGGTACACCTATATTTTTGAATTGAAAGTCAGAGAACACTTCTTCACTGGTATCAGGGCTTGTATGACATCTGGCACATTGTCCTTTGCGGTCAAATAATCGCTGACCTCTGGTTTCTGCGGCAGTAAACGTAGCGGTACCTGCTGCCACTTGATCGAACTTTGAGGTAAAAGGAGAAAATACTGATGTGCGTTCAAAAGCTGCAATGGCATCTGCCATATGGTCATATGAGGTGTCTACATCATTTAAAATATCTACGCCAAATAAGGCTTCAAAGTCACTGGCATAATCGGTGAGTTTTATTTTATCAATGACATCCGATTTACTCGCATTAGCCATTTCTACCGGATTCAAGAAAGGACCTTTTGCTTGCTCTTCCAAAGAGGCAGCACGACCATCAAGGAACTGTCCACCGAGCAAGATTAATCGAGTGCCGCCATTGGGCGCTGGAATGCTAGTAGTTTCTGAGTCTGGAATATGAGCGGCATAGCTTGCAGTAGGCGAATTACGCAAACCAACGCTAATGCCATCTGCTCCTAAAGAGGTAGGTGAACCACTATCAGGGTCGACAAAGCCTGTATCCGGTGTGTGACAACTGGCACAAGATTGACCCGCAGGTACGGAAAGACTGGTATCAAAATAGAGTTTTTCACCTAAGCTTTCTAAACTAACCGATGTGTCAGTGACGGTAATCGTTACGGTATCTGATGCCGTAGCACCACCGTCATCGGTTACCGTGAGTTGTAGGGTGATTGATCCTGCGCCATTGTCTACTGTGAAGCTCGGTATGGCACTATCCGCTCCTATTAGTGTGATGCCGTAGCTGGTGGTTTCTATCCATGCGTAACTCACAATACTACCGTCGATATCGCTACTATTACTGCCATCAAGTGATACGGTATCGTTTAGAGAAACGCTTTGATCACTGCCTGCATCAGCAGTAGGTACGGCGTTTTCATCGCCACCGCCCGTATCTGTTTCATCATCAATCGTAACCGTCCCGGCAAGCAATGCTGTAAAATAGCTTTCGACACTGGTTGCATCGGTTCTGCTACCGCTACCACTAACTACACCGTCAATTAAAGTTTCACCGGAGAAGCCAAACTCATAAACGAAGTACTAATAAGCCATCACTCAAGGGATTTACTTCGCCATCGCCATCAATGTCGTAGTAATCAATACAGCTTGAGAGATAACTAACAATATCATCAGAGCTACTTCTTTCAGCGGTTGCTGATACAGCACTATCAATCAGCGTATCGCCAGTGAAGCCAAACAGATAACGTAGCAGTAACAAACCATCGGTTAACGGTGAAATGCTGTCATCGCCATCAATATCCAGTCCGCATGCATTAGCTTCAGTAATGGTTACTGTTTGCGTTGCCGTCGCTACGTTGTTTGAATTATCACCTGCTGTCCATGTGATCGTGTGTATGCCAACGGTAAACGAGCCTGAGCTATCGGAGGTGACTTCTACATCGCCATCAACTAGATCAACCGCACTCGCTGTGCCAACGTCAACTGAGGTATTTGTCCCTGTGGATTCGATGCTTACATCATCTGGAGTGGTGATGGTAGGTGCAGTGGTATCTTCAATGATAATGGTTTGTGTTGCCGTGCCTTCGTTGCCTTCATCATCAGTAGCGCTCCATCTAATGGCATGCGTACCTAGTGCGAATGGCCCTGTATTATCTGCCGTAGCCGATATGTCATCATCAAAATCATCGATTACGGTTGCCGTGCCGAGATCTACCGCTGTTAATGTATCCGTTGCTTCGACGGTTTGATCCGCAGGTGCGGTGACGATAGGTATACCTGAATCCTGAATGCTGATGGATTGAGTAGCTGTCGCTGAGTTTCCGGAGGCATCCGTGGCTGTCCATGTAATCGTATGCTCGCCAACGGCAAAGGGGCCTGTATCTGAAGCTGTTATTTCAGGATTGCTATCAACAAGATCACTAACATCTGGTGCCTCTAAGACTACGGTTGTTAATGTGCTAGTCGCATCTATGAGTAGAGGGTCAGGTTCGCTAATAGTGGGGGCGGTTGTGTCTTCAATAGTTATAGTTTGAGTATCTGTGCCCGTGTTTCCTGCACTGTCAGTAGCACTCCAGATAATCGTATGTATACCCAGTGCAAAAGGTCCTGAAATGTCTGCGCTTGCTACAACAATCGTATCAACTGCGTCGAACGCGAGCACTTCTGTAACAGGATCAATAATGCTTGTTAGTGTGCCAGTTGCTTCTAGTGTTTGATCGGATGGTGCCGTCACAGAGGGAGCAGTGGTGTCACTCACGGTTATGGTTTGCTGCGCAGTCGCCGTGTTACCTGCATTATCGGTAGCTGTCCAAGTGATAGTGGTTATGCCTTCACCGAAAATAGGTGGAGCATCTGAGCTAACAGCCACGTTTCCATCCACCAAATCTGTGGCTGTCGCTGTGCCTACAGTAACGCCAACTGCCCCGCCTGCAATGAGTTCTACTGTTTGATCAGCTGGGGCAGTAATGGTAGGTGCTGTTGTATCTTGAATCGTAATGCTTTGTGTCGCAGTTGCCGTATTACCGCCACTATCCGTGACACTCCAAGTGATGGTATGTGTGCCTACCGCAAACGGCCCTGTATTATCTGCGGTTGCAGTGAGTGTGCCATCTTCAGTATCCGTAGCGCTTGCTGTGCCTAAATCAACGTCAGTGGTTGAGCCTGTTGCCTCTACCGTTTGATCAGCAGGAGCGGTGATAGTGGGAGCTTCGTCTACAATGGTTTCGCGATAGATAATGTCATTAATGTTAAGTGCTGGATATTCAGTACTAGTACCAAAGTCCCAGTTGTCTTCGCTCCAGTTTTGATACGCCGTGGCGATATCACATGACGAGTCTGAAGGTGATTGTGGACATTTCATATCCGTAGTGGATAAGCCTACGGTATCCGTTAGGGTTCCTTCATTATCATCAGTAGCTGAAAGTGGCGTTAAGCTAGCATTCCAATAAGAATCTGAAATAGTGCCATTATCATTAAGCCCTACAAGTGCGCCGCCTTTATTCGGCGTATCCGCAGGGTCTTCCAGAACATTGGCAATACTATAAATATTACTAATCGTTCCTCCATTATTTTCACCCACAACACCGCCCATATAATGCCAATTGTCAATGGCTGAGCGTATGTCTCCCGAGGTGTAGGCATTGGTTAAGCTGCCTTCGAACATCTTGCCAATCAGCCCCCCTATTGAGTCACCAAAATCACTATGGTTGATATCAATGGTTGCATAGACATTAGACACGGTTGAGGCTGAACTATAGCCAATTAATGCGCCCACGTAATCAGATGAATCTGCGGTTATTGATGCGTAATCGCCCGTTAGACCCAGGTTGCGAATCTCTGCTTCTGATACGTAACCAAACAAACCTATAGTGCTCGAATCACTTTCACTTCTATTAATATACAAGTTATTGATACGATAACCATTGCCATCAAAAATACCCGTAAAGCCATCACCGCTTGTTCCTATTGGCTCCCAGCCTTTGCCCGCATTCCAGTAATCATCCGAGCTATTAATTGATCCTGATTCATTGGTATCAAAGTCCAGATCATTCATTAATTCGTAGCCGTTACAGCCCGTATAACAACCTGTGTTATCACCATTTAGACTAGTACCTGCCAAATCATTGCGAATCGCATCTAGCTGTTCAAGGGTATATATTTCAATTAAACCATCCGCATCATTATCGACATCCACATCGTAGTCGTAACCATCGGCATCCACATCACTGTCTAGCGTGGTGTCATAAGTACCCGTTCGACAGTCGTCATAACCGTCATTGTCGTCGTCACTACACACATTAGCATCAGAAGAATCGCTATCAACGCTATCGTCAACACCGTCGTTATCGTAATCATTTTCTTCAGAGCTTGAATCTTGACAGCCATCACCGTCAACGTCATTGCTTGCCGTAGATGTCCATCCCGTATCTCCTAGTGGACAATTATCAACAGCCGTTAAAACACCATCGTTATCACCATCAAGATCACAAACATCACCACTACCGTCATTGTCTAGATCGGCTTGATCTGCATTGCTATTAACAGGGCAGTTGTCATTGCCATCAGTAATAGCATCTGCGTCGTCGTCATTATCGAGCGTTAAACCTGAGCTGCTTTGACAACTGGCATTACAACTTGCCAGCCAATCATCAGGTTTACCGTCCCCATCGGTATCGGTATCAGCAGCATCAGATAAAGGGAATGCATCATTGGGGTTGGCTGTACCGTCATTATCGCTGTCCAACGTCACCGTCCAGCCAATATCCGTCAGTGCTGCAACGGTAAGAATGTGATCTTCGCTATCGGTTATATTGGGTTCCATCAGTTCATTCGCGCCAGACGCAATACTGGTGTTATAAGCAAGACTGGTATCAAAATGAGAAACAGAAGAACCTGCAAGGTAGGAACTGGGAGCGTACATAATGGGGTAATCACTGTTAGTACCATCCGTGAGTAAGCTGGCACTATCCAATACACGTTTAACTTCTTCACCACCCCACACCAGATTATCATTACCGTTACTGATACTGGCATTACGCTCAGTCTGCGTCATGTCCGCATCATTCCAGAACTTATTGGTCGTAAGGTCCAACAGGTTATTAACATACACGCCTCCATTGCTGGAGGTCAGATTGCCATTTGCCAGATTGACTGCATTAGCCGCGATGCCGAGTCCATGTCCAATCTCATGTTTAACGGTATAATACAGATCAGGTCAACATAACTGGATGACGGCTTATCTTGTTCTAGTCCGTAATACCAACTCGCGTTTTCACATGCTGTACTGATATTTGATCCCAATTGATCATTAAACTTCAATACCATCGCTCTACCTGAGCTTTGGGTCTTATTCAGATAGAGAGATCTGGGATATGAAACATTATCTAACTCATCCGAATAATTAGTCGAACTCCCCACCACATAACCAGAAGCAGCACAGGTAAGATCATCAAAAGCAACATAAATACTAACGTCACTGTCGATTTCAATAATGGAATTCCAATAGGCGACCGCCGTTTCCATAACATTCCGACGCGCTTCTCCTACCGTGCTCGCAGTGTTATCTCCCAAAGCATTAGCACTTGCGGATGAATCATCATAAAACCCCGTATTTTCACTTTCCTCAGTGCTGCTGTATTCGATGGTTATATCGGCATGACCTAAATTTGCAGTTAGCATTAAGCCCATACAACTCAGGTAAATAATGAATTGACCGAGTTTGCGATTTAAACGTGTAGAATTTTTATGTGACTTAGCCATGTAGTCATATCCTTTCTTTTAATTTTGAGTTGTTCTTATGTTGTTATTTTTAATGATAACCGTTCAGCTCTCTCATCCTTTTGAGCATAGGAAGTGGGACTTCAGTCCCGCCTGAGCTGGTGAGATTTTTGCTAACTAGTGAGACAATGAAGGTATTTAGATAACAGCCTCCTCCTCTGTAAAGGGAGATTGAGAGGAGTTTTATAAATACTTTCGTAGTACTTTTTTATTTCAAACTTTCAGTATCCATTTCAGGTGCATTCAATATCAAACCACCATGCCCTTGAACGGGTTCACCGTCTTCAGTCAACAAAACCACTGTAGTACTGGTATGTACTTCAACAGTATCCATCACAATCGTTCCATCTGGCAGAGTACGTTCAAGTTGAAGAGAGGATTTGCTTTCCTCTCTTTTTCGTATCTCATCTTTGAAATCTTTAGAAACAGGGCGAAACTTCTTGGCATCACTCGCATGGGTCGAACTCTTGGAAGCGACGATAGAATCTGTAGTTGATTCAGCTTCTAAAGTTGATTGAGACAGAACATAAACAAGAGCAACACCTCCCACCGCTAAAGCGAGAAGAATAAAAGACTTCTGTTTTGATACCTTCAACATTTTCGACATAGATAAAACCCATTTTTTATTATCGCTATAAGTTCAGCCCTGAACATATACACGTATTCTTATGTATGAAACGTATCGCCCGAAACGTTTTTTACTGCTGGGAATCTTAAAGACACAATGTGTAAGAAATATGGAAACGTTGGTTTATTTTAAGCAGAAAAAACTAACTTTCTGAAAATAGAGGAGATTAAAGGTGATTGATGGCAGGTTCATTCCATCAGATGAAAGGATGCATGCTGAGTCACTTGAAATCAGGTTGTGTGAGTCGCACTCACCATTGAACTCCTTGTATATACAGCAGGTATGTCACCATAATAGTTCATCACTCTGGATAGAAGTTGTTTGCAAGTTCACATTTCTTACACATTTGATCGGTATGGTTATGTGTAATATCTATTCCAACTAATTCCAACTCTCAATCAGGGCATTCAAATGAGAAATTCTAGTAACAAAAATATAAGACTTTCCGGTGTCACATTTTCACTGGCAGTAATGATGTTTACTCTACAAGGCTGTGGCAGTGAAAGTAATGGCATCACAACAACTACAGACACCACCGCTGCTACCACAACTACTACCACAACCACTGATACAACAACCGTCACTTTAGCAAGCTTAGGCGAAAAGCTATTTTTTGATACCAGCCTTTCAGTTCCCGCCGGTCAATCCTGTGCTAGTTGTCATACACCTAGCGCAGGCTTTGCTGATCCTGATAGTGGATCACCCACCTCTTTAGGGGCTGATAGCACAAGTGTTGGTAATCGAAATTCACCTACCGCAAGTTATGCTGCACATATTCCAAATTCACAAATAGTAACCAGAGGGGCGCCGGGTGGCGGCACTAGAACAGTATTGATTGGTGGACAATTCCTTGATGGTCGTGCTGAATCACTTGAAGAACAAGCAAAAGCTCCTTTCTTAAACCCGGTTGAAATGGCTAATGCAAGTGAAGCGGAGGTTATCGACAAGATCAAGCTCGCCGATTATGCTAGTGATTTTGAAACACTATTCGGTGTGGGCATTTTGGATGATATCGACGCTTCATATGACCATGTTGCCGACGCTATAGCAGCCTTTGAACGCACTTCTGTATTCTCACCCTTCACCTCAAAATTTGACCAAGTAGCAGCAGGCACAACCACTTTCACAGCAGCAGAAGCTAGAGGTCGACAACTGTTTAATGGGAGAGCTCAGTGTGATACTTGTCATGCCAGCCCAAACAACAGCGAAGAAGTCTTCTCAGATTTTGAATTCAAAAATATTGGCGTACCTCGCAATGGCACGTTATTGAATATTTTATCCGACTCTGGCTTTATTGATAATGGCCTGGGTGGTGAAACTGGAAGTAATGCCGACAATGGCAAGTTCAGAACACCCAATCTGCGCAATATCGCCAACACAGCGCCTTATATGCATAACGGCGTGTTTAACACATTGACTGAAGTGGTCAACTTCTATAACACACGAGATACCACGTTTCCCGATGCACCAGAAGTGAATCAAAATGTGGATCAAGGTGGACGCATTGGTGAGCTGGGTTTGAACGCTAATGACATTGATGACATAGTCAGCTTTTTGGGAACGTTGACGGATCAGTAGGTGATTTAATTCCTGCATGTTACTCAGAAAATAGTATGCACTATGCATATCGTTTAATGTACAGTATGTACATTAAACGGTGAGTAACATGATAAGCGTAACATTTACTGAATTTAGAAAAAATGCATCAGCCTTATTTTCCGCTGTTGAGAAGGGTGAAAAAATACAAGTACTAAGGCATGGAAAACCGATAGCAGAAATTCTGCCATTCAAAGATCCATCTAACCATATTCCTTCTTGGAAAAAACAAAGAATTAGACGTTCAATCAAGGGAGAAGAGCTATCTTCACTTATAGTGAATGAACGAGAAGAAGCTTCATGAGAGTGTTTTTTGATACCTCTTCATTTGTAAAAAGGTTTGTCGAAGAAGTAGGAAGTGAGCAAGCAGTTAATATTACACAAAATACTTCAGAAGTTGGTTTAAGCATAATCTGTTATCCGGAAGTCATATCAGCTCTCAATAGAAAACTCAGATCTGAGTTCATTACTAAAGAAACATATACCGAAATAAAGCATGAAATATTACAAGATATAGAAGATATTGATATTGTTAATCTAACACCCAGCGTGTTGAAAAAAACTACACACTTATTAGAAAGTAATATTCTGAGGTCATTAGACGCTATCCATATTGCCTGTGCTTTAGAGTGGGAAGCTGAGTTATTTGTATCATCAAATGAGAGGCAAGTAACAGCAGGAATTCAGTCAGGTTTAAAGGTCGAGTTTATCGAGGGCTTTAAACCTTAGTATATGAATCCAGCAACTTTAACAGGTCAATTCAAATCACGGATGCGTTATACTCTTAAGAATCAACACCGTTTAAAACATCGCATATGACCAAACTCAATCAACTTCTAAAACAAGCAGACCACTTATTGCAATCGCTACAAGAAAATCGCGATTTTGATCAGTCGGCTGTGCAACAAGCACTAAATGTTGAATACACTTATGACAGCAACCAGATTGAGGGTAATACGCTGACGTTGCGGGAAACCGACCTGGTGGTTCACAAAGGTTTGACTATAAGCGGCAAACCCATGGTTGAGCACCTAGAAGCAATTAACCATTATGAAGCTGTTGATCTAATTAGAGAATTAGCCACAGATCAAACACCACTGAATAAAAGTACCTTACTTGAGCTACATGCTTTAATTTTACGTGGCATTGATAAAGACAACGCTGGTTGCTATCGACAAGTCCCAGTAATGATCAGTGGCAGCCGTCATACGCCGCCGCAACCTTGGCAACTAGATAAATTGATGGAAGATTATTTCCATTTTTATAATAAAAATAAAGCCAATCTACACCCCATACTATTTGCCGCCGAAATGCATGAACGACTGGTAACGATTCATCCTTTTATTGATGGCAATGGGCGCACTGCACGTTTGATAATGAACCTTGTGCTATTACAACATGATTTCCCGATAGCCATTATTCATGGCGATACAGAAGCGCGACTGACTTATTACAATGCTTTGGAAACCTGTAACCTTGAAGGTGATAAAAACCAATTTCATTGCTTGATGGCACAAACGGTGATTGAGTCTTTAGAACGCTTGCTAGCACTCGTTAGTAAATAATACCTGTTTTATAGTTCAAACGGGTTTAGCAGCTCTATACCTATATTATTTATATCTTTAACATTACGTGTAACTAACGTTAAGTGATGCTGCATTGCAGTTGCTGCAAGCAAACTATCTATTACAGGAAGTGGTCTAATCGCATTGAGTTTGCCCCAGATATCACAGGTTTCTGCATCGAAGGTTAGTATCCTTCCAGAATAATATTCTTCTATGGTCATGAGCCATTGCTCTAAAACTAATGACTGCACTGGGTCTTTGCGTCGCTTTAACTCAACCCCTTTTCGGATCTCACCGGTAACAAGAATACTCAAATAAATAGAGCTATCCTCAATTTCACTGAACCAGTTATACACACTAGGGTTACAGCGCTCTTTCTTTCTAATTTCCGAAATAATATTAGTGTCCAGAAGAAACTTCACCACTCTATTTCTCGCCCAAAATCTTTGCTTCGTTGTAAATCAATCTCATCTATTTCTGGCATTTCAAGTAACAAGGTTTTAAGTGAAGGAATATTCCCCTCTTTTTTTATCAGAACCTCTTTTAAAATACTTCTGTGTTCTGCTTCCATAGACTGACCATGCTGCGCAGCACGGATTTTCAGCAAACGCACAATATTGTCATCAAGGTTTCTTACCAATAATTGCCCCATGACTCTCTCCTATTGTTAGCAATGCTATCATACTAGTGTTTTGATGCTTTTTATTCAAGAGCTTTGTATCTTGCTTCGCTCATTACTTCAAGTTCTGCACTAATTGCATATCACTCGTGGCGTGATATTTACTTTTGTATCAACAGTCATGTCAGAATTAGGCTGGCTGAATTAAAGAAGCTATGACATGGGAACACTGTTGAGATTTTAGATGAACACCTTCCTGCCAGTCTCCCAAGCACACGAAACAGTAAGTTTAACTAATAATTTTGTGAACATAACCCTTGTTCCCACGTGCCACGTGGGAACACAGTCCAGACGCGTTGCGTCGAGATTTGAGCACAACGCTGGCGCGTTAGACTGAATCCCCACGCAGGCGCATGGGGACTAGAATAGTAATCAACCATAGCGAGAAGATAAAATGAATAGTATTACTGGAATAGACCATATTGGCATCAGAGTAGCGAAGCTTTCTACTGCTAGAAAGTTTTATGAAAACTTGGGATTCATCTTTATTGAAGGACCAACTTGGCCTGAGCCAATTGCAATCATGAAACATCCTTGCGGGGTAGTGATTAACTTTATTTTAAACGCGGCCAGCTCACCAGAAAAAAACATCTTGATGGATATTCCCGAAAGGCATGTGGGTTATACCCATGTGGCACTGATCTAATGGCGGTAAAAACGCAGCTAGATAACCTCAATATTGTTATTACCGAAGGTCCTGTAGATTTTGGGGGTAATTATGGGTCGTCATTGTTTATCAGAGACCAGGATAGAAATGTCATTGAGTTTCATCAGCCGATATAAATGTGGATACGCTAAATCATTCATCAAAAGATAGTGAAAGCTTTGTTACGTCGGTTATTTCTGCTCGTAATTCCGGGGCTGTTCAATGCTATTTGGAAGTGAGACTTTAGTCTCGCCAATGCATGCTTGGAGTCGCATTGGCGGGACTGAAGTCCCACGTCCTGTAAAAACTCTATTTAAAAACATCCTGCGTAAAATTGTTATACCAGGAATAGGCATATTCAACTGCTAGTTTATGCTGTCTATCCGACGCATTTAACGGCGATGTACCACCACTATTGGGTATTTTCTCAATACTTTTCTCATCATCAGATAAGCGATAAAGTGCTAATATTGAAATGCCGTAATCTTCACTAATCACGCTGTAACAACCATTACTAAACGATGGACTAGCCACTTCTTGTTCATTGAGTAAAGCAGCGACAGCCGCCGCACAAACTTTGGCTTCTGAGTTGGCGGCATAGCCTGATTTGGGTAATGCTGTTGCGGTACAGGCATCTCCGATCACATGGATGTTTGAGTGCAAGGTCGATTCAAAGGTTTTCTTATGAATAGGACACCAGTTTGAATCATCGACAAGGTCTGCCGCATAGGCAATAGCTCCTGCTTTTTGAGCAGGGATTATATTCAATACGTCCGCTTGATAAGTATCGCCAAACGCTGTTGTGACTGACTTATTTCCTGCATCAACACTCACCACACCTGCTGATCGATCCCCAGATACCCATTCTATTAACGCGTTATCAGTGTTGTAGCCGTAAAGCTCTGTCCACGCTTCTTCAAATTGGCTTTTCTTGGCGAATGAAGTCTTTGGATCAAGGATGATGACTTTGGATTTGGATTTATGTTGCTTTAAGTAACTGGCTATTTGACTCGCACGTTCATAAGGTGCGGGTGGACAACGATAAGGATTGGGGGGTGCTGCAATCACAACTGTACCACCATCATCCATCGCCTCTAATTGCGCTCGGAGTGTGAGTGTTTGTTGACCTGCTTTCCATGCATGAGGAATGCTTTCTGCTACGTTTTCATCAAAGCCTTCTATGGTATCAAAACGGAAGTCTATACCTGGCGAAACAATGCAGCGATCATAAGCATAGCTTGCGCCACTTTTGGTTTTAACTTGTTGAGCATCGGCTTCGATGGCAGTCACTTCGTCTTGCACGATGGTTACGCCACTTGCTTTTAATGCATCGTAACTAAAGCGTAAGGTTTCAATATTACGACTACCGCCGAGTACTTCATTGCTCATATAGCAGGTTAAATAGTTGGCGTTCTTTTCTATCAATGTCACCTGAATCGTTGGGTCTTGTCTGAGTAGGTATTTAGCAGCGGTTGCACCACCGGTTCCTCCACCGACAATAACCACTCGTTTTGTAGCACCGAGTGCCAAATAAGGAAAACTAAGCCCTACCGTTGCTGTGCCGAGGGCTAAGGTCTTGAGAAAGTTTCTGCGTGTTGTACGTTTTAAATGCGTCATATTAATTCCTTTCTCTTATCCAAGTAAGCCGGGTAATGTGCTGGGGGAAGGGTCTTGTGTGCCAAAACTACTTATATCAACGTCCATAAATTGGGCAATTGAAACGAGTAGCTTATTGTGTGGGACGCTATCGAACTGCAAGCTTCGACCTGTCACCATGCCCCCAGCCGATCCACCCGCAAGAATAAAGGGCATATCTTCGTGGTTATGCCAATTGCCATGTGCCAGTTCGCTGCCCATAAATATCAGCGTGTTATCCAGCAACGTGCCATCGCCATCAGGGTAGTTTTTGAGCTTTTCGATCAATTGTGCAAAGCGTTCGACATACCATGCTTTGATATCAATAAAGGCTTGTCCTCCTGCGTGAGATGCGCCATGCCCTGTCATCGTAGACCCCGGCATGACATTTTCATTGACGCTGTTATTCCATTTGAGCGTAACCACTCGTGTGAGATCGCAAGCCAAGGCATGTATCGCTACATCGGTATGTAAATCACCAATTAATTCCATTTGGGTCGCATCCAGATATTCTGGGTTATCCCATAAACTAGTGCGCGTTACGCTAAAATTGGTGGGGTTGAAATCCCAACTTGGGCAGCTTGATGTATTCGCTTGAAGACGTGTTTCTAGTTCGCGTATGGATTCAAGATGGGTTTCAAGCTTTTGTTTTTCATCATTGCCTAGATTACCCATTAGTGCATTCACTTCTTGGGTCACATTGTCTAAGACACTTAAACGGCGTTGTTGCTGTACGCTTTCCGTGCTACTGCCACCAAATAATGATTCAAATGCGACTAACGGGTTTTTCTCTGGACTGACTGCTGTGCCATTAAAGTCAAACGTCATATGTTTGTTATGGTAGATAGGCACGATATTGAGATTGAGGTGCGGCTTGATGGTTTGGTTTTTGAAGTAATCTCCAAGATAATAATCCAGTGAAACATCGATATTGCTATTGTTGCCTTCCGTACCCGTGAGGAGCTTGATAACTCCCCCTTCGTGCGTACTCCCTGAGCCTTTCATGTCCAGACCACTCAAGAAGATACAATCTTCTTTAACTCTATCTAAAGGCTGTGTCATACCCGGTAACGTAAAATCGGTTTCAGTACCCTGAGCATGCCAGTCATCAGGGCGCATACCATCAGGAATAGCAATGAAGATCACCCGTTTCTGTGACGTCTCAGCAGTTGCCGTTCGCATTAAGGGAAAAGTAGCTGAAGCGATACCTGCACTGCTCAGTAGCTTTAAGAAATTACGGCGTTTAAGTGAAGTTGCTCTTAACATAATCAAATCCCCCTATTTGGCTTGACGTTTAATGAAGTTGGGTGAGTTCACAATCCCTAACAACATCGTTTGCAGGTTGTAATCACTTTCTTCGTAGGTCTGAAGGAAAGCATCTACGGCGCAGCTATCGGCGGATGTTTCCTCTCTTCCTGCGACATATTGATAATATTGTTTGGCAATACACTGAGAAGCCGCTGGGCTTTCCGAAATGATAGCGCTCAACTGTTTTGAGTTATCAAAAGAGACTTCCTCTTCTGGTGTATAGGTTTCCAAACCTCGCAATATGCCAGTGGCATCCACAGCCTGACCGTTTTCGGTTGATCGGAATTGCCCTGCTCCATCATAGCTTTCAAGGCTAAAGCCGGGACCATCCAAATATTGATGACAGGCATAACACGACTCACTGGATTCACTGTGAAAAGCAAACCGTTCGCGTGTAGTGGCGTTCTCATCGACTACAGGCGTTGCAATAATCCCCATATTGGCAGCGGCTGGTAAGTCATGACAAAGCAGTCGTTCAAAAACGAAGGCGCCACGTTTGAAGGGGTGGGACTCATTACTATTGGCGTATTTAGCTAATACGGCACCCAAGGTGAGGATACCTGAACGCGTATCGTCGGTAACGGGTGTCACCGCAAATTCACTACCCGATTGCGCGGTTAAACCGTAGAAACTAGCGAGAGTGCTATTGGCCAGCACATAATTACTACTAAATAACTCGCGGTATTTTTGTGATGAGTCAAAGGTTACATGGTTAAAGAAGTTCACTAATTCTTGCGATAGAGAAGCCCTCACGTCATCCGTATAGTCTGGGTAAACACTTTGATCTTTTTCCGGTAAGGAATAAGGATTGCTACCTAGCAACCACTGCCCAACAAAGTTGCCTACTTGTGCCTGACTTCGCTCATCATTTAACAAACGATAAGCTTGAGCAATACGTTGAGCATCGGTTTTCAACGCATCATTGGCTGCCAATGTCATCAATTCATCATCAGGCATACTGCCCCAGAATAAATAGGACAAGCTACTCGCGACTTCATAAGACGTTAATTGATACGTGCCATCCGCTTGTAACTCGCCTAACTCTGAGCGATACAGCATATGCGGTGATGACAGCATTGCCATCACAGTTTTCTCAACAGCACTATCAAAGCTGTCTTGTGAGAAGAAGGCGAGATAGGTGGTTTGCTCTGCATCAGTCAAAGGTCTGCGATAGGCTTGTTTACCAAAGGTTTCAATAAACTGTTTGGCGCAGGCTGTATCCGTTGCTAAACAGGGAACAATGTGGCTCTTACTCTCTGACAAAGCTTGCGCTGCCAAATCTTCTGCTTTATTGATAAAGGCTTCTAAGCGAAGTGAAGTCACTTGATTGGCAGCGATATTATTATCAAAACCATTCACGCGGTTTTCATCAGGTAACTCGTGAATAATACTGACGGATAAACCGAGTAAATCATTCACCGTACTTTCGTATTCGTAACGAGTCAATAAACGCAGACTACGTGAGCTGGCTGGTGCGACGCCACTACAGGCTTGTGCATCAGTGCCGTCTCCATCGGTTCCGTCATCTGTTCCGTCGCCTGCATCTGCGGCTAATACTTCGATGATGTATTTAGCAATCGAAGCAGCACAGTTACCGACACAAGCGTCTGGATCAGACGGTGGCATGGTAGTGGTATTGGTTTGCGTCAGGCTAGATAAATTATCGCTGGTAAATCCAGTCAATGATTTGCCCGTGAAACCACCCGAGCCATCCGCACCATGACAGGTTGAACAGCCTTGGTTAGCGTATTCATTCTTTCCATAGTCCAATACGGTTAATAACGTGGTGCTGGTTTCCGCTGATATCGCTGAAGCGATGGTGTTGTAGGCAGTAATGCGATAAGTATATGAATTTCCAGCACTGACATCACTGTCTGTATAGCTACTAACGTTGGCGGCTATATCAGCGATTTCTGTCCAGTTAGCGTTGTCAGTAGTACGTTCTATTTTATAGCCCGTTTCATTGTTACTGTTGTCAATCCAACTAATGTTGATCAACTCATTATCAACGGCTGATGAACTGATTCCTGTTGGAATGGAAGGTACGGTTTCAGTGTTTGAATCACCACCGTTATCAGTATCTCCGCCAGTCGAATCATCGTCTGTACCGTCTGTGTCACCCGTATTGTCAGTATCGCTAGTGTTACCTGTCGTGTCGTCAGGATTCGCGGCATAAAAATCAATAATCGCAGCTAAAGCATTTTCACCGTATCTGCTTTCTAGTGAATTGATTTGCGTTAGCATGCCCTCAGGAACATTGTCTGTGGGGTTCTCAAGGTAATCAGTTAATGTGGCTGTTAAGTAAGTTTTCCATTGTCCTGCTAGTGGCGATCCCGTCACTAAACTATGTCCATTATCGGTATGACAAACAGAGCAGCTTTCATCATGTATTTGTCGCCCTAGTTTAACGAGTTCAACATCCGTTTCCTGAGTCGCAGGCGTATAGGTTTGGGATGCCAGTGAGTCGGCAATCAACGCTATTTGCTCAGTAGAATAGCCTCTGGCTAACTGCCCCATAATGGTTGATGCTCTCGCATCAGTTTGGTAGATAGCCATCGTATTAATAATATAATCACGATCAAGCCCAGCAATAGTAGGCGTTGCCGGCCCTGTGCTAGTACCGTCGGTGCCATGACAACTCGAACAGTTATCCACTAACATTTGCGAACCAATTTGGGAGTGATCTTGTCGCGTAACAGAAACGGTGTTGCTATAAGCCGAATCAGCCATTTCGTTGTTGGCTTTTATGCGGTACTCGTAGGTTTCACCGATACCTATGGTTTCATCTTCATAATGAACCGTATCGGCGCTAGTTTGTTGGAGTTGTTGCCAGCTTTGATTCGACTGACGACGCTCAATAATAAAGGAGTCTTCATTATCGCTATTGTCTGTCCAGATCAGCACAGCATTCGTATTATCAAGCATTGTCGCGGATAAGGAAGACGGTGCTTTCGGGCTAACAAGCACGGTATCAGGTTGCCCTGAACACTTAACACCATCCACTGCAAGGTCAATGGGAACAGGGTTTTCATCACCGTATTTACCATTAAAGCCAAATGAAATTTGACCACCACTGCTGATATTCTGATTCCAACCCGCAGGAGTAACCGTTACCAAATCATCTTGTTGACTAAAGCTACCATTCCAGCCCTGCCCTACTTTTTGATCGGATAATGGCATTGTCCATGTGACTGTCCAGTTTTCTAGAGAATCACCTTGGTTTTTAATGATGACATCGCTGGTAAAGCCTGTATTCCACTGGTTACGGACAACATAGCTTGCTTCACAAACGACCTCTTTTTCTGGTTCAGGTGTTTCTGTATCAGCACCATCATCAGTAGGCGCTTCAGCTTGTCCCGAACAAAGTGTGTCATTAACCGTAATATCATAAGGAGCTGTATTCTCGCCTGAATAACTGCCGTTAAAACCAAACTTTGCGCTACCACCTGAGCTTATATTTCCATTCCAGTTATAACTTTTAACCGAAATACTGGAACCCGTTTGAACGAGCTTTCCATTCCATAGCCCCGTGATTTTTTGATTATTGGGCATCGTCCAGTTAACCTCCCAACCCGACCATGAATCTCCCGAATTAGAAATCGTAACATTCGCAGTAAAACCATTACCCCAATCGTTTGCAATGTCGTAATTCACCTGACAACTGTTTTCCGCATAAGCAGAATGGAAGCTAAAAAGCAGAATAATGAGAGTGATGTAACGGTATGCCCTTGCCATAAGATATCTCCCCGTAATGGCGTTTGATTCAGCCCAGAATTTCAAAGTTATCAAGTGCCAGAATTAAGCATATAAGCTAGAGATTTTGATAAATCTGAAAAGGGTATTGCTGATATTTTGGCTATTAACTAACTATGCAACCAGCTATGCGACCAGCCATGCAAGAGAAGCCCGTATAGAATTAGTTAATAACTGTAGATTGACTATAGCACCGCAAAGGGAGTTGAAATGTGAAGAAAATGTGAAAAGAATGTGGACGCTTTTTATTCACCTTAAAAAAATGAATAAACTGGTATGCTGGAACACATATGAGATTTAATGCTAACTTCCACCCACTATGATGAATCGAATTACACAGTTATTTCCTCTCTGGGCTATCCTGTTATCTTGCGCAGGTTATTATTTCCCTGAAAGTTTTACCTCTTTAAAGCCTGCGATTATTCCTTTACTGAGCCTTATTATGTTCGGTATGGGTATTAGCTTAAAACCCGCTGACTTTAGTCGAGTGCTTAAGCGACCTAAACTTATTGCGATTGGAATTACTCTGCAATTTTTATTGATGCCATTCTATGCATGGGGGATTTCCACACTTGAACAACTCCTGATATGGATGGCGATATTTTATCGTTTCAACTGTTCTCAATTGAATGTTAAGTGGTTAGTGCTACTGCCTCCTTCTCACGAAAAATGCGTCAAGGACGCTAAAGGTGCAAGAATTTTTCATTCCTTGGGGTGAGATTGATATGCGCTTACCATTGAATAGTGGAAAATTTAAAGAGGCTGCTTAGAATTGTAAACCATGCGGGGCATCCTTTATTGCGTAGCGTACAAGGATATTCGTATCAACTCTATACCTCATATAAATTCTAGTGACGATTCGATCTTTGGGATATTGAATAAAAGCTTTACCAGTTCACGGTTAAGATAGTAATTTTGTCTCCCCATTTTTTGCTTTTTCAATATACCATCCTTTGCCAGAGCATCAAGGTAGCGTGTTGCTGTGGCTCTTGATACATTAAGATCTCTTTCCAGAAACTGAACTTTTGTATAGGGATGCTTAAATAGGCTATTCATCAAGTCCTGACTATAAAATTTATGATTTGCCCTGATATGTTGCTTATGAGTTTGCAATAGTGCCTTGATACCATCAATCAGAACTATTGCATGTCTGGCGGTAGTACCCACTCCACGAATCATATAAACAACCCAGTCTTCCCACTGTCCATTGATACGAACATCTTGTAATAAACGGTAGTAATCAGATTTGGTATGGTTAATATATCGGCTCAAATAAAGGGTTGGGCCACTTAACAATCCTTCCTTGGCAAGGTAGAGAATATTGATAATTCGCCCAGTTCTGCCATTTCCATCATAAAACGGATGAATGCTCTCAAACTGGTGGTGGATTAGTGCCATTTTTACCAGAGGATCAACAGATTGATCATCTGAATTAATCAGTTGCTCTAGATTACCCATGAGTGTTTGAATGTGTTCTGGTGAAGGTGACTCGTAAATAACCTCCCCAGTCTGTTCATTTTTTAAAACAGTACCTGACAATTTACGGAATCCTGCTCTATTTTGTTCAATTTCGGCATGAATATCCTGTATGGCATTAATGGTAAGCAAACCATCCTTTTTCACATACTTATAGCCTGCTGAAAGACCATTGGCATAATTTGATACTTCTTTAACAGCAATATCAGGAGTATTTTTTTGTAGCTGGTATTTGTACAGCGCATCCTGAGTGGTGATAATATTTTCTATCTCGGAGCTATCTTGAGCTTCTTGCAGGGTTAATGTTGATAAAAGAATTGCCTCGTTTGGGATAGTTTTAGAAATACCCTTCAATTCAGCTAAATATCGATGAGCAGGAATCAGCTCTTTTAAGATACGTTTTGATTCAAGTTGAGAAGCTAACTCTTCTAATTGTATAGGGTAAAGTGTATTCATTTTCTCAAATAACCTGTTTTTTAGTACATATTGACACTCATCTTCTCAAAAAATGGCTTTTTTGAGAAGATTTAAATCAGGTTAATATTAAAATCCCATTTTTTGAACCACTAACAGCACCTCAAGAATGGCATTTTTGTACCTAAACCAGTACCGCCATCAGAACGAGATTGATATGCGCTTACCATTGAATAGTGGAAAATTGAAAGAGGCTGCATAACACCACAAATGGGGTTGAAATGATCACTAATATTAAGAACGACAGGTATTAGAAAATATTCATATTTTCTTCACATTATCCTCTAGTTTTTTTGTCATACTCTATTTCAAATAAAAGGAGCAAACAATGCCATTAAATCTAATCACTAAAAGAATAGGTACTATCGCGTTACCAGCCGTATGTCTTGCTATCATCATGGCTAGTACTGCCATTGCAAAACCTGGAGATGGAGGGAAAGGAGGACACCCAGGTGGACCTCCTCCAGAAGCCCTTGAAGCATGTGCTGATAAATCGGAAATTGAAGCCTGTAGTTTCATTACGCCTAGAGGACATGAAATAAATGGAACCTGTATTATCCCGCCACATAATGAAGCGGAACTTATCTGTGCTCCAGAAGGTGGACCACCAGAACATCCTCGACCTCCTGAGAAGCATGAAGAATAAAAAACCTGAAAGATCAGGGGCTGTTCTGTTTTTTACTGGTTTATCTGGCTCAGGAAAATCAACTATAGCTAGTATGGTCTATACAGAGTTACTTAAACTAAAAACACACCCTGTTATCTTGCTGGATGGTGATGATGTACGTCAGAAACGCTCTATGAAATTAGGATTCTCAAGAAAAGATAGAGAGAAAAATATTTTAAACATTAGCTTACAGGCGAATGAAGTTGTGACGAATAAAGGAATAGCCATATGTGCATTAATAGCCCCCTATTCCAATGCTCGTAAGGAAGCAAGAAAGCTTATCGAAAAGAATGGAGTATTTATAGAAATCCATATTTCTACGCCACTAGCAGTATGTGAAGCACGAGATTCAAAAGGTATGTACGCTAAAGCTCGTAGAGGGGAGATTGCTAATTTCACTGGAATTAGTGACCCTTATGAAGCGCCTTCTAACCCCGATATACGTATTGACACCAGTGAGATGACACTAGATATGGGCATGCAAAAAGTCCTATCCTACCTGCAAGCTAAGACCGTCTTATTCTCTTTGGTAGAAGCATAAACCTTTATACCAGCTCCAGCCCACTATCAATTGCCTTCAAATTATCCAGAGCCTGTACATAATCAGGTCGTATTGTAATAGCCCGTTGTAAATAGCTTTTAGCTTTTTCATTATTACCTAATTGGCTGTAGCTAAACGCCAAACTGTTTAACGCTTCTGCATGACCCACATCCGCTTTGATGACTTTTTCTAACTCGACTATTGCTTCTTGATGACGTTCAAGACTGCCCAATGCTACCCCATAGTTAAAACGTGCAGGAATATAGTCTGCTAACATTTCAAGGCATTTTTTATATTCGACCAACCCCTCTTCTGCCTTGCCATTATTGTAAAGTTCATTGCCTGCTTCAAAATGGGTTTCTGCAAATGACCAGTCTTTGGAAGGTTGTACGGTGTTCTTTAAAACCTCGTCGGGTAATACATAAGTACTGCCCATTAACGCCATATCGTCGTTAATCACATCAGGGAATTTCCACGGTAAAATGGAAACGGCAAATATCTCTTGTACGCCTTTTTCAAATTTAAGAAATGCTTTGGTTTCTCCATTCCGAAGATCAACAATCCATACACCGCTATGACGCACTGGTTGTGTCTGGGTTAATGGCAAACCAGCAAAGACGGCGGTTTCTCGTACTTGCGAAAGCCCTATGACGGCATAGTTACCGATAAAATCTAAACCACGAGTGAAGCCCGGCAACTCTGCGACTACTTTATTTTCACCTTTATCAGGATCAAGGTAGTTTAATGTGCCTCGTCCTGATTCCAAGAACCAAAGCTTTTCGTTATGCCAACGAGGGGAATGTGGCATGGATAAACCACGCAGTAAGAACTCATTGGTTTCGATATCCATTAAAATACCGCCTGCTGCCTTGTTTTTACGCCAGCCACCTGCTTCATCTGTCTCACCTAGTGCGGTGACATATCGAGGCTTTCCATCACGCACTCCTAGACCATTTAGGTGACAACGATCGCGCATGTCGTATTCACTAATAAAAGGGGGCTTCCATTGTGGAACAAAGCTATAGCCAGGCTCAAAGGTACAAAGACATGAAAAACGAGTGTTAATAAACCACAGTTCTTTGTCTTCTTCGTTATCTACTTTTTTATCCACCTCTTTATTAACCCATGCCATTTCATGGATGTCGATATCTCCCGTTGTTTTCACATCACGCATTAGATAACAGGCATCATGTTTTCCTTCGGGTTTTAGACGTGAAGCGGCTGAGGGTACATTACGAAAATCCCAGATTTGTGCGGCTGTGCCTAGAGTCAAACGGTCTTTTGTAGCCACCATTCCCATAGGTTTGTTGAACTGACGAAAGTTCGTGTTCGTTGCACCATCTTCTTCGCGGGCGATGATTAAACGACCTGCTTGATAGGTTGAGATAGCGATGCTGACACCGAAGTGTTTTAGCAATTCGGTGAAGCCGTTGGTGTGTACGCTGGCTAATTCATCTAGTTCTTTATCTGGGATGTTTGACATAAATTTTATTGGTCTGATGCTGCTAATGAGTTTTCATTATATGTAGATGCTATTGAACGTGGGACTTTAGTCCCAACTGATGTAATTAATTCAAGCTACGAAGGCGAGACTGATGAGGCTGTGCAAGTATTAATAAAAATATCATTCGTAGGGTGTGCCGAGGTACGAGGCGCACCGTAAGCCATTGATTCATGGTGCGCCTCCTTCGTCGGCACACCCTACAAAGGAATACTTGCACAACCTCTGAAGTCTCACTTTCTATGATTATTGCTTATTAACAATCCTCTTCCGCACTAAGCCTAGTAGCAGCAAGAAAGGCATCATAAACCAAGAAACAGCTCCACCGCCGCCTGATGAGCTAGCACTTGATGTTGAAGTATCATCAGCCACAGTAGCGGTAGAATCTTTATAGGCAACCTTGGCGGAGGTAGATGCGAAGCTATATCCTACCGCTGGGTTACCCGTAAAGTTAATCACTGTATCTGATGAAAAACCATCTTTGGCTAGAAAAGAAACCGTAAACAAATCAGCTGACATGTTGCTACTCGCAATAAAAGGATCAGCGCTGAAGTTGGCAAAGGCTGCCACTATTTTTTTGTCGGTGCTGGCATCAGCATCTGTATTGTCAGCATCATCAACAGGTGCTTGTATTTTATGCATACTAGGTGTGTTTAGCACATTGCTGGTTTCAACAAACTCCAATTTTGATGAGTCGAAATAGAGTGTCACTCCCAGCCCTGTAGTTTCCGGATTCCCTGCTGGATAGCTCACTGTTAGCTGCACACTATCACCGGGCGAAACACTAAGGTTATTGAGTGTTGCTGTGATCGTTTGTGTGCCAGTGGCAGCCCATGTTATTCCTGAAAGGAGTAATGCTGATAGGCTCAGAGTTGGAATAATCGGTTTGTTTTTCATTTTTTCCCCTTCTTGTTTTATTTATCATTGTAAGGCCATACTACTCGACAGCAGCATCACGAACACATCGAACATAGTTATTTTCAACTCGAATAATGTCCCCTTGTGGCCCCTTGATATAAGCGGTCGTACCAAAGGTAGCCGTATCATCAGCGGTAATGGTGGTTACGTTATCAGAATCTCTCCCTTGAACTGTCTTATAATCACTGCGCTGTGCTCCTGCCCCATGTACATCGGTAATCTCATTGATGTTACCCATGCCACGTCCAAAGGTTATGTAAGCTCCTTTATCTCCCTCTCCTGCGAAATTGAGTAAGGCACTACTCGTCCAGTACGCTCCCCAATCGGTATCACCTGCTTCGTTAATAAAGCTGCTTGAAGTAAAGTAATCCGTATCAATCGCGGGGCTGTTTGTTGCATCGGGAGAGCGGGTATAGTCAACAATGCTTTGCATCTCTTTGATATTCGGTAGTCGCCAATCTGTCCAACTACTTGTCGTCGTCGCTTCACATACCGCAATCGCATCAGCAAAGTTACTTGAGGTATGATCCCCTTTTTCCCACATCAAATCAGTCGCATTATCCGTTACCGTTACTTCATCATTATTCGCGACAAAATCATTCTTTCCGTAATCAGGATTCCCTCTTACACAGCGTACATAGTAGTTTGCATCATTGATAACAGTCACATCGGTTTCATAAGATTTGACATGACCATCGACAAAATTCACCCCAAAATAAGCATTGGATAGTTCATTTGAAATGCCGGACATGACTTGTGAGACATTTAACGTAGAAGTGGCGTATTGTCCATCAATAGCTCTTTCTCCTGCACTGGTATCACCATAACCCACATCAAAATAGTCATTAGCAATAAAAGGCTGATAAGCAGAGGTATCGACGGCTACTCCATTACTCGAAGCTCCGCTAACCCCACTAATATCAACACCGTTGAATAGATAGATGGAATATAGCTCTTTAGTGCTGGGTAATCTCCAGTCGGAATAAGTGCCGTAGCTTAAAGCACTACAATAGCTAACTGCTTCGCTTTGCGTCATCTTGTCATCGTTGCCAAGACCACTTACTCCATCGGTATCTGTCGTTGATTGCCACATCAATGCGGTTACATTATCAACCACCACAGTATTGGTATTACATGAGGTATAACTGGGTAAATTACCATTATGTTCACCATCTTGCCCTGTATCCGCACACGGTATCCTTGAACCTGTACGGGCGTGATAACAAGCCGCTTGTTTGGTATCGACCACCGTAAACGGATAGTTGATTGCAGGCGTTACACAATCATCCGTCACATTCGCAATATTGATCATCACGTCTTGTGTCGATGTATTTTCAGAGCTATCGGTTGCCGTTGCAGTAAATGAATATGAAGTCTTCACCTCATAGTCAGGTGCGAGGATAAAGTTCACGACTCCAGTACTGGAATTTACACTGAAGCTAGCGCTATCCGTGCCGCTAACGGCATAAGTTACGCTTGATTCATCAGTGGCAACTAGAGTGATGGCATCCGTTTGATTTTCATTCACACTAGCGGTTGCCGATGAAGTGAACACAGGTGCGGTGGTATCGCCTTCAGCAATGTCATTGATGCTAATGGTGATATTCTGAGCCGATGCATTTCCAGCGCTATCTGTGGCGGTTGCAGTGAATAAATAAGATGTTTTCGTCTCATAATCAGGTGCAGAAATAAAACTAACCACACCGGTGTCGGAATCTACATTGAAACTGTCACTATTCTTCCCGCTAATCGCATAAGTCACGCTTGATTCATCGGTGGCAAACAACGTTATTGCACTGGTTTGATTCTCATCCACGCTGGCGGTTGCTGATGAGGTGAATACGGGCGCAGTAGTATCAATCTCATCGGGTGCATCAATACCTGCTTTTAATTCGGTAAAGTATGCCTCAATACTAGTCGCATCTGTGCGCGTTGCATTTGCGCCAAGCAAGCCATCCGTCAAGGTGGTTCCTGAAAAGCCAAATTCATAGCGAAGTGCCAACAGACCATCACTTAACGGCAGTACTTCATCATCGCCATCAATATCGTAAGTGGTTTTACAGGTATCAAGATAGTCAGTAATTTCGCTAGCCGTGCTTCTTGTTGCGCCTTCTGACACCGTGCTATCAATCAAAGTACTACCCGTGAAACCAAAGAGATAGCGCAATAGTAATAAGCCATCGCCTAACGGAGAAACCGTGTCATCACCATCAATATCTAGGCTACATACGGTTGGCACGGGTTTATATTCCACCGCACCTATGTCACAAGCACCATCACTTCTCGCTTCACCGCGCTGATCGGTATCAATACTCAAATCCGTGCCGCAACTAGTGTTATCCCCTGCATCAATAACGGGGCTAGTAGAGGCGGGAAAGTGGGTTTGAGTTAAACCACCATTATCCGCTAGATCACCTAATTGAGGATCGACCGTTAATGTAGGTGTGCCACAGTTATTGCCACCATCTTCTATTAAACTATTAGTCACATTGACCGTAGCACCTGGTGAGGGAGAACCTGCATAGCAGTCGCCACCCGTATTGTTCGCAACGATGCTATTGAGCATCGTAAAACTACCTGTATTAATGGTGAATAAGCCACCACCGTTACTACCTCCACCTGTATTATTAACCACAGTACTATTGATAATCGTCATATCATTATCATTGAAGATACC
Source organism: Thiotrichaceae bacterium (assembly GCA_965224605.1). Classification (GTDB taxonomy): domain Bacteria; phylum Pseudomonadota; class Gammaproteobacteria; order Thiotrichales; family Thiotrichaceae; genus HyVt-477. Next base: position 34,308 of record CBDCZP010000008.1, read on the forward strand.
CCCGCCTTCTTCCGAACTATTACCCGAAATAGTGCTGTTGGTTATGGTGATATTCCCACTAGAATAAATACCGCCTGCATAGTTATCACTGCTATTGCCAGAAAGCGTACTCGCTAAAATAGTCACCGTGCCCGTTTTGTTATACAAGCCTCCCCCATTAACGGTGGCGAAGTTATCACTAATAGTGCTGTTAGTAATATTCAGCGTATTACTAGGGATATAAATACCTCCGCCATAATCAGCGGTATTTCCCGTAATAATTGAACTGTTTATAGTGAGATCGGTTGCCTCTGCAAAAATACCTCCACCATATTGATCTTCCACGTAACCATTGCTAATCGTTACACCTTCAAAGGTGACCGTAGAATCCGAAGTCGTATGAAAAACCCGTGAGGTCTTGTTGGCATCCACCGTTATATCGGGCGTGCCGTCATCATCGATATCGCCATCAATAACGAGGTTTGTATTGATGAGTAACTCAGTACCGCCTAACGTTATTGTGCTTCCTGAAAGACTGGCATCAAACACAATTTCATCATCGCCACTGCCTGCGGTACACGCATCAACAGCAACATCGGTATTAGCTGAGGCGATAGCTTCACGTAACTCACAGTTACCATCGATATTGCCCGTATCCAGGTTGGTATTAACGGTAATAGTGCTACTTACTTCAACCTTATATTCCACTGCACCGATATCACAAGCACCATCACTTCTGGCTTCACCGCGTTGGTCGGTATCAATACTCAAACCTGTGCCGCAGCTGGTGTTATCCCCAGCATCAATAACGGGGCTAGTAGAAGCTGGTAAATGGGTTTGAGTTGAGCCGCCATTATCCGCTAAAGCAGACAATTGAGGATCATCCGTTAATGTAGCTACACCACAGTTACTAGTACCTTCAATCAGGGAGTTGGTTAGCGTAGCAGTCGCCGATCCATTTATATTGCAATCACCATTACTATTATTAGCAATAATGGTGTTAGTAATTGTATTGGTAGCACTATTTGTCGCTCGCAAGCCTCCATAACTGGCGGCTGAATTATCAGAGATAGTGGTGTTACTAAGGGTTAGATTTACATCGTTATTGTATATGCCACCACCATCTGAGTCTGATGTGTTGCCAGAAATAGTACTATTTTTTATGGTATGAAAAGTGGTTCGGTAATCATCGCCTATGTACAGCCCTCCACCTTCTCTACCTGCCGAATTACCTGAAATCGTGCTGTTACTGATAGTGGAGATTTCTGCGTAATTATATAAGCCCCCACCGACTCCTCCATTGGCTGCATTGTTTGAAACAGTGGTATTGGTTAGGGTTAATGTTTGGTTTTGAGAGACAATACCACCACCATTATTACTTGCAGTATTGTCGGATATCGTTGAGTTTGAAATAGCTAACACATAATTATTTGAATAAATCCCACCACCATGACGACCCGTGTTATTTGAAGTAATAACAGAGTTATTAATAGTTAATAAAGAACCACTCGCAAGAATACCCGCACCATGTCCATCGCTCCCTGAAAGAGATCCATTAGTAATCGTTAAAACCTTCTAATGTCGCATAATCAGTACTCACTGAAATAACACGAGAGGCAGCATCTGCATCAACGGTAATATCAGGACTACTGTCATTATCAATATCACCGTCAATGGTGATATTTGAAGTGACCTCTAATTGCGTCCCCCCTAGCGTAACCGTACTACCCGACAGGCTGTTATCAAATACAATTTCATCATCGCCACTTCCTGCGGTACACGCATCGACAGCAACGTTCGTGTTGGCTGAGGCGATTGCTTCGCGTAACTCGCAATTGCCGTCAATGGCAGCCGTATCCAGATTAGTGTCAACCGTAATAGTGGCCGCATGAACATAAGCAGTACTGCACAGTAATGCCTGTGCGATAGCGAGTGTTAGTATTTTATGCTTGAGTGGAATTGTAGATTTTGTAATAGCCATTACTTCCCCAGTTTTATTATCTTTTTCGTTTCTATTGATACTTGTTATTATATTTTCCTGCGAAATTGTAGCATTGGTAGTGGGTATGAAATGTGCAAAGAATGTGGAAGTTTTTGTTCATTTACTGTTCACTTAAAACAGTAATTAATGCCGCCCGGATGTGAGACTTCAGAGACTGTGCAAGTATTCCTTCGTAGGGTGTGCCGACGAAGGAGACGCACTATGAATCAATTGCTTACGGTCTCTACAGACTCTCCGTAGCTGGTTTCGGAGTACATCAGGCGGGACTGAAGTCTCCTTCCTAAAAAGAGACTTATTCATTGCTATCTTAAGAACTTGCGCTATTAACATCTAAAAAACCAACCCAAGTGAAACTTCAAATTCGTTTTGTGTGAATACCAAACGAGGCTCGTTAGAATTACTGTCTGTGTATTTATAAGTGCCAGACACTAACCAGCGTTTATTGATTTTATACTTTACACCCGCTTCAACTTTTACAAGATCATCTTCGCGAGAGGTTCCCGCAGGAGTGGTAATGACATTGTCGAAATCGGTAAGTTCCTGTCGATAACCAATAAACATATCACTTTTTTTGCTAGCACGATGAATGAGCTTGATCCCGTATGCATAGCGATCAAAGGATAAGGCCTCTTCATCACTATCCTGATTAATACGCCCTAAGTTTGCTTTTAATTCAAAACGCTTAGGAAATCGTATGCTTAGTTGAATTCCTAAGCGTTTTTGATCAACATCAGTTTCATCAGCAAAGGGTAAATTATTGAAATTAAGCTGCTTTGCTGCCAGCGAAACCCCAGCCTTAAACCTAGGGTTTATTTGCCATGACTGTCTGAATTTTAAACCTAATTCACGACGAAATGTTTTATTGTCTACTTGCTCATTCATAAACTCAAAAGAAGGCTCAAAGCGCCAATGTCCATATCTTGTCAATAACGGTCCCGTACTAAAAAGAAACCGTCGTCTATTAGCGGTAATAAATTCATTGAACGACCTGTCTTCAGCATCAAAACGGCTTAACCAGTTAACGTTCCAGTCTGTTTGAGAAGATGAATGCTGTGGTTTTGTAAGGCAATAGTTATGTTTAAGCAACACCCGTGCTGAATAAAAACTATCACTAATTTCAGGCAATATGGGTGGTGGTGGAGCGCCCGGAGGTGGCGGTGCTCCAGGGGGAGGAGGTCCTGGCGGTGGTGTTCCAGTGGGAGGAGGTGCTATTAAAAGCTCAGGAGGAATACGCACATGATCATCATGACCGAATCCAAGCCGTGCAGAACCAGACCATTGATAGTTTTTTTGTTTACAGGTATTGAGTGAGCGCTGGAGTTGGAGTCTGTTAGGTTCAGGCTTTGATAGGGCAAGAGTTGTTTCATCAACACTAGCTCCTATAGCTTGTGCGCTTATTAAATAAATAAGTCCATGAAGCCCAGAGAGGCACCATAAGTGGGGGATGTTGATATTAATGACTTATGCCCTTATACGATATTTAAAGTTTCTTGAAAAACGAGACTATTATTCTCAATAATGGAGTCGTTAATTAATATTTTGCGCAGAATTTTAGCACAGTTAACAGTTATGAAATGTGCAAACAATGTGAAAGTTTTTCCTTTCTCAATTAATCTATATTTCTGCGTAGGACTTTTGGGTGATTCGGGTTGTGTCATTTCAATCCAACTTCCCTGTAAAGCAGCTTGCAGGTAATTCTTACGGAATATGGGACGGTGTTGGAATGCTATTATTCCAATTTAATTCTCCTAAATTGAAGCAATTATCTAAAAAGAAAATAGGCTAGTTTATGGTGGTCTAATTATTTTTTAACAGGCGCACCATATACTCGAAAACAGTTACTCTGTAGACTGCGCATCCTTAATTCTTATACCATCGGACTTTCCTTTGATTTCAACAGCAAACATCACCATGCAATTTGGCTCTGAGCCTCTTTTTGAAAATATTTCGGCTAAATTCGATAAAGGTAATCGCTACGGCTTAATCGGCGCTAACGGCTGCGGCAAATCGACGTTAATGAAAATAATGAGCGGCGAGCTAGAGCCAAGCTCGGGGAATGTGTCGATTACTCCAGGTGATAAGCTGGGGATCTTAAGTCAGGACCAGTTCGCTTTTGAACAACACACGGTTATTGATACTGTGATTATGGGTGACAGAGAGCTATGGGCCATCAAAGCCGAGCGTGAACGTATTTATGGCTTGCCTGAGATGTCTGATGCCAATGGCATGAAAGTGGGAAACCTTGAGACTGAGTTTGCCGAGATGGATGGTTACACCGCAGAAAGTCGCGCAGGTGACATTTTGCTCAATGCAGGCATCGAAGAGTCGTTACATTTTGGCCTAATGAGCGAAGTCGCTCCTGGTCGTAAGCTACGTGTGTTACTCGCTCAGGCATTGTTCGCCAATCCCGATGTTTTGTTATTGGACGAACCGACCAACAACCTAGATATCGAGACCATTAACTGGTTAAGCACTGAGCTGAATAAACGCACTTGCACCATGGTGATTATCTCGCACGATAGACACTTTTTGAATTCAGTCTGCACACACATGGCTGATATTGACTACGGTGAGCTGCGAATCTATCCCGGCAACTATGAGTATTTCCTCGAAGCATCAAGCCTGATACGTGAACAGTTACTGGCAGGTAACAGCAGGAAGACGGCTGAAATCCAAGAGTTACAAGACTTCGTTAATCGCTTTGGTGCGAATGCCTCTAAAGCGAAGCAAGCGAGTTCTCGTGCTAAAAAGCTGGATAAAATCAAGCTAGATAATGTTAAGTCATCCAGCAGAATGACACCGATGATTAACTTTACACAGCATAAAAAGTTACACCGTAATGCCTTAACACTAGAAGAACTGTCACATGGCTTTAATGGGAAACCACTGTTTACCAGTAATGACTTGATCCTCGATGCAGGGTCGCGCTTGGCGGTGCTAGGCGACAATGGTACGGGCAAAACGACTTTTCTGCGTTGCCTAATGGATCAACTCACGCCAAACAACGGTAGTTATAAATGGTCCGAAAATGCAGTAGTTGGCTACTGTCCACAAGATAATACGCTAGACTTTGATAACGACCTGACCCTGTTTGACTGGATGATGCAGTGGCGCACCCCTAAGCATGACGACCTGAAAGTTCGCGGTTTATTGGGACGTTTATTGTTTACTGAAGACGACTTTAATAAAAAAGCCAAAGTCTGTTCCGGTGGTGAGAAAAATCGCCTGTTGTTTGGTAAGCTAATGATGCAAGACACCAATGTGTTGATTTTAGATGAGCCAACCAACCACATGGACATGGAAGCGATCCAAGCGTTAAATAACGCATTGAAAGATTATGAAGGCACCTTGATTTTTGTCAGCCATGACCGCGAGTTTGTATCAACCCTCGCCAACCGTATTCTGGAAATAAAAGACCAAAAGATGACGGCTTTTGAAGGTAGCTACGATGAATTTAGAGAAAGTAAAGGGCTAGCATAGCGTAGGTTGGGCTGACGTTAGGAAGCCCAACAATCTAAACTTTTACTCCGTTCTTGTTGGGCTTCGTGCCTCAGCCCAACCTACGCATACGACGAATTCAAGATAAAGGACTACTATGAGTGAAGAAAATCCATACATAAACAATCCACTACACGGCGTTGGATTAAAGACGGTATTGCATGAGCTAGTCACTCACTATGGCTTTGATATTCTAAGTGCTTATTTAAACCTCAATTGTTTCAAGGTGAACCCTAGCCTTCCTGCCAGTGAGAAGTTTTTGAAAAAGACCGACTGGGCGCGTGAAAAGGTCGAACTGCTTTATTTATACCAGTATAAAAATTTACCCAAGGTGTCTTCTGAGCAGTTTAAATTACCGCCTAGAGAACGCATAGTGCCAGCGCATCAAAAGCCAAGTGAGCCAGCAGTATTATCCATTGAAGACGGTGAGCGCTTACAACAAAAACGCGCTAAAAATGCTGCAAATCGAAACAGCTACTCAGGCGAGCGTAAAGGATCTAGTAGAGAATATAACGAGCGCCGAAATACAGGGCATTATAGGTCTAGTGACGATTCGGATGAGAGTAAACCTGCTCCTGAAGATGACCCTTGGGGAAACTTTAAAAGAAGGAAATAATTCTTCTTTTTGGGTTTTAAAACAGAATAAAAAATTCACTTTAGTAACAGCTTATTAGATTTTACATTGAAAGTAGTTAATGAATAGTTTAGGTATTTAAGAGTGTAGTGCAAAAATAAAGACCTGACCCTCCGAACCTAGACAGGCAATATTTAATATTACGTATTACACAGGGGCTTGTAAGTAACACTCATGTTAGTTAAACTTCATTAAGTAATATTAGGTTTAAATATGTTACTTAAAATAGAATAAGTAACGAAAATAGAGAAATAGTTATTAATATGAAAGCGCTCCCAAGAATAGGTAAAAAGGTAAACTGTTCTGTAGGTGGTGAAAATTACTTTGCCTATATTCCAAAGGATTTACCTCCCAAACCCAATGTTGATCTGGGGGAGCTATATCCTCTGTTGGAAAAGGCAACTATTGCACTAGGACGACTCGATGGAATGAGTTTAATACTTCCCGAACCAGCTTTGTTCTTGTATATGTATATCCGTAAAGAAGCTGTGTTTTCATCACAGATTGAAGGAACTCAGTCTTCTTTATCAGATTTACTCGTGTATGAAAGCGCCATGACCCCAGGCGTCCCACTGGATGATGTAACTGAAGTTTCTAATTATGTTGCAGCAATGAACTACGGGTTAGAACGACTTAAAACCTTCCCTTTATCTTTAAGACTCATTAAAGAAATTCATGGGATTCTTATGTCCAGTGGTCGTGGTAGCTCAAAGGCTCCCGGTGAATTTCGCACTAGTCAAAACTGGATTGGTGGCTCGCGCCCAGGCAATGCACGTTTCGTTCCACCACCACCTGAGCAACTTATGGATAGCTTAGGCGCGCTAGAATTATTTCTGCATGATGAAACGGTTAAACTACCTGCTTTAATTAAAGCGGCACTTGCTCATGTCCAGTTTGAAACTATTCACCCCTTTCTGGATGGCAATGGTCGCCTGGGCAGATTATTAATAACCTTTATTTTATGTGCGGAAGATGTCATCCAACAACCTTTGCTCTACCTCAGTTTGTACCTTAAAACCAATAGACAAGCCTATTATGACCACTTGCAATCTGTCAGGGATACGGGAGACTGGGAAGCTTGGATTCAGTTTTTTCTTCAAGGTATTGTAGAAACCGCAAATCAAGCAACAGAGACAGCACAACTAGTACTTAAGTTATTCGATGCAGATAAAGCTCATATTCAAGCCTCAGGAAAATCTGCATCAGCTATATTAACAGTCCATCAGTATTTACAACATCATCCCGTCACCACGACGGCAAGAATAAAGGAATTCTGTAATATTTCATTGCCAACCGTACTACGGGCATTGAAAATACTAGAAAACTTGGAGATAGTAAAAGAAATAACTGGTAAAGAAAGACACAAAATTTTTGTTTATCGCGAATATTTAGATCTTCTTAATCGTGGTACTGAGTCGTTTAATAGTTGATATGAGTTTTTTTACAGACCCTTACAACAACATGAAACAACATGGGGTCAGACTCTGAAACAACATGGGGTCAGACTCGATTGGTCTGATAATCCTCCGATTTTCGATCGCCACCTTTAAGTTTTGGAGAAACAGGACGGTTAACTTTACCCGCAATTTTTTCCTTAAAATAATCACTTCCTAGCACCCAAGCTTTATTGGTGGACTCACGAATAGCAATCAACGTCTTCTCCTCTAACTCGGTAGAGAACAAGCTTCGATAACTTTCCTGACGTGCTTCATCTGTATGTCCCAAAGCCTTATACAACGAATGTTGAATAACTAAAACATCCGATTGACCCAAAGCATTATATCTATAGCTAGACCAAGGATAATCAGCGGGATGTTCTGCCATGCCAATCGCTCTTACAGGGTTCATTTCAATATAGCGATAACAGATCAACGCATACTGATCACTGTCTATTAATGTCGCTTTATATCGCCCTTCCCAAAGTGTCCCCGTGCGCTTATAGGTCTTGTTAAAATATTGGACATAATAACGCCCCACCATTTGCATAGCTTTCGAGATGCTATCCTGTTTATGTGGCGTAATTAACAAATGTACATGATTAGTCATCAATACATAGGCATGGATATCACACTGATGCTTATCACAAGCCTGCTTTAACTTATCCAGATAAAACTGATAATCCTGATCCGCATAGAAGATAGGATCTCGATTGTTACCACGAACAATGACATGTTGTGGATGACCCAAGAGAACAAAACGTGGTTGACGAGGCATGATTTAAAGCACTAAAGGTAAAAATCAAAGTATAGAGTAGTTAGATTTAAATATCCATCGAGTCTGACCCCTTTGATACTTACATTTTGTATCAATTATTGTTCGACCTTGCATAGAAGAATTACTCTATCATGGGTTAGTAGATACTACATGCCCTTTTTAGTTAGACTGCGATGGTCGGGTTTTAGAGAACAATAGAGGAACAATAGGGTCAGACTCGATTGGTCTGATATTCCTCTGATTTTCGATCTCCACCTTTAGCTTTCGGAGAAACAGGACGGTTAACTTTATCCGCAATTTTTTCCTTAAAATAATCACTTCCTAGCACCCAAGCTTTATTGGTGGACTCACGAATAGCAGTCAAGGTCTTCTCCTCTAACTTGGTAGAGAACAAGCTTCGATAACTTTCCTGACGCGCTTCATCTGTCAGCCCCAAAGCCTTATACAACGCATGTTGAATAACTAAAGCATCCGATTGACCCAAAGCATTATATCTATAGCTAGACCAAGGATAATCAGCGGGATGTTCTGCCATGCCAATCGCTCTTACAGGATTATTTCAATATAGCGATAACAAATCAACGCATACTGATCGCTGTCTATTAAAGTCGCCTTATAGCGCCCTTCCCAAAGTGTCCCAGTGCGCTTATAGGCCTTGTTAAAATATTGGACATAATAGCGTCCCACCATTTGCATAGCTTTCTAGATGCCATCCTGTTTATGCGGCGTAATTAACAAATGTACATGATTAGTCATCAATACATAGGCATGGATATCACACTGATGCTTATCACAAGCCTGCTTTAGCTTATCCAGATAAAACTGATAATCCTGATCCGCATAGAAGATAGGGTCTCGGTTATTGCCACGAATAATGACATGTTGTGGATGACCCAAGAGGACAAACGTGGTTGACGAGGCATGATTTAAAGCACTAAAGGTAAAAATCAAAGTATAGAGTAGTTAGATTTAAATATCAATCGAGTCTGACCCCTTTGATATATACCACCCGCAAAGGAAGAGATTTTTAAAGCAAATATGTCTAACGTAAAAGCAAAGAAGATAATTTACACCATGGCAAAGAAGTGTTGGCGCAGAACGGGTTCAGTACCACTTGAAATTTTACCAACCGAAAAAGGCTTTAAAGTAATACGTTATGAACCTAGGCAGGGATATCTATCACCTCAGCCAGAATCAGCCAAGCCTTTCTTTATTGTAAATATCTCCGGTGGCTTAAAAACAGAAGTACACTTTCAAGAAGAGGTATTTGGAACTGGTTTTATTTCAAACAAAGTAGTATATCTTGATTTAAGCTCTGATCTGAAAAAGTGGCTTCAAGGTTCACAAAAATGCTATGAAAAGAAACACTCAACATTATGATTTATATCAGTCCTAATGGCAGATACAGTGAACAACAGAGCGAACGCTTTAACTTTTCTTAAAAACATAAAATTTTTATTCTTTTAATTAAATTGATGATTAAATAAGGGAATAGATATTCTATATTCCTACATTTTGTATCAATTATTGTTCGACCTTGCATAGAAGAATTACTCTATCATGGGTTAGTAGATACTACATGCCCTTTTTAGTTAGACTGCGATGGTCGGGTTTTAGAGAACAATAGGGTCAGACTCGAGAACAATAGGGTCAAGAACAATAGAAGAACAATAGGGTCAGACTCGATTGGTCTGATATTCCTCTGATTTTCGATCTCCACCTTTAGCTTTCGGAGAAACAGGACGGTTAACTTTATCCGCAATTTTTTCCTTAAAATAATCACTTCCTAGCACCCAAGCTTTATTGGTGGACTCACGAATAGCAGTCAAGGTTCTCCTCTAACTTGGTAGAGAACAAGCTTCGATAACTTTCCTGACGCGCTTCATCTGTCAGCCCCAAAGCCTTATACAACGCATGTTGAATAACTAAAGCATCCGATTGACCCAAAGCATTATATCTATAGCTAGACCAAGGATAATCAGCGGGATGTTCTGCCATGCCAATCGCTCTTACAGGATTATTTCAATATAGCGATAACAAATCAACGCATACTGATCGCTGTCTATTAAAGTCGCCTTATAGCGCCCTTCCCAAAGTGTCCCAGTGCGCTTATAGGCCTTGTTAAAATATTGGACATAATAGCGTCCCACCATTTGCATAGCTTTCTAGATGCCATCCTGTTTATGCGGCGTAATTAACAAATGTACATGATTAGTCATCAATACATAGGCATGGATATCACACTGATGCTTATCACAAGCCTGCTTTAGCTTATCCAGATAAAACTGATAATCCTGATCCGCATAGAAGATAGGGTCTCGGTTATTGCCACGAATAATGACATGTTGTGGATGACCCAAGAGGACAAAACGTGGTTGACGAGGCATGATTTAAAGCACTAAAGGTAAAAATCAAAGTATAGAGTAGTTAGATTTAAATATCAATCGAGTCTGACCCCTTTGATATATATAAATGCGAAGATTGGAAATAAAAATGATATTAATAAACCTGCAATAGCATTAAGGAAACTGAGTTTTACCTCAGTTGAGGAACGACCATTACTAGCTATTGATTTTTTAACCTCAATAACTCCTTCAACAGGAATCCAGATAAAATATTTAAGCACGGAATAAAGTGAAATAACTAACAATAAAAATGGGGAAATAAGTACAGCTTTAATTAGAAAATCAACATAACTAAATGTATTTAGATATGTATAGCTATTAAGTGATAAGGCTTCACCTAAAGTGAATAAAACCCCTAAAATTAATACAAATATCGAGGTTTTAAAAAAATAACTAGAGAATGATTCTTCCTTTTTTTCAGTCATAGTAGAGCGGTGAGAAATTAAAGTACTTAATAAAAGACTATATCATAAGAATTATTAGTATATTTAATTGAGATGGATATAGTCTTTTGCCTCGCAGAGAGCTAACGCCCGCATAAAGCGATCCACGGAATACTGGCGCGAAACTTCTTTAAAAACAGGAGTATAACACACGATGGACTATGAAGAAGACCCGCTTTAGTGGGTCGATTTTTAATGCGCTTGTTATCTTTTATTTCAACCATTTATAAATATAACTTGAACGCCATGCTTCCATTTAAACTCAATAGGTGGAAGCATTATTTCTTTGTGATTAATATTGATGGGCGGCCACTGAACTATATAGGAGTTCACATCTGTTTTTATATATGCAGCACTTATGGCTAAGTATTGATCGACCACAAGATAAAGATCATTATTGATTGATTCAATGTTATGCCTATCATTGGTTCCGTAGGTTCCTTTCACAATACGAATAGGCTCTGACTTATCTGTAGCCCCTCCATTAATAATACTTACACCATTTTTAAAATTAGCTAGCCCAACAATAATTGGTTTTACTGCCGCTTTTGCTTCTTCTCTCACTTTAGCAGAAAGGCTAGTTTCGGACGCTAAATGTAAGGGCTTAATAATTAGAGATAAGCGCGGTTTATTATTATTGCTTTTTGTTGCTGAAAAACTGAAGGTTGCCCCACCTTTTTGAAGAATCCAAGTAGGAGCATCTGAAGTAATAGTGGTGTGACTGCTACGACCACCTTCCTGAGCTTTGGGTAAGTAATATGTATTGATATAAGGCGCACAGCCGAATAGAACAGTTGTGACCATTAAGAAATATACAGTTATTCTAATATGCTTCATCTGTATTTTTAACGCCTAGACAATGCTCAAGTTTGATTCGCTTTAACTCATCATTAATTTTAAATAGCACAAATATAGCTTTTATTTTAAAGTTGCGAGCTTGGTTAAACTTAAATTACGGAGCACTTATTATAAACTAAAGTTTCAGCATTAGTACTTCTGAAGAGGGACAATATTTACTTTAACGCAAGTAATTTATGCTTTTGCGTCGCAGACAGATAACGCCCAGTTGAGGGGCTTTTTGGACAGACAAAACTGAAGGTGACTCAGCGATAAACTTCTAGAATTCACTGAACTCAAATCAACCGCTGAGTAAAAAAGTCCCTCTCGAATTTACTTGTTAGATTTTTACTCAATTAGGGGCAAGAAGAAAGCGTTTATAGTGTAAACCAGTTTTCCAATGTCAAATTATTGAAATTCTCAAAGTCACTCGTATTTCGTGTAACTAAGATCAAATTGTTACACGATGAAATTGAAGCTATTTGTCCATCAGCAAATGCAGGAGTTAAACCTTTTGCAACTAACCTTGCTCTTTCTGAAGCATGGTATTGTGCTGCGGCTTTGTCATAAGGTAAAACTTGAAATTGATAGTCTTCTAGTTGTTTCAAGAAAACTATTAGATTTGTTTTTAACCTGCTCTTAGCAAGGCGCTGTATACCATAATTTATTTCATGAATTACCAGTGCCGATGTTACACAACGATCACCGTATTTATTTATTTTTTCTGTAACTTTAAGATCAGGTTTATCTTTGCTTAGTTCTGAGAGAATGTTGGTATCTAACAAGTATTTTATTCCCATGGTAGTTCTCTACCCGTTTCTTTGCTTCTCCAGCTATCTACTTCTTCATTTGATAAGCCCTCATTTCCATCTTCTTTTAATACTCTATAAGCTTTAAGTGCATGTAATAAACTACCCTTTCCCTGAGCAAGCAAAGCTTTATATTCTTTTAAAGAAAGTAATACTGCAACAGGCTTTCCTCTACGAGTAAGTTGAGTTACATCTCCTTCTTCAACCGTGTGTATAATTTTTGGAAGTTGGGATCTTGCATCTGCAATTGAAAATGACTGCATTTATTACTCCATGTACATTTTTATGTACATTAGTATAGTAAATGTAGTCTTGCTCTGTCCACAACTAAATTATTGAATCCTTGATTGTAAGGAGGCCTAAAGCTTGGATTGACTTTGGGGAGGACAATATTTCAAAAATAACGGGATTGGGTAGACCACTTCTAGAATCTAACGCCAAATTAAGGGGCTTTTTGACATCGAAGGCAATGGACTTAAAGCTACGATAAGCTCACAGAATGCAATGAACGTAAATCAACCGCTGAGTCAAAAAGTCCCTCTTGAATTTACTTGTTAGGTGTGGATGTTAGATAAGTCACTGAATTTACTAATAGTTTAAGTTTTATACTATGGTTTCTAGGACTTTGTGATATTTTTTATATTGTTATATAGTTCTTCAACAGATGGGTTACCCAATATCTCGGCTCTTTCTTTGGTGTAGTCTCCATGTCCTGTTTCATTTTGTTGCATAAAGCGAACCATACCAACTATACCCAGCTTTTCTGTTAAGGCTTCTATTCCGCTTTTTCTTATTTCATTTAGGCTCATAGCTTGTGCATTCATGATTAAAACTCCTCTTGTATCCAATTTAAAGGATTCATAATTTTAACTAATAGATCATTTTTATTTCTTGAGGCTCTATTAATTATCCCTTTGTCAGTTGAAAGAAATATATCAATCTGCGCTGTTTCTGCACAGGCTATGTGCATAGCATCATAGGTTGTAAAGCCCATTTCTTTTATAATTGTGGTTCTGTTAAATATTGCTTCGTCTACAGTAATGTGTGTTTTCGCACGATCATTAATAGATAACAGTCTGTCTCGCCTTTCTTCATCAGTTGTATTATTTATTTCATAAACAACCGTGTCACTGCTAACAGAACTCCATGTTCCATTGTCTATATGCTTGATAATCGCAAGTATAGCCTCAGCTTCAAGACGAATTTTATCTTGGTTCTGATCATCAAATGGACGATTTAAACAACATACATCAAAATATACTTTCATGGTGTAAGTTTATCATATATGGATGTTTTAATTGTTCATTTCAAACGATAGTTGAATAATCATAGGTTGAGTTTTGCTATCAATTCACTAAAGCTCTCATTTATTGTTTTAAATGCGGTATTTAGTTTCACGGGATTACTTGACCATGAATGATATTCTCTAGACTCCACATCATCCCAAGAGGGTAATTTTAGATTGGGTATTGTAGCTACTCTGTTTTCTACCTTTTCTCTATGTTCCTTTTTGTCTGAACATGTAATTTCTATGTTTACAAAAGCTGCATTACTTTCTTTTGCTACTTGTTCCCACTCTCTTCTCGATAGCTCAATAGGGTTACAAGAGTCTGCTACAACGCTTATATCTAGTTTTAAATTATCGGAGGCAACCCTATAACTCAAACGATAACCTTCACCCACTACATTTATTGAACATAAATCCGCTATTGCTTGTTCAACTGTATCTATTCTCAGGTAGGTAGCATTTATATGGCTTGCTAATTCTTGTGCAAGGGTGGATTTTCCCGTAGCTGGAAGACTTGCAAATATATATAAAACTGGTTGTTTCTTTGTCATAACGAGGATGTATGAATTTTTTCACCTAACGCCAAATTGAGGGGCTTTTTGGACAGATAGAGATAAAAGTGACTCTAAGATAAACTTCTAGAATCACTAAACTCAAATCAACCGCTGAGTAAAAAAGTCCCTCTCGAATTTATTTGTTAGGTGCTTTTTTACCCATCCAATCAGCCTTTAGTAATATAGCTCGCATGAATTGCAGATGAATCTATTACTGGAAATAGTAAGCTATAAGAAGCTCGCCACTCTCCTTGCTCCGTTTTTAGTGTTACTGTTTTTGGATTCAATCGAATAATCTCACCCTATATTTCATGCCCTTGGCGAGAGCGAAAGCCTACTATTTCACCAATGGATAAAGCATTTCTTTCTATACCTCTCTTTGCATTATTTTTTATATGTACATCGGAACCATCTAGATTAATCCAATAATAAGGCACTCTCCAGCGAGATTGATCTGCTTGTAATATTATTGCAACAGTAGTGGGATTAAATTTGCGTATAACTGCGATTTCAGCTTTGTTCTCATCCTCGTTAAATATTTCAACTTCTTGCCCAACAGAGAGTTGATCACGAATTAACATAATTCGCTCAGATGATTCTAATTGAAGTGATATAGCAACTTTTAGTCGATAAAGATCAAAACTAGATGCTTGTTGTAATGACTGTAATATTTCCGAGTAATCCATTGATTTAGTATAGCAATTACAATAGAGGTTTTATATTTTCTGTATTCATTTAAAGCTTCAGCTTCTATGCTACTGATAGTTGCATTACTTCTAAACTATTTCTATTCTGTTCTGCTTGCCATAAATCATATTGTAACTGTTGATTTAACCAGCTTTCAGATGATGTGTTAAAGGCAATAGATAGCCTGATAGCCATCTCTGGGCTTATACCGGCTTTTCCATTGATAATTGTGGATAGTGTTTTACGGCTTACTCCTAACCCTTTTGCTGCATCAGTTATACTGAGGTCTAAAGGATCTAAGCATAGCTCTTTTATTACTATTCCTGGGTGTGGTGGGTTGTGCATTAACATAATAAACCTTAATGATAATCTTCATAATCAACAACTTCTGCGTGCCCTTCATTAAATTGAAATGTTACACGCCAGTTTCCACTTACGCGAACTGACCAAGTTCCTTTTCTATCGCCCGTAAGTTCATGTAAATACAGACCCGGTAAATCCATATCTTGTGGATTTGTAGAGGCAGTCAAACGACCTAGAATAATTTGCAATCTAGACTCATGCTTGGCTTGAATGCCAGCCTTACTACCTGTTTCAAAGAACTTCTTTAGTCCTTTGTGATTAAAACTCTGTATCATTTAAGAAGTGTAACGCGAAACGACACAGGTTTCAATGTGCTGTAATTTATAAGGAGCTATTAAAAAATTAACCATACTGTGCGTATTTTCACCTAACAGCATGTTTTATGGGACTAGCGTCCCACAAAACAATATTATAGGGAATCCCGCTAATCATGTGTGCTTTTCATACAAGCCACACAATTCGTTGTTTTCTAAAACCACCACTTATCCTGAAAACCCATTATGTAGGAACTGCTGATCAGCTATTTCAGTATACAGATAAGCAACCTGCCGCTGACCCTGCTACAAGGGAAGCCTTGCAATACCGTACTGCTTTGGCGGAGGGTTTTGATAGCCTTAAGCATCGTCCATTAAGCACGTCAACTGCGGTAGCTGTCTGTCAGACCATTAAGAATTTGGCACTAGATATTCGTAAGGTACCAGGTACAAAGCGGGCAAACGCAATAAGTGGTGAGGTTATTTATACGCCTCCTGAAGGTGAGACCGTGTTACGTGAAAAGCTCTCTAACTGGGAAAAGTTCTTGCATGAGCAGACTGACCTTGATCCATTAGTGCGTCTGGCGGTAGCGCATTATCAATTTGAAGCTATACACCCCTTTGTGGATGGAAATGGTCGCACGGGGCGAATTCTTAATATTTTATTCTTAATAGAAGCAGAGCTGTTGACGCTACCCATTCTTTATTTGAGCCGTTATATCATCCAGCATAAGGATGATTATTATCGGCTGTTGCTGGAAGTCACCAAGGAGCAAAACTGGGAAGACTGGATACTCTTTATGTTGCAAGCTATTGAAGAAACCGCAATTTGGACGTGTCAAAAAATTCAGGCGATTCAGCGATTGATGGAACATACAATGGAGTATGTACCGCAAGAACTACCCACAATTTACACGCATGAGCTAGTTGATCTATTATTTGAACAGCCCTATTGTCGCATCGCCAATTTGGTGAATACCGGTATAGCTAAACGCCAGACCGCTTCGGAGTATTTAAAAAATCAAGTGCTATTGGTGTGCTGTATGAGCAACAGGTTGGGCGTGAGAAACTGTTTGTTCATCCGAAGTTTATTCAGCTATTGACTACTGATAATAATGACTTTAGCTTTTATAAAGTTAGCACTACTCCTTAATCCTAACTTTATTCACCTATCTCATCACAACAATCTTCCCTTTCTCAGTCAATCTATATTTCTGCGTAGGACTTTTGGGTGATTCGGGTTGCATCATTTCAAATCCCCTGTAAAGCAGCTTTGCAGGTAATTCTTACGAAACGTGGGACGGTGTTTTAAATTAAGTAAGCTCATTAATTCAGCCGTTGTTGTGGCGATTGATTATTCAAGGCAGTTAGTAAATATTTTACTTGATCGGTTACTTGATCGGTTTGCCAGATTGGGGATTAGCTATCATCCAGTTCAGTAAACAAAAATTTTCATGATCCCATTAAACTTCCGCTACGAATATGACTGCAAGCTAGTATCTATTTTCTAGCCAAATAAATAGTATGCCGACTGCCTTTGCCTTTATGCGCTCTGACCGTTTTAACATCAACCTTAAAATGTGCTTTTTTCAGTTGCTGGATGAATTTTGGATCACGCCAAGCTGACCATATCGCTAACATGCCTTTAGGGCGTAGTGTTTGTCGAATAGCATGTAGACCCGCCATTGAATATAGCTTGTTATTATCCGTGTGGGTAAAGCCTTCGGGGCCGTTATCAACATCTAATAGCACAGCATCCCATGTTGTTTGCTTGGTTTTAAATAGCTCAGCCACATCACCAACGTGTACCACTGCCCGATGATCATCAAGTGGTCTGCCTGCACAATCGCCCAATGGGCCTTTATTCCACTCAACCACTTCTGGCACTAACTCTGCTACAACTACCTCGGAACCATGTTCGGAACTATGTGATGTTGCTTTTAGAGCAGCGGCAAGAGTAAAGCCCATCCCCAAGCCACCCACTAACACTCTGGTATTCTTGACCCCTTGAAGATGCGCGCACCCTAACTCAGCCAGAGCAAGCTCGGAAGAGTGCGCCCGGCTGTTCATTAACTGACCACGCACCCCTTTTAGATGAATAGAAAATTCATTGCCGCGTTGCGTTAGCCTTAGTACGCCACCGTTATTGGGAATATTCGCAGTGCCTAATAATGTGGATGGGATCATAATTTTTCTTTTTATACATGGGGTTTATCGCATGATCCTAACATAGGACTTCCCACTTTTATGATTTCGTACCCATGCCTACCCATAGCAATACTTTCAAGTTCCCGTTAAACTTCCGCTACTAATAGGGTTGCAGTCAGCATCCATAATTAAGAGCACCCTTAAATCAATAGTTAATTGAGTTCGTCACAATGAGTAGAAAGATTGAGTTATTAGCGCCCGGTGGGGATGTTGAAGCGATTAAAGCCGCAGTGATTGCTGGCGCTAATGCGGTGTATTGCGGTTTAGATAGGTTCAATGCCCGTAACCGCGCTTCTAATCTTTCTTTCGATGAGTTAATCGGTGTTTTACGTTTAGCGCATAAATATGATTGTGAAGTGTTTTTAACCTTGAACGTGGTTATTTTAGAGCAAGAACTGCCTACGATGATTAAGCTGTTGAATAAGCTGGTTAACTCGGGTATTGATGGCATTATTGTGCAGGATTTAGGGGTTTTCAATTTAGTTAAAAAGTATTTTCCTACGCTCAATATTCACGCTTCCACTCAGATGACAACGCATAACGAAGGTCAGATTTTGTTCTTGTCTAAAATCGGAGCGACACGGGTGAATTTGTCGCGCGAGATGAATCTTCCTGAAATCAAATCATTAACCGCCTTGGCACACGAAAACAATGTACTGACCGAAGTCTTTGTTCATGGTGCTTTGTGTATTGCATTTTCGGGTCAATGTTACTCTAGCTCTGTGAGCGTGGGTAACTCAGGAAACCGTGGGCGATGCAGCCAAGCCTGTCGTGATGAGTATGAAACAACCGCAGAAGGTCACCGTTTTCCGCTGAATTTAAAGGATAATTCTGCCTACTTTGATTTGCCTGAATTGGTGGATGCAAAGGTTGATTCACTGAAAATTGAAGGCCGCATTAAAGGTGCACATTACGTGTATACCGTCACCGATACGTGGCGTAAGCAAATCGATAAATTTGTTGAGACAGGAAAACTGCTTGCCGACGATTCTAACTTGCATCGCGTGTTCAACCGCGACTTTACCAACTCATTTTTGCAGGGCGATCTAACGAAGGATATGTTTATTGACAGTCCTCGTGATTATAGTGTGCAGCACGCGGTTCAAAAACAAGGTGCCGTTTCCGTTGTTCACATTGAAGAGGTAAAGAAAGCGCTGTATTCCAAAAGGAACGCGCTGGGTGATGAGCTCTCTGAAAAAATTAAGTATCTGAGCATTGCTAAGCAATCTCTTGCCTTGGCTTTTTCTGGCAAGCTTGGTGAGCCTTTATGCTTAACCATAACGATTGGCGATAGTGGTAGTGATAACAATAAAAACCATACTTTACACACTGAATCAAAACTCAGTGCCGCTAATAAAATGTCTATTGACCAAGCTATTTTAGAGAAACGATTCAAAAATTTCGCCACCTCTGGTTTTACCCTTGCAGGCTTTGACTGCTCTGGTTTAGATAAAGATTTAAGCCTGCCTCTTAAAGAGCTAACGGTTCTTAAAAACAGTGCTGCTTTGTGGTTAAATAATTCTGTTGAGCTTATTCCACACGTTGAAGTTCCTAAATTAGAGAAGAGCCTAGCCGCGACTCAAAGCGACGGCCGTAAATCAACCCTGTCAATTTTGATTGCTGATGTTAAAGACATCCCTTTGTGTGATCTAACCTGTGCAGATGTGTACTTTAAACTGCCCGAAAGTTGGAAGAAAGACTGCAATAAGCACATTGATATTTTCTTAGAAAACCCTCGCTTGATTCCCTGGTTTCCTGCGGTATTGATCGGTAAGGATTATGATGAATCTGTGCGCTTGCTCGAACAGGTTCGCCCTGAACGCATTGTCAGCAATAACACAGGTGTTGCTTATAAAGCCTTTGAAATGGGTATTGAGTGGATAGCAGGTCCGTTCCTCAATACCACCAACTCCTACGCCCTGCTAACCTTAAAAGAAGAGTTGAACTGTGCAGGTGCCTTCATTTCAAATGAAATAAATCACCTACAAATTAAGAACATTGCGCGTCCTGATCACTTTAAATTGCTCTACAGTATTTACCACCCTATTCTGATGATGACGAGCCGTCAGTGTTTTTTCCAGCAAACGGTTGGCTGTAAAAAACCGAGTATTGAAGACGGCTGTATGTTGAAGTGTAAAAAGGCGACAACCATCACCAATGTGAAAGGCGTGTCGTTTGCTGTTGATAAACAAAGGGGCGGTTATCCAAGCATCTATAACGATGAGCAATTCTTGAACTTTGATATTGTTAATGATTTGGAAGGCTTATTCGATGAGTTCTTTATTGATCTGACTAATATTGGTGCTGGCTCTAAAGCCGAGCTAGATAAAGCACAGCTGATTGAACATTTTGAGAATTTCTTAAACGGTGATGTCGATGGAGACAGCATCAACAACATCACCAAAAACAAGCGTGAACAAGCGCAGCAACAACTCAGCGACATGATTACCGTCTCGACCAACGCGCAATATAGCCAAGGGCTTTAGGACAAATCACCTAAGCTCATGACAACTTCCGTGCCAAGACAAAAAGAATCACCCGAAGCATTGCCGATTTTGTACTCATTACAACATTGCCCTTACGCTATGCGTGCAAGGCTGGGTATTTTATTAGCTCAACAACCCGTTATGTTGCGCGCTATCACCATGCACGGTAAACCTGACGAAATGTTGACTGCCTCTCCGAAAGGAACAGTGCCAGTGTTAGTTGTTGATTCTGATCGTGTGATAGATGAAAGTTTGGACATCATGCTGTGGGCGCTAACGCGCAATGATCCACAAAACTTGCTGTATTCTCGCCAAGACTCAAACCCACGTACAGATCAAGCCACAGATCAAGAAACAGACCAAAACGAAGCGTTACCCGAAATGCTAAAAATAATTCAAGAAAATGACACCCAATTCAAGCCCAGCCTAGAAAATTACAAACGCGCTAAGCGTTTTCATCATGCCTCAGAAGAAGCTGACCGCCAAGAATGCGAGCCATTTATTCAGCGCTTGGAGAGTCGTTTAACTCAGCATGATTTCTTTATGGGGCCAACGCCTAGCTTGCTCGATTATGCGCTACTGCCTTTTGTTCGTCAGTTCTCTAAAGTGAACCGACCGTTGTTCCGAGAAGGCCCTTACACGAATTTACGACGCTGGTTGGATCACCATTTACAAAGCCAATTGTTTGCGAAAGCTATGTTCAAATACCCATTATGGTTAGAGAGCCATGAAGTGTTTATATTCGGAGAATAAGTTACTTCGTCTCGATACCCACCTTATAAAAGTCCTACTTCCTGTTGGCTTTTTCATAATCACTACACCTGTAATGATCATTAAAAGACTTTGTCTGGAACTAAAGTCGAGAACAATTGCCGACACCCATTAATAACAAGGTTTACCGAAAGAAGCATAGTGGAAACGGGAGTTTCCTTACTCTGCTCCCAAATGGGAATTTGGGAGCCAGATTAGTATGAATCTGGATAATGAAGGCAGGGCTGTTCAATGCTAGCTTTTTATCGTACAAGTGTAACCAATACACGTTTCTGGTAGGTCGGATAAGCGATAGCGCCATCCGACAAACAGTTTGAATTCAGCATCTTGTCGGATGGCGTTCCTTATCCGACCTACCAGAAACATAGATAAAACCCTATTTTGGGAGGGCTAGTCAGTAGCATTGAACAGCCCTGATAATGAAGGGGGTATTATTCACTCAATATCTTCCAGTTCAAACTTATACCCAATTCCATAAACCGAATGGATCGGCTCTTTTTTAGGCATCATGCCTTTGAGTTTTTGTCTTAGTTTTTTCACATGGCTATCAACGGTTCGGTCACTCACTATTCGACCGTCTTTATAGATATAATCCATCAGTTGCTGGCGTGTATAAATACGCCCAGGTTGGGAAATTAACATTTCCAATAATTGAAACTCAATCAAGGTCAATTCTAGTGAACTATCCCCATAAACCACTCTATGGCTTTCTGAAATAAGATACAAACTAGTTTCATTCGATTCTTTCGGTGCAAATCGGCGTAATACGGCTTTCACACGAGCGACTACTTCTCTGGGGCTGAACGGTTTACAGATGTAATCATCTGCACCCATTTCCAAACCCAACAGCCGGTCAATTTCTTCAACTTTAGCCGTTACCATGATGATGGGAATATCTGAATGTTTGCGTAATTCTCGACAGATGGTGATGCCATCGATACTGGGCAACATAATATCAAGTAGCACTAAATCAGCGGGATTATTAAGTAACCAGGTTAACGCTTCAGCACCATCGGCAATTGTATGCACTGTGAAACCATTTAAGGTGAGATACTCTTGCAAAACTCTGGAGATTTTTTCTTCATCTTCAACAATGACTATCTTAGAACCCATGGTTATGTGCCCTCCTGGCTATGATGTAGGGAGTGTATCGGGTGTAGTGGGAATAGAGGTAGAGTAACTTGAATACGCAAACCGCCCAACTCAGAATGATCCGCAATCATTGATCCTTGATGAGCTTCAACAATATTTTCAGAGATGGCAAGCCCTAATCCAGAACCACCTGTTTTACGATTCCGAGAAGATTCAACGCGATAAAGCCTGTCAAAAATAAGAGCCAATTGTTCACTACTTACTCCCGGTTTTGAATCAGCCCAGCTAATAAGTATATTATCTGCAACCTTTTCTACTTCAATTCGTAGCGTTCCCGGGGCATCGGTATAGCGTAAACTGTTCTGCATCAGGTTGGTGAATAATTGTGTCAATCGCTGATAATCCCCAACAATAGTAAAGGGTTCAGGTTTGACTTCAAATTCGATTTTTATTTGACCTGCTTCAAGTGCATTAGCTTTTGTTTCTACTACATCATCGATAATTTCCTGAATATCAATGTTTTCCATTTTGTAGCTTAAAGCACCCAAATCAGACAAGGTAAGCTCATTCAGGTCCGCTATAAGACGTGATAGCTGCTTGGTTTCGGTATGTAGAGAAGCTAATGACTCTGGCGTGGCGCTGCGTACACCATCAAGTATAGCTTCTATCTCGGCTTGCAAGATAGCCACAGGTGTTCGTAATTCATGCGAGATATCTGCAATCCATTGCTGCCGAGCATTCAAGCTCTTTTGTAAGGTATTAGCTAATAAATTGAAGTTGTTTGCTAAATCTCCCAGCTCATCACCACTCTTGTAGTTCAACTGATGCTGATAGTCACCCGCTATTAATTTTTTTGCTCCTTTGTCTAGCAGACAAATAGGTTTTATCATCCGAGCAGCAAGCAGTAATGCGGTAATAATCGAAAGCAATACCAGTCCCAAAGATGCCCAAGCATAGTTCCGATATTGTTGACGAGAGAAAATCTGATCAAGTTGGTCAGTTAATCTTTCCTTGGGAATCAACCCCAAATAACCCACCGTTTTTTTATTCAATAAAATCGGTTTCCAGTGCGCCTTATTAAAGATTTCAGGATTACCTAGAACCATTTTTTTTCTTTCATCTGCTAAAAACAAGGCATTGTTAAAGGAAAAAGCAGTCGATCCTGCAGGCGGTCTTCGAGGATTTCGGGGAGGAAAAGCCCCCGGTCGTGGGGGTTTGGAACCCAAACCCTTAATAGGGACTAGGAGGCTTGGGGGAGGAAAAGCCCCCGGTCGTGGGGGTTTGGAACCTGACGACATATCACCAGGTGGTCGATGAAAATCAGGCGGAGGACGGAAACCTGGTGGCCTGCCGTTGTGTGGAGGAGGCGGTCGAGACCCTGCTGCTCCATGAGAAAGTGGTGGAGGTGGCGGTGGTCTTCCCTTTGAACCCGGCTTGCCAGTGATAACATACTTATTCATGAGACGACTCCAACGATAATGCTCAGTATGAATCCACTCCCAATTACCTCGTGATTCGTATAGAGTCGCCAACTCTTCTATCATCGGTATAAGTTTAGCTTCCTCTACTTGCTGCACATAGTCAGAAAACCCCCGCCGAAAGCTCCAGCTATTTAGCAAAAACAAGCTTAGCGTGAGTAATATATTTATCCCTACGATGGCAAATACAACTTTATGTCGAATACGTAGTTTCAAAATGCTGAATTCGGATGTGCTAAATAATACATGGTATTTCAAATATCATCTCAAGCCCCAGAGGGCTCTTATTGTACTGTTAATTAAGTATTTGAAAACATCAAATCAAGAAATAACTATTAAGATTGCTCCCGCCTTTCTTACTACAACACTAAGATCCGGGCTTCGGAGGGGAAGCGCAGAAGAGATTATAAACTGCACCCTTAATCGTAGCATTAAGGAAAACGAGAGCAATTTGAATAGTTGCTTGTAAATAATGGGTTCTTTTCTTTTAAGAAGTCTGGTTAAGTCTAAACTTTCTGGAAGCGATGCTTTAGCTTCGCCTAAAGTGTTGATTATAAACACCGTATGGCGAGCCTAAAGGCTCACTTCCAATACAAAAACTTCATCAATTTCCTTAAGAAAACCCTAGTTAAGTATATGGGTAAGTATATAGGAATGATTGATTCAGAAGATGGAAGGAATGTGCAAAAAATAAGGAAGTTCACAACATATCTTTTGACAGAATACGAACCTCAAATCACCCGTGTCTCTGGCTTCAAAACAATCGAAAACTTCTATATCACTGCTGTTACTGCCATCAAGGAGGAGCGACATACGGGCTACAAGTAGAATAATTGTTTGATCTGTTTGCCAACGAGGGTTTTATCATCGTCACTTAATTCGCCTATTTGACGCAGAATTAATCTGTCATCCAGGGTAAACAACTTCATCCTCACCAGAGAAGGAGATGGCAAACCCGCAGCATCAAGATTGTTGATGACTTGATCCAAAGGCCATGCAGATTGTTTGGCGCTGGTTATCATAGCAAGGACACTGTGCCCGATGGGTTGATTGAATTGTTTTTTGTCTGATAATACGAGAGCAGGGCGACGTTTAGAAGTCGCTCTATCAGTAAATGGAAACGGCACCACAACAACACTAAACGCATCAAAGCTCATTATAGGCTTCCTCATCCGCTATCGAATTCCATTCGCTTAATGTATCTGTTAATGCTTCTGCAAAGTTTAGATCAATGGGGGTAGATTTTCTGAGGTAAACACGATTTTCCTTAATATCAAAAGCAATATTGTCCCCAGCATTGATAGCTAGCACCTCACGAACGGATTTTGGAATAGTTGCCTGATACTTGCTAGTAAGTTTGCTGGTAGCCGTTGACATGTTTAATCCTGTGTACATTGCAGCAATGGGTAATACTAGCATTACCCATTACCATAGACAAACTTTTCGTTGCCATTCTACCCTCCCCAGCCCTCGGCAAGTTGTCACTCTGAATAGGGCATTCTTCAAATCACTGTAGGCTCTGGCTCCAAAGCAATCGAAAATTTTTCTTGCACTGACTGCATAACAGCTTCCGCTACTGCCCACAGTTCATTGCCGCTCGCCCCGCCATGGTTTACCAAGACAAGAGCGTGCTTGTCATAAACACCTGCTAGCCCCAGTTTGCGTCCTTTCCAGCCACATTCATCAATTAACCATGCCGCTGATGTTTTCATCCCTCCATTATGTTGTGGATAGCCGGGGAGCGCTGGGTGCTTTTCTTTTAAAAGTGTCCATTCTGAATCTGCCAAAATAGGGTTTTTAAAAAAGCTGCCTGCATTACCAATAACCGCCGGATCAGGTAATTTACTTTGCCTGATACGAATAATGGTATCGCTAATCAGTCTGGATGATAGCGACTGCCCTGCTAGTTGATCTCCCACACCCGCGTAAGCCGTTTTCCATTCAGGCTTATGCGGCAATCTAAAGGTTACGGCTGTTATTAAATATCGACCCGGTTCAACCGATTTAAAAAAACTATCGCGATAGGCAAACTGGCATTCGGTCACATCAAACTGACGACTCTCGCCTGAGTCTAAATCTATCGTATCAATAGCATGCAAACGATCTACTAGCTCAACACCATAAGCCCCAATATTCTGTACCGGAGCAGCACCTACCGAACCGGGAATCAACGATAGGTTTTCTAATCCTGCATAGCCTTGATCAATAGTCCAACGGACAAAATCATGCCACACCTCGCCGGCTCCCGCCTGTACATAACTGGCTTCATTATCTTCTGAGATTAGCAGCCTGTCTTGCAAATTTATATGCGCGACTAATCCCGGATAATCATTTTTAAACAATAAATTACTACCACCACCCACGATCAAATACGGTAAATCATTTTGTTTACGCCAAGCAATGAGCTCTGACACATCATCAAGGTTATTAATGTCAGTAAAATACCGCGCAATTGATGCCACACCGAATGTGTTGTAGGGCTTTAGAGAAACATTCTCGGTTAGTTTCATTGACTACTCGCCGCCATGCTCTTCTTGCTTGGCTTGGTTAATACCGTCAAATTGACGAATTAACACAGAAGTATCTTGTCGCTGACAACCTTTTTCTTGCAACTTTTCATACTCACCATCAACCATTTTTGCCAACGGTAAATCCAGCCCGTGTTTCTGTGCCTCATCCAGACAAATACCCAAATCTTTACGCATCCAGTCCACTGCAAACCCAAAATCAAATGCTCCATCCATCATGGTTTGCGTTCTGTTGATCATCTGCCAAGAGCTTCCCGCTCCATGCTGTAAAGCCTCTAGAATAGTCTCAGCACTAAGCCCTGACCTCTTGGCTAATTCCAAACCTTCGGATAAGCCCTGCAAAACACCCGCCACACAAAGTTGGTTAACCATTTTGCAACGCTGACCATCGCCTGATTTACCTACATGTTTTATCGCCTTGGCGTAACTCGCAATGACTATTTTAGCCTGCTGATAGGTTTTCTCATCGCCACCCACCATAACAGTCAGCACGCCCTGCTCTGCACCTGCTTGACCACCAGAAACAGGAGCATCCAGAAAACTAGAGCCATGTTCTTGAGACTTGTCAGACAAAAGCTCTGCCAGAGTTGCTGACGTTGTGGTGTGATCAATGAGAAGGGTGCCCGGCTGGATAGAGTCAAATATGCCGTGGTAAATTTCCTTAACGTCATTATCGTTTCCTAAACAAGTGACCACTATGTCTGCCTGGTGGACTGCATCTGCGAAATTAGTGGTTATATTTCCTCTGTGCTCATATTCAGCAAGCCATTTCTCAGCCACAGCGGCGGTACGATTATAAACCGTCACTTCAAAGGCTTTACCCAGCAAATGCCCTGCCATCGGGTAGCCCATCGTACCTAAACCAATAAAGGTAACTTTCTTCATTGGGTTTTAGCCTTAGCATCTTTAGAGCCATCAGCTTTACCAGAGCCATTAGCTTTACCAGAATCCTCAGTTTTGCCACCACCTTTAGCCATTTTTTTGCCTTCCGCAGCGCGCTTTTTTCGTACCTCTTTGGGGTCTGCAATTAATGGGCGATAAATCTCAATACGATCTTTATCTCTCAGGGTTTGAGTCAATTTAGTTAGTTTTCCAAATAGACCTACTTTATTCTTTGTCAAATCAATATCAGGGTATTCTTTTAACACCCCGGATTGTTCAATAGCACTCTCTACCGTTATCCCTTCATCCACTTGGAATGACAATAAAGTCTGCTCATCAGCCAAGCCGTAAACCACTTCAACTTGTATTTGACTAGACATAAATATTATTCGCTCGCTCTACAAAAGCATCCACCATGGAATTTGCTATCTGATTAAACACAGGCCCAAGTGCCATACCCACCAAACCATTAGTAAACTCAAATTCCAAATCCAAAGAAATTTTACACGCTTGACCTTTGATATCATCAAAACGCCAAGCACCTTTCAAATACTTAAAAGGGCCATCAACTAACTCCATTTCAATCACTTTATTGACCTCTAATTTATTTTGGGTAATAAATTTTTTATGCACCGGGCCTTTTGCAATAGTCACTGAAGCCTTGACCGAATCACCTTCCCTGCCTATTTCCTCTGATGCACCACACCAAGGTAAAAATTCCACATATTTATCAACATCATTGACGATGTCATACATCTGCTCTGGCGTAAATGATACCAGTGCACTGCGTTGAATGGTTGGCATAACACTCCTTAATAATTTCGTTAGCGTCCAGAAAGCACTGAAACACCCTCCACCTAGCAGGGGAATGCCGCAAAAGCAATATTCTTGTAGGCCGGATAAGGTACGCCATCCGGCAAGACGCTGAATTAACAGCTTTTGTCGTATGGCGCTATCGCTTATACGACCTACAATTTAGCTTTTACAACACCCTACTTAAGGGAGAGGGAACTCTTTCTGGACGGTAACTAGCTAGTAGATTAAGCAATCTGGATCATCCTGATAGGTGTAATCCTGCTCTCGTTATGATATATAATATCCGAATGGCTAAACGAAAGAAAAAAAAAGGTCATGGCGGAGTAACAATTGCGCTTAACAAAGCAGCCCGTCATAACTATTTCATAGAAAATACCTTCGAAGCAGGACTCGTACTAGAAGGCTGGGAAGTCAAAAGTCTAAGAGACGGTCGTGCCCAGCTCAAAGAGGGTTATGTACAAATTCATAAAGGGGAAGCGTGGCTACATGGCGCGCATTTCTCACCCTTGCTATCCGCATCTACACATATCAACCCAGACCCCGTTCGAGTTCGCAAACTGTTATTAAACGCCCACGAAATTTCTCGCTTGATCGGTGCAACGGATCAAAAAGGTTATACCATTGTGCCGCTTGCACTCTATTGGAAAAAGAATCGAGTCAAACTAGAAATTGGGCTAGCGAAAGGTAAGCAACAACATGACAAACGCGCGACTGAAAAAGATCGTGACTGGGATCGAGAGAAACAACGGGTGATGAAGAACGATTATTGACACGTTGCAAGATTCCTCTCCGCAAGACTAAGATATTAATAACTAATTAGGGATTTCCTGCATAACTTGCCCTACAAACCGAGAGGCTATTAGTTCTGATTTCACAATAAAATTCCACAAACTTTAAACAATTTCTTATATATTGGAGTATAGTCCAATATATAACTACATTAGTTAGAGTATATTCCAATGTTTAGTCAAATTATAGCAACTCATAAACGATTACTACAGGCAACAGATACAACACATCACCGCTATATCTATAATACTTTCAATGTAGATAATAGACTAACAGGGCTAATTGGTGCTAGAGGTACAGGCAAAACAACTTTACTCTTGCAGTACATCAAGGAAAGAATCGAAAATCAAGATGAAGTGCTTTATGTATCGTTAGATAACATTCACTTCTCCAATCATCGGCTATTCGATTTCATTAACGAAATGGTTGAAACTCAAGGTATACGTTACTTCTTTCTTGATGAAGTACACAAATATCAGGATTGGAACCAAGAACTAAAAAATCTATATGACTCCTACCCAGAGATATCCATCGTATTTTCAGGAAGTTCTAGTATTGACTTAATGGGTGGAACACACGACCTATCTCGTCGTGGTGTCCTATTTAGACTGGCTGGCATGTCTTTTCGAGAATATTTGCAGTTCAGTGATATTGCGAACATTTCGACCATAACGCTACAAGATATATTACACAACAAAAGTGATATCGAAAGTGAGCTTGCGAATATTCCAAGACTCAGAGGGCATTTTAAAGACTATTTAAAGCATGGCTATTACCCGTTCTACCTTGAGGATATTGATGCTTATCAGCAAAAACTACTCCGTGTCATAGAAAAAACGGTCTATGAAGATATATCCAACTATTACAAGCTAAAAACTAAAAAATTGCCCTATTTCAAGAAAGTACTATCCTATATGGCTACCATTCCACCCAGTGAGCTAAACAGAAACAATATTGCCAAACATATTGGTTTAGATCATAAGACTATCCAGCACTACCTGCATATTCTTCAGTCCACTGGCTTGGCAGAATTAGTAACAGGCGTACAATCAGGCAGTCATTTACTTAAAACTAAGGAAAAAATCTATCTGGACAATCCTAATCTGTACCAAACCATATCCAAAGAAATTGGGCATGACTACCAACTCGGAACAATAAGAGAGCTGTTTTTTATTAAAATGCTAAAAAATTCAGGGCACACAGTACACTACAGCAAAACTGGTGATTTCATAGTAGATGATGTCATATTTGAAATAGGTGGGAAGAGTAAAACCAGAAAACAGCTCAAGCAAGTTACACAAGAAGCCTACTTAGTTAAGGATGACATTTTATACGCTGGGAAGCTGGAAATACCTTTACATTTATTTGGATTATTATATTGATATTTTCTGATGGTTAAGCCTTTTTGATACAAAGGGCAAAAGAGCCAAAGTACAAAGGGTCATAAGGCCCTGGCAATCCGAAAACCCGCGTCGTTGTCTGCTCCATCTGGATTGCTCCAGTCGCGGTTGGCGGAACGGATGATCTGTGGATCGTTGAACCACCCGCCGCCGCGAACAACACGACGGTCGCACGAAGCCCCTTGCCATGCTGAACCCTCCAGTGGCGCACCCACATAGTTATCATGGTAGCAGTCTTCTACGTATTCCCATGCATTACCCAACATATCGGATAAACCAAAGGCATTTCGCCTGTAAGCCCCTGCTGTTTGGGTATAAACAGCCGAATCATTACATGGAGCAATACTAAATCCAAAATCAGGTAATGCCCTCTTCAGTGCCTGATCTGCACCATTCGCATAAGCACACCCCTTATCAGGATCATCCCCCCAGTAGCGACTTAACCCGCTGCCGTTTAAAGTTCTTGCCGCATATTCCCATTCAGCTTCTGTAGGTAGACGATAGGTCGATTGTGTGACCACTGATAACCAGCGCGTATAGGCTTTCGCATCCTGCCAACTCAGACAGACAACAGGATGATCATCAGTTTGCGAAAATCCGGGGGATTTCCAGTTTGCCGATGCCTGTTGTTCAAAACTATCACTCTTTTTATTTAAGGTAAAACAGCCACCGCCACGTTCAGCATCGGTTTGATAATCGGTTTCGCTGATAAAGCGTTTAAATTGTCCCACCGTGATTTCACAGCGCGATAGCGCAAAGGGGCGATAAATAGCAACGGGATGTAGAGGGCTTTCCCTATCACTTTTTCCCTTTTCAGAATCTGGTGACCCCATGTTAAACACGCCTGCGGGTATTAACTGCATGTCTGGCAAGGTGTTTAAGGTATTGGTGCAGGGCAAGGCTGGTAGGGTTAGTGGTTTGTTATTAATAATCTGCTTATTGTCTTTGTCCGCTGCGGCATAAGAAGTTTGAGACGTAATAAAACCCGCGATAAACACACCCAGTAGAATAAAAACAAACAAGGGCTTTCGCATTAAATCATATTTAACACTACTCACCCCCATTTGTGGCAATCCTTGCCGGTTTCTTTGGCAACACCTCCTGTGTTGCGCAGGAAACTCTTTCATGGGCACCCACTTATACGCTCCTTTATTCCGTGAAATAAAGGACTCTGACAAGGGGTATGGGCGTACTGGCAATCCGAAAACCCGTGTTGTTGTTTGCTTCATCTGGATTGTTCCTGTTGCGGTTGGCGGAACGGATGTTCTGTGGTTTGTTGTTCCACCCGCCGCCGCGAACAACACGACGGATCGGACATTGAAAGAGTTCCCTTGGTGAAGCGAATTGAAGAAAAAAGATGCTTTCGCAGTTGGTAAGTTTCTGCATGTTGCGCATGACCTTTCCATGCAGCAATACTCTGGCTCACCTCTTTCAGACTAAGCTGATTTTCATTATATTGCCTTGCCAGTGTTTTTAGCCGCCTTCTGTAGCGATAACCACTATTATTACCCAACCTGATGGTACTCGATGAGACTCGATAACCTAATAAATTTAAGGATTTGTGAGTGGGTTGTAGTTTAGTTTTCTTTGGGTGAAGTAATATTCGTTCTTTTTGCAAGAAAGCTTCCATTGCATGATGAGTTTCCCATAATTGCTGCTTACTATCACTGAGCAACACACAATCGTCTACATAACGTAAATAGGCGGGCACTTTACACTGTTGTTTTAGAAAAAAATCAAACTCAGTGAGATATAAATTAGCGAATATCTGGCTGGTTAAATTACCAATAGGCAGGCCTTTTTTATGGTGCATCACATCGAGCAGATCATCACCCTCAAATAAGGAAGGTACCACATCATAACGCGGTGAATGATCAATAATGCGGTTGATTAACGCCAACACTTTTTTATCTTTGATATAACACGCTACCTTGGCTTTCAATATTTGATGATCAATCGACGGAAAGTATTTCATTATATCGACATTTAATACATAGGCATAACGCCGAGACCACTGCTGATAAGAAGCCACCGCTTTATGTACACCTTTGCCTGTGCGACAAGCATAACTGTGTTCATAAAACCGCTGATCTATATAAGGCTCAATCAGGTTCATAATGGCGTGGTGTACTACGCGATCTCGAAACGGTGCGGCTGAAATCAGACGTGGTTTTCGGTCATAAATTTTAAATTGCCTAAAAGCACCCGGCTGATAACGCTGAGTTTGCAACGCTGTTTGCAAGGCAAACAACTCTTTTTCTAACGAGAAGGTAAAACGACTCACATCCGGTCGGCTCATTTTACCCAGTCGGGCTTTTTTATAAGCCAATAGCAGGTTTTCGAATGAGGTCAGTTGCTGCCAGATATTCCCTAGTCGTTTCATTGCATCGCTCCGCTACCCCTTGCTGCGTTGGCTTTTCAGCCAGCCGCCTGTTTGCATACCTAGTTCTACTAGCTGTTTAGTGCCTATTTCGTAAGGCTTGATGGAGATGGATTGCAAACTATAGCCTAAACGCCATAAATGCCGAATCAAGTCTATTTTTAGGTTAGCTTGTTGTAACAGGGGGATTTTGTTTCGAGAATAAGCCGCCTCAATTAATAACTCCAACAACTCCAGCAACCGAATTTCAATTTTTTCACCCAATGTAAAGCGGCGACTGCGTGGTAATTTTTCAATCTGCGGTATAAACCACTCAATGAGTTTATGGCAGTCTTGAACAACCTTGGGTAGTTGATGAAATTTATCCATAATATTAACCATTTTTCAAAGGGCAAAAGAGCCAAAGTGCAAAGGGTCATAAGGCCCTGGCAATCCGAAAACCCGTGCTGAAGCTCGCTTCATCTGGATAGAACCTGAAGCGGTTGGCGGAACGGATGTCCTGTGGTATGCTGAGCCACCCGCCGCCGCGAACAACACGACGGTCGCACGAAGCCTCTTGCCAGACTGAACCATCTTTAGGTGCACCCTCATAGTTGTCATGCCAGCAGTCTTCTACCCATTCCCACACATTGCCATGTACACCAAAAAGTCCCCAAAGGTTAGGTGGCAATTCCGTAACGGGTGTGGTCTGTTCCCTATATTCTCCTGTTTTAGCACCACAATCATTATAGCTATAGTTTCCATCATAGTTTGCTAAATCGGTATGAATGCAGTCTCCTGTAGAAAATGGCGTGTTAGTCCCGGCACGAGCTGCATACTCCCATTCTGCTTCACTGGGCAAGCGATAGGTTTGCCCTGTTTGTCCACTGAGCCACTTTGTATAGGCTGTCGCATCGTTCCATTTGACATTGATCACAGGGCGATCACCACGACCCCAGCCTTCATCTTTAGGTTTTTCTCGTTTGGTCGCTTCCGCAAAGTGATCATATTGGTCAAAGGTGATTTCGCTCTGGCTTATGGCAAAGGCTTTTAGCTTGACTTTGTGTTGTGGAGATTCATCTGAACCTCTTTGAGGTTCATCTTCTGGTGAACCCATTAAAAATTCACCTGCTGGCAGGGCTATCATAGTGGGCAGAGTGTTTGTCTTGTCCTGTTTTTTGCTTTGTTCTATATCAGAGTTAGCCTTCTCAGAGTTAGCGTTGTTGCCACTAATACTATCTCTAAACAAGGTAAAAGGTTGTATGGCAGGTGGGTTCTTTTTATTAATTGGCTTGGCGAGTATTTGCTTTTGTTCTGCACTCAAGGGGGTAGCGGCAATATCGCTGAACGTGGTAGGTGCTTGAGTGAGTTGCTTGAGCTTTATCTGAATGCCTTGTGCCTGATCAGCTTGTGTTTTCAGATCAGGCTCTAGCCCCCAGCTTAAGTGCTTGAGCTGTTTGGCTATTAGAGCAACCGCAGGTTGAAGCGTGGCTTGGGGTGCATAGCTAATCAGACTGGGCTGATTTGCTTGGTCTTTTTTAGTTTGGCTTTTAGTTTGGCTTTCAGTTTGATTTTCACTTTTCTTGTCTGTTGCTTGAATATCTATGCTTATCGTGTCTTTGAAACCTTGTTTTTGCAGTGCTCCCTTAAGGAGTTTAGCTGCTTGTTTTTGCTGTTCAAAGCGAACCATTGCTGCCCCTGTTGCAAAGCTTTTGGGCCGACTGATGGCAATGCTAACAGGCGTAGTTGCTAGCAACTGTTTAAGTTGCTGATCTTGAATCCAGTAGTCTTGTGCCAGTTGATTTCCGTAGCGTTGCCAACTTTGCTGAAACACACTGCCAAATAGTACTGAGAGCAGTACAAACCCTGCC
Organism: Thiotrichaceae bacterium; assembly: GCA_965224605.1. GTDB lineage: Bacteria > Pseudomonadota > Gammaproteobacteria > Thiotrichales > Thiotrichaceae > HyVt-477. The sequence goes on from CBDCZP010000008.1 coordinate 68,955, forward strand.
ATCTGTGGATAGAGTGAGCGCCAGCGACCATGAGGAATGGCTTTTGCTAATGCTTTGGGGAGCAACATATCTAGATCGAACGGTTTTTTGCCTAGTAAGGTGGTGGCGAAGATTTGATCTTCCCACAGGGTATGTTGGGCTGTATTTTTGCTTGTGTTGCGGCTGGCTTGTCTGAGCATTTTTAACCAGCGTAAATAGGCTCGCTTGGGTTTTGCTTTGTGTGCATTGGGGTTAAACGGTAGCTGTAGTTGTTCTTTTGCTGCTTGATGGATGCCTTTTTGCTGGCTGATCTGCGCCTGTTTAAAAAGGTGTGCATAAAGATGATGGGTGGATTGTTGCTGTTCCCTGCTTTGTTGTAGGTGCAAATAGAGTCGTAACCAGTGAGGAATTTGTCCAAAACGTAGCCAAGGGAGGCGCAGCAGGCGTAACAAACGTTGTTCGCGCTGTGCTGGAGGTTGATCGTTAAACAGCTCGCTTTCCAGTCGTTGCGTTAGTACCCAATGTAGTTCTGGGTAGGCGGCTATGGTGCTGAGCAGATAGAGATCGTCCTCGTCATTACAAAATGCTTTTAGCCCGGCTATTTGTTCTACCTGCGCTGCTTTGTCTGGCTCTTCGGAACAATCACTGATGGTTAGTCTGGCTAGTACGGACGGAAGTGTGTTCTGTGTGTACTGTGTATTTTGGGAAGTCGATGCTGATAACGAGCTTTGCGATTGGCTCACGCCTGAAAACTGTTGGCTGATTTGTCGCAAACCTTCACTGCTCAGTGGCGCAGATTGCAAACTGAGCTGGCTAAAGGTGTTGAGCGTAGTTTGAGAGGGTGGTCGGGTATAAAGCAATGCACGTTGTTGCCATTGGCTGATGGCTTCTGTCCACGGGTGCAAGCTACCTGACCAGTGACTCAGGTAGATGTCGGGATCAGAAATCAGCACCAAATTAGCCTGTGGGTAATAGTCGGTGACTTCCTCTAGGGTAGTCCAGTGTTGTTCATCTAGTGGCAGTAATCGTTGCGGTGTGCCTTGAAACAGGTAGGTATGCACTTCTAGGCCGGCATGTAACAGGCGTTGCTGGAGTAATAAAGCCAGCCCTGTTGCTTGATCACGCCCATGTTGATAGCTGATCATTAGTACCGTGGGTGGGACGAATGCGCGTTGTTGATATACCGGGGTAAAGTACCCTGCCGCCCGCGCGGTGGCATCGGCGGTGGCTTCTATGGCGAGTTGACGATCGGGCTTTTTAACCGTGTTATGCATAGCCCGTAAGGCGCGCGACAAGGCGGGGCTGTTGAATAAGCGTGCATTGCCTGGTTGCTCTGTACGGTTGCTTATGCTGATGTGGTTGAGTGGGTCGTTCGGATCGCCTTTTTGCTGACGCAGGACTTCTTTCCAGCGTAGCCATTTGGCTAACAGCCAAAGTAAAAATAAAAACGCTGGGATGAGCGGCAGGTAGCGTTCTATTAGTTTGAGCAGGTAGGCTTGTCGTGCGTTAGGCTTTGCTGTTGCTTTGGGCAACAGGTCTTTGCGAAGGGGAGTTGGTTGCAAGGCAATGGGGCTTTTTGCTTTTGCGGGTTTAGTGGTTGATGTGGTTATTTCTGGTTTTTCTCTTTTGGCTTCTGGGTCTTCTGGCTCTGGTAGAAAGGAGTAAATGGCAATCGCTAGTGCGCCCAGCAGGGTGATAGCCAGCGCTATTATTTTCCAGATGCTTTTGTTTTTTTGCTGGGCTTGTAGGCGCTTTTGCCACTCTTTTTGTGCTTTGTTTTCTTGTTTTTGGCTGTGAGCTTGCTGAGGTGATTCAGCTTCACCGTAGCCTATATCGTCTAGCCACTGTTTGTAGAGTGTATTGAATTGCTGCTGTTGATCTTCACTGGTGACGATTAGACCGCTGAGTGACCATTGCAGCTCCTGCGGGTTTTGTGGCAGGTTTTGCTGCTGATGTTTGGCTATTAGCAGATCGTAGATGCGAATCCAGACATCCGTGCCCACGGGTAGACCGCCTTGACTGAGCAGATGGCTCAGTTGGGGTAGTTTGTCTAGCCACTGTTGGGTGCTGCTTGTGGCTTTTGGGTTGTCTGGTTTTTTGGTCATTTTTTACAGTTTTCTGTGGCTAGAACCTTGTAACTAGAAAAATACAGGCTTCGAGTAGGTTGATAAGGAACGCCATCCGACTTTCCATTCTTTACGCCTTGCCGGATGGCGCTATCGCTTATCCGGCCTACTGTGAACTTGTTTTAGTATAATGTTATCCATTGCTGGCTAACCATTGTTCTAACCATTGCTTGCACTGTTGCTGATCTTTTGGGTTTTTTAGCAACAAATGGTTAATGCTATTACAAAGCTGTTGGGTTTGGGCATTTAAGCCTTTGCCTTCTGGGTCTTTTAGCACTAAATATTCTAGCCAGTTTAATAGCTCGGCTAGTGAGGGTTTGCGCTCTATGCCGTGAACTTCTCGACGTAAGTATTTAAACCAGCTAATCGCTTGATCCAGCAATGGAGATACGCCCTGATAGCGATTACCCAAACGACTGGCTACGATATCATTGACGGTGATACCCTGAACTTGTCCTTTAGCTTGTTCATCATCCGCAAAGGGTGGGAATTGCAGGTGGTGATAGACGCAACGCCGCAAGAAGGCTTCTGGCAGGGCTTTTTCTGAGTTGCTGGTGATGATAACAATGGGCTGATAGTTGCGCTCTTCAGGCTGTAGCTCTACGCGGGCTTCCAGTTCGGGGATGTCGAAACACAGTTGTTCGATTTCTACCAGTATGTCGTTGGGTACGTCACGCGGTGCTTTGTCAATTTCATCAATTAATACGACGCTACGCTTTTGTGTACCTGTGTGTATTTTTGCAACCTGAGTCTCACTTTTTAGTAGTTGTTGTACTGCCGCAATAGGCTTGGCTTGCAGTATTGCTCTGCCCATGGCTTCAAAATGGATGAAGTGGTGGGCGGCGGTGTCTGCATCGGGGATATTGGAGGCATGGAAACGTCCGACGGTATCAAAGCGGTAGAACAGATCATTGGCTCTGGTATCGGATTTTATGGTGAAGTGTAGCGGTATTTCGTTTCCGCCCAGCACTTCCCAGGCTATGCTTTTTGCCAGTGATGATTTGCCAGACCCCGGCTCACCTGTCAGTAGCAGTGGCATCCCTAACGTAATGGCGGTATCAACCGCAGCCGCCAGCTCTGGTGTGGCAAGGTAGCCTTGGGGTTCGGTCTGGCTGTCGAGATTGATGACAGGGAGTTGCAAAGAGGTTGCGTGTTGTTCGCCCTGACCTTGATAATATGAATTGCTCATCGTTGGGGTTCCTTGCGTGGGTTATCTAGGAGCTTGTACATTTTGGTGCTGGATATTTTGTAAGTAACTTAGCACTTTCTTGTAATCAATTAACTCTTTACGAATCATTTGGATCAATTTTTCTTCTGGATGATTTTGTTGTTGGGTTTTTGCTTTTAGTGTTTCTAGCCAGTCATGGATGTCGTGTTTGGTGAGTTGTCTCATTTCTCCCATTGAGATGCAATTGGCGGGAGGCTTACAGGCAAAAAGCCCCCATTTTTTGGGAAGTGGTGTATCGCAGCTAAACAGGGTGAGTATTTTCTGGCTGGTAAGATTGAATTTTTTCAATGTATCTTCTGCACCTTGAATGATGTTATTGATGTTTTTCTGTTGGGCATGTGATTTTACCCGAACATGCAGAACCACGGTTGTTCTTTGGCTCAACAGCCAGCTTTCTATTTCGTTTTGCTGCGACTGTTGCTGTTGACTTGATTGCTGATGCAGGGGCTGTATGACATCCATTTTTATACGTCTTAATAGACTGTTTTCAAAACTATTGTTATCCATTCCTTGCAGTTCTATGTAATGCACATCTTTTTCAATATCATCATCTAGCGTGTATCTACCTCCCAATAGCTCTATACAACAATGGATGGCGAAGCTTTGTGGTGCATCGGCACCTTTGGCTGTAAAAAAGCCAAATATCAGGTTGTCTGCTTTACTAAACAGGTCTATTTCCAGAAGTTTATCGTGATCGATGGTGTGATAGAACCACGGCACTTTGTTGCTTTGTTCGTCTATTTGTTCGTGGCTTGGCTGTTGTGTTTCTGTTTTTTCAAAGAGCCTTGGAGTGATGATGGGTAGAGTTACTTTGGATGTTTCAGCTATTTTAAGCGTGCGTTGTCGTTGTGACGAGGAGTTGTGGAATGCATTGTTGCCAAATTTGAAGGCTTTTTTATAATCACAACCATTGCCCCTACTATTGCCAATGCCATCGTAAAAACCGGTCGAAAAATCAATGGCAGCTTGATCACCCACAGGGGCATTCATGCCAATGGCATAGTCAATATGCTGACTAATGGCTTCGGCTCCCGCTTCGCTATCACAGGCATTTAGAATAACGCACTCAATATTCTCATTCGTCAGGCTGATTAATTCAGCCAATGAGTGGATGGAGGTTATTTGTTGATTGCCGTGATCATCTTCCAGCAAAATTCCGTTATCCAGACCATGACCGCTGAAGTGGACGATATGAGGTTTGTATTTGTTTAGGGTTCGTCGTAGGTCTTTAAAGCGGGTTGCACCTATTGGCTTCACATCATATTGATCACCATAAGTAGCACGATCTAAAGCGGCTTCTATTTCTCTGAATTCTTTGGGCAACTTGAGGGCTGTAGTGTCTTCTGGATTGGCTGCGATGAGCAGAATCTTTTTCTTCTGGTGTGATTGGTGTGGTTTCAGCAAGGTTCCCATCCTTTAAAAGCCTCTAATAAGCCCAAGTTGCTTGTTTTGTCATTACTTTTAACACTCTACAAGATGATATACTTTTCTACAGTTTGTGGATAGGGCTGTGCTGTTAATAGTTAGCACAATCAATAGTTAGTACAGAGTCAGGGTTTAGATTTCAGGATTCTGTTTCCGACAACTTTCTCGCCATGAAGTATTAACTTCATCTTGGTACAACTTTACCGATCGCCCCACCTCATTTTCATACCAACCTGAATGCGATTCATTCGGTTCATGCTCATACGCCCACCATGTTCCATCGGCATCTTGTGCAATCCAACGCGCCCACTCTGGGATATGTGTATTGGCAAACATAGTCAGAAGCATACTCATACATAGCTTTTAGAATAGCCCTTTAGAATAAATTGATCGCCCAATCCATTAATCCCGATACTTTTAACATGACAATTGATACCGCAATTATAGCCACGTATTTCACCAAAAAAGACCACAAGCCATGCATCCCGGATGATAGCCCTAGTTCCTCTTGAGAGCTATTCCTACGCATCACCCATCCAGCGAAGAGGGCAATGAGCAAGCCACCAAACGGTAGCATGATGTTGGAGGTTAGGTAGTCCATCCAGTCGAAGAAGGTTTTGTCCAGGAACTTGGCATCGCTCCATACATTAAAGGACAGGATTGACCCGATGCCAACGAGCCAGGTAACACCGCCCATTAAAACGGTTGCGCGTAGACGCGTTATTGCGGCTTTTTCAACCAACCAGGCTACAGCCGGTTCGATTAGTGAAATGGCTGATGTCCATGCTGCGAAGATGAGTAACAAAAAGAAGATAGAGGCGAATATGTTGCCAAAAGGCATCTGTCCAAATGCAATCGGCAGTGTCGTGAAGATGAGTCCTGGACCTGAGCTTGGCTCTAATCCGTTGGCAAAAACGATGGGGAAGATCGCCATCCCTGCAAGCAATGCTACTGCCGTGTCTGCCAACGCTATGGCAATGCCGGCTTTGGCAATAGAAACATCTTTCGGAAGGTAGGAGCCATACGCCATGATCGCACCCATGCCCAGGCTCAAGGTAAAGAAGGCATGACCCATTGCAATTAAGGCTGACTCTTTATTCAATTTCGAGAAATCCGCACTGAAAAGAAAATCTAGCCCTTTCTGAAACGAACCCGTTTGCATGGCATAACCCACCATGATGAGCAATAGAATGAATAAAGCCGGCATTAACAAAGTAACCGCTTTTTCCAGACCGCCACGTACGCCTTTGGAGACAACGTACAAGGTTAACCCCATGAACATGGTGTGCCAGCCCAACAAGGTATCCCAGGAACCCACCAATGAACCAAAATGCTCGGCTGATGCTGATGCTGAAATGCCTTTAAACGTACCCGCCACTGCTTCAAAGAAGTAGGATAATGCCCAACCCGCGATGACGCTGTAATAGGACAGAATCATTATTCCGGTCACCACACCCAAGCCACCCAGCCATTTCCATTTGCTAGATGCATTCTCTTCCAAAGCCAATGTTTTCATGGTTCCAATCGGGTTTTGTCGACCCCGACGACCTAACATGACCTCTGCCATCATGATGGGAATACCAATAATAGCTATACACAGCAAATAAAAGAGTACAAAAGCACCACCGCCATTTTCACCGGTTATATAGGGGAATTTCCAGATATTTCCCAACCCTACTGCCGATCCTGTTGCCGCTAAAATAAAGGCCAGGCGACCAGACCATAGACCGTGTATTGATTTTTCTGTCATGCTGTTTTCTCTTTATGGCTTGAGGTTCTCTATGGCTGAAGCTCTATGACTGAAGCTCTATGACTGAGGCTCTCTATAAGCTTACGGAACCTCTGAACAAGTCTAACTTTCTGGACGCGATGCTTTAGCTTCGCCTAAGGTGTTGATTACAAGCACCGTAGCGAGCCTGAAGAGACTGTGCAAGTATTAAGAAAAATCTCATTTGTAGGGTGTGCCGAGGTACGAGGCGCACCGTAAGTTGTTGATTCATGATGCGCCTCCTTCGTCGGCACACCCTACAAAGGAATACTTGCACAGTCTCTGAAGGCTCACTTCCAGAACAATATGACTTGATCAGGATTCCTTATGCCTCTATTTGTTTGCGTTGTTTGTCTTAGTTTCGCTATTTGAGTAGTAATCCTTTGTCAGTCTATAGACTACAGGGCTTAAAACGACCAAGGCAATAAGGTTGGGAATAGCCATCAAGCCATTGAGCACATCTGCTAACAGCCATAGTAATTTCACCGAGGAATTTTCACCTGCGGCTAAAGCTCCTAAAGGAATAGCAATGATCCATAGCAACCGGAAAGGCATAATAGATTTTGTACCAAAGATATATTCAGCGCAACGCTCGCCGTAATAGCTCCAGCCCAGAATGGTGGTAAAGGCAAAAACGATCAAACCTAGCGTAACCACATAGCTACCAAAACCTGGCAAGCCGGTGTTGTAAGCAAGCGTGGATAAGGCGGAAGAAGTCTCGCCTCCTGTCCAGGCTCCCGTGAGAACAATAACCAGAGCGGTCATGGTACAAATCAAAATGGTGTCAATAAAGGTTCCCAACATAGCAATAGTGCCTTGTTTAACCGGATTGCTGGTTTTCGCAGCAGCATGAGCCATAGCCGCACTACCTAATCCAGCCTCATTGGAAAACACTCCACGCGCCACACCAAAGCGTATCGCCATCCATACCGAAGCACCAGCAAAGCCACCTGCGGCAGCTGTTCCGGAGAAGGCATCATGAATGATCGTCATAAAGGCTGCGGGGACACCCTCAAGATTAGAGCCAATAACAATCATCGAACCCAGAATATATAAAATAGCCATAATCGGCACAAGCTTCTCAGCGACTTTTCCAATCCTGCGCACACCCCCGATAATCACCATTCCAGCAAGCACGGCCATGACTAGCCCGGTTACCCAGTTAGGAATACTAAAATTCTCCGCAACCGCCAGCGCAACTGAATTAGATTGAATCGTATTACCAATACCAAAAGACGCCAACATGCCAAACAGGGCGAACAAAAACGCCAACCAGCCCCAGTTTTTACCCATGCCTTTACGAATGTAATACATCGGCCCGCCGATATGATTACCACGATCGTCAATCTCTCGATAATGTACCGCTAAAACGGCTTCTGAATACTTGGTCGCCATCCCAAACAATGCCATGACCCACATCCAGAACACTGCACCAGGTCCACCTAAAGCGATGGCTGTTGCAACACCTGCGATATTGCCTGTTCCCACTGTCGCCGACAGCGCAGTCATCAGTGCTTGAAAGCCTGTTATGTCGCCTTTTGATTGTGTATCTGAACGGCTTTCAAAGAGTGTATATACGGCATGCACTAATTTTCGCCACGGGAGTGCTTTTAATAGAATGGTTAAATAGACTCCAACACCCATTAAAAAAGCCAGCATCACTGGCCCCCAGACAAAACTACTTACGGTGGAAAGTAACGATTCGATGGCTTGCATATGTTCTCCCTTGCTTGCGATTGTTTTATTGTGTGTTTATCTAATTAGTGACTGTCCAGAAAGACCAGAACTATACCCAGAACTATACCCAGAACTATACCCAGAACTATACCCAGAACTATGCAATTTGTAGGTCGGATAAGCGCTAGCGTCATCCGACAAATCTTTAAATACCGTATCTTGCCGGATGGCGTTCCTTATCCGGTCTACAAATAACATCGTTATTAGCTATTTCTGGATGCTAACTCATTATTTTATTCAGCTAATTCGCTTTGTTCTTCATACAGCCAGCTATCTAGCTGTGACCATAGCGTATCCAACCCATCCCCTTTACTAGCCGAAAAGGTTTGCACCGTCATTTCTACTGATTTATCTATCGTGTGTTTTTCCAACTCTTTTTTTACTTTCATCAACGTATTATTGATTTGACCACGCTTGAGCTTGTCAGACTTGTTGAGTAATACATGAGTGGGTAATTTTTTTCGCGCTGCCCAGTCTAGCATCATCTTGTCGTATTCTTTTAACGGGTGGCGAATATCCATCACCAGAACCAGACCTTTTAGTGTCCAGCGGGTATCAAGATAGGTCTCAATAAATTTTTGCCACTGGCGCTTCACTTTTTCGGGAACCTTGGCATAACCATAACCGGGAAGATCCACTAAATAGCGTCCATCTGAAAGAGAGAAAAAGTTAATGAGCTGGGTTCGACCGGGTGTCTTACTCGTTCTCGCCAGACTCTTTTGCTGACAAACCCGATTTAATGAACTGGACTTACCGGAGTTCGAACGCCCCGCAAACGCCACCTCAAAACCTAACTCGGGAGGTAAAGAAGAGGGACTGGAAGCACTCAGCTCAAATTTTGCTTGATGATAATTTTTATTCACGATTTTTTATTCACGGTTTTTTATTTACGATAATGATGCTCGTAACGGGATAAGGCAGTTTATGGGTATCAAGCACGAGTTACAATAGAGGTGTCCATAGAAACTCGGTAAATCACTGACCTAATATTTGCTAATACATTCCTTGATATGGTATATACAGTTCACAAAATTAACACTACTTGTTCGCTTTTTATATTGGAATATTTAAATGAAAACTTATTTTAAAATCACCTTAGCCACACTGACTCTACTATCTACCACTTGTAGTTTTGCCAATAGTGCTGCCACGGAAATAAAAACCGCTGGCGATGCAGCAAAAGGTAAAGAAAAATCAGCATCTTGTGCGGCTTGCCATGGCGCAGATGGCAACAGTGGAAATCCACTATGGCCAAAATTAGCAGGTCAACATGCAAACTATATCGAAAAACAGCTTACTGATTTCCACGATAAAAAACGAAATGACGCAACTATGACTGCAATGGTTGCACCTTTATCACCAACAGACATCAAAGATATCGCGGCTTTTTATTCTCAACAAACCACCAAACCGGGTGCTGGTAATAAAGAAAAGGTAGTGCTTGGTAAAACTATCTATAAAGGTGGCAATTTAACGACTCATGTAACGGCCTGTGCTGCGTGTCACAGCCCTACCGGATTGGGAAACCCTGCTGCTAATTATCCTCGTGTCAGTGGCCAACATGCTGCTTATATCGCCAAGCAGTTAAAAGACTTTAAAAAAGGTACTCGCGCTAACGATAGCTCAAGCATGATGAGAAGCATCGCAAAACGCATGAGTGATGAAGAGATTGAAGCAGTAGCCGAATACATGTCAGGACTTCATTAATTCATTACTACATTAAAGGTAACTGCGAAAAGGCACTGCATTGAGCGGTAGTGAACACTGGGAATCAATAATAATTAATTCCCTGCCTCTGCATTAACCGCATGGATGTGGTAAAACGCAAATGAACCTTTGACCTCTGGCATTGTCTTCAAAGCTACTCACATAACGAATATAGGAATAACAAAAATGAAACAAACCACTTTAAAAATGACAACGATTATGTTGCTAACATTCTTTGGTTTAATAGGCTGCCTATCCTCTGAAGGTCAAGCTGAAACAGCAACGGCTCAAAAAGAAGCTAGCAGTCAATTTGTTGAAGGCAAACATTATCAAGAAATTTTCCCGGAGATGAACACCAATGCCGCAGCAGGTAAAATTGAAGTGGTGGAGTTGTTCTGGTTAGGTTGCCCTCACTGTTATACACTTGAACCCACTATTAAAGAATTTCAAAAGACCAAACCGGGTGATGTTGAGTTCCGCCAAGTACCTGCCGTTCTTAACCCACAGTGGTCTTTTCATGCCAAAGCTTTTTATACCGCACAAATTCTTGATCCGAACAACCAAAAACATCTTTTAGATAAACTCTTTAAAGAAGTCCATGAGAAGAACAATCGCTTAAACAATGCGAATGCATTAAAAACATTTTTCACCTCTCATGGCTATAGCGAAACACAGTTTAATAATACCTTCAATTCAATGGCATTAAACGCCTCCATGAGTAATGCACGAACCGTGAGTGGAGCTTCACAAGCAACCTCAGTGCCAACGATTATCATTAATGGAAAATACCGTACTAGCCCGTATATGGCTGGCGGCGAAGCGAATTTAGTGAAGATTATTAACATGTTGATTCAAAAAGAAAGGAAGTAAAGCATGCGTGCCTTCTCACTTTTTGACAACCTGATCAATGAAGTTGATCAATCGTTAAAAACCCTATTCGCACCCGCTCCCACAACAGAGCGTCCTTATCCCGCGAAAGATATGAGTGAGACGGCACCGCTAACGGATAGTGAAAGAAAGATATCCTCCCAGTTAATGCGCATTAACCATGCGGGTGAAATCGCCGCTCAAGGGCTTTATCGTGGACAGGCACTCACCGCAAAACGGGAAGATATCCGCGAGCAAATGGAACGTTCCGCGATGGAAGAGAATGACCACCTAAACTGGTGTGAAACACGCATCAAAGAACTGGACAGTCATAAAAGCTTCTTTAATCCGCTATGGTACTGGGGATCATTCAGCATTGGAGCCGTAGCTGGCTATGCGGGAGACAAATGGAGTTTAGGCTTTGTTAAAGAAACCGAAGATCAAGTCGTGCGTCATCTGGAAGAGCATATCAACAAACTACCTGCCAATGACCTCCCCGCCATGGCGATACTGCAAAAAATGAAAGAAGACGAACAACACCATGCCGACGTTGCGGTGCAAGCAGGAAGCGCCACACTGCCCTGGCCGATTCGTAAAATTACTATGCCGCTAACCGCCAAGGTTATGACGACGCTTAGTAAGCATATATAATTTCAGATATTCTAATATCTGTTATGCTCGCAATTTTAACTCATACTATTTTTGTCCGTGTACAATCTACTAAATAAACGTCTTGAATCCCTCATCGACAATAAGTTGGAGCACCTCTTACAAGGTAGCAAGACTGGGCTGGAGAAAGAGAGTTTGCGAGTAACCCCGGAAGGGCGCATTTCACAAACTAAACATCCAAAGATTCTGGGCGCTGCATTAACGCATCCTTACATCACTACTGATTATTCCGAATCTTTACTAGAATTTATCACCCCCCCTTTGTCACGGGCTAGTGAAGCCTTAGACTTTTTGTTAGACATTGAGACTTTTGTCTACCAAAAGCTTGATGATGAATTGCTATGGACAACCAGTATGCCCTGTGTAATCGGTGGTGAGTCTGATATCCACATTGCAGAATATGGCACATCCAATGCCGGAAAAATGAAATCAGTCTACCGTCAGGGGCTCGCTAGTCGCTATGGCAAGATGATGCAAGTGATCGCTGGCATCCATTTCAACCACTCTTTTCCATTAAAACTTTGGCCTGTGTATCAGCAACTTGAAGGAAACAATGATAGCGAACAAGATTTTATTGATCAGTCTTATATGGCGCTAACGCGTAATTTACTACGCTATGGCTGGTTAATTCCCTATTTATTCGGCAGCTCTCCGGCTATTTGTAACAGTTTTCTTGATGGCATCAAAATGCCGGAAAACATGAAAATCTTCAATAAAAAAACCTCTTACGAGCCACATGGTACTTCGTTACGAATGGGGGATATTGGATATACCAATCTGAAAGAAGGTGAAGCCGGAGTAAAAGCAAATTACAACTCACTGGCAAAATATACCAGGAGTTTACGTGAAGCCATCACGACACCCTTCCCTGCTTATGAAAAAATAGGCGTCAAGGTAGATGGCAAATATCGTCAGTTAAATGCCAATTTATTACAAATTGAAAATGAATACTACAGTACGGTTCGACCTAAGCAGATATTAAAATACATGGAAAAACCCGTTGATGCTTTGGATCAACGCGGCATTCAATATGTCGAATTACGCTCTTTGGATATTAATGCTTTTCATCCGGCTGGCTTAACCCACAAACAGCTCTATTTCTTAAAAACATTTATGCTGTTTTGTCTGTTGCAAGAAAGCCCAGATATTGACATGAATGAACGTCGTGAAATTGATAGCAACCAAAGTAGAGTCGCTCATCTGGGCAGAAAACCTGGCCTAACTCTCTCCCGCAATGATGAATCAGTGAGCCTGAAATCCTGGGCCGAAGAATTGTTACACGCCATGGCGCCGGTTGCCGAGTTGTTAGGGGATACCTATGGCGAGAACTGTTATCAAGAATCCCATGAATTACATTTGGATCTCGTCCGCCACCCTGAACTCACGCCTTCTGCACGTCTCTTGGAAGAACTTTTCAGCAACAATGAAAACTATTATGAATTTGCGCGCAGGAAATCATTAGAACATCGCGATATCTTTTTAAATCGAACCTTACCTGTTGATAAAGAAAAAGAATTTATCGCTATGGCTGCAAGCTCTTTGCAAGAACAAAAACGGCTTGAAGCAAAAGATAAAGAAGATTTTGATACGTTTTTAGCTAATTATTTCTCCTAGATCTAAGAAAAACACACAAAGAATACTGCACAGATCAGACTGTACTTCCTGAACTACGAGAAGAGTCATAGCTTCAAATGTGAATAGCAAAATTCAATTATTTGTTTGTATTTTAACAAAATATGAGAAATTCAAGCTGTTTTATCTCTGCGTCTAACGCAACCCCAATTCTGAAAATCAACATGTAGCTAACCTACAACAGATTATGATTCAACGTGTTGCATAATAAATACAGTACTACCTAAGGGATTTCAATTCTGGGCTATTTGGACGCCATATATTTTTTACTGAATGCTATAAATATAATCAATAAATGTTCTAACTAATCTCATGTATAGTGTTCATGCAGATTGATTCTTCTTTTTGAAAGAAGCTCTGATTAAGGCTATTTAAATATCGCCATACCCTGTTAGACGGGTATCGTTCAAGCACAGTATCTTTGTGTAAGAAGGTTCTTCCTTCGAAGTTTTTAAATAAACCTGTTGTAGAAATAAGCTCATTAAGCGTGGGTTTAGTTTTCTACAATTATCATCTGAAATGCTTTTTGTACATTTTACAACATTTTCTAGATAACTGTACAAAACCGCTGGTGATTGCATGAAAATGGATTTCTTATTATGCGAAACAATGAGCGAGTTAGAGCACTAATAGAAAAAACAATATTAGCCTCTCTCCTTAAAAAATTTACCCCACTGCAAAATGCACTAAAGACTAGAGCACAGAAGAGCTTTGTCTTACTGGTGTGGATACCTTTTACTAGCATTTCTGCCCATCAAAACTTCTCTAATGTTGATCAAGCACTCCCTACGCTTATACGTGGCGGTGAAGTCATGCAAGAATCCCAACAATGGTATCGTGCACATACTGAGAATGATAGTTATACCTCTAATTTCAGTGCTGATGGCCGCCTACTAGCCCTAACCTCACAAAATAATCCTGTGGAGCTGTGGGATACCATAAAACGCAAAACAATCTCTACATTCACTGGAAGTGGTCTTTCCCATTCAGAAGCTTTTGTCGATATCAGTCCTGATGGCAAATTTATTGCTATTAATGTCGGCGATAGAATAGAAGTGCGCAATATCGACACCAAGTTACTTGAGTTTTCAGTTCCCGCCATCTCTGGTGCAGCGGCAGCATTTAGTCCTGACAGCCACTGGTTTGCCTCTGCCATAGACGGTAAACGCATTGATTTATGGGATATCAAAGCCCAAAAAAGAGAATCTAGTCTTATTCATCATACGAAAAGTATTTCTGCATTAGGCTTTAGCCCAGAGGGTAAATATTTGGTCTCTGCTGATGTCAGCGGTGTGTTTTCTGTCTGGGATACTGAAAGCAAGGAAATGTTGTATCAGTTTTCAGAACATAAAAAACCCATAACCACCGTTCAATTCAGCGCGACAGAAAATACATTTGTCACTATTGATACTGCTGGTGTCGTTAAACTATGGGATGCAGGAGAAAAAACATTACTGCATGCTTATAAAACGCCCGAAATATCTGATATTTCAGATATTAACAAGTCTTCGGCTGCTTTTTCACCCGATGGTGAAACGGTCATTATCAGCTTGAATAAAGTTGATGGCAAAAGCTATATTTTGTTATTCAGCACATTAATTGGTGGAAAACCTTTGTTTACCTATGAAAGCCATGATAATGAAATCGACAGTATTGCCTTTCGCCCTGATGGCAGGTCACTGGTAGTTTCTTTAAGCTCCAAAACCATTAGAATCTTTGATATTCCCAGCAGACAATATGTAGATGCCTTTGGGGGGCAAATCTTAAAAGCGAATAAGACTCGGGTCAGCCCCGATGGAAAGCTCATTGCAACAGGTACTGTTGATGGCTATATTCAACTGTGGGACGCACAGAAAAAGACCTTGAAATATTCCCTAAAAGGTCGCAACAGAAGCATTGAACACATTTCATTCAGTCCAGATGGACGATATATCATTTCGGGCGATAATCGCGGTGCGGTGACCGTCTGGGAACGTAATACCAATAATCGCGTATTTTACATTAATGCTCATAAACTAGGTTTTGCTCTCGGTGTAATGAGCCCAGACAATAAATATCTAGCCACTGCCAGTTCGGAATCATCCATTATCAAACTATGGGATGTCCAAACCAACAAACCCATGTTCAAGTTTATCGGGCATCACGGTGACATTACTGGCTTGGCATATAGCCCTGATGGTCAGTTCATCGCATCATCATCTAAAGATGGCACCATCAAGCTCTGGAATATCAGCAACAAAAGCCTTGAGCAATCGTTCATTGGCAGCGGTAGAACCGTCAGTTTTTTATCCGTGGTATTCAGCCCAGATGGTCGCTATTTGGCAGGAGGAACCCATCAGGGAGCTGCGGATAAACATGTGATTGAAATATGGGATGCCAAAGAACTCAAGCACCTGCGAACTCTTAACCAACATGAGTCCCCCGTCACTGCTGTTCGTTTTAGTGCTGATGGTAAGCAGCTTGTCACTGGTTCCGCAAAGGGCGTCATCAAAGTCTGGAATATCACTAGTGGCAGAACAACGCATAGCTTTATTGACAATGACAAAGCCATTCATTCCGTGGATTTCACTAAAAAGGGCAACAGTATCTTATCGGTGACACATGATGGTGTGACTGATCTATGGAATCTAAAGCGCAATAAAAAGGCCTATAGCCTACTAGGTGGGCCACGTGGCACCTGGATCAGTGAGAACCATATAAAACAACGATTTATCCGTGGCGATGACGGCTCTTTACATGTAAAAACCAGTAGTAATGATACGCCTCCAGCACCACTTGCTCCAAAAGGTCTTGCCACAAAAGATAAGCTCATCCTCACCGCGTCGAGAAAACCCGTCAAAGTCACAAGGAAGGGGGGAACGTTTAGTATTACAATAAAAAATATTGGCGACAAGCCTTCCTTCTGGTTAAGGGCTAGTCAGCTTGATAGTGGCCAATCATCTGTCACTTTGCTTTCAAACAAGCTAACCCGACTTGATGCGGGTCGAAGAGGTGTACTTAACTTGCAGCTCATTCCACACGATTTCCCCCAACTTGATGGCAATAAAAAGCTTAACTTAAAAATGGAAGTAACGACTAAAGCCGGATCTCATTTCCCAATCGTGATACCTCTTGAATTCCATTTTCCTGCGGAGAATATTAAGGCTGGCAGAAATATTCAATAACACACATAAACAAAACGACCTGTAACCTACAGGTTATACACATTGGTTAATGTTTAATATACTGATTTGTCTATTTGGATGTATAATAAGAGAGAATCTTAATATCTCCTTCAATAGCAATTTATGACTACCACACAGCGATCTACATCTCCCATCACTTCCCCTATTACTCCTTCTATTAAAAATGCAGAAGTTCCTTTTAATTGGGTTGGCCCTGTCCTGCTGAAAGGGGATATTGATAACGAGCTCATTGACTTGCCTCTAGCAACCTATGAACAGCCACTATGGCCATCTGTCAATCGTGGTGCCAGAGTGAGCAAAAAAGCAGGGGGTATTGATGTTACTCTAATTGATGAACGCATGAGTCGTTCGATTCTGTTGCAAGCACCTTCGGCATCTCAAGCTTTACAGTTGAGCAACGAGCTAAAAAGCAACCTGTCCGCCCTTCAAAATATCGTTGCCTCTTCCAGCCGTTTTGCAGAACTCATCAATATCCATTCACGGATCATTGGTGACCTCCTTTACTTGCGGTTAGAGTTTACAACAGGAGATGCTTCTGGGCACAACATGGTCACTCACGCTGCCGATCACATCATGCGGCATCTATTAGAAACTAAAGCTGATTTTAAGTATGTTTCCATTTCTGGAAATTATTGTACCGATAAAAAAGTTTCAGCGGTTAATGCTATTCTGGGCAGAGGAAAAAATGTCGTCGCTGAAACCACACTGCCGCGTAGTCTGGTAAAACGTTATTTAAAAACCACACCTGAAGCCTTTGTTGACTTGCATATAAAAAAAAATTTAATAGGCTCTATTATTTCGGGAGGTTTGCTCACCGCTAATGCTCATGCAGCGAATATGCTGCTTGCGTTTTATTTGGCTACAGGGCAGGATGCAGCGAATATTGTCGAGGGATCTCAGGTTGTTAACCACAGCGAAGTTCGCAATGGGGATTTGTACTTTTCCACTTCTTGTCCTAATCTCATCGTAGGTTCTGTCGGCAACGGCAAAGATTTAGACTTTGTAGATACAGTAATGCAACACATTGGCTGTAGAAAAGAAGGCGTGGAAGCAGGTGTTAATGCCAGACGACTAGCTCTAATCGCTGCAAGTTGTGTCTTATGCGGAGAGTTATCGTTACTTGCAGCACAAACGAATGAAGGTGAACTCATGCAAAGTCATCTAAAACTTGAGCGCCAAAACCTCGAAAGCTAGATGAGATAGACTAGATGAAAATAGCGAACAAACTGCTAATCACCCGATAAACCCACAGATCACAAAATCTGCACAAATGCCTGCTATTCTCGAATAAGTTCCTAAAAACACATAATCGCACATAAACACAATGTCCATTCAACAACGTAAAATTGACCATTTAAATCTTATTGCTAGTGGCTCTTCAACAGATCGTAAAGGCAATTATTTTGATGAAATCCATCTTACCCACCGAGCATTACCCGAACTCAATTTTAATGACATTGACACCCACACAGATTTTTTAAACCATATCCTCTCCATGCCTTTTTTGATTGCTTCAATGACCGGTGGTGAAGGTAAGAAAATTCAAGCTATTAATCAACACTTGGCAGAAGCTGCACAAACCATGAAGATTCCTATGGCAGTAGGCTCTCAGCGCATTCAACTAAGCCGAAATAAAGCTAAACAATCCTTCAACTTGCGACAATACGCACCCGACATCCCACTCATTGCCAATATAGGCGCAGTACAACTTAACTATGGTGTTGGTGTTGATGAAATCCTGCAAATCATTGAAACGCTTGATGCTAATGCGCTATATCTCCACTTAAATCCATTACAAGAAACGATTCAACCCGAAGGAAACACAAACTTCAGAGGCTTGGCGGACAAGATTCATCGTTTAAGTGAGCAACTACCCATACCCATTATTTTAAAAGAAGTCGGTGCCGGATTATCAACAGCCGATATTCAATTGGGATTAGATGCGGGTATCCGGTGGTTTGATTTGGCAGGTCGTGGCGGCACATCATGGAGTCGAATAGAAGCGGAACGCAATACTCAGGATAATGACGGTATTCTTTTTCAGGACTGGGGCATCCCAACCCCCCTTGCGCTAAGAGAAGCACAAGTTTTTAAAAACGAGGCAAATTTTATCGCATCGGGTGGTTTAAGGAATGGTTTGGATTTAGCAAAGTCTGTTATACTCGGCGCCCATTTGGGTTCCATGGCCAGCCCATTGTTAACAACTGCTATGGAATCTACACAAGCAACTCTGCAACTTTTGCAACAAATTCAACGTCAATTAGCTACTAGTATGTTTTTATTAGGTGCTAAAAAGATAAAGGATTTGAGACATCGAACGGATTTTATATTGTCATGACAAAAATTGGCATTGATCAATTGCATTTCTATACTTCCGATTATTACTTGAATTTGGAAGACTACGCTCAAGAAAAAGGTCAAGATCCTAATAAATTCTTCGAGGGGATAGGACAAAAATTAATGTCCATCGCTCCACCTGATGAAGATATCGTCACCTTAGCCGCGAATGCCGCTTTCCCCTTATTTGAACACACCCATAAAGAGGAGATTACTACCCTCTTGTTTGCTACCGAATCAGGCATTGATCAATCGAAATCTGCCGGAATATACGTACAAAATCTTTTAGGATTATCTGAACATTGCCGTAATGTAGAACTAAAACAAGCATGTTATTCGGGTACTGCTGCGCTACAAATGGCCATTGGGCTAGTCCGACAAAATCCAAAAGAAAAAATACTCATTATTTGTTCTGACATAGCCCGCTATGATTTGGATTCTCCAGGCGAATCGACTCAAGGCTGTGGCGCCATTGCAATGATTATTTGCGAAACACCCAAATTATTGGAAATAGAGTCTGGATCGGGTATTTACACCGAAGATGTCATGGACTTTTGGCGTCCTAATTATCGTGATTCTGCGTTGGTAGATGGCAAATTCTCAGCCAAAGTGTATATCCGTGCTTTAAAGAAAACCTGGAAACATTTTCAAGCAACCGGCGAAAAGGTAATAGATGACATCCAGTATTTTTGTTACCACTTGCCTTTCTCCAAAATGGCGGAAAAAGCTCATCGTCAACTGCTAAGAATGAATGACAAGGATATTGATAAACAAAGCATAGAAAACCATATCGGCCTTAGTCAAATTTATAATCGTATTATTGGAAACTCTTATACTGCTTCTTTGTACATTGGATTGGCATCGCTACTGGATAATGCCAAAGAAGATTTATCAGCCAAACGAGTAGGCTTTTTTAGCTACGGTTCCGGCTGTGTTTCTGAATTCTTCACCGGTTGCGTGCTTGAAGGTTACAAGGATATCCTCAAATCCTCAAATCATTTGCGCATGTTAAATAGCCGCACGAACATATCTTACGACGAATATATTGATTTTTATAATTTCAAATTACCCACCGATGGATCAGAAATGCAGACTCCAAAATATACCAGAGGTCGATTCAGACTAAGTGGCATTAAAAATCACCAGCGCCAGTACGAAACGCTGTAGCCTGTGAATGGTGTTGCCTGTGGACGCTAGCCTATTCTATAAATATAGGGCTGTGAAATCCTTTTCGCACACTGACTAGATCACTACACTGTTATGTCAATCCCCTCTCCTCTTACTTCTAAAGCTCCTGGAAAGCTTATACTAACGGGGGAATATTCAGTTTTGCTGGGAAAAACAGCTATTGCTTTTGCAACTCAACAAGCGACACAAGCAACCATCAGCTTCACAAGAAAACCTGAAATAGAAATACACTCTGCCTTTTCAAAAGGAAAATCCTGGTCTATTGATGAAGCTCTGGAAATTTACACACGTATAAAAAAACGACATAGCTCTTTCGTCGACGGTCACTTGAGTATTGAACATGTGATGCGTGATCCCAGCCATCTTGTCTTGTCGTCTATCGCTCAATTTTTTGATACTCACGAATGCCAACAAGGCTGTCGAATTGACATTAGCTCCAATATTCCACTGGGGTCAGGCATGGGCTCATCAGCAAGCGTCATCGTAGCGTGTCTAAAAGCTTTGCACATCCTCTTTGATGAACCCATAAAAGACAACCTATTTCTTGCAGAAGCCAATGCTATTGAAGCTTTGCAACACGGTAAAACTAAAGGTCTGGATGTTGCGCAAAGTTATTATGGTGACTGGTTGAATATGTTTCAGGATGCTTCTAAACACATCCAGATTCATCCTTTTAAGCCGTCTTTCATCCCGTCTTTATTAGCAGTACACACCGGACAACCTGAAGTGTCAACGGGGGAATGTGTTCAACATGTTCTAAAGCAGCATGGCAATGATGCTTCGCTTTGGTCGGAATCTAACCAAATAGCACAAACATGGTTAACGCTGTTGCAAACTGCAAACCATAAGAACAACAATGAAAACAAAAATCAGACTGCCATCCAGCTCATACAACAAAACCATCAACTGCTGACAAAAATCGGAGTTGTTCCTGATCAGGTTTCGGAATTTATCTCCGATGTCGAAAAACGCGGAGGTGCAGCCAAAATATCTGGAGCTGGAGCCTATCAAGGCCATGCTGCGGGCATGGTACTCGCAACAGGAATATCTGAAAACTCGCTACAAGACCTCTGTTCTCTATATCACTACAAGCAACTCTCTGCCTAATGAAGACCTTTCAATCATTTTCACCCGGTTCAGTCATGCTATTAGGAGAGCATTCTGTTGTAGCGGGTTATCCTGCAATAGGCATCGCAGTAGATCAATTTTTAAAGATTGAATGGCGTGTACGTGAAGAGGGTAGTGAGGGTTGCAAGGGTAATAGAAACGACAACATCAAAATTATCTCTGCGTTAGGGGAGTATCAATCCTCTTGGAAGGCTTTAGATCAACACCCCAATTTAAGCTTTGTCATAGCGACACTAGAGCAATTTGCCATAGCCTACCCTCAGATCAAACAGGTCAGTCTTGAATTAACGATTCAAAGCGATATCGATCCTTTCTGGGGGCTTGGTTCCTCGGCAGCGGTTGTTGCAGCGACCCTATCTGGGTTAGCTCAAATATATCTCAAGCAACATCTCAGACAATGCCCCAATGAAGGGGGGGGAATAATAAAGCTTGAAGAGGCTTTTACTATCGGTTTGAAAGCTATCCTGCAAATACAGGGAAGTGGCTCTGGTACTGATTTAGCCATCAGCCTTGCGGGTGGCTGTGTTGGCTTTCATCCAAACACGCAAAAAATTTCATTATTGCCGCTCTCCTTACCTTTTACCTTGGTATACGTTGGCTATAAAACCCCGACACCTGAAGTATTAAAACAGGTGAGAGAAAACTGGAAATCTAATCCTGATGGATTAAAACAACTCTATCGATCAATGGGGGATATTACCCAAAAAGCTCTAAGCATTAAGCAAATGAACAAGCAAACCAACAAGCTTGAAAATTTGGGTTCGTTAATGAATCAATATCAGATACTCATGCAGAAATTGGGAGTATCTGACAAACAAACAGAAAATTTATTAGTTCAGCTTCATTCAAATGCTGATTTCTTCGGTGTTAAAATATCTGGATCAGGTTTGGGAGATTGCTTAATTGCTCTTGGAAAAAGCCAGAAACTTTATGATAATCAGATTAATTTAAACAGCACTTCCCTAGGTGCCTGGGGTGCTTGGGATACATGATGCGTATAAAGTGTGAAATGCGTGAGACATCCTCGAATCATAAAAGTAGACTTAACTTATGCATAAAACAGCTCTAACCTTTATCACATCAAAATTGCCAGCCACTCATTTTGTACAAAAAGAGCAACCACTCGACGACTGTTCAGTCTTTGCTCCTGTCAACATTGCTCTTGTGAAATATTGGGGAAAACGCGATGTCGCCTTAAACTTGCCACAAAATGACTCTCTGTCCATAGGTCTAAAAACACTGGGAACAACAACGCAGATATCTCCCTCCCAAACGGGTCAACATCAGATCAGTCTTAACGAGGAGATTCAAAACCCAGCATCTGTTTTTTCCAAACGGCTTACTGATTTTTTAGTGGCGTTTGTCCCTCAAGGTCATTATCTGAACATTGACACGGTCAACTCTATCGCCACCGCAGCGGGTCTAGCCTCATCAGCTTCTGGCTTTGCCGCCTTAGTAAAAGCCTTAGATAAATACTACCAATGGCAATTACCGTTAACTGATTTAAGTGCGTTCGCGCGCATAGGTTCTGGCAGTGCTTGCCGGTCTTTGTGGGATGGTTTTGTACACTGGAATAAAGGTAGTCTGGAAAATGGTTCAGACTCAATTGGAAAACCAGTGCACGTAAATGAAAAACAATGGGGAAACATGAGAATCGGGCTTATCGAGCTTTCCCATAAAGAGAAAGCTATTAGTTCCACCCAAGGAATGAAAAACACGGTTGATACCTGTCCACTCTATCAACCCTGGCCTGATTTAGCGCAGGCAGACTTACAACAGATGTTACAGGCTATAAGCACATTCGACTTCACTCTATTAGGGGAAACAGCAGAAGCCAATGCCTTAGCTATGCATGCCACCATGATCGCCACCCGACCTCCGGTGTTTTACTGGATACCCAGCTCAGTGGCAACCATGCATAAGGTTTGGGAAGCACGCCAAGCAGGTATTGAGGTCTATTTTACAATGGATGCAGGCTCTAATGTGAAGTTGATAAGTCTGCAATGCTATCAACAAGACTTGAATCTTATTTTTGACAAGGTGAGATGGGTTACACCTTTTCCAGCATCTTCAGAGGAATAATTGGCTATTCTTTCCCTTTAGTCTGAGATTTATTTTGCGCAGAGTTTGTCACCGAACCATCTTCTTGCTGCCCGGGATTTAAAATAATCTGATAAAAAGTTTCACCTTTTTTCATCATACCAAAGTCATTTCTAGCTCTAGCTTCTATAGCCTCTGTGCCGCCTTGAAACTCTTGAATCTCAGCTTCAAGTTTGCGGTTCTCTTCTTGTTTTTGTTTATTTGATGTAGACAAAGTTTCGATCTGAT
This sequence comes from Thiotrichaceae bacterium, assembly GCA_965224605.1. Taxonomy (GTDB): domain Bacteria; phylum Pseudomonadota; class Gammaproteobacteria; order Thiotrichales; family Thiotrichaceae; genus HyVt-477. Next base: position 92,259 of record CBDCZP010000008.1, read on the forward strand.
CCTGCATATGCCAAATTTGAGGAAAACTACCGTTACCCAACCATAACCTTCCTAGCAGGAAGACTAAAATAACGCCAAAAAGAATAGTGAGGATTTTTATCAAACCGGTTCCACTTTTTTATTAACTCAATATTGATTGTAGTCTAGTTCTAACTTGTATTAATTGTCTCAAAAGTATTGGCTCGTAGAGCTTGTGACTAATTTGCTATGTAACTACTTTTGGGGAAATTAATATAAGTCGTACAACACTGGCTACAAGTATCTAAACGCTGACTTTCCAGCATAACTCGCCGCTGATCCTAATTGTTCTTCTATACGCATCAATTGATTGTATTTGGCAACACGGTCAGAACGCGACAACGAGCCCGTTTTAATCTGCCCAGCATTGGTGGCCACTGCCAAATCTGCGATGGTCACATCTTCCGTTTCACCAGAACGATGAGAAATAACAGCAGTATAACCTGCGTCATGCGCCATCTGGATAGCTTGCAGTGTTTCTGTCAGTGTTCCAATCTGATTAAACTTGATCAAGATGGAGTTTGCTATGTTGTTCTCGATACCTTGTTTAAAAATAGAAGTATTGGTAACAAACAAGTCATCACCTACCAATTGTATTTTATCACCCAGCTTTTCCGTTAACTGCGCCCAACCTTCCCAGTCATCTTCAGCTAAACCATCTTCAATAGTAATGATTGGATATTGATCAACCCAACCCGCCAAGTAATCTACAAAGCCAGCCGCATCATAAGTTTTACCCTCTGACTCTAGTACATATTTGCCATCTTTATAGAACTCCGAACTCGCACAATCAAGGCCTAAATAGATATCTTCTCCCGCTTTAAAGCCAGCTTGCTCGATCGCTTCCAGAATCACTTCAATGGCGGCTTCATTAGAGGGTAAATCAGGGGCAAATCCACCTTCATCACCTACCGCAGTATTCAGACCTTTGCCGCTTAGTACTGACTTTAAGCTATGAAAAACCTCTGCACCATAGCGCACGGCTTCCGTAATATTGCTTGCACCTACAGGTACAACCATGAATTCCTGAATATCGACACTATTATCGGCATGCTCGCCACCGTTGATGATGTTCATCATGGGTACTGGCATAACAAACTCATTACGTTGTTGGCTGCCCATATTGCCAAGGTACTGGTAAAGCGGTTGCTTGTTTTCTTTTGCCGCAGCATCGGCCGTTGCCAATGACACCGCTAACAAGGCATTAGCACCTAAGCGGCTTTTATTTTCCGTACCATCCAGTTCAATCATCCGCGTATCTACAGCCGTCTGATCTTGAGCATCCATACCTTTCACTGCATCTGCAATCTCTGTATTGGCGTTTTTGACTGCGTTTAAAACCCCTTTACCCAAATAACGGGATTGATCACCATCACGTAATTCTATCGCTTCTCTAGCACCTGTTGATGCACCTGATGGTGCAACAGCACGCCCCATAGTTCCATTGCCTAAGGTAATATCTGCTTCCACAGTTGGGTTTCCCCTAGAGTCTATAATCTCTCTAGCACGTACTTGTACGATTTCTGACATGATGTCTCCGGTATTCAAAATTTAGATTTTGGTGAAAAAACCATTAGCCATTTTTTTGCTAATGGTTATTAAATATGTGGGTATCAGACTTGGTTTTGGACTTAGTTTAAGGCTTAGTTTAGCGATAGCACCTAGTTGATTATAATTGATCTTCCACGAAGGGATTCGACTTAACCGTTTCGTCTATGGCTTTAAGGGTTTCCAGCAAAGTCCTCATCTTGTCTAATGGCCAAGAGTTAGGGCCGTCACTCAAGGCTTCTGCTGGGTTAGGGTGTGACTCCATAAATACGCCTGAAACTCCAGCTGCTATCGCAGCACGAGCTAGCACAGGAACATGCTCTCGCTCACCACCTGAGCAAGAACCTTGTCCACCCGGCAATTGCACAGAATGTGTCGCATCAAAAACAACGGGGCAATGAGTATCTCTCATCACTGCCAGACTACGCATATCGGATACCAGGTTATTGTAACCAAACGAATAGCCACGCTCACACACCATGATTTGCTCATTGCCCGTTGCCTTGGCTTTATCGACCACATTACCCATATCCCAAGGCGCAAGAAACTGACCCTTTTTGATATTAACGGCAATACCCTGCGAAGCCACATTCTGGATAAAATTTGTTTGTCGACATAAAAATGCGGGCGTCTGCATGACATCAACCACTGATGCCACTTCGTCCAGAGGCGTATCTTCGTGCACGTCTGTTAAAATAGGAACTTCTAGTTCCGTTTTTACTTTTTCTAATATTCGTAGGCCTTCTTCTATACCGGGGCCGCGAAAACTACTATGTGAAGAACGGTTAGCTTTATCAAACGATGACTTAAAAATAAAGGGTATAGATAATGCTTCGGTAATTTCTTTCAGTTTTTCAGCTGTAGACATAGTGAGTGCTTCAGACTCGACCACGCATGGCCCTGAAATAAGAAAAAAAGGTTGATCTAATCCTGCTTCAAATCCACATAACTTCATGAATCACTTCCTTGCGTTGATGTTGTAATAGGTGAGGATGCCAATGTTTCAGTGATGGCTATCTGATTTTTACCATGTTGAAGAAGCGCCGCTTTTACGAAACCTGTAAATAAAGGATGCCCTTCTCTGGGTCTAGAAGTAAATTCGGGGTGAAATTGACATGCCAAGAACCAGGGATGATCGTGTAGTTCAATCATTTCTATAAGACTGCCATCCTCTGATAGCCCTGAGAACACTAAGCCTTTTTCTGCCAATATCTCACGGTAGCCATTATTAAATTCGTAACGATGACGATGCCTCTCTGTGATTTCATCACTACCGTAGCTTTCACGTGCTAATGTTCCTGATTTCAGGCAACAGACTTGACCGCCCAGGCGCATGGTTCCACCTAAATCTGTCTCCGCATCGCGTTTCTCGACATTACCTTCTTTATCCGTCCATTCGGTAATCAGAGCAATAACAGGATGCGCTGTTTCTTTATTAAACTCTGTACTATGGGCGTCTATTAATCCAGCACAATTGCGTGCATATTCAATAACCGCGACTTGCATTCCCAAGCAAATACCCAAATAAGGAATCTTGTTTTCACGTGCATAACGTACTGCGGCGATTTTACCTTCAACACCTCGTTTCCCGAAACCACCCGGCACTAATATCGCATCGACGTTCTTTAATGTTGCCGGATTGGATTCAAGCTTTTCTGCATCGACATAACGGATATTTACTCGGGATTGGGTTTGGATTCCCGCATGGGTCAATGCTTCATTCAATGATTTATAGGATTCTGTAAGATCGGTATATTTACCCACCATCGCAACAGTGATTTCCGCTTCTGGGAATTCCATTGCATTGATCACATTCTTCCAGTCTGAAAGATCAGCTTCGGGTAAATTTTCTAACCGAAACTTGTCAACCACAATACCGTCCAACTTTTGCGCGTGTAGCCAAAGCGGGATTTTATAAATACTATCCATATCTACAACAGGAATAACAGCACGCTCTTCAACATTAGTAAACAAGGCTATTTTCTTGCGTTCATTTTCTGGCAGCATTCTATCCGAGCGACAAAGCAATATATCTGGGACGATTCCGATCGAACGTAGCTCTTTTACTGAATGTTGTGTTGGCTTGGTTTTTAGCTCACCTGCTGTGGCCAAATAAGGTAACAAAGTCAAATGGATAAACATCGCATGTTCTTTACCTTCTTCCACACCCATTTGACGAATCGCTTCCATAAACGGTAACGATTCAATATCACCTACGGTTCCACCAATCTCTACCATGGCGATGTCATAATCACCCGCAGCAGCTCTAATACTCTTTTTAATCTCATCCGTGATATGGGGAATAACCTGCACGGTTGCACCCAAGTATTCACCTTGTCTTTCTTTGCGTATAACGGATTCGTAAATCCGCCCAGTGGTGAAGTTGTTGAGTTGATTCGCTTTAAAACCGACAAAGCGCTCGTAGTGGCCTAAATCCAGATCAGTCTCCGCACCATCTTCGGTGACAAAAACTTCTCCATGTTGGAAAGGACTCATGGTTCCTGGATCAACGTTGATATAGGGGTCAAGTTTCATCATCGTCACAGAGAGCCCCCGAGCTTCAAGAATCGCTCCGAGTGAAGCCGCTGCAATCCCTTTTCCAAGAGAAGAAACCACGCCGCCAGTAATGAAAATATATCGTGCCATTTCGCCCGAATCCTATTGATAAAACTCTGCGAATGCTAACACAACCACGTTCAATGAAACAGCTAGATTGTAAATTTATATTAGCAAACGTTAATATTTAGCGGCACTGACTTCATCTAACATAAAGTCGCTTATAAAACCTCTGAACAAGTCATGTTTTTCTGGAAGTGAGCCTTCAAGCTCGCCATACCGCTCTTTAAATCAATACCTTAGGCGAAGCTAAAGCATCGCTTCCAGAGGGCTTGGACTTAATCATGAGTTTCCTTATGGAGAAACCTGATATTATTTTCGCCTATGCATTTTCACGAATTTTTTCACCCGCCTCCATCTTGTCAATTGTGAGGGACGTGAAAGATTAGAAATATGGAACTGAGTTGATCTTGCAGCTTCACTCTTACTTTTTCTTAAAACCTGAACCGGTTGCAAGTGTCTGGATTGAGTTATCCACGTCAATATTTCTTCATCGTCGGGAACTTTTTTTATTCTTCTCTCCTTTTGCATCGTCTCCGTCATTTTCTTCGAGACTTTTGATACCCTACTATTGGCTAGCTCATCCACGGAGTGAATACCACTGAGGTCTAACGCTTTGGCATACTCATTACTAACACCTTCCAGCCTCAGTAAATCAGCCATTACTGCCCATGATTTTATTTCAGCCGCATCTACATTGATCACCATCGCAAGTTTTTTCTCAAGGTCTTCTTTACTGACCCTTACCTCATCTATACCACCTGCATCACCTATATCTTGATTGTTATCTTCTTGTAGGTTTTTTTCTTGTCGGTTTCCTTCTTGTAGATACAGTAACAAATCTTCTGTAGTTGAAATTCCTTGTTCCGCAAGCCTTTCTACATAGGCCTTTCCCACACCGTAGAGAACTTCTACATCATGGATCACCGATATTGGACTAGACATCTTCTTTGTTGTTTTCTCAAGATATTCTCTTCCATTTTCGGATTCTGATTGGTAGGTAGGCTTAACGCTCCTACTTAACAAGTTCATCTTAGGAACGACGTATCTGTTAATGGGTTCTTTTTCTTGAAGGGCATTAGCAACAAGCACTTTATTATCTAACTCCTCAGCAACTTGCATAGGCTGATTATCCAGCTGCTCTTTAAGAGCGATGACTTCTTGTTCTTTTTCTTGCAAAGCAATATTCGCATGTTCTAGCTCAGACTCCCTCTTATCGTGCTGTTCTCGCCATTGCTGAATATCCCCCTCCAACAAATCAACACCTATTTTGTACTTGGCGTTTTCTTCCGTTATTTTGGTTATGTATTCTTGACTTTGCTCTTTAAACAAATCCAGTTGATTCATTGCGTTATTTTTTTCTTCTTTTAGTTCATTAATCTGAACAGTCACGCTATCCAAAATAGACTCTTTGTCGGTTAGTTTTATCTCAGCTTCGGCTAATTTGACCTGGACGTCCCCGAATGCATTTTTTTCACCTTCTTCATCGTTAAGCTTTAGACGCAGAACATTCAACTCAGAATCTTTCTCGGCTAGTTTAGCTTTAATACTTTCTTTGTTTTCCTGTAAGCCTGCATACTTATTTTTCCACTCAGCTCGATATTTTAGTAATAAATTATCTGCAATAATGGCGTCTTTTTTTATCTGCTGAATACTGGCATCTTTTGCGTCATTGCTTTGCTTTGCAAAAGACAATATTTCCTGTGTCTTCCTAAGACGCTGGTTGGTGTGTTCATAAACACTACGAGCTTTTTTAATGCCCTGCTGCATTTTTACAAACTGCACCGATAGTTTTTTATTCTGTTGCTTAAGGCTATTTAGCTGTCTAGCTTCAGCCAAGAGGCTATTGTTCTGATAAGACAGTTTACTAAAGGCTTCACTTTTTTTCTTATTCCGGTTGTTTTCCTTCTCCAGATCAAAATACCGAATCTGCATCTCTTCTATAGCTTTGCTATAGCGTTTACAACCCCCTCGTAACAGCCATCCCAAAACGCTTCCGATAAGTCCGGCAATCAGCAGGCAAAGCCATAGTTGTGCAAGCAGGTAAGTCATGATTTATCCTTATAATTATGTATATACTCAGAGGTATATCTAAACCCTAGAATGGTTGTGCGGTTTACTTCTTATCCCGGAATGATCCGGGGAAATAGGACAATGATTAGGACAAATATTAAATAACATTTGCGATGCCCACGGCGACCCTTCTAAATAGCAGTGAAAAGATACTGCCAAAAAACTTACCACTCCCCCATTAAAGTATTGATAACTGGCTTTCAAGTTACGACAAGAAGCACGCTTTTCCTTAAATAATTAAAGAACACCCGTATGATAAAAGCCTACTTCTACTAATTGTTTACCTTATAAGGTAGCCCTTGTACAATGGCGCGATTTTATCGGTCTGGGTATTTTATCCACATCGTATTTTTAATTATTGGAGTACACCATCATGGCTATTGAACGCACTATTTCTATTATCAAACCCGATGCTGTTGGCAAAAGCGTCATAGGTGAAATCTATGCACGTTTTGAAAAAGCAGGACTTAATATTATTGCAGCCAAAATGAAACATTTATCAAAGGATGATGCGGGTGGTTTTTACGCCGTCCACAAAGAACGTCCTTTCTTTAATGATCTTGTGGAGTTCATGACTTCTGGTCCAGTGATGATCCAGGTTTTAGAAGGCGAAGATGCGATTGCTAAAAACCGTGAAGTCATGGGTGCTACCAATCCAGCAGAAGCAGACAGCGGTACTATTCGTGCTGATTTTGCTTCAACTATTGATGAGAATGCAGTTCACGGGTCAGATAGTGCAGAAAATGCTAAGATAGAGATGGATTATTTCTTCGCTGAAGATGAAATTTGTCCTCGTACTCGCTAAGCCTGCTTAGCCAGTTATGGTTTTATCAGCAATAACCGACAACGGAACTTTGTGACAGACACTCAACAAAAAATTAATCTGCTGGATTTTAGCACTGAAAAGCTGAAAGCTTTTTTCCATGAACGTGGCGAGAAGCCTTTTCGTGCCGTGCAATTAATCAAGTGGATTCATCAACAAGGTGTTGCTGATTTTGACAAGATGAGTAATCTGAGCAAATCATTACGAACTGACTTACAACAGATTGCCGAGATACGTGCCCCGGAAGTAGTAACGGAACAACAATCTTCCGATGGCACTTGCAAATGGTTGCTACGACTTGATGATGGGAACTGTATTGAAGTTGTATTCATACCTGAATCCACTCGCGGCACTTTATGTATCTCATCACAGGTCGGCTGTGCGCTTGATTGCACATTCTGTTCTACCGCGCGCCAAGGCTTTAACCGCAATCTGACCGTAGCCGAGATAATTGGCCAATTATGGGTGGCAAAAAACATGCTACAGACTGACCCCATGGCTGAACGAGTCATTAGCAATGTTGTTTTTATGGGCATGGGTGAGCCTTTGCTCAATTACAACAATGTGATTGATACCCTTCATTTGATGCTTGATGATAATGCTTACGGATTAAGCAAGCGTCGGGTGACCGTCAGCACATCAGGGGTTGTTCCCGCATTAGATCGTTTGACAGATACTGTAGATATTGCTCTGGCAGTCTCTTTGCATGCACCCAATGATGCGCTACGCGATCAACTGGTTCCCATCAATAAAAAATATCCCATTGCAAAGCTTTTAGAATCCTGTAACCGGTTTCTTGAGAAAAAAGCAGCACGTGAACGTATCACCATGGAATATGTGCTACTTGATGGCGTGAACGACTCTGACGAACATGCCTATGAGCTAGTCCAAATATTGAAAAACACACCATCCAAAGTGAATCTGATCCCGTTTAATCCGTTCCCAGAAACACGATATAAATGTTCTAGCCAACAGCGTATTAATCGTTTCCATGATATACTCACCAGCGCTGGATTGATCACCATGACGCGTAAAACACGCGGTGATGATATTGACGCAGCATGTGGGCAACTGGCTGGAAAGGTTAATGATAAAAGCCGCAGAGAATCTCATTTCATCCGTATTGAAGGTAATCTCTGAAGTAGCATCCAAACTAGTCACTGTTTCGTGCAGCCATGTTGGCAGCGAAACGATAGGTAGCTATTAGATAGACAGTAGCTACTGAAAATAATAAAAAACAGGGCATAAGCAATGAACAACTTTCATAAACTGACTCTAGCCATTTTTTTCTTTTTTATGCTGACAAGCACAGGCTGTACAACAAACTCTGCTATCAAACCTGAGCCTAAAAAAGCGGCTAAATACAATGCACTCTTAGGTGCGGAGTATCTCCGCAAAGGTAGAATGAAATTAGCTAATGAGAAACTAACCAAAGCATTAGAGCAAGACCCTAAATCAGCCGATGCACATCATTACTATGCATTATTGCAAGAAGCACTTAAACAAAACAGCAAAGCCAAAATGCACTTTTCCAAAGCCATCAAGTATTCTCCTGATAATCCGGAAATCAACAATAACTACGGTTCTTTTCTTTGTAAGCAAAAACAGTTTTCTTTAGCGGAATCACATTTCATTAAAGCAGTCAAAGACCCTCTCTACTCAACACCTGCGTTTGCCCTGACTAACGCAGGAATATGCGCCCATGATGCAAGCAATCTCGGCAAAGCCGGCATCTTCTTGTCCAAAGCACTAAAAAAACAACCAAACTTTGCTCCAGCCCTTTATGCCACTGCAAAATTAGCATATGATCAGCGTAATTATTCACGCGCGCAGGCTTTTCTGTTTCGATACAATGAAATGGCGGGTCACAGTGCGGAATCTTTGGCTCTTTGTAAACAGGTTCATGTTCAGCTAGGCGAGATTAAAATAGCTGATAACTGTTCAGAAAAACTTTTAACGCTATACCCTAATAGCAAAGAAGCGGCAAGTTTGAATTAGTGGAAATATAATGGCAACCGATAAAGACGCGAGCAAAACATCCAGCAATACGATAGAGCCCGGTGATTTAGGAAAATTGCTTGTCGAATACCGTGAGGCTGCACAGCTTAACATCGATCAGATCTCGGATTCACTTTGCCTGACCACTGTTGTTGTCCGGTCTCTGGAAAGCGAGTCTTTTGATAAGCTGCCTGAACCACCCTACGTAAGAGGTTATTTACGTAACTACGCAGGTCTTGTACATAAAGACCCTAAGCCGCTTATAGATTTGTACAACACCCTCATAGGAAGCTCTCCGACTGTAGATGACAACCTCTTCAGTGGAAGTGCAATAGATGCCCAGCAAGAATTAACAAACCCAATTATTACGCCACAAAGATTCCGTTTAGCCTTATTGACAGTTTTACTTATATTACTGGGTCTTCTCACAATGATTCCAGCGGTTCGTGATTGGACCAGTAACTTGTGGATTAACTTTTCCCCTACGTCTGATACAACAAGCATTATTGATGGCGCTGATACAGAAACATCCTTAAACCTACCTTCTTTAACCGGTGATGTACCTGGAAACTTGCCTATCACTCCAGTGGAGGCGCAAGTAGAGACAAAGGTAAAGACAGAGCCAGCTTCAGAAATACAACCTGCAAATGAGGAAACCGCAACAGAAACAGAAGGCAGCCAAACCAATAGCCCCGACAACCATGAATCAGATACGCCTTCAGAGCCAGAAACAACAACTACTGATGAAAACTCAACCGATGATAATGGTGGCACTGATACTGCTGAAGGCAACGCGGAGGAAAGCACGGCTGAAAATGAAAACACGAGCGCCCAAGGCAATACTCAACTAAAACTGGTTTTTACCGAAGAAGTCTGGATTCGAATTAGAAATAAATCTGGAAAAACTATTTTCGAAGCCCTTCATCCCGCTAACACCGAAAAGGAACTCTCTTTAAATAGTCCGCTCAAATTCAGAGTGGGCAATGCCCCTGGCATGATCCTCTTTGTTAATGGAAAAAAAATGGATATTAGTCAATTCACACAAGGAAGTGTTGCCATTTTCGGCATAGAATAAGGCATGATTTTTCATGAGCAAAGTGCAGACGATGAAGGTGCAAACGATTAAGGCGCAAACGATTAAGTCCATTCGTGGCGTACACGATATACTTCCCCATCAATCTCCTGCCTGGCAACATCTCGAGGCTTGTTTCAGAGAACTTTTGACTCACTATGGCTATGCCGAAATACGCATGCCCATTCTGGAGTCAACCGAGCTTTTTAAACGCTCTATTGGTGAAGTTACCGATATCGTCGAGAAAGAGATGTATACCTTCACTGATCGCAACGATAGTAGTCTGACATTACGTCCAGAAGGCACAGCGGGTTGTGTCAGAGCAGGCATTCAACATGGATTGCTGTACAACCAGCAACAGCGCCTCTGGTACACAGGCCCTATGTTTCGCCGTGAACGTCCGCAAAAAGGTCGTTATCGTCAATTTCATCAAATCGGTGTCGAGACTTTTGGTATGGCTGGCCCGGATATCGATGCCGAACTTATTGTGCTAACCGCCAGATTATGGAAACGGCTAGGATTAAACAATATTGAGCTTGAACTCAACTCAATAGGAAGCGCTCAATCAAGAAAGGCGTATAAAGAAATTCTGGTCGACTACTTTTCAAACCATGAAGAACAACTTGATGACGACTCTAAACGCCGCTTGAACACCAATCCTATGCGGATTTTAGATAGTAAAAACCCAGCTATGCAAACACTCATCTCAGCTGCTCCCATTATTATAGATCACCTTGATGATGAATCAGAGGAACACTTTACTCAGTTAAAAAGTCTCCTTGATGCCATGGATATAAGCTACACCATCAACCCTCGTCTGGTTCGCGGACTTGACTACTACTCTAAAACAGTCTTTGAATGGACGACCAATGAGCTGGGATCACAAGGTACCGTCTGTGGTGGTGGACGTTACGATGGATTAGTAGAACAGCTTGGCAGTAAAGACACCCCTGCCTGTGGTTTTGGCATGGGCATTGAACGTGTTCTTGGCTTGATGGAAGCTCAAGGAATTACTAATCCAATCACTACTCCTGATTTCTTTATGATTATGGCGGGAGATGATGCACAACGTACTGGCATGCAACTTGCTGAACAATTGCGCACTCAATTCCCTCAGTTATATTTGATCTGTAACTGCGGTGGTGGTAGCTTCAAGGCACAAATAAAAAGAGCCGACAAATCAACTGCAGAATATGCACTGATTCTTGGTGAAAATGAATTAAAGGATAACAGTATTACGATTAAACCCATGCGCAATAGGGAAGCTGAACAACTGACTATTCCGCAGGCTGAATTCGTTGAATATATCCATACACACATAATGACATAGGCAATAAGATAAATAATGACTGACTTAAAAACTGATCAGGAAAAAGCAGAAGACCTAAAACAATGGTGGAAAGAAAACGGCATTTCTGTATTAACAGGTGTGGCTCTAGCCATTGCAAGTGTTCTTGGCTGGCAACAGTGGCAAGCGCATAAACTGGCAAAAGCAGAAGAAACTTCTTCTTTATTTGCACAGCTACAACAACAAGCAGACCCTGCTATCCTGGCTCAACTTAAAACGGAGGCCTCGTCACCTTACGCCTCGTTAGCAGCTTTAACTGCCGCCAAGAAAGCCGCACAAGATGGCAACGCAGATCAGGCTAAAAGTGAACTTCAATGGACTATCGCAAATGCTTCGGATACGCTTATCCAACAAGTAGCTCGTTTGCATCTGATCCGTCTTCAAATCAGCACAAAGAACTTCGACTCAGCCAAGACACAATTAGCTCAATCCTTCAGCCCAGCCTATTCATCACTGGTTGAAGAATTAAAAGGAGATTTACATTTTGCTCAAAATGAGCTTAAAGAAGCAGCGGACGCCTATAAACAGGCTATTCAACTTTCAGATGGCAATCCACCGATGTATTTACAAATGAAACTGGACAACCTGGGTGGTCTTGGTAGTAAGACTGTTGAAGGAGCATAATTCCAGTGCAGCCATCTTTATCTAGTAAAATTACCAAAGGAATTGCTTGGAGCCTATGCGGCATTATTACCTTTCCGGTACTCAGTGGATGCAGCTTACTACCTAGTCAGCTAGCAACACCATTCCAGCAAGTTTCTGCAGAAACTCCCAAAGCACTTAACCCACTCTCGGCTAAAAACAGAGTAGCCCCAAAACTACTGTGGCAGTCGAAGCTAAATACCCATCACGATGAGCATATTAAGGTCTACCCTAAAATAATAGGTAACGCTATCGTCGTCGCCGGTCAAAATAGCGTAAGCTCATGGAATAAAAAAACAGGTAAACTCCAGTGGAATGAATTTCTTGGCGAAACCATCACAGGCGGCCTGAATGCAACAAAGGAGACTGTTTTTGTCGGCACTGAAAATGGCAGTGCTCTTGCATTAGATTCAAAAACGGGGAAAACACGCTGGATTACCCTGCTCAAACAACCCATCGTTGCTATTTCAAACGTAAAAGAAGACAAGATAGTCTTTCGTACACTGAATGGAAAAATACACACACTTTCTGCAACAAATGGGGAGCATCTCTGGCAACGTACCCAACAAACCCCCGCTTTATCTCTACAAGGCGCTAGCACACCTATGTTAGCAGGGCCTTTTGTTATAACGGGTTTTGATAACGGCTCTGTTGTTGCCTATGAATTAGATTCAGGAAAGGAAGTATGGTCTGCTAAATTAGGGCTTGAAAGTAGCCTTACTGAGCTTTCCCGTCTTATTGATATAGATGCAGAAATGACCGCTATTGGTACTGCATTATTCGCAGTTAGCTATCAGGGCTTTATAGCCGGTATTGACATGCGAAAAGGTAAGGTCGGTTGGAAACGCAAACTATCCAGCTTTACTGGCATAGATGCTAATGAAAAAGAATTATTCGTGAGTGACAATCAAGGTCAAATATGGAAACTAGACCCACTCACTGGAAAACCCATCTGGAAAAATGATGATTTGCTACGCAGGGCGCCTACGGCTCCTGTTATTGTAGGAAGCTCATTAGTGGTTGTAGGTGATAGTGAGGGTTACCTGCACCTATACAATAGAAAAACAGGGGATATCATTGGCCGCATACAGGGTGATAGGCGTGGCTACACCGTTACACCCGTTGTACAAGGAAATACTATTTACACACTAGGGAAAAGTGGGTTATTAAGTGCCTATTCCATGTAATGGCTATGCTCAACTTAATCAGATATCCCCTTAAGGAAATTCTGATCAAGTTATGTCTTTCTGGAAGTGAGCCTACTACGTGATTGAACCAACACTTTAAGGCGAAGCCTTAGAGGGTTTGGACTAATCAGAGATTCTTAACTTGTCGCTAGCATAATTTCTTGATTGATATTCTCAATGACTCTTAGCGGCTCATTAGCCTGCGTGATGGGTCGACCCACCACTAAATAGCTTGCCCCTGCTTTAATGGCATCTCCTGGAGTCATCACTCTGCTTTGATCTCCTTTCACACTATCAGCCGGCCTAATACCCGGTGTTACTAATTTAAACTCATCACCAAAACTTTGACTAAGCATTGCCGCTTCCTGCGCAGAACACACCACGCCATCTAATCCGCAATTCTTCGCCATATCGGCTAACTTCATTACTTGATCTTTTGCAGGTAACGCAATACCAATCCCGGAAAGTTGCTGATTATCCATGGATGTCAAAACGGTGACTGCGATTAATATAGGCGGATTCTTTATAGAGTGGGTGGCATTAACAGCTTCGGTAAGCATTTTCTCACCGCCCAATGCGTGGACATTCATCATCCATACGCCTAATCGGCTCGCTGCTCTACAGGCAGAAGCAACCGTATTGGGAATGTCATGGAATTTTAAATCTAAAAATACATCAAAGCCTAAATCAATCAGCTTTTCTACAAAACCGGAACCTGCTGCCACAAACAGTTCAAACCCCACCTTAAGTCGACAACTATCAGGAGAAAGAATTTTTACAAAACTCAAAGCTTGTTCACCTGTTGGGAAATCGAGGGCTATAATTAATTGTTTTGTGGTCACTGAATCCTCACAAGCGGTCAACTAAGAAATCTAGGTTATGCAACTGTATCCCAATGATGGCAGGCAGGGCATCGCCAAAGAAAATCATTCATCTTATAGCCACAATGATGACATTGAAAAGCCGTCTGATTCTGAAGATACTGCTCCAATACCTTTTCCAGTAAGTCATAGCGATCAGTATTGTCATCCTGCGAAGCTACCTTCCACAACCTCACAAGGCCTAATAACGCTCTTATACTCGAGTATTTTTTTACCTCACCAGCCAGTTCTTCTATTGAACGATCTGGCCCATAACGAAGACTTAGTTCTACTAAATACTCCAACACCTTATCATCTTTGGTTTTCGCTAATAACTTACGCAAAAAATCGCAAAGTAATTGGATATCACCAAGTTCTTTGGTTGTCTCAATCAATCTATCATCAAGTAATCCAATCAACCTAGGATCATTGCTGACCGCTTTTTGATATTTTTTTAATGCATTGAGAGGATTATTCCTGCGATGCTCCAAATCACCTTGCAACACCAACACCCGATTTGATTGCTTATGTGACTTTAATGCATTCTGAATATATTCCTCAACCAAGTGAATATTTCCAGCATCAAACTCTTGAGCCGCTAGCTCACAGTAATAGTGAGCGATGATTCTACTGTGATCTGTGCCCGTATGTTTTTCTGCACACAACGATACCTCTATCGCCTTGTCCCAATCCTGAAGTTGCTCATAGATACTTCTCAGGGTGCCACACGCCTGTATATCCCCCTCACTATTTTTTATCAATTCCTGAAAAACACCTTCTGCTCGATCCAGCATACCCGCCGCAAAAAAGTCCTCACCATAAGCGAGCATTGCGGCAACTTTCTGCTCTTTACCAAGACCAGCCCTGCCTATAAGGTTCTGATGCACCCTTAGAGCACGGTCTACTTCTCCTCTATTGCGGAACATATTGCCCAGCAATAAATAGGTTTCAGCAGTATATTCATCTAT
This sequence comes from Thiotrichaceae bacterium, assembly GCA_965224605.1. GTDB lineage: Bacteria > Pseudomonadota > Gammaproteobacteria > Thiotrichales > Thiotrichaceae > HyVt-477. Next base: position 107,412 of record CBDCZP010000008.1, read on the forward strand.
CTCGGGATGCGAGATAAAGACTTCAAGCGCCTTATCAGGCTGTTCGCTTAGCAGGAAATTAATACCTTTAACAAGGTTGTCAGATAATTGACGTTTCTGGGATTGCGCTTTCTTATAGCGTTTCTTTGCAGTTTGCCAGCCGGATAGAAAGGCTAACGGTAGGAGTAAGAAAAGGAGTTCTAGCATAACAGCATGATAAATGAATTCTACATGAAGCGCTATATTCCGCTTTAGCAAGCTTGGTTCTAGTGCGCAAAACAGCAATTATGGCAAACAACCTAATGAGGTTATTAGTTGTAATGGCTGTTTAGCACACAGAAGTAAGGGTAGAGTAGAGGTAATTCAGTTACCTCTAAATCCCTAAGGTCACAAAAAAACAATCATCCGTACCACAGCCAACGAAATACTTTATATGAATAAAAGTGTGTTCAGTAATCTACTTTCAACTACTCCAAACGACACTCTTTACATTACATTTGAATTGCGTATTTTTTCTTCGAGCCGTTTACCCTCTCACGAAGTTCTTTACCCGGCTTAAAATGAGGAACATATTTTGCTGATAGCTCTACCGACTCACCGGTTTTTGGATTGCGACCTTTTCTACCACCACGATAATGTAAACTAAAACTTCCAAACCCTCTCACTTCAATCCTATTGCCGCTAGATAAAGAATCGCTCATTCTTTCTAACATTATCTTTACTGACCATTCAACATCCTTACTGCTCAAATGGCTTTGCTTCCTTGTCAATAAATCTATTATTTCTGATTTTGTCATTCTACCGCTCCCACGTACAATAATTATACAGTCTACTCTCGTATTGCTTATAAAGACAGCCTTATCTTATTAGTTTATAGGCTATTTTTTGAAAAAAACTAGCAATTAAGTAAATTCAATAACGAACCGTTTAGACACTCTTATAATAGATATATCTTAATGCTGAAGCGCCAATCCTGAACACAATATTTGTAGTTCAACCAAGCTCCCCATTAAACCTATATTTCAGCTAAGATGTAAACTGAAGATAAAGCATTATGATTAAGATTTAAAGATGTGACTTACACGTTACTGAAAAATAAACTACGCAACATATAGGCTTTGATACCTATCAGACAAACTTATCACATCCATTGCGAATGTGAAACCCTTCCTCAAGTAGAATCAAGAGGAAGGGAGTGTTATTTCAATCTATTACTCAGAAAACCGCTCTAGTGCGCAAATACTAAACACAAAAGAGGCTTTCATCCCAATAGACCGCGAGCTAATTAATCGTTCATTTGCTCTTTGAAGATATCACCCAAAGAAGTGGTAGCTTGAGTATCATCAGATTTACTGTACTCACGTACAGCATCGTTGTGCTCATCATACTCTTTAGACTTAATAGAAAGGTTAATAGCGTGTGTCTTACGATCCACACCCATGAACTTAGCTTCTACTTTATCACCCACACTTAGGATAGTGCTTGCATCTTCAACACGATCTCTTGATAGCTCAGAAGCTCTCAAAATACCGACAACCTCTTCACCAAGGTCAATAGTGGCCATTTTAGGAGTGACTTCAATTACCGTACCCGTAACCGCGCTTCCTTTTGGATGTGCAGCTACATAGTTAGAGAAAGGATCTTGACCCATTTGCTTGATACCTAGTGAAATTCTTTCACGTTCAGGATCAACCGCAAGCACAATAGCTTCAACCTCATCACCTTTCTTAAAGTCACGGATTGCTTCTTCACCCGGTAGGCTCCATGAAATATCAGATAAGTGAACCAGTCCATCAATACCACCATCCAAACCGATAAATACACCAAAGTCAGTGATTGATTTGATCTGACCTTTAACTTTATCGCCTTTATTACACGTTTTAGCAAAATCATCCCAAGGGTTGGTTTGACACTGCTTCATACCTAAAGAAATACGACGACGTTCTGCGTCAATATCAAGGATCATTACTTCAACTTCTTGACCTAATGTAACCACTTTTGCAGGGTTAACGTTTTTATTAGTCCAATCCATTTCAGATACGTGTACTAGACCTTCAACACCATCTTCGATTTCAACGAAACAACCGTAATCAGTAAGGTTACTAACTTTACCAAATAGATGTGTATTAACAGGGTAGCGACGGATAAGGTCTTGCCATGGATCTTCACCCAATTGCTTAAGACCTAGAGAAACGCGGCTCTTCTCTTTATCGAACTTAAGAACTTTAACGTCGATCTCATCACCGATTTGAACGACTTCAGAAGGATGCTTAACACGCTTCCAAGCCATATCTGTGATATGTAGAAGACCGTCGATGCCACCCAAATCAATGAAGGCTCCGTAGTCAGTAAGGTTCTTAACGATACCTTTAACAGATTGGCCTTCTTCAAGATTCTCAAGTAGTGCTTCACGTTCTGCACTGTACTCCTCTTCAACAACAGCACGTCGTGATACCACTACGTTGTTTCTGCGTTGATCAAGCTTGATCAGTTTAAATTCTAATTCTTTACCTTCCAGATAAGCCGTATCACGAACCGGTCTAACGTCTACTAATGAACCCGGCAAGAAGGCACGAATGGCACCCAACTCAACAGTGAATCCACCTTTAACTTTACCTGTGATAAGACCCGTAATAATAGCTTCGTCATCGTATGCTTCTTGTAGTACTTCCCATGCGCGCGAACGACGGGCTTTTTCGCGAGATAGCTTGGTTTCACCAAACCCATCTTCAACACTCTCAAGAGCAACTTCAACAACATCTCCCGGTTTAACCGTCACTTCACCAGCAGCATTCCTGAATTCTTCAGCAGGGATAATACCTTCTGACTTTAAGCCAGCACTTACGGTTATAAAATCGGGGTTAACATCAACTACGATTGAGTTGATTAGAGCACCTGGAGTCATTTCCGTTAAGGACAAACTCTCTTCAAATAACTCTGCAAAACTTTCACTCATGTATAAAACCTATAATTAAAAAAAGCACCAGTGATTCATTCACCAATGGGTTATTGTCAACAACTCGAAATTCCGTTTCCGAGCATCGCCAGTAGAATGCTGGCTATTTTATCCAGTACGCAACTTAACAAGTGAGAGCACCTTCTTAACAACATCGTCAATACCTAAATCATCGGTATCAATAATCAAAGCGTCATCAGCAGGCTTTAGAGGAGAGTCTTTACGACCACTATCCCTAGCGTCTCGGATTTCTATATCGCGAACTAAACCGCCTATATTAACATCAAGACCTTGTTCCTTCAACTGCTTTTGGCGACGCCCCGCTCTGACTTGTGCCGAAGCTGTTAAATATATTTTTACTAGTGCATCAGGGAAAACAACCGTTCCCATATCTCTACCATCAGCAACTAGACCGGGAGGTTGCAAAAAATGCCTTTGTCTTTCCAGCAACGCGGCGCGCACTGAGGGACATGCCGCCACCTCTGAAGCCGCACATCCACAGTCTTCTGTGCGAATATCCAATGTCACCGGAGAACCATGCAGAACAATCTCCACACCTCCTTCCTCATTCGCCAAAAACTGCACATCCAAGTGCATGGCCAGTTCTGCCAAAGCCACATCATCATCTAGCGCTACACCTTTTTTTATCGCATCAAAAGCCACTAAACGATACAACGCACCACTATCTAGGATATGCCAACCTAAAGAAGTAGCCACTCTTAGTGCTATCGTGCCTTTCCCTGATCCGGCCGGACCATCAATGGTTATTACCAAATGTGTAGACATTTTTTCCTCTTTATATCTTTTTTATTTTAAGGGTCACATTATCACCCATATCAGTCATATTGCCCAGCTTCTCAACACCCGTACCAACGAAACCAAAACACATCAATAAAACCATTGATAAGTATATTCTAATATAGTAATATATGTGCCAACTTAGAACGCAACATCATACAAACTGAAATGCTCAGGAGGCACTCAACATGAAAAAACTATTACTTGGTTTAGCACTAGCCCTATCAACCACCACAGCAAACGCTAATTTTTTTGGCGGCAACAATAATGGCGAATGGAAAATGGGGCCTAATGGCGCTTATTTAGATGAAAGTGATTGGCCACAATGGACTCCTATGTACTGGATGGAAGAAATGATGGATAGCTTTGGCTTTAGTGATAGCAACAACTTTGGAAACAACTTTGGCTTTAACGGCTCTTCAATGAACTACCCTCAAATGCAACAGCCTTACTATACCCAACCAAACTATACCCAACCAAGCTATGCTCAGCCAACTGCGCCTAATGCATACGGACAACAACAAGTTCCTGCAACCACGACCCCCGTTGCACCTAGCAAGAAATAAACAGACCAATACACTCTGTTAAGAAAAAGGCCGATTTCACAATCGGTCTTTTTTTGCCCAAACTTCCTTACGTAGCTACTCATATGGGTAAAAATTGAATTAGTGTAATGACTTCAGCTATCGGTATATACTTCCCCGCTTAATCATTGCAACCTCTTAGACTGCACCATGACATCAAGATCGACTCCAAGAAAAATCCTTGTTACCAGTGCCCTTCCTTATGCTAATGGCCCTATACATTTAGGTCATTTAGTTGAATATATCCAGACCGACATTTGGGCACGATTCCAGCGTATGCGCGGACATCAGTGCTACTACATTTGCGCTGACGATGCCCATGGCACGCCGATTATGTTACGTGCACAACAAGAAAACATCACCCCCGAAACATTAATCAAGGACATGTCTATACGGCATCAAGCTGACTTTGCGGCTTTTAATATTGAGTTTGACAACTATCATTCAACCCATTCGGATGAGAATCGTTTGCTTGCTGAAACCATTTATAAAGCCGCCCGAGACAAAGGACATATAGAACAACGTAGCATAGAACAAGCATACGATAACGAAGCTAAAATGTTTCTGCCTGATCGGTTTATCAAAGGTGAATGTCCACGCTGCGGCGCAGCAGATCAATATGGAGACAACTGCGAAGCCTGTGGTGCAACCTACGAAACTACCGATCTGAAAAATTCATTTTCGGTAATAACAGGCTCTACTCCGATCAAAAAAGAAACCGAACACTACTTCTTTAAGGTCAATGACTTTAAGGACACTTTACTGAGTTATCTACACAGCGGAGCCATCCAAAAGGAAATCGCCAACAAAACATCAGAATGGTTTCAAGAAGACCTAAAGTCTTGGGATATCTCACGCGACAAACCTTATTGGGGTTTTAAAATTCCAGATACTGAAGATAAGTATTTCTATGTCTGGCTAGACGCCCCTATTGGCTACCTCGCCAGCTTCAAGAATTTTTGCGATAAAGAAAATAGCAAAGGTAATGACATTAACTTTGCTGACTTCTGGAATGCAGACTCCTCCGCAGAGGTATACCATTTCATCGGTAAAGATATTGCCTACTTCCACACCTTATTCTGGCCGGCACTACTAACTGCTGCAGATATGCGCTTACCCACAGGAGTCCACTGTCATGGTTTTCTTACCGTAGATGGGAAAAAGATGTCCAAATCACGCGGTACATTTATTCAGGCGGAAGTGTATGCCAAGCATCTACCGGTTGAACCCTTGCGCTACTATTACGCGGCAAAACTCAACAATACCGTTGAAGATATCGATTTAAACCTCGAAGACTTTATGCAACGTGTTAATAGTGACTTAGTCGGCAAAGTTGTCAATATCGCCTCTCGTTGTGCGGGTTTTATAAAAAAGAAATTCGACAATACACTTTCCAGCAAGCTTCCTGATGAAGCACTCTACCAGCATTTTATAGAACGCTCTGAAACCATCGCAGAACTCTATGAGTCAAGACGATACAGTCATGCCATGCGTGAAATCATGGCACTTGCTGATCAAGCTAATCAATATATTGATGAGAAAAAACCATGGGTGCTCATCAAAGATGAAAAGCATATAGATGAAGTGCAAGAAATTTGCACTCAAGGGATCAACCTCTTCAAAGCCATTATCACCTATCTTAAACCCGTGATTCCAGAAGTCGCCTCTCAAGCTGAGAGTTTTCTCAATATATCTGAACTTAACTGGACATCAGTAGAAACACCACTGCTCTCACATCAACTCAACACCTTCAAACCGCTGCTTAATCGACTAGAAAAAACATCGATTGACAACATGCTTGAAGAAAACAAGAAATTGGCTGATGCAGAGAAAAAATCATCCCGCCAACAAACTCAAACTAACATTGCAGCTCACTCAGATATTGAACCTATAACTGAACCTATAAAAACAACGATAGAATTCGCTGATTTTGAAAAAATAGACCTTCGTGTCGCCACCATTATCAAGGCAGAACATGTCGAAGGGGCAGATAAACTACTTCAACTTACCTTGGATATTGGCGAAGAGAATACTCGTAATGTATTTGCAGGCATTAAATCCGCTTTTGAACCAGCAGACTTAGAAGGCAAACTAACCGTAATGGTCGCTAACCTGGCTCCTAGAAAAATGCGTTTTGGGATGTCTGAAGGCATGGTACTAGCCGCTGGCTCTGGAGGAACAGACCTTTATCTGCTGACACCCAGTGAGGGTGCAAAACCCGGAATGAAGATAAAATAAACAACTGTTACAATTAAACAACACATTTTTCTATACTTTTTTCAGCCAAAAACCAAGCGCAGAAGTAACATAGACACGGTTATTATTATTGAAAAATACCCATTCACAATCAGTTATTTGTTATGTCTCCAGACCATCAAACCAAAGCAAAACTAGACCCAAGCCAAACTAAACTGTTGTATTTTTCTAATAAAACCTTCCAATCTTGTATAAAAATGTTTAAGCTTCAACTGTTACCGAGCATCTGCTCGGAATAAACATTAAAATTGACAAACTGTTGTCTAACAACTACAACCTATCTTATATAGTGCATATTAATAGTACATTTGTAGCACATTCAGTTATAGTACATCCAGTTGTTACTATAGAAACAAATAGGATAGAACTCGTAAAGGCTTGCATAGAACTGTCGGGTGTCATTAACTAGACAATAGAACAATTTAAATTACCATTTTTTTTTAATAATATTACTAATCAGAGGATGAACTCAATGAACACCACATCTACTCTCTCGATTGCTACTCTTGTACTAGCAGGTTTGTTTACAACGGGTTGTAGTCAGCAGCAAGTTCAAGCTGAAGGCGGCACATCACAAGTAGCAGGATCTTCACAACAAGTAGCAGGATCTTCACAGCAACAAGCAGAACCCGTTGCAACTCCAGAACCTGCAGCTCCAGCAGCAGCACCTACTAAAGATGCTAACAGCCATACACATCCAGCACAGCCTAAGTGTACTAACTCTGTGACACACACGCATCCAAATGGCGCAAAATCGCACAACCACACGTATAGCTGTTCTAAAAGAGCTGCTGCCGCTACTGGTAACAAATGGACTCACAGACATCCTGCGATTCCACGTTGTACTGACTCAATCACGCATACACACAAGTTCAATAACCGTGGACATCACCACAAGTATTCTTGTAAAGGCGCAAAAGGAAAAGGTTCTGTAAACGTTCATGCTCTACAACGCAAGTTGAAAGCTAAAGGCTATTACAAAGGACCAATCAATGGTGTAGTAACACCTCAGACTCGTTCTGCTCTACAACGTTATATGCAACGCCGTTAATCTGGATTTGTAGTATCGTTTAAAAACATGAGTCAGTTTTCTGGCTCATGTTTTTTTGTTTCTGGACTTACAACTATGTCTAGGCTTCTTTTATATATTTTTTATCAAGAAACGATATAAAAGGAACTTTGATTGTTCTTCAGGTATCCAACCCCCTGATACCACTAACCAAAGATAATTTCAACCATACCCGAAACAACTATATCCGAACAACTATGTCCAAGGGCCAACATGCTTAATCGATTTTTTCCACTACTCATATTATTCCTGATCTCATCCTCTTCATTGCAGGCCGCTGTCTGGAAAAGCACACATAAATGGGATCAAGCAGCCGAAAAAGATTATCAGCAATGGGTAAAAAACAACTGGACTGAAGAGTTCTTCATGGATGAAAAAACACCGCTGTACTACAAACTTTCACATGACTGTGCAGATGCGGTTTATCTAATGCGACTCATCTATGCCTATGAGAAAAAACTCCCCTTCGTTATCCATAATGCACACAAAAAAGGCCGTCTTATAACCAATAAAATGCGCAATTGGGATAAACTACCCAAACATAAACGTATGCGGAAATTTATGGACTATGTTTCTGATGCCACCAGCACCAAGACACTACGTCATGACACCTACCCAATCGCCCTTAATGACCTAAAGCCTGGCGATATTTATGTAGCTCCGGGGGTACACTCCTACCAAATTGTTAATATTACCGAAACAGGGGTTGCCGAAGTAATGGCTTCAACGACCCCCAAAGCCCCTCGGTTTTTATCCAGAATAGCTTCTTTCCCCTTTTATGTCCCGGAAGACAAGAAACATAAAAGTGATGGTTATCGTCGCTTCATCCAGCCTCAAAACATCAATAAAGCTAAGCACAAGCAGCCGGGTTACAATGATGAGCAATACAAAATTGCCGCTGATGTTCGTTACAATTACGTTTCATTTACAGACGTCATTGCTCGTCGCCTGGGTAAGCGCCCAGAAAGAACCGCTGAAAAGACATTGCGACTGTTAATTGCACTTTGCATGTATGCCAATGACAGAAGCGTCTATGTCTATGATGCACTTTGGCACCTACAAAAAATTAAAAAACAAGGTCGCCATTGCATGACGCGTAGCGAATACGACAGCTTCTCTACTCCCTCACGCGATAAACGCCTAACTGCTTTTTTTGGCTCTGTAAAACACCATCTGGATAAGACATGGAAGCTGGATTCTGACCACGAAGCCCAGATAATAGCAGCGACAATTTTCAGAAAAGCCCCTCCACCTCCTTTGCAAACAAAACTTACCAATGATTTTTGTATGGTACAAATGAGTCTCGGTGAAGACTATTACATGCCGTTAAGAGAACTTAGAAAAAATCTAGAACAAGGAAAAGTCGTGTCTGACCCGCACGCTCCTTTGCAGGCTCGCTGGGGAATAGGCGATGAAAAATACACACCTCGATGTAAAACTTACTAAACAATCTTTTCCTGAAAAATAAACCCCTCCACCTAGCAAGTGGAGGGAGTTTATTTCTCTAGCATTGAACAGCCCCTTGCCCTTCGACATACTTGGATAAGTTGGGTGATCAGAGCAACATAGGCTCACTTAGTCACTTAAATGAATCTTACATTGACTTTCTGTGTGATAATAAACAGTATTATTTTACAACCGTTCACAACAAGGTTTCTGCATAGCCCGTGGTAAGACAAGATAGTGATAAATCGATTTATTAAAGCTGGAACACTCTTTGCTCTTTGCATCAGTAGCTCGCATACCTCGGCAGATCGCCAATGGAGCAGCTGTAATGCTCCCACGACGACAACCGTGTCCAGAATTCCCTCCATTCCTGCTGGTGCGGTACTTGTAGAAGCCGATAAAGGCACCCTACAAGCAGAAGGCACCTCCTCCCTTGAGGGTAATGTCATTATTCAGCAAGATGAAAAAATAATTCATGCTGATAAAGCAAGCTATGACAACAGAAACAGCAACGTAACTGCATTTGGAAACGTGCTTTTTTCTACCGACTCCATGCAACTTACAAGTAGCGAAGTTCAATTTCAAATGAGCACCAGCAAGGGGGAAATGAAAAATGCCGAATATTCGCTTGTTAATGGACTGGGGCATGGCAGTAGCAAGCTACTAAAACAAAATGGCAAAGAACAAACTCAACTAAAAAATGCCACTTTTTCTACTTGCCCTCCAGGACAACGCTCATGGCATATTGCATCTTCTGATATAAAACTCAATCACTCTGCCCAAGAAGGTGTTGCTCGAAATGTTACTTTTAAAGTAGGGGATGTCCCATTATTCTATTCACCCTATTTCAGCTTTCCGTTAAATAATCAGCGCAAAAGTGGCTTTCTGGCTCCTTCCTTGAAAGCATCTGATCGATCAGGTACGATATTCAGTACCCCCTATTACCTCAACCTTGCAGCCAACTTTGATGCCACCCTAACGCCTAACATATTAACTAAGCGCGGGATAAAACTAGACACAGAGTTTCGTTATTTAACAGCAAATGACGAAGGCATTATCAATTTTGAATACCTTCCTGGTGACGACGTCTTCAACGATGAAGATCGCTCGTTAATTAGCATCAAACATAAAACACGCATATCAAAACACACTCAACTCTCAATCAATGCGGCTGATATCTCCGATGTTGATTACTTTCAGGACTTTGGTGATTCCCTGGTCAATTCTAGTATCGCTGCACTAGAGCGTCGAATTGACTTAACCCGGCTTGGTGAAAATTGGTCTTTCAACACCTCATTGCAAGACTACAAAGTTCTTGATAGTACCAATATTCAAAACTTAAATAACAACCCCTATTCTCGACTTCCTGAACTACGTTTTCAATACACGCCCACCCATAAATCAGGCCATACCCAATATTTCTTTGAAACGGAACTTGTTAATTTTGATAAAGATAATGCGACTACTGGCTTACGGCTTGATATAAATAGCATTGCCAGCCGTCATTTTGGCAATTCGGCATGGTACATAGAACCCGCACTGCAACTGCGACACACACAATATTCACTTGATCTAGATAGTAGCAATACATCTACCGACAATACATCTACTGGCAATGCATTCACCGACAATTCGCCCTCTCGGACATTACCCACAGCTAGTATTGACAGTGGGTTGTTTTTCGAAAGAATGGTTAAAAACAAAAGTAAAATACAAACACTAGAGCCTAGACTTCTCTACACTTACACCCCTTTTAAAAACCAAAGCAATATTCCTGTTTTTGACTCTGCAGCTGCCAGCTTTTCCACTTCTACTCGGCTCTTTGCCAGAAATCGTTTTACCGGAAAAGACCGCATAGGCGATACCAACCAATTGACAGCAGCATTGACCACTCGTTTGATTGATGCCAATGATGGGCATGAAATCCTCACTGCGAGCATTGGTCAGATTTTCTTTTTTAACGACCGAAAAGTAACCCTCCCTGACGAACCAGAGGAGAACGCTAGTCGTTCTGAACTCGCTCTAGAACTATCCGGTGAACTAAATAACCGTATTCGCATCATAGCTAGTACCTATTGGGATCCACAGAAGGAAACCTTTTCTTCAACAGAAACAAGATTGCACTATAAAGACGACAGGAAACGTCGTATCAACTTAGCCTATCGCAACCTTGATAGTGAATTTGAACAAGCTGAGATATCCTTCTCCACACCCATCAGTGAGAATTGGAGTATCGTGGGAAAATTTGAACATGACCTGAAAAATGATCGAAGTTTAGAAACATTAGCTGGTGTAGAATATACAAACTGTTGCTGGAAAACCCGACTCGTGGCGCGTAGATTTCTAACATCCGATAACATCACCTATGACAATGTTCCTTTTATTGAGTTTGAGCTTAAAGGGCTAGGAAACTTGGGAACTGGTGCGACAGACCTACTGGAAGAACACATTTATGGATATGACAACTAATCTCAAAAACAAGCTAAAAAACAAACTTAAAAATAGAATCCAATCTCGTTATTCGCTCATAGCGACGACGACCCTATTGATCCTGTCACTAAGCCAAAACACGGTTAGTGCCGCAGTGACTCTCGACAAAATAGCAGCGATTGTTAATAACGATGTGGTTATGCTTACCGATGTGCACAAACAAGTTAAACGCCTAAAAACACAGAAATCATTTGCTGGCCTTGCTGAAAAAGCACTACTCAAAGAAGCGCTGGAATCACTCATTATGGACAGTCTGCAAACTCAAAAAGCCAAACAAATTGGTTTGAGTGTAGGCGATACAGCGCTCAACATCACCATGCAAGATCTAGCTCGACAAAACAAACTGACCTTAGAGCAGTTTCAGGAAGCGTTGCAACGCGAAGGCATTGATTATCAATCCTTCCGTGAACAGATACGTAAACGTTTATTGGTTAATGAACTACGTAAACGTCAGCTAAAACGTAACACCAACATTACTGATCAGGCTGTCAACGATCTTATTGCCAATCAAAGTGCCGTCATTTCCAAGGGTATTGACTACAAAATAAAACACATTCTAATCTCTGCTCCTGCTGGGACTCCTTTAGCTAGTTTTTTACAAGCAAAAGACAAAGCCGAGCTATTACGAGCTCAGCTACTTAATCATAAAAGCACCCGTTTAAAAGAAACTAAAACCTCCAACTGGATAGCGGCTAACAACTTACCCGCAAGTCAGCTACGAAAGCTTGCTTTACTAGAAAAAGGTCAACTTTCAGAAGTTTTTCAAGATTCAAAAGGCTTTCATATCGTTAAGCTGATGGACAAACGAGGCGTGAAAAAAAGAGTCATCACTGAATATCATGTCCGCCACATATTATTGAAAACAAAAACTAACAGTGGTAGTGGTAGTAACGCACTTAAAAACAAACTGGCTGAAATACGCAACCAAATTCTTGCCGGTGCTAACTTTGCAGCTTTAGCTAAACAACACTCACAAGATACTGGGTCGGCAGTCAGCGGCGGGGATCTTGGATGGGAACCGGCTAAAAGCTATGTTCCAGCATTTGCCAAAACTATTAAAAACACCGCAATCAATACCATTAGTAAACCTTTCAGAAGCAAATTTGGTTGGCATATCCTGCAAGTATTAGAGAAAAAAACCATCGACAATACTGAGGGACTGTTACGCAACCAGGCGAAAGGATTATTAAATAAAAGCAAAGCAGAAAAAGAGTATGATAGCTGGCTCAAACAATTAAGAAATGATGCTTTTGTAGAGTATCGCGCAACAATCTAATGCACTCTACCCGTATAGCTATCACTCCAGGAGAGCCTGCAGGTATTGGTCCAGACCTGCTTATACAGCTCGCTGCGAAAAGACCGCTTGCCAACCATGTGGTGATAGCCGATCCCGAATTACTCAAGAATCGTGCTATTCAGCTTGATATACCTTTACAGATAAACGAGTACCGACCTGATAACACCGTTGCAGATAAAACCACTCATTGCCTCACCGTACTCCCGATAAACTGCCCAGCAACCGTCAAAGCAGGTGAGCTCAATAGCGGCAATGCACATTATGTACTGGAAACTATTAGACGTGGCACTCTAGGCTGTTTACAGCAAGAATTTTCAGCCATCGTCACGGGACCTATACACAAAGGCGTTATTAATGAAGGGCTAAATGAAGGGATTAATAACGGCATCAATGTCGGCATTGCTGACAACGAAAAAAAATTGCTTTTCACCGGACACACAGAATTTTTAGCCGAACTCACCCAAACCAAACTGCCAGTGATGATGCTGGCAACGGAGGATTTGCGGGTCGCTTTAGCTACCACTCATCTACCCCTGTCACAAGTCAGTTCTGCTATTACAGCAGAAGGTCTAACCGATGTTATTGAAATATTGCATAAAGACTTACAAACCAAATTTGCCATCAGCGAACCTCGCATTCTGGTTTGTGGGCTAAATCCACATGCGGGAGAAGGCGGTCATTTAGGCATGGAAGAAATTGAAATCATTGAACCTGTACTACACTCATTACGACAGAAAGGTATGAATCTGACGGGACCACTGCCTGCAGATACACTCTTTACCCCAAGATATTTGCAGCAAGCCGACGCTGTACTGGCGATGTACCACGATCAGGGACTTCCCGTACTCAAACACGTTGGATTTGGTCATGCCATCAATATCACGCTTGGCTTGCCTATTATCCGCACCTCCGTTGACCATGGAACAGCACTAGACCTGGCGGGTACAGGTAAAGCCGAAACAGGAAGTTTAATCGCCGCACTCAATGCGGCAGAACAATTAACACATGTATCGAGTCGCTAATTATATTTCCCTATTCCTAACATCTTTCGCATTGATGGGGCTGGCTCATGCCATCCCCGAAAAAACATCCTACTCACTACACTCGGATGCCATGAACACGATGGAGCAGCAGCTCAAATCAATGTTGAAGAAAAAAATCATCGATACTCCTGCCGTTAATCCTGTTACTGCATTACCTCCCATCATCCTTAAAGCCGAAGAGGACGGAGAGGAGAAAAACAAAGGCATTAACCGTATTAAGACTTTTTTCCCTCGTTTGATAATGGCCGCAAAAGAGCGCACCACACACACAGTCAGATACGATGGCAGTTATCGCTATATCAGCTATCCTATGGGGGATGTCGCATCTAATCGAGGCGTGTGCACTGATGTGGTTATCCGCACTTACCGGAAACTCGGTATAGACCTGCAACAGCTAGTACACGAAGATATAAAGAAAAACTTCACTTTGTATCCTAGTCGAGCCAAATGGGGAAACATTGAGCCGGATCCGAATATAGACCATCGTCGCGTATACAACTTACAAGTATTCTTCAAACGCTACGGAGAATCCCTACCCATCACCAATGATCCTCTGGATTACCAACCCGGCGATCTGGTCACCTGGAGACTAGGGCCTAAATTGCCTCATATCGGTGTTGTGGTGGATGAGTACTCAACAGACTATCCAGATCAGCCGCTCATTGTCCACAACATCGGTCAAGGCCCCAAACAGGAAGACATCCTGTTTACATTCCCTATCACTGGACATTATCGATATAAACCAGGAAAAAGCACCCCGACAGCAACCCAATCTTATCCAACTGTTTTTGCCAAGAAGAAGAAAAAAGAATCCAGCTCTTCAATGAGTCTGGTTGAAGCGGCCTATTTTTTACTTCCTTAAGGAAACATAACCAAAAACTCTAAGCCTATAAAATCCTGAGGCTTCTATTTAGTATGCGAATACTTCTGAGCTCATGATAATGTTATAGTGTCATCACTTCCAAATCACCGAACCAAGCATGGATAAAGTCTACATCAAAGATCTCCGCATCAATGCGTTAATCGGTATCTACGAATGGGAAAGACGCATTCGACAGCCTATTCGCATTGACATTGAAATGGGTTGGGATAATCGCATCCCTGCCAAGTCCGACAGCATTAAGGACACCTTAAACTACAAGAGTGCCGCGAAACTCGTAGGTGCCTATGTAGAGAAAAGTGAATTCCAACTGGTTGAAACACTCTCTGAAAATATCGCTGCTTTACTATTAAAAGAATTTAATCTGCCCTGGGTGAAAATCACTCTGGGGAAACCGGGAGCAGTGACCGGCTCTAAAGAAGTCGGTGTCATTATTGAACGCACACAGGATTTAGCGTAACTATGGCAACGGTATACATCAGCATAGGAAGTAACATCGACCGCGAAAAGAATATTCATTCCTGCTTATCTCGTCTCAAAAACGATTATCCTGACATTATTTTTTCTACTATTTACGAAACGGAAGCAGTGGGTTTCAAGGGTGATCCTTTTTTGAATCTGACCGCCGTATTTGAAACGAATCTCACCCCTGAAGAAATAGAAACCTACTTAAAAACGATTGAAGATGATCATCTACGTACTCGTGAAGGCGAAAAATACAGCTCTCGTACGCTAGATATTGATCTGTTGCTCTATGATCAATTGATCTTGCATCCAGCAATGGACGTACCACGTGAGGAAATAACCCGATACGGCTTTGTACTGTTCCCTCTAGCTGAAATTGCTGCAAAGGTCATTCATCCTATTCTAGGTAAGACAATTAACGAATTAGCGAATGAATCCGAACTTTCCAAACAGACAATGCAAGCTGTTGAACTACAATCACACATAACCGAAAACTATCAGTAGCTATGAGCATAAGAAGCTTTGAAGAACACACCCCTAGCATCCACCCCACTGCATATGTGGATGAAAGCGCAGTTGTGATTGGCAATGTAAGCATTGGCGAGAACAGCTCTGTCTGGCCTCTAACGGTTATCCGTGGAGACATCCAGTGTATCACTATTGGAAAACGCACGAATATTCAGGATGGATCAGTCTTGCACGTCACACACGCCAGTGCATTCTCTGCACCATCAGCTCCGGAGGGTTACCCTCTGTCAATTGGTGATGATGTAACCGTAGGGCATAAAGCAGTGCTGCATGGTTGTACTGTTGAAGACCGTTGTCTAATAGGCATGGGAGCCATCATTTTGGACGGAGCGGTTGTAGAAACAGAAGTCATGGTCGGTGCAGGTAGTCTTGTTCCACCCGGAAAAATATTGGAAAGCGGCTATATGTGGCTCGGTAGCCCTGTTAAAAGAGTCCGGAAACTAAGCGACAAAGAACGCGAGTTCTTTCTCTATTCGACTAAACATTATTCTGCTTTAGCCAACAGAACAAATACTTAGCTCACCTATAATCAATTTTATGATGCCCATAAAAAGGAAATTGTATACTATCTGTATATTAGTGTATAGTGATATTCTTATTATAAAAAAGATAGGCAAAATAATGTCACATTATATCGCAGACTGTAAGTTTGATGAAGGACTATTAGCAAATACAGAACTTGAGGACGCCTCGCGTTCGCTAAAAGCTATTGCGCATCCACTGCGCCTGCAAATTCTTTGTAAACTCGGCTCGGAAGAAGTTAGTGTACAAGACATCGTTGAATCGGTAGGTACCAGTCAAAGTAATATCTCGCAACATCTTGGCGTGATGAGAGACAAGGGTGTGCTGGCTTCTCGTAAAGTAGCCAACCGTGTATTCTATCGCATTGAAGATACTGCTATTCTTCGCCTAGTTGGAAACAAAAAGGAAACACCAAGAACACATTAATGAGATAAGCACACACAAGTACTACATCCCACTATCTCCCTAAAAGCATCTAAGCACTTAAAGGGCTCTTAGTAAAAATTAGTAAAAACAAAAGCACCTAAAAATCAGCCTCCTCGGCTTCAATAACCGACTGGCTGATATGCTTGCCTAATTGTTCTTCTAACCCAGTCCAGTCGTTATACCCTGCTAGCTTCTCAACTAGCAGCTCCTTCATTTCATACGTTTCCAGGCCTTCTTCCGCCAGCGTCTTTGATGTTTCATAAACCGTGGATAAATAATCACGGTATGCACTTAGCACTTCCTTGCCACCTGTTAAGCCATGACCAGGTACAACCACGTTAACCGATAACTTTAGTCCATAATCTGCTGCTGCAATATTACCGAGAAAGTTTCCATCAACCATGCGAGGAATGCGTTTGTAAGTCACATTGTCCCCCGTAAATAATACGCCATCTTCCACCAACTCGTACATAACATCGGTGACAGTATGTGCTTTACCCGTTAAATGTGTTTTGATCGTCAACCCATCTATTTCTATTTCCTGTAGATTCTCTAATGAATTCTCAGGAATAACCGCCTCCGTTCCTTGTGTTTTATTTTCCGTAAGCTCAAGCATCAACGAAACCCAATGCTCTGCATCACCCGCTTTAGATTTCTCAATCATCTTCGGATGCGCATAAAACTGAGCATCAGGAAAACTCTCCTTAATACCATGATTAGCCAACCAATGATCACCGTGTACATGGGTGTTAAATACATGAGTGATGGGATTATCGGTTACTTCCTTGATTCGTTTAACCAATTCACGACCCACTTGCACGCTAGAACCTGGGTCAATAACAGCAACAGATTTCTCGGTAACAATAAAAGCAGGATTATTCATAAAACCAGCATTTGCTTTATTCGGCATCTCCAACGGCCCATGAATCACATAAGTATGTGCCGCTACTTTTTTTGTAGGATAAGAGGCTAGTATTCCTGTTGTTAACTTGGCTTTTAAGACAACCTCTTCGACGTCTTTGGTTGGAGCCTCAGTTATTATTTTTTTGGTAGGCTCTATGGCTACCGCCTCCATCTCAGTTTTCTTTTCACCACAAGCCACTAAAAAAGCGAATGCAACAGCACTCAATGCGAACCACTGAATTTTCATATTCATATCATAAACCTAAAAAAACATGCCCTTCCGTAGGGTGGGAGAATCCCACCCTACCAAGAAAAACAATAACTTTCCGTAACAAGTAGTACATCCTACTACTTTTTGCAGACATAAAAAAAGCCCCTTCCTAAAAAGAAGGGGCTTTGTTTTTATCAAAACCGATAAGGCTATGACTTATTTCTTCGCGTTACGCTCTAATGTTTCTTTTATAACATCTTCAGCTACATTTCTGGGACAAGGTGAGTAATGCGCAAATTCCATAGAGAACTGACCACGACCTGAAGTCATGGTACGCAAGTCACCAATGTAACCAAACATCTCGCTCAATGGCGCTTCAGCTTTAATACGCACACCAGTAACACCTGCTTCCTGTGATTTGATCATGCCACGACGACGATTCAAGTCACCGATAACGTCACCTACGTGATCTTCTGGAGTGAATACGTCAACATTCATGATAGGCTCGATCAACTGAGGCCCTGCTTTAGGAACTGTTTGACGATAACCCGCTCTGGCTGCAATCTCGAACGCTACCGCCGAGGAGTCAACCGCATGGAAGCCACCGTCTAATAAAGTTACTTTCATGTCTTCACAGGGGAAACCAGCCAATACACCCGTATCCATGCTGAACTTGAAACCTTTTTCAATCGCTGTCCAGAATTCTCTAGGAACGTTACCACCCGTTACTTTAGACACAAACTCAAAGCCCGTACCCGGCTCACCTGGCTCGATGATGTAGTCGATTTTACCGTACTGACCAGAACCACCAGACTGTTTCTTGTGTGTATAGCTATCTTCAACCGTTTGCGTAATCGTCTCACGATAAGCAACTTGTGGCTTACCCACTTCAACTTCTACGCCATGAGTACGCTTCAAGATATCAATTTTGATATCAAGATGTAGCTCGCCCATTCCACGTAGGATAGTTTCTCCACTGTCCTCATCCGTCTCAACACGGAAAGAAGGATCTTCTGCCACCATTTTACCGATTGCAATTCCCATTTTCTCAGAACCCCCTTTGTCTATAGGAGATACCGCGATAGAGATTACAGGCTCAGGGAATACCATTGATTCTAATGTGGCAGGGTTTTTAGGATCACATAACGTGTGGCCTGTCTGCACATTCTTCATGCCTACAACAGCAACAATATCACCCGCTTGTGCGCCATCCAGCTCAATACGATCATCAGCAGACATCTCAACGATACGCCCGATACGCTCTGTTTTACCTGTTGCTGTGTTTAGTACGTTAGTACCTTTTTCTAGCTTGCCTGAATAAACACGAATAAAGGTTAATGCACCAAAGCGGTCATCCATGATTTTGAATGCAAGTGCGCGTAGTGGTTTATCCACATCAACGATTGCGAATTCACCCGTCTCGTTGCCTTCATCATCAACCTCAGGCTGAGGAGGAACTTCAACAGGGTTAGGCAGATAATCAATAACCGCATCCAGAATTAACTGAATACCTTTGTTCTTGAATGCAGAACCTGTGTACGTTGGGAAGAATGTTAGCTCACGTGTACCTTTACGAATACAAGCCTTAATGGTGTCAATGTCGACTTCTTCACCATCTAGATACTTTTCCATTGCATCATCATCAACTTCAAGAGCAGTTTCGATAAGCATTTCGCGATATTCTTCGACTTTGTCAACCATATCGGCTGGCACATCTTGAATCTCGTAATTAAGAGGATCATCTGACCCATCCCATACCCATGCTTTGCGTGTCAACAAATCAACAACGCCCGTGAAGTTATCTTCTTCGCCAATCGGTAAAACCATCACTAATGGCTTAGCACCCAATACATCTTCAACCTGCTTTACAACACGGTAGAAATCAGCACCAATACGGTCTAATTTGTTAACGAAGATAATACGAGCAACTTTAGATTCGTTTGCATAACGCCAGTTGGTTTCTGACTGAGGCTCAACACCACCTGATGCACAAAATACACCGATGCCGCCATCCAATACTTTTAGAGAACGATATACTTCAACCGTGAAATCAACGTGCCCTGGTGTATCGATGATATTCATACGATGATCTTTCCAGAAAGCACTTACTGCTGCTGACTGAATAGTTATTCCGCGCTCTGCTTCTTGCTCCATGAAGTCAGTAGTCGCTTCACCATCGTGAACCTCACCTATCTTATGAATTTTTCCGGTAAGACTTAGGATACGTTCTGTCGTTGTTGTTTTACCCGCATCAACGTGGGCAAAAATACCGATATTTCGGTAAAGGGATAAATCAGTCATGGTTATTCTCTAAAATAATTACTATATTCAATGAGTTGCGACTATGCTTTATAAATGAAAACAGGTGGCAACCACGTTAAATTGTCTTGAGCCGAGCAAGCCAAAAATAAAAACCGCGCATTCTACCGTAAAAGCATGTTCATAGCTACATTAGGAGTTAATTATTAATTAAACAACTATAAGACTATTTGTTTTACTTTCGTTTGAATAATTACGCCGTTTATACCGGTATAAAAAAATTGGATCACGCTTAATCACAGGTCTTTGCTCTATAGTCGGAAAAACAGGCAAATGGGTTGATTCCCATCAGTAGGTTGATAAATTACCTTTATGTCTAAAAATAAAATACATTGCATTATTCTCAACGAACCAAAAAATTTCAAACCTACCTTATCGGGCTTGTTCGGTCATTGGGAAAGCAAAATCATCGTGGAAACAATTGACGATGGCAGCAAAACCCTAAGCACTTTAATAAAAAAATTAACCCATGAAAATATTAGCTTACTTTTCATTGGCTACAGTGAAAATGAACTGAACGTCAATCAAGATGCTCATAATAAAGACCATGAGAAGTTAAAAATAGAACAGTATAGAAACCTTCTCCGCAGATATTCTTTTGACACTATTTTAGTGTGCCAAGCCACGCAAAACACTCCCTTGAAACGCGACCTGTCGGGTATAGAAAGCTGTAATATTTCACTTGACGATCAACATAACAGCCCTATTTTCATCAAGAATCTTCTGCGCTATGCACAGCTAAAGAAAGATTTTCGCATCAGCAAACATTTGCTCTCTATCACAGACAGGCGTAATCGCTGGCTGGTCAACATCACCCCAGAACCTATAGCTTATCTATATAAAGGTACACATATACACGCCAATGCGGCCTATCTTTCCCTGTTTGGATTTCAATCCATGCCTGAGCTAAAAGCAACCAGCATTGGGGGTTTAGTGCCTGAGAAGAGCCATAACATGTTTAAGAGGTTCATTAAGAAACAGCTTAGATACTCAGGCATGAAGACAGATATGCAACAAACGCTACTGATGAGTTTATACACGATTGATAAAACTAAAATACGAGCAAGCATTCGTATTGCACCCGCCGTAATTAATAAAACTCAGTGTTTACAAATCTGGATTCACAAGATTGAAGAAAACCTCCTGCCCATCATAGAAAACAAGGAAAGCGCCTTGCCTGTTTCACCCTGGGAGAACCTTCCAGAAAAACGAGCAAAGGTTCATAGCCCCCAAGCCAACAACACAACACTCAGCCAAACTATTGCAAAGAGCCTTCAGCCAGTAGAGAGCCCTCAGCAAGCCAAGAGCCTTCAGCAAGCCAAGAGCTCTCAGCAAGCCAAAACCCTTCAGCCAACAAAAGCCCCTCATTCAAAAACAAATGTGGCTACTCTTGCTAGCTTCAGCGAGCTAAGGCAAAGCCTAACATCCGTTAAACTCAACCTTCAACCCCTAACGGACACAAACACATCAAGCATCAACCATTATTTCGCAAAACTTCAGTTTGATGCACAAGAACAACTACACGTAGCCAAACAACTGAAACAATCAGCTACATTGAACCCCGCCATATTTTGGGATCGCATTTTATTAATTGAACTCATTAAGAAGTTAGCTGACAATCAGCAGGGCAAACATCAATACCTTCTATCATTAAGAGCCTCTAGCGTTAATAACAATCGTTTTATTTCTTTCCTTGTTAAAGCGCTAAAGACCTTATCAAATAAGCATCCACATATTATTTTCTTGCTCCCCCATCTACTGTTTTTAAAGCATAACCAGCGAACAATGAAAATAAAAAAACTACTCCAGCCCATAAATTGCTCACTGGGTATTTATAACTTTATCCCCGATAAAGTATCCCTACGCAGAGTGCTGGAGGACAAACCTACCTACATAAGCTTCTCTGCTAAATGGATGCAGAGTCTTCAAGGTGATAACGACAAACTTGATAAGTTTTCACGTCTCACTGATCTACTGGAACAGGCGGATATCCAGATTATTCTGTCTTAAACATATTTTATTAAACTAGTTACCATCCAGAAAGTGCTAATACACCCTCTAGCAGGAGAGGGCTGAGGAGGGGGTAGATTGTCAAGCTAAGAGCCAAGTTTATCATACCCCCACTTTGTGAGAGGTTCCAAAACACGTTAGTCCATTGAAATGTTTCAACCTCCAAAGATTGGTTTTTAGAGATAACTATCTACTTATTATTGACAGTATTTTATCCGAACGGTAATGTGCAGACCTTGAATCACCTTAATGGATAACACGCATGAATCCCGTAAAGATTGGCTTACTAGGACTTGGAACCGTCGGTGGCGGAACCGCTACCGTATTGCACCGAAATGCAGCAGAAATAGCACGTCGTGCAGGCCGTGGGATTATCGTTGAAGTGGCAGCCACCTTAGACCCTGATCGTGCCAAAGAACTCGGACTAGAGAACTTGCGCTTAACCGATGATGCCTTTGAAGTCGTCAACGACCCATCAATCGACATCGTTGTGGAACTCATTGGAGGTTACACACTAGCGAAAGAACTAGTTCTTAAAGCTATTGAAAACGGCAAACACGTAGTAACAGCCAACAAAGCGCTTATCGCCACTCATGGCAATGAAATTTTCGCCAAGGCTCAACAAAAAGGCGTCATCGTAGCTTTCGAAGCCGCAGTAGCGGGTGGCATCCCTATTATCAAAGCCCTACGCGAAGGTCTCTCTGCTAACCGTATCGAATGGATCGCCGGCATTATCAACGGCACGGGCAACTTCATTCTCACAGAAATGCGTGAAAAAGGTCGTGCTTTTGATGACGTACTCAAAGAAGCACAAGAACTAGGCTATGCCGAAGCAGACCCTACGTTTGATGTGGAAGGCATAGACGCCGCCCATAAGCTATCCATCTTGTCAGCTATGGCATTTGGCATCCCCCTACAGTTTGAAAAAACCTACACCGAAGGCATCGCCAACATCACCCCAGAAGACGTGGAATATGCTGATGAGCTGGGCTACACCATCAAACACTTAGGCATAGCACGCCGCACAGAAAAGGGCATAGAACAACGTGTCCATCCCACCATGATTCCAAAAACACGTTTGATTGCCAATGTGAACGGCGTAATGAATGCCGTACTGGTACAAGGCGATGCCGTTGGAGCAACGCTATATTACGGCGCTGGCGCAGGGGACGAACCCACTGCTTCCGCTGTGGTTGCGGATATTGTCGATATTGTTAGAGCCATGACCTCTGACCCCAGCAATCGTGTACCGCATCTTGCCTTCCAGCCAGATCAACTAATCGATATCCCTGTCTTAGGCATGGCAGATATTACTACCGCTTATTACTTGCGTGTCTGCGCTTTGGATCAACCCGGTGTACTCGCTTCGATTACTAAAATCATGGGTGAAAGCAATATCAGCATTGAAGCCTTTATTCAAAAAGAACCCGAAGCAGGTGCAAACAAAGTCGATATTATCCTGTTAACTCAGCGAGTAAAAGAAGGCGATATGAACACCGCCATTCAACAAATAGAAGCGTTGAATGTGACCTGTAGTACAGTGACCAGAATCCGTGTTGAGACTTTAAGCTAACTAGTTATCGTCCAGTAAGGATGTGTTTGTAGGCCGGATAAGGGACGCCATCCGGCAAGTGGTTGAATTAATGTTTCTTTGTCGGATGGCGCTACCGCTACCGCTTATCCGACCTACACTTCTCTTTATTCAGGCTTTCTGGATACTAACTAACAACAGTTATTTTAACAAAAGCCAGAATGGCTGTTGGTATTTGAAAACAAGCTTCTCCGTAAACCCCAGGTATCCGCTTTTTCTACATGAGCAATCCATCCTCTAACCCGTTGATTCATAGTTTCTCTATCTAACTCACCCCGATAATAGGCACGATAATAACGCTTCAGACGGCGTTGAAAGTTCACCCCATTTTTGCGTTTAAGCAACCTATAATCAGGATAAAGCCGAAAGCCCAGAAAAGGAATACCTGCCTTCACTGGATAAACCGTACTAGACTTTTCATGCATCACTAAACGTAAACCATACAAGAACTCCCGAATAGCAGTTTTCCATTCCCACAACTGTTGTTTACTATCTGAAAACAGCAAATAATCATCCACATACCGAACATATGCTTTGCAACGCAACTGCCGTTTCACAAACTGATCCAGTTCATTTAACACTACATTCGCCCAAAACTGACTGGTAAGATTTCCGATTGGCAAGCCCCGTGGGCGACTGACCGCAAATAAATCATCATCAGGAAAATAAACCATTTGATAGGCTTTATTGTGAATGCCTTCGCCACTTCTAACCATTCGTTCCATTAACCAACGGACTTGAAGATCATCAATTTTGCGAAACAAAACAGAACGTAACACGGCATGATCCACACTAGGAAAAAACTGCCGTAAATCACATTGCAATACATAAGGATATCGACGCATATACTGCTGCGCTCTATCTAAAGCCGCATGTGTACCCTTGCCCTTGCGGTTAGCATAAGAATCCCCAATAAAGGTATTCTCGTAGATAGCTTCGGTGATATTACATAGCGCATGATGCACAACACGATCCCGAAAAGGAGCTGCTGATACTAGACGCTCTTTAGGGTCACGAATGGTAAAAGAATAATATTCCCCTGGCTGCCAAGTTTGAGTGATTAACTCTTGTTGCAACTGAATCAACTCATCTGCCAGATTAATCTCGAAGCTGGCTGCCGCCGGGCAACTGCGCTTGCCTTTAGACGCTTTACGCCACGCTTGATGTAGATTGTCAAAACTGCAAACCTCTGAATACAAATGATCGAAACTTTTTGCCATATGCTATCTCACAATCCATTGTGCCAATATTAAACATTTAGAATTCAGAAGTGCAGGAATCAGAATTCAGAAACCAGTAATCAGCATCTCAGAAGCGCCAGGGAGAACTCTCTCAACGACAAACAACACGAAACCCAACATTGTCGTCTCGAAGGTAAGGAAGATCCCAGTTACGAAAAGCGCACCGCACGTCGACCGAAGAACTGAACCAGGAGCCGCCGCGAGTTATTCGTAATGCATGAGTTTCAAGACCATCACGTCCACCCTCTTGATCTTCCCAATCTTTGTAAATAAAGTCAGGTTCTTGACTCTTCGCTCCCCATTGGCTACTAGTCCACTCCCAAATATTTCCCGACATGTCATGAATCCTAACCTCAGGTTTAGACTCAGGAAATGCTTTGCCTTTGGAAAACAACCCTACAGAAGAGGTTCTGCCTAGCCCTGTGTCGTTATAATTCCCCAGTGTCGCATCATCAGCCTTGTCTCCCCATGCATAGCGCAAGCCTTCATCTCCTCGTGCAGCATACTCCCACTCTGCCTCTGTAGGTAATCGCACCTTTTTATCGTTAAATGGCTCTAATGTGTTTAGCCAATTGCAAAAAGCCAGAGCTTCATACCAGCTAACACCAATCACAGGGTGATTAGCGTTGTTCCACTGACGTTGTTCCCAATACCATGGTTGACGGCGAGTTACTTCCTTTGCCAGCTCATCTTTATAGGCCTCTTTAAGGTCTGGATTATCATCTAACAAAGATAGGTCGGCATCTCCATCTCTCAACCAGTCCAATGCAGAGAGTGGCTTTTGCCAATACTTTTCGTCCTTATACCCACCTGCTTTTACAAAACAAGTCAAATTGCGCAGTTGGTTATGGGGTAGCGGCTTATTTGAAATTCATTTAAATCTACCGGATGTACAGGTTTGGAATGATTATCCCAGTCCAGTTCTTTTTCTTCATCTTCAAAGCCCATCTGTAGAGTACCCGCAAGAATAGTTTCCCAAGCAATATCTGGAAAGCTTTTTCCATCTATAGTAGTGACGATAGTGATTCCTTTGCGGGGGTCGCCCAGCTCACCGAGTAAACGACCTGCTTTGGCACGAGTAGATATCGGCAGATGGTATTCCTGCTCAACTACTCTTTGTAGATGTGATAATAATAAACGTCTTAGTTTGAGGTAAGGCTCTTGCTTGTAGCCCTCCAGTCGTTTTTGTTGTTCTACTGTGGCTTCTGCTGCCAGAAAGAACAGCTCCCATTGTTGAGTACTGAACTCTTCATAATCAATGACTTCATCCACATATCGGAGCAAAACAGACACTGCTTCGGATTTACTCGCCCCCGGAACTTTTGCACTCACTAACACTAGAAACACTTCTTTCCACCAATCTATGCCTTCTTTATTCAACAGTTTATTCATTTCATCAGGCCAATCTTTCATTTCCGCAATTTCCAGAGCCGCTAGATATTCCTGAAAGGTACGGTGATAGAATTCAAAATGACTATCACCACTTGGCTTTAGTATGCCACTTCGATAGCGCATAAAATCTAACAGGTTATTCGAGTTGCAATCATTTGGCAGAAATTTAGAAAATATACCATTTATATCTGTATCCACTATTTTCAAGGTCTTACTTTTATGCGCTTCGAAGGCAAGCTTTTGCAAGGCGCTTAATCGGGTAAATTCTGTTCCTTCCAGTGCCCTTTGTTCATATGTTTCTCTGGGATAGTCTGAATTCTCGTCATGAATACGTTGTGACCAACGTTCCAACATCAAATCAACTGCTTCTTTGTATAGTTCTGCACGGGAGTGAGGCAGTATATTTCGCGCATAATGCAACGAGGTGAGTAGTGTTAGTATTAAGGGTAGACGTGCAGGCTCTAGCAAATATTCACGATTGACTAACTCAACAAACAGCTTATGTGCTGCATTTTTTGCATCTTCTTCACTGTGTCCACGGTTAGCCTTTAACAGCAGATACCAATGAGCAATGAACTGTTCAACCTGTGAATTACTCATATCTTGTAATTCAAGACAGGGAAATACATTAAGCCAGTTTCTTGTATGCTCGCCCTCAAAGACATAAGGACGACTGGTGATAATAAGACGTGCCTGATCACCTAATTGGCTTACCAGTTCATCAATAGCATCCAGCATGTCAATTCTCATGCCTCTTTCACCATCATTCTCTGGTACTTCATCTAGCCCATCCAGCAAGATAACGCCATACTCTAGTAGTGGTTTTTTTAATGCGCCCCATACACCTTCTACATATTCATCACCCATTAGTGAGCTTATTTCTTGTTGCATGGCAACTTGTAAAAAGTTGTCACCAAACCCCTCCGTTTTGTGCAACAAAGCAGCAGAGCGAAGACGTACACGGATCATAGGCACTCTATTTTTAAATGCTAATGGTAATTCTGTTTCGGTGTTCCCCAAATGTGTGCTGGCTATTTGCCATGCCAAATTATCCATGAACATGGTTTTCCCTGAGCCAGGGTCACCTTTTATAACGACACGTTTATACTTTTCTTTAGCACTGGCTTGCATGAGAGGTTCTCTTTTATCACCTCTCATTTCATGTTTTTCTTGATCTTTGTCCTTATTATTATCGTCTGCTTTTTTTGACTGGCAAGGTGCCACATCCATTTCCTGATAAATCACGGGCAAGGTAATGGTATTGGCTGGGTTACGGGCATATTCAGTGAATTTGGCGTTCACTAAAGCTAGGTCTATTTGCTCGTAGGTTTGATGGACTTGTTGGTAATAGCTTTGCAATAACTCTTCGGAGGTTTTTGTTGTCGACGACTCTAATGCAGTTGGAGTGTCTTTATTTTTTGAGCTTTCTTTTTTGAATATCCAGCGAATAGCGGTAACAAACGCGACAAACAATCCCATTACTCCTGAGACTATTTCTACCCAATCCTTTACTTTAGCTCTTTGCTTATCATTCAGGCTCCACATTGTCTGAATAAACTGTGACAGTTGTTCCGAAAAGAAAAAGATTAAAACAGTAATAAAAACTAGAATCACTACAACAATTTTGAAACGTTTTGACATATTCAAGACACCCTTAACCCTTACATTGATGAAACCCCACGCCGTACTCCAATTGAGCAGGACGCAGGGAAGTTTCAATATTTGACCAGAGTTTATTAACTCGCGATCAGGATTAGCACAAGCTGGCTTAGCTCTTGCATTGCCGTCAGTCATTCTTGAATGATCTGCTTTACCGAATACAAGGCGTTAAACTATGGAGAACTCTCTCAACGACAAACAACACGAAACCCAACATTGTTGTTTCGATTGTTAGGATGATTCCTGTTACGAATAGCGCACCGCACGTTGTCCGATGTATTGTTCCAGGAGCCGCCGCGAGAGTTGTGTTAACCCTTTCAGTCCACCCTAACAAATGTGCCTGATTATTTTTTACTATGCAAGCTATCTGTTTGATATGCAATACAAGGATGTATCCATGAAAGAATCTCCTCTCTATGCCAAAAGCTATGACTTTATACAGTGGTTAATTCCTCAGACCCTTAAATTTCCGCGTGAGCAACGGTTTGTTATTGCTTCAAGATTACAAGACACGGCTTTTGATTATATGGAGTCTCTTTATCGGGCAACCCATAAAAGCCAGCGTCATGCTGTACTCATGAAAGCGGATAGCCAATTGAAACAGATCCGGTTTTATCTTCGCTTATGCCATGATCTCAAGTTAATGAATACAGGTCGATTTTCGCATGCTAGTCGTTTAGTGGAGGAAATGGGGAGACTCTTGGGTGGATGGATTAAATTAGAGGTAAAGCGATAAGATGGTGCTCACCAAGTTAATACAGACTGATGCTTTATACAATCCATCATCGAAATGGAGTTTGAGGACGAGGTGAATCCGTAGAGACAAGGCATGCCTTGTCTCTACCATGCTATTACACTAATGTTTTTTCTTGCCCTGAAAAGAAGACAACACGCCGCGCAACAGGCTAACCTCAGCGGTTGTCAATTGTGCTTTGGCATAGAGGTTGCGGAATCTTTGCATCACTTCGCCTGGGTGCTTTTTAAAGATAAAGCCAGTTTCAACTAGCGTTTCTTGCATATGTACATAGAAGCGTTCTAGCTCTTCAACAGTTGGCCGTTCTACAGCCTGATTAATTGGCTGGTTAGATTGAGAACCTTTAAATAGCTCATAACACAATGTCTGCACCGCAGCTGCCATATTCAAGGAGGAAAAATCAGGATTCGTGGGGATGGTGACTCTATATTTAGCAAACTGTAAATCATCATTGGATAGCCCCATTCTTTCAGGTCCAAACAGTAATGCAACTTTTCCCTTCGCTGCATATTGGTTCAAGATTTTAGCGCATTCATCAGGCACTAGCTCAGGAAGGTCGTAGCCTCGCTGACGTGCAGTGCTTGCAGCAACGATCTCACAGTTTTTTACTGCCTCATATACGGAGGCAACGACCGACGCATTTTCTAAGAGATTACCCGCTCCTCTTGCCATTCTAAAGGCTTCGTCGGATGGAAAGTCAGCGGGGTTTACTAAACAAAGATCATTGATCCCCATTGTTTTCATGGCTCTTGCAGCAGAGCCTATGTTCCCTGGATGGAAAGTACGTACTAGTACAATTTTTATATTATTGAGCATGATTTCTTAAGGAACCTCTGATTAAGTCTAAACTTTTCCTGATTACCCATCTGGGAAACTTTTTGGAAGTGATGCTTTAGAGACTGTGCAAGTATTCCTTATGTAGGGTGTGCCGACGAAGGAGGCTCACCATGAATCAACAACTTATGGTGCGCCTCGTACCTCGGCACACCCTACAAATGAGATTTTTCTTAATACTTGCACAACCTCTGAAGGCTCACCTCCAAAATAAAGAACTAAAAAAGCATAGCCTGATCATCATCCCCGTTCATAGCTGAAATTACACCTGTTACGGAGCTTGTAAGAAAACTCGCTAAGATAAACCAGAATAGACTATTGAAACAAGTAAAAATACATCATGTTGGTTCTCTAGAACAGTTACCTAGAGAGACGATGATGAAACCGTTATTCCAAATAGCCCTACTCGCCAGCTTAGTCTGGATACCCTTCACTAGCAGCGCCACTACGCCCAGCCATCCTATAGAGATAAAATTACAACAAGCGGTTGATGGAAACTGTGATGGCATTGTTTCTGAAAGTTCTGAGAGGAAGTTTGCTATTCCTGGTGCCTGTATTCTCTATACTATTACAGCGACTAATCATGGTAACGAAGCGGTTTTCAACATTACCCTTAGTGGGAAAATACCCCAATATACAAAGCTGTTTAGCCCACTGCCAGCACGTTCGAATAAATCTTCTTCCGCAGCCATGCTGATCAATAGCTCCATGAATAAAGAACCTCTTCTTCAACAGGTTTTTAGCAGACTTGACCCTGGAGAGGAGCAAGCCATTGTCATGAAATACACGGTGAGGATACTTTAGCGGCTGTGTTGCCTCCCCCTTTGTGAGGGGGTTAGTCCTTGTTCCCACGCAGCGCGTGGGAACAAGAGTTATTAGTTAAATCTACTTCCCTCTAAGCACTAAAAAACCAGCATCTAGCTGGTTTTTTAGTGCTTACTTTGAATCAAATCTCAAACCTTTAAAACGGAATATCATCCTCAAAGTCATCGAAGTTGCCTGGAGGTTGCTGCTGAGGAGCACTCTTTGGAGCGTTTGGATTGCCGCCACCTTGAGCTTGTGGGCTAGGTGCTGCTGTTTGTTGAGATGGCGCTGAACTGTAACCTCCGTCACCACCCGCTCCGGCACGACCCCCTAGCATTTGCATTTCACGCGCGACGATTTCAGTTGAATAGCGATCTTGTCCACTTTGATCTTGCCATTTTCTGGTTCTTAGCGAACCTTCAATATAAATCTGCGACCCTTTGCGTAGATATTCGCCCACTATTTCTGCGAGACGATTAAAAAACACCACGCGATGCCATTCAGTTTTCTCTTTTTTCTCGCCCGTGGCTTTATCTTTCCAGTTTTCCGTTGTCGCAATGCTTATGTTAGTAACCGCACCACCACTGGGCATATATTTTACTTCTGGGTCGTTACCTAGATTGCCAACTAAAATGACTTTATTAATGCTTGCCATGAATCTTATCCTTTGGGGTTGTGATTGTTCTCCACTTCATCGAATTTTTAATATCTTGCATTCAAACAGTGATAATGGAATGTCCAATATTGTACGCTGAATTCAATAAGAAATCATATCGTATCTGGTGGATGGGTGTAGATGCTGATGTGGGTGGTATGAACTCCGACTAGCCAATAATATATGCTATGGTTACGCGCCTCACAGCAAGAGAAGCCTTTTGAAAGGCATCAAAATCAATAGATATTTATGGAAACATTCGCTCCCGGACAACGCTGGATCAACAATGCACAGTTAGATAAAGGTCTTGGTACTGTTCTATCAGCTGATGCGCGTTCTGTAACCTTGCTGTTTCTTGCCACTGACGAAACAAATATTTATTCCTTGCAATCAGCGCCGCTTTCACGGGTAAAATTTGCAGTGGGCGATACGATTCTTAGTCATGATGATCAAACCATTTTGGTGACCTCTATCATTGAAAAAGATCATTTGTTTACCTATATTGGCACTGATATTGGCACGGATGAATCGGGCAATACGGTGGAATTAGAAGAAACCTTACTGAATAATTTCATCCAGTTGAACCAGCCTAGCGAACGACTCTTTAATGACCAGATTGATGATGAAAAATGGTTTGAGCTACGCGCCCAGACGCACCATCACCTGAATGAACTTGCCCACTCTGAACTACGTGGCTTAACGGGTGGAAGAACTAGCCTAATCCCGCATCAATTGTATATTGCTCATGAGGTGGCTAGTCGTTATGCGCCCCGTGTGTTATTAGCTGATGAGGTTGGGTTAGGGAAAACCATTGAAGCGGGAATGATCTTGCATCAACAGTTGGTAACCGAACGAGCACAACGCATTCTTATTGTGGTTCCGGAGAGTTTGCTGCATCAATGGCTGGTTGAAATGCTACGCCGTTTTAACTTGATGTTTCATATTTTAGATGAAGAGCGCTGCGCTGATATCAAGGTTAGCGGTGAGGCTGATAATCCTTTCCAGTCGGAACAGCTTATTCTGTGCTCACAAGAATTTCTGACCCGCTCAGAAGATTATTTTCAACAATGTCTTGCCAGTGACTGGGATTTGTTGGTGGTGGATGAAGCGCATCATCTGGTGTGGTCTGAACATAAGCCGAGTGCGGAATATCAAGTCATTGAACAACTCGCCACACAAACGAAAGGTGTTTTGCTGTTGACGGCGACACCTGAACAGCTCGGCAAAGAAAGTCATTTTGCGCGATTACGTTTATTGGATCCCGATCGTTTCCCAGATTTTGCTAACTTTATTGAAGAAGAAAAAAGCTATGAACCCATCGCTAACGTACTTGAACAGCTCATTGATCAATCAGTCTTAGACAGCGACAACTTGGAAATACTGAATAGCTTTATAGATGAAGGTGACAGTCAGGAGCATATAAAATGCTTGCAGAACACAGAATCAAGCGAAACAGAAAAGGCCACGACAAGAACCGCATTAATAGAATATTTACTAGATCGACATGGTACTGGACGCGTACTGTTTCGTAACACTCGATCTGCGGTTAAAGGTTTCCCTGCACGACGAGCTATACCCCATGCGC
Source organism: Thiotrichaceae bacterium (assembly GCA_965224605.1). Lineage (GTDB taxonomy): Bacteria > Pseudomonadota > Gammaproteobacteria > Thiotrichales > Thiotrichaceae > HyVt-477. Next base: position 140,109 of record CBDCZP010000008.1, read on the forward strand.
TGGAATTACCCGACGAATATACAGCGTTTAAAACTGAACTCTATCCAGAGCTTGCGGTGGGTGCCAGCTGGGTTGCTCATGATCCAAGATTACTGTGGCTGATTGATTTTATTAAAATTCAGGGCAACGCAAAAACACTGGTTATTGCTGCCAATGCTCAAACCGCACTGGATATTGCCGATGTGTTACGCATTAAAGAAGCCATTTATGCCGGTGTGTTTCATGAGAACATGAGTTTGATAGAGCGTGATCGCGCCGCTGCCTTTTTTGCCGATAAACAAGACGGTACGTCCGTATTAATCTGTTCTGAAATTGGCAGTGAAGGACGTAATTTTCAGTTCGCTCATCAAATGGTGCTATTTGATTTACCCTTAAACCCTGATTTATTGGAGCAGCGCATTGGCAGACTTGACCGTATCGGTCAGACAGAAACTATCAATATCCATATTCCCTATTTAAAGAATACCGCACAAGCAGTGCTTTTCCAATGGATACACGAAGGTTTACAAGCCTTCGAACATACTTGTCCTGCGGCTCATATTTTATTTAAACAACAAAAGGATACATTACTCACTGCACTGGATACACCTGACAACTCATCGGGGAAGCTTTTATCATTAATAAAAGAAACACAACAGTTGCTAAAGCAGCACAATGAAGCCCTGCAAAAAGGTCGTGACCGCTTGCTCGAATATAATTCTTGCAGACCGCACTTAGCTACTGCGATTTATCAGCAAGCACTACAACAGGATCAAGCCTCACGTCTGGCTGAATATATGGATGCTATTTATGACTGCTATGGCATTAACAGCGAAGATGATAGAGAAAACACGCTAATTATTCGTCCTGGAGATCATATGCTGACGGCATTTCCTGGTCTGGCGGATGATGGCATGAGCATTACTTATGATAGAGACACGGCATTATCCAATGAAGATTTACATTTTCTGAGCTGGGATCACCCATTGGTACGCGAAGCACTGGATTTGGTGATAACGAGTGAAATGGGTAATACCAGTTTTACGGCTATTGAACATACTGATTTTCAAGCCGGCACTATTCTTGTCGAAGCCTTGTATGTGCTGGATGCCAGTGCTAATCAAGCATTACAGAGTCACCGGTATTTGCCCCCTACTACTCTGCGATTGGTTGTTGACGAAAACGGTGAAGACTACAGTGAAACGCTAGATGTTGAGTTGATTCAACAGTGCCGCACGCAAGTTGATAAAAGAACGGCAACGCAGATTGTCAAACTCAAACAGGATGATATACGCGATCTTATTAAACGCTGTGAGTCTTTGGCTATGCAAGAAACACCGATTGTTCTGGCGCTGGCTCATCAGCAGAGTAAACACTTGTTAGAAAATGAAATTAATCGACTGATCGCATTACAGCGAGTCAATCCTAATATTCGTGATGAAGAGATTTATTTCTTTAAAGAACAACTGAATGCTGTTAATTCTGCGTTGGATGCGGCTCATCTACGCCTAGATGCGGTTAGAGTTATTGTCGCTACGTAAAATTAAGGAGCTCTGAACAAATCCAAGCCCTCTGGAAGTGATGCTTTAGAGACTGTGCAAGTATTGTTTTTAGCCCCTTTCTAAGAGGAGGTGGGTAAAAATAAATAATTTTGTAGGTCGAATAAGGAACGCCACCCGGCAAGCTGTTGAATAAACTGCCTTTGTCGTATGGCGCTATTGCTTATACGACCTACAATTTAGCTGTTTGCAACATCCTGCAAAGGAATACTTGCACAATCTCTTTAGTTTCGCCTAGATGTTGATTTCAAGCACGTATGGCGAGCCTGAAGGTTCACTTCCAGAAAACATGACCTGATCAGAGATTCCTTAAGAAATGAGGATTGAATAACACCGACAAGGTGGATTCTCCACTCTACTGAACAGATTTCTTCTGCATAACACTTTCAAGCTTGGGCAAATCAATGATGACACAATTCAGGCTACCTACCCGGCCGTATCCCGCTGCTATTGAGCAGTTCTGATTTTCGACCAAAACTTCACCCAGAGTTGAGGAATTAATATCAACAGCATGCGGTATGCCATCGGTTGGTATCGCGATAAAAGGCATCCCTTCATATCCCATAATTGTTTTAATGATCGCAACACGCGTTGTGAGTTTGTTAAAGTCCGTATTAGGCACAATCGGTACGACTCGATTCCGCCAAGATAGGTTCTTCTGAGAATCAGCACCTTCCAGAGTCACCACTTCCGCGACTAATTGCTCTGGTATTAATAAATTCCCCGTTTCTACCGGTATAATTTGACAGCGTAGTTCTGCTTGAGTGTTCATACCATTACCTCTTTTTCTCTTGCCTGCAAACAAGTTTGAATATCGTCAGTGAGCTGTTTTGCCTCCCAGGGCTTGCCGATAAAGCCATTTGCACCCAGCTCCTTGGCATATTGACGATGTTTCGCACCTGAGCGAGATGAAATCATAATGACGGGAATATCTTCCCATTCTTTACTGCCCCGAATATTTTCTAATAACTCAAAACCATCCATACGTGGCATCTCAATATCTAGCAACATTAAATCGGGGGTTTCATCCGCCAGTACTTCCAGTGCATTCACACCGTCGTTTGCTGTTACCACACTGTAGCCAAGCGATACCAACAACCCTTCCGTAATTTTACGCACAGTAATAGAATCGTCTACCACCATAATCATTTTCTTTGCTTTGCTTTTATCTTTTTGCACTTTTCTGTTATGCATTCTTTTTTCATTCATACCCAAGTTAATTAATTCATGAGCATTCAGGGTAAGCACTATCTGACCTCCACCCTGAATAGCTACCGACGAAAGCAGCTTTGATTGTTCAAACAAGGCTCCTAAGGGCTTTAACATCACCTCACGATTGCCACGTATTTCATCGACTTGGTAAGCCACTCGCTGTCTATTCTCTTCAAACAATATAACCGGGAATGTTTTATCTTCATCGCCATCATTACGTTGCTTAACCAATCCCAAAGTTTCACCTAAGTGGCGAAGCTTATATTGCTTACCACCACTTTCCAGAGTCGGAGATTTTCTTGAATAAATCGTATTCAGTTGGGATAAAGATACTCTCTGCATGCCTTCAAGTTTAGCCACAGGAACGGCTAAAAGTTCGCCTGAAACATCCATAAACATAAGCTGATTGGTTGCTAAATTATAAGGAACACGTAATTCAAAACGGGTAAATTTACCCAACTTAGAATCAATAACGATATTTCCACCCAACGCATTCACTTCAGCATTAACCACATCCATGCCAACACCCCGCCCTGCCACTTGACTCACTTTATCGGCGGTTGAGACTCCGGACATTAATATCAACTGATATATTTCTTTTTCACTTAACATCGCATCGGATTGAATTAAACCTTTTTTAATGGAATGCGCTCTTAATTTATCGACGTTAATGCCCGCCCCATCATCTGAAAGAGTGATCACAACTTCAGGGCCTTCACGTTCTATTTTTAAAACAATATTGCCTTGAGGGGGTTTGCCTGCCTTGATTCTGTCATCGGGCTTTTCTATACCATGAGCAAGAGAGTTTCTTATCAGATGCTCTAACGACGCAGTAATACGCTCAAGAATCGTTCTATCCATTTCACAGTTTTCATCAGCTATTTTCAGGCTTACCTGCTTACCTAGCTCAACTGAAACCTGCCGCACAATACGCTTAAGACGTGATAACAATCCGCTTACTTTGGTCATCCGTGTGCTTATTAAACCTTCTTGTACACTTTTAAAGGTTTGTTCCTGTTCAGCACTACGCTGTTCGGCACTTTTTAAACCCGTTTCTAGCGTTTCTGTCAGGCTCATTAAATCTTCAAGACTCTCTGCTAACGATCTGGATTGTTGTTGCAACTCGGTATACTCATCCATCTCTAAAGGATCGAAACTGCCCTTTAGTTTTGGCAACGATGCAATGGGCCCACCCGCATGAATAGCAGAATCTGCTTCTAATTCAAGATTTCTAATTTGCTCTTTCAAACGGTTAGCCGTCCGTCTTAATTCGGAGATTGTCTTACCGCTTTCTTCATATTGCTCAACCAGACGAATATTTTGATGCCCCCATTCATTGGACGATGTGATTAACTGGTTCATCAGTGCAGTGGGAACACGAATAGATGAGTTGTTTATTTTGTCTTCATCAATCGTTGCCGATTGAGTGGGAGATAGGGTCGACTGCAAGTGGACAGAGTTTAGCTCTTTGGCATGAGTTCTCAGAGCCTGTTCCAGCTTACTAACACCTTGAGCAGCGCGTTCAAAGTCTGGGAGTTTATAAACAGCCTCGGCTTGGACGGTATCCGTCTCGCTGAGCGTTTTTTCTTTGAGCCTAGTCGTTAGTGAAAGCTGCTTTTCTGTTTCAATGAAATCAGTACTCTTTGAAACTTCGTTGTCTAGCTCAAGGTTAGGAGACTCGACGTTACTGGAGATTACCCCAGCATTGTTTACTGGCTCAGGGCTATTGATTGGTTCAGGACTGTTTTCTGTCTCAGGACTTTTTACTGTCTCTGGGCTGTTTATCGGCTCAGGGCTATTGATTGGCTCAGGGCTGTTCACCGCTTCTTGCCCGGATAAGATATTCAGTTCATCAATCAATGGGTTTACAGGCTGAACTTCCTGCCCCGCCGAGGCACTTTCATACATCTTGTATAAGGTATCACTAACTTGCTGAAGCTTTTTCAGCAAACTGTTATCTGCTGATACTTTATTACTGGCAACCAGATTTAGCAACGATTCAGCGGCATGGCTTAAATCACCAATCGCCAGTAAACCTGTCATTCGAGCGCCACCTTTTATGGTGTGCAGCTGACGTTCTGCATCGGTAATTACTTCAGCATCCTGTGAATTCTCAAATAGCTTCTGAGTGCTTTCATCAAAAGCTTCAACCAGTTCAGACAGCTCTTCAAGATAAATAGCAACCATCGGATCCAGTTCGATCGATATGCTCTGTTCTACTGGATTCAGTTGTTCTTCTATTTCTTCTTCTAACTCTGTTACAACTCCCTGGCTATGTCCCTGGTTATGGTTTTTTTCAATTTCCTTCTGTGCATGAATATTCGCATTGTTTAAACCGCCAGAATCAAATCCATTTTCTTCTGACGATTGAACTTTTTTAATGCATGGTTGCCCTCAACAACATCTTTGATTTGCTGTTCGATTCCTTCATGCAATATGCATAATTTATGCAATTCACGAATACTTTCATAGCCAGCCTGTAGGCTGGTTAGATGCTCTGCATTATTACGCAGCGCAATAACAGATGTTTCCAAGGCTGCCAAAGCTTCAGCCAGCTTGTTCATCTGTTCAGGTTCAGGGGTTTCGCTATTCTCTTGGGAATATTTTTCCAGGTAGGATATAGCTCCTTCCGTTAATGGATAGGTTTCTTCATGCCCAAGGAACTTGAGCGTATTATCAACCGTACACATAGATTCTCGTGCTGAAATGAAAAGATCAATGTGTGGATTATTGGCGTACTCATTGAGATTCTCTACAGCACTGGATAGTTTGCTCTCAACAACCTGTAAGACTTTTTTCCTCGCACTATAATCCGAGACTTGATACTGACCATCATCACCAAAGAGCTTGTGCGTAACGTCTTCACCTGTCTCCGCATACTCCTCAAGAATATCTTTTACCCTTAACCATTCTGTGGCAATTTCAAGTCGTCGATCCTGCTTGAAATTTTGCGGGTTCTTTTTGAAGATTTTGAATTCATCGACTTGTTTATCAATGATCGTGGCCAATTTACCCAAGCCTAACATGCCCAAAGTCGTTGCTGTTTTTCGACTTTTATCAATAATGAGTTGAATAATGCCTGCGTCAGGATTCAATTCCATGGATTGAAAGCCTTCCATAATGCTATCAATATCTTCATTCACACCCGCAGACACTGATCGCCATAGCTGTTGACCGGGTGATGCATAATGCTTTCTTAGTTTTTCCAGAGTTTCACCCTGGGGTAGATAAACATCGAGCAAAAAGGCTTCTTTAACTCGGTCGACATGCTCAGACCCTTTCTCTGCCATACCAATGTAGTACAACAAGTTTTTCTTGATATCATTAATTTCAGCAATGTCTTCCAGAGCATTTACATCGGTCTGGCTAAATTTCGCGATGAGTCGTTCCATATTACCCATAACCAATTTAACAGCTACACCATGATCAAGCTTATTCTCACGCAGAGCTTCAGCAAGTGCTTGTGATAGCCACCACAGCACACGTACCGACATCGGTTCATGTATTTTGATCAAATCATGACTCAATGTTTGAATCTTTTGCAATGCTTTATCGGTGTTTTTTTCATTAAACCAGGCAAGTAATGCTTGTTGGAAATGCATTCGTAAATGTCGATAGGTCTGTTCTCTTTTTTCTAACGCTATCGAAATATGTTCATCCGTACCTATTTGTGAATGGCTGATCGCACCTTCTTCCGGTAAAAATACCAGTAACTCAGAAAGCAGTTCAGATCCACGTGCTGCTCTTAATTCATTCAACAACGGAAGGATAACAACAGGAAGGTCGGCATATCCATCCTGCAAGTGCTGTAAATACTCACCTATTTGTGCAGAACCCTTCTTCAAAACCAGTAGACTTGTCTCATAATCGCTGATCCTTTCTGCGATCAAATCTTCAATCAACGCATGCATTTCAAGCGCTAAACGCTCTCCGCCCTGAACCCCTGTCATTTTCATAGTCAGCATAATTTCTGCCAACGTATCACGACATTGTTCCAGTAGTTTCTTTGCTTTTAGCCCATCATTATCATTAGCACGGCTATTAGAATAGCTTTCAAGGTCGCTATCAATTTGCTTCAATTGCTGTTCTATCTCTTGTTTAATCCACCCTACACGGGCATCTAAACTTGCTTTATCAGAAAGCATATATCACCTTATTATTGTTATTATCTCTAGAGTTCAAAAGTGGTTACGCTGTTGGCTATACCCACTTCTAATTTCATTTATCTGCTATATCTGCACTTGTATCCGAACAATACACTTATTGATTTATCATCTCAAAACTTCCGATAAAACCACTTTTGGCTTATTCAGAATTTTTTATGCTATTTCTTCAACTTTTTCTTTTATTCGCCTGGGTCTAATTGCATTATGCTCATTGTTATTGCTTTTCTTCACAGTGCTACTTTTTGTCTTTAGTTGATCATTTTTCGTTCCCATTACCGAATTAGGTAACTTAAAGCGATAAACGGAAACCTGCAACTCATTCGCAGTACTTGTCAAGCTGTTGATTAGCTCAGTTGTTTCGGATACTCGTTCAAACGCTTGCAAGGTAATATCCTGAATCGAAATCATTTTCTTTTGCGTGCGTTTGGAGAGTTCCGATTGTTCTTTAGTGACATGAGCAATTTTCATCATCAATTTTGCAATGCGTACTGATTCACCCTCAACCTGACTTAATGCCTTGCCCGCATCTTCGGCTGAAGCTGTCCCTCTTACCACATGAGTGATGGTTTCTTCCATCGCTACTACTGTTTTTTGCGTATCCATTTGCATGGTTTTCACCAATACATCGGCTTTCTTTGAGGTAGCTACGGCTTTCTTTGCTAGTTGCTGAACATCTTCTGCAACACCTCCAAACCCCTTGCCAGCATCGCCCGCACTACTCATTTGTATAGAAGCATTCAACGCCAGTACTTGTGTCTGTTCAGCAATATCATGCATCAGCTGAGAGATGTGGCTGACTTCCTGAGAACTTTCACTCAAGCGTTTTATACGCTTTGCTGTCACTTGCACTTGTTCTCTAATGGCGTGCATACCTGATAACGTTTCACGTACGGTATTGGCTCCTTGCCGAGATATTTCTAAAGACTTATTAGCAACCACTGAAGAATTAACAGCAAAAGCAGAAACTTGCTGAACATTTTCTGCAATCCGGTTAATCGCTGTGGAGGCAGATAACACTTCATTACTCTGATCTTTACTGGCTCGTGAAAGTTCTGCTGCGGTCTTATCTGCTTTTTGTGCATAGTCATTTAAGCGTCCAGATGTGCCATTAATCTTGGTGACTAAATCACGTAACGCTTCTACCGTATGGTTAAACGCACCCGATATTGAACCGGTAATATCTTGGGAAACACGCGCAGAAATAGTCAAATCTCCCTGAGCAAGAGCCGTCATTTTGTTAGTCAGATGCATAATACCATCTTGATTACGCTCATTTTCTTCTTCTGTGAAACGTAAACGTTCCCGATGATCATGAAACAAGGCATAGGCTAAAGTAAGCAAGCTCAATAGCGATAAAACACCGAACGCATAACCTGCCATACTGATATATTCAAGGTTTTTTCCACGGTTAGAAATCTGTGTTTTTAGCTTAAAGGTAACATCAAACAACTCCATTCCCATGACTTCACTGCTATTTACTGAGGTGTAAATTTTTTGCAGCATAGTTGCATTATCAAGCAAAGCACTGATTTTTTCACTCAAACCACCTAATTGCTTCTCAATTTCTTCAAGATAAAATCGGGCTCCTGCATTACTCACTGCACTTATTTTCGTCTCTTTATCACCTCTCAGTAATATATCCAGCTTGTTGTCCAGCTTCATGGTGTTTTCAGTAAACTCTTGAATAACCATCTGCACATCATTTCTTCCTTCCAGCATGAGCAACAAACTATTTTGCAGTTTCTGTAACAAAATCAGCTGACTGATAGACACATTTAATTGCTCAACACTATCGTTTTCCTGTTCAAGTCTTAATACCACCTGCTCCGCTGCAATTTGTAGCGCAGGCAATGTTTCGTAAACTGTTTCCGCATAGGAATGGGTTTTCGTTACTGCATCTTTATATTGCAAAATTTGTGCTAACAATTCGGAAAAGGAAGCCCAGGTAATCCTGACATCGTCCAGGTTGTCTCTGTTCAGACCAAAGCTATGTCCTTTTTCATCTTCTTCCAGAACGTCAAACTTTTTCTGAAACTCATTTTTTTGTGATTCAATTTGATCGAAAGAACCCGTTGTACCTTTAATAGTACTAAGGGTTGTAGTCATGAGTTGCTGAGATAGCAAGGTTAAATCTGCCGCCAAGGTAATACGGTTTTTATCGGCTAAGGACTGTTGATAAGAATAGGAAAAACAAGCGATCATTAATGCCACAGACACCAATAACAAAAGCAGCGATACCCAGACCGGCTTTCTATTCACACTTAACGATGGTGAGAGGTGAGTGGACATAGTTTTTTTCTTATTATTATTGTGTAACTCGCTATGAAAATCTATGGCATATTTTCTGCTAGTTATATTATTTATTTAATTCATCTAATGAATGCGTCAAAGTTATTGCTTTACAACTTCTCTTCTAATGCCTATAGCCGTAGTAAATTTCATTATATCAAAGACCTCGACCTCTTCGTTCTGAAAGGAAAAAGAAACCTTAGCCAGACCTTTTTTACAGACTTTTAAATCTGATAATTTTGTATCGTCAGACCAATAATCACGGCTCCTCAAAACCTTATCTACCAATAAACCGATATTACCGTTTTCTTGTGATACCACCAGAATGGATCGATCTTTCAACCCTAATGTTGAATGACTGTCATTGATCAATGTCCCTAATTCAACTAATGGAATGATAGCACCTTGATAACTCATTAAGCCTATGAGCCAACTGCGATGATCAATGACTCTGGTTGCTTTGGACGATGAAACAATCTCAACCAAACTGTCTCGTTCAATCAGTATTTGCTTGTTGGCAACCTGTGTTAAAACACCACTCCAACCAGAAATAGCCTTATCTTGCTGCTGATTTCTTTCATGTAGTAACGTTAAGCCAACTAACAAATCATATGACGTTAACACAGTATTTTTATCCTTTTGTTTAGCAACCAGTTTATATTCTTATTCTATTACAGCCTAGACAAACTCAGGCGACAACTCATCTTCTTTATCATCGTTTTCAACCTGAGTCTGCATGATGATCGCTAGCATCAAATCGTCATGAGTAAACGGCTTGGTCAAATATTGCTCTGATCCAGATAATCGTCCACGTGCCATATCAAACAAATTATGTTTACTGGAGAGCATAACAACCGGAATATCTGCATATTCATCATTACTTTTGATTAAAGCACAAGTCTGATAACCGTCTAATTTAGGCATCATAATATCCATAAAAATAATATCGGGACGGTTCTTGCTAATAATGGAAAGTGATTCAAAACCGTTTTCAGCAGTGAGTACTTCGCATCCTTTCTCCGACAAGAATAACTGAGCAGAACGCAATATCGTTTTACTGTCATCCACGAGCATTATTTTGAGATTACTCAAGTCGTAATCCGCAATATTAGTCTCTTTATTTTTATCTACATCAGGTTGGCTGATGGTATGTGCTGTATCCATAGGGTTTAGTCAATTTAAATTTATTATTATTAATATTTCCATGCTGCTCATCAAAGCAACCTTGGCGGACGATCTAACACTACTGCCATTCAATGATGAAAACGATACAGAACTCTTTTTAAACTGACAAAAAAAACAGACAAAGGGGAAGCTGACTAGAGAGTGGTCACATTGAGACTATTAAACAGGACGAGGTTTGTATTCACCATTCGGCCAACATGGAGCAGATAATGCTTCTCCAATATTCGCCTCTAGCAGATGCTCTCGCACCTCTAACAATCGTCCAACCAGACCCGGCTCTATCTGCGCATAAGCCTCTGGATCTTCTACTCTATTAACAACTATTCCCAATAGTTCGGTAATAGCATTACCCACCGAGTTTTGTGAAATCGTCACGATGAGTCTGCCTTTATCATCACGATACAATATTTGTTTATAGGCTGGACGCCAGCGGATATCATTCGCAAACTTAGGATCTTGAATGACTTGTTCTCGCAAATCTCTGGCGACCCGAATAAATAAGTTGTTACTTAATAACACATCATTAATTTGGGAAGGGAAGGTAGCATCATCAGGAATATTCTCTTCGCCCGTTGCGACCAAAGTGAAAAAGGTTTGATAAAAATCTAAAAAACCTAATAAAACCTGTTCATATTCATACCAAAAATATTGGTCTTTGAGTTTTTCTTGTCCACCCAACACTTCCCATGAAGGTAATCCTTGTGGGTACCCTGTTAGTGCTAAAGCACCATCGCCTGAGGACAATAGCTTTAATATTTGTAAATCCAAAACGTCCAGAAATTGACGATACACATCATTCAACTGCCTTAGGAACAGCGTGTTATGACCGCTATCTGTAAGATTTGGATCATTTGCATTGGCTTCTTCAGAGGCTGCTAGATCATCTTTAGGAAAAACCATAAAATGGTTATGGATCATCCTGATACTAGGAACACCAGGCTTGTTTAGAGGCCAGGTAGAATCCAAACTAGCTTCTCCACACAACACTAAATGCTTTTCGGGATCAGGGTATTTATTCAGCATATAATCACAAATAATCTGCGTCATTTGCTGCCAGACTTTCTTTTGCTGGCGTTTCATTTGATCACGGCGAACCGGGCGACCCAAAGGATCAAGTATGCGCCTTGAAACATCAAGCATGATAGAAGTATCAAATTCTGCACTATGCCCCACCAGTTTTCGATACATCAGCAAATCTTCTGGTGTCCTAAAAAGACCATTTTCTTCTGCCAGATTTTTAAGGTTTGCGGGGCTATTAAAAAACTCTACTCGTGAAATACCCTCAGGCACTGACAATGTCATGTTAGGTCGCGGGGTAACTACAATACGAGGAGTTAATTTCATTTTCTTATCCAGATCTCAATGGGTCAGGGGTTGGGTGAGTGGGTGGGTGAGTGGTGGGTTAGGTTTATTTGATATTATTACTTTTCATCAACAGCACTAAACAGACTCATTATAATTAATAAGGCTGCGCCGATTGAAATACCTATATCTGCTACGTTAAAGGTAGCAAAATGATAATCCGGGTTGATATAAACAAAGGGAAATGAAGCGTGTAATCCGATAAATGGAAAATGGAAGTCGATAAAATCGATTACTTTTCCTGCAAGCACACGATCTATTAAATTACCTATCGCGCCGCCAAGCACCAGAGCCAAACCTATAGCCGTCCATTTCTCTGTCTTGGGTAGGGTTCGTAACCAGTTAAGAATAAACAAGCTAACTGAGAAAGCCAGAATCGCAAAAAACCAGCGTTGCCAACCTCCTTGTCCTGCCAGAAAACTAAATGCCGCCCCTTCGTTGTACCAAAGAGTCATATTCAAGAAGGGCGTAATTTCAATAGCCTCTCCTTTGGTTAAATTGACCTCTGCCATCCACTTGGTAAGTTGATCCAGAAAAATAATGATTGCCGAAACCCAAGTCCATCTCAGCATAGTTCCTTGTAATGCATTAGGCATAAAGACGCACCTCACCATTGCCTTCTACGTTTTCAATACAACGATTACACAGTTCTGGATGTTTTTTATTAAGCCCTACATTTTCTCGATGATGCCAACAGCGCACACATTTTTCATGCAAGGCAACACCTGCTTCTATCCATAAATCGTCTTCGCCTTCAATGGTTACAGCCTCTGTTGATGGACTAGTGACATCCACGTCAACAGCCTCCGCACCCGATGTAATCAACACAAACCGAAGCTCGTTATCAAGCTTTTGCAAGGCTTGATATGTATCACCACTGCAATACACTTTAACTTCTGCATCAAGTGATGAACCAATCTCATCACTAACGCGTAATTTTTCGAGCTGCTTGCTGACGGCTTCTCGCACCTTAAAGATATGCTGCCATTCTGTATCATTGATGGTGACATCTACGTCTAATTCATCTAGCTCACTATACCATTCACTAAAGAGAACATGCTCTGCTTTCTCGCCGGGGGTAGCACTAGGAACAAAGCTCCATATTTCTTCAGCCGTAAAGCTGGTTATCGGCGCAAGCCAACGTACCATGGCTTGTAGAATGTGAAAGGATGCCGTTTGTGCCGATCGTCGTCCCAAACTGTCAGCAGCCATGGTGTATTGACGATCTTTGGTGATATCCAAAAACAGGCTACTCATATCTACTGAACAGAAGCGCAGTATTTCTTGATAAACAAAATGGAACTGATAGTTATTGTAGGATTCCAATAGCTTCTGCTGGGTTTTAGCCGCTTGTGACACTGCCCATTGATCCAATAACAACATATCTTGATGGGCAACCAAATCGGTTGCAGGATCAAAATCACTTAAGTTCGCTAATAAATAGCGCGCTGTATTACGGATGCGACGATAACCATCTGCTGTCCGTTTGATGATTTCATCCGATACCGTCATTTCACGACTATAGTCACTGGATGCAGCCCACAATCGAAGGATATCAGCGCCTAGTTTGTTATATATTTTTTGCGGAGCAATCGTATTGCCTAGCGATTTCGACATTTTTTTGCCGTCTGCATCGACGGTGAACCCATGTGTTAATACTGTCTTATACGGAGCGACACCCCTCATTGCCATAGATGTTTTAAGTGAAGATTGAAACCAACCACGATGCTGGTCTGAACCTTCAAGGTACAAGTCTGCGGGTAGCTCCATTTCTTCACGACGCTCTATAACTGAGGCATGAGTCACACCTGAGTCAAACCAAACATCGAGTGTGTCCATCACCTTGTCATAGTCATTAGCGCTATCACCCAAAAGCTCTTCAGGATCAAGCTTAAACCAAGCTTCAACGCCTTCTTTATCTATTCTTTGGGCTACCGTTTCAAACAGTTCATTGGTATCAGGATGCAATTCACCCGTTTCTTTATGTACAAACAATGTGATCGGCACACCCCAGGTACGCTGCCGCGAAATACACCAGTCTGGACTATTCTCCAGCATGCTTTGGATGCGTGCTTTACCCCAATCAGGCAACCATTCGACTGACTCGGTAGCTTTTATGGATTGCTCTCTCAAGCCGGTCTGATCCATGCTGATAAACCATTGTGGAGTGGCACGAAAGATCAGTGGTGCTTTATGCCGCCAGCAATGTGGATAGCTATGGTAGAGCTTGTTGTCACATAACAGTTTTCCGTGTTCTTCTAGCACGGCAATGACGTGAGGGTTAGCTTTCTGCACATCTTCACCCGCAAATAATTCCGTATTTGGCAAAAACTTACCATCACCACCGACAGGGTTATCAATCGGCAAGCCATATTTCTGACCCACTACAAAGTCTTCCTGTCCATGTCCAGGAGCAGTATGCACACACCCTGTACCCGCATCGGTGGTGACATGATCACCAAGAATAACGGGAATCTTACGATCATAAAAGGGGTGTTGTAGCTGCATGCCTTCCAAATCACTACCTTTACAGGTGGCGATCACTTCATATTCGCTAATACTAGCTCTGCTTAAAACATCAAGGTACAAAGCTTCAGCCAGAATCAAACGCTCATCTCCGGCTTGCACACATACATAATTTAATTCTTCATGTACAGCAACGCCTTGATTAGCTGGCAATGTCCAGGGAGTTGTTGTCCAGATGACTATAGAGATAGCCCCCTCGCCTTTTAATTCCCCTGCTAACACCTCTTTTGGATCACCACAACGCTTCGCTAAATCAGTTTCATCAGCCACGTTAAAACGCACATCAATGGCGAAAGATGTTTTGTCTTGATATTCAACTTCTGCCTCTGCTAACGCAGAACCACAGTCAGCACACCAATGCACGGGCTTTTCACCTTTACGAAGATGTCCATTGGCTACGATACGCCCAAGTGAACGCACGATATCTCCCTCGGTCTGGAAATCCATGGTCAGATAAGGGTTGTCCCAATCACCTAACACGCCCAAGCGTTTAAAATCAGCTTTTTGCAAGGCAACCTGTGAGCTGGCATATTTACGACAAATTTCACGGAATTTAGCCGCATCCACTTTGACCCCCACTTTGCCTACTTTCTCTTCTACTTTTAGTTCAATAGGCAAACCATGACAATCCCAACCAGGAATATACGGAGCATCAAAACCACTTAGGGTTTTGCTTTTAATAATAATATCTTTAAGAATCTTGTTGACCGCATGACCAATATGAATATTGCCATTAGCGTAGGGAGGACCATCGTGCAGAGTGAATTTAGGTCGACCCGCACAATGTTCACGAAGCTTTGAATATAAATCAGCCTCATCCCAAGCTTTCAACATGGCTGGCTCTTTTTGCGCCAAATTGCCACGCATAGGGAATTTTGTAGAGGGAAGATTGAGAGTTTTCTTGTAGTCTGTCACTTGCTATTTCCGATCCAATTAAAGGTGTAGCACCGCCAAACGATATGTATTAAGCGGTTTACAGGGGCGTAAGAATAACAAGTTTTTCTATGATCGGGTATAGCTTTATTTTTTTGCTAATGCTCTGTCTTTTTGTGGCTGCTGAGGTGACTTTTTTTGTTTCGCAAATAGGGTGTCATTTGAATAAAAAACAGGCTTTGTCGATATTCTCACATCATCAATAAAGGCATACTCATCTTTTTGTGGCGCCCAATAAGGGCCACTTCCACCGAAGAAGGAGGCAAATAAGAGTCTATCAATTTCCAACCTATCCACATTCCGAAAACGTAGACCTTGGTTTATTTAATACCAGCTTACCGTCTAACCAGCTCTTGATAGCACCATTTTTATGCCCCGGTTTATTCAATAAAACCATCGTTTGAACGGCATGCCATTTGCCCAATTCAATACTCTCCGGCATATCAAAAGACATGATATCTCCATATTTACTGGGTTGATCTGGATGATAAACATATTGTAAGAGTTTACCTTTCTTGTCCCACATCATTCTCACACTCCAACCATCAGCACCATTTGGAATCGCACCGTTAGTGTTGGATTCGCCACCACCCACGCCTGGCAGCTTGCCGCCTTTTACAAAACGGAAACCTTTGGGGAATTTAAAACGATAACCGTAATAAAGCTGTTTAAACTTCTTGCCGAGTTCTGGTTTCCAGTTGACACAATGCTTGGGGCTATAACAACCTGAGATACCACTAGGGTAACGAATGCGAAGACCTTTGCCCTGAAAAGCGCCTTTGTCTGCAACTACATTGACTAAGTTTCTACCCATCTGCCAATCGGGACAATTCCAGTCCGCCCGGAAATCCTCATCGGAATATCGGCCTTTGGCTGTTCGATCAAAGTTAATATGCCACGGCTTGCCCTCAGACAGGGGAGTTTTACTGGTACAATTTGCTTTCAGATAAAACAACTTATACTGCTCATCCATACCTTGTACACCATAGTGCTTCGGTGTTTTGAGCGCTAGTACATAGTCCCAAACAGGATGGGTGATTTTAGGAATCGGAGCCCTTGTTGTACACCACGATCTTCTTTTCCCATTTCCGCGAACGCTCATCCCAATAGAGCTTACCTGCATAGGCAAATGTTTTTTGTGTTGAATCATTATATCGCTGGATTTTAACATCAACGGGCTCTGCAAATAGCAGACCTGATGTTAATAAAATTGCGAAAAAGAGTATTAATGCTAACGGGAACAATCTGTCCATAGGCGCCTCTGGGTATTTACCAACTTGCTATTTGCAATGTTGAGCGAGTTACAAATGAATAATTAGAATTGAAGTGCAATACATCAGATATATTAGAATCTGTGATACTTACAAAACTCAGATCAAGATTGGATTAACAGCTTCTATACGCCAGATGAACAGCTTCTATGCCATTACCGTACTCGCTCTATAGTTAACATATGCTTAATATATTGTTTATATGAAAACCATAACAATAAACTTTCAACTAATCAATCTGCTACCCACTGTTTAAGATTTACAATACACCGTAAAACACACATAATCTCTTTTTGTTAATTTTTTTACTTAAAACCTACCGCTATGGGTATCGAACAAGAACTGCTAAAACGAAGTGCTGCTAAATGCGAACTATGTAGTTCTGGGAATAGCTCTGGGAATAGCTCTGGGAATAGCTCTGGGAATAGCTCTGGGAATAGCTCTGAAAGTAGTATTAAGAGTGCCCCTGAAAACGAACTCAGCGTTTATAAAATTCCTCCTGTAACAGACGCTAGTGCCGAACAGTGTGTTTTAGTCTGCAATACCTGCAAAAACCAAATAGAAAATCCCGCAAACATGGATGTTAATCATTGGCGATGTCTAAACGATAGCATGTGGAGGTTCTGAACCTGCTGTTCAAGTCATGGCTTGGCGAATGCTGACTCGCTTAAACACAGAAGGCTGGCCTCAAGACTTGCTGGATATGTTGTATTTAGAAGAAGAGGTTCAGCAGTGGGCTGAGGCTGATAAAGCTACCGACGAAGACGAAAATGCGACACCCACTTTAGATAGTAATGGCGTCATTTTACAAAGGGGTGATTCAGTAACTCTCATTAAAGATTTGGTTGTGAAAGGTGCTAATTTCACCGCGAAACGTGGCACTGCTGTCCGTAACATTTCTTTAACATCCAATCATGAGCAGATCGAAGGCCGAGTCAATGGTACGCGTATTGTACTGCTAACCCGTTTTCTAAAAAAACAGTGAGCCAAGATTGCATCCTTGTGTATTCCCTGATTAACTCAAAAAAACATAAAGGTTACCTTTCAATGCATTCACGCTTTTTCTTCATACTAATCCTAACTGGGTTGTTGTTATTCCCTCTGTTTTCAGCTATCGGGATGGCTGATAATCGTGGAAAACTTCGCTTTGACTCATTCGGTCATTATATCAATTCAGCCTTAAGTGGCGAGGCTCTGGAAGATTTCGAAGCGATTTCAGCGGAAGTTGAGAATAATATTTTCTGGAAAAAGAAAGCCCGGGATAAATAAATATCAGGATGCCTTTAACCGCTCTTCACCTTATTTAAATGACCTGCTTAGAGATGATATTCCCGATTTTGTGTTTTTAATCCCCTATCTGGAATCCGGTTGGCATGCTAAAAAAGGTAAGCCGCATTCAGATTATGGATATTGGCAGCTGGTTAACGAGGTAGTCACTGAAATAAAAACACTGGATCAAGCCTCTGATGCATTGAAAAATGCTCACCCAGACGCCATTCGCGCAGATCCATATTTAAGTACAGAAGCTGCATTAATTCATTTGAATCGCTATTATTTTTATTTTCGGCATGTAGCACACTTTCAGGAAGCAGATGCCTGGCTATTTTCGGTAACCGCTTTTAATTGGGGCGCTGGCAATATTAAACGCACATTACAACAGATGAAAAATGCAGGAATAGGAGGTAGCAATGGCTCTGCTCTTAGCTTTTCTGACTTCTATCATTATCTATTTCAGGCAACTCAACGACATCCTAAAGACAAGTCAATGCGTGTCGCACTGGAATATTTGCCCAACTTGTGGAATATCGCTCAGTTGATCCAAACGGCTCAAGTGGATTCGGTAAAAAGTGCGTTAACTCTTAATAAATCTTCTTCAGTGTCGATGCCGTGATCCGGCGCGTTGTCAATTATCCCAACCTGAATCTCAATACCATTATGCAAAGGCCGTAGTTGCTCTAACGATTCGATCTGTTCTACCTCACAAGGCGGTAATTGAGGAATCTTCTTTAGGGTACTTACCCGATAGGCATACATCCCCAGATGGCGAAAGCGCTGGGTTTTTACGTCTGCTGGAGGACATGTGTCTGCTGGAGTCCACGTATAGTTATCACGATCCCAAGGGATGGGTGCTCGACTAAAGTAGTGGGCTTTGCCCTTGGCATCCATCACTACCTTTACAATATTGGGATTGAAAACATCCTCAATTGTGGTAATAGGTGTTGCCAGAGTTGAAATAGCGGCATCCGTTTGCTTGGCAATCTCTGCCAAAAACTGAATAACTTCAGGTGGCATTAAAGGCTCATCACCTTGCAAGTTAATAACAATATCATTGTCATCCCAACCTTGCAGCTCGCAAACCTCTGCCAGCCGATCAGTACCTGATTGATGATCAGCACGAGTCATCACTACCTGCCCCGCAAAGCTTTCAACTTCTGCCTGAATACGAGCATCATCGGTTGCCACACAAATGCTTTTGATACCTGATTTAACCGCCTGCTCATAGACACGCGCAATCATGGTTTTACCCGCAATCAGTTTTAACGGTTTCCCCGGAAGTCTGGAAGAGCTGTAACGTGACGGAATGACGATATGAAAGGTATCAGACATAATTATTTATACGCCCAAAACAAAACAGAGGAATCTAAGATTCCTCTGCTTACATTATGAATAGGGGGTTGAGTATCGACGTTAACTGTTATACGTCAAATGATGAACCACAACCACACGTTGTAGTAGCATTTGGATTGCGAATCACAAACTGCGCACCCTCCAAACCTTCTGTATAATCAATTTCTGCACCCACAAGATATTGAAAACTCATTGGGTCAACTAAAAGGCTAACGCCACCTTTTTCAACAACCGTATCACCGTCATCAACGCTTTCAGCAAACGTGAAACCATACTGAAAACCTGAACAACCACCACCACTCACGAACACACGGAGTTTTAGATCATCGTTGTCTTCTTCTTCGATTAACGCCTTCACTTTGGCAGCTGCTGCATCGGTAAAATCCAATAAAGCTTCTTCTGCGGGGTCTACTGTTGTAGCTATGCTTTCAGCACTCATGCTTATGTCCTCAATATATTCTATAATAACTACTGTGGAAAATACCACTAGCTCGCATATAGAGCAAGTAACAACACCTTTATTGGTGCTTCTATTAGCATTTCTTAATGTTTCTTGTCATGCGACTCTGCTGCATGTGAAAAATACAAAGCAAGCCCCAGCAAAGCAATTCCTCCGGCCAGATACAGCAAATCAAGCGCAGTATGAAAGCTTAGCTCATTGGCATATTCAAAGAACTTAACAATCAATATCATCAACACCACTTTAGCTAAGCGGTTTTTTAAATCATCCAGACTATGGATAACCAAAATCTTCGAAGCCGTTGCCGAGTTTTCTGCTTCTTCAATTTTACTGATAAACAGCTCGTACAAACCCAGTGCAAAAATGATCAGCACCGTCGCCAATAGATAGCCATCAATAATTTCAACAACATGAGTCACCGTTTCGGTGCGGAGTTGCACTCTCGCCTCGCCCGATATACTGGTATATTCAGATAAATGGCTGATCATCACCCAAGCATCAACCGTCGCTACATACATCATAGCAACCGCCGCTGCTAAACTCGCTACGACAGCGGCAAGCACCATTAGACGACTGTTCCACAATATTTTTTCGAAAATTATTTCAATAGCTCTCATTCTAAAACCTCTGCACGTTGTTAATTCTTCTGTTTGATAATATCTGCTTCATCAATCCGCGCCAGATCAGGAATATAGATCAACTGATCATTCGCAAAAACTAGTGGTATACGTTCTCGCTGCCAGGGAGGAACCCTTTCCTCCTGAAACAGGTTCTTTAATGATATTGAGCATTGTCTCTGCTTAAGACGAATTCGCTCACCTCCTTGGCGGAAGCGGATGGTCACCGGAATGGCATGCTCTAGTAAAACGTTTTTTAATCCACCTAAATCATCTGGGTTTAACGCTGGCAAACTCTGCTCAATGATTAATGAATGATTGATATCCCAAGCAATCGCATCTGTTGCCGTTAGTACAGAGAGTGAGGGAAGCGGTGACATGATATACACATCATCCAGATATCTTCTTATTTCTGCACCCGACCATTCAACCAAAGGCATTGCATCCAACGCACTTTTTAATACATCTGTCACAATATGTTGTAATTGCACCGCAGACGGCGCTTTAAAATCGGCTTTTTTAATCCAGTATCTTAATGCTGCCTTTTGTTTTATTTCCGGCAAACCTAGTAATGCGCTAGCTGATAAAGTCCCTTTTTTGCTTCCTGCCAACATCGGCATCTCTGCATCCAAAGATTCAGCCTGCAACACACTGGCTTCAGCATGAAGTTTGGCTGAACGCGACAGTGTCTTGCCCATTTGTGGCCAACGTTGTTTAAGTATTGGAATGACGCTATTACGCAAAAAATTACGGTCAAAACGGTCGTCTTTATTACTGGGGTCGCTGATATATTCCAAGTTATGTGTTTGTGCATATTCCTCTAGTTGAGCTCTGCAATAATCCAGTAACGGACGCACATGGTAACTCGTTGAGAAAGGACATTTGACCGGCATGGCAGCCAAGCCATCAAGTCCACTGCCCCGTAATAGCTGTAGCAACACCGTTTCAGCTTGATCATCCTGATGGTGTGCTGTCAGTAGAATCTCATCTTTGAACAAATGCTTTTCCAGAGCCTGATAACGTGCTTTACGTGCTACGGCCTCTAAGCTTTCACCTGGCGGAATTTGCAAATGAAGGGAGAGAGCATGATGTTCAATATTGAAAGCAGTCGTCACTTGTTGGCAATGATGCGCCCAAGCTGAAGACTCTTTTTGCAAACCATGATCAATGTAAACAGAACGTAGATGAACTTCAGGGAAGGTTTTAGCAATACAGCCCATCAGATGTAGTAACACATGGGAGTCTAACCCACCGCTAAATGCTACTAAATATGCATTCCCGGCTGACAGCGAGCACAATCTTTCATACAGGGAGTCTGCTGTTAAAAGTGACTTCGATACATCAAAACTCACCTACCTATTCCCTATTCTATTCACCTATTCTGTCCTACTCTTCGAATTTACCGTACGACATCAAACGCTGATAACGACGATCTAATAATTTATCCATATTCAAGGCTTTCAAGTCCCGCAATCCATTGACTAACGCCTCGCGGATGCTCACATAAACCGCATCATAATCGCGATGCGCTCCACCTAAAGGTTCAGGAATGATCTGATCAATTAAGCCGAGTTGTCTTAAACGCTTTGAAGTAATACCCAAGGCTTGAGCAGCATCAGAGGCTTTACTGGCATCTTTCCATAAAATGGAAGCACAGCCTTCTGGAGAAATAACCGAATACGTTCCATATTCCAGCATCATGACGCGATCAGCAACGGCAATAGCTAAAGCTCCACCGGAGCCACCTTCGCCAACCACCGTTGCTATAATAGGGGTACGTAATTTTGCCATCTCATAGAGATTTCTGGCAATAGCCTCACTCTGCCCACGCTCTTCTGCACCTATACCTGGATAGGCACCTGGGGTATCAATAAAGGTTAGTACAGGTAAATGGAATTTCTCAGCCATCTTCATTAAACGCAAAGCTTTTCGATAACCTTCCGGCTTTGGCATGCCAAAATTTCGATATACTTTGTCCTTGGTATCCCGGCCTTTTTGATGTCCAATAATCATCACAGGCCTACCTTCAAAGCGGGCAATGCCGCCCACTATTGCAGGGTCATCACCGTGCGCTCGATCACCATGTAACTCCTGGAAATCCGTGAATAAACCTTCAATTACATCAGTCGTAAACGGACGGTGCGGATGCCTTGCCAACTGTGAAACCTGCCAAGGAGTAAGTTTGCTAAAAATGGATTTAGTTAGCGATCCTACTTTATTTTCCAGCCGTTCGATTTCCTCACCAATATTCACATCAGAACTATCCACATAGCGGAGTTCTTCAATTTTAGCTTCCAGTTCAGCGATGGGCTGTTCAAAGTCAAGAAAATCAGGATTCATAACAGAGTCTATAAACAATAAGTCGGGAGTAGAGATATTACATGGCTTATCTTGAAAATACTATGTTCTACAAAAAAGTCTAATGCTAACGCTGAAAAACAGAAAATACATCTGTGATAAGTACAAAGGAGCACATAAAGAGAGCAGACAAAACCATTACTTCTTTGCTTCTTCAGATACTTCTTCGGAAAGAAAAAAACGAGTCCTAACAAATTAAAATAAACCCCCACTAATCGGAGAAATATCTTCTCTTATCACCCGCCTACTAGAAATTTATGCTCGACGCTTCTATACAGGTCGTATCAATAGCTCACCTATGCGTTTTGTTTTATTGGTTTTTATTGATAATAAATATTCAAGGATGATTCATATTTAAAGCAAGTAACAAAACTGCCCTGCATAAAATGAATTCTCGATAATACTAGTACTAAATGATGATTCGTCATCAACGGTCAAACTGCGGTATGGAGATACAATGAACTACATAAACAACGATCATAATCACGCTCGAAGCCATGAAAACATGTCTCGGCGTTCACATGCCAACCAAGCCAGCAGACGGTCAGGTCATCATTTTTCAAGCCAAGTTCGATCACGCAGGGGCGGTAGAGGTGGTAGTTCTCGACGAAACCACATGCGCTCGCATATGAGCAGAATGGGAAATCATCAAAGCAACCAACTGCAAGGATCTCGCAGACGTGGGCAGCATAGCGATGTTGGAAGGCAACATAATGCGGGTTCTCGTGTCCAAAATCAAAACAGCAACACTAACTCAATCAATCAGCTCCTTCAGGGATTCGGCATTAACTTCGGCAATGGTGACAATTCACTAAACCAGCTTCTCCAAGGTTTAGGCATTAACAATGGTTCGCTTGATCAGCTTCTACAGGGATTGGGCGGTGGAGTTGGCGATAATACAAGACCTATTCCTACAACAACTACTGACCCAATGGCTGAAATTCAATCCTTATTACAAGGCTTAAATATGGGCGATATCGGCTCTCTATTGCAAATGGTCAGCCCTGATGAACTTTCAGCTTTGCTACAGCAAGAATCCGGCATGAATGTTTCCGGTGATGATATTGCGCAGTTACTCCAACAATTCGGATTAACAGCCAATACAAATACAGACAGCGGCTCAATGCCTATGCCGGTTGAACCGGACAACGGAATAGGTGATGGTGCAGGCTCTATTCCCACAACAACCGACATGGCTAATACTAACACTGATCCAATGGCTGAAATTCAATCCCTTCTACAAGGCTTGAATATGGGCGATATCGGTTCGTTATTACAAATGGTCAGCCCGGACGAGCTTTCAGCCTTGCTACAGCAAGAATCGGGTATGAATGTTTCCGGTGATGATATTGCGCAGTTACTCCAACAACTGGGGCTAACAGCCAATACAAATACAGGCAGCGGCTCAATGCCTATGCCGGTTGAACCGGACAACGGAATAGGTGATGGTGCAGGCTCTATTCCCACAACAACCGACATGGCTAATACTAACACTGATCCAATGGCTGAAATTCAATCCCTTCTACAAGGCTTGAATATGGGCGATATCGGTTCGTTATTACAAATGGTCAGCCCGGACGAGCTTTCAGCCTTGCTACAGCAAGAATCGGGTATGAATGTTTCCGGTGATGATATTGCGCAGTTACTCCAACAACTGGGGCTAACAGCCAATACAAATACAGGCAGCGGCTCAATGCCTATGCCGGTTGAACCGGACAACGGAATAGGTGATGGTGCAGGCTCTATTCCCACAACAACCGACATGGCTAATACTAACACTGATCCAATGGCTGAAATTCAAGCCCTGCTACAAGGCTTGAATATGGGCGATATCGGTTCGTTATTACAAATGGTCAGCCCGGACGAGCTTTCAGCCCTGCTTCAACAAGAATCGGGTATGAATGTTTCCGGTGATGATATTGCGCAGTTGCTCCAACAATTGGGGTTAACAGCCAACATGAATACACACAGCGATTCAATGCCAATGCCTGTTGAACCCAATAATGGTATCGGTGATGGCGCGGGCCCTATTCCTACAACACCTGACATGGCTAATACTGATCCCATGACTGAAATTCAAGCCCTGCTACAAGGCTTGGATATGAGCGATATTGGATCATTACTACAAATGATCAGCCCTGACGAACTTTCAGCTTTGCTTCAACAAGAATCCGGCATGAATGTTTCCGGTGATGATATTGCGCAGTTACTCCAACAATTGGGGTTAACAGCCAACATGAATACACACAGCGATTCAATGCCAATGCCTGTTGAACCCAATAATGGTATCGGTGATGGCGCGGGCCCTATTCCTACAACAACCGACATGGCTAATACTGACACTGATCCGATGGCTGAAATTCAAGCTCTGCTCCAAGGCTTGAATATGGGCGATATCGGGTCGCTACTACAAATGGTCAGCCCGGACGAGCTTTCAGCCTTGCTACAGCAAGAATCTGGCATGAATGTTTCCGGTGATGATATTGCGCAGTTACTGCAACAATTGGGGTTAACTGCCAACACGGATAGCGATTCAATGCCAATGCCTGTTGAACCCAATAATGGTATCGGTGATGGCGCGGGCCCTATTCCTACAACACCTGACATGGCTAATACTGATCCCATGGCTGAAATTCAAGCCCTGCTACAAGGCTTGAATATGGGTGATATCGGGTCATTACTGCAAATGATCAGCCCTGACGAGTTGTCAGCTTTGCTTCAGCAAGAATCTGGCATGAATGTTTCCGGTGATGATATTGCGCAGTTGCTCCAACAATTGGGGTTAACAGCCAATACAAATACAGACAGCGGCTCAATGCCTATGATGCCTATGCCGGTTGAACCCGATAATGGAATAGGTGATGGCGCAGGTCCTATTCCTACAACCACTGACAACTCAAATACAACGGGAAATGATGATATTCAATCACTATTACAAGGTATTGATCCAGACGACATAAGCTTACTGCTTCAAACCATCAGCCCTGATCAACTTGCTGAAATGCTTCAACAACAGTCTGGACTCGATGTCTCTGCTGCTGATATTGCACAACTGTTACAGCAAATACAGAATATTAATAGTAATAACGACAATGACATGCACATGCCGAGCATGCCTATGCCTGTAGAACCCGACAATGGCATCGGTGATGGCGCCCCCGATCTGGGAGATTTACTGGGGCAAACTGACATGCCGCCAGCAATGAACGATTCCAATAACCCTGATTCATTCAATGCTGATCAACATATCAATCAAATAGTACAAGGTATTGACCCTTCGTTACTATCAGAGCTACTACAAATGGTCAGCCTGGAAGAGTTGGCCGATATGCTTCAACAAGAATCCGGCATATCCATATCAGCAGAACAGATTCAGCAATTATTTGATCAAACAGGTTTAAGCAGTGCTGTAGATACTCAATCAGCAGTCCCTGCTAGTAGTAGCAATGACTCGTCAACAATCTCAAGTAGTAATTCATCTCCAGCGAACACAGATGAGATTCAAGATGCCTTACAAGGAATTGACAGTAGTCAGTTCGCATCATTCTTTGAGATTTTCTCCGTCGAACAACTCGCGGAAATGTTAGGTGAGGAAGGCACGGATATCTCCGCGGATGAAGTGCGAATGCTACTTGCTCAAATTGGTATTAGTGCATAAATAGCGCACAACCCAACCTGATTTCATTGGTCTGGTATAACGTTCAATGATTGCAAAAACATTTACATGTAGATATTGCAAATGTGCAGATCAGTAGAGACGTAGCATGCTACGTCTCTACAATTTTACCGCAAATACTATTGCAGCCATTAATTCCAAAATTAAATTTCAACAATCGTATTCGTGTGTTGACCAAATTATCGAACTCTAATAGCTGAAATATTATCGTCCTTTACTCCATTTCAATCTAATCATTTTTCGACCTTCTCTCATGACTATCATGATTAAGAAAGAGTACATACATATGTTCTACAGCTTAATTACTGCTACCCTTTTACTCTTTAGGTGTCATTCACCTAGCTAAGCAGTGTATTAAAAAGTATGGAAAGTCATTCCTTTCTCCGTAATGTTACAACGTTAGCAAGCGGAACTATTATTGCCCAGTTGCTTCCATTACTTGCAAGCCCCGCCCTTACACGACTGTATTCCCCAGAGCAATTTGGATTGTTTGCCATTTTTATGGCATTGGTCAGTAGCCTTACACAAGCAAGCACCGGACATTATGGAGTAGCCATGATGACTCCAAAACATTCAATAATAGCTAAAGAATTGTTCACTATAGCTGTCTATTTTGCCGTAGGTTTCACAGCAATCACTCTGATGAGCGTGATTTTTTTTCATCAACACCTGCTGAATTTTTTAAACGCACAAGAATTAACTGACTGGATTTACATCATACCGTTGATGGTATTAACCATTGGCTTGTCACAACTCGCCAATCACCACGCAAACAGAAATGGCAACTATTCCTACATGGCTCATGCCGCATTACTGCAAGGCATAACTATCGTCAGTGTTAGTTTATTGCTTGGGGTACTAAAAATTGGGTTTAGTGGTTTAGTTATCGCTTACGCTTGTGGATCACTGGTTTCTTTTATTTATCTATGGTGGCGCCATAGAGGGGAATTACTAGCTTTAGATTTTAGGCTTTCCAAAAACAAATTCAATGTAGCCAAACGCTATAAAGACTACCCTCTGTTTAGCGGAAGTATGAGCCTATTTGATGGCCTTTCTTTAGCGTTGCCTACTTTCTTTCTTGCCGCAGGATATCCGGATGCAGTGGTAGGTTATTTTGCTCTCGTTATGCGCATCCTGTATTCCCCGCTCTCCTTTCTATCTACGTCTGTCGGGCAAGTTAACCTCAAGAAAGTAGTAGATCTCATTCACTCACAAAGCAATATTCTTCCTTACCTACATAAGGTCACACTTGTCTTAATGGCAATAGCTGGAGTACCCAGTTTATTATTATTCTTTTTTGGGCCTGAAATCTTCACCTTTGTTTTTGGCAAGAACTGGCTCACAGCCGGGGAATTTGCTCAAATTTTAGCACCCGCTTTAATGGTTCGTTTTACCGCATCTACACTTAGTAGCACATTAGGAGCCACTCAACACCCCCGACTTGCTGGATTCTGGAAAGTTACCTCTTTCTTGACAACATTTACCGTGCTGTGGTTATTTTCTGGCGAGGTATCTGCTCATCAACTACTAAAATATTTAGTATTTAAAGACATCATTTTATATCTTTTCTACTACACTTTAATATATTTCTCAGCCTCGAACCCTGCAAGATAACAATATGATGTTTAAAGTTTTTTCTAAATAATTAGAACCATTAAGAAACAGACCATGTCAGCTCTACAAAACACACCTATTGTTCATGCTACGACCGTCCATCCCTGGTGGGATAACCGTGTGAGCAATAAAATGGTAAACGGTCTTGCAAAATTGGGGTATCAGGTTTATTTCATTGTCAATTCATACCCCGCTGATAGACGACCCAACATCAATTGCCTAACCATAAAAACACTACAGCGAGAATCTGGCCTCAAAAACCGAATTATTAAAAATCTACTTGTTTTAAAAAGAGCCTCATCCATACCCCATAAGGGCATATTTCATTTTCATGACCCCGAAATGATTTTTGTCGGTGCGTTAATGCGTTTGCAAGGCTGGAAAGTGATTTATGATGTGCATGAGGATTATTACTTAAGCATTGCTCATAAGCCCTACCTTGGAAAATGGTCTCAATTATTGTTGCCCTGGGCTTTCCGATTAATTGAACAAAGCTTTATCAAGCTATTCGGCTTTCACCTCATCAATGCAGAAAAAACTTACACGTCACGCTACCCTAAAGGAGTCGAAATTCTCAATTACCCCAAACTTCTAAAAATATCAGCCACCAATAATCGTCATGATTATCAAAAAATCAACCTCATCTATGCGGGAGTTATGATGATTGGCAGAGGAGTCTTTAAATTTAAAGAAATTTTGCAGACTGATCCGGATATACACATCACGATCATAGGCAGATGTCCTAAGCATTTGAAACAACAGATACTTGAAAATTGTGCACCCTACATTGAACGGTTAACGATGCATACAACCCCTGAAGGAATTGCGTTTGAAGACATTGTTTCTCTGTATCTCCAAGGTGATTGGGCAGCAGGCATATCAATATTTTCAGACATACCCAATTATAGAGATACCGAACCCACCAAGTTTTTTGAATATATACAATATTCCATGCCTATTATTGCTTCGAACTTTCCAACATGGAAAAAATTTGTAGAGGGACAAGAAATTGGAATATGTATTGATCCTGATGACATCCCCGGCACACTCCCAAGTGCGTTAAAAATACTTAAAAACAAACAACACTGGAACACTATTCGTAAAAACTGTCAAAACGTAGCTGTACAATATTCTTGGGAATCGCAGCAAGAAAAACTAATCAACTTATACAAACAAATATGTTAAATAAAAATGACCTATTCGGTAATTTATATGTTTATTTTGCTGTGTTCTCTGCATTCTTTATTTCATACTTGCCGCTTGTCTATATACTGAACTACCTGGGTGTTAGTAAGAATCCTGCATATTTCGCGTTTATACTGTTAACTTTCATTCTCATTCTGGTTTACATTTATATGGGCCGGATATGGGTATCCAAAGATAGTCTTGTCTTATTCACCCTCTCTCTATTTTTTGCAGCCTACGCCGCCGTTTCCTTCACACTCACTATTAATTATTTCAACGACTATCAAACACTGATAGTCGTGAGTGTATTGAGCCCTCTTTATGTGTTACTGGCAACACTAGTAGCAGATAGAAAAAAACAAATTCTGGTCTTTGTTTACTTAATCAGCTCCGTGTATTTAGTTTTCATCATCTTTAAGTGGCTAAACGGTGATCTAGAACCCGGCAAGGACACCATTTTTATACAAGTTTTTGATACCGTAGGTTCAGAATTTTATCAGAATATTAATAAGTATCTCGGTTTAGTGTGTATCTTGACAATGGGTATTTTTACCCAACGTAGCTGGTTGATGAATTTTCTAAAAATTGCTTTAGTCATGTTGTGTGTATTTTTCATGCTAAAGATAGGTGGGCGCGCCGCCATTGTTTCATTAACCATGGTATTCTTTTTCTGGTATTTCCTACTTAGAATCAGGCTGGGAAGTATGTATTTCATACTCTCAATGGTGGTTCTAGTTATAGTAAGTTATATGTTATTACTGAGCTTGGACACGCTCATTGTTTTAATGCAAGAATCTAATATAACGTCTATAAATCGCTTTGCAAATCTCTTCATCGGTTCAGATAGCAGCCATCGAGAATTTCTATTTACTAAAGCACTAGAGCAATTTACTGATAGTCCAAAGAATCTCTTCTTTGGAGGTGGCATGAACAGCTTCTCCATATTCTCCAAGGAAAACAATATCAACCTATACCCACACAATATTATTCTGGAATTATTAGCTGAATACGGAATTGTTGGCTTTCTTTTATTCATGCTGCCGATTTTTTATCTATTTACTCTTCGTCGCAACAGACTGGGAAGCTATATTGGAACTGACCGGATAGACAGAATTTTCTTTATGTTATTCCTCTATTTTTTCCTTATCCATATGTTCACCGGAAGCTTAAGAGGGATCTGGTTTTTCACTTTTATTACCTTCCTGCTCTATCCATCTCCACGTAAGTTATACCTAAAAATCACATAAGCCTTTGAGGCTCTCTAGTTGAGATTCTCAGAGAAGTGATACATCCATTTAAATATTGAAAAATTTGGAAGTTTTGCCCTGCTCAATGAATTGATCTGTAACCATTGGTCAGAGTTCATTAAATTCTAGTAATAATACAGAGGGGGTGTTCATCAAGGCGGTTCAATGCTACTGATAGCCCTCCTGAAATAGTTGAGATTCTCAGAGAAGTGATACATCCATTTAAATATTGAAAAATTTGGAAGTTTTGCCCTGCTCAATGAATTGATCTGTAACCATTGGTCAGAGTTCATTAAATTCTAGTAATAATACAGAGGGGGTGTTCATCAAGGCGGTTCAATGCTACTGATAGCCCTCCTGAAATAGGGTTTTATCTATGTTTCTGGTAGGTCGGATAAGGAACGCCATCCGACAAGATGCTGAATTCAAACTGTTTGTCGGATGGTGCTATCGCTTATCCGACCTACCAGAAACGTGTATTGGTTACACTTGTACGATAAAAAGCTAGCATTGAACAGCCCTGGTCCCTAGAAGTCCTACTAAAAGCACGAATACCTGGTTTTTATTCCATCTTTCTAATACTTCTCACCGAATAACTTCTATCTAAGTTATTCGCGTTCAATAAGCAACCTATTCAATTAGGTTGTGATTAAAATATAGATAACATCATAGTATTTATTTATTTATTTCTATAAATATAACCAAACTGTTAATTATTGGTTTTAAACTATAATTATAAATAGAAACAACAGCATTTAAAATCCTCAAGCATAAATACCGAAATGGATTGGGTGTTTATGGAATTTAAAAAGAATAGATACAGCACTAAAGAGGCCAATTGTGAACAAGGAAGTTATAAGCATTATTGTACCCTGCTTGAATGAAGTGGATTTTATTGAAGACATGGTCGAATCAGTAGTTAACCAGACAGTTGATAGCCATCAGTTTGAATTAATTATTGTAGACGGTGGAAGCAATGATGGAACACGGCAGATTCTTTGGAAACTGAGAAGAAAACATCCCTTCATTCGACTCCTTCACAATCCACGTAAAACAACTCCACATGCTTTGAATATTGGCATAAGAAATGCTCGGGGAAAGTTTATCGCCAGAATGGATGTTCACGCAAAATATCCCCCAAACTACCTTGAACGTCTCTATAAAGCCATCATCAAAACAGGAGCTGCAAATGTAGGTTGTTGTATAGAAACCTTGCCGAGTCACAATACCAGCAAGGCAAAATCAATTGCATACACACTATCAAACCCTTTTGGAGTCGGAAACTCCTATTTCAGAATTGGTTCGAAAGAAATGAGAGAAGTAGACACGGTTCCTTTTGGTTTTTTTCGTCGTGATTTATTTAAAAAGATTGGCTTATTTGATACGGACATGACACGTGGACAAGACCATGAATTTAACGCTCGCATTAAGAAGGCGGGAATGAAAATCTACCTGATCCCAGGAGATAAAATCCGATATTACGCTAGAGAAAACTTCAAAAAACTGTCTGCCATGATGTATCAATACGGATTCTCACGACCTGTAGTAAACAAAAAAATTGGCTCCCCCGCCACACTCAGGCAGTTTGTCCCACTTGCACTTGTTATATCTCTTATTAGCACGGCTTTTCTTGCCCCTTTTAATACTCTCTTTCTGAGCTTGTTCGCTTTGCTATTAACCGTCTACTTAACAGCTTGTGGAATTGCAGCATCACATATCGTGAAAAAGAAAACAGGACGAATAAAACTTAAATTATGGGCACAAATAATAATGGGATTTATAACGAGTCACTTATCCTATGGGTTCGGCTATATGGGGGGGCTATTGAGCTTACTGTCCCCACAAAACAGCAAAAGTAGCCACATGGCAAAGATTACCCGATAAAACATCTTACTCTTATAGGTACCTCTGATTTCCTGAAAGATAGAGCTTGTCAGGTTTTTGATAGAAAGATTCGCGATAGCGGTAGATGTTGAATACCTTATATAACGAAAACATGACAAACCCTAACCTCATGAAAATGACATACGTTTATTCAGAGTACTTTTAATCCTCAATATGATCACAATGCAGTAATGATCAGAATGTAGTAAATAATGCAATAAATGGAAATTCGCATGAATAAAAATTATCCCAATGAAATCATTATTCAGTCACAAGACTCCAGCCTTAGCAATGAAAATCAGGCTAAAATCATTGCTTTTCCATCAAACTATGGTGAACCTCATTTGCATGAGGATAGGGCTTCATTTAGTGATTTTTTAAAAGTATTATCGCAACATAAAAGGTTGATTTTCCTAACAACGTTAGCAACGTTAGCACTCTCTTTTCTTATAGCATCACTCATAGATCCGGTATATCGCTCCACGACTACATTGAAGATAAATGCTAGCCCCATCCGAGTACTTAATTATGATGTTGAAGTCGGAGAGAGAATCCAGCCTAACCAAGACTTTTATCAAGGTGAATTCAAGTTACTACAAAGCAGAGTTATCATTAACAAAACTATTGATGAATTAGCTTTGGAGCATACTTTACGTAATCTTGTCGAAAAAGAAACGCTTATTGATAAAGCTAAAAACCTGCTCAGAACATGGACTCCTGCGAACTGGGGTGTTTTCGCTGAAGATATAAAAAAGAAAAGCAAACCCATTGAATTAGAATTGCAGGAAAAAATCGTTACTATTCCCAGTAAAGATTGGGGTTTGGTTGATCTTACTGTTGATTGGGAAACAGCTGATGGCTCAGCCGCTATAGCCAATAGCCTCGCTCAAAACTTTATCAAGCTCAGTCTGGAACGCCGCTTAAATCTTGCAGAAGACACAAGGGTATCTTTAAACAAACAGATTCTTTTAACCAAGAAAAAACTTCTTGATTCTGAGCTAATACTGAACAAATATGCCAAAAAACAGAATATCGTTCATATCGATGGCGACAAGTCACTCACTTCGAGCAAACTCGAAGCGCTCAGTGATGCTTATACCAAAGCGCAACAAGAACTCATTTTGGCTGAAAGTGCATTCAAACAACAATTCGAGTCAGCTGGACACATGCGCACACTGGATAACAAAGTCATCGAAAGTCTCAAAGTAAAACTGGGAAATCTACAAACCAAATATCAGGATCAGCTACAGATATATAAGGCTAATTACCCCTCTATGCTTCAATTGCGACAGCAAATAACCAACACTAAATCACAGCTTGACAAAGAAATTGTCGGTATCAAAAAAGGTGTCAATAACGACCTGAAAAACAAATACATTGCCGCTAAGCAAAATGAACAAAAGATAAAACAACAAATGGAGCGAGGCAAACAACATCTAGTTGCTTTTCAAGATAAAAATGTGGGTTACAATAACCTGCTACGTGAAGTTGAAACGAATAAAAAGATTTATGAAGGTCTACTACAACGTGTTAAAGAAGTGGCTGTTGCTGAAGACATTGGAACCAGTCATATCTCTATTGTAGAACCTGCTTATCCAGCCTACAAAAAACATAAACCCAATGTGCCCGTTATTCTGGGACTAGGCCTGTTAGCCGGATTATTGATTGGCAGCTCACTAGCTTTCCAGTTAAATGCTAGTGATACCCGCATTCATAGCATCGATGATTTGGACAACATATCGGATATACCTGTTCTTGGCGTGTTTCCTTTTGTCAAGAAACAACATAAGGCGCTACTTCAAAATAGTGATCATGAGCCTTCGGTGTCAGAAGCGTTTCGATCATTACGTACAAAATTAAATTTTAGCCGAAAAACAGGCATTCCCAAGGTTATTCACATAACTAGCTCAGAACCCAATGAGGGGAAAACCAGTACGGCTATCAATCTTGCAACGGTTATAGAAGAGTCAGGTAAATCGGTGCTACTGGTTGATGCAGACCTGAGAATACCCTCGGTACATCATTATCTTAACAAAGAAAATTTGACAGGTCTTAGTGAACTTCTGACCGGAAACGCAGAGATTAGCAATATCATCCAGCGTATCGACGATTCTAACTTCTAT
This sequence comes from Thiotrichaceae bacterium, assembly GCA_965224605.1. Classification (GTDB taxonomy): domain Bacteria; phylum Pseudomonadota; class Gammaproteobacteria; order Thiotrichales; family Thiotrichaceae; genus HyVt-477. The sequence continues at coordinate 174,383 of CBDCZP010000008.1, forward strand.
ATCCTTCCTGCGGGTCTTAATGATGAGAAATCGGCTGACTTACTATCCAGTGACAGAATGCTCAAGTTTCTAGATTGGGCGGCTATGAAGTTTGATCATGTCATCATTGATTCACCACCTGTTTTAGGTTTTGCCGATGCCTTAATCCTTTCGAACCGTGCTAAATGCACGCTCTTTGTGGTATCCAGTGACAAAATCGACAAGAAGTTTATACTTGATACATTGAAAAACCTTGAACTAAGTTATGCAAATGTTATTGGCTTTATTCTGACTAAAGCAACCAATAAAGCACAAGGCTATTATGGTTATGATCAATATTATGACTATTCATCCACTAAGAAGTTAGCGGCTGGGTAGCCGGGGGTAAAAAGTGAGCTTTCAGGCTCGCCTGAACTTAATGACCACTCAATTTCAGTGGTCACACATTTCATTAGTCGCACTATTTCTTATTCTGACGGCTTGTGAGCAACATTCCACCTATTACATCTCAACTACCGGTGACGATGCGAATAGTGGACTTAGTGAAAATGAAGCGTGGAAAACCTTTCAACATACAACAACAGCAATTAAGCCAGGAGATAGTGTTTTTATCAAAGCAGGACACTACACCAATAATCACCTCTATCTTAGTAGCTTCTCAGGCACTCAACAGTCTCCCATAACATTTATTGGCTATTATCAAACCCCTGGCGATTTGTTCTCAAGTAACTTTGATCCCCATCAAGTTATGACTCCCCAATTACCCAATACGAGTGAAATCCCCACCCTTGATGGAGAGTTTAAGAATGACCACTATTCAGGAATTGAGATCAACAACAGTCATTATATTCACCTTAAGAATATCCATGTCACCGGCTACCGGTCTAATATAAGCCTGTATATGGCTGAGCATAACCTACTCCAAAATATTATTGTTAGTAAGGCAAATGATTCCCTTGCCTATAACGGTTTTGGTCTTACTCTAAACAGAAGCAACTATAATACTTTACAATATATTCGTGCTATCTCGAATCAGGGTGAGAATATCAGCTTCAAGCTTTCAAACTATAATTTACTGGAGAATTGCCAGTCGCACGGAGGTTTGCCTGGAGATGATAAAGGCGAAAATGATGGCACCGATTATTATATTGTTATCGCCCAATCACATCACAACACCATCCGTAAATGCCTCGCACAACGGCACTCATCCATAGAACATGGGGGTCATGGTATTGGCATAAAAGCAAAAGGAGTAGATTCTTATCAAAATACGATAATAGATAGTGTGGTGCGTGGAATGAGCAAAGGATTTTATGTCAATCATCAGCAAACTTTTGATAATGAATTCATCAACTGTGCAGCCTATGGTGATGATACTATTGCAGGTCTGATATCAAATGGCTTCATTGTCAGGGACGGAGCCCATGACAATACCTTCAGAGGCTGTGAAGGCTTACAGCTTGACCACAGCATTGCATTCACTGACTCAGTTGAGGATGGTGGGCTTGGACAGGAACAAAATAACAACTTATTTTCAGATTGTGAATTTAGCCAAACCTTGCAAAGCATCATCTGGTTTGGCAACAGTGCACATAATAATGTATTCGATAATATTACAGCTAACTCGGCTCCTCGTTTAGTGAGCTTTTCTAACAACCCGCATCATGATTGGAGCAACAATATACTAAAGGATAGTCAACTCAACAATGTCAACACTCTGGGCTTGTACCCAACCATTAATACAAAGGAATCGGCACTAAAAATTCACAATCTCAGTATTAATATTCATTCGCAATCCGCTATGATTCCCCACTAACGCTAACTTATCCGGTTTTAACATACCCAAAGAAATAACGAGTACAAGAAGGATATTACTTCCCCGCTATCGTCATTTCTTCAATAAGAATTGAGCCTGTTCGGGTATTGCCTTGATAATCAATATCACTGCCTATCGCAACGATATGCTGATACATATCTTTCAGATTCCCTGCGATAGTAACTTCCTCAACCGGAAATTGTATCTCGCCGTTCTCTACCCAAAAGCCCGATGCGCCTCGTGAGTAATCACCTGTAATTCCATTCACGCTGTTTCCAATAAGTTCTGAAACTACTAGCCCCGTACCAAGCATTTGCAACATTTCATCAAAATCTTGTCCGGTACTTTCCAAACTAAGATTGTGTACGCCACTGGCATGTCCGGTAGTTTGCAAGCCTAGTTTTCGAGCTGAATAGCTACCAAGTAAATAGCTTTGTATCACACCATCGGTAATGAGATCGTTATCTTTTAGTGCTACTCCTTCGCTATCAAAACTAGCACTTCCCAAAGCTTGAGAAATGAAGGGCTGCTCATGCAAGCGGACAAATTCAGGGAATACTTTTTCGCCGACAGAATCAAGCAAGAAACTGGCTTTACGATATTGAGAACCGCCACTGATGGCGCCAGTAAAATGTCCAATTAGGCTACGAGCCATTTTAGGCATATACAATATAGGGGCTTTAGTCGTAGCTACTTGCTGACCATGCAATCGCTTTATAGCTCGCTCGGAGGCCTTTATTCCAATACTCTCTGGAGACTCCAAAAGATCATGCAACCGAGAAGTCGAATGCCAATAATCCCGTTGCATAGACTCTCCTTCTTGAGCCACCATAGTCGCTGAGATGCCATGTCGCGTACCTTTAATAACACCACTGAAGCCATGACTATTGGCATACACACTGACACCGCGATAGCTACTCACACTGGCACCGTCTGAATTGGTAATCAACGGACTATAACCTTGCGCTGCTTGCTCACAGCTTTTGGCCAATTCAATCGCCTTATCGGCTTGTATATCCCACGGATGATAAAGATCCAGATCAGGGAATTCAGTAGCCATGAGATCCGTATCAGCCAATCCAGAGTATTCATCTTCTGATGTATATTTTGCGATTCTACACGCCGCCTCTACGGTATCTTTAATCGCTTGTGGTGACATATCAGCGGTACTTGCATTGCCTTTCTTCTGACCAAAATAAACGGTTAACCCCAAACCCTGATCACGATGATATTCAAGGGTTTCAACTTCCGACAGCCTTACATCAACGGACAATCCTTCACCGCTACTGGTATTTACTTCTACTGCGCTAGCACCCAATTTTTTGGCTTCTTGCAAAACATGTTCGGCCAGTGAAAGTAACTGATTTTCCTGAGTCATCTTTGCATTACTCATTATGCAGTCCCTCCCACCGTAAGGTCGTCAATACGCAAGGTAGGTTGACCCACACCAACAGGGACGCTTTGCCCCGCCTTACCACACATACCCACACCCGAATCCAGCTCCAGATCATTGCCTATCATACTAATCCGGTTCATAGCATCGGGGCCGTTGCCAATTAAAGTCGCGCCTTTGACAGGTCGACCTATTTTTCCATTTTCAATCAAATAAGCTTCTGAGGAGGAAAACACAAACTTTCCCGAGGTAATATCAACCTGGCCACCACTAAAGCTCACGGCATACAAACCCTTTTCGACGGATGCAATAATTTCTGCGGGATCATGATCCCCAGCATGCATATACGTATTGGTCATACGCGGCATAGGCAGACAGGAATACGATTCTCTTCTGCCGTTTCCGGTTACCTTGGTTTTCATCAATTTAGCGTTTAGTTTGTCCTGCATATAACCGGTGAGAATGCCGTCTTCGATCAAAGTAGTGCATTGGGTTGGTGTGCCTTCATCATCCACACTTAATGAACCCCGTCTATTTTCCAGAGTGCCGTCATCGACGATAGTGACTCCTTTAGAAGCCACTTGCTGCCCCATTTTTCCAGAGAAAGCCGATGTGCCTTTTCGATTAAAGTCGCCCTCCAAGCCATGACCTACCGCTTCATGTAATAAAATACCCGGCCAGCCGTTACCTAAAACGACATCCATACTACCTGCGGGTGCGGCCACTGCTTCCAGATTGACTAGCGCTTGGCGTACCGCTTCACGAGCATATTCCTCTACCCTTTGTTCTTTATTAAACCAGGTCAAATCTCGACGCCCACCGCCGCCAAAACTCGCGCTTTCCCTTTCGCCATTTTTATCAACAATCACCGTTACATTCATGCGTACTAATGGACGCACGTCAGCGACTAGTTCACCCTCATTATTGGCAATCAAAATAACATCGTAGGAAGCCGCTAAACTAGGAATGACTTGTTGCACATAAGGGCTTTCTGCACGAGCTGTTTTATCGGCAAGGTGCAATAGGGCTATTTTCTCTGTTTCAGTCAGGGATTCCAATGGATTATTGGGCAAGTAAAGCTGTTGCGGATTTTCACGACGATTCCAGACTTTCACCTTTTTACTGGTACCTGATTGGGTTATCGCTCTGGCTGCACTGGCGGATTCCAACAACGCATCAAGAGTGATCTCATCAGAATAGGCAAAACCTGTTTGCTCACCAGACACAGCTCGAACACCAAACCCTTGTTCAATGCTATAGCTACCTGATTTGACAATACTGTCTTCTAAAGCCCAGGATTCATGACGAGAGGATTGGAAATAAACATCCGCAAGATCAATATTCGACTGATTCAATATTGCAAATACCTGATCAAGGTCTGTTTCAGATAGTCCAGCAGGTTCTAGAATAGCCGCTTGTGCCAAGTTCATGGGATCATTCATATGGGGTTCCAAATTAAGGGAGTGTTTAATTATATTTTATGTAGGGTGGCAATACCCCACCAGCGGTGGCTAAATCAAGCATCGCATGATGGTTTCATCTACCTGCACGTCTATTAACTATCTAGTCTATTAACCATCTAGTCTATGCTCTAAAACAGGGAAAGCTTTTCTCGTTGCGGCTTGCGCTTTTAGATCAGTTTCAATCAGGATGATACCCGCACCTTTACCTAGCTCTTCGCGTACATTACCCCAGTAATCTATCACCATGCTATGTCCATAAGTCGTGCGACCACTGACATGATACCCACCTTGCGCAGGGGCAATTATATAACATAGATTTTCAATGGCTCTGGCGCGTAATAGCACTTCCCAGTGTGCTTTTCCTGTTGTCTCGGTAAAAGCAGACGGCAAGACAAAGATTTCGGCATCTTGTGCCATCATTTTGCGAAAATAGGCGGGGAAACGCAGGTCATAACATACCGCCATGCCTATCTTTCCAAAAGGTGTGTCTACCACTACCAGGTTTTCACCTGCCGCAATCGTATCACTCTCGGTGTAGGTTTCCTTTGCTTCGGATATTTCAACATCAAACAAATGTCTTTTATCATATCTTGCGACTTGCTTGCCGTTATCGTCATACATAATTGACGCTGCATAACACTTTGCAGGATCAGAGGATTGAATAGGGATAGTCCCTGCGACTATCCAAATCTTGTTTTCTTTTGCACATTGACTCATAAAAGACTGTATCGGGCCATTCCCAGCCTGCTCTGCTACTTTTACTGTATCCATGGGTTGATTACCCATAATGGCAAATGTTTCAGGCAGAACGGCCATAACAGCACCTTGTGCTGCGGCTTCTTTAATTAACCTAGCTGCTTCCATCAGGTTAGCTTGTACATGAGGACCTGACGCCATTTGAATAGCGGCAATTTTCGCCATTATTTTCTCCACATCTTTTTTGTAGTTTATATAGTTTAGTATTTTACGCTGAGTTACTGAGCACTGGATTCTTCAGATCATTAAAACCTCTGATTAAATCATATCTTTGTATTGGAGGTGAGCCTTCAGAGACTGTGCAAGTATTCCTTTGTAGGGTGTGCCGACGAAGGAGGCACACCCTACAAATGAGATTTTTCTTAATACTTGCACAGTCTCTTCAGGCTCGCAATACGCTGCTTATAATCAACATCTTAGGCGAAGCTAAAGCATCACTTCCAGAAAGTTTAAACTTAACAGAGTTTCCTTAAGGTTACATCAGTACAATATCGTATTGCTCCTGAGTATAAAGAGATTCCACTTGGAATCTAATATTTCTATCCACAAAGGCTTGTAATTGCGCAAGATTATCGGATTCTTCATCCAGCAACAAGTCAACCACATCCTGAGAAGCAAGCACCAATAGTTCTTTGGCATCAAACTGCCTTACTTCTCGCAATATTTCACGAAATATTTCGTAACAAACCGTCTGTGCCGTTTTCAAATACCCTTTGCCAATACAGGTTGGGCATGCCTCACAAACGATATGTTCCAAACTCTCCCGAGTACGTTTACGCGTCATTTCAACTAAACCTAATTGAGACACCGTACTCACATAGGTCTTTGCATAGTCTGTTGCCAGTGCTTTTTCTAAAGCATGAAGCACTTGCTGACGATGGTTGAAATCCATCATATCGATAAAGTCGATAATAATAATTCCACCCAAATTACGTAACCTTAGCTGTCGAGCAATAGCTTGAGAAGCTTCAAGGTTGGTCTTAAATATAGTTTCTTCAAGGTTTCGATGACCTACAAATCGACCCGTGTTTACATCAATGGTGGTCATTGATTCCGTCTGATCTATGATTAAATAACCACCCGACTTTAATTGAACCTGACGTTCCAGTGCTTTCTGGATTTCATCTTCCACACCATAAATGTCAAAGATAGGTCGTTCACCCGGATAATGCTCGATCACACTCAGCAGCTCCGGAATATACGACTCACAAAATTTTTGCACACTGGCCAGTGTTTCACGAGAATCAATACGCACTTTCTCCATGGACTCACTCACCATATCGCGTAATACTCTTTGCACTAAAGGCAAATCAGAATACATAGCCGATGGTTTTTTAGTCTCGCGGGAAAGCGCCTCTATATCCTTCCAGCGCTTGCGCAAAAAAGCGACATCTGCACGTAACACCGATTCACCAACACCCTCTGCGGCTGTTCGAATAATGTAACCAAAGCTGTCGTCCGTTTCATTACGAATGGTTTCGACCAAGTCTTTTAGTCGTTCACGTTCTTCAGGATCTTCTATCTTGCTGGACACACCCAATGAGCTATCTTCAGGCACTAGCACTAATGATCGTGATGGAATAGTCACATAGGTTGTTAATCGAGCGCCTTTGGTACCCAGAGGATCTTTAATCACCTGCACCAGAATATCTTTACCTTCGTGCAGCAACTCGGTGATGTTAGGAGAAGAGTTATCTTCTGCTTCACTCTTTCTATTGCCATTACTTCCATTGCCGTTACTGTTAACCACATCCTTAAACTTGGGCGTTAAGTCCGATGCATGTAGAAAAGCCGCTTTTTCAAGACCTATATTAATAAAGGCGGCTTCCATACCGGGCAATACCCGACTAACTTTGCCCTTGTATATATTGCCCACGATACCTTGATGGGTGGTTCTTTCTATATGGACTTCTTGCAACACACCATTGCTAAGCAGTGCAACACGAGATTCTTGTGGAGTGACATTGATCAGTAGCTCAGCATTCATTGTTGTTAGTACCCATTTTAGAGCTATTCACATAGCTATCCACTTTATTCAATAATTCTTGTGTCTCGTATAAAGGCAAACCCATCACGCCTGAATACGACCCTTCGATTCGTTTGATAAAAACGGCTCCCATTCCTTGTATGGCGTAAGCGCCTGCTTTATCTTTTGGTTCTCCACTGTTCCAATACGTGCTGATCTCCTTATCAGTCAACGTTTTAAAATACACTGTGTTGACATTCAAGCTTACTTCACAACCGTGCTGATGACGAATAGCCACTGCGGTAAGAATTTCATGGCAATTGCCCGACATCGCTGACAACATCTGGTAAGCATGATCGTAATCTCTTGGTTTTACTAAGAGCTGGGAATCCAAAACACCTAATGTATCAGCACCCAATACGGGTAAGTTTATATCCGGATTCTTATTACGTTGCTGCAACCAAGCTGCTTCTGCTTTTTCTTGAGCTAATCGTTTTACCAACGTTTCTGCGGATTCATCTGGCAAAGCCGATTCATCAATATCAACAGGACTTACATGATAACGGATACCTATCTGGTCTAGCAATTCTCTACGACGAGGCGAGGCTGAAGCTAATATGAGTTCTGGCAAGTCGGAGGCTCTCATCTGTAACGGTTAACCTGCTCGATGATACGGGTGATTTTCTGTCACTGTCCACCCCCGATACAGTTGCTCTGCCAGCAACACACGTACCAGCGGATGGGGAAACGTCAGCGCTGATAAAGACCAAACCTGATCTGCCTGCGTCACACAGTCTCTCGTCATGCCCTCTGGCCCGCCCACTAACAGCGCGACATCTTTACCTGACATCATCCAGTTTTCCATCTGATTGGCTAATTTTTCAGTATTCCAGGATTGACCCAGCACATCGAGTGCAACCACATGACAACCCGCTGGAATCGCCTTTATCAACTTCTCGGATTCTTTCTTGCAAATCGCTTTGGTGTCGCTATTTTTGGTACGTTTCTCTGCGGGAATTTCTTTTAAATAGAGTTGTACTTTTCCAGTCAACCTATTGGCATATTCGTCATAACCTTTTTTCACCCAGTCTGGCATTTTGGTTCCTGTTGCCAATAGATGAATCTTCACGTTGGTTATTCAGCCGGTTGCTTGATTTGGGCTTGAGCCTCGGTCAGAACTTCTGTATCCCACAGCTTTTCCAGATTATAGAAATCACGGGTTTGTTGTAGCATTACATGTACCACCACATCATCCAGATCAACTAACACCCATTCTGAGCCTTGTTCGCCTTCCACACCCAAGGGTGGATTGCCTTTTCTCTTGGCTTCCAAGGCTACGTTTGCAGCGATAGACTTAACGTGACGCGTTGAGGTGCCTGTTGCCACGATCATGGTTTCTGTAATGGTTGATTTCTCACTCACATCTAACACCCGCACGTCTTGTGCTTTCATATCATCCAGCGCATTTAAGGCAAGTTCTGTTGTTTGTTTTGTATTCATGAATAGATTGTATCTCTATGGCAGCTTTTATGACAGCTTTTGAAGTGAAGTTGAAGTATAATGAGGGTTTTAATCAACAGCCCATCAACAAACCCTATCGATATAAATGTTTCTCTTTTATATAACGCCTAACCTTCTCCGGTAATAAATATTTGATCTCTTTCTGTTTTGCCACTTGTTCTCTTATGAAGGTGGATGATATTCCTAGTTGTGTGACTTCAAATGGAAATATTTTTCCTGCTTTACAAGCACGTAAATCCGCAACATCTGTTGTCCAGTTACAGCCCTGAGCTGTTGAGACGTCTTTAACTGTAGACAAACCTTGAGCTGTTAGCAAAGCTTGATCCAGTAAATAACCTGGACGATGTGATACGACTAAATGCACAAGCTGCAAAATCTGCCGCCACTCTTTCCACTGTTTGAATTGATTGAAAGCATCCGCACCCAACAAAAAACAAAAGGTCTGATCAGGGAAATCAGCAACCAATGAACGCAATGTATCAATCGTGTATGAAGTACCTTCTCTATGTATTTCACGCTCATCAAGTGAAAAACCCTGTTGGCCTTCAATCGCCAATTTAACCATGTTCAAGCGATCTGCTGTGCTGCTTTGTGGCTTATCTTTTAGTGCCGGTAGTTTTGCCGGTATAAACCTGACTTCGGAAAGTTGCAATGCTGCGGCAATCTCCACAGCCGGACGCAGGTGTCCATAATGGATTGGATCAAACGTGCCTCCCATTAGCCCAATCATATCTTCACTTCTTTATCATATTTATCATCTATATTTTTATTTATCATTGACGGATATGCCCATCACCCAAAACGATATATTTCACGCTGGTCAATCCTTCCAAACCCACAGGGCCACGCGCATGAAGTTTGTCGGTACTAATGCCAATCTCGGCTCCCAGCCCATATTCGAAACCATCTGCAAATCGGGTCGAAGTGTTGACCATCACCGAACTTGAATCCACTTCACGTAAAAAACGCCGCGTCTTGGTATAATTTTCGGTAACAATCGTATCCGTATGATGAGAACCATAATGGTTAATATGATGTATGGCTTCGCTGATATCTGATACCACACGAATTGATAAAATGGGGGCAAGGTATTCCTCGTACCAGTCAGCTTCTGTCGCAGCTTTGCAATTGATCTGTCCATCCATGCGAGACAGTGATTGAGATAATACAGCTTGTGTTTTTTCACAACCCCGTAATTCAACACCTTCTTCAACGTAGCGTTTAGCTATTTCAGGAAGGAAGTCTTTGGCAAGGCTGTCTGCCACTAATAAGGTTTCCATTGCATTACAAACACCGTAACGATGGGTTTTTGCATTAAAGGCAACATCTCCCGCTTTTCTTAAATCAGCTTCATCATCAACATAAACATGACACACTCCATCCAGATGTTTGATCACCGGAATCAACGCATCTTCTATCACTCTGGCTATTAGCCCCTTACCACCGCGAGGAATAATCACGTCTATATAATCTTTGGCACGCAAGAGTTCGCCCACTGCTTCACGATCTGTTGTTTGAATGACCTGCACACAATCTTCAGGCAAATTCACTGCTTGCAAACCTTGCTGAATACATTGCGCAATCGCCTGATTGGAATGAATCGCCTCAGAACCGCCACGCAATATCGTGGCATTACCTGATTTCAGGCAAAGCCCTGCCGCGTCCGCCGTCACATTCGGTCGTGATTCGTAGATAATACCAATCACCCCCAAAGGCACTCGCATTTTTCCAATTTGAATACCGGACGGACGATATTCCAGATCAGTAATTCCTCCTACGGGGTCAGACAACGCTGCTATTTGGCGTAGGCCTTCTGCCATATTAGCAATCCCTTTTTTGTTTAAAGTGAGGCGATCTAGCATAGCCGCATCAAGACCTTTCTCTCGCCCTGCTTGCAGGTCTTTTTCATTCTCAGTTTGTAGCTGTTGCTGATTTGCCATTAAAGCATCCGCTATCTTATTCAAAGCCTGATTCTTTTGCTCTGCTTCAGCGGCAGCTAAAATAGTGGAGGCCTGTTTTGCGCGCTTGCCTACCTCTACCATATATTCTTTTATATTCATTCTTTTTCATCTTCTCTGTTTTTATCTTCTATTATTTTTCTATCTTCTCTTCAGGTCATGACTCAGCTCACTAACTGCTTTCCTGTTAAAGAAACCGCACAATCCAACATGGCATCCCAAATACGGGATTCATCTCGAATTCGAGTTTCACCTTGTCCTTTCGACATACTCTCTATGATAAAATTTTGCTGCAAAATATATGACCAGTCTGCTTGCTTTAATCGCCTAATGGCTTGCGGGAAAAGTGCCTTTCTGGCCTGCGGAATAAAACCTGCAACCTGCATAGCCTGGGATTCTGATTCTCCAAGTGTTATCCGATAGCACATATCATGTAACTGGCGTGATAACGTTGAAATCGACCACAAGATCAACGGTAGAGGGGTACCTTCTTCTCTTAGAATATCAAGCATATGGTGCAATCGCTTGATATCCCCAAGCAACACGGCATCTGACAAATCGAATACCGAAAACCGGGAACTGTCTGCAACCACTTGCATCACCTGATCAACATCCACTGGCGACTGTTCAGATTTCTGCCCAAATAATAAAACCAGTTTTTTTATTTCTTGATCAGCTGCCAGCAAGTTGCCCTCAATACGTTCGGTCAACAACCTTACCGCCTCCTGAGTCGGTTGCAAGCCGCTATTACGCATACGTTTCGCCACCCAAGCCAGTGTTTGGGCGGGTGATAAATCCCATACCTGAATCATCACTCCATACTTATCCAGTGCCTTTACCCAAGCACTATTCCTAGAGCTTTTATCCAGCTTGCCGGTCTGTAGCAGTAGAACTTTATCTTCAGGTATATTTTCCAAATAATCACGGATAGCCTTGCTACCCTTTGCGCCTGGTGAGCTACCTAATAAACGTACATCTAACATCTTTTTCTGAGAGAACAACGACAACTCAATACTGGCAGCGGTCAATACGGACCAATCAGCTTTGCCACCCTCAAAAGAAATAATGTCGCGCTCGTCATAGCCTTGCATCTGAGCTGCTTGTCTAATCTGGTCAGTGGCCTCCATCATTTGTAAGGGTTCATTTCCAGATATGAAAAAAACACGATCTGAAGAGTTCTTTAAATATTGAGATAATTGTTCGATACGTAGTTTCATTGAGTACAATACTTCTCTAAACTTCTCTAAACTTCTCTAAGGGTCTGTTTAAGAAAGACACTTCATCATAAAAAGTTGCTTAAATACGACAATATAAATATACTAAACTATAATGCGAATGTAGGATTCACAGAATCCAACCATGAGCGACCGATCCTACAGGATTATTATAACCTCTAGGGTTCCCACAAAGAAAAATTAAGTTTATTCAAAAATTTACAATTGTAAATTAACTATCAGGGATCAAAGCAAAGGATTTTTCAATTTTACAGCCGTATTCTACCTTTTATTAGAATGGCTTTCATATCAATTAATAACTCATTTGAAATAAGTATAAAGAGGTCAAAATGAACAATATAAGTAAAACGATTACAACCTGTGCCGCATTGGTAATGTTTCTGACTGGATGTAGCCAACAACAAGTTTCAGGCGATTCTTCACAGGCCGCGGGCTCTTCACAAGTAGCAGGTTCCTCTCAACAAGTAGCTGGCGCATCTCAAGCTCAACAAGTATCACCCGAGCAAGTGAGCGCAGACTGCCCTTCTTGTAATGCACCTAAAGTTGAGCCTGTAGCAGATACCCCACCACCTCCAAAAGCACAAGTTGTGGCAAGCGGACATGCTCACCCAGCCAATAAATGTACAAACTCCATCAGACATAACCATCCTAATGGCTCACGCTCACACTCGCATAAATATAGCTGTCAAGGTGCTCGTAAAGGTAACAGATGGACACATGGACATCCTGCAAACAAATGTACGAAATCTATTCGACATACACATAAATCCAAGAACAGCCGCCATAACCACAAATATTCTTGCAGTGGCTCTTCAATCAACATTCATGCTCTACAGCGCAAATTAAAAGCTAAAGGGTATTACAAAGGGCCTATCGACGGCGTGATCAATTCACAAACTCGTTCTGCGCTTAAGCGTTATCAGAAAAGAAGCAAGTAATATAGAGTAGAATAAACAACACTACTTTATTACTTTACTTAAAAAAAGGGTCAGATTTCTGACCCTTTTTTTGTTTACAATATCCACTCATGAAGTAAACCCTCTACCCACTCTACCTACCCCCACACCTCTCTCCGAAATAATTAAAGTTGCTCATCCAATCAGCTGAAATCACCTAAATACTTGAATTTTAGATTTAATAATTTTAAAAAATTGTGAGCATATCCGCAGGTGAAATTTAAAAAACCTCAACAACCATTATCTACACTAGTATGTAAGTTAGTTGATGTGTAAAATCCGCGAAATATCGCCCTGTTGTCGCTAACTACTGTAAACTCAACACAGTTATTGTCAAAAACGATAAACATGAAAAGTAACACTTATAAGAGATGACGTAATGTCGAAAATCTTACTGATTAATGGCCCAAATTTAAATTTGCTTGGTACTCGTGAGCCGGATAAGTATGGCAGTGTGCGTCTTTCCGATGTGGAAAAAACATTACAAGCATATTCTAAACAGCACCATCATCAGTTAGACTGCTTTCAAAGTAATGCGGAGCATGAATTGATAGATCGAATCCATGTTGCTCATTCAGATGAGGTTGGCTATATTATAATCAACCCAGGTGCCTTTACTCATACCAGCATTGCTATCCGCGATGCATTGTTAGGAGTTGATATTCCGTTTATTGAAATTCACATCTCAAATATTCACAAACGGGAATCTTTTCGCCAGCATTCCTACTTCTCGGATATTGCAGATGGCGTTATTATCGGACTGGGTGTTAAAGGCTACGAACTGGCACTGCAGGCCGCTATAACAAGACTTACCTGAAGTGATCTGCTGCATTGATTACTCCAGACACCAAGAGAAGCCTTATCTAGAATATGATAATACTTCTTCAAGGAACATAACCGAATAGGATAAAAGATGGACATAAGAAAAGTAAAAAAGCTGATCGATCTCATTGGAAACAGCGATATTGCAGAAATCGAAATAAAGGAAGGGGAGGAATCTGTCCGCATTTCTAAAGCATCTGCAGTAGCTCCTATCATTCATGCTGCTGCTCCAATGCCAGCTGCCCCTCTGGCAGCACCACCGGTAGCTCTTGCTGCTGCATCCACTGATACTTCAAGCGAGCCAGAAAGCGACATCCCAAGTGGTCATCAGGTTACATCTCCGATGGTAGGGACGTTCTATCGAGCCTCATCGCCAGGCTCTCCATCATTTGTAGAAATTGGTGATAGTGTAGCGGCTGGCGATACACTGTGTATCATTGAAGCCATGAAGATGCTAAACCAGATTGAGTCCGATAAAACAGGTGTTGTTAAAGCCATTCTCGTCGACAATGAACAACCTGTTGAGTTTGGACAACCTTTAATAATCATTGAATAACATCTGAATTCCTAACATACATAAAACATACATAATCAAGAAGATACAACAGAAACGATCTCTCAAGAAAACAGCCCACTGGTGGAAACTAGCTTATGATCAAAAAAGTCCTGATTGCTAATCGTGGAGAAATTGCCCTCCGTGTATTACGCGCATGTCGAGAAATGGGAATTAAAACCGTTGCCATTCATTCCACAGCAGACCGCGATCTTAAACACGTACGCCTGGCTGATGAGTCCGTCTGTATTGGCCCTCCCCCCTCAACTGAAAGCTATTTAAATATCCCAGCCATCATTAGTGCTGCTGAACTCACCAATGCGGATGCAATTCATCCCGGCTATGGCTTTCTTTCAGAGAATGCAGACTTTGCAGAGCGAGTGGTTTCTAGTGGCTTTATTTTCATAGGCCCGAAAGCAGAGACGATACGCTTAATGGGTGATAAAATTTCAGCTAAAGCAGCTATGATTAAAGCCAATGTGCCTTGCGTACCCGGATCTGAAGGAGCCATTCCTGATGCCGAAGCTGATGTTAAAAAAATGGCACTCGATATTGGTTATCCGGTCATTATTAAAGCCACTAGTGGTGGTGGTGGTCGTGGTATGCGAGTTATCCATAAAGAAGCCGATTTAATGGAATCCATTAGCCTGACTCAGACTGAAGCCAAGGCTGCCTTTGGCGATGATGTTCTGTACATGGAGAAATTTCTTACTACACCTCGTCATATTGAATTTCAGGTTCTTTCGGACAAACACGGCAATGCTATACACCTTTGTGAACGTGATTGCTCCATGCAACGCCGCCACCAGAAAGTAGTCGAGGAAGCACCCGCTCCGGGGCTGCCTATTGAAGAACGCGAAAGACTGGGGAAAACCCTTGCCGATGCTTGTAAAAGCATTGACTATCACGGCGCTGGAACATTTGAATTCCTCTATGAAAACGGCGAGTTCTACTTTATAGAAATGAATACTCGGCTACAGGTCGAACACACTGTCACCGAACAAATTACGGGTATAGACCTGGTTAAGCAACAATTGAAAATTGCCGCGGGTGAAAAACTGGATATAGCCAATAACATTCAGCCACGGGGTCATGCGATAGAATGCCGAATCAATGCAGAGGATCCTGTTACTTTCTTGCCATCCCCTGGCAAGATCACGCGATATCATGTACCTGGGGGATTAGGTGTCCGCGTTGATTCACATATCTATGCAGACTATTTGGTACCACCCAACTATGATTCCATGATAGGTAAACTGATAACTCACGGAGAAACACGTGAAGTTGCCATTGCAAGAATGCGTGGCGCCCTCACTGAAATGATCATCGAAGGCATCAAAACCAATATTCCCCTACATCTCAAGATTCTTGATGATCCAGAGTTCCAAAAAGGTGGCGCTAATATCCACCATTTAGAACACATGTTGGAAAACTCGGAATAACGAAACGAGCACCCAACATGAGTTGGCAACAACTACACTGTCAAACATTAAAACAGCACGAAGCCTCTATTAGCACTCTTCTTGAAAAAGCCGGTGCGGTCTCGGTGACCTATCAAGATGCCAAAGACAACCCTGTTCTAGAACCTCTTCCCGGTGAGACACCACTTTGGGAACACCTAGTCATAACCGGCATGTTCGATGCCGATAAGAATCTGCAAGCTGTTATAACCCAGCTCCATCGACAATTCCCTGAACATCTGAAGACCTTTACAGAAGAGTTAGCTGAACAACAATGGGAACGAAGCTGGATGAAACACTTCCAGCCTATGAAGTTTGGCGATAACCTGTGGATTTACCCAACGCATAGCAAACGCCCGAACGACGGTAGCACTCAAATCATCCTGGATCCTGGATTAGCCTTCGGAACAGGCACTCATCCAACCACCGCATTATGTCTTCAATGGCTGGATAAGCATCCACCTAAAGACCTCACACTCATTGATTATGGCTGTGGCTCAGGGATACTTGCCATTGCCGCAGTTAAACTGGGTGCGCAACATGTTGTTGCCACGGATATCGATCAACAAGCCTTTGTTGCTACCGCAGATAACATGAAAATAAATGATATTCCTCCGCAATCCATCAGCTGCTATTTACCCGATGATATGCCGACAGAACAAGTCGACATTGTACTTGCCAATATCCTCTCAGGACCACTTACCGAACTTGCACCCAAATTAGCAGGCATAGTAAAAACAGGGGGAAAAATAGTTCTCTCCGGTATTCTTGCCGAACAAGAAACCACTGTCATCAACGCCTATTCCCCCTGGTTCCACGAACTTGACGTTGCCTCTGACGCAGAATGGTTAAGAATAACGGGCATGAAAAGTCTATAAATAGCTTGATTACCGATCAAGTCGGTTATTTTTCGGACAGCCAGTAGTTCATCGTCACTATAAATTGATAGAATAATTATCAATATATTTATTTAATCGCATGCATTTAATTTTTATAAATCATGCATTAGGGTGTCAACGAATTTTATCAATGTCCGTCTTAAACTGAACTAATAGAAATGTATACACAATGCCCACATTGCGAAGCAATTTTTCGCGTCAACATGAAAGAGATCACCGCAGCGCACGGGAAGCTCCGGTGTGGCGAGTGCAGAAATACATTCGATGCAATGGACTCTTTAAGTAGTACATTGCCAGATGGGCTTGAGCAAACCATGGCAGATAAAAACATAACACAAAAGCACCCTGTGCTTTCAAGAACAAAAAATGCTTCATCCGATAACCACTATTCAGCTACCCCCTCTCAGGATCGTGCTAGAAAGTACATGCGGTGGGTAGGATTTGGGCTGGTAACATTAGCATTGCTACAAACGCTTTATGTATCACGTAACTGGTTAGCCCATCAACCAGTTACCTCTAGCGTGACCCGTTCAATTTGCAAAACGTTGGGGTGTAGCATCACTCCAAAACGTGACCCCACTAAAATTGATGTGACGAGTCGTAATGTCTACGCACATCCTAATGAACCTGGCTCCCTTATTATTACGGCTACCATGAAGAACAAAGCGGCTTACGAGCAGCCCATTCCATTAATAGAAGTCAGCTTTCTGGATAAAGACAACCATACCATTGCCTTACGCAGATTTAGACCAGAAGAATACACTCAGGAAAGCAGAACCAATAAAAAATTATTTACTGCTAACGAGACAATCACCTTAAGAATAAAAATTGAAGATCCTGGTAAAGAAGCAGTGACTTTTCAATTTAATTTTCTATAAAGCTGCACCATAAAATTATGCAAATTGGCCCCTATACATTATCTAGCAAGCTGTTATTAGCACCCATGGCAGGTATCACAGACCCTCCATTTAGAAGCCTGTGCAAGCAATTTGGAGCAGGTCTTGCTACCTCCGAGATGCTAACCTCAGACATTAACTTATGGAATTCAAAGAAATCGGCTCACCGTCTACCTCATGCCGATGAAACTGAACCACGCAGTGTACAGATTGCTGGTACAGACCCAATAATGATGGCAAAGGCGGCACAACTAAGCATAGAAAAGGGCGCGCAAATAATCGATATTAATATGGGTTGTCCCGCAAAAAAAGTGTGTAACAAAGCCGCTGGTTCTGCACTCATGCAAGACCCTCAGACTGCAAGAGCTATTATAGAAGCAGTTACCCAAGCTTCGTCGGTCCCGGTCACTTTGAAAATACGCACCGGCTGGTCACGTAAAAATCGTAATGCACTTGAAATAGCCAAAATCGCAGAGCAAAACGATATCAAAGCACTCTCTATACATGGCAGAACTCGTCAAGATGCGTATCTTGGCTATGCTGAATACGAAACCATCAGACGGGTGAAACACGCTATCAGCATTCCTGTAATAGCCAACGGTGATCTACGCGATAAAGAAGACCTCAGATTTGTACTGGATTACACCCATGTAGACGGCCTGATGATCGGTCGCTCAGCCCAAGGACAACCTTGGATTTTTCAGCAATATAATGAATTATTAAAAACCGGAAAACTCCCCATCGATCCTCCGTTTAGCAAGAAACGGGAAATTATTCTGGATCACATCAAACACATACACCTCTTATTTGGCGATCGCACAGGTGTGCGCATAGCAAGGAAGCACATTGGATGGTATTTAAATAAATTATCAATACCCGCCGATAAGATAAAACTAATTTTCGGAGCCCAATCTCCTGAAAACCAAGTTCACCTTCTTAATGAAGTGCTTGGAAATCCCCCCAACGAAGACAAGGTATAATATTATGAACAACCACACCTCACTAGCAGAAAACCAAGCATCGTTGCTGTCTGATACGGTATCAAACGTATCCAGTGATTATCTGATAAGCCTCGGCGACCAAGACCCTACGAATCTCTATCGACAAATTATCGACGAAGTTGAAAAGCCATTACTAGAAGTCATTATGGAACGCACCCATGGCAATCAATCACGCGCGGCTATCTGCCTTGGTATCAATCGTGCTACATTACGTTCAAAACTTAAGCGTCATGGCTTAATGTAACTCAAGCTGTAAACGACAAAGTGTGAACAACAAAATGTAACTACAAACCCTACAGAAAAAATGCAAAATTTCCCAGATAAAAGCCAGCAAATCATGCAGACTCATTCCAGTCTGATACGACTTGTTGTGCATGCTCTACAACAAACAGAACTGCAACCTAAACTGGAAGAAGTTCTAATGATTAGTGCCAATAATGGATGGACTAACCTCGTTGCGACCATTCGCAAGATTATTTCTGGCGAACGAAATAGAGAAACTCTGGGAGGTCTGGATGAAGAAGACAACATCATTGTAAACGCTATTCTGGATGGAATTCAGAATCCTGCGCTGCTACCAGAAGATAACTCAGCAGCAGGTGGCGACGCAACAATGGCAGCACCCGGTATAGCACACATGATCCATGAGGCAGCCACAGGCAACGCTCAAGCACTCGTCCTATTATCAAATATGGCAGAGCAAATGAGTAACGCTGGAGGAGACATGAGCCGCTTGGGGGGAATCATGAAGAAAATTATCGACGGTGAGCGTGATCCAGAAGTTTTGTCTGTAGGAATGTCCCAGCAAGGACGTTCATTGCTTTTGTCTATACTCGATGAGCTAGGAAGGACTCAGGCTCATTAATTATTGTGGCTTTCTCCATAAAATGTTTGATCATTAGAAAACGGTTCTCAACAAGTAGATTCCTGATTACCATCAGTTAATAGCCAAGAATTTAAGAAAGCTATCTTTTTATAGCAAAGCACAAACCCTTCTGTGCCACTTCGCCGACCCTTCGACAAGCCCAGAGAGCTACAGAACAGCATCCTGAATGTTCTCATCCATCACTTATATCCAATCAATAGATTACCCAACAAAAACTCTAGCATTTCGGAACATTCGTAACCAGGCTCCAGCTTCACCCCAGCCATCTGGCTTCCATGAATACTGCACGCCCTCTAAACAAGCGCTCAGGGTGTGGCATCATAATGGTGAAACGACCATCATTAGTCGTTAGCCCAGTAACGCCATCAGGCGAACCATTAGGGTTTAACGGATACTGTTCGGTGGGTTTTCCATAATGATCAACATAACGCAGGCTAACCAAGTCATTCGTATTACCTTTTGCAAATACCGCTCGGCCTTCACCATGAGCGACTGCAATCGGCAGCCTTGAACCCTCCATTCCCTGTAAAAATACAGAAGGTGATTCAATGACTTCGACCGTTGCCAATCTTGCCTCAAACTGTTCTGACAAATTGCGATGAAAACGTGGCCAATGTGCAGTATCTGGAATCAACTCGGTTAACTGTGAAAACATCTGGCAACCGTTACAGACTCCCAAACCGAACACATCATCACGATGGAAGAATTTAGAAAATTCATCTTTAGCTCTACTGTTTTGCAAGATGGTTTTAGCCCAGCCACCCCCTGCACCCAACACATCACCATAGGAAAAACCACCACAAGCAACCAAGCCTGCAAACTCATCAAGACCCACCCGGCCTTCAATAATATCTGTCATATGGACATCAATGGACTTGAATCCAGCGCGATCAAACGCCGCTGCCATTTCAGTTTGCCCATTGATGCCTTGCTCTCGCAGGACAGCTACCGCAGGGCGCGAGACGTTTATAAACGGAGCCGTAACATCTTCTTCCAAGTCATAGCTCAATTGAACGGGGATACCTGAATCTTGAGTATCAGTTATCTGTTTAAATTCTTGTTCAGCACACTCTGCATTGTCACGTAGCGCTTGCATACGATAGCTAGTCTCAGACCAATATTGCTGAAGTGTCACGCGTAATTCTCTAAAGACAACCTCACCACCCCAGGTAATATTCAATTCGTCCTGATCATTTAATCGTCCAATGACATGCGAATGCTTGCTTAACCCTGCTTCACGTAGTACCGATAAAACTTCTTCAGTATCATTATGATGAGTTTGAATGACAGCACCCAACTCCTCATTAAAAAGCGCAGTAAGCGTATCACTACCTACATCATCTAGTTTTAGATCAACACCGCTATGACCTGCAAACGCCATCTCACAAATAGTAGCTAGTAATCCACCATCAGAACGATCGTGATAAGCCATAATCAAACCCTCTTTGTTTAAGGTTTGAATGCTATTAAAGAAGGCCTTTAATGCATCAGTATCTTTCATATCCGGCGCATGATGCCCAACTTGTGAGAAGACCTGTGCAAGTGCCGAAGCCGCCATACGGTTATTGCCCTTACCCAGATCAATCAAGATCAAATCAGAGTCACCCTGATCGGTTCTTAATTGAGGGGTCAGTGTTTTGCGAACATCTTTGACAATACCGAAAGCGGTGATGATTAACGACAACGGTGCTGTCATTTCACGGTGTGTGCCATCCTGCTCCCACACGCTTTTCATGGAAAGCGAGTCTTTTCCCACTGGAATCGCCAGACCTAATGCCGGACAGATTTCTTCTCCCACTGCCTTTACCGTTTCAAATAACAAGGCATCTTCGCCATCATGGCCAGCTGCCGCCATCCAGTTAGCAGATAATCGAATATCAGCCATTTTATCTATCTGGCTCGCTGCAATATTAGTGATTGCCTCGCCGATCGCCATTCGTCCAGATGCTGCCGCATTAACCAAAGCTATCGGAGCACGCTCACCCAGTGCCATGGATTCACCGGCATAACCTTCATAGTCAGCACAAGTAACCGCCACATCCGCAACGGGTACTTGCCAAGGCCCTACCATCTGATCTCGTGTGACCATACCCGTTACCGTACGATCACCAATCGTAATCAAGAACGATTTAGAAGCTACCGTTGGTAATCGCAACACACGCTCCACGGCATCGGCTAATTCAACCCCTGAGAAATCTAGTTCAGGCTTATGGAAGGTTTTGTGATGCACATCGCGTAACATTTTTGGTGCTTTGCCAAATAGCACATCCATGGGGATATCAATAGGGTTGTTTTCAAACAAACTATCTTCTAATATTAATTCCTGCTTGTCGGTAGCGTGTCCGATAACCGCATAAACCGCACGTTCGCGCTCACATATCTGCTTAAAGCGATCCAGTTTATCTACCGCAATCGCCAACACATAACGCTCTTGCGCCTCATTACACCAAATTTCCATCGGCGACATGCTTTTCTCATCATTGGGAATGGCACGTAGTGAGAAACGTCCACCTTTTCCCGCATCATTAATGATTTCTGGCACTCCATTAGACAAGCCACCTGCACCAATATCATGCAGAGATAACACCGGCGTCTCATCACCCAGTGCAACACATTGATCAATGACTTCCTGACAACGGCGTTCCATTTCTGGGTTGCCACGTTGTACGGAAGCAAAATCTAAATCTTCACAGCTTGTTCCGCTAGTCATGGAGGAGGCGGCACCACCGCCCAAGCCAATCAACATCGCCGGGCCACCCAGCACTACGATGGGTGTACCTTCAGGAATATCCTGTTTTTCCACATGACCTTCGCGGATATTTCCCAAGCCACCTGCCAGCATAATCGGCTTATGATAACCACGTAGCTCAAGCCCAGAAGCAGAAGGCCCTGGTACCTCTGCTTCAAAGGTACGGAAATAACCACAAATATTGGGACGCCCAAATTCATTACTAAACGCCGCCGAGCCAATCGGCCCTTCTAGCATAATATCTTGCGCGGAAACAATACGATCAGGACGACCGTAATCTTTCTCCCAAGGCATAGGGTAATCTGGGATATTCAAATTCGACACCGAAAAACCTGATAACCCTGCTTTTGGTTTAGAGCCGATGCCCGTAGCCCCTTCATCTCGAATCTCGCCACCAGAACCCGTAGCCGCACCGGGAAAAGGAGAAATAGCAGTCGGGTGGTTATGTGTTTCTACCTTCATGATCATATGAATAGGTTCACGCGTTGACACATATTCATTCGTCTCTGGATCAGGACGGAAACGGGTTCCCATACTGCCTTCAACCACCGAAGAGTTATCTTTATAAGCGGATAACACACCTTCAGGAGCATGATGGTAAGTGTTACGAATCATCGCAAATAACGATTTATCCTGTTTTTTACCATCAATAATCCAGTCCGCGTTGAAAATCTTGTGCCGACAGTGCTCAGAGTTTGCCTGTGCGAACATCATCAATTCGATATCAGTCGGATTGCGACCTAACGCATGATAACTATCCACCAAATATTCAATTTCATCCGCAGAAAGCGCCAGACCTAATGTTATATTCGCTTCGTTTAAGGCGGCTTGTGCATCTTCATTGATATCGACACTGCCTAACTCAGCGGGTTTCGCCTCCGCAAACAGCACAGTAGCTTCATCTAAACTATCCCACACTGTTTCCATCATGCGGTCATGCAAAACAGCTACAATTTCTGTACAGTCGCTTGCAGTCAACGCCGCACTGGCTTCAATCACATAAGCAATACCGCGTTCCACACGTTCAATCTCAACTAACCCTGCATTATGAACAATGTCAGTCGCCTTACTCGACCAGGGGGAAATCGTACCCGGACGAGGAGTGACTAGAAATAGTTGACCTTTAGCGTCCGCATCATCACGTGTTTCACCATAACGCAACAATTGTTCCAGACGTTGTTGGTTAGCCTCATCCAAGCTTGAACCGGCTTTTACAAAATGCTGAAAACTCGCAGAAACGTGAGAAATAGAAGGCACCGCATTTTGCAAAGATTGTAATAGCTTTTGCTTACGGAAAGCGGATAAAGCATCGCTACCAGATAGGATAATCATGTTTGGAACTAAAACTCTTGCGAATAAATTCGCTCATAGGTTAGTAGAAAGGTTGTTTACATTTGGATACAACCGAACAAACACTAATGATAGTCCATTCTGCAACACAACCCAATGTAAGAATCGTCCAGTTGTAAGGCAATCATTACCGTAACATCCTATACATTACAAATAATCAAGGACATACTGGATTCCGTTGTGAAACATACCTCCTAGCGGTATCTCTGGCGTCCAATCATTGGACGCCAGTTTTTTAATCATAACCATTCCTTTTCTATTCTCGAACAGCTACTACTCATCAAACCAATAAACTACCCTGCGGCAAGCGGACGGGGTATTAGCTATTTCTGGAAGTGAGCCTTCAGAGACTGTGCAAGTATTCCTTATGTAGGGTGTGCCGACGAAGGAGGCGCACCATGAATCAACAACTTATGGTGCGCCTCCTTCGTCGGCACACCCTACAAATGAGATTTTTCTTAATACTTGCACAACCTCTTCAGGCTCACTTCCATAAAAATAACATCTCACCCTATTTTCATACGCCCTAAGGGGCGGGAATAAACCCCAAAAGATTAGAGCTATGCCAGAGCTATGCAAAAGCACCCTGACTTTCTATTTTGAAAGTTCTCAATACATGGGTAAATGCCTTGTTATTAGCCGCAATTGCTACCACATCAAAAACATCACGTTCGGTGAAACCCTTTTTTATTGCCAAATCAATATCTGCTTGACCCACCCCTTCCGGATTGTGGATTCCAGCTAGTGCAATATTCAACAAGACTTTTTCCTCCTCTGAAAGTGGTGCATTGTCTGCATTGTCTTGAGCTGCATTTAACTCTTCCTGAGTTTTCCCCATGTTTAACAAGAACCCCGCATTAAAGTCTATACAGAACGAACATTTAGCATCGGACGAAACCAGATAACGAATCATTGCCAATAACTCCTGACTCAATGTGCTATGAGCCATAAAGTAACCCACCGAACCTACGAACGCCTCAAGTAACGGTGGGCTAATACCGTATAAACGCAGACCATCGGGTACAAAACCTAAACGTGCCTCTATGCCTTTGAATATTGCTTCTACTTTCTTTGTATCCTGGGCTGGAACCACAGGATTGATTAAAGCTGCCATGTTGACTACCTCATTTAAACAGACTGGTCAGTCTATTATATTGCCTAAAAAAATAGCTCTAAAAGCTATACGAATAATTGTTCTAGTTACTTACTAAATTTATAATTCATGTTCAGGATGCTGTTATGCAGCGCCCTGAGCCTGTCGAAGGGTCAGAAAAGTCGCACTAAAAGCAACTTAAACTATAACATTTTAAATTCTTGGCTTAGCCTGATGGTGCAATCAGGATAAGCTATTCTCCTGAACCAAAAACTTTCGAATAAATTCAATACTGTTATCGACGTTGTGATTTTTCTGATTAGCTTTATCCAACAAAATAGCTCCTTCCATTTGGCTTAATATCATCGCTGCTGTCATACTAGGCTCTATGCTTTGGGAGATTTCCCCTGCACTACGTGCCGCTTCTAATAGAGAGGTAAAACTTTTGATAAATTGATCAAATATAAGTTTCAACTTGTTTTTAACCGCTTTACTCTCGGCGCTAAGTTCCAGTGATAAATTACCAAAATAACAGCCTCTAATCTGACCTGCCTGCTGCTGCAACTTCTGTTTTGCAGACATCAACTCTAATATCGTAAACAAGCTATTTAGAGGAGAATGTTTATTTTCATTTGCTACTTTTACGGCTTGTTCTGTTTGCAGTATCGTCTGCTTGAAGTGCCATTCTAACGTCTGTACTGCCAATTCCTCTTTACTCTTAAAGTAGTAATAAAAATTACCTTTGGTGACCCCGGCGGCCTTAATGACTTTTTCCAAACCCGTAGCATGGTAGCCATGCAAAAAGAACAAATCATCGGCTGCTAACAGAATTCGTTCTCGTGTTGCTTGTGCTTTCTCAGACAGTTGCATTTTAGACCAATCAGTATATTTACTACATTATTGTCGATTGTTATCTAGCTGTCAAACGGTTTAATGTACCTGTAACCCATCCTTAAGGAATGTTAAGATACTCGATTCATCTATGAGAAGTCTTTATGAGCAAAGAAAACGACGACAAAAAATTTATACAAATGGCTGATGCATTTATTGATCTAGCTAACCAACACTGTAACGATACCGAAAACTCGCTTGTGAATGCATCTTTCCTTTACGGCTCTGCTCGCTTTAGTGCGTTTCTTACGGCTTCCATGGCTGAGTCAAAGACAACTTACGAAAGCAATATTGATAACGCCGTGGATTACTACACTGAAGAATTTAAAAAAATGCTAAAAGAACATTTAGAGCAATACAAGAGCGTTTTTCAAGAAGCGCCACGTTATGAGCATTTAATGAAAAAATAAGAGTTCTATTCAGGACGTGCGGCTTCAGCCGAGCAAATCGGGCTACGAACAAGCATTGGCGCGACTAAAGTCGCACATCCCCTCGTTATATTATCCCCCTATTTTTAATTCATATAAGTTGAACATCATCGTCTTTATATGCTCGAACAATTAACCCTTTTTGTTATTTCATTAGTAGCAAATATTTTTTCAGCTTTTTCTGGTGGTGGCGCTGGTTTAATCCAGCTACCGGCACTTATTTTCCTAGGACTTCCTTTTGCCATAGCCCTTGCTACTCACAAAGTTGCAACTGTCGCGCTAGGGCTAGGGGCGACTGCACGCCACTTAAAAAATAATACCTTTCAAAAAAGCTATATTCTTCTAATGCTATCTGGCATCCCTGGGAGCTTATATCGGTGCTAGCCTGATTCTGCACGTTCCTGAATTAATAGCGACAACCTTGTTAGGACTCATGACCATCGGGCTTGGCATCTATTCTATTCTTAGCCCAACACTTGGGCAGAGACATCACACTGAAAAAGATCACTACACGCACTGCCATTATAGGATCAATAGGTTTATTCTTAATCGGAATCCTAAATGGCTCGTTAACATCAGGCACAGGGTTATTTGTAACGATATGGCTGATTACCTACTTCGGATTGGACTACAAACTTGCGGTTGCCTACACCCTAGTATTTGTTGGTTTACTTTGGAATGGCACGGGTGCGCTTACACTTGGTCTACTGGGGGAAATTCATTGGGAATGGTTATCCGCTCTTTTATTAGGGTCGCTACTAGGTGGCTATATCGGCGCTCATCTGGCGATAGTGGCTGGCAACCGCTGGATAAAACGGGGCTATGAAGTGATTACTATTCTGGTGGGTTTAAAACTGATTTGGTATTAAGCAAGCGGGTTATTTTTCGACTTGACCTTTCCTCAAAGCACCTTATGCAGCCTCAAGCATAAAATCAACATGTACCGCATCATAAGGAAAAACGATTTTAGACTCATGTTTTTCCAGTAGCCCAGCATCCAGCAAAGCATGAACATCCCCATGAACCGCCTTAACATCACGCTCTAGCCGACGAGCAACTTCACGGATAGCCAATGGACCTACTCCAGCCATAAGCTTAAGGACATCCCAGCGTTTTGCTGTTAGCACCTTCCAAAGCAGTTCGGGAGTTTCGAAGCTAATGCGAGGTTGAGTGCTTACCCCTGTTTCCCATGTATTGGAAAAATCCTTTAAAGTATCCGTTAGTGAACGGACATCAAGCACCACTGTGTTCATTTTGCCACCTCCTAACATCTTCTAAAAAATCAGCTAACAACTGATCAACATCCTTAAAAACATACGGCATCTCAGCATCACCAATATGGCTTATGATCACCTTTACCCGCTTCATTATCATACCGTAAAACACAGATGCCATTTTGTACAAAAGCCAATCCATATTTATAACCATGCTCACTTCCTAAAACGGGCTTTGGAACTTCCCATATTAGCAAATCTGCGAAGGAATCCTCGGTAAGTGCTACTCGACGTTTAAATAAGAGCTTAGCCTTCATGTTGGAGAAGATAACAACAGGGAATGTTAATGTCAAACTTCACAGACAAAGCCATTAATACAAGGTGAAAAGTTAAAAAGGTCAAGGCCCAACCTTTTTTATTTTTTGTTATCACCGTATTGCGCGTCTGAAGTCGCACATCCTAAAACAAAAGGCAAAATCACTGTCCGCTACGTACTAATCGAACGTAGTAGTTACTGAACTTGCTGCTCGCGCCGTCGTTGCCACTATAGAAACCGACTCCCCATGCGTAGGCACCAACAGGCGCGTACGGCGAGGAAGACCAATACACGCTAGAAGGAGTGTTTGGAAAAGCGGTTACATTAACAGCGGGGCCAAAACAGCGTAGCTCTACGATGGAGGCTAGCTCATTGATATTCGGTACACGCCAATCACTCGCGCCTAAATCCTCCCCTGCACCACCGTTCACATCTTGAGCCTGTTGAAGTGCTTGTTGCCACGTATAGGTTTGTGCGCTACCTGTGCAGGTGTTATTGCTACTGTCCCAGCTTTGTCCTTCACTGCATTTTTTCCAGATTAAGCCTGTTTTAGGATCACTGATGGTGCCATCCTCATTATCATTCAGGTGGGTAGTGGTTGCTGTAGTGGCGGTGTTTTCATTATTACACTGTAGTGCTATTTCTGCATACGAGGCACTTAATAACAGCGTGAAAATAAACGCTATAGAAATAGCGGCGAAGTGAAAGGATGAGCTCTTTAATGTGGACATAATTCTATTCCTGGTTGTATGATGTAATCGATGAATATGGCGGCGCTTTAAGCCGCCTTTGTAGTAGCCTTGTTCACGGATGTGTAGCTGGGTAACAAACGGCTTTAGATCGGGTTGCTTTGTTTTTTTGTGTTTTTTAGAAGTTGGGTTATCTGGTGACTCTTTGCCTGATCCGCTTTGCTTGATCAGGCCACCCTTTTTGCTGTTTGAGTTTATTGGCGCGACTGAAGTCGCACGTCCTGTATTGGAGTAAACCGCACTAAACTGGACGTGCAGCTTTAGTCGTGCACGGTGTTTTTTTACCAATCCAACTGGAAAAAGATCCTGCTCAGTACCTCGCTGCACGGTGAGTGAGGCTGACGGGTAGCGCTTCTGAAAAAAGACAATCTGGCTTTTATAACCCGTTAATTGTGTTGCTTTTGGCTCCCAGCAGGGCTGTAGTGCATTACCCATCTGGCGGCGTGGTTGATACAAACTATCCACCTCAAACAATAAAGTCAGCCACGGGAATTGCCGTACGATACGTTGGCGTAAAGAAAAGCTATTAGCATGTGAAAAGTGCCCCCAGTAACTGGCTAATGTGGCACGTAACTTCGCTACAACTGATGGTTTTAGTTGCAACCAATAGCCTTGCCTTATACTGCCTCTCACCAACTGTCTTTGAAAGTGCTGAAGCTTGCCATACAAACTACCGACTACCCGACGACGTACCAAACGATAATGCGGGTAAGTGATATAGCCTAGAAAATCTACGCCTGATTTAATTGGCTTTGGCTCTGAAATTTCTTTTAGCTCAAGCTGTAATGCTTGTGTTAAAAACAGTTGTATGGCTTCACGCCATCGATACAAGGTAACGGGTGAATCTGCCAATAGAATAAAATCATCGACGTAGCGTAAATAATGCCGACACTTCAGTTGGTGCTTAATTATTTGATCGAGTGGATTTAGATAAACGTTAGCAAAAAACTGGCTGGTTAGATTACCAATAGGTAAGCCTTTTGTTACCCCTTTATAACCTAACTGTTTGTAGGCAGGGACGGTGTTTAGTAAAGCGGGATCTCCACGGTAGTGTGCATTAGCGGTGGTGTCGTGTTTTAACAGAGCATGGCAGAGCCAGCGTAGGGTGTCTGCGGCTTTGGGTGTTATTTTCTCCTGCTTGATGGATTTTCTTAGGCGATGCTGGATCTGCTTAAAAAGGATGGATCGGTCGATTTCGTTGAAGAAGTTTTTGATGTCTAGTTGTAGGTAGTAGCCACTCTGTTTAATACGACGGGAAGACTTGCCAAACAAACCAACGTGTCTTCCACTTAACAGATGATGTGGTAAAAGTGGCACGTTAAGCCCCCTCCCCTTAGGAGGCTGTCGGGAAAGTGAAAAGTAGGTCGTATAAGCGATAGCGTCATACGACAAAGCACCGTTAATACAGCAACTTGTCGGATGGCGTTCCTTATCCGACCTACAAATTGTAGCTTTTACAACACCCTCCCTCTGCGAGGGGGTGGAAGCTAGAAGCTTGGTCGAATCTACATAGCTGTGCATAAACGATTGCAAACGATCCACCGCTTTGTGTGTCCCCTTGCCTTTGCGATTAGAGTACACATCATGAATAAAAACAGGCTCAAACAAAACCTCAAGACGAGGCACTAGCCAGTGATGCACCACCCTGTCGGAAAAATCCGCCGCATGGATCTCCCTTGCTTTGGGCTTTTGTGCAATAAAACGAATCGAACGGGTGGGTGAATAGCTACGGTTGTGCAAGCTGCCTAGCGTTTCCAACAAATTATCCAACAAAGCCATTTCATAACGCTGCGCGTTTGCCGTATGGCGTTTATGCCGTCGGCATTCACGATAAGCGTTATATAGACTCTGGAAGGTAATAATCTGCTGCAACTCACTCTCCGCTACGTACTAATCGAACGTAGTTGTTATTGTTCTTGCTGTTCGCGTTGTCGTTGCCATTATTGAAATTGACTTTCCATGCGTTGGCACCATTAGGCGCGTACGGCGAGGAAGACCAATACAACGTTTTACTCGTGAAGTTCGAACCTAATGAGTTAGCATCCATAAACAGCCCCCTCTCCCCTAGGTTCCGGTTGCACAGAGGGCTAGGGTGAGGGGTATGATAAGTCAGCTGTTTAGCTTCCTCTTCTACCCCCTTCCCAACCCTCCCCCTGCTAGGTGGAGGGAGTTTTCGTGCTTTCTGAACAGTAACTTGTGAGCATCCAGTCGGTAGCTCAACAGGCTTATCATCATGCGAGCCGAAACTCGCCCCACGAGCGCACAGTGAATCAGCACGCGCTTTATGCAAAGCATAAAACTGCTGGCTGTGCCAAGCATGGCTACACACGACGCAACCATCCACCACTCTGTTTACCTATCTGCACTGCCAGCACAGACAAGCGTTCAAACTCCGCAAAGTTACGGAATATGTGTAATTCTTTTGCCAGTTGGATTTGTAGCTTTAAATCATCCACTGCCATCACTAATTGTTGGATAACGATGCGCTTATCCTCAGCTTGCTGAGACGGGTGATTAAACGCACGGTTAATTAACCGACACACTCGCATCACTTGCTGGCGCATTTCACTACCCAGTGTGTATTTGTGATAACGAGGAAAGTGACGCACTACCTGCTCCATATCCAGCATCAAAGCCGTAGCATCTCTCCAGATAGGAATCGATTTATGCATTCGTTATCCTCATTAAAACAAAAGTCAAAATCACTGTCCGCTACGTACTAATCGAACGTAGTTGCTATTGAACTTGCTGCTCGCGCCGTCGCTGCCATTATCGAAACCGACTCCCCATGCGCCGGCACCATTAGGCGCGTACGGCGAGGAAGACCAATACAACGATGAAATTGTGTTAGGAAAGTAATCCGTATCTATCGCAGGGTTAAACCGATCACGGCTAACCAATGAGCGTAGCTCTTCACGTGTGGGTAAGCGCCAGTCTGTGGCTCCACATATTCCGTTTCCATTGCTGGACGCATTTACGCTAGCAACATAGGCTTCTGTGTTACACAGTGGTAGACCACAACCTATTGCTGGTACTGAGCCAGAATGCCTGAACACTTCTGTTGCATTGACTTTGAATTTCAGGAAGTCAAATCCTCCCTCGGAGGATGCATGATAGTAAAAGCTAATATTAACTGCCTCTGTAAAGGTAACAATCCAATCAACGGATGCTGTTTGACTATCATCAATATCTGTATTTTTTAAGCCTTTACTACCAATTTTGGCAGTATCAGAACTCACCCAACTAGCATCTGATCCTGGTGTTTGTTGCCATTCAACGGGCAATGCTCCGTCTTCAAAGTCAAAGAGGTGAAGCTGGTTATTGGTGTCTACACTTTCTACTAACAGATGGTCAATATAGACTTCATCATCCGTTGTGCTGACACTACCGTCTTTTTCGTAGCTTACACTTAGGGTGTAGTCGCCTGGCTGCAATGTTCCTGTATAGAGTTGCCAGTCACCAGAGTAGCCTGAATTGCCACCGTTGGTGGTTATATCTTGGCTGTACCAGTTATATCTGTGGCCTTTATCCTGTAAACCATTATCATCAGTTTTTACTTCCCAGATGAGTCCTGTTACGTTGTCTTTGATACAACTGAAGGTGTTTGCGGATTGATCTGCCAGTGCTACGCCATTGACATCTAGCTTAGTGTAGCTAAAGCCTTTATGCCCGTCACTATTGTCGTTGGTCGCTGAGTCTGCATCGCGTCCTGAGGTTGCATCTTGCCCTGCGGGGATGGGGTCGCCTTCGGCATCGGTGGTGTTGCCGCAATCTTCGCTGTTGCTGTGGTTGCCGCTACCCGCGCCATAGGCATAATCACCACACTGGGTAATGCCTGTGTCGTTTAGTTTGCCTGTGGGGGTCGGCTGCTCTACACCTACGGGGGTGGCTGTTGCTACTGTGCTGGCTTGCCCTGCTCCGTTGGTGTTTTTTGGGACGACGACAAAGTAATATTGGGTGCCATTGCTGAGTGTGGTTATTACCGATGGGCTAGTGCTGTCTGCCCGTATTGCGCCATTTTCTAAGATGGCACAGTTTGTTGGGTCGGTGATGGTTTCTGTTGCTTGGCAGATGTCGTAGCTTGTTGCATCACTTACCGCATTCCAGCTTAATGTAACTTGCTGATTACCTGTTTGTGCTTGTATGTTTTGTGGCTGTGCGGGTAGGTTGAGTATGGTGATGGTTACGGTGTCTGTATCGTTTGCCGTTGGGTTTGCATCGTCTGTTACGGTTAATGTTAGTGTCTGCTCGGTGTTTTCACTGACGCTGGGGGCTGTAAAGGTCGGCTGAGGTGCGGTTGCGCTGCTGAGATTAGTAGCGGGTGACCAACTATAACTTAATGTGTCGCCTGTATCGGGGTCTGTGCTGGCTGTGCCGTCCAGAGTGATGGTTTTTCCTTCCAAAACTTGTACATTGGTTCCTGCATTCGCTGTGGGTGCATCGTTTATCGCAGCTATGGTAATACTAACGCTAGCTGCTGTTGAATCTGCCGTGCCATCATTGACTTTGTAGGTAAAGCTGTCACTGCCGTTGTAGTTAGCATCGGGTGTATAAGTGGCTGTGTTGCCCGTTATGCTGATGCTGCCATGTGCGGGGTCGGTCGCTTTAATATAGGTTAGGCTGTCTCCATCGGCATCTGAACCCGTAAGTGTTATGGCTTTATCGGTATCTTCGTTGGTAGTTGCACTTATATTCTCTGCTATTGGCGTGTCATTGATACCGCCTACATTTATGCTTACGGCTACCGTTGCTGAGTCTACCATGCCGTCATTGACTTTGTAGGTGAAGCTGTCATTGCCGTTGTAGTTGGCAATGGGTGTATAGGTGGCTGTGTTGCCCGTGATGCTGATACTGCCGTGTGTAGGGTCGCTTACTTTTATATAGGTTAGGCTATCGCCGTCAATGTCACTGCCATTTAAGGTGATAGCTTTGGGTGTGTCTTCTTGAGCGATACTGCTTACTGCATTGGCTACTGGCGCATCATTAACGGCAGTTACGGTAATACTGACGGTAGCTGCTGTTGAATCTGCTGTGCCATCATTGACTTTGTAGGTGAAGCTGTCACTGCCGTTGTAGTTGGCATCAGGTGTATAAGTGGCTGTGTTGCCCGTGATGCTGACAGAGCCGTGTGTGGGATCGGTGACGTTGACATAGGTAAGGCTGTCTCCATCGGCATCTGTACCGTTTAGTGTTATGGCTTTATTGCTATCTTCGTTGCTACTGCTATTCACTGCAAGCGCTACCGGCACTGTATTTTCAGGGATAACCCAATTGGGCAAGCCACTTAAATCATTGGCATCGG
Source organism: Thiotrichaceae bacterium (assembly GCA_965224605.1). Classification (GTDB taxonomy): domain Bacteria; phylum Pseudomonadota; class Gammaproteobacteria; order Thiotrichales; family Thiotrichaceae; genus HyVt-477. Next base: position 208,035 of record CBDCZP010000008.1, read on the forward strand.
GTGGGTTTATTACCCCTTTATTGCTTAGGTTACTTGCCAGGGTATTCATTATCCCTGCTTCACCTGCTGCGATTGCTATGGGTTGTAGATTCGCTGTTTCAAACGTGCCATCTACCTTGAAGTCATCCGTTAATGTATTGAGCAAGGTGGTATTCCCGCCTATTGACATAAAACTACCTGAGAAGAGTAATAGTACGGCATTTGCGTTGCTACTTGCACCGTCTCCATTATGCAGGTCAAGTTGGTTTGAGTTTATGGCGGGTAGGCTTAATGCACTTTGTAGCTCTCCTTCTGCTGAGGTTTTCGCGGTAGCTAATGAGTCGCTATTATTTTGTACGCGGTATTTAATACGTGCTGCTACAAAATGGCTAAACAGGTTGACGTTTATGGATTGGTTGCCTGTAGCTATTTGTTGAATGCTATTGAGTGTGACGGGGGCTGTTGTGATCTGATCGTTGTATTCATCGTAGAACTGACCACTGACTGTTTCTTCAGCCCAACCTGACCAATTAGTGGTAAGCGTGTATGCTCCCAGGTTATTACTAACGGTGCCTTGTGAGCGGTTTGTGCCATCGCTGGCTGTAGCGGTTAGTTGTTGTAGGGTTATGGTCGAGCCTGTTTGGAATGCACCTTTTTGTACGATTCCGCTGACTGTAGTATTGCCACCCCCACCATCACATGCTGTTAGTGCGAGTGGAACTAGCAATAAAGCAACTAGTTTAACCAGTGTTGAGTGTTGAGTGTTGAGTGTTGAGAAACAGTATTGGTTGCGTAGCCCATGAAAACCCCTTTATTTGCCCGTTTAATTTCGTTGTTAATACGTATAATTATACCTGATTACCCACTTGTCTAAGCTAAAATATGACCCGTTGCATAATAATCAAGACTTAACAGTAGTTGTGCAAAGAAGGAACGACGTGCGCAACGTGCCACATCTTGTTGCGCACGCTACGCTTTGCACAACCTACTATTTTCGTGAAGTATTTTAATGCTTTCTTGTGTTTGTGTAAGTATGGCTTAGACAAGTGGGTAATTATATAGCATTACATTAATAATGAATAGTTTTATAACCTTTCAACCATCAGTAGAATAAGATCAACTCAATTCTGAGTAGGATGGACGAATAGTGAGCTATTGGCTGTGTTTTTTGAACAAAACTCTGGAGGATTTCAACCTCTTTAATGGGACTATTCTGGCGCGGCTGAAGCCGCACGCCCTGATCTGACAGTTTACTTATATCTGTTTTCGCCACACAAGAATACGGTTATTGGCTGGCATTTCATAATCATCTTGTAAGACCATGTTTGCTTTTTCTGCCAAGTCATTAAGCCATTCAAAGTCGCGTATTGCACTTTTCTGATCATTGTTCTTGAGCCAGACATCAAAACGCGCATTACTTTCACTGGTATAATTACCCTGATAATTAAAAGGGCCATAGAGTACCAACAAGCCTCCCGCTTCCAATGCATTGCCGATGCCTGTAAATAAACATTTGACGTCTTCTTTTCCCATGATATGCACGGCATTTGCTGAAAATATGGCATCAAAGGAAGGGAGTTGTTGCCAAGCATGAACATCACAGGCCGCTAGTGATACAGGAGGGAGTACATTTTTTAAAGCGGCTTCGATTATCCATAACCGGATACCTGAATGATTGTCTTCAAGGTCGCTGGTTTGCCAGCTTAGATGAGGTATTTTTTCTGCGAAGTAGACCGCATGTTGCCCTGTGCCACTGCCAATTTCAAGCACACGACTGCTGTTGGCAAAGAGTGGCTTGATGATTGCTAAAATTGGCTCACGATTTTGATCGCAGGACTCGGAGTAGGGTCTCATGCTTTTTTATCTCCCTTGCTTGTAAATGGGTTACCGCCCAGAAAGCAGGTGTTTGTAGGTCGGATAAGGAACGCCATCCGGCAAGTGATTGATTAACTTTTCTTCGTCGGATGGAGTTAGTGCTTATCCGACTTACAGCTCTTCTTCAGTCTTTTCTGGACGCTTAACTAATCAGTTTTATAAGGGCTGTGTCTATTACAGTCCTTGATATATTCTGCTATCGCTTGTTGTTCATGTTCTGTGTATTTTTTTATACTTTGTTGATACGGGTTATCTGTCAGCCAATGACTCGATTTGGTGAGCGTTGGCAAAAAACCTCGAGCTATTTTATGCTCGCCTTGTGCGCCAGGTTCAAATGCTGCTAACTTATGCTTGATGCAGTAGTCTATACCTTGATAGTAACAGGCTTCAAAGTGAAGTTTATCAATTTCTTCATCACAGCCCCAGTAGCGACCATACAGTGTGGTATCGCTCTTATACATTAGTGACCCTGCTATGCATTGCTCGTTACTTTGATGCTTGCTTTGATGCTTGCTTTGATCATTTTTATCTGCCAAGACTAAAACGATTTGATCCGGGATGGCCTTGGCGACTTGTTTGAAGAATCCGGCGTTCAGTGTTGCAGTTCCCCACTTTTCATCGAAGGTTTTTTGGTAGAACCTTGCCATATCGTCCCAGTCTTGTTCGCTGGCTGTATGTCCATCTAACACCCTTAGGGTGATATTACCTTGTTGTACTCGTTTTCTTTCCTGACGAATATTTTTGCGCTTTTTTGCGGTGAGTTGTGCTAAAAAATCGTCAAAACACTGGTAATCTTTGTTACTCCAATGAAACTGACAATCGTGACGCACAAACAAATCTTGCTGTTCCAGCCATTGTTGCTCTGTCGCTGATGGAAAGAGAATATGACAACCACTCATATTATTTTGTTTCGCTATTTCCATCGCTGTTTGTAATAATATCGGTGCGACTTTTTCCAAATCTTCAGGTCGTGCCAGTAACCGTTGCCCTTGGGCAGGTGTATAGGGAACGGATGAGACCAGTTTGGGAAAGTATTGAAGCCCCGCTCGCTGCCATGCGTCCGCCCATGCATGATCAAAAACGAATTCTCCATAGGAATTATATTTTTCGTAGAGAGGCATGGCTGCTATTAAATCAGTAGCATTACCATTTTTAGCGTTGTTGTAGATAGCTATGTGTCTGGGTAACCAACCAAATTCCTTTCCTACACATTGATTATCTTCTAGTGCTTGCAGAAATTCATGACGAATGAAAGGGTTGTTATCAATTATTAATGCATTCCATTGCTCGGCGGGAATATCCGATATGTGTTGATGTATTTTTATTATCTGCAAGACCCTTATCGTTCCCTGTATTCATATGCGTGCAACTGCGTGCATAGCATGATTTTTATAATGATTACTTTATATGCTCAAGGATACCATCTAGTTCATCCAGGCTATTGTAATCTATCGTTAACTTGCCTTTGCCTTTGTTATTGTATTTGATTTGGATATTTGCACCCAATTTTTCACTCAATTCCTGTTCCAGTTTAAGGACTTCAGGTGCTCTGCTGGATGAAGTGGGTGAGCCGATGTCCGTCATCGCCGCAGTGAGCCTTTTTACCAACCGCTCTGTATCCCGCACGCTCATGCCTTTGCTTGCCACTTTCTGTGCAGCTTCCACTTGTTTCGAGCCACCCAAACCCAGTAATGCGCGGGCATGCCCCATTTCTAACTCACCTTTATCTAGCAAGACTTTAGTCTTTTCTTCAAGCACCAATAGTCTTAGCAAGTTAGTAATAGCTGAACGCGATCGACCCACTGAATCAGCCGTTTGTTGGTGCGTTAAACCAAATTCCTCTATTAGGCGCTCCATGGCGATGGCTTCTTCTAATGGATTCAGATCTTCACGCTGGATATTTTCGATTAGCGACATCGCCGCTGCTGCTTGATCCGGTATGTCTTTTATGACAGCAGGAATATCATGTAAACCGGCAATTTGGCAGGCACGCCAGCGACGTTCTCCAGCAATGAGTTCGTATTTTCCACCTGCGATAGGGCGTACCACTACCGGCTGGATTAAGCCTTGTGCTTTAATGGAATCAGCTAGTTGCTGTAAGGCTTCTGGCTCTATACTCAAGCGGGGTTGATATTGGCCTTTTTCTATTTTATCGACAGGTAATGTGCGCATTCCAGAGTCTTTATCTTCACCCGCTTTTTTAGCTTTACTAGCTGAACTGAGGAGGATGTCTAACCCTTTGCCTAATCCTGGTTTCCTGACCATATTATTTCTCTTTCTACCTAACTACTCGTTCTAACTGGTGAGTTCTGCGACACGGCTGGTGTCTTTGCGGATCATTTCTGCGGCCATCGCTAGATAAGCCAGTGCTCCACGTGAATGCTTATCATAAGATAACACCGGCAACCCATGACTGGGGGCTTCGGCTAAACGCACGTTTCGAGGAATGGAGGTGTTATACAGTTTTTCACCGAAGTGTTCTGTTAGCTGGCTTGATACGTCCCGCGCCAGATTATTTCTAGGGTCGTACATGGTGCGTAATAATCCAGTAATTTCTAATTCTGGATTTGAGTTTTCCTTAATGGTCTCTACTGAGCCTATTAGTGCCGAGAGACCTTCCAGAGCATAGTATTCACATTGCATGGGAATCATAATGCCATCTGCAGCGACTAGCGCATTAACGGTTAGCATATTTAAGGAAGGGGGGCAGTCGATAATGACGTAATCGTAATCCTCTTTTATCTTAGCAAGTACATCACGCAGACGATATTCACGATTATCTTCATTCATCAGGGTGATTTCTGCAACCGTCATATCGGCACCCCCTGGGAGCATGTCAATAGTGCTTTCAGGGATATTCAGTAGTACTTGATGAATACTCGCCTGACCTAACAAGACTTCACTCAGAGAGTATTCTTGTGTCTCTTTATCAACACCCATACCGGTTGTGGCATTACCTTGGGGGTCCATATCAACAATGAGCACTTTGCGCTTCATTGCCGATAATGATGCGGCAAGATTGACACTGGTTGTGGTCTTACCCACACCACCTTTCTGATTTGCAATTGCTATGACTTTAGTCATGGTTCGTTGCCTCTATTGGTTTATCTATATTCGAATCTATGTGCGATCTATGTGCGATCTATGTGCGCTTGATTTCTATCAGGTATCTTTCTGCATCAAGCTGAGGTATTTTCAGTTTGTGCTCTGCTGTTACTTTATATTTCTGAGGTTCTAATGCGGTTAATTCATCCTTTGGATAGCGACCTTTCATTGCGTACAAGCTTCCTTGTTCATGCAAATGCTGTCCCGCAAGTGAAACAAAATCAGCCACAGAGGAAAAGGCACGACTGATAATAGCATCAAATAGCGTATCAGGTGACCAGCTTTCTACACGCGTTTGTACAACGCTGACATTAGGTAACTTTATTTGTATAACGGCTTGTCGCATAAAGCGTGTTTTCTTACCGACTGTATCCAACAGAGTAAAGTGTCGTTGTGGAAATAAAATAGCCAGCGGTATACCCGGCAATCCTCCCCCACTACCGACGTCCAAAAAACACTCGCCTTTTATAAAAGGTGCGACTGCCAAACTGTCGAATATATGTAAACGCAAGATGTCATTGGCATTATTGATAGCCGTCAAATTATAGACTTTATTCCAGCGTAGTAGCATTTCCACATAACGGTGTAGCTGCTGGGTTTGAGCTTCATTAACGGAACAGTTAAGTTGCTGAAGACCTTCCTCTAGACTGATGTCACTCATGCTCGAATGAGTTTACGCTTTTTTAGATGCACTAATAACAACGAGATGGCAGCAGGTGTTACCCCAGATATCCGGGACGCTTTACCAATACTTCCGGGTCTTACCTCTTCCAGTTTTTGGCGTACTTCATTGGACAGACCATGCACCTGATTGTAGTCCATGTCATCCGGCAAGATGGTTTTTTCATTGCGTAGTTGTCTCGCCACTTCATCTTGCTGACGATCAATATAACCGGCATATTTAAATTGGGTTTCTACTTGTTCGGCAACCTTTTTATCTTCGGCTCCAGGACCGATACCGTCTATAGTCATTAAATCTGCGTAGCTTACGTTCGGTCTGCGCAACAATTCATCCAGATGATATTCTCGACTTAACGGCCCATCGAATAATGCATGAGTCTGTGCTTCACTTAGCATGTTTGGAGTGATGAAAGTTTCTTTGATGCGTTGTTTTTCTAGTTCGATGGCTTCGCGTTTTTTGCTAAAAGCGGCCCAGCGTTGTTCATCGACCAAACCTAGCTCGTAGCCTTTTTCAGTCAATCTTAAATCTGCATTGTCTTCTCGTAATAACAAGCGGTATTCGGCACGGCTGGTGAACATTCTGTACGGCTCTATTGTTCCATTGGTGGTTAGGTCATCAACCAACACACCTAGGTAGGCTTCGCTGCGTAAAGGCGACCAGCTTTCTTTTTCTTGAATAAATAGTGCTGCATTCGTTCCTGCAAGTAATCCCTGAGCTGCGGCTTCTTCGTATCCAGTCGTGCCGTTTATTTGACCCGCAAAATACAAGCCTTTTATATATTTGGTTTCTAATGTATCGCGCAGGTCTCGTGGATCAAAATAGTCATATTCGATGGCATATCCTGGGCGGGTGATATGTGCATTCTCAAAGCCCACGATGGAGCGAATGAATTCTATTTGTATATCAAAGGGTAAACTGGTCGAAATGCCGTTAGGATACACTTCATAGCTATCCAGACCTTCTGGTTCGACAAATATCTGGTGACTATCCCGATCAGCAAAACGCACAACTTTGTCTTCAATGGAAGGACAATAGCGGGGCCCAGTGCCTTCTATCGCACCCGTAAACAGAGGTGATCGATGAATACCATGAGTGATGATTTCATGTGTTTTGGCATTGGTGTAGGTGATATGGCAGGACATCTGTGGAGGATGGTCCGCCTCATTGCCTAAAAAGGAGAATACAGGTCTGGGTTCATCGCCCGGCTGTTCTTGCAACTTGCTGTAGTCAATCGTTCTGCTGTCTAGTCTTGCAGGAGTACCTGTTTTTAAACGACCCACACGAAAAGGTAGCGCCCTTAAGCGTGTTGATAAGGCATTAGAGGGAGGGTCACCTGCACGACCCGCAAGCTGATTACTATCACCTATATGAATTTTTCCCGCTAGAAAAGTACCCACTGTTAGCACTACCGCAGAGGCTTTAAATTTAAGCCCCATTTGAGTGACAACACCGGCAATTTTCTCATTCTCAATAATAAGATCGTCAACCCCTTGCATAAACAGCTCAAGATTAGGCTGGCCTTCTACCGTTTTGTGGATAGCAGCTTTGTAACGAATTCTATCTGCTTGCGCTCGTGTTGCACGTACAGCGGGGCCTTTACGTGAGTTTAGTGTACGAAATTGAATACCACCCTTATCAGCAGCATGTGCCATGGCACCACCTAATGCGTCAATTTCTTTGACCAGATGCCCTTTACCAATGCCACCTATCGCCGGGTTACAACTCATCTGGCCTATGGTTTCTATGTTATGTGTGAGTAATAAGGTTTGCATCCCCATGCGCGCAGCCGCAAGCGCAGCTTCGGTGCCTGCATGACCGCCTCCAATTACGATAACATCATAGTTTTTTGTATAGAACATAGTGATTGTGCTTGTGTATATACTGCTTTAACTCGCGTTAAGTCTCTCCGGCTCTAAGCCTAGTTTAGCAAACAATAGATTGTCTGCGTGTTCTTCAGGGTTTTCTGTGGTTAATAACTTATCGCCGTAGAACATTGAGTTGGCACCCGCGAAAAAGCACATCGCTTGGGTCTCATCACTCATTTCTGTTCTTCCTGCAGAAAGCCTGACATAAGATTTGGGCATCAAGATTCTTGCTACTGCGATGGCGCGAATGAAATCGAAAGAGTCTAACGTTTCATTATCAGCCAGTGGTGTACCAGGAATGCGCACCAGTTCATTGATCGGCACGGATTCCGGATGCTTTGGCATATTAGCCAGTTCTTGAAGTAAACGCGCACGATCGCGTGCTGATTCACCTAGTCCTAGAATACCTCCTGAGCAAACGTTAATCCCAGCATCTCTTACATGCGACAGGGTATCTAAACGATCCTGATAGGTGCGCGTTGTAATGACTGCACCATAGAACTCAGGGGAGGTGTCCAGATTGTGATTGTAATAATCCAGTCCTGCCATTTTTAGACGATCTGTTTGTTGTTCTGTAAGCATGCCTAACGTTACACAGGTTTCCAAGCCCATGTCTTTAACGGCACTCACCATATCCACTACATGGTCGAGACTCTTATCCGTCGGGTTACGCCATGCCGCGCCCATGCAAAACCGGGTCGCACCGCTATCTTTTGCTGCTTGTGCAGCGCTAATAACTTCATCTAAAGGAAGCAGTCTTTCACGTTCGAGACCGGTATCATTTCTAGCGCTTTGCGAACAATACGAGCAGTCTTCAGGGCATGCCCCTGTTTTTATGCTCAGTAATGTACTGACTTGAACCGTATTGGGTTCGAAGTTTTCTCGGTGTATGGTTTGAGCCTGATATAGCAAATCATTTAGCGGCAGCGAAAACAGTGCTTCAATTTCTGAGATATCCCAATTTGTACGTAGTTCTGTCATGCTAGATAGTTCCTTGCTTGCTAATTTCGACTTCATGCCACTCTTCTTTATGAGCTTTGACTATCTCCATAATCACCAGTGGTATGACAACAAGGGCTGCAACAGCCCAGACAATTTTCCAATATTCAGATAAAAACATTAACACGGGTAAAAGCAAACCTGCCAACGTGTAATATATATAAGCAGCTCGTTGTGTATAAAAACCAACTCGCGGGTTAGGGTGATGACGGTTCATCGCATAAACAAACATGGATGCTCCAAACCAAAATATAAATAACGGAAAAGGGATCAACACCGAAGCTATAGTTCCAAAGTTAAAGACTTTGGCAGCAAATCGTGATTGTTTAGCTGTTACTATATTATCATCCTCTTTTTTCATTACAATCACTCCTTCTGGCTTGTTATGGAGCATATCAGAAATAGCTAATGAAGTTTGTACGAGTAGCATTTTATGACCCAACATAATCCAAATAAAGAAACTATTCGAAGAGTTTGCTCAATATTCAAATGTGAACATTGCTGGTTGCTCAACGAGGGAACTCTTCTATCACTATTGGTAGATCTATCCACTGAGAAGCTTAAACTTTTTAAAGTCGAACTTGAATCTTGGTCGGGCAATCAATTTGATATTTACAACTTGGACTCTGAAAATAATAAGATAGAAGCTATCAAACAGTCCGGCCAGCAGTTGCTCCCTGTTGAAAAAGGAAAGCCACTTGAAGACATTGAGAAGCGACGCAAAAACTTAATACACACAAAAAAGCCGACTAGATAGTCGGCTTTTCTTCACTCAATCATGAGTATGTATTTTTAAGCAGCTTCGCTATCTTCTTGAGGACGATCTACCAGTTCAACATAAGCCATAGGTGCGTTATCACCTGCACGGAATCCACACTTGATAATCCGCAAGTAGCCACCGGGACGGTCTTGATAACGAGGACCTAGTTCTGTAAATAACTTTGCAGTCACTTCATCATCTCTTAGGCGTGCAAACGCAATACGACGATTATGTACTGAATCCACTTTACCGCGAGTAATAAGTGGCTCAGCTACACGACGTAATTCTTTAGCTTTGGCAACTGTTGTTTTAATTGCTTCGTAGCGTAGTAATGAAACAGTCAGGGCTTGTAAAGTAGCTTTACGGTGACTGCTGTTTCGACTAAGTTGTCTACCAATTTTACGATGACGCATTGTTCTAACCTATATTCTTAATAATGATGTTGACTTAGGAACCTCTGATAAAGTCTGGTCGAATTTCCTATGAGATAGAATCTGTCAGGTTTTTGATAGAAAATTTAGCGATAGCTGTAGCTATTGGTCAATTTTATAGCGAAAAGCTGGCTGATTCTAGCCCCAGGAAAACGACTGAGACTTGATCAGAGTTTCCTTAACTAGCTTCTTTTTCTTCTAAAGAAACAGGAGGCCAAGTGTCAAGTTTAGTACCTAGAGTAAATCCTCTAGTGCCCAAAATGTCTTTAATTTCTGTAAGTGACTTCTTCCCTAAGTTTGGAGTTTTAAGCAATTCAGTCTCTGTCTTCTGCACCAAGTCACCAATATAGTAAACTTGCTCGGCTTTAAGACAGTTGGCAGAACGAACCGTTAATTCAAGATCATCAACAGGGCGTAATAGCTCTGGATCAATCTCAGGCTCTTTCTCTTCTTCAATTTCAGGCTCTTCAATAGTTAGATTGAAGAATACTGCTAATTGATTTTGTATAATTTGTGCAGCCATTGAAATGGCTTCTTCTGGCTCAACAGAACCATCTGTTTCAAGCTCAAGGATCAACTTATCCATGTCTGCGCGTTCGCCTGAACGAGCACTATCAACATTATAAATAACACGTTTGATAGGGCTGTAGCTAGCATCTATCACTAAAGTACCAACCGGTAACTCAGCAGCATCAGGGCCACGGCGCATAGTAACAGGCTGGTATCCTCTGCCTGTTGTAACCGTCAATGTCATTTCAATTGATGCATCTGTTGTCAATGTAGCGATAACATGTTCAGGGTTGATAATTTCAACATCATGATCAAGCGCAATATCAGCAGCAGTAACAACACCTGGGCCTTGCTTATTTAATGATAATGTAACTTCTTCTTTAGCATTTAAACGAATAGCAAGCTCTTTCAGGTTCAACAAGATATCAATAACATCTTCCTGAACGCCATCTAGCGACTCATACTCGTGCTTAACACCTGTAATTTGAACTTCTGTTACAGCAGCACCAGGGATAGATGAAAGCAGGATGCGACGAAAAGCATTTCCCAGTGTATGACCAAAGCCACGCTCAAGCGGCTCTAAAACAATCTTAGATGCATTCGCGCCAAGCTCTTTTATGTCAATTTTATGTGGCTTTAATAAATCCATTGCATTTGCCATAACTTTACTATTCCGGTTATAGGTTACGTTTCTTTAGCTTAACGGGTTACAATTACGTCGTTGAGCTATAAATATCAATTATTTAGAGTACAGCTCGACAATGAGTGACTCGTTTATTTCTGCAGGCAATTCACTACGCTCTGGGATAGTCTTGTAAGTGCCCTCGAGCTTCTTACCGTCAACTTCAACCCACTCAGGGAAGCCCATTTGCTCCATGATAGCCATCGCATCAACGATACGAGCTTGCTTTTTCGACTTCTCGCGGATAGCAACAATGTCACCCGCCTGAACCTGATAAGAAGCTATATTGACTGACTGTCCATTTACAGTGATTGCTTTGTGGCTTACTAACTGACGACATTCGGCACGTGTAGCACCAAATCCCATTCTGTAAACAACATTATCTAAACGAGACTCTAATAAAGATAACAAGTTTTCACCTGTTGAACCTTTTTGGCGAGCAGCACGCTTAAAGTAGTTACGGAATTGCTTCTCTAGCACGCCGTACATACGCTTTACTTTTTGTTTTTCACGAAGCTGAACTGCATAGTCGGTTAGACGTACACGAGCATCACCATGAACTCCTGGCACTTTGTCCATTTTACATTTGTTTTCTAATGAATTTCCACGACCTTTAAGATACAGATCAGTGCCTTCACGACGCATAAGCTTACAAGTTGGTCCAGTATATCTAGCCATAATATTTCTCTCTACAATCCTTACACGCGACGCTTTTTAGGTGGACGACATCCGTTATGTGGGATGGGCGTAACATCAATAATACTACCTATCTTGAAACCAACGTTATTTAATGAACGAACTGCTGATTCACGACCAGGCCCTGGCCCCTTTATCATGACATCAAGGTTTTTCATGCCAAAAGCTTTAACAGCTTCACCCGCTTTTTCTGCTGCCACCTGTGCCGCGAAAGGGGTACTCTTACGTGAACCACGAAAACCTGATCCACCTGCTGTAGCCCATGCTAGTGCATTGCCTTGGCGGTCGGTAATAGTAACGATTGTATTGTTAAAAGTTGCATGCACGTGTGCGATGCCGTCTGCTATAGACTTTTTAACTTTTTTTGTTTTAGTGGGCTGCTTTGCCATTTCTAAGTCCTGGTTTTATCTAGCGGATGGGTTTACGTGGACCTTTACGAGTCCTTGAATTATTTTTGGTACGCTGACCTCGTAGTGGAAGACCACGACGATGACGAACACCTCGATAACAACCCAAATCCATTAGACGTTTAATATTCATGGAAACGTCACGACGAAGGTCACCTTCAACAATAAACTTTCCTACTTCTTTACGAACACGTTCAACTTCATCTTCAGAAAGATCACGTATCTTTGTCGCAGGGTCTATTTTTGCAGCTACACAAATTTGAGCTGAACGCGTACGACCTATACCAAAAATTGATGTTAGTCCGATTACAGCGTGTTTGTTTACCGGAATGTTTATACCCGCAATACGAGCCATTACAGTTCTCCAGAATCTAGTCGAAAAGGCGGGCAAAGATACCCGACTTAACAAAATTAATCAAATAAATATTTTTCTAACCGAGGGTTTAACCTTGGCGTTGCTTATGACGTGGGTCAGTGCAAATAACTCTAACAACGCCACGGCGTTTTATTACACGACAGTTACGACATATTTTTTTTACTGATGCACGAACTTTCATGCTTAATACCTCTAGTTATTTTTTCTTGCCTGATTTGCCAGATTTAAAATTGGCTTTCTTCATCAGACCTTCATATTGGTGTGACATGGTATGTGCTTGTAGCTGAGCTAAAAAGTCCATAACAACCACGACAATAATCAACAAAGATGTACCACCAAAGTAAAACGGAACATTCCAGCCCAGTATTAGAAACTCAGGTAACAAACAAACCAATGTAATATAGATTGCGCCGACTGCCGTTAAGCGTGTCATGACTCCATCTATGTACTGTGCTGTCTGCTTACCTGGGCGTATACCAGGAATAAATGCTCCAGATTTCTTTAAGTTTTCCGCAGTTTCTCTGGAGTTAAACACCAAAGCTGTATAGAAAAACGTAAAAAATATAATAGCCATTGCGTAGAACAATACATACAGCGGTTGCCCTGGCTGTAACATGTTCACGAACTGGCTTAATGCACCTGTGCCATCTCCACTTGCCCACTTACCTAAAGTAGCTGGGAAAAGGATAATACTTGATGCAAAAATGGGAGGTATAACACCTGCCATGTTTAATTTTAAAGGCAAGAAACTAGACTGCCCTTTCATCATCTTTCTGCCTTGCTGACGATTAGCGTAGTTAATAGTAATTCTACGCTGCGCTCGCTCAACAAAGACTACGAAAGCTGTTACTGCAAAAGCCAAAATAACCAGCAGCAACACTATACCGCCTGATATTTCACCCGTTCTAGCCAACTCAAGTGTTCCACCGATCGCCGCAGGTAAACCTGCAACAATACCAGCGAATATAATTAATGATATTCCGTTGCCTATGCCACGTTCGGTGATTTGTTCACCTAACCACATGAGGAACAAGGTTCCAGTTACCAAGGTCACAACAGTAGTGACGATAAAACTAACACCTGGATATAACGCAATACCCTGACCACCAAAGGCCGAAGCTATACCGATACTTTGAAAGAGTGCTAATCCAACCGTTCCATAACGGGTGTATTGGGTAATTTTACGTTTTCCGGATTCACCTTCTTTACTAAGCTGCTCAAAATACGGAACAACCTTAGTCATCAATTGAACAATAATTGATGCGGAAATATAAGGCATAATGCCTAAGGCAAAAATACTAAATCTCTGCAATGCTCCACCTGAGAACATATTGAAGACACCCAGTATAGTACCGCTATTGTCATCAAAAAAATTGGCCATTGCTTCAGGATTAACACCTGGAACCGGGATAAAAGTACCGATTCTATAAACAATCAAGGCAAGTATAACAAAGATAAGACGTTGCTTTATTTCGGCAAAGTTCCCCATCGATCCCAACATACCAGCAGTTTTTTGATTGGCCACAGCTTATCTTCTCTTATTTCTTTCTATTCTTCGACTTTTCCGCCAGCAGCTTCAATAGCTCCTTTAGCGCCAGCCGTTACTCCCAAGCCCTTAACAGTTACTGCTTTCGTTAATTCGCCTGACAGGATTACTTTAGCTTTCTTAATTTTATGGCCGATAATGCCAGCTTCTTTAAGCACATCAAGATCAATTACATCAGCTTCAACAGAAGACAACTCATTCAAGCGTATTTCAGTTGAATATTGCTTGGTACGTGATGAGAATCCCACTTTAGGCAGGCGACGTTGCAATGGCATCTGTCCACCTTCAAACCCAGTTTTGTTAAAACCACCTGATCGAGACTTTTGACCTTTATGACCACGCCCACAAGTCTTACCTGTGCCTGACCCTATACCGCGACCTACGCGTTTACGATCTTTTGTACTGCCTTCAGCAGGACTCAAACTATTCAATTTCATGCTTGTGCTTTTCATCACTACGCTTCCTCAACCTTTAACATATAGTTGATCTTATTGATCATGCCACGGTTTTCAGGTGTGTCAATTACCTCAACAGTCTGATGCATCTTGCGTATGCCTAGTCCTGCTGCACATGCCTTATGGCTTTTTAAACGACCGTTCAAACTACGAACCAGTGTCACTATTACTTTCTTATCAGCCATTGCTCTTATCCTCTAATCTGCTCTACAGACTTGCCACGCTTAGCAGCAATCATCTCTGGAGATTTCATTTCGGCTAGACCTTTAATAGTCGCACGAACCACATTGATTGGGTTACGTGTTCCGTTACATTTAGACAGTACGTTTTTAATTCCTACCACCTCAAACACAGCACGCATTGGACCACCTGCAATGATACCTGTACCTTCTGATGCAGGTTGCATATAAACCTTAGCTGCGCCGAAACGGGCATTGATAGGGTACTGTAAAGTATCGCCATCTAGCGCTACATCAACCATGTTCTTACGTGCTTTTTCCATTGCTTTTTGAATAGCAATAGGAACTTCACGTGCCTTACCATAGCCAATACCGACTCTGCCTTTACCGTCACCAACAACCGTTAGTGCCGTAAAACCAAAAATACGTCCACCTTTTACTACTTTGGCTACACGGTTAACATGTACCATTTTCTCGATTAGGCCGTCTGCCGCCTTTTCTCTGTTTTCTTGCTTTGCCATGATTAACCTTTAGAATTTAAGACCAGATTCACGAGCCGCATCAGCTAATGCGCTAACCCGACCATGATATTTGTAACCTGAACGATCAAATGCAACTGCCTCTACGCCTTTAGCTTTAGCGCGTTCAGCAACAGCTTTACCGACAACCTTTGCTGCATCAACATTACCTGAATATTCGACTTCGGAACGTATATCTTTATCCAAAGTAGAAGCAGAGGCGATAATACTACCGTCTTCTGGCGAGATAACCTGAGCGTAGATATGGCGCGAAGTACGGTTGATACATAAGCGGGTTACACCCTTCTCACGCATCTTGAAACGTGCTTTCTTGCCTCTACGAATTCTTGCGTCTTTTTTATTCATCTCAAAACCTACTTCTTCTTGGCTTCTTTACGGATTATATGCTCACCTAAATAGCGAACACCTTTTCCTTTATAAGGCTCAGGTGGACGATAAGCTCTAATTTCAGCGGCTGCTTGACCTACTTTTTGCTTATCAATACCCTTGAGAATTATTTCTGTTTGGCTAGGAGTCTCTACAGAAACGCCTTCAGGCATTTCATGATCAACAGGATGAGAAAAACCTAAGGTCAAGTTTAACTTTGATCCTTGAGCTTTAGCTCTGTAACCAACACCGACTAGCTCAAGCTTCTTTTCGAAGCCTTCGGACACGCCTGTTACCATGTTTGCAGTGATTGCACGCATAGTACCTGCCATTGCCCAGCCAGTACGATCATCATTCTTGGCTTTAAAGGTCAAAGCATTTTCATCTTGACCAATTTCCACCAAATCATGAATGACATAATCAAAAGATCCTTTCGAACCTTTTAATGTAAGTGCTTGACCATCAAGCTTACAATCAACACCCGATGGGAGTTGAACTGGATTTCTTGCTATTTTAGACATAACGATACCGACCTGTTATTCGACGATACAAACAACTTCACCGCCTTCACCCGCTTCACGAGCGGCACGGTCAGTCATTACACCTTTAGAAGTAGAAACTACAGCTACTCCTAAACCATTTAGTGGCGATGGCAATTCATCTTTACCACGGAAAATTCTTAGACCAGGACGGCTAACACGTTTAATCAAGTTGATTACAGGTTGACCCTGATAATAACGCAGCTTAACGGTTGCTTCTGGTTTAGTTTCTTTAGTCACTTCGTATCCACCAATGTAACCTTCACCTTGAAGTACATCTAGAATAGCCGTTTTGTACGTTGACGACGGAAAAGTAACTGTTTTTTTATTCGCCATCTGACCGTTACGAATACGGGTCAACATATCAGCGATTGGATCACTCATGCTCATAGTATTCGCTCCTACCAGCTTGCTTTAGTTAAACCGGGTACATCGCCTTGCATGGCATGTATACGGAGCATATTACGAGATAGTCCAAATTTACGGTATACACCGTGTGGACGACCTGTAATTTGACAACGGCGACGTAAACGAACCGGGCTACTGTTACGTGGTAACTTCTGTAGCTTATCGCTTGCATCCATTACTTCTTCGTAACTGCTTTCTGGGTTACGAATGATTTCTTTAAGTTCAGCACGCTTAACCGCATATTTTGCGACTAGCTTTTCGCGCTTATGCTCGCGGGCAATCATTGATTTCTTAGCCATTGCTTATCTATTCCTTATTTCTTTTTGAAGGGGAA
This sequence comes from Thiotrichaceae bacterium, assembly GCA_965224605.1. Classification (GTDB taxonomy): domain Bacteria; phylum Pseudomonadota; class Gammaproteobacteria; order Thiotrichales; family Thiotrichaceae; genus HyVt-477. The sequence continues at coordinate 224,768 of CBDCZP010000008.1, forward strand.
TTTGAACGCATCTAATAATGCTTTTCCTTCTTCATCATTTTTAGCAGTAGTAGTGATATTTATATCCATACCACGCAACATATCAATCTTGTCGTAGTCAATCTCTGGGAAAATGATTTGTTCGGTGATTCCCATCCCGAAATTACCACGACCATCAAATGACTTAGGATTTAAACCCCGGAAGTCACGTACACGCGGAATAGAAACACTAATTAAGCGATCAAGAAACTCATACATTTTTTCACGACGCAGTGTGACTTTACAACCAATAGGCCAGTCATCACGAATCTTAAATCCAGCGATTGATTTCTTGGTCATTGTAACAACAGGCTTTTGCCCCGCTATTGCAGCCATATCACCCACTGCCTTTTCAACAACCTTCTTGTCTCCAACAGCTTCACCCAACCCCATATTCAATGAGATTTTAGTGATCTTTGGTACTTCCATTGCACTCTTGTAACCAAACTTTTCAGTTAGCTCTTTAACAACAGTGTCTTTATAAAAATCATGTAACCTTGTCATTTTCTTATCCTGCGTCTACCGCTTCACCATTAGACTTAAAGATGCGAACTTTTTTGCCATCTTCAAGGATCTTAAAACCAACACGATCACCTTTACCTGTTGCCGGATTAACCAACATGACGTTAGATGCATCAAAGGCCATTTCTTGAGAAACAATACCACCTTCAATACCTGCGTTAGGATTAGGCTTAACATGCTTTTTAGCGATGTTAATTCCTTGCACAACGATCTTACCGTTATCTTTTACAGCAGAGATAGTGCCAGTACGGCCTTTATCTTTACCGCAAATGACCTGAATCTCGTCACCTTTTCGGATCTTATTCATAATTCTGATCGACCTTAAATAACTTCTGGTGCCAAAGAGATGATCTTCATAAAACGATCACCACGTAATTCACGGGTTACTGGCCCGAAGATACGTGTTCCTACTGGCTCATATTTACTATTCAATATCACAGCTGCATTATCATCAAAACGAATGATTGAACCATCATTACGACGAACACCTTTAGCTGTACGAACAACGACAGCAAAGTGAACATCACCTTTTTTGATTTTCCCGCGAGGGATACTTTCTTTGATGCTCACCTTTATAATGTCACCAATACCCGCGTAACGTCTATGTGAACCGCCGAGTACTTTTATACACTGTACACGTTTGGCACCACTGTTATCCGCTACTTTTAAAACTGATTGCATCTGAATCATGTTTATATTCCTGTGCTATTGCTACTTACCGTTAAAGAGGTAGTTAGACTACTTTTAACAATTTCCAATGTTTGCTTTTTGAATAAGGACGACACTCTGTAAACATAACAGTATCGCCTTCTTTAGCATCGTTGTTCTCATCATGAACATGAAACTTAGTTGAGCGACGAATATACTTGCCATATAGCGCGTGCTTAACTTTGCGTTCAATCTTTACAACGATAGTCTTATCCATCTTGTCGCTTGTGACGACACCAGTAAGGCTTCGTACTTTTACTTCTGCTTCACTCATGCTTCGCTACCTACGGTTTTTGTTTCTGCCATTAGCGTTTTGATGCGCGCAATGTTACGACGTACACGCTTCATATCTGATGGCTTTTCTAGTTGACCAGCTGCGCGTTGCATACGCAAACCGAACTGCTCTTTTAAATTTTCAATCAACTCTTTCTGGAGTTCTTCAGCACTTTTGCTGCGTAATTCATTGGCTTTCATTACATCACCGTCCGTGTAACAAATGTCGTCTTAACAGGAAGCTTCGCAGCTGCCAAGTCAAAAGCTTCACGCGCCAACTCTTCGTCAACACCTTCCATCTCGAACAACATTCTACCTGGTTGAATCGGCGCAACCCAATACTCAACGTTACCCTTACCTTTACCCATACGCACTTCAAGTGGCTTGGTAGTAATTGGCTTGTCAGGAAATACACGAATCCAAATCTTACCGCCACGTTTTATGTGACGCGTCATGGCACGACGTGCTGCTTCAATTTGACGAGAAGTCAACTGACCTCTATCAACAGACTTAAGTCCGTATTCTCCAAAGCTAACCTTGTTAGCAACCGTAGCTAAGCCACGGTTTCTACCTTTATGTTGCTTTCGGAATTTAGTTTTCTTAGGTTGTAACATCTCGACTACCTTTTATTATCTCTACGGCTGTTGTTGTTTCTACGACCCGCTGTGGCTGCTTTCTTGGCTTTGTTCCGCTTCTCTTCGAGATCGAATACTTCACCATGATAAACCCATACTTTAATACCAATATTTCCGTATGTAGTGGCTGCTGTAGCTGTTGCATAGTCAATATCAGCACGCAATGTATGCAATGGAACCTGACCTTCACGATACCATTCAGCACGTGCAATCTCAGCACCATTCAAACGACCTGCGATTCGAACCTTGATACCTTTAACGCCTAGACGCATTGCATTTCCAACTGCACGCTTCATGGCACGACGAAACATAATACGGCGCTCTAATTGCTGAGAGATACTCTCAGCAATTAATAAAGCATTAGTTTCCGGCTTACGAATCTCTTCGATATTAACCTTCACGTTATTTGGGTGTAACTCAAGCATTTGAGCAACTTCTGCACGAAGTTTTTCAATATCTTCACCCTTCTTGCCAATCACGATCCCAGGACGAGCCGTATGAATAGTGATAAAAGCAGATTTAGCAGGACGTTCGATACGTATATCTGCTACAGAAGCATTCTTTAGCTTCTTCATAAGGTGTTCACGAATCTGAATATCTTTTAGTAAGAATTCTGAGTATTCTTTACCTTCGGCATACCATTTTGAACGCCAATCTGTAGCGATACCTAAACGGATTCCAATTGGATGTACTTTTTGTCCCATAATTCTCTTCCTCAGTCCTTCTCGCCATCACCAACCATCAGCGTGATGTGACTGGTTCGTTTAATTATTCTGTTTGCACGGCCTTTAGCACGTGGACGAATACGTTTCATCGTAGGACCTGCATCAATATAAATCTGAGTAACACTCAATTCATCAATGTCAGCGCCTTCGTTATGCTCTGCATTAGCAATCGCAGATTCCAGAACTTTGCCTACAATCTTGGCTGCTTTCTTTGGGCTGAACTTCAGCACATCTAACGCTTTCTCAACAGATTGACCACGCACCTGATCTGCAACCAAGCGAGCCTTCTGTGGGGAAATACGTGCAAATTTTAATCTTGCTGCTGTTTCCATTATAAAAACCTATTTCGTCTTTTTATCTGCTGAGTGACCACGGAACATGCGTGTAGGAGAAAACTCACCTAACTTATGTCCAACCATGTTCTCATTTATGAGCACGGGTACGTGTTGACGACCGTTATGTACTGCAATTGTTAGACCAACCATATCTGGCAAGATCATTGATCTGCGTGACCAGGTTTTAATGGGCTTGCGATCATTAGCTGCCGCTGCCTTTAAAACTTTAGCCATCAAATGATGATCAACGAATGGACCTTTTTTCAGTGAACGTGGCACGATGGATTACCTCTTACCTTTATTTCTACGACGAACAATCATATTGTCAGTGCGTTTATTCTTACGGGTTTTAAAGCCTTTCGCTGGAGTTCCCCAAGGTGATACTGGATGACGACCACCTGAAGATTTACCCTCACCACCACCATGTGGATGATCTACCGGATTCATGGCAACACCACGAACGGTTGGGCGGATACCGCGATGACGACTAGCGCCAGCTTTTCCTAGCTTAACTAGAGAATGCTCAGAGTTACTAACAGCACCAATAGTGGCACGACACTCTGACAATATTTTACGCATTTCAGTTGAACGAAGACGTAAAGTAACAAATCGGCCTTCACGAGCAACAATCTGTGCAGACGTTCCAGCACTACGTGCCATCTGAGCGCCTTTACCAGGCTTCATTTCAATACAATGAATCACTGTACCTACTGGAATATTGATCATTGGCAATGCGTTACCTGTTGAGATAGGCGCATCTTTGCCATTTTCAATCGCATCACCGACCTGTAAACCTTTAGGAGCGATGATATAGGTACGCTCACCATCAGCGTACTTAAGCAGTGCAATATTTGCAGTACGGTTTGGATCATACTCAATCGTCTCAACTACAGCCGGAATTCCGTCCTTGTGATTACGCTTGAAATCAATAACCCGATAATGTTGCTTATGACCACCACCCACGTGACGTGTCGTAATACGTCCTGCATTATTTCGACCACCGCGCTTGTGCTGTGGTTCAAGCAAAGCCTTATGAGGCTTCCCTTTATGTAAATCTCTTACAACCCTTACCTGGTGGCGACGACCGGGTGAGGTTGGTTTCATCTTAGCTGTAGCCATTACTCATTCCACCTATTAAGGATTTTGGTCAGCGCCGATACTTTGCCCTTCAGCAAGCGTAACGTAAGCTTTTTTCCAATCGTTTCTTTTCCCGCTACGGCGACCAAAGTTTTTGGTTTTACCCTTTACTTTAATAGTGCGGACCTTTGTTACATCAACCTCAAATAAGGCTTCTATAGACTTTTTTATTTCTGATTTAGTAGCAGTTATGTCTACTTTGAAAATCTGCATGTTACTATTTTCAGCTTGCAAAGCAGCTTTCTCAGTAACATGTGGGCCACGTATTACGTGATACATGCGCTCTTCATTCATGCCAACCACTCCTGGATTTTCTCTATTGCTGCTTTAGTAGCAATAACTTTTTCGTGGGCAACTAAGCTAACTGGATTAACACCTTTTAGCGTCGAGACTTCACATTTATGAAGATTACGAGATGACAGTTCTAAGTTGGCATCTGAATCGTCAGTCAGTAACAACACATCTGTTGTTCCAGCCAACTCATTTAGCTTGGCGATTAGAGCTTTGGTTTTTGGCTCATCAACACCAAAGCTATCTACTGCAATTAAGCGATCACTTCTCACCAACTCTGAAAGAATGGATCGCATTGCTCCGCGATACATCTTCTTATTCATTTTCTTGGAAAAATCACGATTTCTTGCTGCGAATGTTACCCCGCCCGACCTCCATAAAGGACTTCTGATAGTTCCTGCACGCGCTCGGCCTGTACCTTTCTGGCGCCATGGCTTGATTCCACCACCGCGCACATCAGAACGAGTTTTTTGTGCTTTTGAACCAGCACGTCCACCCGCCATATAGCTAACAACAGCTTGATGCACTAGAGTCTCGTTGAAATCTTTCGCGAAGACTTCTTCAGACAATGTTAAAGCATCACCGTTTACTACTTGTAATTCCATAACTATCTACTCTACTATCTATTCTTCTTAGGCTTTCACGGCTGATTTCACAACTATATTTCCGCCTTTAGATCCAGGTACAGCACCCTTTACTAAGAGCAGATTCTTTTCAGCATCTACGCGAACAACCGTCAAGTTTTGCTGAGTACGTTGTACGTTACCCATATGGCCTGTCATTTTCTTACCTTTAAATACACGGCCTGGAGTTTGACACTGACCGATTGAACCCGGTGTTCTATGGTTAATAGAGTTACCGTGAGTCGCGTCTTTACCCGCAAAATGATGACGTTTGATAACACCGGCAAAACCTTTACCTTGTGATATCCCTGTTACGTCTACCATCTGACCTTCTTCGAACATTGCAACGGTTACATCACCACCCAACTCGAAATCACCTATTTCATCAATACGTGATTCGCGAGTGACGGTTCCAGCTTCAACACCTGCTTTTGCATAATGCCCAGCTTGAGCCTTACTCACACGGGATACTTTTTTAGTACCGGCTGTTATTTGAATTGCCGTATATCCATCGATTCCAACTGTTTTTAACTGAGATATTCTGTTAGGAGTCATCTCTAATACAGTTACTGGCGTAGCAGAACCATCCTCATTGTAGAGGCGTGTCATACCAACTTTACGACCTACTAGACCGATTGCCATTTAAGTTCTCCAAAATCTTGTGTTTTACCGCCTCTAGGACTGTTCTCTACTCTTTTCCTATCTAGGTTAGGAGCGGAAAAACAGCCTTAGAAAAAAGAGGCTCGGAAGATCCGAGCCACTTAGCGAGCGGCGTAATATAGCAGAAAACTTTCTACTAGTTAAGCTTTATTTGCACATCTACGCCAGCCGCTAAATCTAGCTTCATCAGCGCGTCTACCGTTCTTTCTGTAGGATCAAGAATATCCATTAGACGCTTGTGCGTTCTAATTTCATACTGATCACGAGCATCTTTATTTACGTGAGGTGACACAAGGATAGTGAAACGTTCTTTACGTGTTGGCAAAGGTATTGGACCTTTTACACGTGCACCAGTACGTTTTGCAGTTTCAATGATTTCTTTTGCTGAACGATCAATCAAACGATGATCAAACGACTTAAGACGAATTCTGATTCTCTGACCTGACATAATTTTATACTCTTAAAAGAACGATTCTTTATTAAAAAAAAGAATTTTAAAAAGCTTCTATTGAATAGCCCAATTTAGTAGCTACCCAATAAAGCATTCACTTGTTACTCAATAATCTTAGCAACTACACCCGCGCCAACGGTACGTCCGCCTTCACGAATCGCAAAGCGTAGTCCGTCTTCCATCGCTATCGGGGCGATTAATGTCACAGTTACTTTTACGTTGTCGCCTGGCATGACCATTTCTGTGCCTTCTGGAAGGCCTACCGCTCCGGTTACGTCGGTGGTTCTAAAGTAGAACTGGGGACGGTAGTTGCTGAAGAATGGCGTGTGTCTGCCACCTTCGTTTTTGGACAGAACGTATATTTCTGCTTCAAACGTGGTGTGTGGATTGACGGATCCTGGCTTACAAAGCACTTGCCCACGTTCTACTTCTTCACGTTTGGTGCCACGCAGTAGTACGCCTACGTTGTCTCCGGCTTCGCCTGAGTCGAGTAGTTTGCGGAACATTTCTACGCCGGTACAGGTGGTGGTGGCGGTGTCTTTGATGCCGACGATTTCTATTTCGTCACCGATGTTGACGACACCACGCTCGATTCTTCCCGTGACGACGGTTCCTCGTCCTGAGATGGAGAATACGTCTTCTACGGGCATCAGGAAGTCGCCTTCTGTGGCGCGCTCTGGCTCTGGAATGTAGGTGTCTAGTGCGGTGACTAGTTCTACGATTTTTTCTGAGTAAGCTTCATCGCCTTCTAGTGCTTTTAGGGCTGATCCGGTAATAATGGGTGTGTCGTCACCGGGGAAGTCGTATTCGTCGAGTAGCTCACGTACTTCCATTTCTACGAGTTCTAGTAGTTCTTCGTCATCGACCATGTCGGCTTTGTTCATGAAGACGACTATGTAAGGTACGCCTACTTGACGCGATAGCAGGATGTGCTCTCGCGTTTGCGGCATCGGGCCGTCTGCGGCTGATACTACGAGGATCGCGCCGTCCATTTGGGCTGCACCAGTGATCATGTTCTTGACGTAATCCGCGTGTCCTGGGCAGTCTACGTGCGCGTAGTGGCGTGCTTCTGATTCGTATTCTACGTGTGAGGTCGCTATGGTTATACCACGCTCTCTTTCTTCTGGGGCATTGTCGATGTCTGCGAAGTCTTTGAATTCTCCACCCATCTTTTCTGCCATTACTTTGGTAATCGCCGCTGTTAACGTCGTCTTACCGTGGTCTACGTGACCGATGGTGCCCACATTCACATGTGGCTTCGTGCGTTCGAATTTTTCTTTGGACATCGTAATTTACCTATTTGTACTATTTGTTACATTAATCAGCTCAAAACTATCTTGGACTATCTTTTGTTCATAATGGCATCTGCTACTGATGCAGGTGCCTCTGCGTATTTCGAAAATTCCATAGAGTAAGTAGCTCGCCCTTGTGTCGATGAGCGCAAATCCGTGGCATAACCAAACATTTGACTTAACGGCACTTCGGCTCGTACTACTTTACCAGAAGGCGAGTCTTCCATACCTTCTACCATTCCGCGGCGACGATTCAGGTCTCCCATCACGTCACCCATATAATCTTCCGGTGTAACCACTTCAACTTTCATCACTGGCTCTAAAATAACCGGGTCAGCTTCCATCACACCTTTTCTGATGGCTACATGCCCGGCGATCTTAAAGGCCAATTCACTAGAGTCCACATCATGATATGAACCGTCGTATAAAGTAACCTTTATGTCAACTGTAGGAAAACCAGCATAGGTTCCACTATTCAACTGATCTGTTACGCCTTTTTCAATAGAGGTTATGTATTCCTTCGGAACTACACCACCTACCACTTCGTTTTCAAACTCAACACCAAAACCTTCTTTTTGAGGTTCCAGCTTGAGCCAAACATGACCGTACTGCCCGCGACCACCGCTTTGCTTAACGTGCTTACCTTCAACTTTAACAGTTGATTTAATGGTTTCACGATAAGCAACTTGTGGATCACCAATATTAGCTTCCACATCAAACTCGCGCTTCATGCGATCAACAATAATATCAAGGTGTAATTCACCCATTCCCGATATGATTGTCTGACCCGAGTCCTCATCGGTTTTCACCTTGAAGGTAGGATCTTCTTTTGCCAACCTAGCCAAAGCCGATGACATTTTTTCCTGATCACCTAGTGTCTTTGGTTCTACTGCAATGGAGATTACCGGTTCAGGGAATTCCATCGGCTCTAGCTTGATCACATGCGATCTATCGCAAAGCGTCTCACCTGTTACCACATCCTTAAGACCTACCGCAGCGGCGATATCACCGGCTCGGACTTCCTTAATCTCCTCACGGGAGTTGGAATGCATTTGTAACAAACGACCTATTCGTTCTTGCTTACCTTTTATTGCGTTATATACCGTATCACCGGACTGCAACACACCAGAGTAAACTCTGAAAAAGGTCAACACACCCACGAATGGATCTGTTGCAATTTTAAATGCTAGCGCTGCAAAAGGCTCATCGTCCGTTGCATGCCGCTCAGCAGGATCACCACTCTCTGTTGCACCATCAATTGCTGGCACATCTTCTGGCGATGGCAAGTATGCAATCATGGCATCCAGCACTGATTGCACACCTTTATTCTTGAATGCCGTACCACACATCGCAGGTACAATGTCATTCGCAAGTGTTAGCGCCCTTAACCCTTGATGAATTTGTTCTTCGCTAAGATCACCCGTTTCCAGATAAGCTTCCATCAATTCATCATCAGCATCGACAACCGCTTCCAGCAAGTTCTCACGCCATTCTTCTGCTAACTCTCTTAAATCATCAGGAATCTCAGCGACCTCAACGGCCATTCCCATGTTATCTTCTTCCCAGTAAATCGCTTTCATGCGCACTAGGTCGACGACACCTTTGAACTCCTCTTCTGCACCTATCGCTAGTTGAATAGGTACTGCTTTCGCTCCGAGGCGTTCTTGTATCTGCTCAACTACGCGCAGAAAATCAGCTCCTGTGCGATCCATCTTGTTGACAAACACCAACCGTGGCACCTTGTATTTATTGGCCTGCCGCCAAACCGTTTCTGATTGTGGCTCAACACCACCTACTGCACAAAATACGGCTACTGCACCATCTAATACACGAAGAGATCGCTCCACCTCCATCGTAAAATCTACATGACCTGGGGTATCTATAATATTGATACGATGGTCTTTGTATTGCTTCTGCATACCTGACCAAAAACAGGTCGTGGCAGCAGAAGTAATCGTTATCCCTCTTTCCTGCTCTTGCTCCATCCAGTCCATGGTTGCAGCACCGTCATGAACCTCACCTATTTTGTGAGAAACTCCGGTGTAGTAAAGAATTCGCTCAGTAGTCGTTGTCTTGCCAGCATCAATGTGCGCCATTATTCCTACATTTCGGTACCTATCAATAGGTGTAGAGCGCGACATGTTCTTTACTTCTTCTATATGTTTTTTATCAACCAGCTACTACCAACGGAAGTGAGCAAATGCCTTATTAGCTTCAGCCATTTTATGTACGTCTTCACGTTTTTTAACAGCAGAACCACGCTTCTCAGCCGCTTCCATTAACTCACCTGCCAACTTCTGCGCCATTGATTTTTCACCACGCTTGCGCGCCGCTTCAACTAACCAACGCATTGCCAACGCATCTTGTCGTGAAGATCTAACTTCCACTGGAACCTGATAAGTTGCACCACCTACACGACGGGACTTAACCTCAACAGATGGACGCACATTCTGTAGCGCCTCTTCCAATATCTCCATATCAGAACCTTTCTTCTGATTAATATCTTCGAGTGCTTTATAAACAATCTTTTCAGCTATAGACTTTTTCCCATCTCGCATTATCGTGTTAACGAACTTTGCAAGTACGATGCTACCAAACTTAGGGTCTGGTAAAATAATACGTTTCGGGACTTCTCTTCTTCTTGGCATAATCTTTCTCGTTTATACGATTAGTTGTTACTATTATTCACAAATGCTATCTAAGATCGCATACTGAACGCACAGTACCTTGAGTTTACTTAGGCTTCTTGGTGCCGTACTTAGAACGACCTTGACGACGACCATCAACACCCTGCGTATCCAAACTACCGCGAACGGTATGATAACGAACACCGGGAAGATCCTTTACACGACCACCACGCACAAGAACCACCGAGTGTTCCTGTAAGTTATGACCTTCTCCACCTATATAGCTTGCAACTTCAAAGCCACTGGTTAAACGAACACGAGCTACTTTACGCATAGCTGAATTCGGCTTCTTTGGAGTAGTTGTATAAACACGCGTACATACACCACGACGCTGAGGACAAGCCTCAAGACCGGGTACTGTTGTTTTAGCTTTTTGAGTCTTACGCGGCTTACGCACCAACTGGTTAATCGTTGCCATTTACTTCTCCTAACTTACTCCAAACTAACGGAGTTGAAAATCCAGCATTTATCCTGGATATTGATAATTATTTCTATACCGAACTTAGCCCACAGGCTTCATGCGAAAATACTCAACAGACACACCTAGCAAGAGTGTAGTTTGAGCATAGAGGCGCGAGATTTTAGTGCCTTGCTCTTTTCGTGTCAAGCCAGATTTAGCTTAATTTCTGTTTTTTTATGCAACCAATAAATAAATTACTCTGCAAGACAAGAGACATCAGTGCATACCACCAACAGCCTCACTGCATACAACTTAACAATCACGCCTCATCAGAGCCCTCAGAGGATGCCTTTTTATCTGCTTCTGCTGCTGCCTTCTTCGCTGCCCTTTCTGCCGCTTTCTTCGCTGCAAGTGCCGCTAATTCGGCTGCCATTTTATCTTCACGCTCACGACGCTTTTCTTGATGATGAGCCAGGCCCGTGCCCGCAGGTATTAATCTGCCCACAATGACGTTTTCTTTCAGACCTCTTAGCTCGTCACTAGCGCCTTTAACTGATGCCTCAGTAAGCACACGCGTAGTTTCCTGAAACGATGCCGCTGATATGAACGAATCGGTGACTAATGATGATTTAGTGATACCTAGTAACAAGCGGATGAATTTTGCAGGCAGCTTTCCTTCAGCTTCGAGCTTCTGATTCGCTGCATCCACATGCCGGAAGTCGATTTGCTCACCTTTGAGATATTTACTATCTCCACCTTCAACAATCTCAACTTTACGGATCATCTGACGTACTATCACTTCGATATGCTTATCCGCAATGATGACACCCTGAAGACGGTAAACATCCTGAATCTCTTTTACCAGATACTCTGCAACAATCTTCGGCCCCATCAAACGTACGATATCGTGAGGGCTAGGCTCACCATCGGCGATATACTCACCCACGGCAACCTTCTCACCTTCAAATACGTTCAGCACTCTCCATTTTGGAATCAATGCCTCGTAATGATCACCTTTCTCTGGGGTAATAATTAGACGCATCTTGGTAGTCGTTTCTTTACCAAAGGAAACTGTTCCACTAACCTCTGCAAGTATTGCTGGCTCTTTTGGCTTTCTTGCTTCAAACAAATCTGCAACACGAGGCAAACCACCTGTGATATCACGTGTTCGCGTTGATTCCTGCGGCATACGCGCAAGCACATCACCCACGCCCACTGTCTCACCATTGGATAAGTTGATTAATGCACCACCTTTTAATGGGTACGACACTGGCATCTCAGTTCCTTCGAAGAACATTGATTCACCTTTGTCATTCAATAAGCGAATAGTTGGACGTAAATCTTTACCCTTGATACCACGATTCTTTGGATCAGTGATTTCAATTGAGCTAAGACCTGTCATGTCGTCAACTTTTGTATTAATGGTGACACCATCAACAAAATCAACAAAATCCACTTTACCGCTTACCTCTGTGATAATAGGGTGTGTATGCGGATCCCAAGTTGCAATTTCCGTACCCGATTCAACACTATCGCCATCGGTTGTTTTAATAACTGCACCATATGGAATCTTATAACGTTCTTTCTCACGACCATTTTCATCACTAACACTTAATTCACCAGAACGAGATACCGCAACCAGATTGCCGCCGTCATTCGTTACTGTTTTTATATTAGTAATGCTTATTGAACCCGATGTTTTAACGACTATATTATTCGCAGCAGCAGAACTACTTGCTGCACCACCGATATGAAAAGTACGCATAGTGAGCTGCGTACCCGGCTCACCAATGGATTGCGCGGCAATAACGCCGACGGCCTCACCGAAATTAACTTTATGCCCACGACCCAGATCACGCCCATAACAGGAAGCACAGACACCATATTCAACATCACAAGTGATCGGCGAACGCACTAGCATTTCATCGATATGCATCTCGTTGAGCGTGTCAACCCATGCTTCATCAATAAGCGTATGCGCAGGCACCACCACGTTGCCATCATTATCTAAAACATCGACAGCCACTACACGACCTAACACACGATCTCCAAGTGCCTGAACCACATCACCACCTTCGATAATGGGCTTCATGATCAGACCGTCTTCGGTACCACAATCTTCTTCCGTAACAACCATGTCTTGCGCAACATCCACCAAACGACGGGTTAAATAACCTGAGTTGGCTGTTTTTAGTGCGGTATCTGCAAGCCCTTTACGTGCACCGTGAGTCGAAATAAAGTACTGAAGTACATTTAGACCTTCACGGAAGTTTGAAGTAATCGGTGTCTCAATGATTGAACCATCCGGTTTTGCCATCAAACCACGCATACCTGCTAACTGCCTGATCTGTGCCGCAGAGCCCCGCGCTCCTGAGTCAGCCATCATGTAAATAGAGTTAAAGGACTCTTGCTCAACATCATTTCCGTCAGCATCTTGTACCGTTTCAACACTCAAACCATCCATCATTGCTCTGGCTACTTGTTCATTAGTACGCGACCATATGTCTACAACCTTATTATAACGCTCACCATTGGTTACTAAACCCGATGAGTACTGCTTTTGAATTTCTAATACATCATCTTCTGCTCTGGCAATAATTTCTTTCTTGCTATCAGGAATGACCATATCGCTTGAACAAAAAGATACTCCTGCGCGTGTGGCATATTTATAACCGGTATACATGAGATGGTCAGCAAACATCACGGTATCTTTCAAACCTACATTTCTATAGGCCTGATTGATTAGATTGCCGATGGCTTTCTTATTCAATACCGTATTCATGATCTCGAAAGGCAATCCTTCTGGAAGGATTTCAGACAAGATTGCGCGGCCTACAGTGGTCTCAATTCTGCGGAAACGTTTTTCCAGCACACCCTCTTCATCTTTTACCGCATCTTTGATACGTACTTGCACTTTAGCGTGTAGTGCCGCAGCCCCTGTGTCATAAGCACGTAGTGCTTCGTCAGCATTAGTGAAGATCATGCCTTCACCTTTCGCATTGACTTTCTCACGCGTCATATAGTACAGACCCAATACGATATCTTGAGAAGGCACGATAATAGGCTCACCGTTTGCAGGTGACAGCACGTTGTTCGTCGCCAGCATCAGTACACGAGCTTCCATTTGCGCTTCGATAGAAAGAGGTACGTGTACCGCCATCTGATCTCCATCAAAGTCAGCATTGAATGCCGCACACACGAGTGGATGCAACTGGATTGCCTTACCTTCAATCAGTACGGGTTCAAACGCTTGAATCCCTAATCTATGTAGTGTCGGAGCACGATTCAACATGATAGGGTGTTCTCGAACCACTTCTTCAAGAATATCCCACACTTCTGGAATTTCACGCTCTACTAATTTCTTTGCAGCTTTAATTGTTCCCGCTAGACCACGGCGTTGTAACTTACCAAAGATGAAAGGCTTAAATAATTCAAGACCCATTTTCTTAGGTAGTCCACACTGGTGTAACCGTAGTGTTGGCCCTGTTACGATTACCGAACGTCCCGAGTAATCAACACGCTTACCAAGCAAGTTCTGTCTAAAGCGACCTTGCTTACCTTTGATCATATCCGCCAAAGATTTTAATGGGCGCTTGTTCGAACCGGTAATCGCACGTCCACGACGTCCATTATCTAATAACGCATCTACAGACTCTTGCAACATCCGTTTTTCATTGCGCACAATGATATCTGGTGCATTAAGCTCTAACAATCTACGTAAACGGTTATTACGATTAATAACACGACGATATAAATCGTTTAGATCTGAAGTTGCAAAACGACCACCATCTAGTGGCACTAATGGACGTAAATCCGGCGGCAATATAGGCAGCACGGTTAGAATCATCCACTCAGGCTTATTGCCCGAAGTCTGAAATGCTTCCATTAATTTCATGCGTTTAGCAATACGCTTAAGCTTAGTTTCCGAACGCGTTTGCGTCGCTTGCTCGTGTAGACTTTCAATTTCGTCGTCGATATCTACCGTCTGCAACAACTTAAGAACCGCTTCCGCACCCATGCTAGCGTCAAACTCATCACCGTAAGTTTCGATAGCTTCCAAGTATTCTTCATCACTTAATAACTGACCCTGCTCTAACTCGGTCATACCAGGGTCAGTTACCAGAAAGTCTTCAAAGTACAATACGCTTTCAATGCTACGCAAGGTCATATCAAGGAATAAGCCAATACGAGAAGGCAATGATTTCAAGAACCAGATATGAGCAACCGGACAAGCTAAATCGACATGTCCCATACGATCACGGCGTACTTTACTCTGGGTTATTTCAACACCACATTTTTCACAAATAACACCACGATGCTTAAGACGTTTGTATTTACCACACAAACATTCGTAGTCTTTTACTGGGCCGAAAATCTTCGCACAGAACAAACCATCGCGCTCAGGTTTGAAAGTACGATAATTAATGGTTTCAGGCTTTTTCACTTCACCAAATGACCATGAACGAATCACTTGTGGAGAAGCCAAACCGATTTTGATCGCGTCAAAATCTTCTGTTTCTGTCTGTTGCTTGAATATGTTTAGTAAGTCTTTCATGCTCATAATTAGCTACCTGCGTCTATTACTATATGGAACCAAATCGAATAAATAAGAAAAGGGTTATTCCCCACCTTCCAATTCGATATGCAATCCAAGCGAACGAATTTCTTTCATTAATACATTGAAGGATTCCGGCATTCCTGCATCCATATAATGGTTGCCATCAACAATGTTTTTGTACATACGGTTACGACCTGCAACGTCATCCGATTTCACGGTCAACATTTCTTGTAACGTATAGGCTGCACCATAAGCCTGCAATGCCCACACTTCCATCTCTCCGAAGCGCTGACCACCAAACATAGCTTTACCACCTAAGGGCTGCTGTGTCACCAGGCTGTATGGCCCCGTTGAACGAGCATGCATTTTGTCATCAACCAAATGATTCAGTTTCAACATGTGCATATAGCCCACGGTGATAGAACGTTCAAACTGCTCTCCCGAACGACCATCACGCAACTCTGTTTGACCCGTTTCAGGAAGATCTGCCAGTCTTAACATGGCACGGATCTCTTCTTCACTACACCCATCAAATACGGGAGTAGCCATCGGCACACCTTTACGCAGGTTGCTCGACATTTCGAGAACCTCTTCGTCCGTCATCTCACTGATGTCATTTTCACCCTGATTAGGATTACCACCTGTGTCATAGATTTCAGAAAGGAATTTACGTAGCTTGTCGATCTCAACTTTCGCATCAACCATCTTGCCAATCTTCGCACCCAGACCCTTAGCAGCCCAACCCAAATGAGTCTCAAGCACCTGACCCACGTTCATTCGAGAAGGAACACCCAGTGGATTCAAAACAATATCGATAGCCTCACCATTGGCCATAAACGGCATGTCTTCAACCGGAACGATCTTGGAAATAACACCTTTGTTACCGTGTCGCCCTGCCATCTTGTCACCGGGCTGTAAACGACGCTTCACAGCTACGTATACCTTAATCATTTTAAGCACACCCGGCGCTAGATCATCACCCGCAGAGAGCTTCTCTTTTTGCTTTTGTAGACGCTCTTCATAACGTGTTTTTGCTTCATCAAGCTGTGTACGCAGAATTAGCAACTGATCATTTGCTGCATCTACGCGCATACGAATCTCAAACCATTTAATGGGATCAAGATCAGCTAAATAAGATTTAGTCACTTTAGCATCTGCTTTTAGACCATTAGGCCCACCATCAGACACTTTATTAGTTATCAGTTTGGCAACACGATCATAAAGATCGTCTTCGAAGATACGCATTTCATCACGCAAGTCATTACGCACACTCTGCAATTCTTCATCGAGGATCGCCTGTGCCCGAGCATCACGCTCAACACCGTCACGGGTAAATACCCGAACATCAATGACCGTCCCAAACATACTGGACTTTACACGCAACGATGAATCTTTTACATCGGATGCTTTTTCACCAAAGATTGCACGTAGTAGTTTTTCTTCCGGTGTCAGCATGGTTTCGCCCTTAGGGGTCACCTTACCAACCAGAATATCACCCGGCTTCACTTCTGCACCAACGTGCACGATTCCACTTTCGTCCAACTTACTTAACAAGCCTTCTGCTACATTAGGGATATCAGCGGTAATTTCTTCAGACCCTAATTTAGTATCACGAGCCAGGCAAGTCATCTCTTCTATATGAATAGTGGTATAGCGATCTTCATCAACCACTCTTTCTGATATTAGAATCGAATCCTCAAAGTTGTATCCATTCCAGGGCATGAAGGCAATTAGCATATTTTGACCTAAAGCCAAATCTCCGAGATCTGTGGACGGGCCATCTGCCAGCACATCACCACGCGCAACCTGATCACCAACCCTTACGATAGGACGTTGATTAATACAGGTGTTTTGATTGGAACGTGTGTATTTGATCAGGTTGTAGATATCTACACCACCACCTTCAGCTTCAGCATCATTAACACGGATTACGATACGCGCCGCATCAACCGAGTCAATTTTACCACCACGCTTTGCAGTAACCGCAGACCCCGAGTCTACCGCTACTATTCGCTCCATTCCTGTACCAACAAGTGCCGTTTGTGCACGCAATGTCGGAACAGCCTGACGTTGCATGTTTGATCCCATCAACGCACGGTTAGCATCATCGTGTTCAAGGAAGGGCAGTAAAGCCGCAGCTATTGAAACGATCTGTCTTGGAGATACGTCCATATATTGCACAGCTTCTGAACCAAACAAACTGAATTCATTCATATTCCGGCAAGAAATCAGGTCAGCTACAAACTCACCTTTATCACTTAGCTCTTCACTGGCTTGCGCGATGACATATTGTGATTCTTCTATCGCTGATAAGTAATCGATATCATCAGTTACTTTGCCATCAACTACTTTTCTATAAGGCGTCTCAAGGAAACCATAATCATTCGTTTTCGCATAAGCCGCCAATGAGTTGATCAAACCAATGTTTGGCCCTTCAGGCGTTTCGATGGGACATACACGACCATAATGCGTTGGGTGAACATCTCGAACTTCAAAGCCCGCACGTTCACGCGTCAAGCCACCAGGACCTAAAGCTGAAATACGACGCTTATGAGTCACTTCAGATAATGGATTGTTTTGATCCATAAATTGTGACAGCTGGCTTGAACCGAAGAATTCTTTAACCGCAGCCGACACCGGCTTAGAATTGATCATATCCTGAGGCATTAAACCTTCGCTTTCTGCCATCGTCAGACGCTCCTTAACAGCGCGCTCTACACGAACCAAGCCAACACGGAAGGCATTTTCTGACATTTCACCAACACTACGAATACGTCGATTTCCAAGATGATCAATATCATCTACGATATCTAAACCATCGCGAATACCCACCAATTTCTTTAGCACATCAAGAATATCGTCGCTACTTAGAGTAGTTGCACCCTCGGCTTTATCACGCCCTAAACGCAGATTAAACTTCATTCGACCTACTTCTGACAGGTCATATCGATCTTCAGAAAAGAATAAATTCTTAAACAAATTATCTGCCGATTCTTTGGTAGGTGGCTCTCCTGGACGCATCATGCGATAAATTTCAACATGAGATTCAAATTTAGTGGTGGCTGGGTCTATATTTAAGGTATTAGAAATATAGGGCCCATGATCTAATTCATTGATATATAGAATTGAGAATTTTTTGACGCCGTTCTCACGCATCAATTCAATCAACTCTTCTGTTACTTCCGCATTGGCAGCAACCAACACCTCACCTGAGCTTTTATCAATAATCTCTTCGCCAATACGCTTGCCTTCCATGTACTCAACAGGTACTTCCAATGTTTTCGCACCCGTTTTATCCAGAAGACGCACATGCTTTGCAGTAATACGACGCCCTGACTTAACAATGGACTCACCATCAATAATAATATCAAAAGTAGCTAACTCTCCCTGCATCTGCTTAGCATTCAAGGCGATTTTTATATTGGTTTTATTCAGAGTTACAGCAATCGTTTCATAGAAAGCCTCCAGAATATCTTTAGTATCCATGCCGATGGCACGGAGCAATACGGTAGCTGGTAATTTTCTACGACGGTCAATACGTACAAAAACGGCATCTTTAGGATCAAATTCAAAGTCCAACCATGAACCACGGTATGGGATAACACGTGCGTTATACAACAATTTACCCGCAGAATTTGACTTGCCCTTATCGTGATCAAAGAACACTCCGGGAGAGCGATGTAGCTGAGAGACAATAACCCGCTCAGTACCATTAATTACGAAAGAACCTTTCTCTGTCATTAACGGCAATTCGCCCAAATAAACATCTTGTTCTTTCTTTTCTTTAACGACACCGCCTGTTGTCTTGCCATCATTGCGTTTAGGCGCAGGTGCATCTTTATCATAAATAGTCAGACGCAATTTAACGCGTAACGATGCACCATAAGTAAGCCCGCGAATCTGACATTCACGCACATCAAAATCAGGCTCATCAATACTATAATCCACGTAGCTCAAATCGACATAGTTATTATAACTTACGATAGGAAACACAGAGTTAAATGCTCCATGAAGCCCCTTATCTTTACGCTTGTCTGCTGCAATTCCTTCTTGCAAGAAACCCCGAAATGATTCAACCTGAATTGCTAATAGATAGGGTATATCCAGAACCTGCGGACGTTTGCCAAAATCCTTGCGAATACGTTTCTTATCTGTAAAGCTTAATGCCATCGTTATTCCTCACACTTTCGGGATAATCCTAGTTAGTGGTTTTATACCGCTAACCAAAAAAGAATCTGCTTAGAAGCATGCTAAGTTTGTAATCAAACCCACTAGCGTGTTTCAAATCAGACTCGGTTTTTCAACGCCCAATACCATTTCGAACAATCAAATAGTACCTAAGCGACAAAAGGCCGACAGCGCCAAGGCACCGTCAGCCATTGTTCTAAAATCTTCTTTTCACTTTTCAAAAACTTCGAAAAAGATACAATCAAATTTTAGATAGACCAATTACTTCATTTCAGCTGAAGCACCGACCTCTTCAAGTTGCTTAATCGCTTCTTCTGCATCATCTTTGCTTGCGCCTTCTTTCAGCGTAGCAGGTGCAGATTCAACCGCGTCTTTAGCTTCTTTCAGGCCAAGACCTGTGATTGCGCGAACTGCTTTGATTACCTTGATTTTGCTGTCGCCAACCGCAGTTAGTACAACATCAAATTCAGTCTGCTCTTCAGCAGCAGCACCAGCGTCGCCACCAGCAGCGGGTGCAGCAGCTACAGCAGCAGCGGCAGACACACCAAATTTTTCTTCCATATCAGAAATCAAATCAACGATTTCTACTACAGTCATATTTGAAATTGCTTCCAAAATATCATCTTTTGAAACGGCCATAATATTCTCCTATGTATACCGAGTTTAGGCAGATGCCTCTTTCTGATCACGTACAGCAGCTACAGCACGTACTAGTTTTCCTGGAACTTCGTTCATGGTACGAGCGAGCTTCTCTACAGGTGCTCTCATCGTTGCCATCAATATTGCTATTGCTTGGTCACGAGTCGGCATCTTAGATAAAGTTTCAAGTTGAGAAGTTTCCAATAACTCACCACCTAAGGCGATCATTTTTACTTCAAACTTATCTTGCTCTTTAACAAAGTCCTTAATCACGCGAGCGGCGGCTCCAGGATCCTCTTGCGAGAATGCTAGAATCATCGGCCCTAACAAACCTTCACTCATACATTCAAATTCTGTATCAGCAAGTGCTCGTCTAGCGAGATTATTTTTAACTACTCTGAGATAAACACTATCTTCACGGGCTTTCGCACGTAAAGCAGTCATATCATCTACAGAGATTCCACTATAATCAGCAGCTATAGCGGAATGTGCAGTTGCAGCAACCTCAGCAACCTCAGAGACTATTTGCTTTTTAGCTTCTAAAGTTAATGCCACGATTTACTACCTCATGGTTCGGTGGAAATCCACCGTTAATAAACACCTCAACAACAACGCCAAGATGAACCTAACGGCACACACCCGAACCAATTCGGGGAGCGCGCCATCTACGCAGGCTAATTCAGCTTATGCCAGATTAAGTCTTTCGACACCTACGGTCTTCGACGACATACAGCCATGTATATCTTTTTCGACTCAATCCTTTGAGTCTAAACTTCCAGGTTGTTACACAAACCGGAAGCCAATTCTTTATTATTCCTAAATGCTTGCTTCTATCATTATGTAGCTTTTAGATTCTTTTAAGCTTCCAATGTCGCTTGATCCACATTTAGACCAGGCCCCATTGTGCTAGAAACTGAAATCTTCTTAAGGTAAACACCTTTAGCCGAAGTCGGCTTAGCTTTTACCAAAGCTTCCATTAATGAATTCAAGTTTTCTTCTAATGCAGCTGACTCAAATTCGATACTGCCGATTGAGCAATGGATAATACCTGCTTTATCGGTACGATATTGAACCTGCCCTGACTTTGCATTAGTAACAGCTGTTTTAACATCTGGCGTTACCGTACCCACTTTAGGGTTTGGCATTAGACCCCTAGGGCCCAATATTTGACCTAGTTGACCCACGATACGCATTGCATCTGGTGTGGCAATGACTACATCAAAATTCATTTCGCCTTTCTTGATGTCATCAGCAAGATCTTCGAAACCAACAATATCGGCACCCGCTTCTTTGGCGATATCTACGTTTTCACCTTGACAGAAAACGGCTACGCGAACGGTTTTACCTGTTCCGTTTGGCAATACCGTTGAGCCACGCACAACTTGATCTGATTTCTTAGGATCTACACCCAAGTTAATTGACACATCAATGCTTTCTGCGAACTTGGCTTTAGGAAGCTCTTTAATAAGATCAAGGGCTTCACCTATTGCATATTGCTTTTCAATATCTACTTTTTCGCTAATGATCTTTTGCTTTTTTGTTAACTTAGCCATCACACTACACCCTCTGTCTCGATACCCATACTGCGAGCACTTCCCGCAATCGTTCTAACCGCTGCATCCATATCGGCTGCTGTTAAATCAGGCTCTTTTGTTTTAGCTATTTCTTCTAGCTGTGCACGGGTAACTTTGCCTACTTTGTTAGTATTTGGCTCGCCACTACCTTTTTGTAAACCAGCCGCCTTTTTTAGCAAAATAGCTGCAGGAGGTGTCTTGGTAATAAAGGTAAAGCTTTTATCGCTATAAACCGTGATAACAACAGGAACAGGCATATTCTGTTCCATATTCTGAGTTTGTGCGTTAAACGCCTTACAAAACTCCATGATATTCACACCATGCTGACCTAAAGCAGGACCAACAGGAGGACTGGGGTTTGCAGCATTTGCAGGAACCTGCAACTTAATGTACGAATCGACTTTTTTAGCCATTTTTACTTTCCTCGACGGGTACAGTCGGCTCGCGCCTCCCCGTGATTATGTTACCACTGACTGCTGGGTATTTATCGAATAGCACCAGCGAGTCAACTAAGAGATCAGGCTTTTTCAACCTGAAAGAAATCTAACTCAACCGGTGTTGAGCGTCCAAAAATCTGTACTGCTACGGAGAGCTTGCTCTTGTCGTAGTTTACTTCTTCAACTATTGCATTGAAGTCATTGAATGGCCCATCAACAACACGAACCACTTCACCTACTTCAAACATAACCTTAGGCTTGGGCGTATCATCACCTGCCACACTGCGCAGAATATTATCTGCTTCTGCATCGGTTATTGGCGCTGGCTTATCACTTGTACCACCAATGAAGCCAAGCACTCGATCTGTATCTTTAACCAGATGCCAAGAGTCGTCGTTCATTTCCATTTCAACCAGCACATAACCTGGGAAAAATTTACGTTCACTCTGCCGTTTCTTGCCGCCACGCATCTCTACTACTTCTTCAGTAGGCACTAGAATGCTACCGAACATGTCTTGCATTTCAAAACGATCAATGCGTTCTTGCAAGGCAGCCTGAACGCGTTTTTCAAATCCAGAAAATGCCTGAATTACATACCAGCGTTTCGCCATATTAGCCTCCTGTTCCCAGGAAGAACTTCACAGCCCAGCCAAGTATTGAATCTATAATCAGTAAAAACACTGCCAATATAGCCACCATAAACACAACCACCAAAGTTGTTTGTATAGTCTCTACACGAGTAGGCCAAACCATTTTGCGCACTTCTGTACGCGCATTGCCCATAAAGCTAAGCAAGTTTTTACCAGAATGCGTCGTCAAAGCCACACCCGCAGCCACACCTACCACTGCAAGCAAACCTAAAACACGATAGAGCAACGATTCCTGGGAATAATAATAGAATCCACCCATTGCCACTAATACCAAGGCAATAGCGACTATTAATTTCAGAACATCAAATGACGATGTTTGCGAATCTGCACTAGTTGTTGCCATTATTTTTTATCTACATCACAGGTAAACATGGCAGGCCAGGAGGGAGTCGAACCCCCGACCTACGGTTTTGGAAACCGTTGCTCTACCAATTGAGCTACTGGCCTATGCTTACTTTAAACAACAAAAGAACGAGAAGGTTTCAGCCTGCTCGTTCTCGAAAAGGAGCGCGATTATAACAGAATAAAGTTATAACTCAACAGCTACACTCGGCTTTTCTTCATTTGCCCCATATTAAGTTTAGTGCAAATAAATTTAACCGAATATGCATCCGCTCACTGAGTGCATTAAAACACTCAGTAAACAAGTTGCAAGTTACTCAATAATCTTAGCAACTACACCCGCGCCAACGGTACGTCCGCCTTCACGAATCGCAAAGCGTAGTCCGTCTTCCATCGCTATCGGGGCGATTAATGTCACGGTTACTTTTACGTTGTCGCCTGGCATGACCATTTCTGTGCCTTCTGGAAGGCCTACCGCTCCGGTTACGTCGGTGGTTCTGAAGTAAAACTGGGGACGGTAGTTGCTGAAGAATGGCGTGTGTCTGCCACCTTCGTTTTTGGACAGAACGTATATTTCTGCTTCAAACGTGGTGTGTGGATTGACAGACCCTGGCTTACAAAGCACTTGTCCGCGTTCTACTTCTTCACGTTTGGTGCCACGCAGTAGTACGCCTACGTTGTCTCCGGCTTCGCCTGAGTCGAGTAGTTTGCGGAACATTTCTACGCCGGTACAGGTGGTGGTGGCGGTGTCTTTGATGCCGACGATTTCTATTTCGTCACCGATGTTGACGACACCACGCTCGATTCTTCCCGTGACGACGGTTCCTCGTCCTGAGATGGAGAATACGTCTTCTACGGGCATCAGGAAGTCGCCTTCTGTGGCGCGCTCTGGCTCTGGAATGTAGGTGTCTAGTGCGGTGACTAGTTCTACGATTTTTTCTGAGTAAGCTTCATCGCCTTCTAGTGCTTTTAGGGCTGATCCGGTAATAATGGGTGTGTCGTCACCGGGGAAGTCGTATTCGTCGAGTAGCTCACGTACTTCCATTTCTACGAGTTCTAGTAGTTCTTCGTCATCGACCATGTCGGCTTTGTTCATGAAGACGACTATGTAAGGTACGCCTACTTGACGCGATAGCAGGATGTGCTCTCGCGTTTGCGGCATCGGGCCGTCTGCGGCTGATACTACGAGGATCGCGCCGTCCATTTGGGCTGCACCAGTGATCATGTTCTTGACGTAATCCGCGTGTCCTGGGCAGTCTACGTGCGCGTAGTGGCGTGCTTCTGATTCGTATTCTACGTGTGAGGTCGCTATGGTTATACCACGCTCTCTTTCTTCTGGGGCATTGTCGATGTCTGCGAAGTCTTTGAATTCTCCACCCATCTTTTCTGCCATTACTTTGGTAATCGCCGCTGTTAACGTCGTCTTACCGTGGTCTACGTGACCGATGGTGCCCACATTCACATGTGGCTTCGTGCGTTCGAATTTTTCTTTGGACATCGTTACATCCCCGTACTAATCGTTAAATAAAAAATAAAAATGGTGCCCATAATC
This sequence comes from Thiotrichaceae bacterium, assembly GCA_965224605.1. Classification (GTDB taxonomy): domain Bacteria; phylum Pseudomonadota; class Gammaproteobacteria; order Thiotrichales; family Thiotrichaceae; genus HyVt-477. The sequence goes on from CBDCZP010000008.1 coordinate 249,465, forward strand.
GGAATTGAACCGATGACCTCACCCTTACCAAGGGTGCGCTCTACCGACTGAGCCATATGGGCGTTGATAATAGTCCTGAAAGCTTACCTATATAAAATATATAAACCATATAAAATAATGAAAAATAGATAACTTCAGCAACTCAGTCTACAAAAATTTACTTTACACAAGCCGACCACAATACAGCCAGCAGCATATAAACAATAGTGGAGCGGGTGGCGAGAATCGAACTCGCAGCATCAGCTTGGAAGGCTGAGGTATTACCACTATACGACACCCGCTCTATAAAACTTGTTCGTCACACGAACAAAACTTATTCCTCTTTTTAACCATTTAAAAATGGTGGAGGGGGGAGGATTCGAACCTCCGAAGGCATAGCCAGCAGATTTACAATCTGCCCCCTTTGGCCACTCGGGAACCCCTCCGGTAAAAAGAGCGGAGAATTGTGAGCGAATCACCTACTAATGTCAACTACCATTAAACGCATTTTTAAGTTATTTTATCATCCATAAGACTCTGCGCTTATCACAACAATTTCCTACGACTTGGATATATTGCTATCATCCCCGCCAATAACTTTATATCAATCTACCTATTAATAATTTTCAGAAGAATATAATAATGAATGTAACTATATACGGCTCAGGCTATGTTGGCCTGGTAACTGGCGCATGCCTTGCTCAAGTAGGCAATAATGTTTTATGTGTTGACGTTGACGAAGCTAAAATCACCAGCCTACTTAATGGTGAAATCCCCATCTATGAACCAGGACTAGACGCTATCGTCGCTGAAAACATTAAGGCAAAACGCCTTTCTTTCACGCTATCTGCTGAAGAAGGCGTCAAACACGCCATTGTTCAGTTTATTGCAGTAGGCACTCCACCTGATGAAGATGGTTCAGCCGATCTGACCTATGTACTAACCGTTGCGAAATCCATTGCTGAGCATATGGAGGATTATAAGGTTATCGTCGACAAGTCTACTGTGCCGGTTGGCACAGCTGACAAAGTCAAAAACACGGTGCAAGGCATCTTAGATCAACGCGGAGTCAACCACGACTTTGATGTGGTATCCAATCCTGAGTTCCTTAAAGAAGGCAACGCGATTGAAGATTTCATGAAGCCTGACCGTATTGTTATTGGCTCTGAAAGTCAAAAAGCCACGGCTACCATGCATGATCTTTATCTACCCTTTAACCGTAATCATGAACGGATCATCACCATGGATGTCCGCTCTGCCGAGCTAACCAAATATGCCGCTAATGCCTTGTTAGCGACCAAAATCAGCTTTATGAATGAGCTCTCCAACATGGCTGAGTTACTGGGTGCTGATATCGAAAATGTTCGTATTGGTATTGGCTCTGACCCTCGAATTGGTTATCACTTCATTTATCCTGGCTGTGGTTATGGCGGATCATGCTTCCCTAAAGATGTTCAAGCACTAGAAAGAACAGCGCGGGAGATCGGTTATAACGCCGAATTACTAGCAGCCGTTGAAGCTGTCAACTATCGCCAGAAAGATCGACCTGTTGAAAAACTTAAGAAACACTATGGTGGCAATCTACAGGGTAAAAAAGTGGCCTTATGGGGGCTGGCATTTAAACCCAACACAGATGATATGCGTGAAGCATCAAGCCTCGTGGTTATCAATACCTTAATTAAGGAAGGCGCTGAAGTACAAGCTTACGATCCAGTAGCTTTAGAAGAATGTCGTCGCATTTATGGAGACAACACTAAAGGTCTGATTCTGTGTGATAGTGCTGACAAAGCACTGGAAGGAGCAGACAATTTGGTCATTGTTACGGAATGGCAGGAGTTCCGTAGCCCAGATATAGACAAAATTAAAGCTGCGCTTAAAGACCCTGTTATTGTTGATGGACGTAATCTTTATGACCCAAAAACCATGAAAGAAAAAGGTTTCACCTATTATGCAATAGGACGCGGAGAGGTGTAACACTGTTATACGTAGAGGCAAGGTATGCCTTGTCTCTACAACTCAACTGAGGATTCTAGGCTCAACCACCTTCTTGTTTAAACTGACGTATCTTGCGACGCTGGCGCTTATCCGGTTTCCTACTGGAATAAAACACGCTATCACCAGCCAACTTTCTTAACGCTTGAGCTTTTTCTCTCTTCTCTATACTTTCCGCGGATTCGCTGTATAACTCTCTGGCTTCACTGGCAGGACGACGCTTACCACTTAGACCTATTACCTCTACACTAAAAACATCTATCCCACGAGTTATCCCCAACTCATCTCCACAACCCACCTTTTTAGCTGGCTTAACACGCTCACCATTGACATGAACCTTGCCACCGCCAACGGCTGCACTTGCTAATTTACGAGTTTTGAAAAAGCGCGCAGCCCACAGCCACTTATCCAATCTAATAGCGGTTAACTCATCCTTTGTCTTGCTCTTTACCCTGCTTTTCATCTTAATGGTTTCCGTCTATTAGTGGCCATTCAACTATCCGTTCCTCCATCTCATCATCATTTATTGTGCCTTCATAAACAAACCTACCCACAACAGAATAACCTTGCCGATGAATCTCACTTTTATCACCACACACCAGGTGGTGCCATTTTGGCAACCCCCTGCCTTCCATGATTCGTCGATATGCACAACTCAATGGCATCCAGGAAATTTGCTCCAGATTATCTTTGGTGAGCTTTAAACAATCAGGCACTAGCCTTTCTCGTTCTGTATAACGACTACAACTACAATCATCCTTATTGATTAACTTGCATGCCACATCCGTGTAATAAACATCCCCACTATCTTCATCTTCAAGCTTCAGCAAACAGCATTTTCCACAGTGGTCGCAAAGCTGCTCCCACTCACTGTCGGTTAATTCACTTAAACGTTTTTTATCCCACCACGCATCACTCACGACTATTTCTTTCCTTTAGTTCCCGGAACAGAATTAAGCAAACGATTGTAGTCCTGACGCGCACTATAATAAAATACCTCACGTCCTTCCTTATCGTAAGAAACGATCAATCCTTTTGCTGGATAGAGCCAGTTTTCAATACTATTGGTTGCCACTACTTTACTCGCTGGCTCTCCAAAAAACTGCTGAATCTGGATAGCTGAGTAATGAGCACCAGGCAAATATGCTAATTTCCACACTCTTAATTTATTCGCGCCTAATATCCCCGTTTTGGATAAAACAAACTTACGCTTACCGCTAGGCATTGGTTTACCTTGTGTTCCGAATTTTGCATATCCCGCAAGATCCACACCTTCTATATCAACTTCAACCGCCAAGCTACCTTGCAACGGCCCCCGCTTTACCTTAGAAAAATAAGCCTCAATTAAATAGCCACCTTCTGGATTTTGAAAGACCGCAATCTCTGGTATTTTTCTAATATTTTCTGTTGCTGCCGCCAGACTTTCACTCCCAATCACAAGCCCTAAGACACGTGTTTGTTCCTCATCCTTAGCATTAATTTGCCAAGGCAAATCGGCAACCACTCTTTCATCTCTTGATGACCACGAAGAAATCGGAAACACACTAGCCATAACCATTAACAACACAACAACAGTCGCCACCACAATCAAAGAAAGAATTATTCTTTTACTCATAAATCACTTAATACGGTTAGATTTTTTGATCTTACTCCAATCATCACGGGAACTCACACACCGGGCGTAAAGTTTTTAAACCCTGCAACTCTGTTTTTGATAGAATCACTCGCCTGCAAAACAGCAACAGAGATTTTAATGAACAAGAAGGACACTGTCACTCTAATAGATAACTCAACCGGCAAAGAACTGGAACTTCCCATTCTCAGACCGACAGAGGGAACACCCACTATAGACGTGCGCGCATTATATAGAGAACTCGGCTATTTTACCTACGATCCTGGCTTTCTCGCCACAGCAAGTTGCCGTAGTGACATTACGTTTCTAGATGGCCAAAATGGCATCTTGCGTTATCGTGGCTATCCTATTGAGCAGCTCGCAGAACAAAGCAACTTTCTTGAAGTCTGTTATCTACTTTATTACGGAGAACTCCCCAATAAAGAACAACAGCAAGCATTCAATGCTGATATCTGCCAAAACACATTGCTACATGAAGCACTCAAACGGTTCTTTTCCGGTTTCCGTCGTGATGCCCACCCCATGGGAATTATGGTGGGTGTTGTGGGCGCACTATCCTCTTTTTTCCATGACCATCAAGACGTACATGATGAAAATCAGCGCCAACAAGCAGCACATCGCCTCATAGCCAAAATGCCGACTATCGCGGCGTGGTGTTATCGCTATGCACACGGCTTGCCCTTTATGTATCCGAAAAACGATTTGGACTATGCAGCAAATTTTTTACACATGATGTTTGCATTGCCGACGGAGGAATACACACCTCCTCCTTTGTTTGTAAAAGCATTGGATCTGATCATGATCCTACATGCTGATCACGAACAAAATGCATCCACATCGACAGTGAGACTAACCGGCAGCTCAGAAGCCAACCCGTTTGCCGCAGTTTCAGCGGGCATTGCCTCTCTCTGGGGGCCTGCTCATGGCGGTGCAAATGAAGCTGTGATTGAAATGCTATTAGACATTGTGCATTCGGATAATGACATCCAGCACTATGTTGATCGCGCCAAAGATAAGGAAGATCGTTTTCGCTTGATGGGCTTCGGTCATCGTATTTATAAAAACTTCGATCCTCGCGCCGTTATTATTCGTAAATCCTGCCATGAGATATTAAAGCAGCTTGAGCCTGACAATCCCTATCAGGAGCTTTTTGATACCGCCATGGAGCTAGAAAAGATTGCCCTTGAAGATGATTATTTTAAATCCCGCAATCTTTACCCTAATGTTGATTACTATTCCGGCATTATTTTACTCGCAATGGGCATACCGTTAAACATGTTCACGGTGATCTTTGCCCTATCGCGAACCATTGGCTGGATTTCCCACTGGAACGAGATGATGCAAGACCCAGAATCACGTATAGGCAGACCCAGACAACTCTATTCTGGTGAAGAACTTAGAAACTATGATAAACTTGAAAATCGCTAATTAATTAGCGTCCAAAAAGAGGCCGTAGCGAGAGCTAATCAGATACGCAATAGGCATTCTTTCTAGATGGTAACTAATTAAAAGGCCTATAGGGGCTTATCGAATTACTAGGAGAGCATCATAATGAGTATAGATAGAGTAGTATTGGCTTTTGCCGGTGTGGTCATTTTAGTCAGTGCATTTTTAGCTTGGAGTGTCAGTCCAAACTGGCTGTTGCTAACAGGTTTCGTTGGGCTTAACTTATTACAATCTGCATTTACAGGCTTTTGCCCACTTGCCATGATTTTAAAGAAACTGGGATTCAAAGCAGGACAAGCATTCGATTAATGGCTTTGACTGTTTTTGCACTAGGCAATCCGCGAGAACAGTAGCAGGGTTCAGTAACAGGGAGTTGTAGGTAAGTAGCACAGTTAAAAAAGCATCGAACCTGCATAGAGACTAATGTTATGGCGTAGCTATTTTATATCCGCTACGCAGGTTGTTGATGCCAATGTACAAAACATCACAAGGCTGTTCTATTTATACTTTAATCATGCCAAGGACACTCAAGTTTCGCACATCCATTCTGACTACATAATTAAAAAACAGTTCAATCATCTGCTTAAAAATTATTTAATAATGGCCTTTCTTTAATCAATTCTTATAAAATCTATGTGCTGGGCAAATAAAATTTTCTTTATCATGATCTTTCTACTAGCTATTTCTAGTTTCCTGAGCGGCTGCGGCAATAAAGGTAATTTGAAATTACCTGAGCAAAAAAAACAAGCTTTAATCCACCCTATACAAACAACCAATAAATACCCTAAAACTAGCTCAAGACAATATCAAGACAATATCAAGACAATACATGGATCATTTTAACTACCGCCAAAAAGGTCAATCTACTGAGCTTTTCACTGAAGAAGTTGCCGTTGCTGATATCGCTCAACAATATGGCACGCCTTGTTACATCTACTCACGGGCAACATTAGAACGCCATTGGCATGCCTTTAACGATGCCTTTGGCGATCAACCCCATTTAATTTGCTACGCCGTTAAAGCGAATTCAAATACGGCTATATTGAATCTGTTTGCACGCTTAGGTTCTGGTTTTGATATCGTTTCTATTGGTGAATTAGAGCGCGTACTAAAAGCGGGGGGCGATCCAGAAAAGATTGTTTTTTCAGGTGTGGGGAAACGTACAGATGAAATGCAAAAAGCTCTAGAAATTGGCATTCATTGTTTCAATGTCGAATCTGAAGGTGAACTGGAACGGCTCAATGAAATTGCTGGACAACTTGGCAAGACGGCTCCCATTTCAATCCGCGTAAATCCTGATGTAGATGCAGGCACTCATCCTTACATATCCACCGGCTTGAAAGACAATAAATTTGGCATTGATATCGCCATCGCAGAAGAGGTTTATCAAACAGCTGCCAATATGCAGCATATTAAAATCATCGGCATAGATTGCCATATCGGCTCACAACTCACCGAAGTCGATCCCTTTATGGATGCTCTAGACCGCGTTTTAACACTAGCTGACAAGTTACAAGCCAAGGGCATTCACATTGAGCATGTTGATTTAGGTGGTGGCCTTGGCGTCAGATATCAAGATGAAACGCCTCCTTTGCCAGTTGAATATACAGAACGCTTACTTAGCAACCCTTCTATAAAAAACTACAACATCATTATTGAACCTGGAAGAGCTATAACAGCCAATGCTGGCATACTTGTTACTCAGGTCGAATATCTGAAACTATCTGATCATAAAAACTTCGCTATTATTGATGCCGCAATGAATGACTTGATACGCCCTGCTTTATATCAGGCATGGCAAGAAATTATCCCCGTTAACAACAGTGGAAACGCCGAAATGCGTCAGTACGATGTAGTAGGACCCATCTGTGAAACAGGAGATTTCCTGGGTAAAGACAGAAATTTAAGTATTGTTCAGGGTGACTTATTAGCCATACGTTCGTCAGGTGCTTATGGCGCAACCATGTCCTCCAACTATAACTCACGACCTCGTGTAGCTGAACTTATGGTTGATGGAAAGGAACTCCATCTTATTCAGGAACGTGAAAGTTTAGAACAGCTGATGCAAGGCGAACACTTACTTCCCTGAAACCTTGATCACGTTTAGCTTCACTAATATGTTGGTTTTAATCTCCGCATGGTGGGCCTTCCATAAAAAATGATTTTATTTCTTGAACATGGGCTTTCTCTACATGCCAACTTTTGAGACAAAAAATAAGTATAGAACAAGAACTACAGCTACTTGCCTAAGCGCTGCTTGATAACTTCCATCATCACATGAAAATCAAAGCGTTTTCTAGCTTCAAATTTGGCACGATATTTATAGATATCATTCATGAAAACCGCAATGTTTTGTCGTGCTTTTTCCTCTTCTTGATCCTGCATACCCTCGTTCATATCAACTAACGCTTCAGTGAAACCTTCCAGTGCCTTTAACGTCACGGTAAAAAAATTCCGTGAAAAGTGAGCTTGTTCTGGCTTTGCTATTCCTCTTTGCAACATTTCATGTGAATCGAGAATCACCGGATTTAAGAGTAACTGCCATTTTTCTGTAAGTTGCTTAGCCGATTGATCTATGTTGTCTAGTCGCTGACTAGCCTGCTTTAAAAAATCCGGGATACTGGCCTCAGCTTTCTGTTTTGCCTGTTTCTTTTTCCAGTCCTCATGTTGGTTATTGACAAATTTCTGCCCACCTGAAAAGAAACGCTTTATCCACCGGATAATCGTAAACATTAAAACCAATGAGAGAATCGTAACAACCAATCCCAAAAAGGCAACCACCGCAAAAATAAAAAGACGAATCATATAATCTACAACTTAATTCAAGCGAAAATTTCAAGCGAAAACTTGTCCCAAAATACACCTGTTATCTACATTGGGTTACAAATAATAAAAACCAAATAAAATGACTTGTAATTATTTAAACATATCACTATTATATGCCCTCGCTGATGCGGGGTGGAGCAGCCCGGAAGCTCGTCGGGCTCATAACCCGAAGGTCGTAGGTTCAAATCCTACCCCCGCTACCAAATATTATAAAAAGCCCCGTTAATCGGGGCTTTTTTATTATCTAGAATTTGTAACACAGATTTTAGTACAACAGAACATAGAGAAAAATAGAGACTACAGAGTATAAAATGTCGCAAGAAACCTTAGAAAACCTAATCCAAACCACGGTCGAAGGCCTTGGCTACGAGCTATGGGGTTACGATTACCGTCCGCATAGTGATAACGGTTTGCTGCGCATTTATATTGAATCGGCTGACGGCATTAGCGTTGATGATTGTGCTACCGTCAGCCATCAAATAAGCGCTGTCTTTGATGTGGAAGATCCAATATCTTCTGCGTACACGCTGGAAATATCATCTCCTGGTGTGGATAGAATGCTATTCTTTCCAAAACAATACCAAGCATACATCGGAAAAACAGTGAAGATTAAGACACGTATTCCATTAAACAGCAGAAGAAACTTTAAAGGCACGATCGAAGAGCTATCAGATTTGGAAGTGACTTTAAAGATTGATAATGAACATTATGATATCCCGTTCGACACTATTGAGCATTCACGTTTAAAAAGTGGACCCAAAGGTTAGAAGAAGGTTAGAAAGTTATGAGCAAAGAAATTTTATATGTAGTTGATGCTATCTCCAACGAGAAAAATGTCGACCCTGAAATTATTTTTGAGGCTGTAGAAATAGCCTTGGCTACGGCAACACGCAAGAAGAGCAACTCCGAAATAGACGTTAAAGTCGATATTGATCGGGAGACAGGTGACTACGAGACTTTTCGCCAATGGGAAGTACTTGATGATGAGTCTGAAGAATTCGAGTCAACAGAACGTCAAATACTCTACAGTTATGCCAAGAAAGCGGGACATGATCTTGAAGTAGGTGAGTTTGTTCGTGAACCCATTGAGTCTGTTGAGTTTGGTCGTATTGCCGCACAAACCGCCAAGCAAGTCATTGTACAAAAAGTACGACAGGCCGAACGTGAACGTATTGTTGAAGGTTTCCGTGACCGTATCGGCACACTGGTACTTGGAACCGTAAAACGTGTTGATCGTCGCGGTATCGTACTGGATATGGGCGACAATGCTGAAGCGTTAATTCCACGAGAAGAAATGCTACCCAAAGATATGGTGCGCCCTGGCGATCGTATGCGTGGCTACTTAAAAGAAATTATTGATGGTGGGCGTGGGCCACAAATTATTGTCAGTCGAACTGACTCCAACTTGTTGATCGAGCTATTGAAACTGGAAGTGCCCGAAATTGGACAGGAAATGATTGATATTATGGCCGCTGCCCGTGATCCTGGATCTCGCGCTAAAATAGCCGTTCGTGCCAACATGCCTAATCTTGATCCCGTGGGTGCTTGTGTCGGTATGCGAGGTTCGCGTATCCAGACTGTTACCAATGAGCTTAACGATGAACGTGTTGATATTATCCCTTGGGATGATGACATCGCCACTTTCGTTATTAATGCTATGAAACCTGCAGAAGTCCTCTCTATCGTTGTCGATGAAGAGAAAAAAGTCATGCGAGTGGGTGTTGATGAAGAACAGCTTTCTCAGGCTATAGGCAAAGGCGGACAAAATGTACGCCTCGCCAGTGAACTTACAGGTTGGCAGCTTGACATCATGTCCGATGTGCAAGCCGAAGAAGAATCACAAAAAGAACATGCTTTAGTACAAGACAAATTCATAGAAAGTCTGGATATCGACGAAGATATAGCCAGCATTCTGGTTGACGAAGGCTTTACAACCCTTGATGACTTGGTGTATTACTTTGATGATGTCTGTGCAATCGAAGAGTTTAATGAAGAACTTGCTGAAGAGTTGCGCACACGTGCTCAAAATGCGCTATTAACGCAAGCTATTTCAGGTAACAGTGGCAGCCCTACAGAAGACTTGTTAGGAATGGACACCATGGACAATGCCTTAGCTTTCAAATTGGCAGCAAAAGGAATTTACAGCATGGAAGACTTGGCAGAGCAAGCCACAGATGAGCTGTTAGATATTGAAGATATGACCGAAGAACGCGCCGGTGAGTTAATTATGATCGCACGCGCACCCTGGTTTGCAGACGAAGAGCCTTCAGCTAAAGAAGAACCTTCAGCTGACGAAGAACCAGCCAATGAAGAACCACCTGCTGACAAAGAAACACCAGCAGTTAAAGAGCCTTCAACTGATGAAAAACCTTCAGCGGATAAAGAGCCGTCAGCTGATGAAAAACCGTCAGCGGACAAAGAACCTTCGGACGACAAAGAATCAGAATCATCAGACGAAGAAAAACCGTCCGCTGAAACTGAAGCGAAAAATGGATAAGGTAGGAGACAACACACATGTCAGAAATTATAGTAAAACAGCTGGCCCAGATAGTTGGCACTCCTATAGATGTGATGCTAAAACAACTTCAGGATGCTGGCATACCCGTAAACAGTGAAGATGACTCTATCACCGACGAGCAAAAGCTCAAGCTGCTAGAATTTATCCGCGAAGGTCAACAACAAAGCAGTGCATCGGCAAAGCCTAAACTTTCGATGAGTCGTGGCACTGTAAGTGAACGAAAAGTCACTAGCGCGCATAGCGGCAATACCGTTAATGTAGAGGTGCGCCGGAAAAAACGCACTTTGCGCAAACCTTCGCCCACTACTGCTGACGATGCCTCGACTAATCGCTCGGAAGAACTTTCCAAACAATTGTCTGCTGAGCGCCAAACTTTGCAGGACACTAAGCGTGATGCTGAGATAGCCAAGGAAGAAAAAGCCGCGGCAAAGAAGCAAGCAGTAGTTGACCAAGAAGCTAATGAGGCTCCAATAGAAGCAGGAGACACTTCAACCACTGCACCGACGGAGACGAGTGAGCCTGCAATCCAACAAGATGATAGCTCGGCTACATCTCCTCAAGCAGCTACTCCAAACACAGAGACAACAGAAGCAAAACCTGATTTAGACTTCTTTGCAGCAGCACGACGTCACAAAGCAGGAGGCACAAACCAGGCCAAAGACGAGGCTGCTTCACTCTTGAAGAAGCGCCCTTCTCGTAAACCCAAAACGGTTACTCCTGCTGCGACAACTACGACAACTACGACAACAAGTGAAGTCACTTCAACAGCCAATCAAAATAAAAATAAAAGCAAGCACAAAAAGCCTTTCCAGGGTCGTGGTAATCAACTGCATATGGAAAAAGGCGTTAGCCGTCGTCGCAAGAAAGGCAAAGGTCGCCAGCAAACGAGACAAATCACCATTGAACGTGATGGCAAGCATGGTTTTGAAAAGCCTACTGAACCTGTCATTAAAGAAATTGAGATTCCTGAAACTATTGTGCTATCCGACTTAGCCAATAAGCTTAGTGTATCTTCGACCGATGTAATCAAGCAGATGATGGGCATGGGCGTTATGGCAACGATCAACCAGTCGTTGGATCAAGATACAGCGATTTTGGTTACCGAAGAATTAGGCCATACGGCGGTATCTGTAGCGGTTGCGAATGAGGATGAGGCGATACTTGCTTCACTCGTTGATGATAGTAGCGATCTTGAGAAACACCCACGTCCTCCTGTAGTTACGATTATGGGACATGTCGACCACGGTAAAACTTCATTACTAGATTACATTCGTGAAAGCCGTGTTACGGCTGGTGAGGCGGGCGGAATTACCCAACACATTGGTGCTTATCAGGTTGAAACACCCAATGGCATTATCTCTTTCCTTGACACGCCAGGACACGCGGCCTTTACCGCTATGCGCTCACGCGGAGCCAATGCAACAGATATCGTTATCGTGGTGGTTGCTGCTGATGATAGCGTCATGCCACAAACCAAAGAAGCGATTGAGCATACACGTGCTGCGGGTGTGCCATTAATCGTAGCTATTAACAAGATTGATAAAGAAAATGCCAACCCTGAAAAGGTTAAAACTGACTTAACGGCACTTGAAGTTATCCCTGAGGATTGGGGTGGTGACGATGTCTTTGTAGAGGTCTCTGCCATTACTGGTGAAGGTGTTGACTCTTTATTAGATTCCATCTTGCTGGTTTCTGAGATGCAAGCTTTAACAGCTCGCACTGAAGGTGCAGCAAGTGGTGTTGTTATTGAAGCCAGTATTGAAAAAGGCCGTGGTGCTGTTGCGACTGTGTTAGTACAACAAGGCACTTTAAACAAAGGCGACATCGTGCTTTGTGGACAGGAATATGGACGCATTCGAGCTATGCTGGACGATAAAGGTCAAACTATCACAAGCGCTGGGCCTTCTATTCCAGTTTCTATCTTGGGTCTTTCTGGTGCACCTGAAGCAGGTTCTGACATGGTAGTCCTCGCCAATGAACGAAAGGCACGTGAAGTCGCTGAGTTACGTCGTCATAAAGAGCGCGATTCTCGCCTAACTTCACAGCAGACTGCAAAGCTTGAAGCTTTATTTGCTAATCTAGGTACGGGAAATGACGTTCAACAAGTCAATATTATTATTAAAGCTGATGTACAAGGCAGTGTTGAAGCTCTAAAGCATTCATTGACACAACTTTCTACCGATGAAGTTAAAGTCAATATTGTCTCCTCGGGTGTAGGTGGCATTAACGAGAGCGATGTGACACTAGCCCAAGCTTCTGATTCTATCATGCTCGCCTTCAATGTCCGTGCTGATTCTTCATCTAAGCGTCATGCCTCAGAAAGCGGTGTTGAAATCCGCTATTACAGCATCATTTATGAAGCAATTGATGATGTGAGAGACGCCATGAGTGGCTTGCTTGCCCCTGAACTTCGTGAAGAGTTTATGGGTATCGCAGAGGTTAAAGACGTCTTCCGTTCTTCGGCAATGGGTGCTGTAGCCGGTTGTTTGATTATTGATGGTCACGTTTCCAAAGGCTTACCTATTCGTGTACTGCGCGATGATGTAGTTGTGTATGAAGGTGAGCTTGAATCTCTTCGCCGTCACAAGGACGATGTGAAAGAAGTTCGTACTGGAACAGAATGTGGTATCGCCATCAAAGACTATAATGACGTCCAGCCTGGCGACCAGATTGAGTGTTTTAAACGCACTGAAGTCGCTCGTAGTCTTTAATTAGGATTATCCCGTGCCATTTGATTACTCAAGAACTGACCGAATAGCTGAGCAAATCAAGCGAGAACTTGCTCAGCTTATTCGAGACAAAGTCAAAGATCCAAGAGTTGGCATGGTATCCATCATGGATGTTCAGGTGGCTAAAGATCTTAAACTTGCCAAAGTTTATTTTGACACGTTACAAGAAGATATGGCTGAAGAATCTGAAATAGGACTCAACCGAGCCGCTGGTTTTTTGCGTCGAGAACTCGCCAGAAATCTCAGTTTACGAACCACCCCTGAACTCAAATTTTTCTATGATGACACTGAGGTCAAAGCTGATGCACTAAGCATTCTTATTGATAAAGCCATCAATAGTGACCGATCATAAAATAACCAACCTTAGGACTCAGGATTAACACATGGCGCGTGGACGTAGAAAAGGCCGCCCAATCAGCGGTATCTTATTACTAGACAAACCTCTGGGTATCAGCTCAAATCGAGCGTTACAAAATGCCAAGCAACATTATCAAGCTCAAAAAGCAGGCCATACTGGCAGCCTTGATCCTTTAGCGACCGGCATGTTGCCTATCTGTTTCGGTGAAGCCACTAAAATATCATCGTTTTTGCTTGATTCTGATAAAAGCTATTTAACCACTGCAACACTCGGCACAACAACATCTACAGGCGATGCTGAAGGTGAAATTCTAAAACAAAAACCTATCCCTGCTCTAGATGAGAACTTGATCGAATCCGTACTCAATAAATATCGTGGACGTATCACTCAAATACCCCCCATGTACTCCGCGCTTAAGCACCAGGGAAAACCGCTTTATGAATTTGCCCGACAAGGCATTGAAATAGAACGTAAGCAGCGGGAAGTTACTATTCACAAACTCACCTTATTGAGCTTCACCGACACCACTTTAGAGCTGGAAGTGGATTGCTCTAAAGGGACTTACATTCGTACATTAGTCGAAGATATTGGTCATGATTTAGGCTGTGGTGCTTTTGTCTCTATGCTGCATCGAACCGAAGTTAAACCTTTTAGCAATAGCGACATGCTGAATTGGGAAACTATCGAAGCAGCACAAGATAAAGACCTTATTGACTTGCTGCTGCCTGTTGATGCGGGTTTAACTCAATTCCCAGAAGTCACCTTAGACGAAAAGCAAACCGTTGCTTTGCTTTATGGGCAAGCTGTCAACATCGCTGTACCTGATGCGGGCCATATCCGGATTTATAATCAGGATCGTGTGTTTTTAGGTATGGGAATTCCTGAAGGAGATAGTTGCTTGAAACCTAAAAGGATAATGCAACAAAGCTTATAAGTTTGTTGCATATTGTTTGGTTTAGCGTCCAGAACAGACTCAATGCGCCACATAATCCTGCGTTTCATTCCCAACGCAGACTACTTCAAATAAAGTTTAGCTATGACCTCACCAAAGTAAGATGCGTAACCTCCGGCGCACAGTTGCGTCGTAGCGGAATACCGGTGGTGCCTATTCCCCGGCTGGTATAAACCCAACTTTCATTAACTCTGTGCAAACCTTGCACATATTTACGCCCCAGATAAGGGCGTACTAACGGCTTGTTCGCCGCTGATTGTATCTGTCCGCCGTGGGTATGCCCTGAAACTTGCAGATTGATACGTGTGTCATCTGCATACCAATCAATCATATCGGGTTCATGCGCCATCAACACCACGGGCATTTCACCACGATGAGATGCCATTGTTTTCTTAATATCAGGATTGCCTAACCAACCATCATCTATTCCGGCCAAATAAAGCAGGCTTTTACCTATTTGCAAATCAACCGCCTGGTTTTTAAACACAGGAATGCCCACTGTTTCAAATGTTTCAGTAATCAGCTTAGGGTCTGTTTTGTGTTCATGATTTCCTAATACTGAAAAGATACCATATTTAGCATTGAGGTTGGCTAAAGTAGGTGCCAGTTCCAGGATATCTTGCGCATCATGCCAAACATAATCCCCTGTCAATACGATCACATCGGGCTTTAGTGAGTTTGCCAAATACACCGCTCTTTCTATATGTTCGATCTGGGTAAAAGGATGTAAGTGAAGATCAGTTAGCTGGACAATAGTCGTGCCTTCAATAGACTCTGGAAGGTTCTTTATCGGTATAGCTGTTCGCTCTATCGTTAACCAGCGCATTTCATTTCTACGATCAGAATGACGATCATCGTGAAAATAAGGATGTTTTCCTATCCTGTTCAGAATTTTCTGATGAACATGTGCGGGTGATTTAATCATGGGTTTTTAACTATTAACTGAGAAGCCATTCTACCATAAAGGGTATTTACATATTATTAACGCCGCACAAGTGGCTTTGAAGGCTACATAAACTACATGCCATTGCTAAACTTAGCATTATCCGTCACACCACTCTCTCTCACCTGTTTTAACGCAACGGCGTATTGACTTAACACACCTAAAGCAAAAGAAATGCGCTCTTTAAAATAACTATCTGCATCCGCATTATTATCGGCCTCATCCGGATTCAATACCGATTCAACATTCCTGACAATTAACTGCTCTGGTATATAACAGAGCCGATTGTTTTTCGAGCTATTCATGCGCATTTCTGCAATCGAGTAGGCTCCTCCATCTGAAGATGAGACGCCCACCAACAATGCGGGTTTATGCCCTATTTGGTTTTTGTTGTGCATCAATAAAAAATTCTTTAATGCAGCAGGTGCCATACCATGGTATTCCGGCACGATAACGACAAAACCATCGCTGGATTCTAATTCGCCAGCTACCGGCTCTAATAAATCTTTCCAGTGTTGATCTCCATCCCAAATACTCTCATCCCATAATGGATAAGGCTTATCTGTCATGCTGATTAAATGCGTTTGTTGGCAAAACTGCTCTTCTATCAGTGCATTCGAAATATACTTAGCCACTTTGAGGCTCTGTGAGTTTTTCGCATGACGTTGGCTACCGTTTATAACTGTTATTTTCATTCCCATCCTTAACTTCTATTAGTTGTGATTAACGTTGCAACAAACCAAATTTATGGCTCTCACGCGTTGTGAACTTTCCCAAAGACTGTACAATAAATACAGTCTTGGCTACCTCACCCAATCCTATCATGGGGCATAGCCTCCAATAGGAAATAATCTAATAATTATGTCATTACTTCTTTTTATTTTAGCCGCCATTGGGGGCTTTATTTTCTTAGTAGCTTATCTCATCATCGTTATAGCATCGTTCAAACACCATACCGTGACAGGGCTTATTTCCCTCATACCTGGCATTAATCTGGTTGTACTTCCTACCATTCTGGGGAAAACGGGAAAAGCATTTCCAACCAGTGTTTTTGCTCTCGGTTTAGCGTTAGTTACCTGGTACGCAGGTGGTCATCGTTATCTCCAGAATTATCTATACAGTAACCCAGCAGCCTCTATACAAACGGATATAACTGAAACTTCCGTTAATCCCATAAATAACAACCTCAATCTTGCTGCTGCACATAAAACCAAAGAATTACCCTTACCCTCAAAGCCGCTGTACTATATCGTGTACACAAAAGTTGATAGCGACCAATTAGGCGACTTAATCAACAAACACATCAGGATCACACTGGTTGATGATCGTGAGTTCGAGGGGAAGAATATTGAGATAACAACAACTTCCTTGTTACTGGAAACCCATGATAACAATGAAAATCATATGGTGAAAATCCCTCTTAAACATATAGTCTCAGTTGAAAAACTAGAAACGAAAAGCTAGAAGAAGCATTATGCAACGCGTGTATATTTATCGGTGTGAACACAAAAAAGGAACCTATCTTTACCTACCTAAAAAAGATAATTTCGATGATGTGCCTGATTCTCTTATCAAGCTATTAGGCGATTTCAGCTTTTCTTTTGATTTTGATCTGGATACAGATCGTAGACTCATTCGCACAGACGCTACTGAAGTTATAAAGGCCATTAATGAGCAAGGTTATTATCTTCAGTTAGCTCCTTCCAAATATCAGCACGAACTATAGCACTCTTACAAAAGCCCTCTCGCTTTAGCACTATCTTTTTTAATTTGTAGCATTAACGCCGCAAAGTTTTCAAATTTTTGTTCTACGCGTAAAAATTCCACTAACTCAATACAAACCTGTTTTCCATAAACTTGCTGATTAAAATTAAATACATGAGTTTCCAGTCGCGTTTCAAGACCCGACACTGTTGGTCGGTTACCAATATTCGCTACACCCTGCAGAGCCTTATCTGTCAACCCATGCACTCTAACGGCATAAGCCCCTCTTGCGGCAATAATATCCTCTGGCAAAAACTGGTTTAATGTTGGGAAACCAATCGTACGACCACGCTCATCACCATGACGAATACGCCCAGATAATCTATAACTATCAACTAGCAACTCATTGGCGGCTGTTAAGTCTCCTGTCGCTAAATACTGACGAATTCGGGTACTACTCACTCGCTTGCCATTGTGTTCTATCGTTGCGGTATTAGAAACCGCCATACCCCCTAGCTTACCGATATCCCTGAGCATATCAAAATCACCACGGCGCTCTTTCCCAAAACGAAAATCATCCCCAACCACTAAATGTTTTATATTTAAACGCTGTAGCAAGATTTCTTTAATGAAATCTTCAGGTTCCATTTCACTTAGCATTTTGGTAAATTTTAAACAGACGAACTCATCTATAGCCAAATTATTAAGAATACGTGCTTTATCACGATAGGGGTAAATACGCCCTGGCAGTGGTTTGTTGTACTTTTGACTAAAGAATTCGGTTGGCAAAGGCTCAAAGCTGATCACAACAGTGGGGCACTCTAAACGCTGACCCAAAGTTTGCACTTGTTCGAGAATTTTTCTATGCCCCCTATGCAAACCATCAAAGTTCCCAATGGTTGCGACACATTGTCTATGACGAACAGAGTTCCTTGTTGCCCTAATCAGTTTCATCTAGTTATATTCCTTAGCACAAGCGCTAACTGAGGTCTGGAAAGTTATGTTGACGAAGGGCTTCATAGATCACAATAGCAGCCGTATTCGAAAGATTTAAACTTCTCGAATCGGGCATAATAGGAATACGAAGCTTATGTTCCTGATCCAGAGAATCTAAAACAGAATCTGGCAAGCCTCTAGACTCTGGCCCAAATAAGAAGACATCGCCCTCTTGAAACTCTGCTTGAGTGTGAAATTTCCGCCCTTTAATCGTTAACGCATAGATAGCATTAACATTATCCAGTGAGCTTAGAAAGGCCTCATAACTCTCATGCTCCTGGATCACCGCAATATCCCTATAATCCATTCCTGCACGACGCAACCGTTTCTCATCTAGAGAAAAACTCAACGGATGAATAAGATGTAAACTGCTATTGGTATTGACACACAGGCGCATGATATTGCCTGTGTTGGGGGGGATTTCAGGTTCGAAAAGTGCAATATGAAACATAGTTGCACATCTTATTGAATTTTGTTCTGGTTGTCAGTCTCTTATCGTGACAATTAAAAAGGAATATATTATCTCGACGGATTAGTGATAATAGAATTACGCATAATATGAAATGACACCGTATTACTATTTAACAGAACATCACCATTATCATTACGCACCACTGCAAACATGCTATGCGTACCACGATCCAGACTAGTCAAACTTGCCGTCAAAGATTGACTGCCTTCTACTACTTTTTTTCCGTCAACATAAATAAAGACTGTATCGGTACTTTTTAATGCAGGAGATAACTCAAAAGCGACGGTAACATTGCCATCGTTGGTACGTATGGCTTCATCATTTTTTGGATAAGTTACATTAAAAATGTCATAACCTTTGTCTTGATCATCTTCAATTTTGTCGTCACTCACTGTTTTTTCAGCAACTTGAGCCAGAGAGGGATCCTTATAACCAGGAACAACTGTCAACTCTTGTGTTTTCACTTCCTTGGCTTTGTTCTGGTTTGGGGGATTATCACCATAAACGGTTTTACCGCTCGCATCTTTCCACGAATAAATTTTCGCACAACTAATGGATGATGCAACCGTAAAAAAAAGAAAACTTAACAGTAGGGTAAAGACACGCATGACAAAGACCTCGAATGTTTTGACACTAAAGAAACTCTGAACAAGTCAACGTTCTGGAAGCGATGCTTTAGCTTCGCCTAAGGTGTGATTGTAAGCACCGTATGCGAGCCTGAAGGCTCACCTCCAAGACAAAGGACTTAATCTAGATACTCCTTTAGCAGAGTATCATCTAAACATTTATAACATTTGAATAACCAGATGAAAGCGTATAGGGAGGAAATAATAGGCGGATATTGCAGAAGCAATACTCAAAGGTGGAAAACCCTAAGGAACCTTTATTAAGTCCTTTTTGTAATTGGAAGTGAGCCTTCAGAGGTTGTGCAAGTATTAAGAAAAATCTCATTTGTAGGGTGTGCCTAGGTACGAGGCGCACCATAAGCTGTTGATTCATGGTGCGCCTCCTTCGTCGGCACACCCTACATAAGGAATACTTGCACAGTCTCTTCAGTCTCGCCACACAGTGATTTAAATCAACATCTTAAGAGAGGGTAAAGCATCGCTTCCAGCGAATTTGGACTTAATGAGTTCGGCTAATAGTAAATCGTGCCAGCTCTGCTAAAGCTGTTTTGAATTCATTTTCTTGCAAGCAAGATAAGCTTTCGATAGCCATTCTTACTTCATTCTCAGCTACCTCACGAGTGTATGTCAGAGAGTTTGTGGACTCAATAATCTGCAACACCTCATCTAAATTGCCTTTATCTCCACCTTGTTCAATGGCATCCCGGATAAGTTGTGCGTCTTTACCCGTGCTACGTTGCAAGGCAATAATGAGTGGGAGTGTTGGCTTTCCTTCAGCGAGATCATCACCAATATTTTTACCTATTTCTTCAGCCGAAGCGCTGTAATCCAAAATATCATCTACCAACTGAAAAGCAGTGCCTAGATGCATACCATACCGAGCAATCGATTCTTGCTGATCTTTTGGGAGTTCCGCTAGCACTGCTCCTATTAAACAGGCTGCTTCGAAAAGTTTAGCTGTTTTGGAATAGATGACCTCCAAATAGCGCTCTTCTGTCGTATCCGCATCGTTACAATTTAATAACTGTAGTACTTCGCCTTCCGCAATGGTATTGGTGGTATTGGCTAGAATCTCCATGATGCGCATCATGCCGACATCAACCATCATTTCAAAAGCACGAGAGTAGAGGAAATCACCCACTAAAACAGCAGCCTGATTGCCCCATACGTTATTGGCCGTTTCTTTGCCTCGACGTAAATCGGATTCATCAACCACATCATCGTGTAATAAAGTCGCTGTATGGATAAATTCGACAATAGCAGCCACATCAATATGACGCTCTCCCTGATAGCCACAGGCACGCGCAACGAGCAAGGCTAACAAGGGTCGTAAACGCTTGCCTCCGCTGTTAATAATATAGGCACTGAGCTGATTGACTAGTACAACTTCTGACTGCAACCTACGTTGAATCAACGTGTTTACAGCATCCATATCACTAGTCACTAGCTTATAAATTGAATTGAAATCCATTGAAATAAAAGTTATTGAGATTTTGGAGATTAAACATAGCGCATGCTAGGTAGATGCCGTGATGGTGTCAAGTGATAACCTGTAGTGAGGCAATTTAATAAGGTCGGAATAGAGAATGGACAGCCAATAACACAATCAGACAGGTTTGCGCTAGTGTCGCTCTTTGCCCGTTGCGAGTGAATAGATTTTTAATAAATCAGCTTCGGAAATATCAACAAAAGAATCCATTTGGCTTAATGCATAAACAAAATCTTCATGTCTTATCGGTTGGTAAATAGGTTGGTAACCTTCTCTTATTGCACTATTTGTTACACTATCTTTTTTCCCCAACCGTCTATGAAGATAAGCAGGGTAGCGTCTCCAGTTAAAGAGGAGATTAAATAATAGCGCTATTAACAAGAGAGTCACTACGTTTAAAAAAACAGGGGTCAAGATATAAGAATAACCGAGATTATGTAACTTAGCGCTACCGATCACAGCCGCCAGTGCTGTCGCGCCACCGGGAGGATGGATGCAACGCAGATAGTACATAGCGGTTACTGCAATGCCGACAGCCAAGGAGGCTGCAATCACAGCATCAGAAACAATCAACGCACAACTAACCCCAACAACCGCCGAGACCAAGTGCCCTGCAAACACATTCCAAGGTTGCGAGAAGGATACATGAGGGGCTGCAAACAAAAGCACAGCACTAGCTCCAATTGATGGAACAATATAGACGGCCGTTGCTTGATCCATAAAAGCCAAGCTGATCAGGCAAACACTGAATATTCCAAGAAATGCACCCAAACCCGAAATTAGCTTTTCCTTGTGACTACTCGTTTGATCCGTCACTCCGAGAAAATACCGTAATTCAGCTATGACAGAATGAGTACTCATGGGGCTAACTCCAAGTATGAAATGTGGTTTGATGCCACGAGCCTGTGGCTCCTGATATCTTCATGAATCACAGCTTAGCGGTGAACCAATGGGAGTAGGCATTTATTGTATAAACAACAGCCCATAATATAGTCTTTATTTTGCGAGACTAGCTTACGACGAATGTTGATGTATATGGTTTAGCACATTCCTCACGATAATATCGCAATGATGTCCACCAAACTCATAAACCTTCATACCTGCAGCATTCAGGTAGGTTTGAAGTTGTCCACGTAATAATCGCTTAGCCCGAAAATAGCGGGTTTTTACCGTTTCTTCTTTGATCTTTAGTATTTCAGCCGTTTCTTTCACACTAAACTGTTCTATGGCTCGTAACACAAAAACAGTACGGAAATTCTCTGGCAACGTATCAATATTCTGGTTAATCAAATGTTTTAACTGACTATTCTCCAGAGAATTATCCGGTAAAGCAGCCCCTCCAATAACAGGGACTTCCTGCCCTGCCTGCTCAATAAAGTCCATCTCATTTTCAACCATAGATACCTCCCGTTTGTGTTTGCGCAAATACATCAACGCTTCATTGCGGGTAATACCAGCTAACCATGTTAAAAATGCACTTTTTCCGTGAAATTGGCTCAATCGAGTATAGGCTTTGATATGGGCTTCTTGCACAATATCCATCGCCGCTGCATCGTCCGTCACAAAGCTTCTGGCAACTCGAAAAATTCGTTGATTATAACGTCGCATGATAGCGCCATATGCATCTACATCCCCCGCTAGAATCCGCTGAATAATCTCCTCATCGCTAACTTCCGAAGACACCGCTGTAATCACGGCAACATCAATGGTTCGTGGTTTTTGTATCACAGAGTGCAACATGGTTCTACTCCTATCTTATTATCATTATATGATGGACTATTCTTTTGCCCGAAATAACAGTATGCTATTTCGAGCCTACATCATTCCCTCTACTGTTTGAGACTCCCAGTCATCGACGGATGGAAACCACAGAAATATTCCACAGCACCCGCAGAAACTTTATATGAAAAGTTTTCGCCTGTCGCCAAATCCGGAGAGATGACCCTCTTATCCGCAGTGTTAATAACATTATGTGGAACAATATCCTTGTTGGTCCAAGTCACAATATCTCCAGGAGCAACTGCCAGGTTTTTAGGAACAAACTCAAAACCTGTTATTTCAACCTGATGATGCACGTGTAAAGATTTTTCTGCTGTACTATCAGAAAGCGCATAGCTAGTTAGCAAGAACCCGACAAACAAAACCGACAAGTGTTTTATAGAAAAGGCTTGCATTAGATTGCCCTCTGAATCATCTGACAATGTTTAAGATGCGCCTTAAACGCAGGCAACACAGAGACCAATGTCTGCTTTAATTCCGTATTCTGCGCAGCAGGGATCAACTGCTTCTCAATCACCCCTATCACTGCTTCGTGATAAGCCACTTCGTGATCAATATACGCCTTATCAAATTCCCTGCCCGATAATGTTTTAAGTTTGGTTTCGTGTTGTTTGGACTGCTCTGAAAGTGTCACAACTAGATCATTATTAACAGGCGTTACTCCTAACCGAGTAACCAGTTTGACTGCTGCGTTCAACACGGCGGTATGGTCTGTAATCATGCGTTGGGCAAACTTCTTAACCTCTGGGTTGCTCGAGCGCTGTAACGCAATCTTACCCGCAGAAATATCAATATTATTGGCTCCCACCACAATAGCGGCAATATTAGCATCAGTGAGTACATCAGCCTGCTTGCCTGAAGTACTAGCTGTATTCGTACATCCCATCAAGCTTATGCCAAAAGACAAGACTATCAACAATGCTGCTGGAGTATTACTCTTGAATCGTTTCATTTTGAAAACCTCTATTAGTATTAATCGTTCGTAATGTTTCGTAACATCTACAAGATGCCACATCGAAAAGAAAGGTTCCCGAAATCATCAAATAGATAAAAAACCTTGGAATCTTTTCGCATCAAACATAGATCAAGAGGGAAAGTATGGTCTGCAACTGTATCGTTGATTTAGATAATTGTATGGCGTGGATGAAAATCCTACAAACAAAAAGGTAGTAGAGGTGACTGTGTCCATATACTTGAACAGGAGTCTCTTGAGTAAAGTACTCCAATAACACGAGTCAATCATAGTGACTAACTCGTGTACGAATACAGTATTAATATTTTAAAACCGTTAATTGCTTACATAAGTTTTACATGCTTCTGAATAACAGGCTGATTCTTACGTTGGATTTTCATTCGAATACTCTCTCCTGGTTTTTTATCCAGCAGAGCAATTTTAATATCTTCAGGACTAATTACTTTTTTGCCATCTATTGAGATGATCATGTCGCCTTTTTTTAGATCAGCTTTGTGCGACTTCAAAACACTCGCCACCACGACAGTCTGTTTTACAGACTCCATCATGATGCCAATTTTTCCAGCGCTGGGAAGTTCTTGGTCAGAGCCAGATTGAATATGTAATAGGTAATCTACTTCTGATAAATCCTCAGGTAGATCATTAACAATGATCGCTGTTGATAACGACAACCTTGCTGGAATTGCCTGGCGAATGACATGACCCGATCCAGCTAATAAAACCATCTGGTTAACCTTTCCAGATCGTATCGCTTTAGCAGCATTAGCCGCCATGCTTTCATCCCAGGCTAATTGCACGTCAATAAAGTGGTTCAATCCTTTACTACTGGCAGGAGCGTGTTGGCGAAATACTTTCAGCAGTCTTTCACGATAGGTTTTGCTTGCCTTTATTTTGGTCGGCAATAAACCTCTGTCTTGTGCGTTTAATCCAGAAATCCCATTTTTGCTGATTTTCTTGATGAGTTCGGTGGGAGTATTTAGTGCAATTAACGGGATTTTATTTGTTTTGGCGTAATGAAAGATGTCTCGGTAAAGACGGAAATCATATCTCCAACGCTGGTACCACTGTGTTTTCTTGAGCATCTGCGCATCGCTTAGATCACCCGACACATAATCATCTAATACATTTTGATAAGGACTTTGTATAAACTCAACGCCAATTCCCATCTTCGGCCAATGGGGAAATAGTGCTTTTATTACGGCGAGCTGGTTTTGATGATCGGCATAGGAAGTGTGGCTTTCACCCACCAATACCACTTGCTTTTGTAGCAGGTCGGGAAGAATAGAAACCAGATTAGTTTTTTTTCTAACATCCAGTACTTCGATAGACTGCATGCTTTTATTTTTTTCAGCGTCTCCCCTATCGTGGATGCCTGAAAGAGAACTACAGCCACTCATCACTCCAACCAACAGCAGTAAAAGGCTTCGCCTAATAATAGCCATTAATCGCTTTGCCTATACGCTGTAATGTCTCGGTGAACACGCTATCGTCTTCCTGCAGCAGCGTCATACGAAAACCCGTCAGTGCACTACCAAAGCCTGTTAACGGCACGACACAAACACCCTCGGCTCCCATTAATTCGTAGGCGAACTGGAAGTCTGCTGTCATGTCCTCTTGCTCTAATCTATCCAGCTCAAGCCGAACATCTTTATTTTTGGATGGCAGTGTTGAATAGGGTAAATCCAGTAGTTCTATCACTAAATAGAACACGCCTTTAGGTTTGCTGAAACGTACGTGCGGCATATCTGTGAAAAAAATCTCAGCCTCGTCTGCTCTGTTTTTGTATTTCTTGATACGCGCTTCAAGCATTGCAGAATAGCGAGGATGACTGTATAGCTCGGGAAGAATTTTCTGCGGTAGTGCGGTCGAACAGACTTCGAGCATTTTTGATAGCAAGATGACATGAATATAATCATTAAAGCCTTCATCTTTTTCAGCATTGTAGACTTCTATCCAACCACAACGCGACCCTGGCCATGGTATATCTTTACTGATGCCTTTCATGCTAATACCAGGAACATCACCGATAATCTCATACAGCAACGTGTTATCAACACCCGGAAAGGTCATGTGGTGATAAATTTCATCAAAGATCAAAAAACAGTCGTATTTCTTGGCAATGGCTACGATCTTTTCTAATGTTTCTCGCTGATACACACTACCTGTTGGGTTGTTAGGATTAATGACCAGTATGGCAACGATTTGCTCATTGAAGCGTACATGGTTTTCAATTGCTTCAACATCGGGTTCCCAATCTTTTTCGGGGTCTAGTCCATAGGAAATAAAATGACACCCGGCATGCATCGCTTCCGCCGTAGCATGTGAGGGATAAGTAGGAGAGGGAACCAGTACGCGAGCTTCTTTCGGCAGGTTGTTAAGAATCTTGTTGATCGCTTCGCCCAAGCCATTAAAAAACAGAATGTCGTCTAAGGTACAGACTTTATCACTAGAGAAATGCTCCAGTACATATTTACGGGCGTTGATGTCACCCCTTGAATCGGTATAGCCGTAAGTAGAAGTATCGGCGATATGTTCACTGAGGATGTTTTTCATCCAATCCGGAATTTCTTCACCAGAAGCAACGGGATCACCGATGTTTTCCCATATCATTTCAAAATCGGCAAGCTTCTCAAACTTTTTACCAATTTCAACGACTTCCCTGATGGGATATCTTAGCAGGCTGTGTTCAGTACGTAGTAAATTTTGTCTCACAGTGGCTCTTTATTCGCTTTTCTGAAAAGAGTTGATGATAACAAAACCAACTCAATCCAGAAAGTTTAAGTGCCAACGGCTGTTAGGGTACTAGACCTTGTCCTTAGGAGGACGAGCCGCTTTCTTACGCTCATGCTCTTTTAAGAAGCGTTTGCGGATTCGAATGTTCTCAGGTGTTACCTCTACTAGCTCATCATCATCAATAAATTCAAGCGCTTGTTCAAGCGTCATGCGAATTGGCTTGGTCAAAATCAGATTTTCATCTGTTCCTGCCGCACGAATATTGGTTAATTGTTTTGCCTTAAGAGGGTTAACAACCAAATCATTATCACGAGTATGGATACCAACCACCATGCCTTCATAAATTTCTTCACCATGTCCTACAAATAGCTTACCGCGCTCTTGTAGATTGAACAGTGCATAAGCTAACGCCTTGCCTTGCCCATTAGCAATTAACACGCCACTGCTACGCTGACCGATTTCACCCGCCTTATATTCACCGTAGTGATCAAAGCTGTGGTACTTCAGACCCGTACCGGAAGTAGCCGTCATAAATTCTGTCTGGAAACCAATTAAACCTCGTGAAGGAATGATGTATTCAAGACGTACTCGACCTTTACCATCTGGTTCCATATTCTTAAGCTGACCACGACGATCACCCAACCTTTCCATTATCGTGCCTTGGTGTTCAGCTTCTATATCAATGGTTAAGTCTTCATACGGTTCCTGCATTTCACCATCAACTTCTTTGATGATCACTTCAGGACGAGACACTGCAAGCTCAAAGCCTTCACGACGCATGGTTTCAATCAAAATACCCAAATGTAGCTCACCACGACCGGAGACTCTGAACTTATCTTTATCATCCATCTGCTCAACACGTAACGCCACGTTATGCAGTAATTCTTCATCTAGGCGATCATTAATATTACGCGAAGTAATAAGCTTGCCTTCTTTACCTACAAACGGAGAATTGTTGACCTGAAACGTCATCGTTACCGTTGGCTCATCAACGCTGAGTGCAGGTAAAGCTTCTATATGGTTAGGATCACATAGCGTATCTGAAATATACAGCTCATCCATGCCAGTAAAGGTAATAATATCACCAGCTTGTGCTTCAGGAACTTCTATACGCTCAAGGCCGTGAAAACCGTGTATTTGCAAGATACGTCCATTTCTTACCTTGCCTTCGGCATCTATCACTTTTACAACAGAATTCTTGGTAATTCTACCTTGCTTGATTCGACCAATACCGATTAAACCTACATAAGAGTTATAATCAAGAGAACTGACTTGCAATTGGAAAGGTGCATCAGGATCAACATCAGGATGTGCCACATTATCTACAATTGACTGGAATAGTGGGTTCATATCACCTTCGGTAACATCAGCATCCAGACCCGAATAACCATTCAGTGCAGACGCATAAACAACCGGGAAGTCTAACTGCTCGTCTGTTGCGCCTAGTTTGTCGAACAACTCAAATGTTTGATCTAAGGCACGATGAGGATCGGCACCGTTTCTGTCAATTTTGTTAATCACGACGATTGGCTTGAAGCCCATGTCGAAGGCTTTCTGCGTCACAAAACGTGTCTGAGGCATAGGTCCATCCACAGCGTCTACAATCAATAATACGCTATCTACCATTGACAATACACGCTCCACCTCACCACCGAAGTCGGCGTGACCCGGCGTATCTACGATATTGATACGATAGTCATTCCATGTGATAGCTGTATTTTTGGCTAAAATTGTGATGCCACGCTCTTTTTCCAACTCGTTGGAATCCATCATGCGTTCGCCATGGTCGGCACGGTCGCCTAGCGTTCCAGATTGCTTTAACAACTCATCAACCAAGGTCGTTTTACCGTGGTCAACATGGGCAATGATGGCGATATTTCTTAGGTTTTCTATCACAATTTTGTACTCGTAATTTTTTGGATGCGCGATTATACTCTTTATGAGTATATTAGTACATTGTTATATTTACACGTAAATTGATTAATTGGAGTGAGGCTTAGACAAGCAATATGACATTAAATACAACACATTATGATAGCGTTGGTGGTGAAAAAGGTGTGCGGAAATTGGTGAACAGGTTTTACGATTTAATGGATGACCGTGATGACGTCAAAGAGCTGCGTCACTTGCATGCAAAAAGCCTTAAAGGTTCGCGCAACAAGCTTTTTCTTTTTCTATCTGGCTGGCTTGGAGGTCCTGATTTATATATTGAGAAGTATGGACATCCTCGATTACGTCAGCGCCACATGCCTTTCAAGATAACTTCTTTAGAGCGTGATCAGTGGGTAACCTGTATGAGCCAGGCACTGGATGAACAGATTGAGGATAAAATACTTTTACAAAGCATGAAACACTCTTTTTATAAAGTCGCTGATCATATGAGAAATACCGAGGATACGATAGAAAATCAGCAGTAATAGCTATTATTTATGACTTATAGCTAAGGATTATACAGCCATTGCCGAGCCGTCAATATCGACAAAAGCATCTTCCTGTAACTCATGAATGTAGTTAGCAAATAAACAGCCGTCTTCTTTTTTGTCCGATGAGAAAAATTCCCCAGAAATCACATTTTTTTCCTGCTTGCACGATAAAAAAACAATTAGCCCGTCTAAGACATTGCGCAACAGTTTTTGTGCTTGTTTTCCTTTAAAAGCATCATAAAGTTTGATCCGGTCATCAACTGTGAGTAGATCAATTTTTTTAGCAACAACCTTACACTCTTTCTTACCTTGAAACACGATAGTGAATTTTGAATTTTTGCTTGTTGCCTGATCGTTTTTAAAATTATTGTTAATAATATACATTTTTTAGCCCCTGTCTCGCACCATAGACTACTCTTTATGAAGGCTAGCTTAATTTTATGACTATCTATTAAATTTTTTGTAGTTTTTGTAAAGATTCCCCCGCTAAGCGGTATGCCTGACCAAAGCCCACTACAAATCGACCGCTTTCTGGTACTAATCGAAACAAAATAAAATCAGGCAAATTTCTCAATACACTAACGACATTGCCAAATTTTGTAGCAAACTGATCAAGTAGGGGTTGGTAGTCCTGTTCGCTTTCGGAGACTTTTTCTACCTGACACTGATAGGTCAGCCGAGTCCGCGCAAAAATTTGTTGTGTATCTTGCTCGTCTTTTGTCAGCATGATGGCAATGATTTGATTGTTTAATAAATCTTCTGTATGACTTGCCAATTGACTAACGAAAATATAATACGCACCTTGCTCATCACGAATATAGGGGGCGTAACTGATATTGGGCAAACCATCCGGTCTGATGCTGGATAAGTGAAGTGTTTGGGTTTCAGTAAGTAATTGCTGTAGTACTACTTCAGGCGAGTTGCTCATACGATTCTCTCCAAATAATAAGAGGCGCCCATACCAGACTATTCCCTTCAGGATACTATAGATTTACAGGCTAAAATTCTGCCTTGAGCTGTCTTGATAGTAATTCCCTTACGGCATCTTGAGGTGAAAGGTCTTTATAAAGAATACAATGCACTTGTTGGCAAATAGGCATCTCAACGCCTGCATGCTCTGCTAACAAATGAATAGAATGAGATGATTTTAAGCCTTCTACCGCTTGACCAATTTCCAGAACGGCTTCCTGTATGCCTTTCCCCTGCCCAAGCGCTAACCCTAAACGTCTATTTCGTGATTGATCATCGGTACATGTCAATACCAAATCGCCGACCCCTGCCAGCCCCATTAGAGTTTCGTCTTGAGCACCTAGCTTTTTCCCCAACCGCCTTATTTCTGCCAAACCACGGGTAATCAATGCAGCTCTGGCATTGGCTCCATAACCTAGACCGTCTGAAATTCCTGCGGCAATAGCCAAGACGTTCTTAATCGCCCCCCCTAATTCTACGCCCATCACATCATTACTGGTATAGACACGGAAGTTTCCACCTTGAAAGGCACGTGCAATGATCGTTGCTAATTCAGTATCATTCGCAGCCACCGTCATCGCAGTAGGTAAGCCCTTGGCAACTTCCAAAGCGAAGGTTGGGCCCGATACAACCGCGTAAGATCGTCCCGGCATTTCTTCTTTAACTATTTGATGTAAAAGCTTTCCTGTACCGACTTCGATACCTTTGGTTGCCCAGCAAAGTTTGTGTCCCGCCGGCAATAATGGATTCAACTTAAGCAGTAAATCACGAAAACCTTGAGAAGGCACAACGATAAGCTGGTAGCTGGAGTGATTCACCATATCCTCCAGACTGGAGGTACAACGTAGGTTATTTGGGAATTTTATATTCGGAAGATAGCGAGCGTTTTCGCCATCATGGGTTAATTGATCAATATGCTCAGGTAGCCTACCCCAAAGCAGCACATCAATGCCATTTCTTGCCAACTGTAATGCGAGTGCAGTACCCCATGAGCCTGCTCCATAAACGGAAATTCTGGTTAGGCGCGAAGCCAATCCTAGCCCTCGCCTTCTTCTGCAGCTGGTTGTGCTTGCTGTCTGGCTTCTTCTAAACGCTGAGCATATAGCGCATCAAAATTGATCGGTGATAAATGCATTTCAGGGAAACTGCCTTTGGAAACCAGACTTGCAACGGCTTCACGTGCATAGGGAAATAACATAGAAGGGCAATATGCTGCTAACAAATGATTTAACTCGTCTTGAGAATAACCAACAATTTCAAAAACGCCAGCTTGCGTGATTTCTACCAGAAACGCTGTTTTATCATTGCTTTTAACCGTGATGGTTAATTGCAATGTTACTTCAAAATAATTCTCACCCGCAGGATTAGCCTGGGTATTCATTTGCAAATTAGTTTCTGGCTGCCATTCTTCTGCATACACTGCGGGAGTATTGGGAGATTCGAAAGAAACATCTTTTATATATATACGTTGAATGAGAAAGCGTTGCGACTCTTGACTTGCTTCCGGCGACTGTCCGGCAGCGGCTGTTGGTTGTTCTTGTGGGTTAGTAGGTTCTTGTTTTTCTTCAGTCATAGCTATTCTCTATTATTTATTCTAATTTTCGGTTTCTTGTTCAAGCAATGTATCTAACTCACCCTTTCTATTCAAGGCTGCAAGCTCATCATATCCACCGACATGTGTTTTCCCTATAAAGATTTGCGGAACACTATCCCTTCTTGAGCGCCGCTCCATTTCCTTACGTAGCTTTTTGTCAGAATCTACACGCAGCTCCTCGTAAGCAATCCCTTTACTTTTTAATAACTTTCTTGCCCGCATGCAATAAGGACAAAAAAGCGTCCCATACATAATAACGTTAGCACTCATGGCGTCAACCTATCTTGCTATCTTGTAGAGAGCGGTAAATTTGCAGCCTCCCAGGCAATAATACCACCTGATAAATTAGCCACATCTTCAAAGCCTTGCTTAGCTAAAACGGTGCAAGCATGCGCAGAACGACTACCACTGCGGCAATAAATCAAAACAGGGTTGTTCTTATGTTTTTCCAGACCGTTCAAACGTGAAGGAAGTTCGGATACCGGTATATGAGTAGCACCTTTGATTATTCCATTATCGACTTCTTTATCTTCGCGCACGTCAAGGCAAAGCACATTATCATTATTGAGTAAGCGAACCGCCTCATTAACACCTAGCTGCTGATATTTTCGGTTTAATCTGCCAATCTCTGTCCAGATAATGAACCCTAAAACACCGATAAAACCAAAAACCAGAAAAGGATTGGAGCGAGCGAATTCTATGTATTCAGTCATGAATTAAAATCCATTTATATAAAAGAAGAGCATAAGATATACATGCTAGAGCAGTCCGTAAACCCCTAATCAGACTTTACTCATTAAAACTACGCAATAATGCTTAGCAAGCAAACTTATATTTGAATTAAGCCTACGATCGTAGAGCTTTGTAACGACAACAATGACTAACCTTGATAGAAGACTACATCGGAGATGGGCAAAAAACTTCCTGCATCATGCTGACTAATTTCAAAATCCGTCTATCACCCACACTATAAAAAACGCGATTTGCATCTTTACGGGATGCCAATACACCTTTATCACGTAAAATAGCTAAGTGCTGTGAGATATTGCTTTGTGAGGTACCAACGATATCAACGATCTCTTGAACACTAACTTCCTTATCACCAAGGACACAGAGAATTTTTAGACGTAGGGGATGAGAAATAGCTTTTAACGACCGAGATGCGCGTTCAACATCTTCATCTTTAGCCAAAAGTTGTGAAGTAACTGAGCACCCTGTCTCTCCCAGATTAGAATATTCCATGTTAGCCATGCGTAGTTCCTAGATATGATATATTAGTATACCGGTATACTATAATATACTTACCTATCAATGTCACTCTTTAACTTATTGAAAAATAATCTTTAAGAGGACACGGGAAATCAATGAGTTGAAATCCCGCGCTTCGTAGCACAACGTGCAGGTTACACGTTATTCACAAGCTTGGACGATTATTATCTAGGCACTCTTAACACTTGCCCGATTTGCACGAGATTAGGATCTACAATCGTATCTTTGTTGGCTTCATACAAGCGCACAAAACTATACCCATCACCATATATTCGCAAAGCAATTTTATATAAAGAATCACCCGCTTCTACGGTAACTGTTTCAGGAATTACTCGGTTTGCACTCTGAATGCTAGCCACCTTTTTAGTGACCTTAGCTGATGGGCTTTTTAGTGATGACGCAAATTCAGTCGCCTCTTTAGCCTGAGCCTTTACGTAGCCATCAGTTGAATTTTTTGCTGACTTGGAGCCACTTCCAATTAACTTTTCCAGAGATTTTGAAGCCTTATCAACTTTCTCAGCATCTTCTTCAGATGCTGCCAAATCTGTCATCGCAGCACTAACAGCAGAGCGAAGATCATCCATTTTCACACCTTCTAATAAAGAGGATGAAACCAGACCTTCAAGCTTTGCTTCTGTTTTCTTCTCATCATCAACATCAGGGGCTCCCAATATGCCGGACAACTTCTTGGCAACAGCATCTGACAAAGCATCTATATCTGTAGAACTGGTGGAATCGACAGCAGGTTCAACCTCATTGGGTTTGGTTGGTGTCACTTCTTTCATAATGGTTTGACTGGCTTCTGCACTTAGCACGTCAAGCTCTTCATCTGAACTTTTCTCTGCCAGAGTTACACTACTTAATGACAGGGCGATAATGCTAGTTGCGATACTGGTCGCTATTGTTATTTTTTTCATGACATCTCTCCTTAAGGTGTAATCGTAGTTAAGCCAAGTTGCAACCAAGACTGCATACCTGAACGATACCAAAATAGTTTTTCTTCGGGATAGCCTATTTCAGAAAGATTTCTCAGCGCTTTAGGGGATTGCCCACACCATGAACCGTTACAAAACAGCATCAATTTACGTGCTTTACTAAAGTTCCATTTCCCCTCTTTCTCAGTCGCACCTAACAACTTCAATATTTTAACCGTATGTCTACTATCCAAACCTTTGCTCAAAACAGTAAAAGGTATATTGACTGAACCCGGTATGGTTCCTTTTTCAAACCAGGCAGGCATTCTTGCATCAATCAATAGCCCATCATTCTTTTTTACGTCACTATCTAAAAACTTAAGTAATTCAAGCTCACCAATTGTTTTGATTTTCGGTGAAAGCTCAATAGGATTGATACAAAACGGCGGGCAAACACGCGATGTCTTAGAAAAACTATTCGTTAGTTTATGTCCAGTATCTTGATTCCGCTCTATCCTGACCGTTTTACCATTATGCTGAACATCTAGATAAGCCATGTCGGAAGTTATTTTAACTTTGTTTTCTGCTTGAGATGTCATTGGGGTAAAGGCTAATACAAAGACTAGTATTGATCCCCAGCTTATTGGGTGTGTGTATTTATTGTAATGTCTCATGTTTTTCTCGCTCCAATGCGTTTATTTAGGGACGTCCGATAAGTTATGAATTCTAATCACATTCATAAAAGCAACAAAAATCGTTTGCTATATTTTATTAAAATGTCGTATTTCGCTTCCTTGGAAATTAGCCCGATTTTAATCCTAACTTAACTCTAACTTAATTCTAATTAAACTAGATATCCTTGGTGATTGATAATTAAAAACTACTTCTGAACTTCTTCAGATTTCTTCATTTTACTCTCTACTGCTTCCTGTATCTCATCCTCAACAGAATCTTCAATAACTCCCTGGATGGAATTTTGTAACTCATACAAACTACTTGCTTGTGCACTTTCCTCTGCAACAGCAGAAGACTTTACAACCTCACTAATGTTATCTGAGACTGCATCTGAATCAGGGTAGAACCAATATAACCCTCCGGCAACTAACACCAACAGGACTATTAATATCAACATTTTATTCATCACAAAAAAAGCCTCTATCTCGATCTCTTCATTAATATCTTCATTGATTTACGCAGTAACTCTATAGCATGCGCAACATCACTTATTTCATCCTTGGAGTTGACTTCAATAGGCGTATCCATATCGCCTTTACTCAACTTGACCACACTGTCTTTCAAGCTTACCAATGGGCTGGTAATAGAATTCGATAATGCCGCAGCCAGTAAAAAGGCCAGCAACAAAGCAGCCAAAACTATTCCCAAAAAGATAATCAAATAATCTCTCAAAGGTTTAAACAAAGCACTCTTTGATTCAATGCTATACAGTGTGCCCAGCGAATGGCTTTCATTTTGAATAGCGATGGGGTTATAGATGAGAATGTCATTACCTGTTTCGATATAATCCTGTTCTTTTGCTGTTTTCATTTGTTTAACAAGCTCAGCACTTTCCTCAAAGAGGTTTGCACCCGTCGCAAGATTATCCTCACTACCCCATCTCTTGTTTTCATCTGGGTGATAATAATAAAACCCTTTCTTATCAACAAATAAAAGCTTTTCCCCGACGTTATTTTGATCCTTAATGATATTGATTAACTTATTAGCATCTACATTAAGGACAATAACCCCCTGTAATCCATTCACTTTATCAAAAACAGGCGTGGAGTAACGAATAGTGGGTTGATAGGGCTTTACGACCTCTCCTTTCTCACGGTTGAGATCTAGAGACGAGATGTGTAAATTATCCTTTCCAAGATCAAGAGTATTAGCAAAATAGGATCGAGATGACTTATTTTGCAAATGAGTATCCGAAATATTTTTAGATTTTCCATCAATCCTGTCGATACGTACAGTTTCTTGTCCATCGGCATCAATGAACCGGACTTGTGCATAAATCTTTTTCTGTTCAGAGAATTTTTTTAAGCTAGACCTTAGATTACTGAGTAGTAGACGTTGCGTTCTACTCCCTTCGGACTCAGTTGATGACAAAAATAAATGCAACGCATTAGAATCGCGCAAGTAAAAGACATCACTTCCTACACTACTGAACAGGTTTGCTATACGTTCTTGAATTAAACTTACTTTATTCACATGAGAAGCAAGCACATTTTCCCGCAAGACTTTAGACGTTGAATACAAACTATAACCGCCAATAAGAATGGCTGGGACTAGTGTTACGATGATTAACACCAGTAGCAATTTATTTCTTATTTTATTCATTATTTCATTCCACCCTACTACATCTGTCTATTATTCTGAATCGACCATTATCTGACGACGAATTTTATTTGCTGAGCAAACTTTGCTTTTTCTTCATCGGTGTCTAATTCTTCCTGAATCAGCTCTACTAAGAATCCTAAATTTTCTTTATTCTGTACATATTTTTGCTTCCACTGATCAGCGCAATCCTCGACTACAAACCGTGCAGCAGGCCCCAGAAAAGAGGTCAATACCGCAGAGTACTGATCTAAAATATCTAAAATGGAACTCTCCGTGGGGACAACTAACGCCGTAGATGTTCCCATCGTTGCTGCTGAAGTTGCTGCTGAAGTTGCTGTTGAAGCCTCTAACATTTGCGCTTGCGCTACTTGTGCTTCTATCAATGCCAGCTTCTTTTGCTCTTCTTCAAGAATATGCCTGATTTTCTCTGAAGCAGATTTGATTCCCATATGAATGAGTGGAAAGTTTATCTTTTTTTCAGTCAGTAATATGGCGAAGTAGGCATCATGCAAACGAAACGCTGCGAGATATCGATTCTCTACTGAAAAATACATCTCATTATGTGTCTTTTGTATCGATTCAAGGGCACTAAAAGCTTGTTCTATAATTTCTGCTGTCTGTGCCATTGATTCATTTTGATCATCGGGAAATGAAGAAGCTAACCGATCCCCATCCTTATAAAGACAGGCATAATGTACGCCTCTTAATCCAGTAATATTGGTAACTATCTGCTCTAACATTATTTGACTACTCTGAGTACTTGTCTAAGTGTTATATCCATTGCAACATATCTTCAATCTGTTGGCTTAGTGCAGGGACTGAAGTTTTATGCAAAGAAGTAACACCCAACGAACGATCTTCTTCAACAAAAACCGTTAAATTATCATCGTTCTTTCCTCTAAGCATAATGCGATGTATTTCCCCTAAATTAGCTGCATCCTGTATGGATGGGGTAATACCCGATAGAAATGCAATAAACTCATTCAAATCTTCATCGAGCACAGTAGAATCTATCAACTCGCCCATGTCGTTAGTTAACGAAACACCGGTAACTCCATTGATTTTGGCAACAGCAGCCATTGATTTTTCGGTTAG
Source organism: Thiotrichaceae bacterium (assembly GCA_965224605.1). Taxonomy (GTDB): domain Bacteria; phylum Pseudomonadota; class Gammaproteobacteria; order Thiotrichales; family Thiotrichaceae; genus HyVt-477. The sequence continues at coordinate 286,214 of CBDCZP010000008.1, forward strand.
CAGAATCTTCGATGCAGATTGCTGCGTCGCGGGTGCAGGCGTAGACGCAGACTCGGCTTCAATGGACGCATCATCACTGTTCGGTTCTGCAATAGCCTCAATAACAGGAGTGGCTTCGACATCAGTATCAGCCGTTTTATTTTCTGCATCCTTGTCCAGTAACTTACTGACCAATTGATGAATGTGCTCTTTGTTTCGAGCATCAACCATAACCACTTCAGCGTTTAAATTCTGTTCTTTAACCCAACCACGATAAGTTTCTATATCAGGCTCACTCTTTATATCTGAGCGTGTTACTCCGATAATAAAAGGAACCTTTTCGATGAGCTCACGAAACTGATTCGCGTAATAGATAAGGTCTCGAAAAGGGTAGTTGCGACTATTATCTAGCAAAAGCACCATGCCATGGGCTCCCTCTGAAATAATCTCCCACATGAAATCAAAACGCTCTTGTCCTGGGGTTCCATAAACATGAGCCACGTCATCATTGTTCAGTTTGATGACTCCGTAATCTAAAGCAACCGTAGTCGTTTGCTTTCTCTGACTCGTTGTCATATCAGACACGGGGGCATCTGTCTTTAACGCTTTTTGATCTGTCAAAGAATTGATTGCGGTGGTTTTTCCAGCCCCTACTGGCCCTGTAATAATGATTTTATATCTCAATCTTGGATATTCCTATGTATTTGAGTACACGAATTAATACTATCTAAAATGATCATGCGAAACTTAAGCCAGTTTGTGTCAATCATTTTTATTTAGAGAGGTAGTTATCTACATAAAAAAATGATCTAGAATCTAGCCTTAACACAGCAGTGGACTTTTTTCTAAACAGAAAATATTCTAGTTATTTATTATTGGCTGGAAGCCACGTCGTACTACGATTAACTCAGGTAGCAACACGCTCTATGGTATAGCAAGATCCCCTTCTGATCAAAATTATACCTACCAAATGTATTTAAACAAGAAAGTCATAGAGATAAAAGCCTTTCAGATGAAAGCACTAATCTTCCTGATTAAAACAACATGAACTGTGATCAATGAACTACGCCCGATGCAACATGATCATTGACACTGTATCCACTGACACTATGGACCATTCGGAACAAAATAAAGAGGCTATAACAGAAACTATAAATACAGAAAACGAGCTGCTCTTACTTGCATGAATGCCCTGACCGCTGATACTACAGTTAAAAATAGAAAATTAAAAGTAAACCTGCTGCTCATACTCAACGCAATACTGAAGATTAGGGGAAAAGTCTAGAAATATTCGTTACTTCTTCTTACTTATTATTTTTACTTCGGGAACAGGATCATAACCCCCTTCACTCCAAGGGTGACAACGCGCGATTCGACGAACCAAAAGATACAACCCTTTAATGGAACCATGATTCTTTATTGCATCATGGCTATAACAAGAACAACTAGGATAAAAACGGCAATTGCTCCCCAAAAGTGGACTTAATACCAATTGGTAAGCTCTGATCAACCATAACAAAATATGTTTCATTCGATGCTACTCAAACTGTGTCTCTTGCGATAATTTCGGAATTATTTTTTGTAGAGGTCTTCAGGCTCGATAAGAGGCTCGGCATCTATAATAACATCATCATTTTTAACGACATTAAAAAAGCAGCTTCTTCGTCCGGTATGACAGGCGGGCCCTGTCTGATCAACCTTAATCAACACCGTATCTTTATCACAGTCAAAACGTAATTCTTTCAACATCTGTACTTGCCCAGAAGTCTCACCTTTGCGCCAGTAAGATTGCCGTGAGCGCGACCAATAACACACTCTTCCAGTTTCCAGTGTTTCTGCTATCGATTCTTTGTTCATCCACGCCATCATCAATACTTCACCCGTATCGTGCTGTTGTGCTATAGCAGGAATTAAACCATCGTCATTGTAAGTTAAACCCGCTAATGTCTCGGTCAGGCTAGTCATTAAATAATTTGACCTTCTGCCTTCCGCTGGTAACCCGCTGCCTCACATTTACTTAAATATTCTTCCCAGTTACTTGTTTTGTTATCACCTAATTTTCGCAATAAACCCCAGTCGTATAACCCGCTATCGTGGTTATCATCAAAAACCAATTTAATCGCATAATTACCAACAGGTTCAATAGCGGTAATATTCACATTTTCTTTTCCCAGCTGCAATGTTTCTTGCCCCGGACCATGCCCTTGCACTTCTGCAGAAGGTGAAGAAACGCGCAAATATTCACACGACAGTTGATGTATTTCATCATCAGGCCATGTCAATTCCAGAATACGAGACTTTTGATTTAAAGTGATATTAATTGGTGTCATTCTATTTTCCTTTTATTAGCTGTAGCTAGAGTGTAGAGACTGTGAATCACACCGCTATAGTGAGACCTTTGCACGAAAGATATGACGGATGAAAATGGCTTGAATTCTCCATATGTTTGCTAAAAACTCGGCCAATAGCTCGGCTATTACCCTCCTTTTTAGCAAAAATACGAAAAATTACGCTCATTTTCCTTTCGTCATCCTTTCATGCAAAGGTCTCATAGTATATATCGACTGAGATCTTCGTCTTCAGCAAGTTCACCCATTTTTTCATCCACGTTTTTTGCATCAATAGTAATGTCAGTTGGGCCATTCGGTGATTCAAACAAAGTGGATTCCAACAGATGCTCCATTACCGTATGCAAACGACGGGCGCCAATATTTTCAGTGCTTTCATTCACTTTAAAAGCGATTTCAGCTATACGTTTCACCCCCCCTTTAGTAAACTTAATCGTCACTCCTTCTGTAGCCAAAAGGCCTACATACTGTTCAGTTAATGAGGCATCAGGCTCCACTAATATTCTAGCAAAATCATCCGCAGTTAACGCACTCATTTCTACCCGAATCGGTAAGCGACCCTGTAGCTCTGGTATTAAATCGGAAGGTTTGGCAACATGGAAAGCTCCAGAGGTGATAAACAGAATATGATCTGTCTTTACCATTCCGTACTTAGTGCTGACCGTACAGCCTTCAATCAATGGTAATAAATCCCGTTGTACGCCTTCTCGCGAAACGTCCCCACCCCCACTAGATTGACCCTTACGAACTACTTTGTCTATTTCATCTATAAATACTATGCCATTTTGCTCCATATTTTCCAGCGCTTGTAACTTCAAGTCTTCTTCATTGATGAGCTTATGTGCTTCTTCTTCGGTCAAAATATTAACGGCATCTTTAATAGTGAGTTTTCGCTTTTTCTTATCTTTTTTGCCTAAATTCTGAAACATACCCTGCAGCTGATTAGCCATATCTTCCATGCCCGGCGGAGTCATGATTTCCACACTGGCAGCACTCATGGCTACATTGATTTCGATCTCCTTGTCATCAAGATCACCTTCCCGAAGTTTTTTCCGAAACTTCTGTCTGGCAACACTTTCTTCTGGCTGACTCGTTGCTTCAATATCACTATTTCCAGCCCGTACTGGGGGGAGTAAAATATCCAAAATTCTTTCTTCGGCAGCATCTGCCGCTCGATTTTGAACTTTCTTGACCTCTGTTTCTCTAGTCATTTTAACAGCCATATCCGCAAGATCACGGATAATAGAGTCCACCTCTTTGCCGACATAGCCTACTTCTGTGAATTTAGTCGCTTCAACTTTTACAAAAGGTGCATGAGCTAATTTCGCCAAACGACGAGCTATTTCTGTTTTACCTACACCCGTTGGACCAATCATGAGGATGTTTTTAGGCGTTACTTCCTGACGCAATTCTTCATCCAATTGCTGTCTACGCCAGCGGTTTCGTAGTGCTATCGCTACTGCACGCTTGGCTTTGTCCTGTCCAATTACATGCTTATCCAATTCGTGGACAATTTCACTAGGGGTCATCGACATGTTATAGCTCCTCAATGGTGAGATTATTATTGGTATAGATACAAATGTCGCCTGCTATCCCCAAGCTTTTTTCAACAATTTCTTTAGCTGATAAATCAGTATTATCTAGCAACGCACGTGCTGCTGACTGAGCAAAGGGCCCACCGGAACCAATCGCAATTAAGTTATCTTCAGGCTCTATCACATCACCATTACCGGTAATAATTAAAGAAGTTTCTTTATCTGCAACCGCTAATAAAGCTTCCAAACGACGTAACACACGATCAGTTCGCCAATCTTTTGCCATCTCTACTGCGGATCGCACCAGATTCCCATTGTGTTCTTGTAATTTGCTTTCAAATCTTTCGAACAGAGTAAAAGCATCTGCTGTTCCACCCGCAAACCCAGCAATAACCTGATCATTATGAAGCCTACGAACTTTTCTCGCATTCCCTTTCATCACGGTATTACCGAGTGTTACCTGTCCATCGCCACCAATCACGACTTGTTTACCACGCCGCACCGACAGTATGGTTGTACCTCTATATTGCTCCACTAATGACTCCGTATGAAAATGGGTTATGAAGTGTAACTGATTTCTTTGAATCGCTCTGCTTTACATAAAACAACTTCAGTTACTTTTACAGCGATTAACACCAGAATGTAGGGATAGAGTCGTTCATTTTCAAGGCGCCATTTCAAGACGACCATGGATCATTTTAAATGAATCACTCATCTTTTTTTCGACGATATTTCACCTTTCAACAGCTAAACTTATCACAAGTAATTATTAGAATGCTCAAGCCATTCTATGTTTTATAGGATATGTACCTTATAGAATGCGTTTTTTATAGAATAGCTACATTGGTAGGCAAGATAGATATCGATAAGGTTGAGTAAGGGAATAAGTAGGTAGCTTTATGACTTCAAAAAAATATTGCCCCCATTGCAATAGTTTCCATGTTTTCAGAGTTAAACGTACTCTTTTACAGAAACACGTGCTTCACTTATCATCAAGGTATTGTTGTAGTCAATGCGCCACAGTGTTTAATAAAAAACATTTTATTAGTAATAAACCTATTGACCCTCCTTGTTTTTCTCTACAGCCCGATGCAGTATCTCGCTCTTGCAAAGATACATTAAACCAAATCTCGCCAACACCCTTCTAAATCCAGGGCTGTTCAATGCTAGCTCTTTTGTACAAAATACTATTGAATCTTCATATGATGGGTAGGTCGGATAAGGAACGCCATCCGACAAGATATTGAATTTAATGTGTTTGTCGGATGGCGCTATCGCTTATTCGACCTACCAAAAATGCAAATTGGCTATTCATTGTATGAGAAAAATTAGCATTGAACAGCCCTGCTTCTAAATCAGTTAAAGCAAAAAATGGATTCCTTAAATAGCAGAAGGAATCACCTAAATGCCATCTATTCAAAGCTTTAGTTGTATATTTCTTGTATATTTCAAATATCAAATATCAAATGTAGCCTTCCGAATATAAGAATAAAATATCTCTAATGACTATTGGGTACCTCTATTAGGAATAACGCTATAGAATATAAACTACTTGGGCTTAACTTTGAAAGCATGACACTTTTTTAGTAGCTTTTGGTGGCTTTATTTTTTTATATTAGTCCATATATCAGAAGCAGGATTTTTTCCATATTGCTTATGATAGACTTCATTTATCTAGGGAATTTGCAAGGTAAGCACACTAAATTACAAACGCAATGAGTACACTACCGCAACCACTTCACGTCAATTCGTTGGCAAAAACTATGCCGTATGCAGCTTTTTTGCATATCTTGGTTATTTTTGGCCTTGGATTTGGTATTCAGTCATCTAGCAACATTAAAAATGCAACCTTGCTAGATATATCAATTGTCAACACTCATGCAGACAAAGCACCGGACAAAGCAGAGTTCATCGCTCAAGCAAATCAGGAAGCCAGTGGTGCAACGGATATAAAAAACCGGCCCAGAAGCATGATGGCTTCTGAAAACCTACTTGCTCCAGATGAGATATCTCCATTAGAATCCTCAAAAGCAACACCCAACAAACCCCCTGTATTATTCCCTTTGTTACTCACCACAAAGGGTGAAACCTTTAAACGAAGCCCGAAACTTGAAGAGCAACCTGACAAACCAGAACCACCCAGCGATGCAAAGGAAGTCATTGATGAAACCCGTGAAGAAGCACGATTAGTCGCTGAATTAGCAAAAGATGAAGCTAACTATTCAAAAATGCCGAGAACTCGCTTTCTGAACTCCTCTAATGCTAAAAGTGCCGTTGAAGCCTCCTATATTGATGCCTGGGCAAAAAAGATTGAACGAATCGGCACCACTAACTTTCCACAAGAAGCTATTCGACTGCGCAAAAATGGTAAACTCATTATCAATGCAACACTTAATCAACAGGGTAGAATCATTGATTCGCAAATACATACATCCTCAGGTTCGCGCATCCTTGATAACGCCGCTTTACGTATCATAAAGATAGCATCGCCATATGATGCGCTACCCAGAAAAGTTCTGGAACATTTCGACCAATTACAAATAACCCGCACCTTTATCTTTGACACGGGATATCATGACTTACGGACTGAATAGCCTCGGCACATCTTTATGACACACCTCAATAGATGGACTAACGCCGGAGCCTAAACAAAGAGTAACCACATGCAACAAGAAGACCTTCAATTACAGAATCAATTACTGATTGCCATGCCCGGAATGGGGGATCCTCGTTTTGAGCATGCGGTAATTCTAGTTGCCCGCCATACGCCAGAAGGGTGTTTCGGTGTCACCATTAACCAGCCCTCTGACACAAGTTTAGGCGATCTGTTTAATCATCTGAAAATACCGACTGTCGCCAGCTCAAAACTCACTTCTGAACCTATGCTTCAAGGCGGGCCAGTACAGCCAGAACAAGGTTTTGTTGTCCATGATTCTGAGCGCAGCTGGGAAAACACTTTACGTATTTCAGACAATTTGGCAATCACAGCATCGAAGGATATTTTAAAAGATATTGCCTCTGAACAGGGGCCTGATAATTTCTTTTTGACCCTCGGTTGTGCGAGCTGGTCTGCAGGGCAAATTGAAAATGAAATACTTGAAAACGCCTGGTTGTCCTGCCCAACGGAATCTTCGATCTTGTTTGATACCCCTTTTCCACTTCGCTGGCAAAACTCCTCTAAGCTTTTAGGGTTTGATGTGCGCCTGATGTCTGATTCATCTGGTCATGCTTAGCATCAACGTTAAAAACCAATGAGTATTTTAGCTTTTGACTTTGGATTAAAACGTACAGGGGTTGCCATTGGAAACACCCTAACAGGACTAGCCACGCCACTTTGCACGCTCAACAGCATTGATAACCATCCTGACTGGACCGGTATTGGCGCGCTAATAAAGGAATGGCAACCACAAACATTAGTAGTAGGAATACCCTATTTGCTGGACGGTAAAAGTAGCGAGATGACAGTAAAAGCGGAAAAGTTTAGTCGACAGCTTGCCGGTAGATATGCACTTCCTGTTGACACTATCAATGAGCAGCTTAGTTCTCTGGAAGCCGAACAACGCCTAAAATCATCCCGACAAGCAGGTAGAAAGAAAAAAATTAAAAAAGAGGAAATTGACCAGCTCGCTGCCGCCATTATCCTTGAATCATGGATATTAGAAAATGCAGAATAACGATCAACTAAAAGACTCTTCTAGCAACAGCCTTGATGATTACAAAGTAGAGCAAATTATCGACAAAATGGCCGATGATTTAGCCCGCCACCTACAAACCCGTAATATCGACAATCCATTGATCGTCGGCATCCACACTGCGGGTGTATGGATAGCAAAGATGCTACATGAACGTTTAAACTTACCGGGTGTTATTGGTGAATTGAATATCAATTTCTATCGCGATGATTTTAGCCGCAATGGGCTCCACCCACAGATATTACCTTCAAGCCTCTCTTTTGCGGTAGAAGATCGCCATATCATCCTTGTTGATGATGTGCTGTTCACCGGCAGAACCATTCGTGCAGCTATGAATGAATTGTATGATTATGGACGCCCTGCCAGTATAGTATTGACCATTCTTTTTGAACGCGAAGGAAGAGAGCTTCCTATAGCCGCTGATATTAGCGGCGTAAAAAAGGAACTATCTGAAAATCAATACATCAAACTTTCCGGTCCCGACAATATGGAGCTAAGTATTATAACCAAGCATGACTAATTTGGACTTATTACCAGGCCCTTTACCAGCTAGCTTACAATATACAGCTGATGGCAATCTCAAACACTTTCTGACCATAGAAGGTTTACCTCCTTTATTGCTTGAAGAAATTCTTAATCGCTCCGAGCAGTTTGTAACCTTACCCGATAAAGTACAAAGCAAAGCCCCTTTATTACGCGGAAAAACCGTTGTTAATTTATTCTTTGAAAACTCCACCCGTACACGTACCACCTTCGAACTTGCTGCACAGCGTTTATCTGCGGATATTATTAACCTAGACATTCGCACTTCTGCTGCTATGAAGGGAGAAAGCCTGCTAGACACTATTCGTAATCTTGAGGCGATGAACGTCGATATGTTTGTCGTACGCCATCAACATAGTGGAGCTGCACACTTTATCGCTCGCTATTGTGCACCACACATTAGCGTACTCAATGCAGGTGATGGACATCATGCTCACCCAACACAAGCCTTGCTGGACATGCTCACCATTCGGCAACACAAAGGGGCTTTTCCTCCCCTGAAAATAGCTATTGTGGGGGACATCATGCACTCTCGCGTGGCTCGCTCCCAAATTCACGCATTAACCACACTTTGCACAGGTGAAGTTCGCGTGATCGGGCCAAGAACACTCATTCCTGTGGGCATTGAAAAAATGGGTGTTAATGTTTTCCATGATCTTTGTGAAGGCCTCAACGAGGTCGATGTTGTCATTATGCTGCGCTTGCAAAAAGAACGCATGCAAAACGCCCTGCTACCATCCGCACATGAATTCTACAAACGCTATGGACTTACCGAAGAAACACTAAAACATGCCAAACCCGATGCCATTGTCATGCACCCAGGCCCTGCCAATAGAGGGGTAGAAATAGATACCAAAGTCGCCGATGGTCCACAATCAGTCATTCTAGATCAGGTAACCAATGGCATAGCGGTTCGCATGGCCATTATGTCCATGGTGATGGGCTCACAATCGGGCAAAACACTATGAATACAAAAAAAGCCATTATCAATGCACAGATTATTGATCCCGACTCTGGCTTTAATCAAATCAGCAACCTGTATATTAATGGAAAAACTATTGCTCATATTGGCTCAACAGCGCCCGATAGTTTCATAGCAGACGTAACGATTGATGCCAAAGATCAGCTTTTGCTACCGGGCATTATTGACCTATCTGCTTATCTGCGTGATCCGGGGCAAGAGTTTAAAGCCAGCATCGAAAGTGAAAGTTATGCCGCTGTTAGTGCCGGCATTACACAACTCTATTACATGCCAGAACCAGAAACTTGTATTGACAGCATGCCCACGGTCAACCTTATTTTAAAAAGAGGCAAAGCTGAGAAAAAAGCACGTATTGATGTCATTGGTGCCATCACTCAATCATTGCAAGGCGAGCAGCTCACCAATATGGGAGGGCTAAAATATGCAGGATGTGCTGCCGTTACCAACCAACGTCAAGCTTTCTCTTCCAGTCGTACGCTGCGTCTGGCTATGGACTATGCAGCCACCTTTGATCTGCCTTTATTTCTGCATCCGATAGATCATGCATTGATGGGAGATGGCTGTGTCCACGAAGGCGCCATTGCTACCAGAATCGGTTTACCCGGTATACCTGTTGCTGCAGAAACAACGGCCGTATCACAGATTATAACCTTGGCTGAGGAGCTTGATGTCACTGTACATCTTTGTCGCCTTTCTGCCGCCAATAGTGTTGAACTGGTTCGAACCGCCAAGCAAAAAGGTTTGCCGGTTAGTGCTGACGTAGCTGCACACCAACTATTCTTAACAGACATGGATATCAGTGACTTTAATCCTCTGTGCCACTTGCAACCCCCATTAAGAAGCCAACGAGACCTGGAAGCATTACGAAGTGGCATAGCCGATGGCACTATAGATGCGATCTGCTCAGATCATCAGCCCCATGAAATAGACGCGAAACTTGCCCCCTTTCAGCAGACTGAACCCGGCATGTCTGCTCTTGAAACCCTATTACCCCTGACCATGCGCCTGGTAGAAGAAGGTGCTATGACATTGGAAACGGCAATAGCAAGTATCACCCACAGGGCTGCCAATACGATTAGAAATAAACAAGGAAGAATACAAGAAGGCTTACAAGCTGATTTTACACTGTTCGACCCGAACGACTTGTGGCTACTACAAACATCGGAGATGTTGAGTCAAGGCAAAAATACACCTTTTGAAGGTTGGGGTTTCAACGGACGAAGCACAAAAACCTTTGTTAAAGGTGAATGTGTTTTTGATAGAAAGAAGCTATATTAAATCTCTTGCGATTTGAGATTCAACTAACAGAGACAATCACCACACTTTAAGTTTGCGGTGGCAACTGCCTCTTCACAAAACGTCACTGTGTTTTAATCAGTACTGTCAACATCAAAAGGATCATCATGGTCATGGTGAATACCCATTGCCGATTCTTGACGAATTATCTTTTTGAAATAGCTATGATGAATCCACCAATCAAGGCTAAAGAATCGCCCTGCACCCATAAAGAATAATGCGAGTGTCATTAAGAATAAGACTATCGCAGCTTCAATGCCAGAGTTTGCCGTAGTTGCATAACCATGACTGAAGAATAACTCTTTACCAGTCTCTACAAGACCTCCACTGAAGTTTGCAGCCGCAAGCCCCATTAGAATAATAATGCCCATTAGCGGTAAAGAAATCCATCTAACGGCGAAACCGATAATCAACAACACGGCTGCAATAACCTCAATGCCACCAATCACTCCATTCATGATGCTTGGGGCTGGAATTGAAAACAGCCCTTGTGCACTACTTAAAGCTTCTACTCCTTGTTGATACCCAGCACCATCTATCCATGTCAGTGGATTCCACCAAATAACATCACTACCAGTAAATAGACCTAATCGTTGCTGACCTGCTACCCAAAAAATAGGCGCCAGAAAAAAACGAAAGAGCAGTGGTGGAAGAAAATCAAGTCCTCTTAGCCATCCAAAGCTAAAAAAGCCATGCAGAAATTTAGTCATCGAGCGTCTCCTTTGGGTATGTTCCTTTAAGTAAATGCATTGTGATTATTTCTATTAAGTAATGCAACTAAATTTTAGATATTAGGCTTACTTTAGACTCTTCTGCTTAACTTAATAAAGAATATTGAGCGTTATTCTCTTCCACAATCTTAAGCCAATAGATTAACGCAATATCAAGCATTATCATAGTTATTAACTAAAGACCTTCTACAGGGAAAGGTCGACGAGAGAAAAATAAGCACAGCCAAAGCTATAAATTACTATAACTACCTAAGGCGGTTCACTGTAAAATCAGCGATATTACGCAACTTATCCGCGCAATCACCAAAACCATCTAATTGGGCAACCGCTTCGGCATGCAAGTCTATCGCTTTTTGCCGAGCATTCTCCATACCCAACATAGCCGGATAGGTGGCTTTATTAGAGGCAACATCAGCTCCCTGAGTTTTCCCCAAGGTTTCCGTATCACTTTCGATATCTAAAATATCATCACGCACCTGAAAAGCTAAACCCACACATTTAGCAAAATGATCCAATTGTTTTTTCTTGGATTCAGCACAATGATCGCTACATTCAATCGCCATCAACACACAAGCACGAATAAGCGCCCCCGTTTTATGGATGTGCATATTTTCCAGCTCAGGATGAGACAATGTTCTACCGGTTGATTCTAGGTCAATTGCTTGTCCGCCCGCCATTCCCCTAGATCCAGAGGCATGGGTGAGAATTTCAATCAATTTGAGGCGCTGTTCCGCAGAAACATCTAATGCCGGACTATGTGCTAACAAATAAGAAGACAAAGCTTGCAGTGCATCACCTGCCAAAATCGCGGTAGCCTCGTCAAACGCCTTATGACAAGTAGGCTTGTTGCGACGTAAATCATCATCATCCATCGCCGGTAAATCGTCGTGAATCAACGAATAGACATGTATAAGCTCAACAGCAGCCGCAGGAATATCTAACTGTTTACTGTCAACACCTAGGGCTTCTCCAGCCGCATACACCAGCAAAGGGCGAACCCGTTTACCTCCATCCAAAACGCTGTAACGCATGGCTTTATGCAAATGTTGTGGGTTTAATTTGGCCTCTGGCAACACACTATCCAGCACTTTCTCAATTCTTTGCTGATAGTATTGAAGCTTCGAATCTAACTCAGTCATCTATACTGAAATCCGTAGTAAAATCCGTTTCGCCATCAGCCGTTAAAATCTTTACCTCTTGCTCAGCTTTAGCCAAAGCTTGCTGGCAAATACGCGTCAACTTCACGCCCTTTTCGAATTTCATCAAAGATTCCTCCAACGTCAAAGAATCTTTCTCCATGCTATCTACTAAAGCTTCTAGCTCATTCATAGCATCTTCAAAGCTCAGCTTCTGGCTTAACTCCTGACTTTGTGTTTTGTCCTTTTTCTTACTCATACTGAGCACCCACAAGCATCCAAAAAACAAATATTCAACTGTCTATCACTAAAAAGCAAGCTCTTAAAGAATTCAAATCAAGAGTCTAGTTGGAATGTGGTTGAGAATGTAGCTGAAAATGTAGTTTATAATCTCAACACTTTTCATAATCGTTCTTTTCATCTCCTAATTACTTGACCTTTATCAGCTACACGTTCATCCCTGCTTGTTATCTATATTCGAATATCATAATATTCTATCCATATAAAATATTAATCACAGGTGGACAATCATGTTAGATTTTGGCTTTAAAATCCCAATGGCTCTTGTCGTCGGCTTAATTATCTGGGCGTGGCTATCCTTCCTTTCCTCAGTATTTATTGGTTAAGTTTTACTGACTAAGCAAACTTTAACCACTATTCGAACCGCCTTTATAAAAGGCATCCAACACTGGATCAATAAGAATATTCAAATAGATGTTGAAATGCTTCCTTAATAGAGGCATAATTCGCGCCTATTTTTTTACCGAAGTCTGTAGGAGATTTTCGTGCCAAATATTAAACAGGCAAAGAAACGCGTTCGCCAATCTGAAACCAGCAGAATGCTTAATAAACATCATCGTTCTGCCATGCGAACAGCCGTTAAAAAGGTTGATACAGCTATAGCAGAAGGCAACAAAGATGCAGCCACTGAAGCTTTTAAAGAAGCAACTTCAGCACTGGATTGTATGGTTAGCAAAGGTGTTCTTCATAAGAATAATGCTGCTCGCAAAAAGAGCCGCCTAAACGGACACATCCGCGCACTTTAATCTGCACGTTTAGTTTCTGTATAAAACTACTTGTTAAGGCCGACATTGATCGGCCTTTTCTGTTTGTGCCAATTCTTATACTGTTTCTGCCTAACCAATCCATATCTAGCCGACACTAATGACAACCTACCAGGAAGAAGTCTCTCGCAGACGAACATTCGCGATTATCTCGCACCCTGATGCGGGTAAAACCACCATTACGGAAAAGCTTCTTCTTTTCGGCCGCGCTATCCAGCAAGCAGGAACCGTAAAAGGTCGAAAAAACACCCGTCATGCCACCTCAGACTGGATGGAACTAGAAAAACAAAGAGGCATTTCTGTCACTTCATCGGTGATGCAGTTTCCTTACAAAGGTTGCATCATCAATCTCTTGGATACACCTGGGCACGAAGATTTCTCCGAAGATACCTATCGAACGCTAACCGCTGTTGATTCGGCTTTAATGGTGATTGACGTCGCCAAAGGCGTGGAAGCCAGAACCATTAAACTAATGGAAGTGTGTCGCTTGCGGGACACACCCATCATGACCTTCATCAATAAGCTTGACCGCGAAGGCCGTGATCCTATCGAACTGCTTGATGAAGTAGAAACCGTACTCAACATTGACTGCGCCCCTATCACTTGGCCGATTGGCATGGGTAAACGGTTGAAAGGTGTTTACCATATCTATAACGATAAAATTCATCTATATGACCCCAACCACGATGGGCATATCAAACAAGGTGAGGTCATCGAAGGGCTGGACAATCCACGGCTTGATGAATTGCTAGGCGATCAAGCCGAAGAGCTACGTGAAGAGATAGAGCTAGTTAAAGGCGCAAGTAACACCTTTAATCAAGAAGAATACTTGACAGGAAAACTCACACCGGTCTTTTTTGGCTCGGCGATGAATAACTTTGGTGTAGCTGAATTACTAGACGACTTTGTTGCCTATGCCCCTGCTCCACAGCCACGTAGCACAACGACTCGCGAAGTTTCTGCCGATGAAGAAATATTCAGCGGCTTTATCTTTAAAATTCAAGCCAATATGGACCCTAAACACCGCGATCGCATTGCTTTTATGCGTATCTGTTCGGGCACTTTCAACAAAGGCATGAAACTCCAGCAGACGCGCACCAAGAAAGAAATAAAAATCCCCGATGCACTAACCTTTATGGCAGCCGAGAGAGAACACATCAATGATGCCTATGCAGGGGATATTATCGGTATTCACAATCACGGCACCATTCGAATTGGCGACACCTTCACACAAGGGGAAGACATTTATTTCACTGGTATACCTAACTTTGCACCGGAACTATTCCGCCGCGCCCGCCTAAAAGACCCACTAAAAAACAAGCAACTACTTAAAGGTTTAATGCAGCTCTGTGAAGAAGGCGCAACACAGCTTTTTCGCCCTCTTAATAATAATGATCTAATTCTGGGAGCAGTGGGAATACTACAGTTTGATGTGGTAGAACACCGATTGAAGTCTGAATATAACGTGGAATGTATGTTCGAAGCGGTAAACGTGCAAACAGCTCGCTGGATTGCTTGTAAAGACGAAGTTATGCTGGAACAGTTCAAGACAAAAGCTGCTAATAATTTGGCGCTTGATCACGCCGGAGAGCTAAGTTACATTGCTCCGACACGCGTTAACCTGCAACTTGCCGAAGAAAAATGGCCCGATATTGAGTTTCAATCAACACGGGAGCATGGAATATACGATTAGCCCGTTTGATAGCTAACCGAAGAGACAAGGCATGCCTTGTCTCTACATGTTTGAGCACACATTTGATGCACGCAACACCCAAGCTTATTTCTTTTGAAGATGCTCTCCAGCCTTCTGCAAAACTTCACCCGCTTTCTGCTTAAATTGCTCTGAGCCTTCTTTGATAGCCTGTGCAGCAACACCTGCTTTTTCTTTTACAACCGCAGCGCCTTCGCGAACTGCTTGTTCAGCTTCCGCTGCTTTCTTACGTAAATGTTCTTCACTGGCTGTTTCTTTAATCGCCTGTCCAGTTACTTTGTGGATAGCCGTGTATAAATCCTGCTGGCGTACTGCCTGCCCATTAATCACCATACGATTCGGCACGCTCTGGTATTCCGCCCCCGTGTTCATATCATAGTCTTCACCGGCATCATCTTCATTGGATAGATAAGTACAACCTGCCTGCATAGGAATCGTTCCACTGGCATCCTGACTTTCCCAGCGCACCGTCACATTCATGCTTTTATCAGCCCCCGGAACTTTGCTAACGCCACCCCATTGCACTCCACTTGCATTCATTAAGTGTGCAGTGAGTTTTTGACACAAGGTGGTCTGTGGATCACCTTCATTCAAAGTGCAGCCGTTCAATGCCGTCAACGTAACCGCCAAACCTAATATTAAAAATGGTTTTTGATATTTCTGGTGTTTTTGTTTAACTCTCATGATGTACCTTCTTCCAATAAAGTTTTTAAATATTGCCCCGTAAAGGACTCCTTGTTTTTCACAATCGTTTCAGGTGCTCCTGTCGCAATAACATTCCCACCACGACTACCACCTTCAGGTCCAAGATCAATAATCCAGTCAGCGGTTTTAATCACATCCAGATTATGTTCGATAACGATAATCGTATTACCGCCATCCCTTAACCTGTGCAACACGGCAAGCAACTGCTCCACATCATGAAAGTGCAATCCTGTGGTTGGCTCATCCAGAATATAAAGTGTTTTACCCGTGCTGCGCTTGGACAATTCCTTGGCTAATTTCACCCGTTGCGCTTCTCCTCCTGAAAGTGTAGTCGCATTTTGCCCTAATGTTATGTACGAAAGTCCAACATCCATCAAAGTATCCAGTTTTGCGAAAATACTCGGAACCGGTTTAAAGAATTCATGAGCCTCTTCCACCGTCATTTCCAGTACTTCGTTGATGTTCTTTCCCTTGTAATGAACATTGAGTGTTTCGCGGTTATATCGCTTGCTGTCACACACATCGCAAGGCACATAAACATCCGGCAAGAAATGCATTTCCACTTTGATCAGACCATCGCCGCGACAGGCTTCACAGCGCCCACCTTTTACATTAAAGCTAAACCGTCCAGGGGTATAGCCACGTGACCGTGCTTCGTGAGTAGCAGCAAACAATTCACGAATAGGTGTAAACAAACCTGTATACGTTGCAGGGTTTGAGCGCGGCGTTCTCCCTATAGGGCTTTGATTAATATCTACGATTTTGTCGAAATTCTCTAAGCCTTCAATCTTTTTAACCGGTGCAGCTTCCAACGAACTGTTATTAAGATAGCGCGCAATACTCGGATACAACGTGTTATTAATTAATGTTGACTTCCCGGAACCAGAAACACCCGTCACACAAGTAAACAATCCAACGGGAATTTCGACATTAATACTGTTCAGGTTATTTCCTGTCGCTCCTTTTATTTTCAACATGCGTTTCTTGTCTACCCGTGTGCGCTTTTTAGGTATTTCAATTTTTCGCTTACCTGATAAAAACTGTCCGGTGCAAGAGTCTGGTGTGTTTTCAACTTCCTCAGGCGTGCCTTGTGCAACAATTTCCCCGCCATGTGCTCCCGCACCTGGCCCTATATCAACCACATGATCTGCTTGACGAATAGCATCCTCATCATGCTCAACCACAATGACCGTATTGCCTAGATCACGCAGATGTACCAGTGTTTTTAGTAACCGTGCATTATCTCGCTGATGCAAGCCGATGGATGGCTCATCCAGCACATACATCACTCCAACTAAGCCTGCTCCAATTTGCGATGCCAAACGAATACGTTGCGCCTCACCCCCTGACAAGGTTTCTGAACTTCGACTCAGGGTTAAGTAATCCAAGCCAACATTAACCAGAAACTCCAATCGCAAACTAATCTCACGAACAATTTTTTCGGCAATTTTTCCTTGATTGCCGGGTAAATCCAACTTATCAAAGAAACTAAACGACTCACCAATGGGCAGATCCGTAATACTCGGCAAATTAGTATCACCAATAAACACATGCCGAGCTGGTTCACCCAGACGTGCGCCCTCACAATCTGGACAAACCTCAGAGGACATGTATTTATTAAGCTCTTCACGCACCGAGCTAGATTCCGTTTCCCGATAGCGGCGTTGCATGTTGTTCACCACACCCTCAAAAGCATGTTTACGCTGATACATCTGCCCTTTTTGACCGATATAAGTGAACTCTATGGGGGTTCTTCCACTGCCATAAAGCAATATTTTCTGAATTTCTTTAGGGAGCTTTTCATAAGGTGTATCCACATCAAAACTATAATGATCAGCCAGTGAAGTGATCAACTGATGGTAGTAATGATTGCGCTTATCCCAACCACGAATGGCACCCGCAGCGATGCTTAACTTGGGCTTAGAGACTACTCGATCAGTATCAAAATATTGGTGAACACCCAAACCGTCACACGTATCACAGGCTCCGTTCGGACTATTAAATGAGAACAATCGCGGCTCTAATTCTGATAAGGAATAGCCGCATTCAGAACACGCAAAATTAGCAGAGAACAACAGCTCGTCCCGCCCTTTGTTGCCCTTTTTGCCATCCATCCAAGCAACGCCAGCCAACCCATCAGACAAGCGCAACGTAGTTTCAAAAGATTCTGCTAATCGTAACTGCAAATCATCACGAACCTTTATCCGGTCTACTACCACTTCGATGGTATGTTTTTTTCGCAACTCCAACTTGGGAACATCATCAATCTCATAGACTCTGCCATCAATCCGTACTCGCAAAAAACCTTCACTACGCAGC
Organism: Thiotrichaceae bacterium; assembly: GCA_965224605.1. GTDB lineage: Bacteria > Pseudomonadota > Gammaproteobacteria > Thiotrichales > Thiotrichaceae > HyVt-477. Next base: position 304,255 of record CBDCZP010000008.1, read on the forward strand.
TCTTCAAACAATTGCACATGCTCGCCTTTGCGGTTTCTCACCACCGGAGCAAGCAACATTATCCTGCTGCCTTCGGGTAACTCCAATACTGCATCGACCATTTGACTAACCGTTTGCGCCTCAAGCACACCCCCATGTTCAGGGCATTTCGGCACACCTGCGCGGGCAAATAGTAGACGTAAATAATCATGGATTTCTGTGATTGTGCCAACTGTAGAACGTGGGTTATGAGAAGTGGTTTTTTGCTCTATGGAAATAGCAGGAGATAAGCCTTCGATATGATCAAGGTCAGGCTTTTCCATCATCGACAAAAACTGCCGGGCATAGGCAGATAAAGACTCGACATAACGTCGCTGACCTTCTGCAAAAATGGTATCGAATGCTAATGATGACTTTCCCGAACCGGACAAACCCGTAATCACAATCAACTGATCACGAGGCAAATCTATATCTATATTTTTCAGGTTATGCGTGCGCGCACCGCGTAGGCTAATTTTATCCACAAGTAATGTCTGCTAAATTGATTTTCGAAGTGAACAGATACTAGGTCGTTTATTCAGGAATAACAAATAAATTACTGGGCATGGTCATGATATGACCACCCTCTTAGACTATAATTAACCAGATGATGAAACTAAGGACTATACAACAATGGTCACGTTAGGGCTAAACTAGGGCATAAATGATGCAATCTGAAAAGTTACCAATCTATCAAACCATTCTTGAACACTTTAAAAGTCTACAAGCCGATATTGATTATTCAAGATATCTAACAGAAAAACCTGACTGCACTATTCTCATTGAAAACAAAAATATTTTTGTTCATTGGCTAGAGCAAACAAAAACTATTATCTCAGCTATACATCAAGAATCATTAATTCTACATGATGCTGTAAATCAAGATGAAAGCCCCCAAGCCCCACTCAATACTCTGGAAACAACCATTGAAGAATTAATTCATTTACACACAGAAATCACCGTCAGCTGCGCTCACGAGTCCGGCTTAATGGAAGGACGTTACTTAATTGAACATGCTACCGGACAATATCTGGATCAAATCAGCCAACATATTAACGAATTTCGCTACCAGTTGAATCAATTGATTTTTAGCGTTAATGGAAGTCACGCCGAGCAGCAAAACACCCCCGCACTACCTAGTCTGCTGCTAACAATCACAGATGAGATTGAGATGGATGCATTCAATGATTGGCTATTAAAAAAATGAATTTTAGGAACGGTTCCAGACTCCTATCCACGACCTCAAAAAAGAAGACGGAAATAGTCCTGATTTAGTCAACTTCAGAGGGCTATTGTGAAAACTATCACGTCGAGATTATCTCATTATTAGAAACGTTTAAGAATTAATTTCTTACATTGACATCCAAAATCAATCCTCATCCGTCAAATCAGTGTCACCCATAGTACAACTTAGTACAACTCACTAATCATCGTGAGTCGTGCAAACTATTAATCAACAGGAGATAAAAATGAGTTTAATCAAAACATCCACAGGTATCGCTTTAGCCCTTGCAGCAGCAACTACACTTTCAGCCTGTAGCGGCACATCATCAAGTGGATCTACTGCAACCGCAGAAAAACATTCCGCACATTGTCACGGTGTCAATAAATGTAAAGGCCATAATGATTGCAAAACAGCAGAGAATGCTTGCAAAGGTCATGCTAAATGTAAAGGACATGGTTTTGTTAAGATGTCTGCAAAAGCCTGTGGCGACGTAGGTGGAACTGTTAAGTAAGCTCCTCAACACCTCTTACCACATTAATGGGTAGATCTAGTAACACTCTATATTTTCTTTAGTGAAAGTAGAGTATGACTTAATACTCTATCTCCCATAATTCACACCCATTAGGGTATTAAAAACAACAGGATTTAAATTATGACTATTTCAAGGAAAGCAATAAGCATCGGTGCAGCATTGGCACTATCTGCTGCGGGCATGACAGCGTTGTCAACGACAGCAACGGCAGAAGGTACTCAAAACATTGTACATTGCTATGACGTCAACAAGTGCAAAGGCCACAATGACTGTAAAACAGCAGAGAATGCTTGTAAGGGACATGCTAAATGTAAGGGGCACGGTTTTGTATCCATGCCCGCCTCATCATGTGATCACATTGGTGGAACAACGAAGGAAGGTGGTTAAATACTTACCTTGCCGGCTGTTTCTTTAGGGCACCTATAGTGAACATGTATCTCAGTAAGGACTATCGTTTCCTTGTCCTCTAAGATTTAAAGATACAGCCATCATCCTCAACGAGTAATATCACTTGTTGAGGATTGTTCCACTAACGCCTAAAATCCTAGACATCATTAGGATAACAACTTTTCAGGAAACACTATGACACGTCCTTTTCTCGGATTTGGTTTGGGTTTGCGTACAGAACACTATCAAACTGTGTTAGATAACACACCCGATGTTGACTGGTTTGAAATCCTCAGTGAAAATTACATGGTGCCCGGTGGTAAGCCTTTAGATAATCTAGACAAAATTCGTGCCGACTACCCCATGGTTATGCACGGCGTTTCATTGTCCATCGGCAGCACTGATCCACTCAATAAAACCTATCTCAAACAATTAAAACAACTCGCTGCACGTGTAGAGCCGCATTGGATATCGGATCATCTATGCTGGACTAGTGTTGATCAAGTCAATAGCCATGACTTGTTACCGTTACCTTACAACGAAACTACTATCGAGCATGTCGCTGAACGTATCCGACAAGTACAAGATTATTTGGGCAGACAACTCTTAATTGAAAACCTATCCAGTTATGTAACCTATAACGAATCAGAAATGTCCGAATGGGAGTTCCTGAATGAGATAGCCCGTCGTGCAGATTGCCATGTACTGCTAGATATTAATAACATTTTTGTCAGTGCACATAACCATCACTTCGAGCCTATCGACTATATAAAAGGCATAGATATTGATCGTGTTATGCAATTTCATCTTGCAGGACACAGTTACAATGGCTCAATGATCATTGATACCCACGACCACGATGTCTGTGATCCCGTTTGGGATTTATACGCCAAAGCACTGCAACATTTTGGCGCTGTCAGCACCATGATCGAAAGGGATGACAATATTCCTGAATTTGCTGAGTTACGTAATGAACTTAAAACAGCCGAAACAATCGCTTCCAACACTTTGCCTGCTGAAGCGCTAACACTAACTCATCCACGTATTGAAGGAGCTTACTTAATGACTCAGCTACGTGAATTGCAACAATCCTTTATGAAGCATTTACAAGGGGAAGTCCCTATACACGGTGAAGCCTCTCAACAAGGTGAAGCCTCTGAAATAGCGAAGCACATTCAATCAACACCCGATGCAACAGCCCAGCGGCAGACTTGATATCTACGCGTATTGGCTATCGCCTACGCTTGAAAGAAGCCATTACGACCGATTTTGATTGCCTACATGGTTATCTTGGCGATGAATGTGTTTGAACAGCTTATGGATAGCTATATCAATCAATACCCGTCACAACATCCTAGCCTACGCTATTACAGCCAATATCTCGTCGAGTTACTCTCAACGCAAAAGCCTTTTGCTGATTATCCTGAAATAGTAGAAATTGCCAAGATTGAACAAGCCTTTAACCATAGTTTTGATGCCGCCGACTGCACCACGCTTAGTACAGAAGATTTAAGTAAACTAGCCGTAGAGTCATGGCCAACATTACAGTTGAAATTTCATGATTCTGTACAGCTACTACCCTGTAAACATAACAGCTTCGCACTATGGAAAGCTTTAACAGGAGAAAATACCCCACCCGCCTTAAAACAAGACAACACGACATGGATTATTTGGCGAAAAGACCTTATTAGTCGATATCGCGCACTAGACGATACTGAAACGTATGCATTAACATGCATCATTAAAGGGGGCAATTTTAGTGAGTTATGTGAAGGTCTGCTTGATTACTTCGATCAAGAACAAACGCCTGCACAAGCTGTTTCTTACTTGCAGACATGGCTGAACGAACTGATGATATGTGATTTTGAATCAAATCAGCCAACATAATAATTAACGAATTTCGCTACTGGTTGATTTTTAGCCGTTAATAGAAGTCACCAGCTCACCTCAAACACTTACTTAGCACCTATTTTAACCGGTGCGTACTTCAAAACATTGACAAATAACTTTCCGCCTTCAGCGCTTGTGATTGTTCTAGTGATATCTCCCCACTCGGTATAGTAGAAGATAAAACCTCCAGCGACGATTGGAATAACTTGGGTAGTGTCTTGTATTTGCTTGCCTTTTTTATCCAAGTCCTCAGGAGAGGTATATAACACCATATAACGATAGTTTAGATCGCTATTCACAAAGAATTGGTGCTTTGCCGCTCCATTTCTTAATACAAAACTTGATGATGAAATCTGCTTGATGATCTTATAATGACCATCTAGCAATGCAATACGCGGTATAAATATTTTATTACCCTGAGCTATGCTTTCTATCTGAATTTCATAAGCCCCTTCATAAGGAGGCAGCTCAACGGGGAGATAAAAGCTTTTACCACTTTTAAATGACCGTGATTTATCGCCCTCAACACCCACCTCTTTACTCACTTTTTCGTCATATTTTAGTTTCTTATATTTAACATCAGAAAGTTTTGCACAACAGTTTCCCGCTTGCTGCAAATTTTTCTTGTAGTCAATAGTCGTTGCACAACCTGTCAGTATCAAACTAAGAACACTGCAAGTAATGACTTGTTTAATATTCATCTGTTTTTTAAATCCTTTCCAATTAAGCTTGCAATCGTGTCCACACCCTTCTTCAATGCTTGAACACTTTCCTTTGGTTTAGCTTTTAAAGAAGCAATGTTGTTAAAGCCAGTATTATTTACAGTAGCTACCGCACCTTTAGCTGCTATCACAGCATTTCCCGAAACGAAGTGTTGTGCATAGATGACCGACTTATCGGATGATTTCACTAAACGAGACATGAAATTTACGGTAGGTATGTAATCAGTCGTCGGGCCTGTCGCCAAATACTGAACATTGTAATAATAATCCAGAATAGCGTCTGTTCCTGTATCAGGGTACGTTTCCATGAACTTGGCGCTACTATTACCCTTTTTTCTTGCTACTACATTTTTAACCGTATATCCGTTTTTCTCTAATTGAGCTTTTAATTGCGCTTGCGCATAGGCAGACCAATTGACTTTATTTGTACCTAATGCCTTATTATAATCACTTGTCTTCCCTGCTGTGTCTGCCGCTGCGATAGCTGCCCCAATCAAACCAAAAGAATTTCCAGGGTGATGCACGATTCCCACATTTACTTCCTTAACAGCTGGTGGCTTTATCAAAGCAACGGTTTTGATATTTTTATTTGCTTCTGCATTAAAAGATTGTTGTGGAATTGAAGAACACCCTGTGACAAAAATAGTCACGAATAAAAGTGATAATAAGTTTTTCATATTAAGCCCTTGAAATGTATGTGATGATAAATATTCACCGCTGATCGTATCAAATTTACACTAATTCCGAAATACTTTAGTTAGAGATCGAAGCTATGCCCTTCTCGCACTTCGAATGGACACTCATCGCCCTTATTTTCATCTGGACTGGATTTGTTCGAACAGGCTTGGGCTTCGGTGGTGCCGCATTAGGTTTACCGTTGATGCTTTTGGTCGGCGCAACTCCTCTCTATTGGCTTCCGATTATTGGCATCCATTTATTATTTTTTTCATCGCTAACACTCTTCAAGAGTCTCAAGACGGTGGACTGGCTGTATCTAAAATCCGCCTTGATCTGGATTCTGCCAGCTAGTCTGATAGGTGTTGCGGGGCTAATCAGCCTACCTGATCGCGTGATGATTATTTTCATTTACAGCGTCACTTTGTTTTATGCTTTCACTTGGCTATTTGACAAAACGATATCCTCGCATAAGCCTTGGGTTGATCGGCTATTGTTGTTTGTTGGCGGTTACGTGGCCGGAACATCGTTAACTGGAGCACCATTAATAGTCGCTGTTTTTATGCGTCATGTTGATAAGGCATATCTTCGTAATACTTTATTTGTTTTATGGTTTACTTTAGTGACCATTAAACTGACTACTTTTGTAATTTTCGAGGTGAAATTCGATGTAGTAACCGCGTTATGGCTGATACCTATTGCCGCCATTGGTCATGTTATTGGATTAAAAGCACATGCCAAGATTATTGAGAATGATAGAGTTTTTAAGCAATGGGTGGGTGGAGCTTTGTTGCTAATTAGCGCTTTTGGTTTGGCTAAAATGCTTGGGTCTTAACAATTACCAAGAATGAATGTAGGTCTGTTAATAAATACGCTCATACTTATTGTTCTTGTGGATTAATCTATTTCTTGAGCAAGTGTATTATGGAACAAGACTACTTCTTAATACAGCAGGTATACCCACAGGTCGAAAGCGTTTGGCATCTATACACACCAAGCCTATGGTCGCTTCGGTGATCAATGCTGTTTCTGATCGACTCTCAGGATCAGGTTTAAATACTTGTTGCTTGCAGGTGATAGAGGTTTTTCCTATTTCAGCGATAGAAACCGTTACATTCAGAAGGTCATTAAATAATGCAGGTTTGAAGTATTCGATGTTAACGGAGCGAACTACAAAGATCATGCCATATTCATCACGTAGCTGATCTTGTTCGAAGCCTAACTCCCTTAACCATTCGGTACGCGCACGTTCCATGAACTTTAAGTAATTGGCGTAATAGACTATGCCACCCGCGTCGGTGTCTTCGTAATAAATACGAATGGGGAGAGTGTAAATATCATCTTTGTTAGATTGGTTTGCTTGATCCGTCAAATAAATCACCTTCTACTATGCCCTTGATGTTCTGTGTATCGCCACTGTAAGTCATACCAAAATGCTCCCATGCTCGGCGTGCTGCCATTCTGCCTCTGTTGGTGCGTAGCATATAGCCTTGCTGGATAAGAAAAGGCTCTAGTACGTCCTCGATGGTTCCGCGCTCTTCACCTATTGCTGCAGCTAAGCTGTCAACACCTACAGGGCCACCATCGAATTTTTCGATAATGGCTAGTAACAAGCGACGATCCATGTGATCAAAGCCTAATTCATCGACATTGAGCATGTTTAATGCACTATCGGCGATGCTGCCGTCGATGTTGCCGTCGGCTTTTACTTGGGCGAAATCTCGCACTCGTCTTAACAGTCTATTGGCTATACGAGGTGTGCCTCTTGAGCGTTTGGCTATTTCTGTCGCACCTTCATGGTCTATCGGTACATTAAGTATAGTCGCTGAGCGTTTAACGATATGCGTTAAATCTTCAACATTGTAAAACTCTAGGCGTTGGACTATGCCAAAGCGATCTCTTAAAGGTGAGGTGAGTAAGCCTGCTCTGGTTGTCGCGCCGATTAATGTGAACGGTGGCAAATCTAGTTTAATGGAACGAGCAGCAGGACCTTCTCCAATCATGATATCCAGTTGAAAATCTTCCATTGCCGGATAAAGAATTTCCTCAACAACCGGGCTAAGACGGTGGATTTCATCAACAAACAAAACGTCATGGGGTTCCAAATTGGTAAGCAATGCCGCCAAGTCACCTGCTTTTTCTAATACAGGGCCAGAGGTTTGGCGCAGATTAGCCCCCATTTCATTAGCGATGATATGCGAGAGTGTGGTCTTGCCTAAGCCTGGGGGGCCAAAAATGAGCACATGATCTAGCGCTTCCATTCTGCCTTTTGCCGCTTGAATAAAGATTTCCATTTGGTTGCGGACAACGGGCTGCCCGATATAATCTTCTAGTGTCCTTGGGCGAATGTGTTCTTCACTGAATAACTCTTCTGTTGAGGTTTCTGCACTAATGATCCGTTCATTTTCCATCATGTACATCCATTAGATTAAGCTCGCTTTTAAGGCTTCGCGAATGAGCTGCTCTACGGTTAAACTTTCATCGGCTACCGTTGTTATCATGCGACTGGCTTGGGCCGGCTTATAACCTAATGCGACTAAGGCATTAACGGCCTCTTCTTCTTTGCCTCTGCTGGTAGGTTGAAGTGCTTGAGACGACGATCCTGCATTCGGCTCTGCAGGTACTTCAGCCAGTTTATCACGCATTTCTATAATCAGTCTTTCGGCTGTTTTCTTGCCGACACCGGGGAGTTTGCATAAACCGGTCACATCACCCGTATGAATATATCGGGAGAATTCCGTAACCGTCATGCCTGAAACTATAGCCAGTGCCATCTTCGGCCCAACTCCGTTTACTTTTAGCAGTGTTCGGAACAGGCTGCGCTCAGTGAGCGAGCTAAACGCATAGAGCGTTTGTGCATCTTCCCTGACGATAAAATGGGTAAACAAAGTGGTTTCAGTATCTACTTCGGGCAATTCACCAAAGGTGGTCATGGAGGCTTGTAGCTCATAGCCCACACCGTTTACATCAAGCATGAGTTCGGGGGGCTGTTTGTAGACGATAGTACCGCGCAATCTGCCGATCATTAGAATTTTTTTCCTGCTTGTTGTAATTTGTTATGGAAAGCGGAGGTATGCGCATGACACAGCGCGATACCCAAGGCATCTGCCTGATCTTCTTGCAAATCAGTGTGGATATTTAGCAGTATTTTGGTCATGTGTTGTACTTGTGTTTTATCCGCACTGCCTTTACCAACGATCGCTTGTTTTACTTCTCTGGGCGTATATTCAGCAACAGTTAGTTGTTGGACGACACCGGCACAGATCGCTGCACCTCTAGCTTGTCCTAATTTCAAAGCCGAAGATGGGTTCTTAGAAACAAAGACGCTTTCAATAGCCATTTCGCTAGGCGAATAATCCCGAATTAAGGCAGCCAGTTCAGTATAGATCAGTCCCAATCGCTCAGGGAAATTCTTGTTCCCCAACTTGATGCAACCGCTATGAATATGCTTACTATGCTGTCCGTCACTATCAATCAGAGCAAAACCAGTGAATCGAGAACCGGGGTCGATACCCAATATTCTAGTTTTGGTTTTCATTCCGGTCTTTACGTTCGTTATAGCATCCTCTCCATGACTTCATCGGGAATGTCTGCGTTAGAATAAACCTCCTGAACATCGTCCAGTTCTTCTAGCACATCGACCAAGCGAATGAGCTTTTCAGCCGTGCTTACATCCAATGGGCTTAGGGTGTCGGCACGCATGGTAACTTCACCGTCTTCGATATTAAAACCCGCTTCTTTCAATGCCGTGCTAACGGTTACGAATTCTTCTGGTGCACAAAACACTTCAATACTTCCGTCATTATCAGTGACCACATCATCAGCGCCGGCTTCTAAAGCTGCTTCCATCAGGCTATCTTCATCGGTTCCCGCAGGAAACGGCAGAACACCCACTTCATTAAACATGTAAGAAACAGAGCCATCCGTACCTAAGTTACCACCTGCTTTGGTAAAGGCGTGGCGCACTTCCCCCACCGTACGGTTTTTATTGTCTGTCATGGTATCTACCATCACAGCTACTCCACCAGGGCCATAACCTTCATAGCGCATCTCATCGTAATTGGCACCTTCTAGTTCACCCGCGCCACGCTTTGCAGCACGCTCTATAGTGTCTTTAGGCATATTAGAACCAAGCGCCTTATCCACAGCAAGACGTAATCTAGGATGAGTATTGGGATCGGAAGTTGCGCCTTCACGTGCAGCCACCGTAATTTCTCGAATGATTTTCGTCCAAACTTTGGCACGTTTTTTATCATTCGCTGCTTTTTTATGCTTTATATTTGCCCATTTACTATGTCCAGCCATGTTTCCTTCTCTAGTTGGTTTTATTAAAAAAGTTCGGTCTAGATATTATCACAAAATGAGTTTAGTGATATGTACAACTAACTCAGCACAGAGCTTACAGTGAGCTGTTTTCCTACATAATGGATTTTCTGGATGGGCGGTGACATCCTAAGCTAGAGAAACAAATAATAATGGGATCCGCATGGAAATCACACATGATTATAAGGATTCCCGATAATATTGTTTTGTGGGACTTCAAACTTGATACTAAGCCTCCAAAGCTCGAACATCGTAGATCTATCAGTGACAAGATAGCAGTATCTAGTAGCCCCTGATAAAGTAGTTAGCTGCTCAAACCATCCCTCCATTTATGTAACTAATATTCAGTACCTTGACAATCATCTCAAAGACAAATAATATCTAGTCAGTCTAGTTTATATATGTTGAGGTGAGTTATGAACGATAATACGTGGCAACTACAAGATGCAAAAAGCAAATTTAGCCAATTAGTTGAGAGTGCAATGCATAACGTGCCTCAATTTGTAACGAAGCACGGGCATAATGCCGTAGTTGTTCTCTCATTCGAAGAATACAAAAAAATAATTAAACCAAAAAATAATTTGGTTACCTTCTTAAGAAACTCTCCTTTAGTAGATATTGATTTAGATACAACAAGAAACAAAGATTTACCAAGAGAAATCGAATTTTGAAATTTCTCTTGGACACTTGTGTAATATCTGAAATCATCAAGAAAAAACCGAATGAGAACGTTGTCTCATGGCTACAAGCACAAGATGAAACAACGTTGTATCTTAGTGTGCTGACATTTGGCGAAATACAAAAAGGTATTGAAAAAGCTCCTGATGAAATACGGAAAAGAAAACTAGAGTTATGGGTTGAAGAAGATCTGAAAAAGAGATTTGAAGGTAGAATTATTCCATTCGATTTAAAAGTTGCTACTAAATGGGGTTCTATTCAAGGTATTGCAGAGAAAGCTGGAAAACCAATGACAGCTATTGATGGGCTAATTGCTGTGTCAGGTCTTTTCTATAACTGCACTGTGGTCACTAGAAACATATCAGATATGGAACAAAGCTCAGCTGCGTTGTTAAACCCTTGGGAATATCAATGATTATTTCAGAGGCGTATAACGACATACAAATAAACAATCTTCTATCATGTTCAAATCTAGTATGGACTCAAATAAAGCAGAAAAATACACATACATTGTGCAGCTAACTACAGGGCTTCCGCTTTCCATGCTCTTTACGCACAGAAAAATAATGGCTGGTCTAAGAGTAAACTAAGTGAATTCATTGGCTCAATATGGGAAATATCTGAACATCCTGTTTGGGAGAAGTTTGTATCTGATATTTCAAATACTTAATAGTGTATATTCTTTAAGAGTTTGAATATAAAAAACAGCTTCCAAGTAAATTCGAGAGGGACTTGTACTTAACATGAAGGTAAAAGATAGATTAAGTTAAAATGGTTAAAAATTAAACTTGATCCATATAGTTATCCTGATCATAATATATGTTCTTACTGCCAATCTTACCAAGGTATAAAATATGTTAGCCGCTACAGTAAAGCTATCAAGCAAGGGACAAGTTGTAATACCAAAAGATGTACGTGATTCACTCCATTGGGGCGTTGGTGTAGAGCTAGTTTTATTAAAAACAGAATATGGTGTTATGTTGCAGACAAAACCACTTAAAGAAAAGCTACAATCAGCAAAATCTCTAAGAGGTTTCTTGCAGCATAAAGGTAAAGTAGTTTCAACAAAGCAACTATGTAAACCAGTAGAGTATACTAATGATAGCATTTGATACAAATTTACTGGTACGTCTCGCTGTGAATGATGACGAAGAGCAAGCAGAAATTGCTGAGCAACTACTCAACTTAAATGAGGTCTTTGTTTCTCGAACTGTCCTTTTAGAAACGGAATGGGTACTACGTTCCGTATATAAAAATTCACGTTCTGAAATTGCCAATTACTTTGAAAGTACATTAGTAACTAAAAACTTGATTATGGAAAATGCAGTTGAAATTACTTATGCTCTTGAGTGGTATAAACTTGGTGCTGATTTTGCAGATGCGATACATCTATGTATTTGTGGAGAAAGTATATTTCAAACGTTTGATACAGAGTTCTGTAAAGCTGCTCATAAATTACAAATCACTCCAGACTTTAGAATACTGTAAGTTCTTATTTTTCATTGAATTCATTATAATATCAAAGAAATAGAATAACAAATAAATTAGAGGGGGACTTTTTTACTCAGCGGTCGAATTGAGTTTAGCAAATTCTAGAAGTTTATCGTAGAGTCACCTTCAGTTCTGATGTTCCCCACAAAAGAATGGTTACTTCTGATAGTAGGCATGCTCTATAATCTCCCTTTTAAAGTATGAAAAAATACTTAATGAATAGAACAACGAATGATTCAAAAACACTGTTGGCTCTCAATAAACCTAAGGGCTATGTGGTCACACGGTCTGACGAACTGGGACGAAAAACAGTCTATGATCTTTTCCCCGATTGGGTTTTTCATGATGGATGGATGCCCATCGGACGCCTTGACCTAGAATCTAAGGGTCTTCTATTATTCACAACCAACGGCAAAATCGGTGACGCGCTGACCAAACCAGGGAATTGCATTAAGGTATACGAGATTTGGGTCAGGGGTCATGTAACAGACGAACATATTGCAGCGACTAAGAGAGGTGTGGAAAGTACCGTCGGTCTACTGAAAGCGATTAGCGTGGAAAAAAAAGGCGTAGGCGGCGCGAAAACAAAACTTAGAGTAGAAATTGACGAGGGAAAGAATCGGCATATTCGCCGGCTTTTTGGGGCGCTAAAAGACCCAAAATTTGGGACACCCTTAAAAGTCTTAAAATTAAAACGAATCAGTATTGGCAGTTTTAAACTTGACCTTGAAGTCGGTAAGTGGCGTTACCTTTCATTGGATGAAGAGAGTAGGCTAATTAAAACTCTTGATTAATACGAAGGGCATCTTTTACTTTGATGTGGTTTTTTATATAAGTTCGAATATCAATTGAGCAAAGAAGAAATACTTAAACGTAAGCAAAAGATGAGGCTGGAATTATTGTTTTTTGCGTTGCTCCAAGAAATATTGCTCAATAGCATTTATGAAATTAAGAATTAACTTTAGAAAAACACTTTCTTTTTTTCACTACTCAGCATCACTATTAGTCGTTTATGCTTGATATATTTGTTACTAAAGAAATTTGGGCTAATACCTCCCATTATGCAATAACTGCTTAATAATTAATCTAAAAAATAAATTCTAGAGGCGTTATATGAGAGTAGCATTATTTTGAGGTTTCATCCCATATAGGCAGTATTCCCGTACCCCTTTGATGGTTAAGTAGGTAGCCCACAGATGTGGATATTGATTGTTCCAGTTCAAACAGGTGCAAGTGTCAAGTTACAGCTATGTAACTAAAATAAGTCCAGTTTTAGGAAGTGCAAGATTTAAGAGAGTGCACACTATTCTTAAATTTTTCTGACCCCTTAAGTTTTCCTTATAAACTTTTTGGAAATACTTTTTGAGAAAATAGGGTTTGATTGATTAGTTACCCCATTTAATGCAGAAAAGTGATACTATCGCGCGCATAGTAATAAAATAGTTGCAGAGGCAAGGAAAGCTATTTTGGTAGAACGCCATTCAGCACAAACACATCACATCACTAACCGACATATTTGCCAGAAAGCCAAGAAAATTCTTAACAGCTTGGATAAAGCAAATCATGAAGCCTATTTAGTAGGTGGCGCTGTGCGCGACTTGCTACTGGATAAGCGCCCAAAAGATTTTGATATCGCCACCAGCGCCCATCCCGAGGAAGTTAAACAAACCTTTGGCTCAAGCTGTCGCTTGATCGGTAGAAGATTTCGCCTTGCCCATGTGCATTTTGGTCGTGAGTATTTAGAGGTTGCCACTTTCAGGGCGCCTCATGACGATCATGAATCCGGTCGAACTTCTGATGATGGTCGTATCATTCATGACAATGTCTATGGCACGTTAGAAGAAGATGCCTTGCGGCGTGACTTTACCGTAAACGCACTATTCTACGATCTCAAATCAGGCGATGTACTGGATCATGTCAACGGCATGGATGATATTAAGGCACGCCAACTACGCTTAATTGGCGACCCCGAAACACGTTACCGCGAAGACCCTGTGCGTATGCTGAGGGCAGTTCGCTTTGCGGCTAAACTGGATTTCACTATTCATCCTGACTCTGAACAGCCGATCTATACGTTAGGCCATTTATTAAAGAATATCGCTCCTGCGAGATTATTTGATGAGACACTCAAACTCTTTCATGGCGGCAAGGCACTAGAAACGTTTCGCCAGCTTCGTAAATACGATTTATTTCAATACCTGTTTCCGCTCACTGAACGCAGCTTGTTAGTCGAAGAGGGCGATGAGTTTCTAAATTTTATCGAAATAGCGCTGATCAATACCGACAAGCGCATCAACTCAGGCAAAAGCACCACCCCTGCTTTTTTGTTTGCAGTGATGTTATGGGACGACTTAACGGGTTACTTTCAATACCATCTTGAAGAAGGTCAACCTGCTTATCAATCTATGCATAAAGCAGCTAGTGACGTCTTTTCTGAGCAAGTTCGCGCTATGTCCGTACCGAAAAGATTCAGTACCATGACCCGCGAAATCTGGTCACTGCAAGATCGTTTCAATCACAGACACTGTCGCTCTTCACTTTCTTTCCTTGACCATAGACGCTTTAGAGCAGCTTATGATTTCTTCTGTTTACGTGCAAAGGCGGGTCATTTACCTGCTGAAGCCTGCGAATGGTGGACTACATTCCAGTTCTCATCACACGATGAACAACAAGAAACCTGCCAACAATACGCCAACCCAAAGAAGAAGAGACGTCGTCGTAAAAAACCTCAGCAAGACCAAAATGATTAGCTATATTGGGCTAGGTAGCAACTTAAATAGCAACGTTGGCAACTCTACCAATACACTTCATTCTGCATTTTCAGCATTAGATAATCATTCCGACATCACCTTAATAACGCATTCCAGTTTCTATGGCAGCAAGCCACATGGCCCACAAGACCAGCCTGATTATGTGAATGCTGTCGCTAAGATAGAAACCTCGTTAGAACCACTTGACCTGCTTGATACACTTCAGCACATCGAAAACACCCATAACCGAATTCGTACCGAACAGCACTGGGGGCCACGAACATTAGACCTTGATTTGCTATTATATGATAATCAGGTGATTGAATCAGAACGATTAATTATCCCCCACCCCAGAATCACCGAACGATCTTTTGTACTCTACCCCCTTGATGAGATCACAAATGGGCTTATATTCCCTAATGGAGAGCCACTGGCAGACTATCTAACGACTGTAGACAATGATCTGTGGATTTTACAGACGCGAGAAGATATTAAATTGGGAAAGACAAGCCATGACAAAGCGTAGAGTCACCGTAACCACCCTGCATAACATGAAAAAAAAGGGTGAGAAAATAGCTTCACTGACAGCTTACGATGCCAGCTTTGCACGAGTTCTGGATGAACAAGGTGTCGATTGTATTTTAGTAGGTGATTCATTAGGCATGGTCATTCAAGGCTATGAAACAACGGTTCCCGTTAGTGTCGATGATATGGTTTACCACACCAAAGCGGTGGCTACTGCCTGTAAAACAGCCTTGTTAATGGCTGATCTTCCCTTTATGAGTTATACCTCACCACAACAAGCACTACATAACACAGCAAGAATTATGCAAGAGGGAGGTGCGCATATGATCAAGCTCGAAGGTGGCGCTCCGCAAATAGAAACCGTCAAGCAGTTAACCCATCACGGCGTACCTGTTTGTGCGCATCTGGGGCTTACCCCTCAATCCGTTCACAAACTGGGAGGCTATCGTGTCCAAGGTCGCGAACAAGGTGCCGCGCAACAGATGATAGATGATGCGATGGCACTACAAGAAGCGGGAGCGGATGCGGTTCTACTTGAATGTGTCCCCGTCAAACTGGCTAAGAAAATTACAGCGAAGCTAACCGTGCCAACCATTGGTATTGGTGCAGGAGCCGATTGCGACGGTCAGGTACTAGTCTTGCATGACTTACTGGGTATCACGCCAAACGCACCCAAGTTCAGCAAAGATTTTCTGTCTGAAAGTAACGATATTGCAAGTGCCGTAAAAAGCTATGTGGATGCCGTTAAATCGGGTAGCTTTCCAACTGAAGATCAATGTTTTATATAGCGCCAAAAAAAATGATTCAAACCAGCGATATAGCCCCGTTAAGAAAACACATTAAAGCATGGAAACAGCAAGACAAAACCATCGCCGTAGTCCCCACTATGGGCAACCTGCACGCCGGTCATTTAGCACTGATTAATAAAGCCCGACAATTAGCTGACATCACCATCGCCACTCTCTTCGTCAACCCCATACAGTTTGACAAACAAGCTGATCTAGACAACTACCCAAAAACTTACGAACAGGATATCAAGCTTTTAGAACAACAAAACTGTGATTTGGTTTTCTCACCAACCACTGAAACCATGTATGGTAAAACCAAAAGCACAACACGGGTTGAAGTCGCTGAACATAACCATATTCTGGAAGGTGCATCTCGCGAAGGACATTTCTCAGGCGTGGCAACCGTTGTTGCTAAACTGTTTAATATAACCACACCCGATTTCGCCATCTTTGGGGAAAAAGATTTCCAGCAACTTATTGTCATACGGCAAATGGTCGCCGACCTGAATTTCGATATTGAAATTATCGGCCATCCAATCGTGCGAGAAAAAGATAATCTGGCAATGAGCTCACGCAATGGTTATTTAACCGAGCAAGAGCGTAAAATTGCACCTTTTCTAAATAAAGCGTTACAGCGAATTAAAGAACAAATAGTTGATGGAGAAAAAGATTATCAAACACTCTGCTCTACTGCTAATGAAACAATTGCCAAACAGGGCTTCCGACCTGATTATATAGAAGTAAGAAGACAGCAGGACTTGCTAGAGCCCAACAGAAACGACAAAGAACTGGTGATTGTTGCCTCTGCCTGGTTAGGCAAAGCGCGACTGCTTGATAATATTGCTTTTATCATCTAGATACCATAGTTGCAAAGTAAATTTCATGGTATGCAAAGCCTCTGGAGGCGATGCTTTAGAGACTTGTGCAAGTATTCCTTTGTAGGGTGTGCCGACGAAGGAGGCGCACAACCTCTTTAGCCTTCTGACTAAAATATTGATTTCAAGCACAGTATGGCGAGCCTGAAGGCTCACTTCCAGAAAAACATGACTTGTTCAAAGGTTCCCTAAAGAAGGTGGTATTACGAATTATTAATCAACGCCTCACTCATATCCGTCGTATGTGCATTGTGATTATCACAAGCCAGTAAACGCTCATAAAGCTCATCTTGTTCCAATACTTCGTGAGTACCATCTTCTCTTTGCAGGTAAGCTGCCCAGGGAACAAACTGTGTTTTAGAAAATAATTGCCCTGCTTCGGGTGAATAGTCAATATTCAAACCTGCTATATAGATTAAATTTCTGCCTTTGTATTCAGGTTCTTTCACGATGCTCCGATAACTTTTATCAAACTCGATTTGCACATTAACTTCAGCGGCACTTAGCATGGGTTCACGTGAGGTAACAATCCACGGCATATATCGATGCAAGTTGTTTTCCATGTGGTCTTTCTTTTTTCGAGCGCGGTTAAAGCTAAATAACTCTGGTTTCAAAAAACGACCGAAGGGTGTTGGCTGATTTTCTGTCCAGCTAAAAGAGCGTTCTTTTAGAAAAGCAATCAGTTCATCAGAAGCTCGAAATACTTTTGAAGTACTCAGTATTTTTGCAGGCTCTCTGCCTTGTTCTTTTTTCGGAGGCTGGATCAATAAATCCAGATCAAGATATAAACCTTCATCATATTTCTGTTCAAGAAGTTGATTATCAATCGTTATGTAATGCTTGTTGTCAATGCGTTGTAGTAACGTATTTTCACTGGCAAAGTTATATTCCGTCTGATACCAATCCAACACAGAATGTACTTTTCCACAGTTCGATGACATGCTGCAATCAGTTGTCTGCAAACGTCGATATTCTCCAAAATGCCCTGTTTCTTTGTCATAGCCTACATGGCTCGCCTGAAATATGGCTAAGTCTTTACCGTGATGTGCATAAGCACCATTACGTCCTTTTGCCATAATCCCACCCACTAAGCCATGGTCAAAAGGGAAAGCACCAAAATGCTTGGTAATTAATATAATGGGAAAACCTTGGCTTTCGTCTGAACAAAAAGCGCGTGATGGCACTATCTTTCCATATTCCATCCCTTCATCAATGCACATATTAAAGAAGCGAGCGATAAAATCTTCGTATTCTAAGGTATGGTCTTCTATTTTGAAGTTTCCCAGAATGGATTTTAAACGTAAATTCATGATCATGATGAAAGGCCTTTTTGGAACTCTTAAACAATTTGGAGTACTTAGGGCGGCGTAATAATGAGCGGGTTTATTATTGCGCCACCCCTTACTATACTGCAACTTACCTACCGATAGTCAATCACAGTTCTGATTGTATTTGAATAATTTAACTCAAGCCCCCATAATTAATAGTTAAGAGAATACTAATGCTTCACGAGAGGACACAATGGAACTCACTTTATTAAAATCAAAGCTGCACCGGGTTCATACCACCCACGCCGAGCTAGAATATGAAGGGTCTTGTGCCATTGATAAGCATTTACTGGATATGGCGAATATTCGTGAGTATGAGCAAATTCATATTTATAACATTGATAACGGTGAGCGTTTTTCTACTTACGCGATTATGGGTGAAGAAGGTTCCGGCATGATTTCTGTCAATGGAGCGGCTGCGCATAAAGCCAACCCTGGAGATCGTTTGATTATTTGTACCTATGCGCGTATGTCTGAGGCGGAGGCGGATACTTTTAAGCCGCAATTAGTGTATGCGGATAACAATAATAAAATCACCCGTACTTCACAACTAATCCCGATACAAAATACGCAAACCGGATAAATAACATGAGCCGATTCTGGAGCGAACGTACTCGTGCGCTAAACCCTTATGTGCCAGGTGAACAGCCTAAAGATGCTCAGTACATTAAGCTGAATACCAATGAAAACCCTTATCCTCCTTCAGAACGAGTTCAACAAGCTATCATCGCAGCCAGTGACGATGATTTAAGACTATATCCTGATCCAGATGGCAGTGAGCTTAAAACAGCTATTGCAGACTTTTATTCTGTAGAGAAAGCTAATGTTTTTGTGGGCAACAGCTCCGATGAGGTATTAGCACATACGTTTGTTGCTCTGCTAAAGCACGATGCTCCATTGTTGTTCCCAGATATTAGCTATAGCTTCTATCCTGTTTATTGTGGGCTGTTTGGTATTGATTCAAAAGAGATACCACTCAATGACTCGTTTGAGATTAATGTCGATGATTATGCGATTAGTAATGTAGGTAAAAACGGCGGAATCATTTTCCCTAACCCCAATGCACCAACAGGCAAAGCTTTGTCTCTAGATGTTATTGAGCAATTTTCACAGGATCACCCAGAGTCAGTGATTGTTATAGACGAAGCCTATGTTGATTTTGGTGCAGATACCGCGATTCCACTTATAAAAAAATATAAGAACCTACTGGTCGTACAAACATTTTCCAAGTCCCGTTCTTTAGCCGGACTGAGGGTTGGTTTTGCTGTGGGAGATGCTGGTCTCATAGAGGGTCTGGAACGCGTTAAGAATTCTTTCCACCCCTATTGTTTAGCGCGTAATGCTATTGCGGGTGCAACCGCTTCTATTAAAGATAACGAAGGTTTTGAAAATAATCGACAGAAGATTATAAAGACAAGAGAGCACACTACATTTGAACTGAAGAAATTAGGGTTTGATGTTATCCCGTCTAGTGCCAACTTTGTCTTTGCCAAACCACCCATCAATCACACAGCAGAGTCACTGTACTTACAACTGAAGCAGAAGAATATTTTAGTACGTTATTTTAAAATGCCCAGAATTAACGAACATCTAAGAATAACTATCGGCACTGATGCGGAGATGAACGCTTTGATTGAGACCCTCACAGAACTTATGTAACCTGTATTTGTTCCCCAACCAAGCGATATAAAGGTTGTTATTTGAGAACAATACTAGCCATTCTAAGTGGTCTTCCACCTGAGATTCGCTTTTTAATCTCCTGTGCTAATTGATGTACTGCCATGGCATATTTACTACTATGGTTATATCGCGTAATCACATAAAAATTATGACCTGCAAGCCAAACCTCATCGCCACTATAAGTATTCATACGCAGCAATCGTACTGACTGGTCGATCGGCCCAACGGGATATATCCCATTTCTTTGCATCTTTGCCAAGCTATGTTTTCTTTTGTAACTAGATTTGAAGTTGCGATAACCTCTACCTTCCGTCGTCGCCATTACTGCAACAGCTCCACCTGTTCTCCAACCATGTTGGCGAAGATAGTTAGCTATGCTTCCAATCGCATCTGCTGGTGTCCATAAATTACAGGAACCACTACCATCATGATCAACACCGTAACGCTTAATATTGCTTGGCATGAATTGACAAAGACCTAGCGCGCCTGCGTATGAAGATTTGGGTTGTAGAGGGTTTAATCTTGTGCGACGAGTCATTAGTAAATAACTTTCCAGTTCTTTTTGGAAATATTTTCCGCGACGTACATTGCTAAATCCCATATTCGCCAAGGCATCTATCGCACGATTTTTTCCGACATTGCCACCATAGCGTGTTTCTATTCCAATGATTCCCAGAATATATTCCTGAGGAACACCATACCGTTGTTCTGCACGTTGCAGCGCTGCTCTATTCTCTCTCCAGAATTGAATGCCTCTGTTGATCGTTCTATCGGTTAAAAATAGATTCCTATAGCGTGTCCAACTGCCTTTCCTGTTTTTCTTTGTTTTCTTTACCGGATAGGCATCTCGGTAAGCCATTCTCTGCAAAAAAGGAGTCGCGTGTGTATTTGAAAAAAGATAGTTTAGATGCCCCCGATCAAAGCCGTGTTTGTTGACCATTTTATCGATAAACACTAGCGTTTGAGGGTTTCTTGCAAAATCACCACTCAATCTGTTTGCTCGTTGTTGACCCCATGAGCCTCTTTGTACAGATCTAACGGGTGGTTTTTTTACTACTTTTCTTACAGACCTTGGCTTGGGCTTAATGATTCTTACAGGTTTGATGATGACATCGTTTGTTTTGACAACCCTTTTCTTTACAGGACTAGTCTTTACATTTTCCGATGTTCTCGCTGGGTTTTTTGTTTGATTCGCTGGTTTGTCAGAGTGTACAGAATGGGTCGAACAACCCGAAACAAGACTTGTTGCCAACAAGATAGATAGTACGATTGTATACGTTTTCAGTGCCATTAAATCCCCTTGCTATGGCTGAGTTTCTTAAGGAACTTCTGAACAAGTCTAAACTTTCTGGAAGTGATGCTTTAGCTTCACCTAAGGTGTTGATTATAAGCACCGTATTGCGAGCCTGAAGGCTCACCTCCAGAAAAATGACTTAATCAGAGATTTCTTAAAATCTTAAATCTCCCCAGCCCTCTTTTAAACGAGGGGAGCTTCTATGTATACTTTTAATTTAATTAGAAAAATCCATCATATTGCCCATTTCTTCCATTATCGGAGGAAACTGGTTAAGTACCGCATCACCTACCGTAACCGGATCAGGCGAGCTTAGTGAAGGCGCTTTCCAACCGCCAGGCATACGCCCCATATCGTGAGGGGCATTGGTTGATTTATCCCAAAACTCTTCGGTAAAGCCGGTATAAAAATCAGGCCAAATATGTCGTGTATCACCCCAAGCTTTCTTCTTATTGGTATTGTTTTGTGAGAAAAAAGGCATTTGTGAATTATTGCCATTGCTCCATGGATTCCAGTTATTACTATTGCTCCATGGCGTCGGATAGTTATTGTTATTGAACATTGAAGTGGGTGAAAAGCTATTACCAAATGGCGTCATATTCGAGAACTGATAGTTCGGTGAACTATAATTCATCTGACGAGGCTGGTTTTGTTGATACGGATTATAACCATAGGCAGGTTGTTGCATCCACGGCATCGATCTTCCATAACCAAACGGCATCTGATAGGGGGAATAGCTCTGATACTGTGGATATGAAGGAGCCCGCGCAACCTGAGCAGGACGTGCCTTCTGGGGGTAATACCCTTGTGCAGCTTGCGTCGCTGGAAAATTTCCCGATGCAGGGTTAGCGAAACCCGTGATAGGTAACACCATAGCTGCTGATCCCAGCATCCCAACTAGTAAGCCGGCTAACCTTATTTTTTTTGTATTTCGTCTATGTTTCATAGCAGATAACCTCAATGTTGTGCCCTAAACTTGGCGCCCTTAACTTGGCGCCCTTAACTTGCAGGAGTGTTATTCGATGATAACAACTAAAGTATTAACATACACTTTATCATACAATTCACTAATTGCGTGATTAGCCATACGAATACAACCATGAGAGGCCGAACGCCCTAATCTCCATTCTTCATCAGTACCGTGAATATAAATATAACGTTGATAAGAATCGACTTTAATATGCTTGCCTTTTACTAAACTTGTGCCTTTATTGTTTCCCAGCTCTAACCCATCAAGCCATAAAATCCGTGTGGTAATCGCATCAATATCACTAAACTGTCCGTCTGTCGTTAAGATTGTCGCTATGTTGTTTGTACTGACCCTTGCTTTAAACAACTCCCCATATTCAGCATTATCACCTATTTTTTCAGCAATACGATGTACACCAAGGGGGGTTTTTCCGCTGCCTTCTGTATTTCCAACTCCGGCTATAGCTGTCGATACGGGATAGCTATCGACAATCGCACCCTCAATGATGTGGAACAATGTTTGCCTAAGAACTGAAACTAACAGAAAGTCATCAACTGAATTATTTTCTTTAAAGGGTTGTATTGACTGAACTATATTTGGAATAACCGCTTGGATAACAGCATCAAGCTGACCGTTCATTTATCAGTATCACTAAGATCTATCGCTGCATCATTTTCTCTGTCTGTTTTAGCTTTGTCATTTCTGTCTATTTGAAGTTGATTGAAATACTCATTCCCTTCACCCGTAATGTATTCACCGGTAAATACAGAAGTATCAAAATTCTGCAAATTACTATTTCCTTCGCGAACAGAATCGATCAAATCTTCAAGTGTTTGATAAATCATCTTATCCGCACCGATAGCCTCACCCACCTCTTCATCTGTTTTACCATGAGCTATCAACTCATCAGCCGTCGGCATATCAATACCATAGATGTTGGGATAGCGAATGGGTGGCGAGGCGGATGCAAAATAAACTTTTTTAGCGCCAGAGACTCTAGCCATCTGTACAATTTCTCTAGAAGTAGTACCTCGAACTATTGAATCATCAACTAGCAATACATTTTTACCCTCAAATTCAAGATCTATAGGGTTCAATTTCATGCGCACGGATTTTTTCCTTTCTTTCTGTCCTGGCATAATAAAGGTGCGTCCGATATAACGGTTTTTAATAAAGCCTTCGCGATACTTGATGTCCAGAGTTGCAGCAATTTCTGCCGCAGAAGTTCGACTGGTATCGGGTATGGCTATTACTACATCAATATCATGATTAGGCCACTCTTGTTGAATTCTTTCAGCCATTTTATGCCCCATCCGCATTCGTGCCTTATGCACAAAAACATCATCAATAATTGAATCAGGTCTGGAAAAATACACATATTCAAAAATACAGGTGTTATAGCGTGGGTTTTCTGCACATTGATGGGTATACACCTCGCCATCTTTAGTAATATAGATAGCTTCACCTGGCTCAATATCCCTGATCAGATTATAACCCTGTGTCACGAGGGCTACACTCTCCGATGCAACCATATAATCAATACCATGCTCGGTTTCTTTTGCGCCATAACATAACGGCCGAATGCCATTTGGATCACGAAATCCGACAATACCATCACGGGTAATCATTGCGGTGACGGCATAGCCACCTCTGCAACGTTCAAAAACGCCGGTGATCGCCGTGAAAATATCCTCTTTGGATACTTTATATGAATCTTGTCTTGATAACTCTTGAGCGAAAATATTCAGCAGGATTTCGGAGTCGGAATCCGTATTGATATGCCGCTTGTCCTGTTCATACAACTCATGTTTTAGTTCTTTGGCATTGGTTAAATTGCCATTATGAGCCAGCGAAATGCCATAGGGAGAGTTGACATAAAAAGGCTGAGCTTCAGCGACTGAAGAAGAACCTGCGGTTGGATAACGGACATGACCGACACCCATATTACCCTGCAAACGTTTCATATGTTTTATATAAAAAACATCGCGCACCAAGCCATTGCCACGTCGTATATACAGCCTTTTAGCGTCACTAGTAATAATACCAGCGGCATCCTGACCGCGGTGCTGAAGCACCGTTAAAGCATCATAAATAGATTGATTTACTGGCTCTTGGCTAACCGCACCTACTATTCCACACATATCCAACCTGATTCACTAAAACCGGAGAACGTATCATATCGCTTAACGCATCAATCAGCTACGAATTTCCTACAGGGTTCAGCTATGTTTCCTGATGTTTTTCCCTGATACGTTTCCTGAATAATTAAGCCGTTAGTAAGTCGTATAAAACCGCATGTCTTCTCATCATCAAATTGACTACTTTTGTCATATTGTCACGTTGCAACTGACACAGTATGTAAATAATTGACATTTCCGTACCGGTTATTTTTTGACCAATTGCCTACAAAAACACTAACCACCTGATTTTAATCATATTCTAAAATTAATAGAAACATTGGCACACCCATTGCATTAACTAAGACAGCAGAGAATGACAAACACCATTAAGAGTGAAGCATTCGAAGCTAGGTAAAACAACAGGGACAGAAAATAATAATAATAATAATATGATAAGAAATGGGCTGAAGGAACAGTTATAAACCGACCGAGACAGTAGACAGATAATAAAAATAAAAAGGTTTACGTCTTACACAACGCTTCCCCTGCCGAAAGGTGGGGGACTTATTTCTACGCATTAACCCTATATTGATTATATCAATAGAAGAATTAACGATTTTACCAGCAAGCCCCTAGAGGCGGCGATCAGAAATATATAATAATAAAAATAAGATCTCTGACGTACCTCGACTTAGTATCTTCCCTGCCTTCGGGCGGGGATTTTTTTATTGTAGCTTTAATGACACGAGCGACTCTTAAGACTTTACTTTAAGTTTTAAATATAAGCAAGCGGATATTGTTTGCAATTATCCCATAATTCGACCTGCACTAAACTAGTCTTTCTCGTCTATCCACATCATCTGAATCGCTTCCAGAATTTTCTCATTAGACTTTTCAGGATCATCAGAAAAACCCTCTAATTCAGTCACCCATTTATGTAAGTCAGTAAATCGCACATATTGAGGATCAACATCAGGATGAGATTCATCAAGCTCAATAGCTATATCCAGCACATCTGTCCATTTTAATTCCATTGCATACTCCTCTGGTTAATAACTAATGGTTCTCTGAAACCATATTAATCGTATATTTTGGAATCTCTATCACTAGATCGTCTTTACCTACGAGCGCTTGACAACTAAGGCGTGAATCGGGATCAACCCCCCAGGCTTTATCCAGATAATCTTCCTCTGTATCTGTCGCCTCTTCAAGTGAATCAAACCCTTCACGCACATAGACATGGCAGGTTGTGCAAGCACAAGATTTTTCACACGCATGCTCTATTTCGATATCCTTCGATAATGCCGCGTCACAAATACTGATTCCCGACTCTACCTCAAACGCCGCGCCTTCGGGACAATGTTCTTCATTCGGAAGAATTATAATTTGGGGCATTTAAGCTCTCCTTATCATTTAATTTATTAATCGCCAGATCGTAAATGCTCAGATTGCCTCTATTTTACTCAAGAGGTAAGGCGGAAGCGCGGAATGTATAAGCATACTTGAGCACTTTCAACACAACTATTGAGTAAAAATAGTAGGTAAGCTGAGTAGTTACTAAAAATCGTCTACGTTATGACCTGACATAGCCTCACGAACGCTACTATTCATTCTTCTTTCTACATAAAATTCAGCAGCCTTTTCCATTGCCTTGATAGCCGACTTTAGTGCTTCACTATGCTGTGAGGTTTTTCTAACTTCAGCCAGACTATCTCTTGCCGCTAACAGTCGCTGACGTTCTTCTTCACTAAGAAATTCAGCACCATCTGATTTCATCGCAGCTGCTAATGCTTCCAGAGACCTATCCGCTTCAACCTGTTGTTCACGCAAACTCCGCAATTCCATGTCCGCTTTCGCGTTGTCAATAGAATCACGCAACATGCCTTCAATCTCAGTATCGGTTAAACCATAAGAAGGCTTTATTTCAACTTGAGATTTTGTTCCAGTCGTTGCTTCTTCAGCCGATACACTTAGCAAGCCATCGGCATCTACTTGAAAAATTACTTTAATACGCGCCGCACCTGCAACCATAGGGGGAATATTGCGCAGCACGAATTTTCCCAGAGAACGATTACTCTCAACGGTTTCCCGTTCTCCTTGCAAAACATGGATGGATAACGCTGTTTGTCCGTCCTTAAAAGTCGTGAATTCTTGAGCGCGAGTGATAGGGATCGTTGTATTTCGGGAAATAATCTTTTCAACTAATCCCCCCATCATTTCTAACCCCAATGACAGAGGTATCACATCTAGCAAGAGCATTTCATCATCGGGTTTGTTACCTGCCAACACATCTGCTTGCTGCGCTGCGCCTATGGCTACCACTCGGTCGGGGTCAATATCGACCAAGGGTTCTTTTTCAAAAAACTCGGCAACTTTTTCTCGCACATAAGGCACCCGTGTTGACCCCCCGACCATCACTACATCAACGATTTCATCTTTCTGAAGATCGGCATCGCGCAGTGCTCTTCGGCATGCCATAAGAGTTTTTTTAACAAGTGCTTCAATTAGATTGTTAAATGTTGCTTTATTAAGGCTGCCTTTCCACTCACCCAGACTAACCTCTATCTGATCTTGCTCAGTCAGCACTTCTTTTGCTTCTCTTGCCGCAATAAGCGCTCGTCTCAATAGCACTTGATCATCTGTGTTTTCAAGTTGCGCCTGTTGCAAAAGCCATTGAGCGATAGCATGATCAAAATCATCCCCCCCCAATGCTGAATTGCCACCCGTGGCTAGTACCTCAAACACACCTTTACTTAAACGCAAGATGGAAACATCAAAAGTGCCACCGCCTAAATCATAAACAGCGATAATACCTTCTGCTTTTTTATCCAGCCCATAGGCTATTGCAGCGGCTGTTGGCTCATTGATAAGTCGATATACATTGAGGTTTGCCAGCTTGGCAGCATCACGGGTAGCTTCGCGCTGAGCTTCATCAAAATAGGCTGGAACGGTAATGACTACACCGGACAAATCATCTCCCAATGTCTTTTCTGCACGCTGTTTCAATACCTTGAGAATTTCTGCAGAGGCTTCAATAGCACTAATTTCACCCGCCACTGTTTTTATTCTTGGAACCGAGGATTCTGTGTCCACAAAATTATACGGCAAGTGTCCTGCTAATGTGGTTAAGTCTTCCGTTCCCCGTCCCATTAAACGCTTTACAGATGCCAAGGTATTCATAGGGTCTTCTACGGCTTTGCTTTGAGCCGAGTTACCTACTTCGATGATTTGATCAGACCCACTTGGATCAACACTATAGTGCACAACAGAAGGCAACAGATGTTCGCCATCTTCATCAGCAAGGGTGTCCGCCACACCACTTCTAAGGGTGGCAATCAAGGAGTTTGTCGTACCCAAATCAATACCTGCTGCCAATCTATGTTGATGTGGAGCGGTACTCATTCCTGGTTCTGAAATTTGCAGAAGTGCCATAGTGTATTAATTTTTCGGGATTAGTGGGTATTAGTTTCGTGTTGTTAGTGATTTAGAAGTCATTAACTATCTAAAGTCATTTACTATCTAAAAATCATTAGCGATCTAGAAATCATCTAAACGCTCTTCGATACTGCGGATTTCACTAAATATACGTTCGCAAAAGCGCAGCTTTTGCACGGCTTGTTTAGCAACAACGAAATCACCCTGATCGTAACTTGTCTGAAAGTCCGTTACCACGTCTAGCTTACGCGAAGTAATCATCTTCCTTATCTGATCAAGTTCTGCAAAGGGGTCATCTGCACTCTCAGCATCTTCAATTAACCCCCTGATTTCCAATTGCTGCATTAAGAAGCTTTGATCATTGGTGGTTCCTGATTCATCACTAAATTCGACACCTTTGAGTGTCAGCAAGTAGCGAGCTCGTAGGCGCTCATTGCGCAATGTATCAGAAGCCTCATTTAGAAAACCAGTACTTTGAATGGCGATACGGCGCTCTTCATCCGTACCGTTTACAAACTTATCGGGATGTACTTGAGTCTGGAGTTTCCTAAAACTGGATGCGAGCGCATCTAAGTCAACGTTGTATTGAACTGGTAAGCCAAAGACTTCAAAATAGTTTTTAGTGAGATCAACAGACATAATGGAAAATATCAGGTTTAGAACTTAGCTTAAGCGCTTAAACTGTGAAGCTTTCTCCACATCCGCAAGCATCTTTTTCATTGGGGTTATTAAACTTGAAACCTTCGTTCAAGCCTTCTTTGGTATAATCCACTTCTGTACCATCGAGATAAACTAGGCTTTTTGCATCAATGATGACTTTCACGTCATGCTCCTCAAAGACCTCATCGGCCTCATCAATTTCATCGGCAAACTCGATAACATACCCCATGCCAGAACAACCCATAGTTTTTACACCAAGGCGTAAACCAACGCCTTTACCGCGCTGGTCGAGGAATTTTTTTACACGTTCGGCGGCGGCCTCTGTCATTGATATCGGCATGACTGTCTATCTCTTAGTCTTTTTTTATTGCTACTTACTGTTTGCTTTTGAAATCATCAATTGCTGAGCGTATGGCATCTTCCGCCAATACAGAACAGTGAATTTTTACAGGCGGAAGTTCTAACTCTTCAGCAATATCTGTGTTCTTGATTTGTGAAGCTTCATCCAATGTTTTACCTTTAACCCACTCGGTTAACAGGCTTGAAGACGCGATGGCAGAACCACACCCATAGGTTTTAAATTTTGCATCTTTGATCACGCCATCATCACTAACCTGAATTTGCAATCTCATTACATCGCCACAAGCTGGCGCGCCGACCATACCTGTTCCTACATTGCTATCGTCTTTATCAAACGTACCCACATTACGTGGATTCTCGTAGTGATCTACTACTTTATTACTATATGCCATGATGTTATTCCTCTATAAATTTTATAGTTCAGCTCTGATTTTCATATCTAGGTTTATATATAAATATAAGGCTAAAAAGTTATTTTTCTAGTGAGCCGCCCATTCGACCTGACTCAAGTCTATTCCGTCTTTAAACATATCCCATAATGGAGATAAATCTCTTAATTTTTCTACCGCATCACGCGTTTTATCTATCGCATAATCTACTTCTTCAGCGGTGGTATAACGACCGATGGTAAATCGTAATGAACTATGCGCCAACTCATCATCACGACCTATTGCACGAAGTACATAACTCGGTTCTAAACTAGAACTGGTACAGGCAGAACCGGATGAAACGGCTAGTTCTTTAACCGCCATCATTAAGCTTTCACCTTCTACATAGTTAAAGCTGATATTGAGATTGCCGGCTACACGTTGTTCTAAATGACCGTTGACATAAACCTCTTCCATATCTTTAAAACCTTCATAAAGACGTGTGCGCAGGGTTAAAAGACGGGCATTTTCTGCCACCATCTCTTCTTTTGCAATACGAAAAGCTTCACCCATACCAACGATTTGATGTGTAGGCAATGTTCCTGAACGCATTCCGCGCTCATGCCCACCACCGTGCATTTCTGCTTCAATTCTTACGCGTGGCTTACGTTGTACGTATAGCGCACCAATACCTTTAGGTCCGTAGATTTTATGTGCAGAAAAGCTCATTAAGTCTACTTTTAATTCAGCTAGATCAATCGGCACTTTGCCAGCACTTTGTGCAGCATCCACATGGAAAATGATCTTCTTGCTACGGCATAGCTCACCAATCGCTGCGATATCCTGTATCACGCCGATTTCATTATTGACATGCATAATAGAAACAACCGTTGTATCGTCACGAATGGCACCTTCTAATGTTTTTATATCTAGCAAGCCATCATCTTTAGGATCAAGATAGGTTACTTCATAACCTTCACGTTCTAGCTGACGACATGTATCTAATACGGCTTTATGTTCAGTCTTCATGGTAATAATATGTTTACCACGGCGCTTGTTAAAATGGGCTGCACCCTTAATAGCAAGGTTATCTGATTCTGTTGCACCACTAGTCCAAACGATTTCGCGTGGATCTGCGTTTACCAAGTCTGCTACTTGTTGACGCGCATCATCTACCGCATCGCCAGACTCCCAACCAAACTGGTGGCTGTTCGAGGCAGGATTACCAAAAATACCGTCTTTAGTTAGGTATTGGGTCATTTTTTCTGCAACGCGCTCATCAACTGGGGTGGTTGCAGAATAATCAAAATAAATTGGGGTTTTAATGCTCATTCGTTTCTTTTGCCTTAATACTTAAATGCTTAATATAATACTGAGAGATATTTCAAAGATTAGTGGTAATGATGGGTTGTTCGAGTTTTTGCTCTAATTGTTGTTTATCCTGAAGCATAGCTACCGATAAAACATCGCCACGCTCTTTCATATCTTGTAATGAGATGTCAGATAAAAAACCCTGAATCTGCTTACTTAAATCCATCCAGAGATCATGCGTTAAACAACGCTTATCCTTGCCCTCACAATTACGTTCACCACGACAACGGGTTACATCTACATTTTCATCAACCGCTGCAATAATGTCTGAAATCGAAACATCCTGAGGATCACGACCTAGATGATAACCACCACCCGGTCCACGCATGCTTTCAACCAAGTTGTTTTTGCGCAGCTTGGAGAACAATTGCTCTAAATAAGACAGCGATATTTCCTGACGATCCGAAATTTCAGCTAAAGATACCGGACCATCATCACCATGCAAAGAAAGATCCAGCATTGCAGTCACGGCGTATCGACCCTTTGTGGTCAGCTTCATAAATACTTCTCAGGTTTAATTTAAGCGCATACTAGAATACTTGACTAAAATGATCAAGTATTCACAATGGTATAGGGGAATTTAAAACAGCATTACTTTTGGAGGTATGATTCGTCTTTTTTTGAGCCGCCAAAACACTCCGTTTCTATGGAGGGCAAAGGCTCATCTTTAAGCTCGCCACCTAGACTAGTCACTTGAGCACACAGATTCTCTATACGCTCATCCATGAGATGAATATGATCGAGTATCCGATTCATGGTATTGGCAACGGGGTCTGGCATATCCTCCGCAGAACCGTAAGCATCAAAGCCCATCTTCTCGGCAATTTCGTGACGCTTAGTTTCTTGCTGGGTACGTCTTACAACTTCTCTACCCGGCACACCGATGACGGTGGTTTCTTCAGCGACATCCTTAACCACCACCGCATTGGAACCAATTCGCGCATTCTCGCCAATAATGATTGGACCCAAAATTTTTGCACCCGCACCAACAACAACATTATTCTCTAACGTAGGATGACGCTTGCCTTCGTTCCATGACGTACCACCCAATGTTACACCGTGATACAAAGTACAATCATCACCAATTTCAGCCGTTTCACCAATCACCACACCCATTCCATGATCGATAAAGAAACGCCGGCCAATCACCGCACCGGGATGGATTTCAATGCCGGTAAAAAAACGCGACATCGTTGACATCATACGCCCCAGCCACTTAAGTTTCCGTCGCCACAACGCATGACCTAGGCGATGAAATATAATGGCGTGGACACCTGGGTACGTGGTTAAAATTTCAAAAATATTACGCGCAGCAGGGTCTCGGTCAAATACGCAATTCACATCTTCTCGGATATGCTCAAACATTTAAAATTTATCCCTGTATGTACTTAAAACCTATATCAACGGCTTCCGTGCTACGTTAGATTCAATAGCAGCTTTGGAAATAGCCTGTGGAATCGTATCCTTTAAACGCGGGTCTAGTGGTTTGGGGATAATATAATCCACTCCAAATTCCAGAGAATCTAACTGATAAGCTTCCAGCACACTCTTCGGCACAGGCTTGTGCGCTAATTCAGCTAAAGCATGAACTGCTGCCAGTTGCATGGATTGATTGATCTCTGTTGCATGCACATCTAACGCGCCTCGAAAAATAAACGGAAAACCCAATACATTATTCACCTGATTTGGAAAGTCACTACGACCTGTCGCCATAATAAGATCAGACCTTGCTTCGTTAGCTAAACGCGGTGCAATTTCTGGATCAGGATTGGAAAGTGCAAATACAATCGGCTTTTCAGCCATTTTCATCAATGATGCTTCACTTAGCAAATCTGGACCAGAAACACCAATGAAAACATCAGCATCCGTACACGCATCATCCAATGTGCGTTGATCTGTTTTGATAGCAAAGGCCTGCTTATATTCATTCAAGTCATCACGACCTTCATGAATAACACCATTACGATCAATCATATAAATATTTTCTGCTGATGCGCCTAATGCTATCAGTAAGTGCATTGAAGCGATGCCTGCTGCACCTGCGCCGAGGCATACGATTTTTACATCTTCCAATTTCTTGTCTTGAATTTTTAGTGCATTGATAAGTCCAGCAGCGATAATAATTGCCGTACCATGCTGATCATCATGGAAAACCGGAATATCCAGCTTTTCCTGTAATCGACGTTCAATTTCAAAACAAGCGGGAGCCGCTATGTCTTCAAGGTTTATGCCGCCAAACGTACACGCTATGTTTTCTACGGTTTTGATAAACTCTTCTACATCCGTTGTGCTGACTTCGATATCAAACACATCAATATCTGCAAATTTTTTGAACAAAACAGCTTTGCCTTCCATCACAGGCTTTCCCGCAAGCGCTCCCACATTGCCAAGCCCCAGAACTGCCGTACCATCAGTGATGACACCGACTAAATTACTTTTCGCAGTATAAAGATAAGCCGTAGCAGGATCATGGTGTATTTCCATTACGGGTTCCGCAACTCCCGGCGTATAAGCCAGCGACAAATCATACTGAGTCTCGGTTGACTTGGTAATTGCTGTAGCTATCTTTCCAGGGCGAGGTTCTGCGTGATACTTTAAGGCATCTTCTTTATAGGTGTATGTCATAAGGATTGGCTCTTATCTTTTCATGTAGGTTTGATGTAGAAGCACATAAAACTCCCTCCATCTAGCAGGGGAGGGTTGGGAAGAAGGCACTCTTTCTGGGCAACTAACTTATTACTGAACTACTTTAATCAACTGACCCGGGCGAGGCTCTCCCTTTGGGAAGAGGCCATTCAAAAGGCGTAATTTCTGCTCCGCGTATTTTGGGATACCTGATCGTCTGGCTAGTGACGCAAACGTATCACCTGAACGTGCTGTAATCAGCCTAACCTGACCCGTCACTTTCTTGGTTTTATTATATTTCAACCCGGAAATGCGATTCAGATAACCGCGACGATTATCAGGTCGTGTCCTAGCTGACTTAATTGAGTTTGCCGCTCCAACCACTTGCTGTAGACGTTTGTCATTGCTTGGGTGTGTAGCAAAAGTACCATGATAAGTGGGCGGTTGGCGACCTTCTGAGCGCGCCAAAAACTTGCTAAAGTCTTCTTGTGCTTTCAATACCTCAATCACTTTAATCATGTTATGCGGGTCATAGCCCGCTCTTGCTAAATACTCAGCACCTAACTGATCAGATTGAAGTTCATGCTTGCGCCCAAAACCACGTACCGAGGCTGTAGCCAATGAACGCACCACTTGTGCATTTCCCGTTTGTTTTGCGATAACAGCAGCCAGCACATTCGTTACAGTATCGCGCGTCTGTTGTCTTGCACTGTGTCGAGCTGTGACGTGACCAATTTCGTGTGCAAGCACACCTGCTAATTCTGCTTCTGAATTCAGATAAGCCATCAAGCCTCTGGTGATATAGATATAACCACCTGGTAACGCAAAGGCATTAATACTTGGATCATCAACTACGGTAAAATAGTAACGGATGTTATTCCGATGACTATGCCTAGACAACGATTGACCAATTTGATTAACATATGCCTGTAACGCTGCATTGTTATAAGGCTTATATTGTTTTAATACTTGCTTGTGAAGCCCGGCACCCAAAGAAACTTCTTGTTGCTCAGACATCATCACAAATTCTTTATTACCACTGACCGGATTGACTGAACAACCAGATGTTAGTAATGCATAAAAAGCAATGGCTGATAAGGTTAACCACCTTGTTGAACATTTTGGGAAATTCATGTGTAACTCCTAATAATTAGTACGCGTCCAAATAAACAGGATGCCTAACCCGAATATAGCCTTTTTGTCCATGACGGTACAAAATTCCAGTGGCCTGAATAGTTCTGCCTTTTAAATGAGCAATATCCAAATCTTTAAACAAGCCTAGATCAGGTTTCTTTATTGTAATATAAATTTGACGATCTAGCGTGATGCTAATCTTGTTTTTTCGACGCTTTATGCGTTTGACCGTTCCCTTGAGCCGAATATAACCACTAAATTTACTATCTAGTGTTGCCGCATTTTTCATTTCGTTCTGCGGAAGCTTCCATATATTACGCTTTTCTTTTTGTGCTTGCCTTTCTGCTTTTCGATAGCATTGCAGATAGCGATCATTGGGCGGGATAATAAATAAAGTAGCAAGACCTTGCTGCAGCAACCACTCGGAAACATTGATCCCGTCAGGTGTGAAAACATAAGCTAGCAAACGACCATATTTATCTTTTTTCTGTTTTCCCTGCTCAATATAAATACGATTATCATGCTTTGCCAGCAATTCGCGTAAAGCTTCAGTGGCTTGCCCTGCATAGGGTTCGGAACGCTTATAACGCTTGCTCTTGTTTTTTCTACCCATTTCAGGGGTATCAATACCAATAATACGCAGCTTTCTTTTATCCGCAAGTTTGAGTGTATCTCCATCGTAAACCCATCTCACACGACTTTTCTTTGTGTTTTTGGGTTTAGAGCAAGTACTAGCAACTGAAGAGGAAGATGTGAACGAGGGTGAAGGAGAAAAGGAAGAAGCAGTGGAAGATAAAAAAGCACAAACAAAAAAGGTGCTCAATAAGAGCACCTTTTTCAAATACATTAGCAAATGCATTGCAGTGTTACGCTGCTATTTTTTTCTACCATAACGCTGGTTGAACTTATCAACCTGACCAGCAGACTTATTAAGGTTCTGCTTGCCTGTATAAAATGGATGTGAGTGACTTGAAGTTTCCACTTTAACAAGTGGGTATTCATTGCCATCTTCCCATTGAATGGTTTCTTTAGTGCCAATAGTTGACCGGGTTAAGAATGCAAAGTCAGCATTCAAGTCCTGAAAAACTACTTCTCTATAATTTGGGTGAATATCGGCCTTCATGGGAAGATCCTCTCTATTGTTGTTCTGTGACTATTCTATTTGACGAAATTTAAAGAGCGGGAATACTACCAGAAACTAAGCGCACATCCAAGCCCTTTTTACTGAGGGTGATAAACAATGTTCACGTTTATTTATTAGCTGGAATACATCAGGTTCTGGAGGCATCAATTCATTATCAGCACCCCAAGAATCAACCCATTTGCCCATTGACTCCGACATTTATACACCCGTCGCTTAAAAGTAATTAACTGCCTTACAGTGTATGACAATACTTCGATATGTCAAATTCTAGCTCAGGTTCTCAGGTTAGGATTTTAACCCCATCAGCACCGCCCAATATCAACACATCGGCTGGACGATGTGCAAAAATGCCTACCGTCACCACACCTGCAATCTGGTTAATCTTTGCTTCCATTTCAACCGGATTAAGAATTTCCATATTCCTAACATCAAGGATGATATTGCCGTTGTCGGTGGTAAAACCTACTCTAAGCTCCGGCGTACCGCCTAGTTTTACGATCTCTCGCGCAACCATGCTTTGTGCCATTGGAATGACTTCAATAGGCAGAGGAAACTCACCTAAAACCCTAACCAGCTTGGTATCATCAGCAATACAAACAAACTTCTCGCTACCCGCAGCAACGATTTTTTCACGCGTTAAAGCACCGCCGCCGCCTTTAATAAGATGCAAATGCTTGGTTGATTCATCAGCACCATCTACATACAACGACAGCTCACCCGCTGTATTGAAATCCATCACCGGAATACCGTGACCTTTTAAGCGCTCTTCACTCGCGATGGAACTTGCAACCGTGCCATCTATCTTGCCTTTAACCGTCGCCAGTAAATCTATAAAGTGGTTTGCAGTAGAACCTGTGCCAATTCCAACAATCATCCCAGGCTCAACATATTCTAAAGCAGCTTGTGCCGCCGCTTTTTTCATTTCATCTTGATTCATTATTATTACCTTATGTGAACTATTCAATTACCCGGCATAATACGAAGAATCATTGCTCAATACCAGCATGGCGTTAACAAACGAAGCTAGTCCTGGCTGAAGATGCCTTGACTACGGTTATCATAAAAACCAAACATCCATGTTCCGGCAAAAATACCCACCACTACGGGAAGCCCTATCATCTTGCCTTCGCCCAGCATAGCGACAGCCGTGCCTGGACAAGAAGCGGTTAAAGCCCAACCCACACCAAAGAAAAGTGCACCTGTAATCAAGCGATGAGAATATTTAATTTTTTCATACTTAATCGCTTGCTGTGAAATAATGCTGGATGCTTTCATGCGCTGAATCATCCACACGCCCACCACACCTGTCATCATTGCCATCGCCAATACTATAGGCAATTGAAAGTTTTCAAATAAAAACATATTGGCCATCACATCAAATGTCGTCGCCCCTACCGATACCAGTAAGAAACCAAAAGCTGTACCTAACCCTATCGCTGCTACTGAAGTTACTTTAACTTGCATTTTTAAATCCCCTTTCAGCTCTCTTTAAAGTGTGAATAACAACCAGGTTGTTATGGTTGCAACAGCAAAGAACATGACGGCTACAAACATACTAGCCCAACTAAGCATGGCTCCACCCACCAATGCATGCCCCGTGGTACAACCCCCAGCCATACGCGCACCAAAGCCCAGTAAAGTGCCCCCAATGAATAAAACAAGTACTTTCAAACCTGTACTGACAGGAAGTACTTCTTCATACATACCCATGTCAAAACTCAATTGCCACCCTGATTGAAAAATCAGTGCATGAATTAATCCACCCAAGGGTAAACCAATAACAAAAAAGAATTTAAACGGATCCAAGTTGCCGAACCAGTTAACATCCTTATGCACTAAATCCAGCACACAAGCATAAGCCGTTGAGCAGCCAGCACCCCGACCCACTACCAAAAAATGTAATACGACGACCCAGCCCATCAGCAAACCACCAAGCCATGCCGCGATAATATAACTTTCCATTTCCTACCCCTGTTTGAAAAAACACCGCCCTTAATGATTAAAAAACATATCATACTTTTACTTCTATTTATAAAAATAACTTTTAAATAATCATAAATTATATTTATATATCCAGAAATAGATATACCTCTATATTGCTAATTATATAGACTATTAAATTATCTTCCTGTTCATAATTTTTGTTATATGCCGTAAAAATTATATCCAAAAATGAGTAGTAATAGCCATCGTTAGAAAACCCAACTAACACCACGTAACGCCCATTCTTGCACATCATTTCAGGTCAGCGTATCTTCTGCTCATGGATAAAACATTAATAGAAAAAATTCTTACTGCACGTGTTTATGACGTAGCGAAAAACACCCCTCTTGAGATAGCTCCGTCACTTTCGTTGCGTTTGGACAATCAAGTATTTCTGAAACGAGAAGACCTACAAAAAGTGTTCTCTTTCAAGCTCAGAGGCGCTTTCAATTGCATGTATCAGCTATCTGCTGAAGAAAAAAACAGAGGTGTCGTTGCCGCCTCGGCTGGAAACCATGCACAAGGTGTTGCATTGGCAGGGGCGAAGCTCGGCATTAAAACCACCATTGTTATGCCTAAAACGACACCGGCTATAAAAGTGGACGCTGTCAAAGCATTTGGTGGTAATGCGATACTGCATGGTAACTCGTATGATGAAGCTTATGAATACGCGATGACGTTAGTCGAGTCCAAAAGCCTGACTTTCGTTCATCCTTTTGACAATATGGATGTCATTGCCGGACAAGGCACCATCGGCATGGAATTATTACGCCAACATCCCGACCCTATAGATGCTGTCTTTATTCCTGTTGGCGGTGGTGGACTTATTGCCGGAGTAGCAAGCTATCTTAAATACCTAAGTCCGAAAACTCGTGTTATTGGTGTTGAGCATGAAGAAGCGCCCAGCATGTATGAAGCGCTCAAGCAGGGAAAGCGCGTTATCTTAGATCAGGTGGGTGTCTTTGCAGACGGCGCTGCGGTAAAACAGGTAGGTGAAAACACGTTCAATATAGCCAAGAATGTTATTGATGAAATGCTTCTGGTGTCAACCGATGAAACCTGTGCAGCGATTAAAGATGTTTTTGAAGATACCCGTACCATGCTTGAACCCGCAGGTGCACTAGCAACAGCCGGATTGAAAAAATACATTGCTAACAACCATCTTACCAATAAACACTTAATAGCCATTACCAGCGGCGCTAATATCAATTTTGACCGTTTGCGTCATGTCACGGAGCGCTCAGAACTAGGCGAGAATAGAGAAGTCTTGTTAGCGGTCACCATTCCTGAAAAACCGGGCAGCTTTAAAACCTTCTGTAGAACCATTGGGAATCGCTCTATCACTGAATTCAACTATCGTTATGCTGATAACACCTCCGCGCAGGTTTTTGCTGGAGTTAAGCTCACAGAAGGTGAAGAAGAGAAACAACAACTCATTCAATCACTAGATGATGCAAAATATCCAGCCCTTGATTTAAGCGATAATGAGTTATCCAAAGTTCACCTCCGTTTTATGGTGGGCGGTCATGGGCAAGGTGCCAAAGATGAAGTGTTGTATCGGTTTATTTTCCCTGAAAGACCAGGCGCACTACTGCATTTTCTGACCAATTTAGGAACTGACTGGAATATCAGCCTGTTTCATTACAGAAATCATGGATCAGACTTTGGCAGGGTACTGGTAGGCATACAAGTTCCACCTAAAGACAGAAAGGACTTTTGTAAATTTCTGGATCAATTGGGTTATGAATGGAAGGATGAAACTGACAACCCTGCGTATCAGCTATTTCTAGTTTGAGTTAGAACAGTTATACAATCCATCTTAGAGATGTTGTGCGGCACCGGTAAAGTGATTTGAAACAGCCTGAAATACTCTTACTATCTAGATTCGATTCTTAGAGCTAACCATGTGAGCCGTTATGGCATTTAATATGTTAAGTCAAGACTTGACCCCTATTTTTTGTGTGTGTTTTTTGTGTGCATACTGTATAAGTCTGAAGTTGTTGGGATATTTGAATTTTGGGGAGCTAACGTCGCAAATCACCGGCGGGTAAAAGTGTCGTGGCTGTAGCGTAGCG
The DNA here is from genome assembly GCA_965224605.1 of Thiotrichaceae bacterium. Taxonomy (GTDB): domain Bacteria; phylum Pseudomonadota; class Gammaproteobacteria; order Thiotrichales; family Thiotrichaceae; genus HyVt-477. The sequence goes on from CBDCZP010000008.1 coordinate 343,681, forward strand.
AAAGCCGCGCCACTTTTAACCGTCCGAGTACATTTGCCTTGTTAGGCGATTTCTTATTGCAAGTAAAATACATGCTATCTGTTATTCCCGCACCGAATCATTATACTTTTAGTGCTAAAAGAGCCGTATGTTACGAAGGCTTGTTGGTTTGTTGCTGATCCTACACCAAAAGGAACTAACTGGCCTTCACGGTTTACAATTTTGTAACCTTTTTCACCGCATAATTCACCAGCCTTTTCGAAACATACGTTTATACCGACCGCTGCTCCGTCACAACTAATGCTGTATCCTTTACTACCATCTGATAAATAAGTTTCCTTTGTGATTGCACAACCATAAAGAATTAGAATAATTGCAGTTGTCATTGCGATGATTTTGATTAATTTCATTTAAATTATACCTTTGATTGCAATTTTTTACTCTGTTACGCCTAACGCCTGCTTGTTGGGCTGGCGTTTGAAACTACTTTAGCATGATTAACCTTGATGTTACCGAAGCTGATTCACTTAAGAAAGTTTAAGGGGTCAGAAAGTTTACATTTAACACATTTAAGAAACACATTTAAGGGGTCAAGTCTTGACTTAACACATTTAAGGGGTCAATTCTTGACTTAACATATTAACTTTTTTAAAAACTCTGTCATCCTCACTCATTAAAAGAGCATTTAAGGGGTCAAGTCTTGATTTAACATATTAACTTTTTTAAAAACTTTGTCATCCTCACTCATTAAAAGAGCATTTAAGGGGTCAAGTCTTGATTTAACATATTAACTTTTTTAAAAACTTTGTCATCCTCACTCATTAAAAGCTTTAACCGCCTTATACTCTGTGACACCGTTGAATAATGACTGACATTAAAAGCCTCAGCAATATTCATTAACTTCTCACTCCCAATATCTTGACATAGCCTCATCGCAACCCAGCGAGGAACGTTTTTCTGACCTTGTCCCCGCTTTGTTGAAGTTATTTCTTCAACCTTTAAACCATAGCTTTCAGCAACATGACTAATAATCACCATCATCGGCACGGGAGTTTTAAGGCTTCTTTTGTCAATTTCCATATCCAAGCATTGAGCCTTGGCAAATGATTGGTGTTTAAAATCATCATCACCCCAGATGGATGACGTATTTTTCTTTTGATAAAAATGGATGGTTTCTTTATCTAGCCCTTGATCAACATAGCTTTTGTAATGTTCCGGGTTGCGTTTACCGAGTGATCCATAAATCCTATCTCGATAGAGCCAGTCGGGCGAGACTTTGTTTTGTAGGTAGGAGGGATAGCTCGACCATGGGTAATCAGACAAGTCATCAACTAACGGTTTCTTTAGCTCTATTGGATTTCTATGTATATAGCGACTCACTTGTAATAAGTAGCTGCTTTCATCAATAAGTATGGATTTATAACGGCCTCGAAATAACGCCCCATCCGTCTTTTTCTTGCGGTTGTACCGCTGGGTATAAACCCCATTGATATGCCGCATTGCCCGACTGATATTTCCACGCGGAGTATGGATTAACAAATGATAATGGTTGCCCATTAGACAGTAGGCTAATACTTCAATGCCGAAACGCTGATGAGCTTCTTCTATACCCTTAAGGAAGTCTTCATAATAGGTATCATCTGGATAAATCCATTTTTTGCCTTTCCCGCGATTCATCACGTGGTAAATCGCGTTGTCATATTCTATTCTTAGTGGTCTAACCATGGGCGTAGATTATGATATTTAATATGTTAAGTCAAGACTTGACCCCCCCTGCTGTGACATGCGTATCAGCTATTTCTGGTTTAGCAGCACAAAACCAACAAGCTTTCACTTGTTGGTTTTAATTAATAACAGACTAGTTATTAAGATCCATTTACCGTCTTAACGACAGCATTATTCACATTTGTATTTCTATGATAACGACGTCTCATTTGATCAAGAACGCGCTGCGCATCGGCTTCTGTCCCATAAGGCCCAATCTGGACACGAAAGAGATCGCCCAAAGGGCTTACATAAGCTTTATAGCCTTCACCTACAAACTCATCTTTAATAGATTCTGCCTTTGTAGCACTGCTACTCGCAATCAATTGTACAACGAACCCGTCTCCGACATTAGAACCACCACCGGCATCTCCACCACCTCCATCAGTAGTACCACCACCGGTATCGCCCGTTCCACTACCTGTGTCACCACCCGTAGTATCATCATTCACGGGAGTCGTTGAACACGAAGCCAATCCGAAAACAGTTACCAGCGCTAGTACTTGTATTAATTTTTTTGTTATTCCCTTCATTGTGATTCTCCTTAAATTAGTGCAAACCAAAAAATGTGCATTCTGAAAATAGAATACATAGTGAGTTTTTACACTCACAATAGAGGTTAGTTCGGTTTTGCCATTATTTCAACCGTTTCAAGTCATTCTTTATACTCAAAATGGTTTCTTCAAACATGGATTTCTCTGTATCATTCAGTGGCAACTCAATGATCCTGTCCATGCCTTCTTCACTAAGCACGCAAGGCACTCCCATCGCTAAATCCCGCTGATCATATTCACCCTCTAGTATAGCCACTACGGGTAATACTTGCCGACGATCCAGTACAATCGCTTCGACCATTTCAGCAATCGCAGCAGCCGGCGCATCGTAAGCACTGCTATTTTTTCTTAACGATAGTATTTCAGCGCCCCCATTACGCGAACGCTCAACAATACGATCAATCGCTTCTTGATCCAGAAAATGTTCGATAGGGATACCTGATATGGTGGTAAAACGCGTCATTGGAACCATAGCATCGCCATGACCACCCAATACCATCGCATTGATATTCTTCACTGAAAAAGTTGTCTCCAAGGCTACGAAAGCAGCCATTCGAGAAGAATCCAGCACACCCGCCTGACCCATTACTCGCGAACGGTGCCAACCCGTCTTTTTCCAGGCGTAATACGTTAAAAAATCAACCGGATTCGATACCACAATCACGATACTGTCGGGAGCATATTCGATCACATCATCCATAATGGAGTCAATAATAGCCAAATTAGTATCCACTACATCCGAGCGAGACATACCCGGTTTTCGGGGAATACCCGCAGTGATAATAACCAGACCAGAATCCGCCATAATTTCAGGCTTATCACTACCAATTACTCGCGTGTCATAACCAAATAAAGGCGCGGCCTCTTGAACATCCAGCGCAGCACCTGCCGCCGCACCATCTCTCACATCCAGCAAAGCTAACACCTTGCATAAACGACGTTGTGCCAGAAATTGCGCGGTTGATTCTCCTACCCGCCCTGCACCTATTATTGTGATTTTATCCATCTGTCTACTCCCTAATTTATCCCTAATGACACCACACATTGCTCTTATTTATAACGAGTATAGGCAAAGATATGGCACGAGATGTGAATGAATACACAAGAATCTCAAACACTATTTATGAAGCTAATCTTATCCAGATGGATGCATGACCTAGGGCGTGAGCGGAAGTAGTAGATGCAAAAAAATACCAATTATCGCTTTGCAATATCCGTAAATCGCAGTGTGAATCCTCATTCGATAGTAGCAACCCACTATGATCTATAATTCCTAGCTGTAATGGATTACTAAACTAAGGATATATTGCCATGAAAATACAAAGCACATCTACGCCACCTGTTGAGCGCAAAGAATCCACACTCAATCCTCAAGCCAAACCCAAGTCTATTGGAGCCATAGGAGATACTGGGGCGGACGGAGCAAATGGCATAAGTAGCATTATGATAAATGTTGAGCCAAGCACAACAGAGAAAGCGAATCAGTTAACTCGAGAGTTACGTGTATCCGAACAATTTTCTCAAGATTTTAATATAGTAAATGGTGTCAATACCAATATTGGTTTTTTTTCTGAGGATGCGAGTATTAAGAGAAACGAAAACACCTTAACTGCATTGCAGTTAATTCTAGAAAAAATAAAAAAAGCAGACCGTATGTTAAAGGATGAACAAACTAGCCGGCCTGAAATGAAAGAAATGCTTTTGCAAAACATGGTTGATCTGATGATGTTTGAAATGCATGACATTGGAGAGATTGTAAAAGAGATTCTCAGAAATCCTCCTGACTATACGTTGTCGGGGCGATAAACCCGGCTGAAATCTAGGTAAAAGCTTAAATAAACCTAAGATCATAACCTGTCTATGGGATTATGTTGGAATTCTGTAACGCATTGATTTCCCGTGTTTCTGGACGCTACTAACTATATTGACCCAAAGCTCTTCTTAGTCGGTTTTTGATCAATTCTATTAACGACATAGGAGCAATAACTTTTATGCCCTCGCCATGTTTCAGTATTTCGCCAGCTAATTCAATGGGGTTGCTATAAGGCAAAGATAGCTGATAACTTCCACTATCTAGCCATTTCCCCTGTTGTTCAGGATGCCATATCTCATCTGCTACCCAACGCGAGGCTTCTTCACTAAATTCAAGAATCGCTTGCCCACTTGCCTCTCCGGTGAATATCCCAAAAGAAGCCGAGGTAAAGCTATCTATTACTGTTAAGTCTATAACTTTAGCGGGTTCTGACAATGTCTTTAAGCTTTCAATCTTATCCAGTGAGAAGACACGCATTGCCTGTTTTTCATGACACCAGGCACTGAGATACCAGTTTTCTTTATAATGGAGCAATTGCACCGGTGAAAGTCTTCTTTCTGAGCGTTTGTTTTTTCCTCTGCCGAAATAGCTAATGTGTATTTGTTTTTTATTGATCGTCGCAGAAGTTAGCGCCTGAAAGTGCTCGTATTGACGTTTTCTTTTACCCACAGAAAGCAACTGAATATATTGACTGATCTCTTGTTCGGTATTTAAGCCCGTCGTCTTTTCCAATATCGTGCGGATACGATCGGTAAACGGCGCTATTTCATCTTGTAATAGTTCAGGATCAAGGTTGGTAAGTAGTTGCTGAATCGTCAGTAAGGCATGAATTTCCTGTTCGTTTAACCATAAACCCGGTAGTTCATACATGTTGGCTTCTTCTGGGCGATAGTTCCAACCGTTTTGCTCCTGATTATATTCCAGCGGCGCACCTAGCCGATCTCGCAAAAAATCTATATTTCTTCTTACTGTTTTCTCAGAACACTCTAATCGTTCTTGAAGAATCGCTCTGGGAATAGGATAACGAGCTGATGACAGCAAGTTATGTAAGCGAATAATACGTTCCAGAGGTTCCATATCTATGGGTCACTTTGTACAGGTAGCAGGTTGTTTAAGCGTTTCTATTCGTTGCTCTTTAGGTAGATTAGCAATACGCTCAACCGTTTTATAAAAATGAGGGTAATGATTGTTACATGCTTTTAGCCAGCGTTCAAAATCAGGGACGAGTTCGTGATACACAGTAACCAAGGTCAAACGTGGGTTATTGATAGGCTTTTCGAACCATTTATCAAAACCGGAATAACCATCATTGTGATCTTTAAATTGCTGGTAATCCTGTCTTAATTTATTAAAAATATCTTGTTTTTTATTAACTTTATGTTCATCCGTACTTTCTGTTAGATATAACGCTTTAAGCTGTTTGCTAGTACGACCTAACAAATTCAAAAACCTTTTATAACGAATCAAGTATTCATTGTAGCGCGACAATGCTTCAGGATCGGTTTCGCGCAACCACTCACGCGCGCCATTTTGTCCAACGGTGGTAGCAAAAGCTTCATTAAAATCACTGTCATCCTTGATATATAACTCTTGATGAGCCAGCTCATGGAATAATGTTTCGATCAGTCTGATCTCGCCAAATCGCAACATGGGGCTAACGATGGGATCTTTAAACCAACCCAATGTGGAATAGGCAGTAGAGCCGCCCACAAATGTTTCATACCCCTCTTCACGTAAATGTTCTGCAAACTGTTGCGCTGCGACTTCACGAAAATAACCGCGATAACTTAAGCACCCTGTAATCGGAAAACAAGACTGATAAGGCTCCATCGAAAGTGGTTTAGTGGCAACGATAGTCCAGGTCACCTGTTTGCGTTTTAAATCGGCATAACCCAAATAGCTTTGATTGTCAGGCAGCTTTAGGTGCTCAATAGCAAAGGCTCTAGCGAGCTTTGCGTGTTTTAACAGCTTGCGCGTATCAGCGGGTGTATCTTTGTGATCTATCACCTCATCAATCGGCTTTACCTGCGACACCAAATGGAAATGACCTTGGATACCTTGTGAATAGTAGTTGATGGTTTCACAACCACCCAGCAACAATACAACCAAAAAGCAGCCGGATAAAAGCATTAGAAACTTGCTTTTATTATCTTGAAAAAGTGAAGTCATAAATGCTTATTACCTAGACCCGTAAATAGTCAATGCCCGAAAGCAGCATGATGTATATAATGCCCGTAAATTTACCACTAAAACCGACGTAACACGCAAGAATTATGAAAAACTTTATCGAAGAACTCACATGGCGTGACATGATCCACGATGTTATGCCCGGCGCAGACGAACACTTGAACGAAGCGATGCGTAGCGCTTATGTCGGTTTTGATCCTACCGCAGATTCTTTGCATATCGGCAATCTGGTTCCTATTATGTTGCTAGCGCACTTTCAACGCTGTGGACATAAACCCGTTGCCTTAGTCGGTGGTGCAACCGGTATGATTGGTGATCCGTCAGGGAAGTCGGTAGAACGGAATTTATTAGACGAAGCGACTTTGCGCCATAATCAGTCCGCTATTCAAAAACAGTTAGCCCATTTTCTTGATTTTGATGATGTCACAAGTACAAGTAAAAGCGCGGCAAGTAATACGGCTACTATGGTCAATAACTACGACTGGATGAAAGACTTCTCCTTTTTAGACTTTATCCGCGATGTCGGCAAGCACATCACCGTCAATTACATGATGTCTAAGGATTCTGTCAAAAACCGTATCACCTCAGATGAATCTGCTGATAGCTCAAGCGGCGGCTCTGAAGGCATGAGCTTTACCGAATTCACCTATCAGCTAGTACAAGGCTACGACTTCCTTCATCTGTTCCAAAACAACAGTTGCACCCTGCAAATGGGCGGTAGTGATCAATGGGGTAACATCACCACCGGAACAGAACTGGTTCGCAGAATCGGCGGCGGCAAAGCTTACGCCATTACCTGCCCTCTCATCACCAAAGCAGACGGTTCTAAATTTGGTAAAAGCGAAGGTGGCAACGTTTGGTTGGATGCAAAGCGCACCTCTCCCTACAAGTTCTATCAATACTGGCTAAACTCAGGCGATGAAGATAGCGCAAAATACATTCGTATCTTTACGTTTATGGAAGAAGACGAAATCAATGCATTGATCACTGAACACCAACAAGCTCCCCATACGCGTGTACTGCAAAAGCGTCTAGCTAGTGAAATTACCGCCATGGTTCACTCAGAAGCCGATCTACAAAATGCCATCAAAGCCAGCACTATCCTGTTTGGTAAATCCACTAGTGACGACCTAAAAGCTTTGGACGAACAAACCTTCCTTGATGTGTTTGAAGGCGTACCACAAGCTGAAGTCGCAGCCGCTGAAATAGAAAAAGGCTACGACATTATTGCCGCTTTATCATCCGACACAGGCTTTTTAAAATCAAACAGCGAAGTACGCAGAGCGTTAAAAGAAAACTCCATCTCGGTCAATAAAGAGAAGGTTAAAGAAGGTTATGAGCTGACTCAAACAGACTTAATCAATGATAAATTTGTGCTGCTGCAACGCGGCAAAAAGAATTACTTCGTACTTCGTATAGTTTAGTTTAGATCAAGCATCTGCATGGGTGCGCCTCGGACACTCACTACCATTAAGTTGAAATGCAGGCCGAATGGATTCGGCCAGCGGAGATTGTTTTTACTATTCTGGTCGAATCCATTCGACCCTACAAATAATCTCTCAACAATGTTGAGTTCAGGTCTTTAGAGATTATACTCATACCCATGCAACAAAAAATAATAAGCATTCTCCTAATCCCGATTATTCTCGGCTACATCATCTTCGAAGAAATCGTTTGGGAACGTATCGCTCGCCCGCTTTTTCGCTTTATAAGCCAGCTAGAAATCCTCCAAAAACTGGAAGCTCGCTTACACATCACCAATAGCAAAGTTATTCTCGGAATCTTTATTCTGTTATTTGTAGTCGTAGAATTTATGGGAATCTTTGCCGCCGGGTATTTCCTAAATGGCAATATAGTCACAGGTATCATGATCTACGCAACGAAAATTCCAATCTCAGCTTTCACTTTCTGGATATTCCAAGTCACCCAGCAGAAATTAATGGAATTCAATTGGTTTAAGGTGGCTTATCAATTCATTATGAAGATGATCAACAAAATCACCCACTCACAAGTTTATAGTGGCATCAAAGCAAGAGCGGCGTCTATTAAGCATTACATTAAAAACGAAATAATGAATGATGAAGGCTCAATAAAAATGAGAATTAAGCTTATTTATCGAAAGCTCAAAATGCTTTTGAATAAGAATATTTAACGTTACGCACGAAAATACCGCTTTGGTTGTTTGGATTTATGTATTGAACCCGCGTTGGAGATCATCTTTTCCTTGTTGTTTCGTCAGTTTTTAAAGGGGCTGATTGAAGAATGGGCTAACCTAGCGTAGCTATACTTATTAAAATAATAACTATAAATAATAATGCTGTTTAGGATACCTTTTTCATTCTTACTCTTAATGCTTCTGTTGCATTGTGAAACTGCGTTCGGTTGGAAATTAGAAGCTGATAAAATAGTGGTGAGGAATACCACGGGAGATATCTCCACTCATATTAATTTCAGGCAAACTTATGCAGCACCTCCTCTGGTTTTACTTTAGCAACTGATACTGGCTCAGATACTGCCGCGCTTCGTGTTACCAATGTGTCTACTACGGGCTTTGATGTATACACAGTCGAGCCTGACGGCAATGATGGGCCTCATGCACAGATGTCATCTGTGCCTTATATAGCGATCGAAGCGGGTAGTTATGAGTTTCCTGATGGTACAAAAATTGTAGCAGGTACTATCAATACGCAACAATTCCAATCACGGTTGATAGCGGGATCAGGTTGGAATACGGTGAGTTTAAGTGGCTTTAGTACGACACCTGTTATTTTAGGCCAAATTCAAACTAGAAATAATGAGAGAACTGACCTTGCTGTACCTAGTGCGGTTTCTCAGCCATGGATGACATCTGTTATTAGCAATGTAACCAGTGGTAGTTTTGATCTGGCTTTGGAGCGTTCTGAATTAACTACTGGCAGCCTCTTAACGAATGAAACGATTGCTTATCTTGCTATAGATAGTGGACTTAACGGGGGTAATCATTATTTCGCTGCTAAGAGTAGCTCTAAGGTTGAGTATGAAAGTATTCGTTCTAATGACTTTATTGCGGGTTGGGATAATTCTGCTACGGGATACACTATTAGTTTTTCTAAAAGTTACTCCAATCCTATTGTGGTTGCTAATAAAAATGCCAGAGACGGGAGTGACGGTGGATGGCTAAGGCGCAGAAGCATTTCAGCAAGCAGCATAGCTATGGTGGTTGATGAGGATATCTCGACTGATTCTGAAAGAAGTCATACCACTGAAAGGGCCGGACTGTTACTTTTCTCTGAACCCTTTGATACAGAGTTCATCGATAGTGGCCAAGCAGAGATGATGATTAATGAAGTGATGTATAAAGAGTCAGTAACCGGTGTGAGCAATGATGAATTTGTAGAGCTGTATGTCACACTTGCTGGCAACCTCAATGGTTTTGTTATTTCAGATCAAGATACTCATTTTTACAGGTTTCCATCACAGGTGGTCGCTGTGGGTGATTACGTCATTTATCATACAGGTACGGGTACAGATAATAGCTCAGGAGGTGTTCATCATTTTTATCAGGGTGTTACTACCATTTGGAACAATCCGAATGACGATATTACCTTACTCAAGCCTGTGAACGATGTCACTGCGTTGAGTGATAATACGTATTTTAATGCGATTCCTTTTGACTATATGGCTTATGGAAGAAATAGTGTAGGAAGCAGTGTTGATGCGATTCCCATCAGTATGCTTGGGACTAGTGTTACGTGGTCTTATACTTTCGGGTCTGAATTGAAAAATGCGTCGGGTGGTCAGTCTATTGCTTTAACACCCAATGCAACCGATAACGATAATGCGGCATGTTGGGAACTCACCACCAGTGGAAATGCGAGTGATAATAGTTGTTCTGGGTATCTTGCCACTCAAGATACCAATGCAACGGCTTTCATTAATAGTCTATCCAACAACAATAATTCTGTTCCTATCATCGTTTTATCGAAGACTGTAGTGACTATTTATGATCCTTATAATGGCGCTAGTAATCCTAAAGCTATTCCTGGAAGTGTTTTGGAGTATGTGGTTTTTGCTAGAAATGAAGGGGCTTTAGCGGCTGATATAATAGTATTAAAATAACCGATTTCATCCCTGCTAATACTAAGTTGTGTATGGCTGATACAGGAAATTGTAAAGTACCTTATTTCATAAATGGCACTCCCAATAGTGGGCTTACGCTGGCTGACACGCTTTATTCGGATGATGGTGGCACAACTTATGCCTATTCGGCTTCGGAAGATGCTGAGGGAGCTGACTCAGTAGTCACTCATCTACAATCCTCAATGAATGGTGCTTTTTTAGCAAAGACAGGAGCGGTTGCTCCGAGTTTCGAGTTAAGGTTTAGGGTGGTTGTAGAGTAGTGAGTAGCTCCTCAGGATCACAGCTTAAGCTGTGATCCTGAGGTAATCAGATATTTCTGCTAAAGCAACACAGATCCCACTCGACCTCTACAGCAACACCTTCTCAATCCCGCCGCCTGTAGCTTGTTCTACAAATTTATTCTGCCAGCCTTCTCCGAGCAATTCATTCGCCATTTCAACCACTATGTAGTCGGTGTCGATGCCTGTGCTATCGGCATAGCGTGATAGACCTTGTTGACACGCCGGGCAGTTGGTGAGCATTTTTACGTTGCCATTGACCACGGCATCCGCTCCAGTATGTTGTTTGATGCCTTTGCGGATTTCTTCTTCTTTGCGGAAGCGTAACTGGCTGGATATGTCGGGTCGGCTGACGGCGAATGTGCCGGCTTCGCCACAGCAGCGGTCAGACAATATCACTTCTGTTCCCATGAGTTCGGAGGTGACTTGTATCGGTGAGGCGGTTTTTATAGGAGAGTGGCAGGGGTCGTGGTAGATGTATTGCTTGCCCGTTGCGCCATCTAGTTTGATGCCTTTTTCTAGCAGGTATTCATGAATGTCTAGTAAGCGACAGCCGGGGAATATTTTTTCAAACTCATATTTTAATAGCTGATCGAGGCAGGTTCCGCAGGACACGATGACAGTTTTGATTTCAAGATATTGCAGTGCATGGGCGATTCTATGAAACAGTACGCGGTTTTCTGTGGATATTTGTGTGCCTTTGCCGGTATCACCGGAGGCATTTTGTGGATAGCCACAGCATAGGTAGCCGGGCGGTAATACGGTGGTTGCTCCTGCTTCTTGAAGCATAGCGAGTGTTGCCATGCCGACTTGGCTGAACAGACGTTCTGAGCCACAGCCGGGGAAGTAGAAAACTGCATCGTCATTGCTGTTGCTGTTGTCATTATCGTTGTCGCCGTTACTCTTGTTAACGGGGTGAAAAATAGGTACTACTTTGCTATCTTCCAGACCTAATAACGCTCTGGTTGTCTTAGCGGGAACACTTTTGGGCAGTGGGTTTTTCACAAACTCAATGACGTATTCTTTAAGTGCAGGTTTACCGATGGTTGCAGCAGGTTTATCACCCTTTAACCAGCCTAGTTTTTTGAATATAGCATGACCTAAACGCTGCCCTTTATAGCCATATTCAATCAGACCTTTACGCATAATATTAATAGTGCGTGGGTCTTTTACATTGAGGAATTGCATGGATACCCAGGTTATCGGATTGAATTTTTTCTTGCCACGATTGCGCAAAATGTTTCTCATGCGTACTGTTACATCTCCAAAATCAATATTTACAGGACACGGGTTTAAACACTTATGGCACACCGTACAATGATCTGCGACATCGTTCATTTCTTCAAAATGGCGTAGTGAGATTCCACGCTGGGTTTGTTCCTCGTACATAAAGGCTTCAATCATTAAACCCGTTGCGAGGATTTTGTTTCGGGGTGAATACAGTAAATTAGCACGCGGAATATGGGTGTTGCAGACAGGTTTGCATTTGCCACAACGCAAGCAGTCTTTGATATCATCATTCAGCGCGCCAAGTGCTGTGTGTTCTAGCAGTAACGCTTCTCTTTCTACCAGCCTTAGTGACGGCGTATAGGCATCTTGCAAGCCTGAGCCAGGCATGAGTTTGCCGCGATTAAAGTGACCCTCAGGATCAATCTGTTCTTTGTATTTTGCGAAAGCCTGAGTGGTGCTTTCGTCTTGATATTGCATTTTAGTGAGACCAATTCCGTGTTCCCCTGAGATAACACCGTCCAGTGATAATGCTAGTTCCATGACATCATCGACGATGCTTTCGGCTTTGTGCATCATCTCGTAATCATTGGAGTTCACGGGGATATTGGTATGCACATTGCCATCGCCCGCATGCATGTGTAGCGCGACAAACAAGCGGCTAGACAACACTTTTTTATGGATACTGGTGATCTTGTCGCATAGCGGTGTCATGCCGCGACCGGTAAACATTTCATTAACGGGTTTGCGGATTTCCTGATGATAAGAAACCCGTAGATCACGGCGCAATAGCAGGTTAATTAATTTGTCACCGTCTCTGATGGCTTTAATCGTATCTTGATCTAGCAGCTCTTCAAATTGTTCTGCTGGCACATCGAGGTTTTCCAAGAAAGTCTGCCAGCGAGTTTTGACTTGTTTTAAGTGTGAACTAGCGGCATCTATTTTTGCCTGTAGCAACGCATCATTTTCGGTACTAGGTTCGTAGTCTGGCAGGTTACGCAACTCAGGCATATCGCCTTGCAATGTTTCTAGTAATTGTTCTATCAGTCTGAGTTTATTTTCAATGGATAGACGAATGTTAATGCGTTCAATACCTTCGCTATATGTCGCGAGGTTATGCAGAGGAATAACCACATCTTCGTTGATTTTAAAAGCATTGGTGTGTGCTGCAATGGCAGCTGTTCGCGCCCGATCCAACCAAAACTGACGACGTGCTTCAGGACTAATGGCAACAAAGCCTTCTGCCTGGCGGGCTTGAGCCAAACGCACCACCTCAGTGGTTGCGTTGGCGACTTGTTGCTCATCATCCCCCACAATATCCGCTATTAGCACCATTTTAGGTAATGAACCCCGTGAGCTTTTCGGCGTGTAGTTGACGGCTTTTACATAGCGTTCATCCAAATGCTCCAAGCCAGAAAGTAAAACATCAAGGTTGCCATCCAGATAGTCTTTTATTTCCACAATGGCAGGCACGGCCTCATGCAAATCAGTACCGTAGAACTCCATACAGACCGTGCGCACTTTTTCGGGCATCCGATGCAAGATAAATTCAGCCGATGTAATAAGACCGTCACAACCTTCTTTTTGAATGCCGGGTAAGCCCCCTAGAAACTTATCAGTAACATCCTTCCCCAAGCCTTCTTTACGGAAAAACTGCCCTGCAAAAGACATGATTTCTGGCTCACCATTGACGGTCTTTCCATCTGCCTTGAAACGGGTCACTTCAAAGGTTACTTTATCTTGTTCGTGAATCTTGCCCAGATTATGATCTAAACGCTTCACCTCAAGCCACTCTGCATCAGGTGTCACCATTTTCCATGAAAGCAGATTGTCCAGTGTGGTTCCCCATAGCACGGCCTTCTTGCCGCCTGCATTCATGGAAACATTACCACCGATAGTGGATGCATCTTGCGAGGTAGGGTCTACGGCAAAAACTAAGCCATGTTGTTCTGCCAGCTCTGATACACGTTTGGTAACCACTCCGGCACTACAGCAAACTACGGGTACTTGCTTACCCTCTACTACATCTTTCCTATACTCAACTTCAGAAATAAATTCTAACTTCTCAGTATTGATAACGACAGATTTAGCATGCAGAGGAATTGCACCTCCGGTATAGCCTGTACCACCACCACGCGGAATAACCGTTAGACCTAGCTGGATGCTAACCTCAACTAAAGCTGCAATTTCTTCTTCTGTATCAGGAGTGAGTACTACAAAGGGTAATTCAACACGCCAGTCTGTTGCATCGGTTACGTGCGAGACACGCGACAAGCCGTCAAAGCAAACATTGTCCTTAGCCGTTATTTTTGAAAAAGCTTTACGTGCTTTGCGACGAAGTTCTTTATAGGGAGGAAACCATGCCGCAAACTTCGCCACTGACTGATCAATAATATCAATCAGTTCAAGTGTTAAGTCGTTGCCATCTGCCCGGCTTCTTATGCGCTCGACACGCTCTTGCATCGTACCAATCAATGACAATAATCGCCTTTGATTGCTCAGTAAATCATCCTGAATATAAGGATTGCGTTTCACTATCCACATATCACCGAGCATCTCCAGCAACATGTGTGCTGAAAGTCCTGTACTACGTCTGTTACGTAACTGTTCGAGGATTTCCCATGCCCGTTCACTCAACAAGCGCAGTACGATTTCTCGATCAGAGAAAGATGTATAGTTATAGGGAATTTCCCGAATGGGTGGTTTAAGGCTCATGGGTGTTATGCAGTGCAATCAAGAGAAGTCCGCATTGTATTCTTCTGGCTCAAACTTGCAAATATAGCGGCTATTCGTGGTTATTTTGGCTCTGAGAATGGAATATCTGTTTGATGAGGTATCGAATCTGGATTACCCATCGCCTCCTGCATTCTATCTATAGGATTACCACTAACTAAATAGTCCCGAAATTCCGCCGAAATGCGATCATCGTTGGCGACATTTTGCCAAAAACCCTTAACTGCCTCTCTTACAACACCGAAGGTCTTTTCGTTAATATTAAAAGCTCGTGGCTTCATAGGCGTAAAAGAATAGGGTGTCACTTCACCATTACTCTTTGGTGCAAAACCCATGGAACACATATCATAAACCGGTAACAATCTAAAAACTCCACCTTCTATAGAAAAACTTAAGTTCCCTAAATGCATGTCCGTATTATTAATTAATCGACCAAAGCTCCAAAGGACTTCCACGTCATAAACATTGAAATCCCCTACTAGGTCTTTTTGATTAAGCGCACTCACTACTTCAATCCAGTTGCTACCAAGGCCTGTAAACTCAGCATCAATAGAGTGCAGTGAAACCATAGATGTACGTCCATACTCCCCTTGTCGATCAAATCGTTTAGACTCTAAAAACAGTCGGTCATCTTTTTCTATAAGCCGAGTTTCTGCTGCTGGAAGATCTAGACTATGAATGGCTTCCGTTGCATAAAACTCCGTAATCAAAATATCACGCCAACGTCTTGCAATATCGGTATCTCCACGAGGAGAAAACTTGACGATGACATGTGCAGAAAGACTCCCACAGTAGGTTGTAAACTTAGGCTGCTCCCCTCCCGCCGAGGAACCGGGAATCACACCGTTCATTACACTATCTGCGAGATTAGGATAGTCCTTCTCAGTTGTTACTTCGGGCTTGCGCCTAACACGTAAAAATGCCTGTTGTCCAAATCTAAAATTTCCTGGCAGATCATCCCCATTAGAAACAAGATAACGGCCAATATGACTACTACCCCATCGCCGAGGATCACTAGGAAAGTCCGCTGATTGAGTAGATATTTCTGCCGCAATTTGTCGCCCAAGAAAACCTTGAGGGGCTAGATCACTAAGAAAAAAAGGCAAATCATCATAGAGACCATTGCCCTTCTCTCCTAACAAAACTGAAGGTATCCCTGTAATAGGTTCCACAAAAAAACCACCGTAGGCCAAAGGGCGAATGATTGCTACAAGGTTCTTATTGCCATGCACATCAACCATGACTAGAGGCAGCTCATCATCGCCACCAAAAGCATTACGAGTTAGCGCATACTTCGGGGTTCTACCCTCTTTTAATTGAATAACTTCTTTGCCCATTTCTTTTAATTCACGCGCAACAGTACGTTGATTTTTCCCTGTTACATCTTGAATTTCTTTTGACGAAGCAATAGTTTTTTGCAAATACTCTCTAATCGGTATCGCCATGGATATTTCCTTACAATGTCTAGAGTTTTGTCTAGCTTTAAACACCTTTACTATACATATAGTGTATTTTATATCAAACTGTTATCTGCACATTCCACCCATCTATGTCTAGCATAATGTCTAGAATACTTCCTGACGATTATAAATCTATATTATTGATGTAGAGAATTGGAAGAACAAGCTTCATCATCTGGCTTAGTTTGATAAGCTTACAAGGATATCTCAGCAAAATAGAAAACTTGATTAATTGATGTGACTAGTTTCATTGTTGTCGCCTTAATAGCGTTTTCTGGCAACTGTATTTCCCAATGTTTATTGTCATTACTCTTAAGCATCCCTTTAGGTTCATCATCACCAATCGCTAATGTCGCTCCCTCAAGAGCTTCATTTGAGGTAAGTAATAATTTCCCAGAACCTACTGCTTTCAGCTGTAGCTCAAGGCCACCTTTTTGCAGGGTGCATGAGTTCGTTTGTAAATTACAGCCATCTACCAAGGTAAGACGACCTGCTTTTTCTGCCATGGCTACCTTTTGTTGCGCTACATCGTAGTAGTCGGCAGCTATGTATCCACCTATTAACAGGAAGGGGGCTACGATTAATGCAAGCCTCTGGTGTTTATTCATATTTTATTTTTCAAAATGGATTAAAAAAGGCTCCTTATCTTATATAACAAGGAGCCTCCATTTTACTGCATTAGCCATAAAGTTTAATGACTGGTTGCCGTTCCCGAGCCTCGTGGCACACGTATATCTTCAACCATATGCTGAATGTGCTCTGGAGGACGTTCACTACTTAAGCTAGTAATCAACATCGCGACTGCGAAGTTAACCAACGCACCCACTGAGCCAAAGGCTTTAGGGTCTATTCCCATGAACCAGTTTTTCTCCATGCCACCGAGGAACTCAGTTCCTTTGATAAACATAATGCCGTGGTGCTGGAATACATACAGTAGTGTTACGCCAATACCCGCTAACATTCCGGCGATTGCAGCTTTAGCTGTAACGCGCTTGGAGAAGATGCCCATCATCAATGCAGGGAAGATAGAAGAGGCAGCCAAGCCAAAGGCCAAGGCGACCGTGCCCGCGGCAAACCCCGGCGGATTCAGCCCAAGGTAACCGGCCACCAGCACCGCTATCGTCATCACTATTCTACTAGAGAGTAGCTCTGTCTTCTCCGATATTCCTGGCGTAAAGATTCCTTTCATTAAGTCATGCGAGATGGAGGAAGATATCGCCAAGAGCAGTCCTGCTGCTGTTGATAGTGCAGCTGCTAATCCACCTGCTGCGACTAGTGCAATGACCCAGTTAGGTAGTTTGGCGATTTCAGGATTCGCAAGAACCATAATATCGCGATCTACTTTCACCATTTCATTGGTATCTTTATTTGAGCTGTATTGGATTTTTCCATCGCCATTTTTATCTTCATACTTTAACAAGCCTGTTTTTTCCCAGTTTTTAAACCAGTCAGGACGTTGTTCGTAAGTTAGATTCCCACCATCAGCAGGCTGAAGCGTATTGATCAGGTTCAATCTAGCCATTGCACCTACTGCTGGTGCTACTGTGTAAAGTAAAGCGATAAAGACTAACGCCCAACCCGCAGAAGAACGCGCGGCTTTTACCGAAGAAACGGTGAAGAAACGCATGATAACGTGAGGTAACCCTGCTGTTCCGATCATTAGCGATAAGGTATATGCAAACATATTAAGCGTGCTACCGAGCTTCGCCGTGGTGTATTCTTTAAAGCCAAGATCAGTAACAATCAGATCTAGCTTATCCAGCAAATACATGTCGGAACCATCTATCATCTTACTGCCTAGTCCAATTTGTGGAATAGGGTTGCCGGTTAATTGCAAAGAGATAAATACGGCTGGAACGGTATACGCAAAGATTAATACGCAGTATTGCGCGATTTGCGTGTAGGTAATACCTTTCATGCCACCTAGCACGGCATAGACCCATACGACAAACATGCCTATACCAAGGCCTTGTGCAAAGGGTAGCTCAAGAAAACGCGAGAACGCTACGCCTACGCCTTTCATCTGACCGATAATGTAAGTCAGTGAAGCGATAATCAAACAGGCTACGGCTACCATTCTGGCTGTCTTTGAGTAAAAACGATCACCAATAAATTCGGGTACAGTGAACTTGCCGTACTTACGAAGATAAGGTGCAAGTAGCATGGCTAACAGTACATAGCCGCCTGTCCAGCCCATCAAGAAAACTGAGCCACCATAACCAAGAAAGGCGATAAGTCCCGCCATGGAGATAAATGACGCAGCACTCATCCAGTCAGCAGCCGTTGCCATTCCGTTTAGGACGGGGTGGATACCTTTGTTTGCTACATAGAATTCACTTGTTGTCGATGCACGCGCCCACCAAGCTATAGCGAAGTACATCGCAAAAGTACCAAAAACAACAATATAAGTTAAGGTTGTTAAATCCATTTCTATTCTCCTTATTCTTCGTGGAAGTCGTATTTACGATCCAGCTTATTCATTCGCCATGAATAAAAGAAGATCAAAATAACAAAGGTATAAATAGAACCTTGCTGGGCAAACCAGAATCCAAGCTTGTAGCCGCCTATTCTGAATTCGTTGAGCTGATCGACAAGAAGAATGCCGAAAAGAAATGAGACAATAAACCAGATCGCCAGACAAAATGCCATCAGCTTCAAGTTCGCTTGCCAATAAGAGTTATGAGCACTCATTGGGGTGTTCCTCCTTTTTAAGTATTAGTCAGTTTTACCACACATCACCGAAACTGTATGCGTAACACAACAGAGTTATTATGTGTGGCTACGATATTTAGTGCTTTTAACTGCACTTTATCAGTTAAATATAGCGGCAAACTCACGTTATTAATAGGTTTTGCTTGATATTTGTCATATAAATATCTATTCACTATGAGATATAAAGCCTCTCCTCCACTTATCCTTTATAGATATCCTATTGTTACTGTTTACGTTATTGTCTCTTTATGACCACACTGAAACACTTCCTTTCCGCTGTTCTGCTTTGGGCGCTCTTTCCTCTTTCCGCCACTTTTTCAGCTTCTCCACCTGAATTATTATTGGCTAAAAAGTATGATAAAGAGAAAGATATAGAAATCAGTCGTTACTTCATCAGTGAAAAATATGACGGTGTTCGCGCGCTTTGGAATGGCAAACAGCTTGTTTCACGTCAGGGTAATGTATATCACGCGCCGAACTGGTTTATTGCTGACTTCCCTAATCAATCACTAGATGGTGAATTATGGATTTCACGTGGACATTTTGAAGACCTTGTCAGCACTGTTAAAAAAGCTCAGCCTATCGATACTGAATGGACTAAAGTGCGATATATGGTATTTGAGCTACCTAAAGGAAAAGGTACTTTTGGTCATCGACTGGAACAGTTAGCAGCGATACTCGCCCACAATAAAAGCAAGTACATCAAACTAATAGAGCAGTTTCGTTTGCACAGTCATCAGGAATTAATGGATACTCTCAAAGAAATAACTCAACACGGTGCTGAAGGCCTGATGATGCATCGTGCAGATGCTTTGTATCACACGGGCCGTAGTGACGACCTATTAAAAGTGAAAATCTACCAGAACACGGAAGCTACTGTCATCCAACACATTCCTGGACGGGGTAAATACACAGGTATGCTAGGTTCCGTTCTGGTGCAAGACAAAGCCGGCAAACGCTTTAAAATCGGTAGTGGGTTTAGTGACGCAGAGCGCGCTAATCCTCCACCCGTAGGATCGCTTATTACTTATAAATACTATGGTCTGACAAAGAACAAAATTCCCCGCTTTGCCAGTTTTATACGCATAAGAAAATAGATCACTCGAATATCAAGACTCGCTGTTAAATCAGCTGCCTGTATTGACGAAAGAAACACGGGATATATTGACTGCTCAAGTATTCATGAACAAATAAGTGACACCTATTGAATAAATGACGTAGTATCTTGGCATGCAACCTATCGTCTCAATAAAAAATCTTTCAAAAATATACGAAACAGGACATCAGGCACTTCATCAAGTGAATCTGAATATTGAGTCCGGTGAAATCCTTGCTTTGCTTGGCCCTAATGGTGCGGGAAAAACCACGCTTATTTCCATCATATGCGGCATTGTGTCACCTAGCAGTGGTACAGTGAAAGTTAACGGCTACGATATTATTACTGATTATCGAAAATCGCGAGAGCTGATTGGTCTTGTACCCCAAGAATTAACCCTTGGGGCATTTGATACGGTGTGGAATACCATTAATTTCAGCCGTGGATTATTTGGTAAAGAAAAAAATCATGCCTATCTCGAACAACTGCTAAAAGATTTATCACTTTGGGATAAAAAATATAATGAGTTACGCACTCTTTCTGGTGGTATGAAACGACGGGTATTGATCGCCAAGGCACTCTCCCATGAACCCAGAATTTTATTTTTAGACGAGCCGACTGCGGGTGTCGATGTGGAACTTCGCAAAGACATGTGGGCTATTGTCGAGAGGCTCCGCGAGTCAGGGGTCACCATTATTTTGACCACACACTATATTGAAGAAGCCGAGGAAATTGCTGACCGTGTCGGAGTTATTAGTAACGGCGAGTTGCTATTGGTTGAAGACAAACATGATTTGATGCAAAAACTAGGCAAAAAACAGTTAATAATTGAGCTGAAAAATACCATCTCAGCATTGCCAGAATCCTTGGCAAAGTATGATCTAGAACTTTCTAAAGAGGGTAGCCAGCTTGTTTACACCT
Source organism: Thiotrichaceae bacterium (assembly GCA_965224605.1). Taxonomy (GTDB): domain Bacteria; phylum Pseudomonadota; class Gammaproteobacteria; order Thiotrichales; family Thiotrichaceae; genus HyVt-477. The sequence continues at coordinate 364,524 of CBDCZP010000008.1, forward strand.
ATGACACAAAAGGCGAAGGCACGGGGATTACTGCATTACTACAAGCCATTAACAATGATAAAGCACTAGCATTCAAAGACTTACAAACCACACAAAGCTCTCTGGAAGATATTTTTGTCAATCTGGTTAAAAATGGAGATAGCCCATGAATATTCATGCTATCAAAGCCATTTACAAATTTGAGATGTTACGTGCATGGAAGACGCTTTTTCAAAGTCTGGCATCACCCGTTATTTCCACCGCGTTGTATTTTGTCGTTTTCGGTTCTGCCATTGGCTCGCGCATTGAAAATATCGAAGGTGTTTCTTATGGTTTGTTTATTGTGCCAGGGCTTACCATGCTTTCTGTACTGACGCAAAGTGTTGCCAATGCTTCATTTGGCATTTTCTTTCCCAAATTTACGGGCAGTATTTATGAAGTCTTATCCGCTCCGGTTTCATCGTTTGAAATATTACTAGGATATGTCGGTGCAGCGACCACCAAATCACTCGTTATTGGTTGTGTTATTTTATTAACCGCCAGTTTTTTTGTTGAATTGAACATTGCCCATCCGGTATGGATGGTGGCTTTCTTGCTGCTGACCTGTATTTCATTCAGCCTATTTGGCTTTATTATTGGGCTATGGGCTGGCAATTTTGAAAGACTACAAGTCATTCCGATGCTAGTCATCACGCCTTTGGTTTTTCTTGGAGGAAGCTTTTATTCGGTGAACATGTTGCCACCCTTCTGGCAAACCGTCACCCTGTTTAATCCCGTGTTGTATTTAGTCAGTGGCTTTCGCTGGAGTTTCTTTGAAGTTTCTGATGTGAGCGTGGGTATTAGTCTCACTATGATAGTGGTGTTTTTAGTGATTTGTCTGGGGATTATAAGCTGGATGTTTAAAACAGGTTATCGTCTTAAGCAGTAAATAAAACAGGAAAACCTCTCTTCAGAACATTTATTCTTGCCACAAACATCGCCCTGCTGCTTCAGTAATCACATCAATCCTTTTTTTGTGTTCACCGATTTCTAGCGCACTCGCACTAATCACTTTTAGCGCAGGGCGCTCTGTTGCAAGCCTTATAATTTCTGAGTGATGTTCGCCCTGATTTCCTGACTCTTCATTGCTATCCAGCATCAAATTCTCTTGTCCACCCGTCATTGCCAGATAAACATCAGCAAGAATTTGTGAGTCTAACAACGCGCCATGTAACTCACGATGTTGATTGTTAACATCTAGGCGTTTACATAAGGCATCCAGACTATTGCGTTGTCCCGGATACGTATCCCGTGCCATCACAAGGGTATCGAGTATCGTACAATGATCTTCTAAACGACCCCACTTGGACGATACTAAGTCCAATTCATTGTTGATAAAACCTACATCAAAAGGGGCGTTATGGATAATGAGCTCTGCGCCCTTCACATACTCCATAAATTCATCAACCACTACACTGAAGCGTGGTTTATCCGCCAGAAATTCAGGTGTTATGCCATGAACAGCTTGGGCTTCGTCATCAATAGCTCTATCAGGTTGCAAATATTGATGATAATCGTTATTGGTAACCCGGCGTTTGACCATTTCCACACAGCCAATCTCAATCATGCGATGGCCTTCTTTTGGGTCGAGACCGGTTGTTTCTGTATCCAATACTATTTGTCGTATCATATTATTTCTCAATTCTTTTGGGTTTGCTTCGACTCCGCTCAGCGACCGAACCAAAGCAATCACACTTTCTTTTCATCAATAGCTCTATTCGCCAATTCATCAACGCGATCATTTTCTGCGTGTCCACTGTGACCTTTCACCCAATTCCACTGCACCTTGTGCTTCTGAGCGGCTGTATCTAATCGTTGCCAGAGTTCTTTATTTTTTACCGGTTTCTTTTGCGCGGTTTTCCAATTCTTCTTTTTCCAGCCATGAATCCATTGCGTTATGCCTTGTCTTACGTATTGGGAATCGGTGGTCAAAACCACATCACACGACCTTGTTAAGGCTTCAAGTCCACGGATAGCTGCCATTAATTCCATTTTATTATTGGTGCTATCTGCCTCATAACCATACAGCTCTTTTTCTTTGTCGCCATAGCGCAGCAAAGCACCCCAGCCTCCCGGCCCTGGGTTTCCTCGACAAGCCCCATCGGTAAACACTTCAACTGGGTTCTTATTGTTATTTTCGGTCACGGTGTTGTGAACTCCTTGGGAGAGTGGACGCGCTAGGCGTAGTATTAATGGCAACATCGGGAGTCAACACCTTACTTGTCCGCCATTCAGGTTTTCGAATAATACCCCCAACTACTTGCTTCTGAGCATAAATAATGTAGAGATTGCCAAAAATAGGCCAATATAAACTACCCCATTTTTCCATTTTCTCTAAGCGATCAAATAATTTACCCTTCATAAAAGTCGGCCTGAAACTCGTATAGGAAATTTTATTCACTTTCCAATCCAATAAAGAAAGCCAATCCCTCACTCGACTAACACCGTATAACTGGGGTTGTTGTTCGGTTTCTTTGGATGCGCAAAATGATCGACGACTATGCCAGAAAGCCAGCGGGTTGAAACCAATGAAAATGCAATGCCCATCTGCTACCAGCACTCGATCTATTTCACGTAACACTTGATGAGGATCCAAAGAACATTCAAGCACATGACTCGCTATGACTAGGTCAATACTGTCAAAATCAAGTGGCAATGCTTCCATATCCGCCTGTATGGATGCTGTTTTGGCATGCCGATCCAGTGAAAAGCGAGTATCCACTCTCGATTGACCTAAAAATTGGTGAGAATCTAAAAGAGCTCCCGACTCTAGTGCAAAATAGCCAAATATTTCAGCCAGGTTTTCACTTATTTTTTCTTCCAATTTTTTCAAGGCATATTGCCCAGCAGGCTTTTCGTACCATGCCGAACAAGCAGCATATAAATGTTTTTTTTCGTCTTCTTCTAAGACCACTCGTAAAAAATCCTTGTAATAAACATTCAATTGTTGCATATTTCCGCAAGCAAATTAAATAGCATTACTAACAATAAAAGCTACACAGAATACCAATAATAAAACAATAAATTATGGGCTCACAATGAAACAAACCTCAGTTAAACTGGTGTTTTCTACCAGCTTGATCTTTTTTGGCATTTCCGCATGCACACTAGACCCAGTAAAAAAAGCAATACCCGCTGCTACTAGCGCCTCTTCTGATCATACACAACGAAGCAAAATAAATAAGCAGAAATACATTAATCAGTATCAAAAAGCTTATATTCATACACAACGTACCGTCGAACCCGTAAGACAAAAGACTGCTTCTTATCGAAATCAACAAGCTACCAAACGATATCTGGGTAAACTCAATCAACCCAAGAACCAACCTACCACTCAATTAGCCAGCTTTAATCCAGCAGGACAAAAAGCCAGTTATCAAAAAGCACAATATAGTAGACAGCAGAACCGACACAGTCGGCAACAGACCCACCTGAGAAATACTTGGTTACGAGTACATCGAGGTTACCGACTTGGGGATTTTAATAACCAGCCAAAAGTGCGTCGTTATATCCGCTCATATTCTAAGATGCCTAAACAAATGAGCACTTTAAGTCATCGTTCAGAGCCTTATTTACCTACTATTATAGCTGAAGTGCAACGCCGTAATATGCCAACGGAAATCGCTTTACTCCCTTTTGTTGAAAGTGCTTTCAAAATCAATGCTTACTCACCTGCACACGCAGCGGGGCTTTGGCAATTTATACCAGCCACAGCCAGACGTTATGGTTTGCCTGTTTCGAAACGCTATGATGCCCGTTATAACTTCAAAGCATCAACAAATGCAGCTCTTAGTTATTTACAAGATTTGAATCGTCAATTTAAGGGTGACTGGTTGTTATCATTAGCCGCCTATAACTGTGGAGAGGGAAGAGTACATCGTGAAATTGCCAAAAACCGCAAGCGTGGACTACCGACTGATTTCTGGCATCTACGATTACCCAAAGAAACTCGTAATTATGTGCCTCGCCTATTAGCCTTCAAAGAGATTTATGGAAATCCACGAGCTTACGGAATAGACATCGCTTATATCCCGTCTAACTCCCAATATGGACGTTATAAGTATTCGTCTAAAAGAAAGGTTGCGAAACGTTATAAAAAATATCAGAAGAACACTAAAAAAGGTCAACGAATAATTACCCATAAAGTTATAGCAGGTGATACCTTGTTTCGGATTGCAAAAAAATATCGAACCAGTGTCGACAAAATTATGCGCATAAATGGTCTTAAGTCCACTAAAATTCAAGCAGGAAAACGCTTGAAAGTAGCGACTTCCCGAAGCCGACATTATGGTTAGTAGAGTAATGATCAATGGATACCCGGCAACTCCGTACACAGCTCAAGAAACAAAGATCAGCGCTGCCAGCTGACACCGTCGAGCGGACATCACTTTGTATTGCCGAACAGTTAAAAAACTCTATTGAATTTACCCAGGCAAAACATATTGCTTATTACTTACCGGTATCGGGTGAAGCGGATCCAACGACGCTATGCTTCAATCGACATAAAGGCTTAAAACAACACAAAGACTTCAATGAAAATGGAGCCCATAAAAAGAGTTTTTATTTACCTGTACTGAAAAAAAATGGGAAAATAGGGCTACACTTTATTAAAGTAGACCAAGCTACACGATTCAAGAAGAATCGATATGGGATAGCAGAACCTGTATTTATGACAGAAGATTTGATCAAGCCTGAAAAGCTGGATCTTGTCATCACACCATTAGTTAGTTTTGATCTACAGGGTAACCGAGTAGGAATGGGAGGTGGTTTCTATGATCGAACCTTTGGCTTTAAGCAATGCAATGAGAGTACGAAACCACTACTCATTGGTTACGCTTACGAATTCCAGTACTCAGACAATATAATACCTGAACCTTGGGATGTGAAACTTGACGGCGTGGTAACTGAACATAGGTTCACCCGCTGTTAATTCAACTATACCGTAGGTTCCATTGTACTTAACAACTCAATAATAATAAAAAATAGGAGTCAACATGCAACTTGATGAGCACACCACATTAACCAAAGAAGATAAAGACCTCCCTGTATTGGACCTCGATGATATCGAAGAGCTTGAGCTTGGCGAAAACGAAACTGAAGAAGTTGAGGTGAAGCCTAACTCCAACTCTTCCAAGGAACAACGCCATATAGTCCGAAAGAACATTGAAGACATACTGGAAGAACGCGCTTTGCGTCGTCAGCTCTCAGATGTTTTTGATGAAGATATTCTTCTGGATTGAGGCTTTACAGGCGACCTGTTTCATCGTGCTTTTTTAATTCTAGCGTATTGATATTATTGTAGATCGTCTCAAACTTGGTCGGTTTCGTAAACTCACCGACACTTCACCGACCCTACAAACCAAGTCACAACACTAGGTCAAAGTCTGGTCTGCTTTGGCCTTCTTCAAGGCAAATATTTTTTTCTGATAGCGCGACTGTACGATATCAACTAATACCATAACAAAAATTACAAAATAGAAGGTTGTTTTACTTAACGGTTCAACACTATGGCCAAACAGTTTTAAATGGGCAATATGTCCACCTTCTGAGATCAACATGACCCCGACCAAGAAAAGGATAAACAGCCCAACCACTTCATACATCCGATTTTTTTGCAAAAAGGCACTAACGCCATCAGCCATCCATATCATCAGTAAACCACCAATAATGATGGCTGTTGCCATGATGTAATAGTTATCACTTAGCGCCATAGCGCTCAAAATAGAATCGAATGAAAACACCACGTTCATAAGTACGATCCAAAACAGAGCCATGCCATAGGAACGAGGCTTACGTTTCATATGTTCAGCTTCTTCTAGTGATAACATATGGCTTATCTCTTTAATCGCCGTGTACAAAATAAATACACCACCGACCAGCACGACGAGACTATGTAAATTGAAATGCCCTTCGATAAAGCCTTTCCAGTCAATGGCAAATAACGTGTTTTGAAAAAGTGCCAGTACTTTTATGACTACATACAACAAAATAATACGCAAAACAACGGCAATGCCAATACCCATTTTACGAAGTTTGGCCTGTTTTTCTGGCGCTACCCGCTTGGACTCAAGCGAGATATACAATAGATTATCAAAGCCTAGTACTGCCTGAAGCATGACGAGCAATGCTAGTGTAAATAAATTCTCAAAACTAAAAAGTGCTTCCATATTGCTACCTATTGAATGAAATGATCGTGACGAACCTACCGAGAGTTTGGCTGACTGTCAATAATATATAATAAGGCGGCAGATAAACACACAATGAACTTAATTAATGTTACAAAGTACGGCTAATTGCTAAAAAGATGAGATATAAAGGATAGTTGAACGATCTGCTGAACGCAGTTCGGTATTGCAGGGGGGAGCTACTGGAATAAACACTGGCTACATTTAATTGAGGTAACCAGTGTTTACAAGGAAATTTACTGAGGAGTTACGTTCTCAGCCTGTAAACCTTTCTGTCCATCAGTTACTTCCATTGTAACTTTCTGACCGTCTTGTAGGGTCTTACGGCCCGTACCATTGATTGCTGTGTGATGTACAAATACATCGTTTCCACCTTCTTGCTCGATGAAACCAAAACCTTTTTCATCGTTGAACCACTTAACGGTTCCTTCTATTACATCTGACATAATTTTCTCTTGGTATTGCTGATAAATATCGGCGTTACATAATGTGCCGTTATTAGGGAATATAGCCGGGGGGACTTAAGTGATTCGGAGGGATGAAACGTTTAGAAAGTACCGAATGATAAGAAACAGGATACTGTTACTTACTATGGTAAAACCAGGGGATTTCAGCCTTATGGAAACGACTTATGTCTTGATGGGTACTCTTCCTAAATAAAACTAGCGAAATATGATTCGTAGGGTATTGCTTTAAGGCAATAAATATACAAATCACTGCGGATTATAATACAAATCGCACACAATGTATATTTTTTTCTAATTTAGTGCATTTTATTTAATCTTTTTAACTGCTTATAACTTCCCTTTGACAATCGGATGGATACGTTTGTGCATGTCGCGAAAGACTTTCGGACTTGCGGCTACGACATCACCAGACTCCATATGCGTGTCGCCGCCCAGCATGTCGCTAATAAGACCACCCGCTTCTTGCACTAGATGTACACCCGCTGCCATATCCCATGGCTTTAGACCAAACTCCCAAAACCCATCATAGCGACCCGCTGCAACATAAGCCAGATCCAATGCCGCTGAACCTGGGCGCCTAATGCCTGCTGTATCTGGAGCTAACGCTTTCAAGGTTTCAAGATATAAATCCATATCCTGATGAGCTTTGTAAGGAATACCCGTTACTAATAGCGCGTTTTGAATGGATCGACGTGATGTCACTCGCATGCGTGTATTGTTTAAAGTCGCACCTTGTCCATTGGATGCTGTAAATAAATCTCCATTGGCAGGATTGTAAATAACGGACTGGTAGAGCTTGCCATCGCGAGTGAGTGCAATGGAAACTGCATATTGGGGAATCCCATAGAGATAATTAGTAGTACCATCCAATGGATCAATAATCCATTCAAAAGCGGAATCACCTTTATGTCGTCCAGACTCTTCGGCTAGTATAGAATGGTCGCGATAGGCATAACGAATCGTATCAATGATCGCTTCTTCTGCCATTTTGTCAACTTGACTGACAAAGTCACTTTGTTCTTTTTCCTGGATATCTAATTGATCCACACGATCTGAATATCGGGAGATAATGTCACCTGCTTTACGTGCAGCGGTGACAGCTGTATTGAGCATCGGATGCATAAGAGATCTGTCCAAAATAAACCGCGAAGGATAGCAGATAATGAGCCTCAACAATATACGCATTGTTCTAATAGCAACAACACATCCAGGAAATATAGGCGCTGCGGCCAGAGCAATGCTAACGATGGGCTTAACGGACTTGTATCTGGTGAATCCTGCTCACTTTCCAGACAAGCAAGCTACTACCATGGCCTCTGGCGCCGATTCAGTATTAGCACAAGCAACAACCGTAGCCTCTCTGCAACAGGCGATTACCGATTGTCATACTGTTATCGGTACTAGCGCACGCAATCAACGTGCTATTCAATGGCCGCTCATGGATGCCAGAAGCTGTGGTGAATTTATCGCAAAACGATCAACACAAGGGCAGGGAAAGGTAGCTCTTGTTTTTGGTCGCGAAAGCTCAGGCCTAACCAATGAAGAGTTGGAAAGCTGTCAGTTTCTTGTTTCTATCCCCGTCAATCCTAACTTCAGTTCTTTAAACCTTGCCGCCGCCGTTCAAGTGCTGAGTTACGAATGTGCCATAGCTTTAGAAAAACAGCAGCGTATAAATCAGCAAGACTCCTCGAATCAACAGCAAGAACCTGCCGCCAACAAGGAAACCGAAGTCTTTTATCAACATCTTGAAAAAACCCTTATAGATTTACGCTACCTTGATCCAGATAAACCCCGTTTAATTATGCGGAAGTTACGCAGCATTATTGGCCGCATTGGACTCGCTAAGACAGAGATAAATTTATTGCATGGAATCCTGTCTGCTGCACAAGGTCGTAAATTTATACCAAGAGATCAACGAGATAACAGCGAATAACCTGTCCGCACACTCTAAATAAACGTATCAGCTAGTTTTTTCATCAAGCGATTAATCACCGGTTCAATGATTATTTTCCCTTCCGGATTGTTTTTGACCCTTTCATAAAAAACTTCCATTTGAGGGACTTTTGAATTCACTAGACTAGCTGCTTCCAATTTGGCTTCTGTAGACATGGTTTGCATATTCTGACTAAGGTCTTCAAGATTCACTACTGCTTGTTCTAGTTCGCCCAACCTGGCTTTAGCTGTATTAGCATCTGTAATATTTTTAAGGGTAGTGGTTACTGAAGCTAAAATAGTTTTCAACTCTTCAAGCGAACTCCTTTCTGCTGTGGTTAGTACATTCTTTACCGTAGTAACATTTTCTACTTTTACGGTTGAATCACCTTTAGATAATTCCACAGACTTCTGGTTTGGATTGAAAAATAATGAGTAGGCAAAAAACAAAGCGGCAAACAGAAGTAAGTACAATAACGGTAGCCACTTTTTGCGGGTTATAACCTTTCTCTCATCTTTTCCATTCCTCCTCTTTTTCCCTGTGATACCTACCTTTTTAGTATCCGTCATAACCGTTTTGTTTATCTGAACACTACTTTCCTCACCATTCACTTCACCCTTCTCAAAAAAGTTAGCCGTTTGTTGCTCCTTTAACAAGCCAACCAAATCTATTACATTTAGCCTATTGTCTTTATAGAGTTTCCGCTTAATCACTGACAAAATAATTGGCGTCAAGATTCTCATCAGAATTGATGAGGAACTGTGGCTTAGGCCACTATCCTTTGACATCCCGTTAATCAGGCTCTCGATTTTGCTTACTCCCAACAATGAATTCAAGGAGTAAGCACCTGAGTTAGCAAATGATTTATGATTGTTTTCGATGAGTTGATCGCTCAAGCAATCGAGCATGGAATCATCTTGTGAATCAACTGCTTGAAACAGCGAGTCAGCACCTAATTCATTCGAAATAGTATCCGAGAAATTATCAAACAAACCCGGTACTGCGCTATTGATAGCCGCTTGTGTTTGTATGTCCGAGCCATTAACGGCACGACTTATCAGGTTAATCAGGTCATTGTTGATATGGTTTTTGACCATTTCGACCAAGTTAAAACTCATTCTAATGTCCTTATTTAGGAATGTATGACTCTAGTAGAGTTTATAGTTCATCTGCATGACTTTTTCCAACCGAATCGTCTGCTTTAACTATTTAGCCTGATGAGCGATAGCGAAACACGGGTAATCAAAGATTTTTCCCGCATTGTACTTAGTTATTAGTTATTAGTTATTAGTTATTAGTTATTAGTTATTAGTTATTAGTTATTAGGGTTTAGGATTTAGGATTTAGGGTTTAGGGTTTAGGGTTTAGGGTTTAGGGTTTAGGGTTTAGGGTTTAGGGTTTAGGATTTAGGGTTTAGATTGAAACAAAAGAAGGGGATTGTTTTAGAATATTAGGTCAAACAGCTGGAGATAATAAACAATCCCCAGCAGTCTAAATCAGGCGTCTTCAGAGTCTACATTGACAGCATCTAGTGCAGTTTTGAGTTCACCATTCTGATGCATCTCCAAAGTAATATCATGTCCGCCAATAAGCTCGCCATTGATATACACTTGAGGAAATGTAGGCCAGTTCTGATAACGAGGTAGATTCTGGAAAATTTCAGGATCTTCAATCACATTGACATATGCAAAGGGCTTGCCATAGGACATTAAAACCTCAGAGGTACGACTAGAAAAACCACATTGGGGGAGTTTAGGTGTACCTTTCATAAAAATGATAACCGCATTTTCTTTGACTGCGCTATCAATTCGTTCCATTACGTCCATAATTTTTACCTTTTAAAAGTTGTTTCAGGTGAGCCACGTGAATATTAGGGCAATGATCGCATGTTTCAATAGCTAATTCTAATCTCAGTATAGAATTAGTGGTCACTCCGTTGATCCATATTTTTGCATAAATCAGAGCATAATTTCATAACAGCATCCATCATTTTTCTGTACTATTTGCAGCATGAATATAACTGGTCATTTAAGAAAAATGAAAGTGGCGTTGCAAAACCCCGTTCATTACTCATTAGTTCTCGGCGAGAAACTCGTTCCTATCTCTGATGCCATAGGGGAAAAAATTACTCTCACTCACACAGGATCTATTAATTGTGTGCATTGCGGCAGACTCACCAAGAAGAGTTTTAATCAGGGTTATTGCTTTCCGTGTGTGCGCAAGCTCGCTCAATGCGATATATGTATTGTTAGACCGGAGCTTTGCCACTACGAAGAAGATACTTGCCGAGAGCCACAATGGGGGGAATCCAACTGCATGCAGCCTCATTATGTTTATTTGGCGAATACTTCTGGTGTCAAGGTTGGCATTACGCGCCACAACCAACTTCCCACGCGCTGGATTGACCAAGGTGCTATTCAGGCACTACCCATTTTAATGGTTGAGTCTCGCCTTATTTCAGGCTTGGCTGAAGTCGAAATAAAGGAATATGTTAGTGATAAAACGCAATGGCAACGCATGTTGAAAGGGGGGGTTGAACCCATTGATTTAGCCACCTATCGTGATGAGATATTCGAAGAAGCAGAAATTGAAATAAGCCAACTTCAGGAACGCTTTGGCGAAGAGGCAGTTGAGTTGCTAGAGTATGAAGATGTCGTTGAGATTGAATACCCCGTGCTGCAATACCCAACTGCCGTGAAATCCATGAATTTTGATAAGACACCCGAAGTATCTGGAATCCTGCAAGGTATCAAAGGACAGTACCTTATCTTTGATACAGGGGTTATCAATATCCGTAAATTTGGAGGTTATGAGGTGGAACTTAGTATTTAGTTGCGCCCAAAATGAGCTTGGAGTGATAAGACTGCCGGAGCTCTACTTTCTTTTCCCCCATATGTGCTCATTAATCTGAGCCTCTTTTCCTTCTTCTTCTGGTTTGTTTTTTGTTTCTGGATTCCTGGCCTCTGAATTCGTAGTCTTTTTTACAGAGGGTCGCTTCGGCTTCCCTGATTTAGAGCCAATGCTTGCTTTGTCTTTATCTTTATTATGAACAACATCTGCGACTTTATCGCTAGTTGTGTTTTTCCTTATACTAGGCTGAGACCATGGGCTTTTACTATCTTCTATAATGTTTTCTCTATTATCCTCTATTTTCTCTTTAGCATTCGGTCTGGGTTTCGGTTTGGGATTAACTCTTGTCTTTCCCCCCTCTATATCCTGTGCTTCTGAGACTACTCGCGGATCTTTTTTTCTGGCCTGATATGGACTCGATACTTGTTTTTCATGTAATTTCTGACGCTTTTTCTTAGAGAGCTTAGCTTTGCTTTTTTTCTTGGGATTTTTCCGAGGCGGCGGCGGCGGCGCTTTTTTACTAGCTTCAAAATCGGCCACTTGTTCACGTTTCAGTACTAAACCGTGCCTTTTTTCAATAACGGCAAAATGCGCATATTCGTGGTGAGCAATCAGTGATATAGCCTGCCCTCTTCTTCCTGCTCGCCCGGTACGTCCTATTCGATGCGTATAATCATTGGGAGAACGAGGCAATTCGAAATTGATCACACAGTCTAATCGTTCTACATCCAGCCCACGAGATGCGACATCAGTCGCCACTAGTACTCGTATAGCGCCTTTTTTAAAAGCATCAACTGCTGCTAAACGCTCTTTTTGTTCCCTGTCACCATGCAGAGCAACCGCATCTATCTTATATTCCTTTAGTTTTTCAACTACTCGGTCACATGTTTTTTTAGCACTACAAAAAACCAGAACCTGCTGCCAGTCATTTTCTTTTAATAAATGCGCCAATAATGCAAACTTCTTATCAGCATTAACGGTCACGGCATGCTGATCAATAACCGACTCTAAATGCTGTTCAAGGTTAATGATGGTGGGATTGTCCAGAAACGATCGAACTAATGAGCGAATACTCTCCGGGAATGTTGCGGTGAATAGCAATTTTTGGTGTTTGTTCGGCAGACGTTTTAAAACCGCTTCTATCTCTTCTTTAAAATGCGTATCTACCAGACGATCAGCCTCATCAATCACTATGGTTTGTAATTTGTTAAACTTTAAGGCTCCTTCTTCGGTTAAATCCAACAGCCGATTAGGTGTCGCAATCAGTACATCTACTCCACTTTTCATCGCCTTGATTTGTGAATCCATTTTCACGCCACCATACACGCTCAAACAGCGTATTTCGGGTTGAATGTCCTGCGCGAGTAAATTCACTTCTTCACGGACTTGAACCACCAATTCACGTGTGGGCACCAGAATCAACGCACGGACATGGCGTCCTTTTGCCGAAACCCAGCCATCTGCTTCTTTTTGCTCAATTATCTTTTGCAATAAGGGCAGCACAAACGCAGTGGTCTTGCCCGAACCTGTTTCCGCACTAGCCAACACATCACCACCTGCTAAAATAACAGGTATCGCATCGACCTGTATCTTGGTTGGATGTAGATAGTTGGCTTTTTTTATGGCTGACACCAATGCCGTTGACAGTCCAAACGAAGAGAATTCAATGTTAGCTTTTTTATACATTATTCCAGTATGAGGCAGTACCCCGTAGAACTCAATATAACTACGCAGGACATGGCAATAGATTTACGAAGGTTATAGACCTCAAGCTGAGTCAAAAACAACATATATTCCACTCTATCTATCGAAACATTATTCTATAACTTAATGTATATCATGTATATACTGTGGATTTATTTGATTATAAGTTTTTTCTCTGGCCTGTATAAAGATTGACATCAACTATAGAATTGTTACTATTCAGCGGTTATTTCTCCACAAACATCAAACTAAGACACCTATGCGGACAACAGCCCTTACCATTGCTGCATTAATCCTGACCCTACTGGCTATATTTTTTGTTTACCAGATCAGTCATGAACAAGCTGCACCGCCGCCCAAAAGCGATGTAGCACTAGAAAATGGTGCGCGTCTTATTTGGCAAGACTGTTGGTTTGAAGCCCCCGACAATGTTAATTGCGCCCGCTTTCATACGGCTCCAGAGAAAAAAAGGTCAAGCAGCCTCTTTTTCACTTCCTGTTGTGGTATTACGTTATCAGGGGTTTGATCGTAAAAACGATCCCGTTGTCTATATGGCAGGTGGTCCCGGCTCGGGCGCGGGTCTTGAGTCTCAACAAATTAAAGGATACTGGTTGCCCTGGTTCGCCGAGGCAAATTTTCATCGCGACCTGGTGTTGTTTGATCAACGGGGAACGGGTCTTAGCAAACCAAATTTGACGTGCCCAGAATATCACCAGGCTATTCGTGATAGCTTTATACATAGCACAACCTCTGTAGAAAAAAAAGGCAAAACACTTCTAGCTCTGAAAGGCTGCTACAAAAAAATGAAAGACAATGACGTTCCTGTCGATGAAGTAAGCACCCTGTATAGTGCTGCGGATGTCAACGACCTGATGGATGCACTTAACTATCCTATGTGGAATTTGCACGGCGTCTCTTATAGCACTCGTCTGGCTATTGTTATTGAGAGGAAATACCCTGGGCGTGTAAGAAGCATGGTGCTTGACTCCGTCTACCCTATTCAAAAACATTTCTATAAAGAGTGGCCTACCTTGTTAGACGACAGCCTGAAGAAGATATTTTCTTTTTGCGATCATCAAGCTGCATGCAAGCAAAAATACGGAAATATTGAAACCAAGTTTTGGGAAACAATAGCTGGGCTGAAGAAAAACCCATTGAAGGTCGATGCAACTGGCCCTCGTTTAATATTGTCCGATGTCATTTTTGATGATGAAACCTTCATCGATTTTTTATTTGATAGTCAGTATGAATCGGGAAGCTTATATGATCTACCTGCTGTTATTGATGCCTTTAGTCGTCGAGATGGCGAATTGTTAAAAGAATATATTAATGAGTATCTTCAATCACGACTGGAAGGCTCTGTCAGTGAAATTGTTTTCCGGGCTATTGAATGCAAAGACAATCCTCCCGTTGATAAAGCTGAAATGACTCAGAGATATAAGAAATTCCCCAAATTATTACCCTACCTATCAACTGAATTTGATGCTTGCGACATCTGGGGTAATAAAAATGGCGACATGAATATCACAAATCTGACATCAAAGTCTGATGTGCCTGTGCTGATTTTAGCGGGTGAGGATGATCCCGTTACTCCTATTAACTGGGTAGATGATATTTTAGAACAATATGCTAATTCACAGTTCTTCAGTTTCCCCCATATTTCACACAGTGTCATGGATAGAAAAGCTTGTGGTATTGAATTATTTAGCCGTTTCGTCGATGATCCGGAGACTCGTCCCACCGCCGATTGTAGGGATTACAACACAGCTTCAAACAAGAGCAGCACTACTAATTCAACCGATAAGAATAACAATGCCAATGCCGAGATGTACTAATTCGTTAGCATTCAAATCTACTGTGAAAAAAAAATCTACTGTGAAAATAGTTTTCCTTTTTCTTTTATGTGTATATAACCATCAGGTTTAGGTCGACCCACCATAGAAAGCATACCTTGCAAACTCGCTCCACGGGGTGTCGTTTTTAACTTTAAATCCGTGTGGTATTGCCATTGAGCATCAAGCACTACATGACCTTTTATATCTACAGGGGCATTGTTAGCTGTTAGATTACCTATTAATTTACCACCAGATTCGGGATTTATCTTGAGCTGATAATTACCCTCAGCAAGCTTTATTGGGCTATCAAGTCCACCTTTTTCCCAATTCAATACAGCTGATACCAATGGAGGTGTTAACGGTTCCTTTTGTTGCATTTCCAAATGATCAATAACACCCCGAAAATTACCTGTGATTTTGGCATACCGCTGGAACTTGTTAATAAAAGCCCCTGTTGTGGTAAATTGAGTATCATCCAGAATCATCGTTTTATTAAGAGAGGCCTTATAGGTTCCACTGGCGGTTAGCTCATTTCCCTTCAGGCTAAAATCACCCTTCGCCGCACCTGTTAACAGACCTAAAGAATTCACCGTCCAACTGGCTTCACCCAAATCGATACCCTTGAATGTCACCCGTGCGGCACTACCTTCCCACAACGAGCCGCTAACACCTTGCAATGCTATTGGTGAATTTGATTCTATTTGAGAGGCAATAATGCTTGCAGGCGTTTTCACGAACAATGCAATCAGAAAGACTACAATGCTTAGAATTATAATTTTCTTCACTTATTATTCCCTAATCGAAGGTTTGCATTCACAGCCCCATGCTTATTAATCGGAGTGATATCCATCTTAAGAATACGTAAACGATAGGTTGTTTCCATCTCTCCGAGAAACTGCATCATCTGATCAACATTCACATCCTTCAAAGAAATTCTGATCTCGTCACTACCCCGCATCTGTTTTAGACCTTTTTTAAGTTTGTATTTTTGTAAGGCTCTCTCGATAACCTGAGAAGGATTAGCGGGTGTGCTCGGACGTTTCCCCGCAGGATTGTTCTGTGCTTGCACAATATTACTCTGTGCCATTTGCATCCAGTGCAATTCAGTCTCACGCTCCTGAATTTGAGTTTCCAGCTTAACGTGCGCCGTTTTAAGTGGTTCCAGGATCAATGCCCATAACAAAATAAGTAGAGCAATCGCTAAGCCACCAAAGACCATGATCTTTTCACGAGCATTTAGCATCGAGAACCATTGTTGAATGGCTTGTCTCATTGGTTTTCCTTTTTAATAGAGAGGGTGGATTCGACTTTATTTGCCGATGATGTAGAAGAAATGACTTCTGCATTGATATTACCTCTATCAACCGCCGCTCGGAATTTTTCAAGCCCGGAAAGAGAAGGAGCTGTAATGGCCAAATTTAACCCATTGGAATCAAACCGCAAGGTCGATATGGTTATGTCTTTATGTTGCACAATCTTGGGAGCGATACTGGCCAACAGCTCCAAGGGAGAATCAGCCTGTGGAGTTTGTGGATTGGTCACTGATTTCAACTTTTCTGCCATAATGCTATGCAACACACGATAGTCATCATTCACCTCAGTGCCTGGGAAAGTATCCTTGTACACGCTGGCTATGCTTCGGTTCAGACTTTCTAATTGCTGACTTAAACGCTGGTTCTGAATGCCAATAGTCACTATCCATAAAACTCCTAGCATAGCCGCTAACGCAGCAACACTTTTCCACCGGGACAAGCGCTTCAGTAAATCACCACGTCCTTTTTGGGTAAAGCGATTGAGTAAATTCAAAGGCAGTGCTTGTAACAAACTCGCACTACATAATCGCCGTAATCGAGTTGTCTGAATATTGATATCTTCGGTAAGCGTTAATTCAACTTCATCAGGTTTGTCTAGCACAAGTGTGTCAATCGCTGTTCTTTCAAGCACATCAGGCAATAAAGCGGGAAGTAAAACAACATCTGTAGCAAAACCAGACAACACGCCATCACGAAATAAAGCACGTTGTTGATCCATGCTGATATGAAGTGCTGCCGTATCGTTCGTAACGGGTAAAGCAAAGACATCTGGCAAGATGATATGAGGTGTTAATTCATGCTGGTTAAGTTTATCCAGCCAGCCTTGCAATAGTTCTTTGTTAACCGCCGAAATATTGACATCATTATCCACAGATTCACGATGGTAAACAAAGTGCAAACTATCAATATCCTCTACAAGATGATCCTCCAATGCATACGGCACTGCTTTAGCCAGGAGCTTTTGATTACTGGCCGGAATTTTCACACTATTGAGCACCACATCTTCAGTTGGGATCAATAAGATCACCCGTTTACCTCGACTGAGTGCTTTAAGTTGTGGCCATCCTGTCGGAGTGAAATTGTCTTCCTGTTGATTTTTACCTAAGAGCGCATACTCTGCTGATTCCGCTTCAAGTGATGATGATTTTATAATGAGCCACTGCATGCTAATCCGTTCTCTATTTTTAGTTCTCTATTAGACCCGTTCAGGTCTGAGTGAATTCTCGGCTGATAACACGTGTTCTACCGGCATTATCACGATGTATTACGCTATTAATAAAAACCCGTACTCTACCTATTTCCACCTTGCCTTGTAACAGAAAATATTCGCTATTCACACTTAGCTGGTCAACCGGAAACACATCTGATTCTGCAAGCTCCAAGGTTCTAACAAAATCTCTCACCGTTGAAAATGGCTCTACTTCGCGAGCCTCAAGTGCCTGGCTTACCTGTGCATCACTAATATTATTAATAGTCGACAATACGATGTGTGAAGCTGTATTTACATTAATTTTAATTTTTTTTGCGGGTAACGTAGTTACATGAGGAGTGATTTTATTTAACACACTTTCCTCGACACCCTCTTCATTGGCAAATTTTCCATTAAAACCTTTGATCAATCGTATTTCGGTTGGCGAAACAAGTCGTGAGTTTGCCGCCAAAT
The DNA here is from genome assembly GCA_965224605.1 of Thiotrichaceae bacterium. Lineage (GTDB taxonomy): Bacteria > Pseudomonadota > Gammaproteobacteria > Thiotrichales > Thiotrichaceae > HyVt-477. Next base: position 382,492 of record CBDCZP010000008.1, read on the forward strand.
ACGGTTGTTCTAGTGTTTTATAGTAAGAGCTTTCTACACCATTGTCACTCTCTTGCTCATTTTCATCTAACCAATCAACTAAATTATCAATAAGTTGCTGTGGTTCTGGAAGCTTCAACTTAGTAAACAAAGTCCGTAGACTTTCAGCTTGTAAGACTTCGGGGCGTTGCTCATTTCGACCATTTTCATTCACTGTTTCCAGTACATCATTTAAGTTAAGCCGCGCATGTAAATCAAACAACTGACCATTCATTTGCCCACCCGGAATGGGTATCGGCGGGATCAACGTGGCCCAATCATCGTCAAGTGTATCTATGTTATTATCCTGCAAATCATTGCGCAGAATCACTCCAGCCCAAGTCTCCATTCCTGTAGCGTACTGATAAGCCTGTTCTAATGCAGCCAAATTCCCTGACAACCTTATTGCTACTTGCTGTCGATAAGCCAGCGTAGCAGCCAGGCTGACCGCAATAGCCGTAATGACCAGCGCAGTAATGAGTGCAACACCGCGTTGCATGACCCGATGTTGCATCGTTCTTTGCATAGCCTGATAAGGCTTGCCAGTTTGATAACTTTTGATGGGGTGTAAATGGTGCATGTATAAATATGGTTTCTAATTAATGCTTCTTGCTTTTACCGGCAGCAAACGATCAGAAATACGCCGACCTTTCCCTTTTGTTAACTTGTGATCATAAATCGTAGTATACGCCATAACCGCACGCACATATTTACGGGTTTCAGTGAAGGGAATACTTTCCACCCAGCGATCTGCAGCGATAGTCTTATCGGGCGTCCATTTTACAGATCGCCCAGGACCTGCATTATACCCTGCTGTTGCTTTGACATAACTACCATCAAAGTCTTTTAGCATCCCACTCAGGTAAGCGCTACCCAACTTCACATTGAGTTTAGGAGTCAGCAGATCACTTTTACGAACCCTGGCTAGTCCTAATTTTTTCCCAACATAACGAGCGGTTGACGGCAAAAGCTGCATTAGCCCCACAGCCTTTGCACCAGAAACCGCTTTTTTGTTGAAAACACTTTCACGACGCATAATACCGTATACCCAAGCTGGATTTATACCACTTTTACCACTCATTTCTGTAATCAGGTTTTTATATAACAACGGGAACCGTAAACTTACCTGATTCCAGTCTTTTGTTTTTGCTACTGAGCGTACAGCTAATATAGGTTTTTCCAATTTTAAAGCTAATGCGGCTGCCGCCAATTTACCCTCTTTATTCATATGTTGCAGAGCCCAAAACCATTCTTTGTAAGCTAATGAGTCTTTCCCTATCTTGAACCATTCCATGGCTCGGTATATAGGTGAAACGATCTGTACATTGTTCGCACAGTTTTCCCAGCTTTCATTATGTTTTTCTAACACGCTATAATCTTTATTGAGTCGATCTGCCGATAAAAAACCATAAAACGTAGCATTTTTAGCTAGTTTACTAAATAAACTTATCGCCAATTTCTCATTACCTGTTTTGCTACTTGCCCGTGCCTTCCAATATCGCCAGATATCATACTGCTGAACTTCCTCACTCATCGCAGCAATAGCATTGTTTAATGATTGCCACTCACCTTCACGCAGCGCCATACGCGCCATCCATATATTGGCCTCATCGTTTCTATATTCTGCGGGTATTTTATTAAACGATTTCAATGCATCCTGATCATGATTAAACGAAGCACGCACCGCTAAATAAGCCTCTACTACATGTTTTTCCTGTTTGCTGAAGGCATATTTGGATTTATAACGTCGCCACGTTTTGTATCCTTTCTTGTAGTTTTTTCTGGCAATGCGTTTAATGGCATGCGCGATCACCTTGCGTGAATACTTACCACCTCCCACATGTTTACTCTTTAATGCTCTATTAGGGTTTCTATGAGAAACAATATATTGCCCGGCAATTTTCTGCTCATCAGCAGGTAAGTATTTAATGAGTGAGCGAGCTAATTTGCTATTCCCTTTATCAACAGCAAGCTCAATACGTTGCCAGTATTTTTGTTTGGTTAAATAATTAACTGCTCTGAGCTGCTTGAACAATGAATTACAGGCTTTGGGCATTGATTTAGGCGACATCCACAAATCTCCTGCCGCGTTTAAAGCTAAATTCTTATTTCCTGCATGAATCAGTGCTTCGAAATAGTAACAACGTGCAGCGGTATCGGCTGCCAACGGAGAATAAACACCGACTATCTTTTCCCATTTCTTTTGCTTTGCGAGGCGGCTTAGCCAATGAGACCATAATTTATCTGCCAGCGGTGTGTTTTTATAATTATCAATAAACGTTAGTAACGTCTTTTCAGAGGTTTTCTTAAGATTCCGACGGATTTTTTCATATTCAAGATAGGGATATAAAGGGTAATCTGTTAAATGCGATATTCTTGGGTTTTTGCCTTTTTTGATATCTTTATAGGCCACTTCAAATTGTCCACGCTGCACATCAATTTTTGCTGCAAACACATGACTGGTTGCCAGCAGCAAATAAAATAGTAGCCCGATTGATAATTTCATAACACCCCAATATCCTGAATAGTTTATTTTTTTTATTTCAGTACAGTCGGATTATACAGAAGTTGAAGAAAACTTCAGCGAATCTCTGATAACAATTTCAAGTAGCGTTTATAGCGGTTACTCGCAAGTTCTCCCTTATCAACTGCTTCTCGAACTTTGCAAGCAGGCTCATGTGCATGACTACAATTATTAAATTTGCAATAAGGGCTATAGGCAGCAAACTCTCGATAACCATCCCTCAGTTGGACTTCATCCATTTCCGGCAAAACGAAATCACGCACACCTGGAGAATCAATCAGACTCCCTCCTGATGGCAAGTCATAAAGCGTCGTCGTCGTCGTGGTATGCCGTCCTTCACCTGAATCTGACACTTCACCTACCAGAATATCTATATCAGGTAATAGCAATATCGCCAGTGATGATTTACCCACGCCCGACTGCCCAACCAGCACGTTTATTTTGTCATCAAGGCTTTTCCTCAGGAGCTGTAAACCACTACTCTCATCGGCCCGATTATCCTTGTTATCCGCACTATCACTATCGGCAATCGTTTTGATAACGGTATAACCTATCTGTTGGTATTCCGCTAAACTTTGAATCGCTTTTTCCGTCGCATATTGATCAGCTAGATCATCTTTATTCATGACGATAACGGCGCTAGTATCCAGTAGGTGTGCTGTTACTAAATATCGATCCAGTAATTCCCAAAAAGGATCAGGTCGCCAAGACATGATAATAACGAGTTGATCTATATTGGCTGCAATGGTTTTTAGCTTGTGACTATAATCAGGTCGGGTTAGCGCATTTTTACGTGGCGCAACATCCATGAGCCGCGCATTACCATGATCAGCGAGCTCAACCGTCACATTGTCGCCACAGGCAACATGATCGAATTTACGCTTGGCTGTGCAGCGTATCATCTCTGTAGTGCCCTGATGGACTATTTCAACCAATAGTTCAGCGCCGTATCGAGTGATTACACGACCCGTACGTAGTTGTTTAGTTGACGCCTTAATTGGCAGCTTAGACGACACTTAGATGACACCCAGAAAACTTGATCCAATGTGGAATGAAGCAAAGAACATGTATGAAATCATTTAACCTTCATCACAAGCGGTCTAAAACCCGCTTTTTCTACCAAGGTTTTCCATGCTTTTATATCGTCCTTTTGCTCAGTTGGCCCTGCGAATAGCCGAAACCAGTTTTTACCCTTAATCACTTTTTTCTCGGTATAGGTTTCTAATCCTTGCTGCGCTAATTCACCTTGCACTTGTTTCGCCTGTTTTTCTGATTTGAACGATGCGATTTGCAGAATATGAGAGCCTGATTTTAAAACTATCTTCTCAGTCGGTTCTGCTTTTACAAGCTTGTCATTTTCTGAGGGCTTTACATTCACATCTAGTTCTAAATTGGGTAATACCGCGTAATAACTAAAGTTAGCCCGTTTACGATCTTGTTGCTCTTCTCTCGCGCTTTCAATAACGACCGAGATAGGATCAGGCTCCTGTACCCCATTATTTGTCTTTGCAGAATCCATTTCACCAAAGGCCGCCTCTTGATTGCTCGCAGAGGTGGTGGCAGCTTGTTCTGTTTTTGGAGCTGCCTTGTAGTTAGAGTAAAAGTACATGCCCAAGCCCACTATCAAACCAAGTGCAATTCCACTAAACATCCAGCCATAGTTCCTAGAATAATCACTGTCCTTTGTTTTTTTATAATCTTTGGTCATTGGGTTTAAACCCTAATTTTAGTTTTTGATAGCAATAATAATAGTAACAGAACCTACGGTTTTCGCGGTAAATTTTTACTTAGGAACGTGCATGGAATAAGTTGAACAATTATGGCGCAGAATGTTTGTTCCTGAAGCCATCATCTTATGACTTAGCTGAGCTTTAGCGAAACTTAGAAGCTTCAGCAGGAGCATAGCTGCGCTACGCGACGATTAAGATCATGGCTTCATGGGGCAAGAGGCAAGAGGCAAGTCAGAATATTCAAGATATTTCATGCACGTTCCTTAAGCGAAAGTTTCACCAGCATTTCCAGTTCCTGTTCTGAAAAACCCGCCTGCAATCTGGCTTCTTGATGAAAAGGGCCCCGCAAGAAACCATCCATGTAGTCTTCTATCAATCTTATAAAGGTGCTGTCTGGTTCAATGTGGCGCTGTTCGCAACAATAATGAAACCAGCGAGAACCAATTCGGACATGACCTATTTCATCACGTAAAATGATTTTCAGAATATCTACCGTTTGCTGATCATCAACATTTTGTAATTTTTTCATCATGCTCGGCGTTACATCTAATCCCCTTGCCTCAAGCACACGTGGCACTAATGCCATACGCACCATTACATCATGTTCGGTTTTTATGCATGATTCCCATAAACCATTGTGTGCGGGCATTTCACCATAGTCATATCCCATTTGCTGTAAACGCCCCCTGAGCAATGAAAAATGATAGGCTTCTTCAGAGGCGACCTGTAACCAATCAGTGTAATAATCATTTGGCATATCCCGAAATCGGTAAACCGCATCCAGAGCGAGGTTTATCGCATTAAATTCTATATGTGCAATCGCATGGATAAGCGTTGCGCGTCCTGCTTCACTACTCAATTTACGCTGTTTTACCTGATTGACGGGTACTAACTCAGGTTTTTGTGGCCGACCGGGTATTGCAATATGTTGTACGGGTGTGACTATATCCCCATCCTCACGAGTAAAACATCCTGCTTGCCAGTCTCTATAGAGCTTAGCTGCACAGGCTTGCTTTGCATCTATATCCTGCTCCATCAAACACTGATAACTGGCTTGATAAATATTCACTGCTTTTCTTCTTGTTTCACAAGCTCCCAACCCCTTTCCATTTGCTCAAGCGTATACTGCTGATGTTCTGGGTAATGGGCATGTACAATTTCCATCATACGATTAAATCGTTTGGCAAACTTGTTGGTGGCTTTCCGCGCTGCATTTTCTGCATCAACATTCAGATGCCTCGCTAAATTTGTCACCACTATAAATAAATCACCGACTTCTTCTTCAATACGTTGCTGTGATTCTCCATCTTCAACAGCGGCGATGATTTCATCTACCTCTTCGTACACTTTGCTAATAACAGGTTTCCAGTTTTTCCAGTCAAAATCATATTCCCCAGCACGATTTAATACTTTTTGTCCGCGCTGTAACGCTGTCAGGCGCTGAGTAATATCTGCGAACGCATCGTTGTTGCCTGAATTTTCATCCGAGTCTCGACCTAAACCTTGTGGCTCATCTCCGTCTCTTGCTTGGCGTTCCTGCCGCTTAATCGCCTCCCAGGCTGCACTTTGCTCAGACTCTGTTGAATAGACTTTATTCGCAAATACATGCGGATGTCTGCGCACCATTTTGTCACTAATGCCATCAACTACATCCTGAAAAGTAAAATCGCCCTGCTCTTCGGCCATTTGTGCATAAAATACAATCTGAAATAACAAATCACCCAGCTCATCTTTTAGATCGATCATATCTTCACGATCTATCGCATCACCCACTTCATGAACTTCTTCCAGCGTGTAGGGAAAAATGCTTTCGAAGGTTTGTTTTTTATCCCACGAACAGCCTGTTTTAGGGTCGCGCAGTTGCCGCATGATGTTCAATAACCTGTTCAAGAGTTGGCCTGTCCTAGTAATAAATCGACAATGCCTGCTGCTGCACCCACGTACGGAGCAAGATAAATCTCAACTTCCGGGAATTCATCCTGTACCACCTGTATCTTTGCGGGGATGTCATCCGTAACATGACGACCAGCCGATAAAAAGTACGGCAATACAACCACTCTTTTATGCCCTTTTACAATAGCAGCACGTATACCTTCAGGAATAGATGGGTCAGCCAATTCGAGAAAAGCAGATTCAACGTAATCAAAGTCATAAGCCTCTTCCCTAATTTTACTGGTTAGCTCTCTCACTTCGTCATTAGATGCTTCCCGTCTACTGCCATGAGCAACGATGATTAGACTGGTCATAGTATTATTCTCTTCCCAATGAATATTTGTGTTTCCATTCTACTACATAGCGTCTAAAAAGACGCTTTTATCCCTTTGTGTCCAGCGAACGGACTATCTTTACTTATTATGACTTTAGTCAAACAATTTGACTAATACACCCCATAATATTTATTGATTCTTATTGGTGTTTATGCTTGCTACTTTTTTATTTTTGTTCTACATTTAAAGCAAGCGTTTATTTTTTGGGCTTTCTCATAGCATTAACACCCAAAAACTAAGAGCACTAGAGGAGTACAAATTAACAGCTCAGCACTCAACTGTTAATACTTATAATGTCATTATAAAGAGGTAAAATATTATGGCTATAACGGCACCAAACCATAGTGAACGATACACAGATTCCAACACCATAGAGGTTCGTAGCGTAGGCGGCTCAGCCCCTAACCGCTGGTTAGCAAAAGGCATTCAGGATTTCAAAAAAACTAATATAAACAGTTTTTTATATGGACTGATCTTTGCCATCGTCGGCGCAATCACTATCTGGCTTACGAAATCCAATCCCTTTTTTGTTATGGCCATTTTAACTGGATTTTATCTGGTAGGCCCACCTGTTGCAGCAGGGATTTATGATATGAGTCACCGTTTGGAACATGGCGAGAAACCCACGCTGTTACATGCCATTTCCGTGCTTGGGAGGAATATTCGGTGCCTGCTCGGTCTGACCTTTATCCTTGGCCTCCTCATGGTTGCCTGGACTGCTGTAGCCATGCTACTGGTCAAGTTGTTCTTTAATGACTCGGCAACAATGACCGGAAGCTTACAAGCCATGATAGCAGGAGAACAAACTGTTCCGTTTGCTGGAGTGCTATTGCTCGGTGGAATCATTCTAGCGGTACTCGCTTCTGCATTAGCGCTAACCTTTCTTCCTTTATTGAGTCAACGTAAAATTGGTACAGTAACGGTTCTTGTTATCCTCGCTGCTATTATGCTCTCATGGGTTCGTCTAATGGTCTTGGCGATTAATGCTTTTGTTAATAACTCAGAAACCATTGCCGCAGAATGGAATACACTATTCACACAACCAGAATTCATCCCCTTCATTATTGTCTTCTTGTTAGTTGGCTTAGTCTTTGCGGCTATTGCATTTACTATTAGCGTGGTAGCAGTTCCACTGATCACCCATCGTAATGTGAATGTATTTACTGCAATCTCTACCAGTGTAAGAACTGTTAGGAAAAACCCTGTCACCATGTTCCGTTGGGCTGCAACCATCGCGGTATTAATGGCCGTGGGTATTGGCTTCTTCTTTATTGGTCTGGCTATCGCATTACCCGTTATCGGTCATGCAAGCTGGCATGCTTATAGAGATTTAGTCGTTTAGAAGTTAAACCTCAATAACTTAAAATAAAAAAGGCCCCAACTTTTCTTAAAAGTTGGGGCCTTTTTGTCTCTACCGTTTAGATTACCTTATAAGGGCATCTCTATTAATTAGAATTTTCGTTCGAGTACAGGCGGATGAATTTTGAGAACCGCAGTGTATAAGGATACATGAGGGTCGCACGACTGCATGGATGCAGAAGGTAGGGCAATGCAGGAGCAACTTGCCGAGAAATTTATCCAACGCTGTAATCGGGCGAAAAGGCAATTAATAGAGGTGCCCATAAGTCTTATCCCGACTTAGTAATCATATAGTCTACAATAGCTTTTACTTCATCATCAGAAAGGTTCATATATCCACCTTTTGCTGGCATAACACCAGCAGGGGATGTCTTACCTTTGATAGCAGACTCATAAAGCACATCTTTCCCTAGAGCGATACGATCTTTCCATGCAGCCGCATCACCTGTCTTCGGTGCGCCAGCGGCTCCTGTATCGTGACATGCAAAACAAGTGGTGCTGTATAGCTTCGCACCATCAATAGCTACTGTCTCAGTGGGAGCTGCCGCGGCAGGTACTGTTTCTTCTGTTTCAGTAGTTGTTGTATTAGCTACTTCCTCAACTGTAGCCGCAGGGGGTTCTGGTGCAACGGGGGCAGCAGGTGCTACAGGTGCGGTCGCATCATCAGCACTCTTGTCAACAGCAACACTATCAGCAACAGCACTAGTTGTAGTTGATGGAGTTGTTGCCACTACTGCTGCTGTTGCAGCGGCAGCCGCTGTAGCTACAGAGGCTGTAGCCTTTTCTGCTACGTCAACCATCTTCTCAGCCGCTTGCTCAACTATGCTCTCAGTTGCTTTGGCTGAGTCTGCACTTGAGTCCTTGCTTGAACCTTGGTAAGAAGAAGTATCCACACCTGCTTTTTCTAACATATGAACAATAGCGTTTTTAAGTTCAGCATCACTCAATGATGGATCTGCTCCCATGGGTGGCATTGCGCCTTTGCCTTTTTTAGCCGTTTCAATGACGCTATCCATGCCGCTTGCTAATCGCGCTTCCCAGTCTGCTTTAGCACTATCATCCAGCTTGGGTGCGTTTGCCACACCATGTGCATGACAGCTTTGGCAGGTTTTCTCGACAATCTCTTTTCCTGATCGCTCACTTCCAGCTGATGCTGCTGCTTCGCTACTTACCGCAACTTCACCAATGGGCTTCAACGTTTGCTTACTAGCCTCAGTAGCTTCATGCGCAGCGTCTTCTCCATGACCTCCTGACGAACCACCAAGAGTAAAATATAACGTAGCAACAATCGCAACAAGAACGAGTTGTGCCCAGAATAACCAAGGTAATTTTTCGTGTGAACCTGACATGCTTCCTCCAGTGGTATTACATGATATTTAAATTTCATTAATGTAGAATTGTGCGACAACACGCTCTCTACATTCTTTATTTCTATTTTCTATTTTCTATTTTCTTCGTACTAAGCTTTATAAAAAGCAGCAATAGAACCAGAGCCATTGCAAACCATTGAACTGCGTAGCCATGGTGTTTCGCGATACTTCCGTAGTACGGTTGCCATTCACGAATAAAACCATTATTGGCTGATATATCTAGCTCTATGACAATCGGCAAGAAGTCATAACCTAATGCTTCCGCCATTTCATCTAACGAAACCGCTTGAATAGTCAGTGGATAACTATCTAGACTAGCCGTTAGCTTGCCACTATTTTTTAGTACGATTCCTTTAATGGGTAACTTAATAACCCCTTTTAGTGTTTCTTCAGATGTTTCTATACTAATGTCTTGTATATTGTCTCTACGACCCTCGAAAGGTATCCAACCACGATTTACCAACACCGCTGCTTTGTTTCCTTTTAATCTAAAAGGGCTTAAAACATGATAACCAGGTTTGCCTTTGTGAGTTCTATTGTCATAAAGAAACTGGTGTTTGCTATCATAACTCCCGCTCACAACCATTGGCCTATAGATGTGTTGCGGAAGCTTTCCTCGTTCTGCCACAGCTAAACCATTCAATACAAGCGGATCGCTTAATCCTGCCTGATGAACATTTGCTTCTATTTCCTTTTTTTCATCTGCCCTGTCTAATTGCCAGAGACCAAGGCTTATTAGCCCAGGAAATAAAAACAGCACCACAATGGACGGAGCTAGAACAGGAGAGAATTGGTAGTTACCTATACGCACAACTCACTCCTGAGTCTTTATTCAAGCGACTCCTGTAGGCTTAATCCATCCCATCCAAAAGGCAAACAACAGCAGTATAAATAATCCTATTGAAAAACCTACTCGCATAGTTAATGCTTTCACCATGCGCTTTGAACCATCACCATCTTTCATCATGTAGTAAAGGGCAGAACCCAAGCTATAGATGATAAAGACAAAGAATAACAGGATGATGTATTTCATATGTTTTCCGTAACAACTTCGAAATATCTAACATGAACACATGCTAGGTATTTTTTGAGCTTATAACCAGTAAACGAAAATAAAGAGCCCTAGCCATACTACGTCTACAAAGTGCCAGTACCACGCTACACCTTCAAAACCAAAATGATTTTCAGGGTTAAAGTGTCCACGAATAACGCGCATCAGGATAACAATTAACATAACCGTCCCAAGCGTTACGTGCAATCCATGGAAGCCCGTCAACATAAAGAAGGTACTACCATAAATACCTGAGGTGAGCTTTAAATCTAAATGCTGGTAGGCTTCAGCATACTCAGCTACTTGTAAGCTTAAGAAAATAAGACCTAATGCAATGGTTGCCATCAATCCCATAATAATTTGCTTGCGATTATTGTTCAGCAATGCCCAATGCGCCCATGTCAGTGTTGCACCACTCAGTAGCAAACACAGTGTATTAAGAGCGGGGATTTCCCATGCATGAATAATACCTTTGGGAATGGTGAAGTTTGAAGCATCTGGCACTTGGATCAAAGGCCATACTGATTTGAACTCAGGCCACAAGACAGATCCAGTGAAGACGTTATTTCCTGCCCCCCCTAACCAAGGAACAGAGAGGTTCCTTGCGTACCAAAGCGCTCCAAAGAATGCGGCGAAGAACATGACTTCTGAAAAGATAAACCAACCCATTCCCATACGAAATGAACGGTCTACTTGTTTGTTGTATATGCCATTTTCGCTTTCATGGACAACCTGACCGAACCAGCCAAATACCATAAAAATGATAAGACCTAAACCGAATACCATGATTCCCGTTCCCATTACATTATCGTGTAACGAGCTGGCAAAACCGCCTAGCATGGATGCCATGCCTACGGAGCCTAGAATCGGCCAATAACTACCATCAGGTATGTAGTACTCATGATTTGATGCTTGCATCTATTCCTCCTTAGCCTTTAGTAACTTTGGTACTTCTATTAGGTTGAACGCTCTTTGCTTTTACATGCTCAGAACTTTCAACCTGATCAGTTCCCTTAATCCTAAAAAAATTATATGAAAGGGTTATATTGACCACCGATTTATCCAATGCAGGTTCAACAATAAAGCTGACGGGCATTTCAATGGGAACTTTCGGCTGGAATGTCTGATTTGTAAAACAGAAACATTCTATTTTTTTAAAATACTGTGCCGCATGACCGGGCGCTACACTGGGCACCGCCTGACCTGTTATTACAGTATCGGAGCGATTTTCAGCAATGTACTTAATGGTGTACATCTTGCCGGGAATCACTTCCATATTTTTTATCTTCGGATAAAACTTAACCGGGAAACCAGGAGCCGTTGCCGCCAGGAAGTCGACCGTCACCTTGCGATTTTGGTCAACATCATACTGCGTTACTACATCGTAGCTTGCACCATTGGTTTTTCCATTGAGACCCGTTATTTCACAAAAAACGGTGTACAACGGCACCAGCGCAAAAGCAAACGCAAACATACCAATGGGCACTAAACCTAACTTGACCCAGAAGCTTTTGCTGATTTTTTGACGATCTTTCTGGCTCATCGCTAAGTTCCCCTACTATCCTAAATTGGAAAAGACGGTAAGAGAAAATATTGCTATTGCAATCGCTGCTACAATCAACGCGGTGATTTTAGCTCCACGTCGTTGCTTTTGCAGGAGCTCTTCTTCTGTCATTTCTTTCGTCATTCCAATCTTCCTTCTTCCTTTACTTTTAGTGCTCACCAATATGGCTAGACTCACTCAGGATTAGAGCCTTCTTAGGTGGCTCATCAAATGTGTGATAAGGAGCTGGAGTAGGTACTGTCCATTCAAGACCTTTTGCGCTTTCCCATACTCTTGCATCTTCAATCTTCTCACCACTGCGTATAGTAGTAACAATGATATAGGCAAGTAATATGAATGAGGCACCAAATGCAAATCCGCCAATACTTGAAATCATATTGAAATCAGCAAACTGTGTTGCGTAATCAGGAATACGACGAGGCATACCAGCTAGTCCCAAGAAATGTTGAGGGAAAAACAAGACGTTTACCGAGATAACAGCCCACCAGAAATGAATCTTGCCAAGCTTTTCGTTGTACATGCGTCCACACCATTTAGGCAACCAGTAGAACACAGCAGCTATGATTGAGAACAATGCGCCTGTTACTAGTACATAATGGAAGTGAGCAACAACGAAGTAAGTATCGTGGTACTGAATATCAACCGGTGCAACACCCAGCATCAAGCCAGAGAAACCACCAATAGTAAACAGCACAACAAACGCAACCGCCCACAGCATGGGTGTTTCAAACGTCATGGAACCGCGCCACATAGTAGTGACCCAGTTGAATACCTTAACGCCTGTTGGCACTGAGATCATAATCGTCGCGTACATGAAGTACATCTGTCCTGCAATTGGCATACCAGTTAAGAACATGTGGTGCGCCCATACAACGAATGAAAGTAGCGCGATTGAAGCCGTCGCATAAACCATTGAGCTATAGCCAAATAGTGGCTTACGCGCAAACGTTGGAATGATCTGAGAAACGATACCAAACGCTGGCAGGATCATGATATACACTTCAGGATGACCAAAGAACCAGAAAATATGCTGGAACAAAACAGGGTCGCCGCCGCCAGCCGCATCAAAGAAGCTGGTGCCGAAGTTACGATCGGTCAACATCATGGTTACTGCACCTGCAAGTACTGGCATAGCTGCGATCAATAAGAATGCAGTGATCAACCATGTCCATACAAACAATGGCATATCCATAAGCTTCATATCAGGAGCGCGCATATTCATGATCGTCGCAATGACGTTGATGGCGCCCATAATAGATGAGAAACCTAGCATATGAATTGCAAAGATAAAGAAGTCTGTGCTTGCTGGTGCAAAGGTTGTTGATAAAGGTGCATAGAACGTCCAGCCAAATGCGGGACCACCACCTTCCATGAACATAGTACTAAGTAGCATTGAACCTGCGAAAGGCAGTATCCAGAAACTCCAGTTGTTCATTCTAGGCAGCGCCATGTCTTTAGCACCAATCATTAGCGGTATCTGCCAATTCGCCAAACCAACGAAGGCTGGCATGATCGCACCAAACACCATAATCAAACCATGCAAGGTTGTCATCTGGTTAAAGAACTGTGGTTCTACTAATTGTAAGCCGGGCTGGAATAATTCAGCACGAATGACCATTGCCATCGCACCACCAATCAGCAGCATAGTAAATGCAAACCAAAGATAGAGTGTGCCTATGTCTTTGTGGTTAGTTGTCTTAACCCAACGCATCAATCCTTTTTCAGGGCCATGATGATGGTCGTCATGTGCACCATGCGAACCATGGGCATCTATTCCATCTTGAATATCAGATGTTGTTGTAGCCATTATCTATTCTCCTATCTTGCAGATTTGATGGTTGAAGGTTGAACTAAGTCGCCGGCGCTATTGCCAAACGCATTACGTTCATAGGTAACAATCGCGGCCAAATCACTATCGCTCAATTGAGCACCGAAGGCTTGCATTGCTGTACCCGCTTTACCATTCATGACGATCTCAATATGTGCTTTCACATCACCCGTTGCTATTGGACTCCCTGCCATTGCTGGGAAGGCTCCTGGAACACCTTGCCCCGTGACACCATGACAACTGGCACAAGAGGTACTATATACTTTCTGACCCTGTACCATTAATTCATCTTTAGTCCATTCTCTATCACCGGCAGCAGCAGCAGCTTTCTGTAATTCTTTCTGCTCATCAACCCATTTTGCGTACTTTTCTTTACTGACAGCCTCAACCACAATCGGCATAAAGCCATGATCTTTACCACACAGTTCCGCACATTGACCACGATAAACGCCTGGTTTTTCGATGGTTGCCCAAGCATCATTAATGAATCCAGGGTTAGCATCTTGTTTCACCCCTAAATCACGAACCCACCACGCATGAATAACATCATTAGAAGTCATCAGGAATCTTATTCGGGTATCAACAGGTAGAACTAGACGGCGATCAACATCAAGTAAGTAGTTATCGGGAAAGCCTGCGGCAGATGCTCCCATTTGTCTCGCGTCATTAGATTCCTTTGAGAGATTACTAAAGAAGCTTACTTTGTCATCTAAATACTCATACTGCCATTTCCATTGGTAGCCGGTTATTTTGACTGTCATCTCTGCTTTATCAGTATTTTCAAGATCAATCAAAACCTTGGTTGCAGGAAATGCAATCGCAATAAGAATAGCTAGAGGTCCAAGCGTCCAGAAAAGCTCAACCGCGGTGCTTTCATGAAAGTTAGAAGCGACAGCGCCTTTTGACTTACGATGAAAGAATATGGAGTAAGCCATTACACCAAACACGACAACACCGATGGCAACACAGACCCAGAAGATCAACATATGCAGACCATAAATGTCGTTACTTATTGGAGTGACACCTTCTGGCAAGTTCAAACCATATTCTGCCGATGCAGAAAACGGCAACAAAACCAATGCCAACAGCATCCATTTATATAGCAATGACTTAATTGCTGTTCCCGACGATATATCTATTGAATATCTTCTATTCAACATACAGCTTCCTCCTGGTGTTGAGTTTTTAAATGGCATCATCTACAAAGTCTACAACTGACTTCAAGTGCCAACACTCGATTCAAAGTTACTAAAATTCACTGATTTATAACTCATGCTTTTCATTTTTTTGTTCCTACATATAGAGAATATACAAGGAATCCATTTCTTTAAATGGAAGCATAAAGTTATGTTTAATATTCTTTTTTATTTAATATTAGGTAGTCCTAATATTCGCCATGTTAGTTGCTTATTGAACCAACAAACAACTGTCAACTCTTTATACAGAATTTAGCAAGAAACCCTAAATAAAACTGATCTGGCTCAAAAACTTTGCGTAGTCTACAACCTAAAATAAGATTTTGCTACTTTATAACAACAATTTGTAAATAACGTATGTATATTTTTTTCTTATTAATGACTGCAATTGCTATTATTTCCGAACATTGACCCTAACCACAACAGGTAAGCCTATAATAAAATAAGATAATTATTATCAATAAATTATTTTTATGAGACAGCCATAATTACTAATGTAGTAATTATTATTATGCTTCAAGCACAGGTTCATCTATAAAAAATCATAATTAAGCATTTAATAATGCAAATACACTCGCGCTGAAAGCCATGTAACACCCCAAGCTTTCTATTCACCATTCAGATATTGAACGACAAGAAGCCTACTTCTCTGGCTAGACAGCACCTGTGGAATAGCGACCAAACCTTTCAATCATTCTTCTCATCACTACCATTGCCATTATTATCTTTTTTCCGATTCTTTTTATGACGGTTACGCCGCGGCTTTCTTTGACCTTGTTGATCACCACTGTCCGACTTCTTTTTCTTCCAGGGCTTTTTACTGCGATTATTGTTATTAGATCGACCTCCACCGTCATTATTCTTGCCATTCCGACCCGTTTTCTGAGCATTCGATTGTTTTGGCTTTTTGGGTTTCTTAGGCTTTCTATCTAAATTCGTTGCAGGAACATCATGATCCGGTTCAAAACCATCAATCAGCCTACGTTCCAATACTTGTTGAATCAAATGCTCAATATCAGCAAGCTGCGCAACCTCATCAGCACTGACTAATGAAACTGCCTGACCTCGACGACCTGCCCGACCGGTACGTCCAATACGATGTATATAATCTTCCGCTACGTTTGGCAAATCGAAATTGACCACCTGAGGAAGCTGATCAATATCCAAGCCTCTTGCTGCAATATCCGTCGCGACCAATACCCTTATCGTGCCTTTTTTAAAATTGGCTAACGCTTTTGTACGTGCACCTTGGCTTTTATTGCCGTGAATAGCAGCAGCCACGATGCCTTTATTCTCAAGCTGTTTAGTCAGCCTATTTGCACCATGCTTGGTTCGTGTGAAAACCAGCACTTGCTTCCACTGTTCATCTTTAATCAACTGGACAAGCAATGCTGATTTCTGTTTTTTATCTACCGGACAAATCCACTGTTTAACATTCTCTGCCGTTGTATTACGGGGGCTCACTGAAATCTCAACAGGGTTATTGACCATGCCTTTCGCCAGATTGCGAATATCATCCGAGAAGGTCGCAGAGAACATCAAATTCTGACGCTGCTTCGGCAAGAACGCTAAAATCTTCCGGATATCATGGATAAATCCCATATCCAGCATTCTGTCTGCTTCATCTAGTATCAACACTTCTAGCTGATCAAAACGAATAGCATTTTGATTATGCAGATCAATCAAGCGCCCAGGAGTAGCCACCAGCACATCCACCCCTTTACGCAAGCGCATCATCTGTGGATTGATTTTGACACCTCCAAAGACTTCCGTGGATTTGATGGAGAGGTGTTTGCTGTAAGTAGTAACACTCGCACCAACTTGTGCTGCCAGCTCACGAGTTGGCGTAAGAATAAGCGCTCGCGCCTGATTAGCCTTGACCTTGGGACCTTTAGACAAACGCTCCAACAAAGGCAATGTAAAGCCCGCTGTTTTCCCTGTGCCTGTTTGCGCAGCAGCCATAACATCCTTTCCCTCAATGACAGCAGGTATGGCCTGTGCCTGAATTGGAGAAGGTGTTTCATAACCATTTTCGGCTATGGCTTGTAAAATGGGGGCTGATAAGCCCAATGAGTCAAATCTCATTATTAATGTCTCTTGTTAATAGCGCGTGCAGAGTACAGGATAACGTCTTAAAACGCTACGACAACCATTTAGTAAGGGCTTTGCGAACTAAAACTCCTCAGAAATTCAGTTTAAATATTTATGGTGTTTATACACGAATGTGGCTTACGATTATGGAAAGGTTAATGGGAGCGAAATGAATGAAAATATGGGTAGATGCCGATGCATGTCCAGTGGTCATCAAAGAAATTCTCTTTAGAGCGGCTGAACGTACAAAAACCGAAATAACACTGGTAGCAAACCATGCTATGCGCATACCAGCATCACGCTACGTTCAATTTCTGCAAGTTCCTTTCGGCTTTGATGTGGCCGACAATGAGATCGTCAAAAGGCTTAAACCCAATGACCTCATCATCACCAGTGATATTCCACTAGCCGCTGAAGTGATAGAAAAAGGCGGTCAAGCTCTCAGTCCACGCGGTGAGCTCTATTCCCCTGAGACCATAAAAACTCGCCTCAGCATGAGAGATTTTATGGAAACCCTACGCGAAACAGGAGTAAACACAGGCGGGCCTGCGGCATTGAATCAAAAAGACCGACAAGCTTTTGCCAACCATCTGGACAAATTATTACTAAATTAGTTATCGTCCAGAAACATTCGTTAACCTGTGTTAAGCGATAGCGCAGACTACACAAAAATTATGATCTTTACTAAACTAGTTAAAGAAGACCCGATCCCATAGAATAGACACAGTATCACTTTGAAATACTAGTTAACTTGGCTTTAACTCGGTAATCAAAATATGAAATAAATATAAGGAAAAGCCCATGAAATCAAGTAAACATTATTCAGGAATAATCACTAATATTGGTGAAGACATCACTCGTGACGGCTTGTTAAAAACCCCTGATCGCGCTGCCAAAGCCTTCGAATTTTTGACTCAAGGCTACCAGCAAGATTTAAACACTGTATTGAATGATGCAGTATTTGAATCCGATAATGACGAAATGGTTATCGTCAAAGATATAGAGTTGTATTCCTTGTGTGAACACCACCTTTTACCTTTTGTGGGTAAAGCCCATGTCGCTTATTTACCGCAAGGGAAAGTTATTGGCTTATCCAAAATAGCCCGCATTACCGACATGTACGCTAGACGCTTGCAAATTCAGGAAAACATGACCAAACAAATCGCCGAGGCCATTCAGAAAGTGACTGGAGCATCCGGTGTAGGGGTTGTTATTGAAGCTCAACATTTTTGCATGATGATGCGTGGTGTACAAAAGCAAAACTCATGGACTATTTCTTCAATGATGCTGGGTACGTTTAGGAATAATCCGCATACACGAGAAGAGTTTTTAAACCTGATTGCTCGGTAAGACGGCAACCCATTGCAAACAAAAAAAGAGAGGCTATTGGCTCTCTTTATATCTTCACTTGTGAACCGCATTAGGCTTCATTCACGTTGCCAAAGTAGGCATGACTGGAATTTATGAGAAGGCATGACTGCACGGGAAATGGACACATTAATATAACTAATGTACGGTGTTTATTTTTTATGAAAAGGATTTTTCCAATGAAAACGCTATTACCCCTAACTCTCATCGTTTTATTCTTCAGCAATACATCACTGGCAAAAGATAAAATAGATTGCACCAATGAAGAAGAGCTCAGTAGAAATAACATCGAACAATGCTTAAAACAGAGCGATACAGAGCTTAATAAAGTCTATAAGCACCTTATCAATGGTTACAAAGGAAGAGCCGAACCCCAAGACCTATTAAGAAAAGCACAAAGAGCCTGGCTGGTAACACGAGAGGCACATTGTACATTAGTAGGTAGAGAAATTGCCGCTAGTGCCGGCGTGGCAATTGCTGTCTGTGAATTGAAAATGACTCAGCATCGAACTGAAGAATTACAAGCGTTACTTAATATAGGACTTGATGACACGACATCAGGATTGCCGATTTCAGAAAATTCCTTTAGGGGGATTGAAGTAGGCGATAAAATTTCCTCCCATAGCGGCTATATTAAAAAGGAAATACTACAAACGGGAGAAGCAGATTTTGATATTTATCGAATCAAGGACTTCGATAATAATCCTGTAGGGTACTTTGTGGCTGATCCAAATAATGAGCGTTTAGTTGGTGACATTACGATAGAGAGTGAAACAGCAGAAACATCAAAAGGAATTAAAGTAGGTAGTACTTTTCAAGAATTAATGGAAAAACTGCCAGCTATCGAAGTTCATGGTTCTGAGATTGAAGGTATGACACATGCAACCTATAAAACGCTTTCGTACCGCTTAGATGTTCAAAATTATACTTACCAACTTAATATGAAAAAAGTTCCTTTAGACACCAAGATCATAGAGATTATTATTGGTCGAAGTTAAACCTTTGGCAACCACATTGCCCATTTTTAACGCACAAAAAAAGAGAGCCACATGGCTCTCTTTTTAAATTCCTTACTGTTTCAATAATAAGCCCGATTAAACAACATCGGACCGACTATTGAAAAGGTAGTAAGTTATTTTGTCGTGAACTCAGGATAAGCTTCCATTCCACATTCACCAATATCCACACCTTCGTACTCTTCTTCTTCAGAGACTCGGATACCGAAGATCATTTTAATGATCATCCAAGTGATAAACGATGCCACGAATACCCATACAAAGATGGTTGCAGCACCGACAAGCTGTCCGACGAAGGTAGCGCCAGAGTTAGTCAAAGGAACTGCAAGCAGACCCCACAGACCTACCGTGCCATGTACAGAAATCGCACCTACCGGATCATCAATCTTGATCTTGTCTAAGAACATAATTGAGAATACAACCAGAATACCACCTACTGCACCAATCAATGTAGCTTCTAGTGGACTAGGCGTAGAAGGCTCAGCTGTTATTGCAACCAGACCAGCAAGTGCACCGTTTAATGCCATTGTTAAGTCAGCTTTGCCGAATAACAATCTGGCAAGAACTAGAGCAGCGATCACACCACCAGCAGCCGCTGCGTTAGTATTCAGAAATACCATTGCAACTGAGTTTGCACTAGCGATATCGCCTAACTTAAGTACAGAACCACCGTTGAAGCCAAACCAGCCCATCCATAGAATGAATGTACCTAGCGTAGCTAAAGGTAAGTTTGCGCCAGGAATAGGGTGAACTTTTCCGTCTTTGCCATATTTGCCAAGACGAGCACCAAGCAGTATTACACCTGATAAAGCAGCAGCCGCACCCGCCATATGAACGATACCAGAACCAGCAAAGTCAGAGAATCCGAAGTCATCGCCTAAGCTAAATAGACCAAATACAGATTTTCCACCCCAAGTCCAAGAACCTTCCATTGGATAGATAAAGGCTGTCATCACTACAGCAAACAATAAGAATGCCCATAACTTCATGCGCTCTGCCACTGCACCAGACACAATAGACATAGCCGTAGCTACAAATACCACCTGGAAGAAGAAGTCAGAGGCGTTTGAATAAACAGAACCACCACCAAACTTAGCTTCAGCAGATTCAGCCAATACCGCGGCAACCATACCGTCAGCATCTTTAGCGCCATCTAATGCAATGTCTTTCAAGAACATAGCACCATCGTACATAATGTCGTAACCGACAACCATATAGGCTGTACAAGCAATGGCATAAAGCGCAATGTTTTTGGTTAAGATTTCAGTAGTACTTTTAGATCTAACAAGACCTGCTTCTAACATGGAAAAGCCAGCAGCCATCCACATCACTAATGCACCCATTACTAGAAAGTAAAAGGTGTCCATTGCATATTGCAATTCGTAAATATTATTTTCCATTTGGAAAGACTCCTTTAAAGTGCGTCCGGGCCGGTTTCGCCTGTGCGAATTCGGATAGTTTGTTCGACCTGAGAAACGAATATTTTACCGTCTCCGATTTTTCCAGTATTAGCAGCCTTAGTAATAGCTTCAATAACTTGATCGACTAAATCACTTGCTACTGCTGCTTCGATTTTTACTTTAGGTAAAAAATCTACCACATACTCAGCACCACGATAGAGCTCTGTGTGTCCTTTTTGACGACCAAAACCCTTTACTTCAGTGACGGTAATCCCCTGAACGCCGATTTCAGATAATGCTTCGCGCACATCGTCCAGCTTAAAGGGTTTAATAATTGCGGTTACCATTTTCATAATAAAACCTCCTATGGATGAAACAAGCCTAGATAAATTAACTAGCTGTTTCTAAAAAAGCTCTCCTGAAGTGAAACAGGAGAGCAAACTGACTAACTATTAAAAGTCGAACGAATGACCCCAAGAAAGACTAGCCTTTACATCTTCTAGATCACTAGGCAGGAAGTCGCCAGATGCCTTATCTAGTGCCAAAGTGAAATCTCCCTTACCTAAAGAAAGCTGTACGTGAGTGTAATCAGCCCCACCACCGAAATCACCTTTACCAATAGTTCCACCAAGAGTAAGACCATATACGCCTAGTTCTTTACTACCAGAAAGAGCGAAGTAATCATAATCTTCGTTATTATCACCAACACCAATTGCAGCACTGGCTTCAATAGGACCAAAGCTTAAACCAAGGTTTATTTCTTCAAAATGTGACGCATTTCCAGCACCTTGAACACCAGGGTATCGATAACTTGTAGCACCGACGCTATAACCGATTGCATCTGTAATCTTGCCACCATACGCACCGTATAGGTCGATCTCATATCCAGTGCCATCAGCACCACCATCAGTTGTTGATGCCCAAGTGCCTACTGAAAGGCCGTTGCCCACTTCATAGTCAAGACCGCCAGACAGAGCGCCACGGCCACTTGCAGCTTCTAGTCCACGAAAAATGTAATTTGTGGTAGCGCCGATATTTGAGCTTGCGCCTGCAAATGCAGTAGTAGTTGTACCGAGAAGAGTAGTTGCAAGAGCTGCAACCGAAAGAGTTACTTTAAGTTTTGTATTCATTTGAATAGCTTCCATGTTGTTTAAAAAAGTTAACATAGATTAGAATGCAAATTCCATGCCAATCATTACAACCACTTGATTAGAGTAGTGAATAAATGGAACATGTTGTTTATTGCGCAATGCTGTTGCATTTAAACAACGAAATTGCTTTTTCTTGGTGCGCCAGGATATGTTACGCCCTACTTTGGTGCGCCGCGATTGTGGCTATAGACGTAGCACTAGCAGATAAACCAAACAACCCATCAACATCAACTCAAAAAAAGCCAAGGCTTGCCAAAAGCGCAGCGGGTTTCGTTCCAGCAACGGACGGGGATCGGCATCTAGTAAAGATGTGTTCGGTTTATTCAAATCACTAATAAATTCTGACAATAAGCCATAACGCTTTTCAGGGATCGGGTGTGTGGCTTTTTGTAAAGACCTATCAATCCAGTCTGGAATAGAAGCGTTATATTGCCTTGCTGACCTATAGATAAATTTCTTTTTACGTGCTTTCTCTGGTTGAATTTCACCGTAGGGCAGCTTCCCCGTGAGCATCTCGTATGCGATTACTCCCAGTGAGAAAATATCTGAGCGATTACTTCCTCGCTCGCCTTTAAAATATTCCGGAGCAGAATAATTGGCTGTACCCACAATTTGTGAATGTTCAAGAATGGATTGAATCTCGGCTAGACCTGCTATCTTGGTCGAACCAAAATCTATAATTTTTAGGGTATTGTTTGAATCAAGAATGATATTATCAGGCTTCAGGTCTTGATGAATCATTTCCATGCGATGCATGGCGCGCAGCCCCTTGGTGATCTGTGTAACGGTACCGCGCATTTGTACCAATGTCGCCTGGGGGTTGTCATCCATCCATTGCGCCAGAGTTTGTCCATGTATGTATTCCAGCACCGTATACAAAAAACTTCGCTGTCGTTTTGAAGCACAGGTTTTTATAAGATGTTCCGAGTTTAAGCGTTTTCCCACCCATTCTTCATGCAGAAACAAATCAATATAAGCAGGATCATCTTCAAAATTCACCGAAGGTGTCTTGATCACCACTTTTCGCGAGATTTCATCCAGCGTATCTTCTGCCAAATACACTTGACTTCTGGAGGAGGATTTAAGCTCACGGATGATTTTGTAACCATCTATAATATTGCCGCCACGCAAATCAGGTGGAAAAGGCAAGCGCGTTAACTGATCAAAAAACTCGTCTTTATTCGCTTTAGGTAATGCATCAATCTTGATGAGCTGGCAGGTAATGTTATCGGTACTTTTATTAGCTTTCGCAGCCTCAACTATGCGCTCAGAGACCTGTTGCAAATCAGCAACATGTGCTTCAATATGCTCCTGAAGCTCACCATCATTGACAAAATCATGCACGCCATCGGTGCTAAAAAAATAAATATCGCCTTCTTGGGCTGGCATCGACTTATAGTCAATATTCAGATTGAGGTCTATTCCCAAAGCCCGGCTCAGGTATTCCTCGTCCTGACTAATCCAGATGCGGTGATCTTGAGTAAGCTGCTCAAAATCACCATCTCGTAGCCGATAAATTCGGCTATCTCCTATATGAAAGAGATGCACCGTTTGGGATTTGATGACAATAGCACTAAACGTTGTCACCATGCCTTTAGGAGAGTCGAAGCGCTGCTGGCCTTGGCTATAAAGCCAACTATTCATCGCGCTCATGACTTTGGTAACGGCTTTTTTGACTGTCCATGATTCTGATGTGCTGTAATAGTCATCCATAAACATGCGCACACTCATCTGGCTTGCTTCCTTGCCACCGTCACTGCCACTCATGCCATCAGCAATAGCAACCGCTATACCCTTGCTTTCTAACTGATCATTATCTGGAACAAACGCACCAAAATAGTCCTCATTGTCGGCTTTAATGCCTGCGTTCGAGGATTGTCCCAGTGAGATTGATAATGATGAAGTCATATTTTCACATCTAGTTTTATTTTACATCTATCAGTTGCACAGTTCCATCTGCCAATGTTTCTACCATACGACCTTCAGGCTCTTCAAGAACAAAGAAGACTAGGACAAACACCGCAGCAGATACCATGCCAATAAACATAAAGAACTGATTGTAATCCACTAACGAGTTTACCGTTAAGAAAATAACAGCGCCAACATTACCAAAAGCTCCTGCCATACCCGCGATCTGTCCGGTCATGCGGCGCTGGATCAAAGGCACCATAGCATACACCGCACCTGATCCCGCTTGTGAGAAGATACCCGCTGAAATAGTTATCGCAACGATGAGGGGCACAGGCCAATCTTTGCTGACCATGCCTAGTATCAAGAAGCTGACCGCTATCCCCGCGAAGGCAATGCCCAAGGTTAGTTTGCGACCTATTTTATCACTGATCCAGCCACCACCAGGGCGTGCAAACAAATTGATAAAAGGGTAAATGCCCGCCAACAAAGCTGCGGTGATTTTTGGCACGTCAAACCATGACACATAAAACATAGCAAGCATGGAGACCACCGCTAGTTCCGTACCAAAAGTAACCATGTAAGCAGAATCAAGAATAGCGACCTGTTTAAACTTATAGCGTTGCATCTCTGGTACGGGTTGCTTGAGCATCGGTGAATTAATCTGCCATATTTTCCACAACTGAAGCAGGTAAAGAGCTATTAAAGCCGCGTAAATTGCATACGTCGCCGTATGACTAATCATCCCCGCATTGGCGGGCGACAACTTCCACGTGAGTACCGCTAACGCAAGAAATAGCGGAATATTCATTAACATATAAAGCACTAAATCAAAGCCACTGGTGACTTCCATAGCCCCCATTTTCTTCGGCTTGAAATAAGTAGAGCCTTTAGGTGTGTTACTAACGATAAAGTAATAAATCACGCCATAAGTAATCGCAACCAAACTCGCCAGTGTGATCGCATAGCGCCAGCCATCTTCGCCGCCAAAACTAACCGCAATAAAAGGCAACGTCAGCGCTGCACCTGCTGAACCGAAATTACCCCAACCACCATAAATACCTTGAGCAAGACCAGTCTGTCTTGCTGGAAACCATTCGCCGATCATGCGAATACCCACTACGAAACCTGCTCCTATAAAGCCCGACAAGAAACGTAAAATAGCCAATGTTTCATAGCTGTCAGCCCATGCAAAGGCGATACTAACTGAACCTCCCATAGTTAAAATACTGGTGAACATGATTCTAGGACCTAGCCTATCAACCAACATCCCGACTACTATTCTTGCTGGAATAGTCATTGCTACATTTAAAATCAACAACACTTTTGCCTGTTGATCGGTTAACCCCAGTGCTTCTGTGATGAAGGGCATCATCGGCCCAAGACCCAACCACACCACAAAGCTCATAAAGAAAGCAAACCAGGTATAATGCAAAATACGAATATTTGCTTTACCCAAATTTAAAATATTAAGTCTTTCCGACATTATTAAAATCCTTGTTCATAAAAAATTAACCGTATTGTCTTCATTAGCCGTGGAATGCAAAGTCCGTGCCAATCACCTATGCTTTTTCAACCGCACCACTACTCAGCAAGCTAACTACCAACTTTCTTTGCATTTTCATATCCTTTCGATTACCTCTAGTAAGACATCTCTATTAAATGTACCCAAGGGGCATAGCAATCTTTTAGACTAATTTCGGCATCGGATGAATTCCACGACTTTCATCTATGTCTTCATACACTGCGGCTCTCAAAATTCATCCTCCTAACTCAAACGAAAGCCCTAATTAATACAGATCATTGCCAGTAAAAAAGGTGAATCTTTTTTCTTGCACAGGTTTAGTGCTTTGTCGCACCATAAGAGATCACTTATATACAAGTGATCTATAAGTGAGATATAAATACAAAACAAAATTCCAACAAGGTAACTTCTATAATAATACACAGACCTTTTGTAGGACCCAGATAGAGAATAACATAAGAATAGTCTAATATAACGATATATCTATTCATTCTGGGATAAAGCCACAGACTTATAAATAATCTAGAATGCACATCAATTTAACTGCCACCTACATTTTTAATCTTTTAACTAACCAATGGCATGGTATTTGCATAACATTACTGCATAAGTACTGTTAACTTATTTATTTGGAGCAACGCAATGAAACAAAATCTGGTTTTAATCGGCAATGGCATGGCCGGTATGCGCACAATTGAAGAATTACTGAAACTGGATGATGAAAAATACAACATCACCGTTTTTGGTGAAGAGCCTTATGGTAACTACAACCGCATTATGTTGTCGCCCGTACTGGCTAATGAGAAGACCCTTGAAGAGGTCATGCTTAATGATGACAACTGGTATAAAGAAAATAATGTCCAGTTTGAAAAGGGTAAGAAAATTACCGAGATTCATCGTAATCGCAAGGAAGTGGTCGCCGAAGATGGCACCGTCACTCTTTATGACAAGTTGCTTATTGCGACAGGTTCCACTTCATTTATGTTGCCTTTGCCGGGGGCTGATAAATACGGCGTCATTGGTTTTCGTGATGTTAAAGATGTCGACACGATGGTTGAAACGGCTGAGCATTATAAAAAAGCTGTTGTCATTGGTGGCGGTTTGCTTGGACTTGAAGCGGCAAACGGCTTAATGAAACAGGGTATGGATGTGACGGTTGTGCATATCATGGATACCTTAATGGAACGCCAACTAGATGAGCCTGCCGCAAAAATGTTGCAGGCTTCACTAGAAGAAAAAGGCATGAAATTTCTGATGTCACACGCGACAGAGGAAATTTTAGGGGATGAGCGTGTCACTGGCCTCCGATTTAAAGATGGTAGTGAAATAGAAGCTGATTTACTCGTTATGGCCGTAGGTATCGTACCCAATATTGAACTGGCGAAATCTTCGGGCATTCACTGTGAACGTGGCATCGTCGTCAGCGACACTATGCAAACCTTTGATCCTAATATTTATTCAATAGGTGAATGTGTACAACATCGTGGCGCGGTTTACGGTTTGGTTGCTCCTTTGTTTGAACAGGCGAAAGTCGCTGCAAACCATTTGGCAGAATTAGGCTACTCACGCTACGAAGGCACGGTCACTTCAACCATGCTGAAAGTCACCGGTATTGACTTGTTCTCGGCGGGTGATTTTCATGGTGACGATGAAACGGATGAACTGCTGTTTCATGACGTAGCCAGTGGTACTTATAAGAAGCTAATTCTTCGTGACGACATTATTGTCGGCACCTGTTTGTATGGCGACACCATTGACGGTACCTGGTACTTCCAGATGATGAAGGATGAAACTAATATTTCTGACTTCCGGAGCACTATCTTGTTTGGTCAGGCGCATTTGGGAGACGCCGGGCATGGTGATGAAACTCGTGTTGCAGCTATGGCTGACAATGCTGAAATCTGTGGTTGTAACGGTATTTGCAAGGGTGAAATTATCTCAGCAATTACCGATAAAAAGTTATTCACACTGGATGATGTGCGTGCGCACACCAAAGCATCGGCTTCATGTGGCTCATGTACTGGTTTAGTGGAATCGCTTCTAGCACATACATTGGGTGGTGATTATTCAGTAGCGCCTAGCAAAAAACCTATGTGTGGTTGTACCGAGTTAACGCATGATGAAGTGCGTGAAAGCATCCGCAAGCAGGGTTTGAAAAATCACGAAGATGTTCGCAAGACACTAGATTGGAAAACAGATGATGGCTGTGCGGTTTGTCGCCAAGCGACTAACTATTATTTACTGTGCGAATATCCTGACTACAATGATCCTGAGTCACGCTTTATTAACGAACGGGCGCACGGCAATATTCAGAAAGATGGTTCTTATTCCGTAGTACCCCGTATGTTTGGTGGCATGTGTACACCCGCAGATTTACACGCCATTGCCAATGTAGCCGAGAAATTTAATGTTCCTGAAATGAAAGTCACAGGTGGTCAGCGTATCGATATGTTCGGTATTAAAAAAGAAGACCTGCCTTTGGTTTGGAAAGATTTATCTGAGTCTGGATTTGTATCCGGCCATGCTTACGGCAAGGCGATGCGTACCTGTAAAACCTGTGTCGGTGATTCCTGGTGTCGTATGGGTACGCAGGATTCAACACGTTTAGGTGTAAAATTAGAAGAACTCACTTGGGGTTCGTGGATGCCACATAAATACAAGCTGGCTGTATCCGGTTGCCCACGTAACTGTGCTGAAGCCACGATTAAAGACTTTGGTGTAGTATGTGTTGAGTCTGGTTATGAAATCCATGTAGCTGGAAACGGCGGCATCAAAGTACGAGTAACTGACTTCCTCGTTAAAGTCGATACTGAAGAGGAAGTACTGGAATACTGTGGTGCATTCAGTCAGTTCTACCGTGAAGATGCACACTATTTAGAGCGTACTGCACCGTGGATCGAACGAGTGGGTCTGGACAAGGTGAAAGCCGCTATTCTTGACGATGAAGAAAATCGTAAAGCTTTGTATGATCGCTTTGTGGTCTCGCAGAAACCCGCACAGATTGATCCTTGGAAAAAACATGCTGACGGTGCGGATGCACATCAGTTTGAGAAGATTAAGATTACTGCGTAAGCAGAATAGCTCCCTCCCCCTGCTAGGTGGAGGGAACTGACATTACTAAAGAATTATAGAGACAAAGAAAATGAGTAACTGGTTAGAAATTACAACCCTTGATGCCATTCCTGTTTTAGGATCACGTGTGATTGAAACAGACACTTTAAACATCGCCCTTTTTCGAGGCAAAGATGATAACGTTTTCGCTATTAAAGATGAGTGTCCGCATAAAAAAGGTCCACTATCACAAGGTATTATGCATGGTGACTCCGTTACCTGCCCACTGCACAACTGGAAAATTAGTCTGGTAACAGGAGAAGCTTTGGGAGCTGACGAAGGTTGCACCAATGTGTACGAAACAAAAGTTGAAGATGGCAAGATCTTCCTGAAGAACTAATTTTTCTGTAGGTCGGATAAGGAACGCCATCCGACATGTGTTAAATAATACTTTTTGTTGTCGGATGGCGCTCTCGCTTATCCGACCTACAGAGCTTAAAAGAGTAAAAACAATGTTATTCGGTCGCGGTAAAAAGAACCCTATCAAAATAGCTGACAAGAAAGTCAAAGAATGGAAGTACGCCACTTGTGGTTACTGTTCTACAGGCTGCTCTATTGAAGTGGGTTTAAACGAAGAAGGTAAACCTGTCTCTTCCCGTGGTGTCGGTGGTGCCGATGTAAACCGTGGCAAACTGTGTTTAAAAGGCATTTATGGACACGAGTTGTTTGACTCGGCTGGTCGTGGCACTGAACCCAAAATGCGCAATACTTTCCATGATGACTGGCAAACCAGTGACTGGGATGCCGCATTAGACCATAGTCATGACGAGATTCGTCGTGTTCAAGAAAAATATGGTCGTGACTCTGTCGCCATTATTTCTACCGGACAAATGCTGACCGAAGAGTTTTACACGTTAGGTAAACTCACACGCGGCTTGATCGGCACTAACAACTATGATGGCAATACTACATTATGTATGGCATCAGCCGTATCTGGCTACAAACGCTCTTTTGGATCGGATGGCCCTCCGGGTTGTTACGAGGATTTTGAGCATACCGATGTGCTGATTGCATGGGGTTCTAACCTGCCAGAGCAACACCCCATCATTTACTGGCGCATGAAAGAAGCGCAGGAGAAACGTGGCTTCCCGTTAATCGTTATTGATCCCCGCGTTACCATGTTGGCGCAAAACGCCGATAGACATCTAGCCATTACACCCGGCACAGATGTGGTACTGATGAATGCAATGATGCATGTGATTCTTGATGAACGTCTTGAAGATCGTCGTTATATTCAAGCCAATACGCACGGCATAGAAGAACTTGAAACTGAAGTTGCCAAATATGACCCCGTTACCGCAGCTAAAATCTGTGGTATTGATGAAGATACTATTCGTGTAGTTGCGCGCCTTTTTGCCAAAGCTGGCGCTGCGATGCAAATCTGGACAATGGGCATCAACCAAAGCACACACGGTTCTGATGGTGTCGTAGGTATCAACAATCTGGCACTACTAACAGGTAATATTGGCAAGCCGGGTGGCACTAGCTTATCCATCACCGGACAATGCAACGCCATGGGTACTCGCGAATGGTCATCCTGTTCTGGACTCCCCAACCACCGTTTTCTTGAAAGTGCTACCGATCGTGAGGAGATTGCGGAATTCTGGAATGTTGATCCGGAATTCTTCCCCAAAAAACGGGGCATGGTGCAAACCGATATTTATGGAGCGATTG
This sequence comes from Thiotrichaceae bacterium, assembly GCA_965224605.1. Lineage (GTDB taxonomy): Bacteria > Pseudomonadota > Gammaproteobacteria > Thiotrichales > Thiotrichaceae > HyVt-477. The sequence goes on from CBDCZP010000008.1 coordinate 412,643, forward strand.
AAACCGGACAGATCAAAGGCTTATGGTTAATTGCTACCAACCCATTGAGTTCATTGCCCAATACCGCGCGTATTCGCAGAGCAATGGAGAGCCTGGAGTTTTGCATTGTACAAGACTGCTATGAAGATACAGAAAGTGCGCAATACGCCACGGTGTATCTCCCTGCTGGAACGTGGGCAGAAAAAGAAGGCGTGATGACGAATACAGAACGGCGTATCAATATTGTAAGACCGGTGGTAAAACCGCATGGTAATTCGAAGCCAGACTTGTGGATTTTTAATCGCATGGCAGAACGCTTTAATAAAAGTGGTGAGGTTAACTTCCCGGAAAAACCTGCTGATATATTTTTGGAAATGGGTGTGTTGTCAAAAGGACGTTTATCCGACAACTCAGGCATGACACATGAGTTAATCGAAAAACATCGAGGTATCCAATGGCCCTACACCAAAGAACAAGCCGAGAACAACGAGACTCCTGCAAAAGGCGGCGTCCGTTTGTATACCGAAGACGCTACTTTTCGTTACACCGATGGTAAAGCCAAACTCATTCCACTGCCCTTTATTGATAACAATGAAGTTCCGGATGAGAAGTTTCCATTCTGGTTGAATACAGGTCGATTGATTGAACATTGGCATGGGCGAACTAAAACCGGAAAGCTCAGCAACAACAATAAATACAGCCCGATCCCTTTTGCAGAAATAAATCCGGATGCTGCTAAAGAGCTGGGTGTGATTGCTGGTGACTATATTCGTCTGGTTTCGCCTCGATCTGATGCGATATTGATGGCGCAGCTAACCCATCGAGTTCCCAAAAATATGATTTTTGTACCGTTTCACTTTTTTGATTGCGCCAATCGTTTGACGCTTGGATTGCTTGATCCACATTCTCGGCAGCCTGCTTATAAACAATCTGCAGTGAGGATTGAAAAGGTAGCTGACCAGAAAGCTGCAGCTCAGACTAGTATGGAGATGCGGGAGTTTTAGTGCTTCTTCCAGAAAGGTGCTGTGTAAAAAATGTAGCCTGTGATCAACGATCATGAAATACGGGAACACAACGAGTTTAAACCCGTGTTTCGTACCTCAACACAGGCTACACAATAAAATAGAACTAAAGAGACAATCATGTTCCAAGTAAGAACCGACGAACCCACATACGCATTCTTGCAAGATAAAAATAGCAAGAACACCAATCGCTACGGCAAACCCATTGAGACCGTTAGTGAAGGTAATGTACTGCGTGAAAAAAGCCTAAACATCAATAATGATAGCGAAATAGGTGACAACCCTAATCGCTATAAGCAACATGGTTTCTTTTTTACTGCCGATAACTGCATCGCCTGTCACGCTTGTGAAGCAGCCTGTAGCGAGAAGAATGACAATCCCGGGCATATTGCTTTTCGCTCGGTTGGCTTTGTTGAAGGCGGTACTTATCCTGATTACAATCGCCAAAATATTTCAATGGCATGTAATCACTGCGATGATCCGGTCTGTCTCACAGGCTGTCCGACTCGCGCATACACTAAATTTGCGGAATACGGCGCTGTTCTACAAGACCCGGATATTTGCTTTGGTTGTGGCTACTGCACATGGGTTTGCCCTTATAACGCACCTCAACTTGATCCCGTCGAAGGAACTGTTTCGAAGTGTAATATGTGTGTGGATCGTCTCGAAGTAGGCTTAAAACCAGCCTGCGTGACAGCTTGTCTTGGTAAAGCGCTAGAATTCGGTGTAATTGAAAACACCCCTGAGAATCGCACTCAGATAGATGCTGATATCCCCGGATTTCCAGATCCCAGCATCACTCAACCCAATATTCGCTTCCAGCAAACCAAATCATTAAACCGTGATATGAAACGGGTAGACTCTACTGCTATAAAATATCATCGTGATGATAAAGAAGGTAAATACCAACCGGTACTTGATGAAAAACATGGTAAAACTAAGCACTGGGGCATGGAAACACTACTCGCCTCTCATGAAAACGCCCATGTGATATTTACCTTAACCTCACAGGCAGTGATGGGAGCATTTTTGATACTCGTCATTGGCGGGTCTTTATTAGGCGTATCAGCTATCAACTCAGTGCAACAATCATCTGCGTTAATACCATTGCTCTTTGTCATGGTTGCTTTGATGGGTGCTGGGCTTTACAAACTGAATATGCATTTAGGCAAACCCCATCGCTTTTACCGTGGTTTCAACAACCTGCGACATTCACCACTAAGCCGTGAAATTGCCGGTGTCACCGCCTTTTTTGTAGGCCTGACAGGTTATGCCGTCTTCTCATCATTTGATAATGGCTTTACTAACTTACTAACCTCTATTTTTGCTGGGCTTGGATTAATAGGCTTTGCAGTAGGTTCGTACTATATGTACAAACTCTATCGCATCAAGGCACGTCCATTCTGGAATCATTGGCAAACAGCCACTACCTTTTATGGCTCAATGCTAACTCTGGGTGGTTTATTAGTCGTGGTAGTGAGTGCTTTCTTTATGGGCACTACCCAAGCTGACAATATCCAGAGTCTCATTCAAATCATCGGCGGATTAATTGCCTTAGGCCTTATTGTCGAGGCGGTAGGTCTTTTCTTCCACTCCAGGGATTTAAAAACAGGCCCCGGGGAAGGCGCAGCAGCATATTACGAGTTATCAACGACCTTTGGGAAAACCTATTGGTTACGAAATGGCTTGTTAGCGCTTAATATTGCACTGGCTATTATTATCAGCGTTACTAGCTTATCGGGAATAATGGGTATGTTAACGGGTGTAGTCTTCATTGCATCACTTGTTGTTATGGCTTATTTGGGACGCATCATCTTTTACGCATTGGTTATCCCAACCACCATGCCAGGCGCTTTCTTCTGGAAAAACAAAGGCTTTGTCGATCACGCCCGTGAGTCTGGACTTGCTGACATGCAACAGCTCGGAGTCGCTTATGAAAGGCATCATAAGTTTGATGTAAAAGAACTCATGCAAACAGTTAAGGAAAATAGCTTGGCGGATGTGATTGCACAGGCCAAAGCAATCGTGACAGGGAAATAGACCGTCAGTTATTCCCTTGACATGAATTTAGAAGTAGAAGTATTTATTTTAATAACTTCTCCGACATCAAGGTATTCAGGCACTTGAATCTCAATGCCGGTTGATAGTACGGCGGTTTTGGTTCTTGATGAAGCGGATGCGCCTTTAATTTTTGGTGAAGTTTCAGTAATGGAAAGATTGACTGTTTGGGGTAATTCAATACCCAATACTTTGTCATCCATTAATAATGCCTTGATACCTTCCAAGCCTTCTGTAATAAATCCCATTTGCTCTGTTATATCTGTTTTCAACAAACTGTATTGACTGTAGTCCTCCATGTTCATAAAGACTTCATAATCGCCATCCGTATAAGAGTATTGCACCGGTACGCGACTACAGTCTGCTTCTTTCAGCATGTCATCTGTTTTATAACTCTCATCCCGTTTTTGACCGGTTTGCAAATTATTAAAGCGAACTTTATATAATGTTGAGGCACCGCGAGAAGAGGGACTTCGAGATTCTACGGATTTTACAACGTGAGGTTTTCCATCTAGCTCTACAATCATTCCACGTTTTAAATCGCCTGCTTTTGGCATTACTTAACTCCAATAATTTAAGCGTATTTGAACAACATAGAGTAACGATAAAATAGACCTGTGTCCTTGGTTAAAGACACGTCCAATTTAGAGATCTAACAAATACTCTGTTCTTAAAAACTCCAATGCGTAATTTGCACTGACCATTATATTTCGCCCCCTATCGTTATAAGGTAAAACCCACTTCTTTGATCGAACGCCTGTTGCTGAAGCGACCGCAACCCACACCGTTCCAACGGGCTTTTCTGTAGAACCACCCGTAGGCCCAGCGACACCAGAAGTGGCCACTGCGTAATCAGTTTGGAGCAACTCTCTGGCATTCGCTGCCATTTGTTCAACCACTTGTTGGCTGACCGCACCCTGCTTTTCAATACTTTGCGCGGATACGTTTAGTAGATTGATTTTAATATCATTAGCATAAGAAACAATGCCACCTTTGAAATAGGTAGAACTACCTGCCAGACGCGTTAATAGACGACTAACAGACCCGCCCGTACAACTTTCAGCTGCACACAACGTCTTTCCCTTTGCTATAAGTCGCTTTCCCACCACTTCTTCAATCGTTTCGCTTTCATAACCATAGATATATTCCCCAATGAAGGCGCGTAATTCTGTTATTTTTTGCAGAACAATTTTCTCTAAATCAACATCCTGTGAGGACTCACCTGAAACCCGTAAACGCACAGCGCCGGGGGAGGGCAAATAGGCTAATTTTAAATTAAACTTCGCTAAAGAGTCTGCCCACGGCTCTATTGTTTTTGCCAGCTTAGATTCAACAACTCCCATTGTTCTTACTGTTTTATGGACAACTATAGGCGTATCAAAATACTCTTTTAGCCTTGGGAAACCTTCTTCTTCCAAGATGCCTTTCATTTCATAAGGCACACCTGGAAGTGAGATATAAATAATGTCATCTTTCTCAAACCACATGCCACTTGCTGTGCCTCTTGTATTAGGAAGAATAATGCAGTTTTTAGGTAGTAATGCTTGCTCTTCGTTTACGGTATTTTTGTATGGTTCTTCATATGACCCTTGGAGTTTATGCAAAACTTCTTTATCTAATACCAGTTCCGTATCAAAGTATTTACATAACGCATGTTTGGTTACATCATCTTTAGTGGGCCCCAATCCACCCGTTATAATAATTATTTGCGCTCTTTGTGTTCTTTGAGCAGCATCATTCAAGGCTGAAATGATGTGAGTTTCTTCATCCGTGATACTAGAGACTTGATGCACTCTAACGCCTATTAAACTTAGCTGTTCACCAATCCAGCCGCTATTAGTGTCAACGGTTTGGCCTATTAACAACTCATCACCTATGGCGATTATCTCTGCAAGCATATGATCTCTATCTTCTGATTTTCAGTTATAGCAAACATATCATTCCATACCCTGTTGTCAATCATGACGCAGATTCAAATCAGTATATCGGCTACAATTGATCTTTATTCAATGACTAGCCAACCCCGAATGCTATGAAAGCCTTGTTTCTAACGCCCCCCATGACACAGCTGAATACTCCTTATCCAGCCACAGCGTACATAACAGGTTTTTTGCGGGAACAAGGTTATGACGTAGCACAACGTGATTTAGCCATTGAGTTGTTGTTAACTATGTTGTCCCGACAAGGTTTGTCAGACATTCATCAGCGCATTGAAGAGCGGTTTGCCGACATGGACGATGCCGACCTGCCGGATTCGATCTATAACTTTTTTGTTCATTACCAAACTTACCTAACTCGTGTAGAACCCACTATTCGCTTCTTGCAAGGCAAAGACCCCAGCCTTGCCTTGAGGATTGCATCACGCCATTTTCTACCCGAGGGGCCGAAATTTTCCAGTTTAGATGAAATGGAAGCAACGGTAGGTGATGTGCTGAACTATGCCTTTGGCGATTTGGGGACGCAAGATAAAGCCAAATACATTGCCACCTTATTTATTGATGACCTGGTCGATATCATCCATGACGGGGTTGATCCCTACTTTGAAATCTCCCGTTACGGCGAGAAACTAGCTGCTTCCAATCCCTCTTTTGACAACCTCTATGATGTTTTAAAAGGTGAACTAACTTACAGCGAGTTGGGTATTCGCCGCTTGTTAGACCAATACCTTGCTGATGAGCAACCTGACTTTATCGGCATTACTATTCCTTTTCCCGGCAACGTGTTGGGAGCGATGCAAATAGGCAAATACATTAAAGAAATAGCACCGTCTATTTCGGTGGCATTCGGCGGGGGTTACGTCAATACAGAACTGCGTTCATTGAACGATCCACGGGTGTTTGAATTTGTTGACTACATCTCCCTGGATGATGGCGAACGACCTTTGCTGACCTTGCTGGAACACCTGCAAGGCAAGCGCACAGTAGATGAACTGATTCGAACCTTTCATATAAACACTAACATAAACAATGCAGAGGTTGTCTATACCAACAATACAACCTTGGCTGATATTCGACACAAAGATATCGGCACACCGACCTACGATGGTTTACCCATTGAAAACTATCTCTCCCTGTGTGAAATGCTTAATGCGATGCACCGTATATGGAGTGATGGGCGTTGGAATAAGCTCACCATTGCTCATGGTTGTTACTGGTCGAAATGCAGTTTTTGTGATGTTAGTCTGGATTATATTGGACGTTATGACGAAGCGGGTGCAGATCTCATTATCGAACGCATCGAAACCCTCATCGCAGAAACAGGGCAGACAGGTTTTCATTTTGTCGATGAAGCCGCTCCTCCCAAAGTGCTCTTTGCTATGGCAGAAAAGCTCATCAAGCGCGGCATTACCATCACCTGGTGGGGCAACATCCGTTTTGAAAAAACGTTTACACCAGAAAAGTGCCAACTATTGGCAGACTCTGGTTGCGTTGCAATCAGCGGCGGACTGGAAGTTGCCTCTGACAGGCTGTTAGCTCTTATGCAAAAAGGTGTAACCGTGCAACAAGTCGCCAGAGTCACTAAAGGTTTTGCCGATGCGGGTATTTTGGTACACGCCTATTTAATGTACGGCTTCCCCACGCAAACCAAGGCAGAAACTATCTTGTCGTTAGAATATGTGCGCCAACTCATGCTCAACAACTGCTTTCAATCGGCTTATTGGCATCGTTTTTCAAGCACTATCCATAGTCCTGTCGGGTTACATCCTGAAGAATACGGCATTACGCTTAACCCTCCCTCAAATATCCAGTTCGCCAGTAACGATGTGGATTTTATTGACCCTACAAATGCTGATCATGACATGCTAGGTCGTGGTTTAAAAAAAGCGTTGTACAACTATATGCACGGGGTCGGTTTTGAAGAACCAGTGGACTTTTGGTTTGAGCAAGACATTGAGCTGCCTGACATAGAAACGGATTTTATTGAGCAATCATTACTATAGATTATCGTTTCAACAACGAAGTAAACAAGAGATTAGAGCTTTGACTATTATCAGGAACCACTACCTCTACCTTGCATTTGTTGCCCCATATGTTATCTTCCTGACAACTTTTCAGATGGAGATACAGAAGCACCGCACTATTATTTATAGCTCATTTTAGATGTTTTAAGATAGTGCAACAGATTATGTTTATTTTAAAGTCCACATTAAATATTCCAAAAGATTTAATACTCGCTAAGCTGACTAGGTCTTTTTACCTTCTATCTCACTCCTCTTTCATTGGTGGTTTCGCTGCTTCCATCAATGATATCTCTCCGCTACATTTCAGCACTCAGAGCTAGGGTTTACCCTACATTATCCCAGTATATCCAATCAAAAACTAATCATTACTTACTCGTTTTACGAGATTAATGTTACTTAAAGTAACAAGGCAGAGATCAATGGAAACCGCTACAAACACAGTTACACCTTCAGTCACTCACATATCAAATTATGAATTTTTTAATCGGTTTGATGGGGTTGATGAAATCCATGATCTATTAAAAAAGAAAAAATACAATCAGGCTATTCCCAGAATCAAACAACTTTGTAAAGCTGCTGAAAATGTTGACTTCCCGTTAAACAAAGGCGGCTATACAAGAAATATATTATCTAAGAAAGATGGCTGCTGGCTGTCTTTTTTACATTGGGATAAAGACGTTATCACACCCGTTCATGGGCATCCTGATCAAGCTTTTCTCTATGCAGTTGATGGAAAAATAGAAATCAAGAACTATGATCAAGAAGAACAAAAGCCGTTAGAGCTTACTGATACTGAATCGCTAACTGAAGGGGATTTTATTTATAGTCATGGTGATGCGGAAACATATGATAATGCCATCCATCAAATCAGCACTTCAGAGCAAAGCCTAACCTTGCATTTTTATTCTGATGATCCTACCAAGGGGAAGTTGTTTAAAAAGAAAGGTTCTTGAGACGTAAGCTTACTGAGTTATCCAAACTCTCAACTAAGTTAACAACAGGAATCACAGCTTAATCTGTGATTCCTCAATCCAGTATATTTGTATTTGATTGAAAGCCATGATTAATCAGTACTTATAAACTTAGCGCATCTTCATTCTGCTCAACAAATACTTCTAATACCTCGAAAAATTCAAGCATATCCGCTTCTTCATTATTGGTATTCACCGCCACAGAACGAATGAAAGTAGCCTCACCCTGCATACCATATCCGACCATAATCTGCCGTTGCTCGTACAACGCTGTACACAGTATTTTTGGATCAATACCTTTATAGTTAAAACAGATAGTCACTGATGGGCTTTTACTATAAACCGTATAGTCAGGGTGTTCTTCCATATAGTTATGGGCAGTTTCCGAGAGCTGATATTGATAATCTACGATTTCCGCCAGCCCGTTACTACCCACTGATTTCCATAACGTCCAAAATTTCAGCGCATCGTTTCGGCGACCACATTGAATCGACATTTTTCCTAAATTATAGTCATCCCCATGCCCTTGGTATAAGTAATCAGCATCATTACTAAATGACTGATAGAGGTGTTGTTTGTCACGCGCAAAAATCATGCTGCAACTTAAAGGTACGCCCAACATTTTATGGGCATTAAAAGCAAAGGAGTCTGAAAGCTCCACACCTTTTAATAAATGCTTATATTGCTCACTGAACATAACTGCGCCACCTAAGGCAGCATCGACATGCAGCCAGAGATTGTATTGCTTACAAACTTTTGACAATGTCTCAAGAGGGTCGTAGGTACCCAGTACCGTTGTACCCGCTGTGGCATTTACAAAGAAGGGGTGTAAGCCTCTCGCAAGATCGGCTTTGATTTGCTTCTCTAAAGCTTTGACCTGCATTTTTCCGTCACTATCCACAGGGATATAACGCACATTGTCACGCCCTATCCCTGCAAACGAAGCATTTTTAGCTATCGAATAGTGAGACTCTGTTGACGAATAGGCAACTAAGGTTTTAGAAACACCTTTGTGACGAATACCTGCATCAAACTTGTCACGAGCCATAACTAGACCCATAAAGTTTGCCATTGATCCACCCGTTGGAAAAGTTCCCCCGCTGTCTTTACCATAACCAATCTTTGCACTGATTTTACGGATGATTTCTCTTTCGACGCAAACCTGTGGTCCACCCACTTTATAGGTGTACATACTGTTGTTAAGAACAACCGCCAGTAGCTCGCCCAATATGGCACGGCTTTTTCGCCCTGCGAACAACTGGTTATAGAAACGGTTGCTTGCCGTTTTTGGAGTGTTAAGCACAAGCTCTTTTAAATTTTCATTGAAAGCCTCATCCGCCATGGGCTCATCACCCAGTGACAAATCGAGTTGCTCAAATAGCACCTCTGGATCAACGTTTTCTGTAACAGGATTGTCTATTTCATCCTGCCTTAATGCTTCAAAAATATCGGTAAAGGTCTGTAAATCCTTTGCAATACTCATATATTTATTAACCTTTTGTAATCATTTTTTAGTATCTGAGTCCATGACTTACCTTTATTTCGTAAGTATGACTGAGAGTTCTATGTAATCAGGGTAATCAGGTATATCTTTTTATCTCACCACTATCCACACGGGCAAAATAATCTTTCAACATTCTCTTTACCATAGGTGCAAAGAAATACAGCCCCAGAATATTCGGCACACATATCAAAAAGACCAGTGCATCAGAAATATCAAGGATCGGCCCCAGTGAGATCATCGACCCTAATGCGACGAAGACGCAGAATATAATCTTATAAATAATCTCACTAGATGCACTTTCACTAAACAGATACGTCCACCCTTTTAAGCCATAATAAGACCAAGAAATCATTGTAGAAAATGCAAATAAGACGGCTGCAAAAGCTAAAGGATACGGAAACCACGAGATTTCACGCTCAAAGGCTGCCGATGTCATGGCTACGCCAATCTTTTCACCCGCAAAATTAGGATCAGCCACATGAGCAGTGCCAATGACTAATGCAGTGATGGTACAAATCACAATAGTATCGATGAAAGGCTCTAGTAACGATACAAGACCTTCAGTAACAGGCTCTTTCGTTTTGACTGCTGAGTGTGCAATTGAGGCAGAACCGATACCTGCCTCATTAGAAAATACTGCGCGTTGAAAACCAATAATCAATGCTCCGAGTGCGCCACCAGCAACACCTTCACCTGTAAACGCACCAACAAAGATATTCTCTATCGCCTGAGGAATGGCTGAAACATTCATAAAGATCACGATAATCGCGAATAGACAATACAAAATCACCATAAATGGAACGACTTTTTCCGTTACTTTTACAATGGATTTAATACCGCCAATAATGACAGCAAAAACGACGACAGCTTGGATCAGACCAATGAGCCAACCATAACCATCTAAAGCTCCACCAGACACATTATTAAGTTGTACATACGCCTGATTAGATTGGAACATATTGCCAATGCCTAAAGCACCAATAAAAATACCAATCGCATAGAACGCACCCACAAATTTTCCAAAGCCCGACATGCCACGTTCAGCAAAACCTTTTTTGAGGTAGTACATTGGACCACCCGATACGTGTCCATCAGCAAACTCATTTCTATAATGAACACCCAAAGTACACTCTACAAACTTGGTGGACATACCTAGAAAACCCGCCACAATTAACCAGAACGTGGCTCCAGCTCCACCGACAGTCACAGCAATGGCTACACCACCGATATTACCAATACCAACGGTACCCGATACCGCTGTTGCAAGTGCCTGAAAGTGAGAAACCTGACCATGACCTTTCATATTGGGATCAGTAAAATCCCCACGGACTAGATGAATCGCGTGTTTAAAGCCACGGATATTGATAAAGCCCATATAAAGCGTAAAGAACACCGCTCCCGCAACAAGCCATAAAACAACCACAGGAAGCTCTGCACCAAAAACGGGAATTTTGAAGAAAACTATTTGCTTAATCAAATCTGCAAGCGGTGCTGTCACGGAATTAATCACATCGTCAATACCTGCATAGGTAGTTGAAATGGGAATTACCATGAAGCTTATGAGTATCAGTAGCCTTTTCATGTGGTTTACTTTCATATGCTTTCCCTTCATATAGCTTCCTTTGGTGTTTTGGTAAGTTTGCTTTGTATATCCAAGTAGGCAGGAATATACAAACTCCTCAATCGTAATGCAAAGATAAACCCTCAGACGCCAGAAGTCGATTGAGCTAAAGCATCACTATATGAATTATTTGAACCAGATAACCGCAGAGCATGCACCACGCAGCAAAGCGGTACTCGACCAGCATCTTCATTGTTTTAGCCTGATGCGCTTTCCCCCAATCCACTAGCGACGCGCTCTGATCCAGCTCTGTTCGTTTTTTAGCGATAGCAAAAGCTTCTTCCTTTTGCCCGTGTCAAAACCAAGCAACCCCAGGAGAAGCTCTAATAATAGGAGATGAGATTCAGATAAGATGCATACATCAGCCCAATGTCCCCACTATGAGTTCATTGTATGGCCTCTATCTGGGTCAACAGGGGTTATCCTCAATACCTCTTCGGCTCTTTTAAGCTAGATTAGCCATTTTATGTAGGTAACTGAAAACGGTCAATAGCCCAATACAATCCAGTGAAAGCAATAACTAGCGATGCGGGTATCACTACCCAGCTACGATACCAAGGCTTGTTACGAAACCAGAGCGATAAGGTTAGAAAGGCAAACAGGATAACGGCAAGTTGCCCCAATTCGACACCGACGTTAAAGCTAATTAAAGCGGTCATAAAGGCATTATCTGGCATACCGAAGTCGCTTAGTACGCTGGCGAAACCCATGCCATGTAAAAGCCCGAAGGCAAATACCAGTATTAATCGGCTAGCATGTAGTTTTTTGGCGAAGATGTTTTCAAAACCGGCATAGGCGATGGATAGAGCAATGAGTGGTTCTACTATAATGGATGGCAAGCTAACAATACCATTCATAGACAAGCCTAGTGTGATGGTATGCGCGACGGTGAACAAGGTGACTTGCCAAAGCAGTGGTCTTATTTGTGTACTAAACAAGAAAAGCGCAAGTATAAATAATATATGGTCTAGACCTTTAGGAATGATGTGCTCAAAGCCCAAAATAATATAACTGGTGATGACTTGATGAAGCGGCTTTTTAGCGACTATTTCGGTAAGTGAAAACAGTTCGCTTGGCGCATCTTTGCGGAGCCATTGCCATTCCGACCAGTGCCATTGCTGATTTTTCTTGTCGATTTGCCGTAAACGCACGGCATTATCACCAAAGGCTAGTGGGTAGTACCATTGAAGTGCTAGTGGGGTTGACAGCGTACTAAGTTCAATATTGCCAGTGAGATTAATGATGCTGATACGGGGAACTTTAGTGTAACCTCGTTCAGGGATTTTGACCGATGTAATCTTCAGGGAAATATGTTCTCCTGCTTGATTTGTTAAGGCGATTTGTTGCAGAAACTTTTCTTTGAATGCTTTAAAAGGAACGGCTAATTCTTCGCTTTTTAAGCCCCGTAATGCATCGTATTCATCCGCATTCGGCGCATCTTTGGTATTTTTGTATTGACCATTAATGCCCGTTAATAACGCTTCGATACTGGCGCGGATCTCTATATTGATTTCGCCGGTTGTTTCTACGTTGATTTCTATTAATGCGGGCTTTACAACATCAGCAGATACTGACGCTGTCTGTGTAATAAACAGGCTGAATAGTGATAGCAACAATAAGGAACGAGACATAAAATATATTTTAGGGCTACAATTGAAAAGCTAACGATCTGTGTATAAGGTGACAGATCAATAAAACGAGAGAGTTTAACAGGAGAAATAAAAATGCCAACCATACCCACCATGGACAAACGTACCTTTTTAAAATTAGTAGCGATGGGAGCAGCAGGAACGGCAACAGGAGCACTGCCGTTCTTGATGCAAAATGCCCTTGCCTCTGAAGCAGCGAAATCAGGCGAAATGCCAAAAGATTATTACAACATGCCGAAAAAAGGTCAGGCTCGTATTTTGCATACGACTGATTTACACGGTCAGTTATTGCCTGTTTACTTTCGTGAGCCTAATGTGAATCTGGGTGTTGGTCCTGCACTGGGTCGTCCTCCTCATATTGTGGGTAAAAAGCTATTAGAGAAAATGGATTTACAGCCGGATGGCCCTGAGGCTTATGCTTATACCTATCTGGATTTCTTTGAAGCTGCCAAAAAGTACGGTAAGACGGGTGGCTATTCTCATATAAAAACCTTGTTGGATATGTTGCGTAAAGATGCCGGTGGTATTGACAATACGATAACCATTGATGGTGGAGATTTATGGCAGGGGTCAGGTACTTCTCTGTGGACGCGCGGTGTAGATATGGTTGAAGCTTCGAATATCCTCGGTGTTAATGTGATGGTTGGACATTGGGAATTTACTTACCCTGAGCAAGAAGTACTAAGCAACATCTCCCTATTTAAAGGCGACTTTATTGGTCAAAATGTGCGCGTTAAAGATGATGCACTCATGAGTGATGAATACGCGGAAATGGTTGAAAAAAATGAGGGGCGTGGTCTCTATGATGAAGATGAGGGTTATGCCTTCCAGCCTTACGTGATGAAGAAAATGGGTGGCAAGCGCATTGCTGTTGTCGGTCAAGCCTTCCCTCGTACGGCTAATGCAAACCCTCAAGAGTTTTTCCCTGACTGGTCATTTGGTCTACGTGAAGGTGATATGGCTGACTTGGTTAAGAAAATTCGTACTGAAGAAAAGCCTGATGCGGTTATTATGCTATCGCACAATGGTATGGATGTAGATATCAAGATGGGAGAAAACATTCCGGGTATCGACGCGGTATTTGGTGGTCATACGCATGATGGTATGCCACAACCTATTGAGGTTAAGAATAAAGACGGTGGCCGTTGTCTTGTGACCAACGCCGGTTCAAATGGTAAGTTTGTTGGCGTAATGGATATTGATGTAAAAGGTGAAGGGAAAATTGATATGCATTACAAGATGCTGCCTGTTATCACCAATTGGTTGCCGGCTGACAAAGAGATGGAAGCTTACATTTCACAAATGCGCGGCAAGAAATACGATGACAAGATCAATGAAGCACGTCATGAAAAGCTTAAATTCAACACCTCTCGTATCGGTAAATCTTATGATGAAATCCTCACTGAGAAACTAGCTAAAGCCGACCGCACGTTGTACCGTCGCGGTAACTTTATGGGAACATGGGATCAGGTTTTATGTAATGCATTACGTGATGAGTATAAAGCTGATGTGGCGATGTCTGCGGGTGTGCGCTGGGGAACCTCTACACTTGAAGGTGACTGGATCACGATGGAAGATGTTATGACGCAGTGTTCCATGACTTATGCAGAAACTTACGTTTCAGAAATGAAGGGTAAGGACTTGCTGACTACGCTTGAAGAAGTGGCTGATAACTTGTTTGACCCTGATCCATACTTGCAATCAGGTGGTGATATGGTGCGTGTTGGCGGTCTTGATTATACGATTGACCCTACCAAGAAATTATATTCACGTATCTCAGATGCACGCTTGGACAATGGCGATAAAATTGAAGCTGATAAAACCTATAAGGTTGCAGGTTGGGCTACGGTTAACCGTACTCCTGATGGTAAATTGATGTGGGATGTAGTACGCGAACATATCCTTAAAGCTAAAGGCAAGGATGATGTACTTAAGCTTCCTAAGATCAATCACCCTAAGATTGTGGGTATGAATGATAACCCCGGCATGGCTGATTATGAAGGTGAGACGGGTTAGTCTGACTTTAGTACCTTCAAATAGCACCTTATAAAAAAGCCCTGAATTTCAGGGCTTTTTTATGTGCATACCTTTTGTGTTAGCACTCTATGGAGGGTGTTGTAAAAGCTATGATTTGTAGGTTGGATAACGACTGCATGGACAGATATATTGCTCCTGCAATATCTGCATTCACCACATCCATGTGGATTATGCAGAAGGTAGGGCGACGCAGGAAGCTAAAGCCGAGGAACGCCATCCGACAAGTTGCTGAATTAACAGTTCTTTGTCGTATGGCGCTATCGCTTATTACGACCTACTTTCTACTTTTGCGACACCCTTCTATGGACAGAAGGTTGTTACACTTTGTTACGTTTCGTTACTCTGGCGAGATTCTTGTTACACCTATTCTCCTTATGATGGACTCGCAACAATTCGTCAATAATACAGGAGACACATTATGAAAAAGAGTAGTAAAATATTAATCAACACGGTACTGAGCTTAAGTATCATCACCTTCGGAGGCATGCTGGCTTATGCAAGTTCTGGCGGTTTTGGGATGGGTCATTTTAATCCTGAGAAACGTAGTGAAATGATGGTTCAGCGGATGACCAGTAAACTAGACTTAAACGAAGCTCAAGTTGAGAGCCTAAAAGCGGTACAACAGAAAATTGCTGAGCGTCGTAAACAAATTAAGAAAAAAGGTGGTAATGATTTCTTGATGTTACTAGACGCACCCGAACTAGATCAAACACAAGCCTTAGCCTTGCTAGAGGAGCGTAGTCAACTAAGACAACAACACGCGCCTGAAATGATTGCGGCAATCGCTGAATTCACTAATAGCTTGAGTGATGAACAACGTACTACATTAAAACAAACCCTTAAAAACTTTCCAAAACGAGGTGGTTTTGGAAAGCACTTCCAGCATCAATAGCGGTATCAGCAACAGTCCTCTCTCCCTGCTAGAGGGTGTTTGTAAAAGGTGCGCGCTTAGTTCCCTCCTTTAGCAAGGGGAGGGAGCTAAAAATGACCTTTTGCGACACCCTCTGCTAGGCGGAGGGAGGTTTTTGTTTTCTGGATGGTAACTAATCTATGCACACTATTTTACTCATTGACGATGATGAACGCTTAGCTTCACTCTTAACGGAGTATTTCTTGCGTTATGATCTGGAGCTACACAGTGAACTTCATCCCAAAGCAGGTTTGAAACGCCTTACTGATCACAATAAAGATAGTTTTGATCTGGTCATTTTAGACATCATGTTACCGGACATGGATGGGTTTGAAGTCTGCCGAACCATCCGTAAAGAAAGCAATATCCCCATTCTAATGCTGACCGCTCGCGGCGATGTCACTGATCGAATTGTAGGCTTAGAATTGGGAGCCGATGATTATTTGGCAAAGCCCTTCGAGTCACGAGAATTAGTTGCCCGCATCCATAATATATTAAAGAGAACGCTTTCAGAACCAGCTAGCTCGTCATCAGAAATAGTGCAATTTAGCGACTTGCTAATAGACAAATCGAAACGCCAAGCTTCTATTAAACAACAACCTATAGACTTAACTAGCAAGGAATATGCCTTGTTAGTGTTATTCGCTGACTCGCCAGATAAAAGCTTTACCCGTGATGAAATTATGAATGAACTCAGTGGCATCGATGCAGAATTATTCTCCCGTTCAATTGATATACTGGTGAGCCGTTTACGTCACAAACTAGAGCCACTGAATTGTATTCAAACGGTTCGCGGTACGGGCTATCGTTTCATTGCAGGGAGCTCTTAACATGCCAAACATGCCAGCACCCCTAAAACTCAGGTACTCTTTATCACTAAAACTTATTCTGCTGTTTATTATTACAGGCATAATCATTCTAATTGCCTTTAGAGCTTTCGTTGGGGCTTCTTTCAAACAACATTTTGAAAACAACATACAACCGCACTTCCAACAATATCTACGTCATCTACATCAGGAAATAGGTTATCCACCGAACCTTAAACGGGCTGAAGAGCTAAGTGAAACAATGCTAGTCGATATAATCATTGATGGCCCAGATACTCATTGGTCATCCAGTGGAGAATTTCCTGTCGTTAGCGACATACATTTGAAAGCCCCAAAAAATATCAAGGATAGCTCTTTTCAACGAGGCTTTTACCAACGTCAATTTGTTATCCGAATCCAAAATAAAGAGTATTCAATGCTGTTCATAACACGCGGTAGTATTGGTCATGTCGACAGGAGCAAAGCATTACTCATGGGTCTCGGCATTATTTTGGGACTGCTCATTTTGCTTTATTTAGCTATCCGCCATTTATTTCATCCCATTAAAATCATTCAAGCGGATGTGAAACGTATTGGAAGTGGAGAACTTTCCCACCGAATTGCACTATCTGATCGCAACGAACTGGGAGAACTTGCTGGCACTATTAACCAAATGGCGGATGATATTGAACAGATACTGGAAGCTAAACACCAGCTGTTACTGGCTATTAGCCATGAATTACGATCACCCATTACACGTGCCAAGGTTGCCTTGTCATTGATGGGGGATAATGGCCAAAAAGATGAACTTGGACAGAATTTACAAGAGATGGAAGACCTCATTCATGAGTTACTCGAAGCTGAACGGCTTAAAAACAAGCACAGTGCATTAAATCTATCCGAATGCTCTCTCAATAAACTGGTGCAAACAGTTATAACGAGCTATTACCCAACAGCAGACGTAACATTACAATTAACATCCGATTTACCGCTATTATTAGATGAAGCAAGAATACGCTTTACTATAAAAAACCTATTGGGTAATGCCTTAAAATCACAACAAGCTGACAGCGATCCTATTGTTATCAGTAGTAATCATGATGGCGAAAATATTGAGCTTACGATTGTGGATCACGGTGCTGGAATTGCTACCGAGCATATAGCTCATCTCACTGAACCTTTTTACCGTGCAGATCCATCACGGCAGCGTAAAACAGGCGGCTATGGGCTGGGCTTATATCTAGTTAAGTTAATTATGGAGGCGCATGGTGGAAACCTTGATATTCAAAGCAAACTAAATCACGGAACAACTGCAACCCTTTCTTTTCCCTTTGCTATACAGACAAAATGACTCACAACAGAGAAGAAGCATGTCCAGATATGAACTTTCAACGTATTATAACTGTCATCAGTCTATTGATTATTTATTCACAGGAGGCTTGAGATGCTCAAAAAATATGCATTTACGTTATTTTTATGGCTCTTTTTAATTTCGTCAACACCGGCTGAATTAAATCTTGAGTTACCCGACTTAAACCTTCCAGAAATGGGAGCAAACACCGCCAGCATCTCTCAAGATAGTGAACTAGGGTTGAAAATCTTACGTTCTTTTAGAAGAGCCCGTCCGATCGTCGAAGACCCTGAGCTAAATAGCTGGATTCGTTCAATGGGTAACCGGTTGGCCAGCAAGGCACCTCTTCATGGCAAGCTGTATTTTTTGATCGCTAAAGATCCGGATGTTAATGCTTTTGCAACTCCGGGAGGGGTGATTGTTATCAATACCGGGTTGATCCTGAATGCCGACTCCGAAAGTGAACTAGCCGCCGTTGTTGCCCATGAAATCGCCCATATTACTCAAAACCATATCACTCGTATGATTGCTCAATCCAAAACTAATGTACTGGGAACCAGTGCCGCTATTCTTGCAGGTATGGCGGCAGGTTCTCAAGCGGGTAGTGCCATTATTACAGCAGCACTAGCAACTCAACAACACCAACAGCTTTCTTTCTCCAGAGGTATGGAAGCAGAAGCTGATCGCGTCGGTATTCGTATACTCAGTAGTGCTGGTTTTAAGCCTAGTGGCATGCCAGAGTTTATGACTAAGTTAGATCAATTGACTAACAATCCTTACGCACAATTAACCAAGTATTTGCAAAGCCACCCTTTATCTATCGAAAGAGTGAGTGACACTCGCAGCCGAGCCCAGCGCTTAGGCAACCTGGGTGCTAATAATATTAGCTTCTTCTATGCACGAGAAAAGATTCGTGCACTAATGAGTCAAGGTCATCGCACACAGCCCCCTAACTTGCCAACACCTGCTCTCAAAAAATATGCGCAAGCCATGCAGTTTAGCGGCAAAGGGCAACATCATGAGGCATTAAAACTGCTCGGCGTGAAAAGCACATCTTCACCAGAAGCGATAGCCATTGCAACTTCTCTGAATAGTACCCGCCAGTATCAAAAAACCATTGATCTGCTCACACCACTAGCAAGAACCCGATTAGGGGAACAATCCCTACTCATTCCCTTAGCAAACGCTTTATTAGGAATGGATAGAATTGATGAAGCTTGGCAACATTTAAAACGAGCCATCCCAACCGAACAAACCAGTCTTGCCTTTTTCGAAGTCAAACAGGAGGTTGCAAAGCGCAAAGGTTATATTGCCGATGCCTACCTTTCCGCAGCGGAAAGGAATATCCGGCTAGGTGAATTCAAACATGCCATTGCGCAATTGAGACAAGCCACAAAACTGCCTGGCATCAGCGGACAAGATACGGCTCGCTTGCAAGCTAAACTGAGTTCATTGAAACAACACTCAAAACATTTATAGCTCTTTGAGGAGGCCTGGTTAAGTCAAAATCCTCTGGATGCGATACTTACACCTACCTAAGGTATTGATTATAATTATTATATTTCGGCAATGAAGGTTCACTCCCAGAAAGACATGACTTGTTCAGAGATCATAACAACACGACAACAGCATATTAGCGCATACTAATAAGGTTGATATAAGTCAATAAAGTTGCGATTCACATTTTTTTAACTTAAGATGATAAATTGGTTCCTAGGGTGCTTGTGTGCCATTTTTCAACCAAAACAAATGATTAATTATAAATATCTGGAGGAAGATATGCGAAAAAATTTTCGCCTGTTAACAGCTTCTGCGAGCATCATTGCAGTAGCCGCAATCATGGGCTTAACAACCAACATTGCTATTGCTGACGATAAAGCAGCATCATCGCTTGAAGAAGGAAAAAAACTAGCTTTTGATCGTAAAAAAGGCAACTGCTTAGCATGCCATTTGATTCAAGGCGGAGAAATGGCAGGGACTATTGGTCCGCCACTTATTGCCATGAAAGCTCGCTTTAAAAGAGACGCATTAATAGCGCAAATTTCAGAACCAAGGGATAAAAACCCAAATACTATAATGCCTCCGTTTGGAGCACATTCAATTATGTCTTCCAAGGAAATTGAATTAGTAGCTGACTATGTACTTACCCTATAGGCAAGCAGTATTAGAATTACAAGATTTGGAGTATATCAATGAGAATGAGAAAAATATTAACTATTGCTGCTACAACATTAGCGCTAAGCTTGACGCCTTTTGTAGGCACCCAAGCTTCACCCGCTGAAGACCTAGAAGCACTTAAGGGCTATTTCAAGAAGAAATTTCCAGATGTAGCTATAGACGATTATAAAAATGGTGTTTATGCCATAGATGCCGCCTCTCGCGAACAGTGGGAAGAAATGGAAGATTTTCCTCCTTATGAGCTTGCTATCGACGATGGAGAAGCGCTTTGGGGAAAGAAATTTGCCAATGGTAAAAGCTATGCCGATTGCCTGGGAGATGTAGGAGCCATTCGTGGTAAATACCCTCATTACGACGAAGCAAACGATGACATCGCTACACTTGAAGGTGCTCTCAATAAGTGTCGTGTAGACAATGGCGAGAAACCCTTCAAATGGAAAAAAGGCAAACTTGCCAAACTATCTGCCTATGTTGCTTATCAAGGGCGCGGTGGAAAAGTTGACGTTAAAGTTCCTAACGAGAAAGCAGAAGCTTGGTATAACGAAGGTAAAACATTCTTCTATGCTAAACGCGGACAGCTGAACATGGCTTGTGCTGATTGTCATGTTTACTATGCAGGACAAAATATCCGTGCTGACAAATTAAGTCCTACATTTGGTCATACCACTCACTTCCCGGTTTATCGTTCGAAGTGGGGTAACTTGGGTACACTTCACCGTCGTTATGGTGGTTGTAACAAGCAAGTACGTGCCAAACCTTTCAAGGCGCAAAGCAAGCAGTACAAAGCACTTGAGTACTTTGAAGCTTATATGAGTAACGGTCTGGAGCTTAATGGCCCTGGTGCTCGTAAGTAAACTAAGGCGAACAATAGCTAAAGTGAAAAGCCCAGCAACCGCTGGGCTTTTTTATGCAGCGCTATCTTTCAATTCTTGGCCTAGAAAATCAGATAGAAAATAGATTTATCCCGCCCGTGTCACATCCAGAACGCTAGGTAATTGTGACAACTTGGCGAGTACTCCTTTCAACTGTCCGGTATTTTCTACCTGTACCGTAATATTGATAATAGCTCTCAAGGTATTATCTTCATGCTGAATACCAATATCTAGAATATTGACTCTTTCGGTTGCCAGCACGCTTGCTGTATCACTCAACAACCCGGGTCTATCTAGCCCAGCCACCTGAATGTCGACAGAATAGTTCCGTGTGTCTTCACCCCAGCTCACCACAACTAACCTTGATTGCTGTTCTTCAGAAAGGTTTTCCGGGTTGATGTTAGGGCAATTACTGCGATGTATTGAAACTCCCCTGCCTAAAGTGATATATCCCACGATACCATCGCCAGGCACTGGCTTACAGCAGTTGGCTATATTAATCAAAATGTTACCAACACCTTCTACTTGCACACCTTGCAAGTCTATCGCCTGTTTTGAAACGCCACTGGCTGACTTACCTTCAGAAAGAATTTGCTTCTTTTTCTTCGCTGGAGGGGAAAGTGCATTCGATATTTGTTGTGCGCTTATATCCCCTCTTCCAAGAGCAATAAGAAATTCATCCTTACTTTGTAGCTTGAACTGGTCTACCAGTTTCTTAATGTCGAAACGCGGAATGGCAAGCCGGTGAGCTTCTCGTTCCAGCACAGCCAAACCATCTTTTTTGTTGGTTTCGTGATTCTGCTGTCTGAGCCAGTGACGTACTGCATTTCTTGCTTTAGAGGACTGTAGATAACCAAGAGTATTATTTAACCAACGGCGTTTGGGGTTCTCTTCTTTCCGGGTCAGTATTTCAACCTGTTGACCATTTTTTAGTTGATAGGTCAACGGCACCATATTACCATTCACTTTTGCACCATGACAACGATGACCGATTGAAGTATGCACCGCATAGGCAAAATCTAACGGTGTTGAATAGAGGGGTAAATCCATGATGTCGCCCTTGGGGGTTAAGGCAAACACTCGATCTACAAACACCTCTGAACGAAAATCTTCCAGTAGATCACGATCGTTCTCTTCTCTGGACAACAGATCCCGAAAAGAAGCAATAGCTGTTTCCATCGATGCACTTTGAGCCGCTCCTTCTTTGTAGCGCCAATGTGAAGCCACACCTAACTCTGCGGCTGCATGCATATCATGAGTACGGATTTGAATCTCAATGGTATTACCTTGAGGTCCGTAAACAACAGTATGCAAGGATTGATATCCATTGGGCTTTTTATTGGCGATATAGTCATCGTACTCATCGGGAATGTTAGGCCATTTCGCATGGATTTCGCCCAGCAACTTATAACAAGCCCCTTTGTCTTCAACAATGATCCGTATTGCCCGTAAATCATACAACTGATCAATACTATCGAGGTTTTTTCGCTGCATTTTTTTGTAAATACTATAGATATGCTTGGGCCGACCGTACACTTCTGCAACCATCTTCAACTCGGCAACTAACACTTCTACTGACGTGACAAAGGCATCAATATATTCCTCACGCTCAACTCTTTTATCATTCAGCGATTTCGCTATTTGCTTATAAACAAGAGGATCAAGGTAACGAAAGGATAAATCTTCAAGCTCCCATTTCATCTGGCTAATTCCCAGACGATTGGCTAGAGGCGCAAAGATGTCCAGTGTTTCCTGAGCAACGCAGTGTCGTTTAAAATAGCTTGATTTATCTAAAATACGAAGATGGTATAACCGCCAGGCTAGCTTGATAAGAACCGCACGAACATCATCCACCATTGCCAGCAACATGCGTCTTAATCGCTCGGCCTGTTCTGGCACCGTTGGCTTTGCGGACTCTCCATTTTCACAGTTACGAAAAGTATTCAACCAACGCACACTCGTTACCAGCGTCATTATTGTTTTACCGTACTCTTCGGTCAGTGTAGAATCTGCTAAGCTATCAAGAAAATCACGATCACTTAAAATAGCGGCTAACAAGGTGGTTTGATCCACATCGAAACTTCGCAGAATAACCGCCACTTCGATGCTATAGGGAAGCTTCTCCTTATTAATACGATTGTCTAATGCAAATTTAATAGCTTTTTTTACCAGCCTATCATCCTTGTCCTGATCAGAAACGTACAAAAGATCAGTAAGTTCTTGGGAAAATTGAATAGAATTTTGGTTGGATTTCATATCCAAAAGTTTAACAGATTTTGCACGATGAAAGATCGTTGTAAGTTTACTGGTACACACAGCATGAAATTTTCGCTTTATAGTTTTATATTCCTATTTGTTTTCATTCAACCCTTCTCTTATGCCGCTACGGTAGTGCTAATACATGGCTACCTAAGTGACAGTAGCGATTGGAAAACAAGCAAGGTTACTCAACCCCTAAAACAAGCAGGATGGGTGTACGGAGGGAACTACACCAATGCCCGAACCACACAGTTTGGCGTAATAACCCCTCCCCTTGCTTCCTTAAAAGCGAAGGGTAAAAAATATTTCACTGTAGATTTACCCGCAGATGCCGCTATTGAAGTACAAGCCCGTGTTTTAGGTTTTTATTTACAACATCTTTATGATCAACGTAAAGAGCCATTAGTACTCGTTGGTCACTCTGCAGGAGGGATTGTCGCCAGAGCATGGTTAACGATGCTCAATTCTGCGCCCAACTCGGCCGACACACCTTCGATCGCCACTAAAGCACTGGTGACTATTGCCTCCCCCCATTTAGGAACACCGCTTGCCAGCCTCGCATCATTTGGGTCAAAAACCCCTTTGAATGAAGCGGCTAGAATGTTCGGGATAAAAAACTTCCGACGATCTCAAGCCATTTTTGCTGATCTTGAAGAAGAAAAACCAGGCAATTATTTGTACTGGTTAAATCACCTTCAACACCCCTCTATTCGTTATATTTCCGTTATTCGTAGAAACAAAAAAGGACTACTTAAGAAGTTTGATTATGTGGTTCCCAGAAAGAGTCAAGATATGAATAATATATCGGCGATAAGCGGACAATCAGCGGTGTATTTAACAGTGGGGGATCATTTCCTTAATGAGAGTGACGGCTCTTATATAAGAGACCTTTTAAGTAAAATCTATCAGTAGAAAAACTGATCATCCTAGAATCATCGCTACTCTGGTTTCTGCTTCTTTTTCGCACGCGGATGAGCCTTATCGTAAACCTTGGCTAAATGTTGATAATCCAGATGGGTATAAATCTGTGTGGTACTGATATCGGCATGCCCTAGCAACTCTTGCACTGCGCGCAAGTCTCCTGATGATTCAAGCATATGACTGGCAAAAGAATGTCTGAGTTTATGAGGATGGATATGCTGTTCAATACCTAGTTGTTTTTGCCAGTAGTTGATCCGGCTTTGCACCGTTCGTGGGCTTATTCGCGTACCCCGATTACTCACGAAAATAGCCGACTCATTGATATCAGCTTGCTCATTACGTATCTCTAGCCAGGCTTTTATAGCGTGCATTGCGTGCGTGCCGATGGGCACAACACGGGTTTTATTCCCTTTGCCTATTACTCGCAGGGTACTATCACTAGTATTTAAGTTTTCCTGATTAAGGGAAACTAATTCTGCCAAACGCAAGCCTGATGAATAAAACAATTCCAGCATTGCTTTATCCCGAATCCCGATAAGCGTATCCGTTGGAATATCCAGCAATTTATTTAATAATTCAATATCCAATGTTTCTGGGAGGTTGCGAGGTACTTTAGGAGTTTGGATATCCACAGCGGGATTGAGCTTAATTTTTTGATGCTTGAGCAAGTAATTGAAGAACGACCGTAGACTGGATAATTTTCGTTTTAAACTACGCGGCCCCAAATCCTGACGATGCAAGTAGGTAATAAATTGCTGTACATGAAAAAACTGACTCGCAAGCAGTGTTATACCTTTTTCACCTTCTTCCTTTGCGAGCCATTGTTCGTATTGTTTTATATCACGCTGATAGGCACTCACTGTGTGCGATGAATATTGCTTTTCATTTTTTAAATAAGCCAGAAAAGCCGGTAACAGATGGGAGTGTTTTTGCTCGGGGTTCACTCTTGTCTCATTCACTCTTGTTTCAAGAAAGCGCTCATTTAATATGTCGTGCGATGGATTCACTAATAAGCTCACCCATGTAACTCAGAAATAATGTGCCCATTCCAGGATGAAAGCGCCTTTCGTCGGTACTGCCCAAGGCGACAACCCCCATGTTTTTAGTGTTCTGCAAAGGAATTAAAACGGCAGTTTTAATCTTTTTAGCATTCTTCCCAAACATATAGACACATTGTTTTTCGGTAATACGTCCACAAATAGGTTTGCGATTTTTAAATAGCTGAGTAAAGCTTCTTAATGCTCCATCTTTACCCGAGAGGTAATGCACATTGCTTTGGTCTCCTACCAATACCCGTATGCCCACATAATCCGCCTTAAAATGATTATTCATGTTTTCCTGACAGGATGTGATAACGTCTTCAAGGCTATGTGTATGAATCATTTCCAACGTAAATCGCTGTATATGTCCAACGATTTGCTCATTATTACGCGCGGCCTGTATCAATCCATTTAATTGATCGTCCATTTGTTGTTTCTGCGATCTCAATAAAGCCACTTGTCTTTCTATCAAAGAGACCGCTACGCCGCTTTGATGTGGTACTTTCAATGTTTCCAGCAAAGTTTCATGACGTAAAAAGAAGTCAGGGTGAGTTTTTAGGTATTCAGCAATTGTGGCTTCATCCATACCAGCCGTTTGTTTCTTTATCTGACTGCTCATAATGTCATGCTTCCTTTAAATACGGTTTCAGTAGGCCCTGTCATAGTCACGGGTGTACCGATTCCTTGCCATTGTATAGCAAGCTTACCACCTGGCAAATTAACTATCACTTTATCAGCCAATAATCCTCGGAGTATGCCTGAAACCACTGCGGCACAGGCACCTGTTCCACATGCCATTGTCTCACCCGCTCCACGCTCGTAAACCCGCAAATGAATGTTTGATTCGTCAATGACTTGCATAAACCCTACGTTGACTCTGTTTGGAAACCGCGGGTGGCTCTCGATTTCTGGCCCTACTGTATCAACCGGAGCGGTATTTACATCATCAACCAACAATACGGCATGTGGGTTTCCTACTGAAACGGCTCCCAGTTCATATACGCCTACTGCATTGCGGGGCGTATTCATTAACATGCTGTCCACCGTGCTATCCAAAGCACCACCCGTCACTCCATCCATAGCGCCATCCAAAATGCTTTTAACGGTGTAGACGGTTGCTTGTTGCTCAGCTAGAAAAGGGATTTTCGCGGGTTGTAAGTTAGGTATTCCCATATCAACTTGAACTTGCCCGTCCGGCATCACCTGCAAAACGATTCTACCCGTATTCGTACTGACCGGAATGATCTGTTGATCGGTCAAGCCTTGGTCTTGTACAAAACGCGCGAAGCATCTTGCACCGTTACCACATTGCTCCACCTCTCCACCGTCTGCATTAAAAATGCGATAACGAAAATCAACATCCTGACTATCGGCAGGCTCGACCAGTAATAATTGATCGCAACCGATTCCTAAACGTCGATTAGCAATGAATTGAACCTGTTTTCTCGTTAAATCAATGGCTTGCTGTGTCGCATCAATAACGACAAAGTCGTTCCCTAAGCCATGCATTTTTGTAAAATTAATCAACATTCTGTATATGTCTAAACGCCGTTAGCCCAATTTTTTGTTTCTTATCAACAATAAATGAGAAAAACAGTGTAATAAAAAGAAAAATGAAGTATATCCTACGTCTGGTCATAAGCCCTAACAGCGTGTATTCTAAACGCCCAAAATCGGTGAGGGGGGACGTTAGCAGACAACTAACTCCGACTAACTTGAGCCATTACAAAAATTATAAAGTGGAGAAGCAACAATGACAATGGATGACCGCGACGGTCATATCTGGTTTGATGGTAAAATGGTACCATGGCGAGAAGCTAACGTTCATGTACTAACACATACATTGCATTACGGCATGGGCGTTTTTGAAGGTGTTCGGGCTTATCATACAGATCAAGGCGCAGCGATTTTTCGGCTGCAAGACCACACCAATCGACTGTTCGATTCAGCTAAAATCATGCGTATGGATATTCCCTTTAGCAAAGACGAGATAAATCAGGCGCAGATTGCCTCCGTGAAGGACAATAATCTTGATTCTGCCTATCTGCGTCCCATGTGTTTCTATGGTTCGGAAGGTATGGGACTAAGAGCGGATGGCTTGAAAACACATTGTATTGTAGCTGCATGGGAATGGGGATCTTATCTGGGTGAAGATAACATGACCAACGGCATTCGCATCAAAACCTCTTCATTCACTCGTCACCATGTTAATATCAGCATGTGTAAGGCCAAGGCGAACGGTCACTATATTAATTCCATGCTGGCGTTACAAGAAGCACTCACTGATGGCTATGACGAAGCCCTGTTATTAGATAATGAAGGCTATGTTGCTGAAGGTAGTGGGGAAAATATTTTTATTATAAAAAACGGGGTTATTTACACACCAGATTTAACCTCTGCGTTAAATGGCATTACTCGTAACACCGTCATGTCATTGGCCAATGATTTGAATATTGAAATCGTTGAGAAGCGCATTACCCGTGACGAAGTTTATATTGCTGATGAGGCCTTCTTTAGTGGCACAGCGGCTGAAGTGACACCCATCAGAGAACTTGATAATCGTTCTATTGGCGAAGGGGGTCGCGGCCCCATTACCGAAAAGCTACAGACGCTTTATTTTGATGTTGTTCATGGGCGTGTACCACGCTATGCGCATTGGCTGACACCCGTAAATGGCATTTTGGTTTGAGTTTGATTTGATACATTTAAAGAGATGCAATGACTATGGCACAAGAAAACGCGGTAACTAAATCTCTGGAAGATTTTAAAAAATTAAATACTCTGAAAGAAGTGGTTGTGCTGCGAAAAGACTTGCCGCTGCATTGTCCCACCGATGAGTCAGCCATCTGGTGCGCTCATCCTCGTGTGTTTTTAGCGATTGAAAACTCCAAGAATAGTGAGATACGTTGCCCTTACTGTGGAACACTCTATCGTCTCGAAGATTAGTCCGCATTGCCCGCATAACTTCATCGCCATTGAGTATTTAAGCCTATGTCGTATTTCCATCCTCGTTACTGGTTAGTGTGGTTGGGGTTAGGACTTTTGCGGCTCATCGCGTTGTTGCCTTGGCGACTACAGATGGCTCTAGGTCAGCTGCTCGGTAAAACTTTTTATATTCTCCTAAAAAAACGTCGCGAAATTTGCTGCATCAATCTTGAACTGGTTTTCCCTCATCTTAGTCCTGTTGAACGCGAACGATTAAATCGACAGCATTTTATTTCTCTTGCCCAAGGTTTTCTTGAAGCGTCATTCAGTTGGTGGGGTTCTGATCAAGCATTAACACCCTTGCTACAAACAGAGGGTGAAGAGCATTTGACCTCGGCACTCAATGAGAATAAAAAAATTCTGCTACTTAGCGCCCATTTTACCAGCTTAGAATTAGGTGGGCGATTACTCACCTTGCTTTATCCTGATATTCAATTACACGTAGTTTATCGTCCCCATCAAAATAAGCTTATCGAAAACCAAGTAGCCAAAGTACGCACCAAACGCTATGGCAAAGCTATTGCTAATTCTCAAATCCGTGAAATGATCAAAAGCCTTAAAGACGGTTTCCCGCTCTGGTATGCTCAGGATCAAAACTATCGGGGAAAAAGTAGTATTGTTGTACCTTTCTTTGGTATACCTACGGCAACACATTCAGCCACCTCTCGTTTTGCAAAGTTATCTGGCGCAACCGTTATTCCTTTCTTTACCGTGCGAATAAAAGAAGGTTATCTATTAAGGTTTTTGCCGCCCCTTGAGGATTTTCCTGGTGACGATGTAGAGCAAGATACCGTACGTATTAATGAACTGATAGAATCACAAATCGAGGAGTTTCCTGAACAATACTTGTGGACTCATAAACGCTTTAAAACTACGGGTAAAGACTTCTACCAACAGTATTCTCAAAACCACCCCGAATCTAACTGTCAATGATTATTCAACGTTACATTTCCAAAGAAATAAAGTGGTCGTTTTTAGCTACCATGCTCATACTGCTATTAATTATTGTTGGCAATACCTTCGTAAAGCTTCTCGCCAAAGTTAGCACGGGTGATCTGCCTTTAGATGTGCTTGGCAAAATGGTTTTTTTGGGTTCTATTAGTGGTGCTTTGCAGCTTGTACCCATCGCCCTGTTGATAGGCATGATGTTAGCTTTTGGTCGTCTCTATCAAGATCATGAAATGGAAGCACTGAATGCCGCGGGTGTAGGCCCTGCTGAGTTCTATAAAGGTGTTGCCCGATTTGTTATACCCTTGACGCTGTTTGTAGCGGTTATGGTTTTGTGGGCTGTTCCCCTTGTTGAAGGGATGAACAACGAAATCCGAGATGAGGTTCGGCAACGACCAGAATCTGCGGGCATTCCGGTGGGCGAATTCATGCAGGCTGGACGTGGAGGACATCAGTTTACCTTATTCATTGAGGATCTTGATGAAGACCAAGTGGTGATGGAGCGTTTCTTTATGCATAGTCAGGTAGAGGATGAAGAAAACATTATTCTCGCAGAAGGTGCCATCTTATTTCTGGACAAGAGAAGTGGTGATCGGGTGCTACAAATTAATAGCGGAAGCCGTTATGGTCGAGATCTTAAAACGGATGGGTTTAAAGTGTTTCATTTCGCGGAACACGGTGTACGCGTCCCTCCCTTAAATATTTCTTCATCCAAAGACCTGGATGCAACACCCACCCTGCAACTCTTCAAGGATGACGCATTAGAAGCTAAAGCCGAGCTACACTGGCGCTTTGCCGTGATTCTGGCTGCACCCGTAATGGCTTTTCTGGCTTTCCCCTTAAGCTATTCGACTCCCCGACAAGGGCGGTTTGGTAAGCTCGCTTTAGGTATATTACTGTTTGCCATTTATTTTAATCTACTGATCACTGCTGTCTCAATGATAGAGAAAGCAACCTTACCTAGCTGGTTAGGTTTATGGTGGGTACACCTTGCTTTTATTCTATTCGGTTTTTGGATGCTGAAACGACGTTATGGTAAGAGGCATGGCAGTAAAAGTAGTAATAGCATTAGCAGACAAAAGACATCGTGAATATCCTAAACCGCTATCTTTGGAAAAATGCTCTTGGTGGAATCATCATGGCATGGTTTGCCCTCGTCTCACTAGATAGCTTTTTTGCCTTGATTAATGAGTTGGAAGATACGAGTAATAGTTACGGAACGGTGCAAGCTGTTCTCTATATCATCTATACACTACCGGAAAGGTTATATGAATACTTCCCCACTTCCATTTTGGTTGGGGCGTTGCTGGGTCTAGGTCGGCTATCTGCAAATTCAGAGTTCACAGCAATGCGTGCGGCTGGGGTTTCTATCCAGCAAATTACCGTAGCAACACTGCAATTAGGTGTGTTTCTAGCTTTTATTGCTTTTGCTTTAGGTGAATGGGTCGTTCCCGCTACTGATCGTTACGCGGTGAATTTCAAAGCCGTGCAGAAAAACAATAACGTTGCACTCACCTCAGATAGAGGTTTATGGGTGAAAGAACAACAAGAAATCATCCAAATTGGAAAAGTTATCTCTAATCAGCATTTAGCTGATATTACTATTTATCGAGTATCAGATAACTACAAACGCCTCAAAGACCTTACCACCATTGATACCGCAGAATTTAAAAATAATCAATGGGAATTACATAATGTAACTACTCGCACGTTTAAAAATAACACGATCCATACCGATAAAATTAATACGGCTTATACCGCCATTCTAATCGAGCCTGATATTCTAAAAGTAACCGTAGCTAATCCCCAACATCTGTCTTCAATACAGCTGGCAAAACTTATTGAACACCAAGAAGATAATAATTTAAGTGCTGATAAGTTTAAACTTGCCTTCTGGAAACATTTTTCAGTGCCCTTTTCAGCACTGGTCATGCTGATACTAGCCATGCCTTTCTTGTTTACATCCCAACGTAGTGCAGGTGTAGGTCTTAGGCTTTTTATCGGAATTACTGTGGGTATTGTCTTCTTCTTAATTAATCGCATCCTTAACGAGATAGGGATCGTCTATAATTTCCCACCTCTACTGAGTGCCTTTTTTCCAGTGGTGTTGTTTTTGTTTATAGGCTTGCTCGCACTTAAGCGAATAAAATAACTGAAAACTGTTATTTTTAATGACGCCCTGAATCTATGATTCAGGTAATAGATATCAGCAAAATCATTGATAGAAGACTCACCACTACATTCAACTGTATTAAGACACCTAAATACTTTAAAATAGCTACCGCTTTCCCCAAGAAATAAATAAACCCCATGAATTCACAACAAGAAACCCAAATTATTGAGCTTGATAATCCAGCTACCAATAATCTTAGCTCTCAACAACCCAAAGCTCAAGGTGGCTATGGATCGTCTGACTCCCCAACAAAAGAGAAAGAAAAAGACCTGCGGGATTTATTGCAAACGCTATATGAGCGTAAAGGCTTTATTTTTGCTCTAACCTCATTGGGCATATTGATAAGTCTGCTGGTTACTTTGTCAACGATCCCTTTATACCGTGCTAGTGCCATTATCAAGATATCACCCGAAGAAAATAAGTTGCTAGACTTTGATGTGAGTACCAGCGGCAGCGCATCTAAGACGGAACAATATTTTCGTACTCAGTTAAAGCTCTTAAAAAGTAAAGCTTTAATCCGAAAAGTGGTTGTTAGTCTTGATTTAGACTCATCTCCTGCAACCGCAACTCCTCAGCAGGCTCCAACACTCAAAAAACCCTTTTTTTCTGACCAACTCCAACAATTAAAAGACATCCTTAGAGGAGCTTCAAAGACAGACTCTGCGGATGACGCTCCATCTAAACCTGCACGACTCGTAAAATCCCCTCTAGAACAATCTTTTCTCAAGCGTTTACATATTAGTCCTATGGGAAAGTCATATCTTGTCAATGTTGCTTATGACGCGGAAGATCCTGAGCTTGCTTCCACCGTTGTCAACAGCCTGATCCGGAACTTTATTTCAATGAACCTGGAAGGACGACTTGAATCAGCGTCCAGTGCAAAAACATTTCTATCTGATGAAATCATTGAAGCTAAAACCAAACTTCAAAGCATTGAACAAAAAATGATAGCGTTTGAAAAAAGCAAAGGCATCGTTAATACAGGCAACCAAACACTGATTGATCAAAAGCTAACCCAGCTAAATAGTGCCTTGTCTACAGCAACTCATCAGCGAATCGCGGCAGCAGCGGCATATAGCGCAAGCAGTAGACCTATCAAAAAAATCACACCCACCACCACAAACAATGCAACCATTGCCGCGCTTAACAAAAAAATTCAGCTGCTTAATAGTGACTATCAAAAAAATCTAAAAATTTACAAACCTGCCTATCCTTTGATGAAAGATATCCAATTCCAAATCAATGAAATACGCAAAGAAGTCAGTCTAGAAAAGAACAACCTTCAACAAGCTCATGCCGCGACAATAGCAACATCCAATCAAGCCTCTGTTAACCCCGCGAAGGTGAAGCTGGAAATTGCCCGCAGAAATGAAGCAGCACTTCAGTCTGAACTCAATAAACTTAAATCAGAAGCCATCTCTTCGCGAGATCATACTATTGAATATCAAGCTCTTCTGCATGAAGTAGATGCAAGCCGTGATATCTATGAAAACTTATTAAAACGACAAAAAGAGGTTAAGGTTGCAGGAGGTGTAGACAAAAACAATATCGCTGTCATTGATCCGGCTGTTGCTCCTTTCAATCAACACAGCCCTAATACCCAAATTAATTTACTGTTGGGCGCTCTGTTAGGTTTTTTTACTTCATCTTTAATTGCACTCTTTATGGGCCATAAAGATGACCGCATTAAATCGGTTGAGGATATTGCCAAACTATCCGACCTCCCTGTGTTAGGAACTTTCCCCTTTTCAAAACAACTTACCAAGAAACGCGCATTCGATCTCCTTACGAATAGCTCTTCTTCAGCTATGGCGGAAGCTTTTAGATCCTTGCGGACTAATATGCAGTTTGCTACAGCAGAAGGTGCTCCTAAAATCCTACATATTACTAGTTCAGAAGCTGGAGAAGGGAAAAGCAGCACTGCACTCAATCTGGCCAATGTTTTTGCACAAACAAAAAAATCGGTGCTACTCATTGATGCTGATCTAAGAAAACCGACCATACAGCGCTATCTAAAATTAAATAACACGATAAGTTTAGCAACTGGCTTGTTGGAAGGAATGTCTTTAAAAGAGATGGAAACACCCACTTCTATCGCCAATCTTACTGTCATAGCCGGGGAAGCCGTGCCATCAACACCCGCAGATTTATTATCCAGTGATGAATTGGTCACTTTACTGAATCAAGCCTCTGACAAATACGATCTGATTATTGTAGATTCACCACCCGTAGTCGGTCTTGCTGATGCCTTGGTATTAGCCAACCGGTCTACAGCTACGCTGCTTGTAGTCGCTAGCCACCAAACAACAAAGAGTCAACTAAACCACGCACTATCGCGGATACGAATGGGCTATGGAAATGTCATTGGTTTTGCTTTTACCAAGGCACGAAAACAAGATACGTCAAGCTATCTTTATGATTACGGGGGTGATCATATTTCTGGTTCAATCTCTCACTCATCCCGTGACACAACAACATAACTCCAAACATAGCCTAATACAGATAATAGTGATGAGAAAAATGTGTAATAATCAATTCAAGCATTCGGAAGAATACTGTTTGGAATGTAAATTAGAATGCTAAAAACATACTTTTCTTAACGATTTTCGTTAAAAACTTGATATAAGCTAACAAATCATTAACTCGCCAATTTAATGAGTGATTTATTCAGAGCCACCTAATACTATTCATCGTATTACAATGAAATAATAATTGTACTATTATATAGTAAGCTAATTCAGCATTATATATTAAGCTAATTGAGCATTCGGGATCACAGAAATGTTTGTGATCTTTAAGCTTGGCAACTATTTATAAAATATTGCAATGACGTAAGGTTTGCAAAACTAATGAAGTTACAACGAGATAACCACATCATAGCGCTAGATAATAGCGTTACGAATACATCAATTTCGCCGATCAGTAATCAGCCTCAACAGTTGGAACATTATCCAACCCAACCTCCTGTCGGAAATAGTAATGATTCTGATGTGAGGGATTTGTTAGCATCTCTTGCTCGGAGAAAATGGTTCATTGCCGGTATTACCGGGTTACTAGCCCTTATTTCATTATTAATATCACTCTCAATGACACCTGTTTATCGTGCTCAAGCCACGATAAAAATCGACCCGGATGACAAGCAAATCGTCGATTTTGGCGTTTCAACAAAAAAAGGTTATGGCTATCAAGAAGCCAAAGAGTTTATGCAAACACAGTATAAGCTTCTAAAAAGCCGAGCTTTGGCACGACGTGTTATTGACAGCCTCGATCTTGAAAGCACGTTAATGAATGCGGAAAATGATAAAAAAGCCAAGCCATTTTATGCTGACTTCATTGCCGAACTGAAAGAAAAAATAAAATCGAAGAAAGAGAACAACCTAAACGGTGGTACTGAACAAGTCACTTTACCCCCTCCAGAACTCGCTTTCCTTAAAGGACTTACGATTGAGCCAGTTGGCAAATCACAATTGGTTAACATCTACTACCAAGCAAAAGATCCTAAACTTGCCTCAGCGATTGTTAATAGCCTCACTACAAATTTCATAAAAATGAACATAGATGGGAGGATCAATGCTGCGGAAGATGCAAAAAAATTACTCCGCGAACAACTTGTCTTGGTTAAAAGCAGGCTACAGGAATCTGAAGCCCGACTAGTCAAACATGAACGAGAGAAGGGCATTATAAACACAGGTAGCACTAAATCTTTGATTGCCAGCAGTCTGGAAGTCATCAATATAGCTTACGCAGAATCAAGGAAAGCTCTTATTTCTGCTGAAGCTGACTACCGACAACGTGGATCATCAGGCGACATTCGCTCACTAGATAATCTAGTCGTTCAAAATCTGAAATCAAATTTGCAGCGTCTGCGTACGAAGTATCAAGAAAATTTACAGATTTATAAACCTGGCTATCCATTGATGCGCGAAATACAAAACCAGATTCGCACAACTCAGGCTAGTCTAAACAGGGAATTGAGACTAGTAAAATCCGGTTCTCATAATGAATTGAAATCTCGATGGATTGCTGCTCAACAAAGAGAACAAAATCTCAAAACTGAACTAAGCCGAGAAAAGGCACGCCTGTTAGACTCTCGCGACCGTAGCTTGGGTCATAATACATTACAACGGGAAGTTCAAACCAATAGAGAACTTTATGAAGGGCTATTGCAACGAATGAAAGAAGTCGGCGTTGCCGGAGATGTCGGCATGAATAATGTTTCGATAGTCGATATAGCCTACGATCCTTTTACTAAATATAAGCCCAATACCAAACTCAATTTGATCATTGGAATTCTTTTAGGGTTAATGACTGGAGGCTTACTTGCTTTACTTCTCGAACATTCAGATGATCGAATCAGAAGCGTTGAAGATCTTAAGAAACTAACCACCCTGCCTGTCCTGGGTATCTTTCCTAATATCAAGATTGCTGGACAGAAAAAGAATCAACGCAAAGCTGTTCTGGTCACAGAACAAACCTCATCAGCGATTGCGGAAGCGTTCAGGTCTCTGCGAACGAATATGCTATTTGCCACACCAGAAGGGGTACCCAAGCTGCTCCATTTGACCAGTTCAAGTTCAGGTGAAGGGAAAAGCAATACGGCCATCAATCTCGCTATTGTGTTTGCTCAAGCGGGTAAGTCTGTCTTAATCATAGATGCTGATCTGCGGAAACCATCCATACATAAATATTTAAAACTGCAAAACACAGCTGGACTCAGCAATTATATCAGCCAGGAAGCTAGTCTGACTGAAATACAAACAAGTACTAATGTTCCAGGGTTAACCGCAATTACAGCGGGTTCTTTTACCGCTAACCCGGCTGACTTTCTTTCGAGCAATGCCATGCTTGATCTACTCAAGCAGGCGGCAGATTCTTATGACCTAGTAATCATTGATTCTCCACCGGTAATGGGGCTTGCAGACGCCCTGGTCTTATCGAATAGATCAACCGCCACCTTGTTCGTTGTAGCTAGTCACGAGACTGAAAAGAAGCATATTCTCGGAGCCATTGAACGCCTAAAGATGGGGTATGGTAATGTGATCGGCTTTGTTCTGACAAAAGCGCGAGAGGGCAAGAAATCTGGCTATGGCTATGACTATGATTACGGCGATTCTTGGCAGGACAATAGCAATGTCGCTCAGTTAGAACTTAAAAACTCATAACTCTACCTGATTACCCACTTGTGCTAAGCTCATTGATTCCCCGCCTAAGTATTATTAGTTGGTATCTATATTATAAATAAAGTCTAGACCTTGCGCGTCGCCCGACTCTGCTTGCAATGACCACTTACTTCCCAACTTATAATCAACCGCTATTTTATGGAAGGTGTCAAATAGACCCGTTATGTAGCGAATATATAAATTAGGTCCTAGTCGTTTACCCAACTGAAGTTTATTTTTCTTATAATCAGCGTAAGTAATAATATTCAGATCATCAAGCCCCACTGAACCACCAATACGATTTAGCATGGTACTGCCACTGTTGATTCCCAGAGTCCTAACCGCCTGAACTAGCAGTTGCGTTTGATCACCAGATGTTTCCGATAAGCTTTGTCCGGTAATGAGATAACTTAATGCATCACTCTCTGACTGGGGTGGGTCAGAAAAAATAGATGATTTAGGCTTCTGTAAAGTACCTGCCAGATTAATGCCAACCTTGATATCATCACCATCAATACTGCGTGTAGCACGTATATCCAGACCGGGATTATGGATAGGCCCATGAAAAACCAACACCCCATGTTCAATTGTTAAACGCTGTCCATAAGCGCTATATTGTCCATCCTGAATCCTCAAAGTACCCTGAGAAACAATAGTATTTTGATTATGTCTAATATGAAATTTCCCGGTGAGCTTGGCCTTTAGGCCAAAGCCATCAAAGGCAATATCATTGCCTAATGAAATAGTGACGTTAGGATGAATGCGCAAGGGTTTCTCTTGTTCCCCTTTATTTTTGTCTCGGACAAAAACAACATCGTCCGATTCATAGATAGCAGTCTCGGGAAGTTCTGCCAGATTAATTCGAGCTTTAGGAATATGAAAACTACCCTTTATATTGACCAACCCAGGGGTCACCTTCATCTGTAAATCAGGAGAAGCAAAAGCTTGCACCTCATGGGTATTCATAAACTGTAAATTTTTACCCTTTAGATTCAACTTCGCAAGCCAATCGTTAAGTTTATTAATCTTCATGCTGCCATCAATTTTTAACGTACTACCACCCGTTTTTAAAGAGCCCTTAATGACTGCCTGATTAGGCTTTGTCGTCTTAATAAGCAGTGTAATATTGGATAAATGCGTACCTGTATCTGGGATACTGAGTTGCCCATTTTTTAATTCAATTTCGCCACTGTATTTAGGGTTTGTTAGTAACCCCTGAAATCTAACACTACTGTCAATTTTCCCACTCAATTTAGCGACATCAGGAAAAAACTCTTGCGCCCAATTTAAATCCACTACCTCTAATCTCGCTTCACCTTTTATACGATGTTGATGGCTTTCTGGAGCCAGGGTAATAATCGATTGACTGGTAAATATACCCCGTTTATCTATTTGAATACTGACATTGGTTTCTATTTTCTCACCCTTAAACTTCATGTTCACTTGCCCATCATGATAGGCAATTTTTTCTTTTTCACCCTTTTCATTTTCAACCAGAATAACACTATCAGGTAAACGA
This sequence comes from Thiotrichaceae bacterium, assembly GCA_965224605.1. Taxonomy (GTDB): domain Bacteria; phylum Pseudomonadota; class Gammaproteobacteria; order Thiotrichales; family Thiotrichaceae; genus HyVt-477. The sequence continues at coordinate 450,566 of CBDCZP010000008.1, forward strand.
AAGGTTGCTTCACCTATTAAACCTTGCTGTTTTTGTTTGACATCAAAAGTCCCGTTAACCACACCTGACAGATTAATATTATCAGGCAACCAGGGTTTTAATTGTGACAATGGAACACGTATCAACTTTCCTTTACTAACAAAGCCCTTGTTTATATCCCATTGTGTATCCGTACAAAACTGTCCTCGTTTTGGGTTCTCAATACAGATTTCTGACCCTGTAAATGCATCGCTTGTAGCATCCATCCGTACTGGTTTTTTAAGCAGCCAGCTTCCTGTCTCGGTGTTAGTAACCATTATTTTCTGGATTGTTCCTTTCCATTTTGGATCAAACCAACCACCCTTGCCATGCATAACAAAATTGCCTTGCTTGCTTTTACCCACTAATTTCACCCAATGATTTTCTACGGTTCCTTTCGTATCGAGTTGTGCGCTATCAATCATCTGTCCCGCTACTTTTAATTTCTTGATGGTACCTGTTAGGTTTAAGAATTTTTCACTACCATCGAAATCAATCTTTGCTGATGCCAGTTCCATTTTTCTTGAGGTTAGTTGCTTTAAGCGTATGTTTCCTTTGCCCTCCAACAATGAAGTTTTTTCTTTTCCATCAAAATCAATGTCGGCAACAGCAATTTTATAATCATGGAATTGTAAATTTCTAATGCGGGCATTTCCCTTGCCGGCTAATACCCCCCCTTGATCGCCACCGCCGCTGAAGTTAATATCTGCTGTGCCTATTTTAAAATTGTCAAATTGAACATTTTTGACTTTTATTTTTCCCTTGCCGGACAACAGGTTTTCGTTTGCGCCTGCATTTAAATCAATATCCGCATGATCTACAAACACACCTTCACCTTTAAAGTTTCTTATTTTTAGTTTTCCGCTGCCTGTAGGCTCAATAGTTGTACCTCTTGCTATGCCCTTACCCGTAATATTTCCACTATAGCCGGGGATCAATTGCCCAATGTTCTTTGCATTGATATCCCAATCAATTTTAAACGGTTCGGTGATTCTCCCATCAAGAAATATTCGATTTTTATCCGTTTTCACCACCAGTTTTTTCACTCGTAAAATACTTTCTTCTAGAGTCACTAAACCCTTTGCCTCAATAGGATAACCGTCAACCTCACCTTTCATGGAATCTAGATCAATATCTAGCTGCCATTTTTTATCCTCGTAAACATATTCACCCTGCGTGGTTAACTCCAAATCCACTACCGCCGCCCATTCAGGATAATACTTTTGGGAACGAACATCCGCGCCATGAATTTCTGCCTGCCAGAAAAACTTATCTATCCAGCCAATATCTCCTTGTGCTTGAAAACTACCTTCGGAATGTTTCAACTGCACAGAAGAAAAATTAGCGTGGTGATAATCCCCCTCGCCCTTTATATGAACACGACTTTCACCAATGATGTTTTCATTCCAGTCGATATCCCCCTCAGCCTGATAGTCCGTCAAGGTTCCGCCTATGACAACATCTCCTACAAAGTCTCCTGTTTGTATATGTGAATAAGTAAACTTGCCCTTGCCCCTCATCTCATGGGGGTGATTGAAATCAAGGACGACATCATCTATAGATGCAACTAAAGGTGCGCCCCAAATAATGGGGGTCGCTTTGGCATTTTCGGCAATTAATTGATTGTTAATAATCGAGACTTTTCTAACCTCCATAGCATCAATTTTAAAGAGCAATTCCTTGCGGTCTCTGATGATTCTTAATGTGTCGAGTTGCACATGCTCAGCAACCATATCAAGCGGTATCGGAATATCAGGGATGACAACATGCTTGTCATTTTTATCCGCTGAATCGGTTGCAGGGATATAGATATTAAGTGCGGAAGCCGACAATCGTTTGATATTATAAACATCCCCACTATAAATAGTTTTTTTGAAACTAAGCTTTATATTTTTTAGCTCAATGCTGGAATCTTCACCTGTCCATGTTAAGGATTCCATTTTTACTCCATCCATAAAGGTTCCACTAACACCCTGAATTTCCAGACCAACACCAGAAGCATTCCCCAAACTAGCTAGTAACCGTAACCCCAACGGAGACACAATAAGGAAAAGAACCAAAAGAATGAGCAGGATAAAAAATGAAAAAAGATCGGCAATTCGATGGTGAGGTTTAATCATCCTAAATCCTCGGTTGACCAGGGTAAAGTGTGCTGCTGTGGTGACGCAGGGCAAGGCATTAATTGCGCAGAATGGTGTTCCCATTTCAAGCAGTTATAACGTAGCCATGCGCCATCACAGTGGTACAATTTGCCCTGTAGCGCGCCCACTTGCCCAGTGAAGTAAATGCAAGCAGTATTTTGTTTTCTCATCATAAGCTTACTATCTCTACATAGCGGTCAACTGAGGAGTTTAGGATCACAGATCCGGCCCTATGCTTAAATGCAAATGAAGATCCGATAAATCATCATTTGGCACACCAAAATCTAAACGAACAGGGCCAATAGGAGAACTCCATCGCGCCCCCAGCCCAACACCCACTTTTATTGAACTGCCACTTATATCATCAAAAGCATTACCTGCATCCACGAAACCCGCTATCGCCCATTTATCGTACACAGGGTATTCATACTCAATACTTACTTCTAACAGTTTTTTACCCCCAATCACTTTACCTTCATTGTTAAGCTCTCCGAGTGTCTCATAACCAAACCCTCTGATGCTGTTAATCCCACCCGCAAAGAAGCGCAAATCTTTTGGCAAATCATCCAGCCCATCTCCAAATGTTGTTCCCAGGTCGGTTCTCAGCAATAAGCGCCCTTTACCTAATTGGGAAATATACTTCCCATGTGCTCGAAGTTGGAGAACGGTGGTATCACTCAACACTTTGTCGATAGCACCCTCCGCTTCAAAACGTAGCCGCCAGCCTTTTTTAGGGAAGATTCTATTCTCAGCCTTAACTTTTGCGAATTTAATACCCAATAACGTCAAACTGGATTTATTTGCTGATTCTCCTTCTACCTGTGTCTTATCCGATAAATGAGTAAGTGACAGGTTTCGTTGCCAGTCACTGCCAACAAAGCTCGTCGAGGTTACCCCAACTTTTATGCTTTCACTGCGAACATCATCATTATTTTCTTGCTTAACTCCAGCGCTGTACAATAAGTTGTTTTTTGCGGGATCATTCTTCGGGACGAGTAACTGACTGGTAATTTCATTGATCCGTTGTGATAGACCCAGCGCGACATTAAGTTTCTGCCCCCTCGCCCCTGTCCAGCGTCTATCCAAACTCGCCTTTCCACGAAAACCGGTATCAGTACCAAAACCTAATGCTAAACGGTAATGGTTTCTCTTCTTTTTGGTTAGTATAATCTTGATGGGAATAACCGCTTGCTTCGCGTTATCATAGTCCGCCTGAACACTCACTGATGAGTAATAACCACTACTTTGCAACAACTGCTGCTGCTCAATGAGCCCGGTGGAACTAAAGAAAGCATTCTTCTTGAGTAAAATATATCGGTTAATATATTTCTCTCCAAGTACTTCCTGTTCTACCTGAACATCACCATAACGGAAGCGCCTACCCGTATCAAAATACAACGTTACCACCGCTGTATTCTTTTTCAGATCAACGAGAATTTCCTTGGTTGTAAATTTGGCGGCTAAGTAGCCTTTTTCTTGTGCGGCCTCAACAAGACTCGACTTATAATCAGAATACTTCAAATGATTGAGTGATTTATTGATCTGGTAGGGGAGCTGGAGTTCTTTAAAAGTAGGATTATTGCGTCCTTCCCCGCTAATTTTTATATCTTGTTTGATCACAATAACAGGGGAGCCTGCATTGATTCGCATATCTATAAGCCAGCATCCCTTAGCTTTTTTAGTATTGAAAGTTGCTTTCGAGTGATAATAACCTAATGCACGAATAGCTTTATCGAACTTCTTTAGAACCGTTCGTTTATATCTTTGCAGAGATTCTTCATCTGCATCACATTCAGGTTTAAAGGTAGGTAATCGTGCCTCAATATTTTTCTTCAACACCCCTTCCACACCAAAAATTTTTACATTCCCGATCTTGCTTTCATCTTTCTGTTTATCTTTTTTTACATCTTCTGCATAAACGAGACTTGCCCCCTGCCAGCACAGGATGGCGATCATGATTGGGGATATGCTTTTAATGTTAGACACCTAGATGCTCTCATCTTACCAAGCTATGGAGGCGTTATTATGAGCTATCTTAGCCGTGGTTTACAGGAAACTTTTCATCTTGTTTCTCAACTATTTCCAATAGTTGAATAAATTCTTACTGTTCAAATGTCCAGCGCAACATAGCATTTTGTATTTTAGAACCTCTTCCACCGCCAATTTTTGCACCATTATGATGAATAACCACAACTAACCACTTACCTTTTCTGTTAAGCATATAACCCGCAATCGCTTTAGAGTTCTTTAATGTCCCTGTTTTCATATGCGTACGACCTCGCATATCATCATTTCTAAAACGATTCACCAAGGTTCCATCTAAACCTGACAACGACAAGGAAGACACAAATTCTGGCATAAACTCATCCCGCCAGGCACGTTCTAACAACTGTGCATGTTGACTAGCCGTGATTCGAGCTATGCGGGATAACCCGGAACCATTGTCAATAACGATATCCTTGTTATCAATATCACTATCAGCCAATGTCTCTAAAATAGCCCTCCGCCCTTTCTCTAAGGTGCCCGGTTTTCCAAACTTTTTAGCACCTAACGACAGGAGTAGCTGTCGCGTCATTACATTATTGCTCCATTTGTTAATAATTCGAATCTGGTTACCCAGACTGTCCGAATAATAGGTGTGAAACTTCACATCTCCTTTTTGCACAGCTCCAACATCCATGGCATCACCCACCTTGCCACCCAGTCCTCGCCAAAAATCCCTAAAACCGTTAAAGGCATGTTCCGCTGGCCGGGATAAAACACGCAATATAAATTGCTGGCCACAGCCCGAAGAATACCGTCCGCTTATTGTTAATTGTTTCTCGTTTTTGGTGAATTTTGGGAAATAGTGAGTACGTCTACACCTACCTTTTGCATATTTGACTTTGTTAATATAACTAAATTCAGCTATCCACGGGTACGGGATAATATCAACTCGCTGTTTTTTCTTATTGGGTCTGAACAAAAAACGGCTGGCCTGAAAGTTATACATCAATGCGGAAGGTATCGCGTTATAAGTTCGGTAGGGACGATTATCAAATTCTCCACTATCTGTTTCAGGTATATCAAAATAACTATTATCTATAATCACTTTACCTTTTATTTCTACCAATCCTTTATCTCGTAAGCCCTGAACAAACTTCCAGTAGTTTTGATGTACCAGAAAAGGATCACCATAACCTTTTAGTATCAAATCACCCTCTAGTACTCCCTCTTTTATTTCGCCTCTGACCCAGGCTTCTGTTTTCCACGTGTAATTGGGTTTTAGTATCTTCAACGCCGCATAGGTAGTCAGCAATTTCATCGTAGAAGCGGGATTTCTCTGTTTCTGGGTATTTAATTCAATGAGAGGCTTATCTGCATTAAGATCTTTCACATAAATACTTATATTTTTTTCTGAAATTGCATATTTTTTTAATAGCTTTTTTACACTTCGAGGTAAGCGTTGTGTTGTTTGTTTTGATTTAATCTGTATTTGGGCAGGCTGTGGCTTACTCTTTGTTTTAGAAATACCCTGTTCTGCCAAGGAAACTGTATTCGCAAAGAACAAACCCACTGCAACCATCAGTAAGCAAATTTTATTACCCATTTTATTATTCATTATAGCCCTTAGAATAACCCTAGAAGTGATCTTCTCAGGTTTTACATCTCTGATATTGAAGTCTTTTATTCTTATTCAAATTTTATGCATTCTAGCAAACTGATATAACATTAACCACTTCCACTTTTTCACCCTTATATTGCCACTTTATATCCAGGTCATATAATTGCATTGCATAATGTCTATCGTTATTGTTCCCTTGATGAAAGGCTGGTCTGGGATCTTGCTCCAATATTTGACGTATTAACTCAATAATATTTTCATTGATGTTCTGTTGGGCTGTCTTGCATTGCGACAAAGCCAGCTTGCTAAAGATAACTTCATGTCGTGCTACCGGCTTCTCAGATGCATAAGCTCCATGCGCACCCTCGACTGCATCTGCATAAGGAAGATAGGGTTTGATATCAAAAACCGGAGACTGATCTAATAGATCAATACCCGACAAGCCCAATAAAACCGATTCTGCTTGAATATCAACATACTCTAGTTTACAAACCGACAAACCCAAACCATTAGGTCGAAACATGGAACGTGAAGCAAACACTCCAATGCGCTGATTGCCGCCTAGTCTAGGAGGACGAACCATCGGCTTCCAGCCTTGCTTTGAACTCGCATGGAACTCGAAAAGCAGCCACACATGCGAGAAAGCTTCCAACCCTCGAACCATATCGGGTTTATTATATTCGCCACAAAGCTCTAAAGTAGCTGTTGCCAATGGCACCAAACCGGGCTGTCGGGGAATACCGAATTTCTGCTTATAACAGGACTTAACAATGCCGATGGGGTCTATATTCATTTCGATATACCAAAAAATGACTCATATAATAATGGGTATTATAATAACCGTTAAACAATCACATTAAACACACATTGATTATAATCATCTAACTGCATTTTTATTGAGTTAAGGATATACTTTAACAATGGCTAAATATCACATAGAAACCAGTGTAGAAACCAACTATATAGAAGAAGAATCTTCAGCAGAACAAGCGCATTACGTTTTTTCTTATACTGTGACTATAAAAAATACCGGCGAAGAGCCCGCAAAACTAATCTCACGGCACTGGATAATAACGGACGCAGATAGCCGCATTCAAGAAGTGCGAGGAAAAGGAGTTATAGGTCAACAACCTCATTTAAAGCCAGGCGAAAGTTATACCTACACCAGCGGAACCATGATGGAAACAGCTATTGGTTTCATGCAGGGCAGTTATCAAATGGTTGCAGATGATGGCACCAAGTTTGATGCAACGATCCCCGCCTTTCGGTTAGTAGTGCCCGGAATGCTGCATTGATTACAAACAGTCTTGAACTGTACAAATTAGTCTTGGAACTCTGCGAAGAATCGTATTCAAATCCGAAAGGATAAGATTAAAGAAAAAAATGCAGGCATCACATCCGTATGAGTACCCACAAGACATCTGATTAAGTGCAATGGGGGGAGAACACTTAATCAATGCCTAACAAGGCTACCTTTTATGGCCTCCAACTCCCTACCTGATACCAGAGAACTGGTTCGTTTTTCATGATGAGCAAACCTCTCTACCCTTTTGGTCGTTAAAATAATCCCGTGATCTTTGAAGTACATCAATATCAATTACGATTACACCTTTAGAAAGAATACAAATTCTTTTTTATCGAATGATTTTTAGGTTTACCACGCTTACAGCCAACCGCAGGTTTGATCAATATCATTCATATTGTATTCAGCCTATGGTCAGATTGTAACCATTTACTACATCTAGTGCCTCGACCTATAAAAACAACACATCAGTTATCCACTAAACTTAGTTCAATGGACTAAACATTCAAACCTACCTTGTTTTTTTACAGAAAAGTCTAAAGTATCCTTCACAAGGACATGTAAAATATAGATAAAAATACGATTAGGGCAAAACACTATGAGAAACGATAAAACCCAGTTTTCCTTCTAGTTCAACCCGCTTAAATTACTTATCAACAAAGTTATCCACAGGCATTGAGGATTATCCACATCATTAAATATAAATATGCCATTCATTAATCGCATATAATTAACCATCAGTTTTGCTTATTTAGTGATCACTATGTAAGCTACAAGCTTTACCAGCTACCTCCCCATTAGGATATTGCTTTCTAATATCGCCTGTATGAGAATGAACTAACCATTGATTGTTCCGAAATATTAGTCATTCAATATATTTAGCCTTTTACCAACCTCATTGCACTTACACACTTCCACAGTCGTACTTGATCCTATTTCAGCCTTATATTTATGCAACTATCAAACGAAGATAACTTACGCCTAAATGTCCTATTGGCTCAAACACTACAGGCTATCCGCATAAATGAAGGCACCATGACGGTCTATGCCTTGACGGAAAAAGGTGAAGCCAAAGTGCAGCTCAATCCTACGGCACGAGATGAACAGTATTTGCGCTGGGTGCGCGAATTAATTTCGTTAAAGGTGACCGGTTCACCCGGTGGTTATCCCATATTTATCAAGCGCTGGACCAGAATGGGCCATGCCAGCAACACCCTAGAACACATGTTGCTGCTGGGTGAACCCGAAGCAATTGTTGCAATGGTACACGCGCCAACGGTTAGTCATGATGAAGGCAAACGAGCCTGGTGGGCAAACCCAACGACTGAGGTCGCGCGCAGATTATTGCACTACCCCGATGTAATAGCCGGAGGCTTGGGTAAAGAGCTTGCTGAATACCTGCTTGAATTTTTACCTTTTGAGGAACAACAAAGGCATGTCGTAGAAACCGTTCAATTGTGCTTACAAGGCAACCTGATTTCAGAACAACAAAGAAAAGAGTTGTGGAGTCGAGCTAAACGAAAAAACCCATATTACGTAGGTTTTATATATTCCAAACGGAATATTCCATTAGATAATTCAGCGCATCCGGTTTCACCCGCTGTTGAATTGTCACTTAAGCACATCATTGCCGCTAAAAATGCATATGCTCTACAGCTTTGTGAGTTGCTTGCAGCGGATGGACAAAAATGGTTGCAAACCCTCAAGCATTCATTATACAAACCGGTTGATCAGGATGTTGTTACCTATTTATTTACGGCTATTGATAAAAACTGTAGCTTACCTTTTTCAGAAGACCGCGGTGTTCGAGACATCCAACTGGCTTGTGATCGTTCTGACCAATTTTGTTCAGAAGAAGGGGATTGCCCTGATGCACTTAAAGAGGTTATAGCGGCACTAGATAATGCGTATCTACCGTTGTTAAACGCAACTTTAATGCTTGCGCAGCTTGGAGAAAATACTTTAATCCCCATATTTTCCGGGAATGATTCAGTCGGTACTGTTATGCGTCGCCGACTTGAACCCCTAACAACCCCTATTTTAGAACGGGTTGAACGATTAATGGCATAATACACGCCAGTCAACATCACCACTAGACGAGAGGTCTCAATAATGCCTTATTATGTTTTCAAAATTACTCAACCCACCGAGTTAGTTAAAAATCTGGACTTTCAGGATGTCTTTGAAGAGTACCGTGAAGCGCGTACGCTTGCTCGAGATCTTCGCAAATCTCTGCCTCTTGATAGCGGAGTCACCGTCAAAATGCTCCATGCTGTTAACCAGTTAGCCGCTGAAGAAATACTCATGGAGAAACGTGAAGAAAAAATAGTGATGGAGTGGGAAAAGTAAAATGGCTTATTTACTTTTAATAGCTTCTAATCCTCACGTAGCATAGCAAAATGGATGAAGATGCTTATCGTGATGTCTATAACACCGTCAATGCTGACCGCTGTGTTTTTGAAAAAGCGCTAAACAATCGACGTTGCGAATGCGAGAAAAAAGATCGTAAGCTAATCGCCACCAGAGAAGCTGTGGGCTGTTTATCGAAAGCAGCCTTAGCAAACTGCACCCAGTTTCTAAATACAATGCGGCAAAATGCGCGCTTTTCACTTAAGGTGATCACCATAGAAGGCCCTATGCCGCATAACAAAGAACTACAAGTACAAGCCGGCGGTTGTTTACAGCTAGAAAAAATACTGTTTCCCGATCGCGAAAACAATAAGCACGCAGAAAATATCTATGAACTGGTGAATACCGGTCTTGAGCAATACAACGACATCGAAAATTTTCCCTACAGCGAAATCGTGCAGGGAATCGTAAAATATCAAAGTAGAAAAAAACGGAAACGTAGCTAATGGATCATTATCCAGCCTTTTTAAACCTTAAAAGTCGTCCTGTTGTCATTGTCGGTGGTGGCAACATTGCTGAACGTAAAGTGAAAAACTTGCTGAATGCAGGTAGCCATATCACCCTCATAGCACCTAAAATCACCGCAAATTTACAGCAACATGTGACGGATGGATTGATTCATCATAAACCACGTGAGTTTCAGGATGGAGATATAGAGAGCGCTTTGCTGATAATCGCTGCAACAAATCAACATACGATCAATAGACATGTCGCTGAACTCGCTCATGCCAGCAATACGTTGGTTAATGTCGTGGATAACCCGGAGCTTTGTAGCTATATTGTCCCTTCGGTTGTTGACCGTTCCCCCGTCACTATTGCGGTTTCAACAGGTGGGGCGTCACCCGTACTAGCCAGACAACTGCGCATGAAACTGGAAACCATGGTGCCATCTAGTTGTGGACAGTTGGCAGCAATCACTGAAGAATATCGTGATGTCGTCAAAGAACACTTTGCTACAACAGAACAACGTAAACACTTTTGGGAGAATGCCCTTAAAGGTCCTTTCGCCGAACTGGTTTATGCAGGACAGATAACAGAGGCACGTCTACTTCTTGATAAACTACTAGTAGAAGGTCATGGACAATCAGAAATGGGAGAAGTGTATCTGGTAGGAGCTGGCCCTGGCGATCCGGATTTACTCACTTTCAAGGCTGTACGCCTGATGCAACAAGCCGATGTGATGGTTTATGACCGGTTAGTTTCCAAAACAATACTGGATATGGCTAACCGTAATGCAGATCGGATTTACGTTGGCAAAGAAAAAGACAACCATGCCGTCCCTCAACACAAAATTAATGACCTGTTAGTTGATTTAGCCAAACAAGGCAAAAGGGTGTTGCGCTTAAAAGGCGGGGATCCCTTTATTTTTGGACGGGGGGGTGAAGAAATTGAAACACTGGCAGAAGAAGGGGTACCCTTTCAGGTAGTACCTGGAATTACCGCTGCGTCTGGTTGTGCCTCATACTCAGGTATCCCGTTGACCCATCGTGATTATGCCCAATCTTGCAGTTTTGCCACCGGGCATTTAAAGGACGGTAGTATTAATCTGAATTGGGATCAGTTAGTACAGCCTAATCATACCATTGTCTTCTATATGGGACTCACCGGCATCAAGGTGATTAGTGAGCAACTACAAGCACATGGAATGGATGGCAATATGCCTGCGGCCTTGGTGGAACAAGGTACTACACGAAATCAAAGGGTGCATATTGGTACAGTAGCCAATTTACCCGAACTGGTCAAAACATCGGGCGTTAGAGCCCCCACCTTGACTATTATCGGCAACGTAGTGAAACTACACGACAAGCTACACTGGTATGAACCCGAACGCCATGTTGCTGCCACTGAATTTAGTAAGAACGAGCCTAAATGATATGCATGAAGTAAAAATCAACATCCAGGATGCCCTGAAAGGGGATACCTTTAAACAGAACATGGGCGATGGAGGAAGTTGTTCAGAATCTGAACCTTTCGCATTACAGGTGATTGATGACAGCATGGAACCCGAGTTCAAAGAAGGCTGTATCATCATTATTGATCCTACTGGTGTGGTAAGGCACGACTCCTACGTCTTTGCCAAAGACTTGGGCGATGAATATATCTTTCGTCAGGTTAAAATCAAAGAGGGTCAACACACTCTTGCGCCACTCAATGACCAATACGAATCTTTCGATATTCCGAGTTTAGATTATATAGAAGGTATCATTACTCAACGCGCAGGGAAAAGGCGTACTTATCACAAGTTTTATGATTAACCTCACACCCATTTATCATCTGCATTATGTCTTTAGAGTCTGTTTGTATAAGATACGGCTAAGGGCATACTCAGAATAGAAACAAACAGATAAATCTAAACTCTTCTGTATAAAACTAGCAACGAATTGAGTGTGTTGAAACAACTATAATTATAAAAAACAACACTTATGGTAATCGATTATTTCAAGGCACAATTCCGCAAGGAACAAGTCGATGCATTGTATGGAGGAACCACCTCTTCTGTTATCGCTTCACTATTATTTGCTACTGTTATCAATTTCACGATTACTCCTGAACTCAATGGCATTGAGCATACTTTCTTTTGGATATTTCTTATCTACGGTATTGCGATACTTCGTGGCGTCGATGCCTTTATATATTTCAAGACCGACAAGACAAACAGCAACACTTCGTTATTTTTTATCCGTTTTACGATTAGCGCGATACTTGGTGGGGCGGGATGGGGATTAATGCTGTGGAACTTTTTCCCAGCCAGTCCACAAGAAAACCAGATTTATCTTATTCTTTTTTCCATGGGTATTGTCGCCTTTGCGACAACAAGCCTGTCTTATCATTTAGGTATTGCCCTTATTTTTATAACGGCGCTGATAATACCCATTGAGGTGCATTTATTACTCGATGACTCACATTTTTATACAGTTCTTTCGTTTCTGTTTCCTATCTTCTTTCTCTCACAAATCAACGGCGCTCGACGTATCAATAAAAAATATCTGGATAATATCCGCATACAAATTGAATACAAAGAGAAAGAAAAAGAATACAAAAATTTAAAATATGCGATTGATCAGCATAATATTGTCAGCATCACCGATACCCGTGGGGATATACTCTACGCTAACGAAAAAATGCGGGAAATAACCCAGCTCTCACAAGAAGAATTAATGGGTGCCAACCATCGCGTTTTAAAATCTGCGGAACATTCACCCAAGTTCTGGAAATATATGTACCGCACCATTGCAAAAGGCAATGTATGGAAATCTGAAGTACAAAATATTAATAAAGCGGGTATGACTTATTGGGTAGATTCTACTGTTGTCCCGTTTATGGATGCAAAAGGAAAGCCCTATGAATATATATCCATTCGAACGGATATAACAAAGCTAAAAGAACTTGAACAACAAAGTATTCATGAGAAAGATAATGCACTAGTCAGAGCGAAAGTAGCGCAAATTTTACAAGGGCAGAACCCCCTAAAAGAACGCATTACAAAATCGTTGGAAGTGTTATCTGAAGATTTGGAATTAAACCTGCAAGACAAACTTGGCATATTCCTTTCCCATAAGAACAAAAACAGATTAAAGCTTTATGTCACTCAAGGCGATTTTGATGCAACGCCAGCAGAAGGGAACAAATGTAAAACACACCTGCATTCCCTATGTGCGAGAGCTATCTATTCAGGCAAGCTGGTTATATCTGATCATTGTTTTGACAACTCGAATAAAGATCATGCCTGCGATGTAGCATCTCATGGCCACTATATTGTTCCGCTACTGCATCACACCAAAGTACTGGGCGTTTTGTTTGTCTATACAACACCTGTACCTAACCGGCAGCAGGCAAGATTAGATACTTTACGATTTATCGGTAGCCTGTTTGGTCTGGCGATTGCCAATGAAACCATAAAACTGAATCTACATCAGGCGAGAAAACACGCCCTGGAAATGGCGCAAACTAAGTCTGATTTTCTAGCCAATATGAGCCATGAAATTCGTACCCCCATGAATGGGGTTTTGGGTATGCTAGATTTGCTATCCGACGTAGAACTTGACGCGCAAAGTAAAGGTTATGTGGAAACAGCACAAGGGTCAGCAGGCATGTTGCTCAATGTGATCAACGACATTCTTGATATTTCAAAAATCGAATCGGGAAAATTGCATATAGAACGTATTAACTTTGATCTCCGAAAGGCCACTGAAGACACCACCGAATTACTTTCCAAACTGGCGCATGAAAAAGAGATTGAACTACTGACTTTTATCCCTCCAGATACAAAAACCTTCGTAGAAGGCGATATGCTTCGTATTCAACAGGTTATTAATAACTTGGTTAGCAATGCTATTAAGTTTACTCATCAGGGTGAAGTATCCATCAACATATCAACCGTTGAAGAATCCCATCATGCAGTCAAGTTACGTTTTGAAATCAAGGATACAGGTATTGGTATTGCAGAGAAAAAACAGACCGCACTCTTTCAGGCATTTACACAAGCAGACACTTCTACCAGTCGAAAGTATGGCGGGACGGGGCTTGGACTAGCCATTTCTAAAAAACTGATTGAAATGATGCAAGGTGAAATAGGTCTGATCAGCAAAGCAGGAAAAGGCTCTACCTTTTGGTTTGAACTACCTTTTAAGGTAATTCCCAAAACAGCCGTCACCTACAATAGTTTGGATAAACTCCGTATCCTCACCATTGATGACAACAAAACCAATCTGATGATTCTAAATAGTTACGCGGAAAGCTGGGGTGTAACAAGCGTAGGGACGAATACCGCAGAAGCAGGAATTGCATCACTCATCAATGCAAAGAAGCAAGAACAACCCTTTGATGTGTTGTTATTAGATATGCAAATGCCTGAGGTAACAGGGCAAGAAATAGCAACCGAAATCAGAAATAATCCAGCATTAAAAGATCTCAAAATCATTCTCCTTAGCTCAATGGGGTTAGATAGAGATATGAATGCTGATGGACTTTACGACCTGATGTTGAATAAACCTATCAGGCAGTCTCAACTTTATGACGCCATCGCTACTGTTCAAAATAAAAATTTGTTGCTGGATAACAATACTCACAACAACAGCTACTCTACTGAAATATACAACATCAAAGAACACCCGCTAAAAGGCAAGATTTTGTTTGTCGATGACAGCAAGGTAAATCAGTACGTCGGTAAAGAATTCCTGAGCAAGCTTGAGCTAGACTTTGATATTGTTAAAAATGGATTGGAAGCGGTCAATGCCAGAAAAGAAAACCACTATGATCTCATCCTGATGGATTGCCAAATGCCGGTTATGGATGGCTATGAAGCCACTCGTGAAATACGACATTATGAAAAAGAAACCCGTAAAGACAATGTCAACGTCATAGCACTCACTGCAAATGCCATGCAAGGGGATCGAGAAAAGTGTATTGATGCCGGCATGGATGATTATCTAACAAAACCTTACACCATTGAAACACTGCATAAAGCACTATCTTTATGGTTGCCACAGCCTTTATGGCTACCAGAACAAGAAGACACACAACCCGCAGAAACCCAGAGTGCACCAGATTCTAAGAATAACGGTACATTATATAACGAGCCATTGCATAATAACGAGCCATTGCTTACCAATAATATAGAAAAGGAAACTAACAAAGAAAAGCTTGGCAAGCTTGAGGGGGAAATACTATTTGTCGATGACAGCAAGGTGAATCAATATGTCGGCAAAGAAATACTAACAAAACTTGGCTTAGATTTTGAAGTGGTGGTCAATGGTCTGGAAGCGGTCAATGCCAGAAAAAAAGGCACCTTTGACTTAATCCTGATGGACTGTCAAATGCCTATCATGGACGGTTATACTGCCACACTTGAAATAAGGCAGTACGAAAAAAATCAGCATCAGAATAGAATCACAATCGTTGCCCTAACCGCTAACGCCATGCCTGGTGATCGGGAAAAGTGCCTTAATGCTGGCATGGATGACTATCTTGCCAAACCCTATACAGCCCAAGATTTGTACAACACCTTGGCTCCCTGGATAAAAAAGCAAGAGAAAGTAGTTGATGATACGGTGGGTGTATAAGACTTGAACGCAACTCATCTTTATTGTACTTTCATACGTAGAGCTAATTATGATGCGACTTTTACTTACATGGATGATGATGATTTTTATGACACTAGGGCCTGTGTCATCATTAGTTGCGCAAATTAATCAAGCAAATAGCAGTCAACAAGCTTCCGCACAGCTTTTAAAGCAACAAGCTCAGCAAGTAACAAAAGTAGTGGTAACAGAAGTCGCAGAAGAGAATACAACTCAACATAGCTGTTGTCAGGATGACTGTAAATGTTCGTTCCAAAATGAATGTGATATACAGCAGCTGTCTTTTTTTGCTATTCCCCAGCACGCCTATATCCCATCAAGAATTGTAAAATCTCTTTCAGCCTCCTCTTATTTGGCTGACAAAATCATCACCGCTGTTAATACTATCTATCGACCACCGATCATATTTCTGTAATATCTATAATTATTTGTAGCTTCTTATTTAGAACCCTCTACATAAAGAATAAACAGATTGCTCCTCTTCATACGGAGCAAAACAGAGATGCAAAATGAAATCACAAAAATGGACAATCAGTCTACTTGGACTAGTCATAGCTGCTGTCATGGTTGCTGCCGTACTCGGCTGGTTCTTTCTCCCTCAATTATTTAAAACATCCTCTCAGGATGAAACATTGATTGAGCATGCCCGCAAGCATTCAGACCCCAATTATATTTGCCCGATGCACCCACAGATTGTTAAGGGAAAACCCGGAAACTGTCCTATTTGTGGCATGGATTTAGTCAAAAAAGAGCCTATTCAGCAAAAGCCAAAGAACAAAGTCAAACAAGACACCTTAATTGAACATACCCGCAAACACTCTGATCCGAACTATGTCTGCCCGATGCACCCACAAATTGTTAAGGGGAAACCAGGAAACTGTCCTATTTGTGGCATGGATTTGGTTAAGAAAGAACCGATGGTAATGGCCTCCAGAGAAAAGAAAATCAAATACTGGGTAGCTCCAATGGATGCCAAGTATCGCCGTGATAAACCCGGAAAATCTCCCATGGGCATGGATTTAGTACCCGTATATGAAGAAGGCATGATGAGTGACGATGGCATGGATGGTGATCTTCCTACCATCACCATAAAATCTAATACCGCGCAGAAAATGGGTATTCGCACTGAAACGGTAATAAATAAAGAACTGTCTCGCACTATTCGCACCATTGGCTCTATCGGCTATAACGAAGACACTCTTCATCATGTCCATGCTCGCACCAATGGCTGGGTTGAAAAAGTGCATATAAAAGCCGAAGGTGATAGCGTCACACAAGGTGATGCTTTAGTCGATTTTTACTCACCAGATATCGTTGCGGCACAAAAAGACCTAATCATTGCTAAGCAATCAGGCAAGTTATTTTCTCAAAAAGGGTCCAAATCACTGGCGGAATCGGCAAAACAAAAATTACGCTTACTGGCGGTTCCTGAAAGTGTCATTGAGCGTGTTCTATCCAGCGGAAAATCACAAGACAAGGTTCCTGTGCTGGCGCCACGCAGTGGTGTCATTATCAAGATGGGGATTCGTGACGGCATGTACGTAACACCCAGCTTAGAGATGTATTCCATTGCTGACTTATCCAGTATCTGGGTGCAAGTCGATGTGTTTGAACATCAGTTAAACTGGGTAAAAGTGGGCAATAAAGCAGAAATAACCGTGCAAGGTTTACCGGGAGACCAATGGACAGGCACGGTTGACTATATTTATCCAGAACTTAACCCTGAAAATCGCACCTTGAAGGTTCGATTGAAATTCGAAACATCCGAGAAAAAACTCAAACCCAATATGTTCGCCAATGTCACACTTTACTCTACGCCAAAGACGACCTTAAGTGTCCCCGCAGAAGCTATTATCTACTACGAAAACAGTCCACGCATCGTCAAGCTCGTTGGTGAATATGAATACCAGCCCGTGATGGTACAAATAGGCATGAAATCTGAAGGGCGGGTAGAAATTCTCGAAGGCTTAACGGAAGACGATACGATTGTTGTCTCAGGTCAGTTTATGATTGATTCGGAAAGCAATCTGCAAGCCAGCTTTCGTCGAATGATGTAATCAGGGGAACAAATCATGTTAGCCAATATCATTATCTGGTCAATCCAAAATCGCTTTCTGGTTATTTTGCTGTCCATTATCCTCACGGGATGGGGCATTATTTCTGTCAAGCAAACCCCTCTGGATGCGATTCCTGATCTATCGGACGTGCAAGTTATTATCAAAACCAGCTTTCCTGGGCAAGCTCCACAAGTCGTTGAAGATCAAATAACGTATCCGATTACTACCACCATGCTTTCCGTACCCAAGGCCACCGCGGTTCGCGGTTATTCCTTTTTCGGAGACTCCTATGTCTATGTCATTTTTGAAGATGGCACCGATCTGTATTGGGCGCGAGCCAGAGTGCTGGAATATCTCAGCCAAGCTGCAAGCCAGTTACCGGACAAAGTAGAGCCACGACTTGGCCCTGATGCTACAGGTGTTGGCTGGGTATACGAATATGCACTGGTTGACCGCACCAACAAACACGACTTGTCTGAATTACGTTCCTTGCAAGACTGGTTCTTAAAATACGAATTACAAACCGTTCCGGGTGTTTCAGAAGTCGCCACCATTGGTGGCATGGTGAAGCAGTATCAGGTGATTGCTGACCCCAATCATCTGCGTGCTTTTAATATTTCACTGAATCAAATAAAAACTGCTATTCAGCGTGCTAATCAAGAAACCGGTGGTTCGGTTATCGAGTTGGGTGAGGCTGAATACATGGTCAGCTCAAAAGGCTATCTGAAAAATATTCAGGATATAGAAACCATCCCCATTAGCCTCAACAAAAAAACCGGCTCACCTATATTATTGCGTGATATTGCCAAAGTCAGAATTGGCCCACAAATGCGTCGCGGCATTGCTGAACTGGATGGTGAAGGTGAAGTCGTGGGTGGCATCATCGTCATGCGTTACGGTGAAAACGCGCTAGAAGTCATTAAAAAGACCAAGCAGAAACTGGAAGAGCTAAAAGCAGGCTTACCCGATGGTGTAGAAATTATCACTACTTATGACCGTTCAAAACTTATTAACAGTGCCGTCAAAAACCTGAGTGTAAAACTCTTTGAAGAATTTCTTGTTGTCGCTGCGGTTTGTTTGGTTTTCTTATTTCATTTACGTTCGGCACTAGTCGCCATTGTCAGCTTGCCATTAGGCATTCTGATGGCCTTTATCGTCATGCAACAACAAGGCATTAATGCCAACATTATGTCATTAGGAGGTATAGCCATTGCCATAGGTGCTATGGTTGATGCCGCCATTGTGATGATCGAAAACGCACATAAACATCTGGAACGCTGGCAGCACGAAAAAGGCGAAATGCCCAAGGGTAAAGACCACTGGCAAGTCATCACGAAAGCATCTGTTGAAGTAGGCCCTGCGTTATTTTTCTCATTGCTCATTATCACTTTGAGCTTTATTCCTATTTTCACACTGGAAGCTCAAGAAGGTCGGTTGTTCTCGCCTCTCGCCTTTACCAAGACCTATTCTATGGCAGCCGCAGCGGGGCTGGCGGTCACTCTAATACCCATCTTAATGGGCTTCTTCATCCGGGGAAAACTGCCCAAAGAAAGTAACAATCCTATTTCCACAGCATTAATTCGTGTCTATCAGCCCCTATTAACGCTGTGCTTAAAAAAGCCCTGGTTAACTATATTGCTGGCTTTTGTGTTGATGCTCTCGGCGTTAATTCCCATGCAACAACTCGGTTCGGAGTTTATGCCAGAGCTGGAAGAAGGCGATCTGCTCTATATGCCCACTACCTTGCCCGGTGTTTCTATCGGAAAAGCGCAAGAGTTATTAATGCAAACAGATAGCATCATAAAAAGTTTTCCCGAAGTTGAGCGTGTATTCGGAAAAATAGGCCGTGCTGAAACCGCCACCGACCCAGCACCATTGACCATGATCGAAACCACTATTTTGCTCAAACCCAAATCTGAATGGCGCGCTGGAATGACCTTGAAAAAGCTCATCAAACAATTGGATAAAGCCGTTAAATTCCCAGGACTTACCAATGCCTGGGTGCAACCGATAAAAACCCGAATCGACATGTTAGCGACAGGCATCAAAACCCCTGTTGGCATAAAAGTCGCAGGGCCTGATCTCAAAGTTATTGAAGGTATCGGCAAAGACATCGAAGGGATTTTAAATAAAGTTGAAGGCACATCCTCTGCCTTTTCCGAGCGCGTATCTGGCGGTAGGTATATCGAAATCACTCCCGATCGTGCTAAAGCTGCACGCTTTGGGCTAAATATCGCCGACATCCAGACCATCATTGGTTCAGCCGTAGGGGGTGTTAACATTACCCAAACAGTAGAAGGTCTGGAGCGCTATCCGGTTAATCTACGTTATCCTCGGCATACCCGTGATGATATTGATAAAATTATGGATCTGCCTTTAGTGACACCCTCAGGAGCACATATTCCTTTATCGCGCGTCGCAGATATCAGAATCACCGAAGGCCCGCCAATGATTAAAACCGAAAATGCGCGTTTAAACGGCTGGACGTTCGTAGATATTGATCACCCTGATCTGGGCTCTTATGTCGTTTCAGCACAGCAAGCACTCAAAGAAAAGCTTACCTTGCCACCGGGCTACTCCGTCACTTGGGCAGGTCAGTATGAATACCTATTACGTGTCAAAGAGAAATTAAAACTGGTTGTACCTGTTACATTGCTGATTATTTTAGTGCTACTTTATCTCACCTTCCGCGACATTACCGCCGCATTGATCGTTATGCTATCACTGCCTTTTGCCCTCGTTGGAGGCTTTTGGTATCTATGGATACTCGGCTTTAATACATCCGTTGCCGTGACTGTTGGCTTTATTGCCTTGGCAGGTGTTGCCGCTGAATTTGGTGTCATTATGCTGATCTATCTGAACAACGCTGCTGATGAACACAAACAACAAGGAAAACTGGAAAGCGTTAGCGACTTAAAGGCTGCCATTATGGAAGGAGCCGTCATGCGAGTACGCCCCAAAGCCATGACCGTAGCGGTTATTATCGCTGGCCTTGTACCGATCATGTTAGGGAGCGGAACAGGCTCTGATGTGATGCAACGCATAGCAGCGCCAATGATTGGCGGCATGATTACCGCACCACTCTTGTCGCTATTCGTGATACCGGCGATTTATTTGATCTGGAAAAAACGTCATTATTCAGATTAAAATGAAAAATTACCACACTTGTTGGATTACGCTTCACTAATCTAATCGACTAATGTTATGATCAAGTACTACCAAGAAGGAGTACTTGATGCTGTGGATATAATCGGTATAAAAGAGCTACAGACTAATCCTGGAAAATTAAGCAAGTCATTTGACAACAATGAATATCTGCTGATCACTCGTAGAGGTAAACCATTTGGTATAGCGATGCCTTTTAGCAATGATTTAATGGAACAAGGACTACAACCCTGGATGGCACTTCGAGCCTTTCAAAGTGGTGATTTAAGTCTTGGTCAGTTGGCAATTAGTTTGGATAAAAACAAAGTGGAAACATTGGAAATGTTGGGACAGCTTAATATTCCTGTTGCAGATTATGATTTACAAGAAGACCTTGCAGCAGTGGAAAAGTTACTTGCTTCATGAGCCAGATCATTGTTAGTGACGCTACGTCATTAATCGTACTGGAAAAACAACAACGTCTCGCTCTACTTTGTGATTTATTCGAGCAAATACTCGTCCCTGAAAAGGTCTACCATGAGTTACTACTGGGTCTGCACAATGATCAATGTCTTAGCTCTGCAAACTGCATCACTATTGTTAAAATTTCTTCATCTGGGCGTTTAAATAATTTGCGTATTCTGCTGGATGAAGGAGAAGCTGATGCCATAGAACTTGCTATCCGTAAACAACTTCCACTCATCATAGATGAAAAAAAGGGGCGAACAATTGCTCAAAGTTATGGCCTTGTTATTACAGGTCTAGCTGGAATATTAGTGCTTTCGGTAAGAAAAAAGGTACTAAACTCCGCACAAGCTTTAGACATATTGGATGTCGCAATGAAGCAAGGTTATTGGTTGTCTATGAAACTGTATGAACAGGTAACGGATTTACTCAAGAATAGTTAACCTAAGTTCTGGTTAATAAGTGATTGAATTATTTTATCAATTCCAGCATTCTATTCAACACAATTTCATCATGCATTGTTGGGTATTGTTGGGTATTGTTGGGTATTGTTGAAAAACATAACAATTGGAATATTGGGGTAATAACGTTTCAAAATGAGAACAATAATAAATCATAAAATCTCCACAAGAACTTTTCTTATAGTACTCCTAAGCCCGTTATTCGTAACATTTGCCGCAGACAATAAAGACAAGTCTCTGGTAACAGTTCAGGTATCTGGTGCTACGGAAGAACTGGCTGACAACCTGAAAGCCTTCCTGCCTTCTTTGCGTAATCTAAAATGTGATTCCACACCACGTCGCGTTGAACGGTTTATTGATGCCTCCTCAGAAAAACTCGTTGAAGGGGCTGAAGCGCTGGGTTATTTCGAAGCTAAATTCAATATGACCCCACACAAAGAAAAGCAATGCTGGGTGCTGAAGATAGCTGCCCAGCCAGGGAAAACAGTAAAAGTAAAAACGTTGAATATTCAACTCAATGGTTTCGGAAAAGACCTCGCGGAGTTTCAAGCTATTCTCGCTAATCCTCCCTATCAATCAGGCGATGTTTTAGTTTCGCAATATTATGAAGATTTCAAAACACGCTTGAAACGTACTGCCAACAGCTTGGGGTTTTTTGATGCCGATCTTAGTAGCCATACCATTAAGGTTAATACACGTACTCATCAGGCCGATATTGATCTTGTTTTTGATACAGGAGCGCGTTATCGCTTTGGTAAGGTCACGCTAGAACAAGATATCCTCGAATCCAAGTATATTAATCGTTATACACTCATCAAAGAAGGCGATGCCTTTCGTTCTGACAAACTGATCAAACAACAACGCCTGCTGGAAAAAAGTAGCTATTTTAAAAATGTGCAGGTTAGAGCCGGTTATGATACGGCTACTAAAAACATTATACCTATTGATATAAAGACCACTCGACGAAAACGCTATACTTACAAAGGAGCATTGGGTTTTGCTACCGATGATGGTTTTTTTATTGATGGCAGTATGGATACCCATTGGGTAAACAGCAAAGGGCATCAACTAAATGTAACTACTCGATATTCTGAAAAAGATCCGTCAATTGGACTCAAATACAAGGTTCCATTGTGGAAGCCTGAATATGAATTCACTACCTTGTCGGCAAGCTGGAATCGCAGTGATAATGATGATATTCGTGGTACAGCCTTAAAACTGGGGATTGATTATCATCGTCGTAATGATAGCGAATGGGAACAGATAGCCTCTATCAATTATCTGGATGAAGAGACTCAAGTGAATGGAACGGAGGCTATTCATAGTCAACTCACTTTATTTGGAGTAAGTACCCGCAAAACCGAACGCGACGATGCCGTCTTTCCTACCAAAGGTTGGCGTTTGAAAGCTGGACTCAAAGGTGCTGCGGAAGGATTTCTAAGTGATCAGTCTATCCTTCAACTCGATATTGCTGGTAAATATTTACATACCTTTAAAGGCTCTACCTTGTCCTCCCTGCTCCCCCTTTCCAAAAACAAGGGTGACCAGAGCAGACAGGCAAACCAAGGCAAGATCATCCTACAAGGCGAACTCGGTACAACCTTTATCGGAGATTTTAACGAGATACCCAAATCACTGCGCTTTTTCGCAGGTGGGCAAAACTCAGTCCGTGGCTATGGCTTTGAGAGCTTGGGAGAAATTAATAGTAACGGTGATGTGATCGGTGGCAAGCATTTGCTAATAATGAGTGCCGAATATGAACATCCCTTTTCCTCTTCACTACCTCTGCCATCCCTATTAAAGAACAAGCTCAGTGCTGCTGCGTTTATTGATGCGGGCAATGCCTTTAATGACTGGAATGATAACTCAATAAAAGTAGGCTATGGCATGGGCGTGCGTTACAAATCACCCCTTGGGCCGATTCGTATAGATTTAGCCGTGCCAGAAAACGACCCTACAGATGTTAACTTGTATTTCAGTCTGGGGCCTGACCTATGACTGCCAAGACAGCTATAAGCAAACCTTCCAAAACACACAAAGCACTGCGTTATTTGATAGTAGCACCACTCAGTACGTTGCTTATTGTTCTCTTGCTAGTGGTGATGGGTGTCTTTTTCTTATCTGCAACCAATAGTGGTTCGGCTATTTTACTGAATCGACTTTCTGATACCTTCGCGGATTTAGACATTGAAGGTGTCAATGGGAGTTTGTTAGGTGATTTAAATATTCAACGTATCCTGTGGGAAAAAGACGGACTGAATATTGAAATTATTGATGCCAAGCTAAAAGGCTTGGGAATACCACCCAACATCTATCTGAACAGCTTAACCTCCAAGCGAATCACTATTTCATTACCCAAAGACGATGCAGAGCAAAAGCAGTACAAACCCTTTGAGATAACCCTTCCTGATCTTCATTTGCCCATTGATGTGAATCTAAAAAATGTAGCAGTTGATGAGTTGCATATTATTCAGGGTGATGCTCTGGTTAAATTACGCAATGTTCAGCTCAGTACAAAAGTGGTAAGCGATACCTTAGAGCTTAGCAATCTGTCCGGTGATTTATATGACGATGACGGTGAAGTCATTGTCAAAGCTAAAGGTGAATTGGGGCTTTCTTCACCTCACCTGATTCATCTTGATATTAACACCAAAGCTAATAGTAAACGCATCGGGGTAGGTGAGTTGAATCTTGCTGTCAAGGGAGAGGTTATTGATTATCAATTGTCTGCTAACGGACACTGGAAATACGCAGAATACCCGAAGTATGCGCTCACACTATCGGGAAATGGCAACCTGGAACAGCTAACGGTGAAATCACTACATCTGGATGGCAATTCAGGAAGTGCCAATTTAACAGGACGAATGACATGGGCGCCTGAATTAAACTGGGATTTAACGCTCACCGGAGATGGCTTAAACCCCGCTGCATTTATCGCAGACTATTCGGGCGATCTGGATATGGAGTGGGTGACTACAGGGTCACTTACTGCCACCGCCAATATTCAGCTTGAACTCAAAAAGTTCACTGGACATTTGCAGGACTATCCCATTGATGCCGCCATGCAGTTGACTATTAATGATGAGATTTTTTCACTAAAATCCTTACACGCCAGCGTGGGGGATAATCGACTGACTGCGGACGGCCATGCCGTGGGGACGGATGCCAATATTGCCCTGAATTGGCAATTAGATGCACCCAAACTGGAACAATTACATGCGACCCTATCCGGTAACTTAGCAGGAAAAGGCAAACTGACTGGCAAACGTGATGGCTCACAGTTCTCTATTTTCATTGAAACACTTAAAGGCAAAGTGCTTGATTACCCAATAGCTGCCAAGGGAGGAGTGAAACTTGATGGACAACTTGTCTCTGCCGAGAACCTTAACATTGATGTAGGCAACAACCACTTCACACTCAATGGTTCAGCGGATGAAGCTCATGGAATTGATTGGCAAATAAATGCCAACAATTTATCACAGCTTTATCCTGAAATAGCCGGACGACTTAAAGGTAAGGGCAATGCAAAAGGCCTACTCGATGGCTCTCGTGCAGCATTACATATCGAGACTTTACAAGGAGCCTTAAAAGTTAAAACCCAAGGACAGACTAAATCACAAAACTTTCCTGTCAATGCAAGTGGTGATATCAAATTACAAAATGAGGCTATAACCTTACAGAACCTCAAACTGGGGGTTGGAAAAAACCGACTTACCCTAAACGGCAACTCTGCCGAAGACTTAGGTATCAATTGGCAAATCAATGCGCCAAACCTGAACCCATTATCTGCTGGCGTCAGCGGACATGTCAAAGGCACTGGCATGCTATCTGGCGCTTTGGATGGCTCTGCTTATAAACTCAGAATATCCACACTAAAAGGCAAAGTAGAAGGCCGACCTCTGGACATAAAAGGAGATGTAACCTCCGAAGCTGGCAAACTAACACTCCACAACTTAACTGTTTTGGCAGGTAGCAATCATCTACAAGCCCATGGCAAAGCCAGCGAGCCTTTTGATTTACGCTGGAATATTGATGCCCCTAAACTTTCCCAAGTTTGGCCTGGTCTGGGTGGTAGTTTAAAAGGTGGAGGTATCTTGACAGGTAACTTGGAAAAGCTACAAATCAAGGCTGATTTAACCGGTAAACGTCTACGCTATGACGGTTTGAGTGAAGTATTGAGTATCGCTTCAGTTGATCTTAAAGCAGATCAACGGGGTGATATTTACACCCTTGAAGCAAATTTGAAAAACTTGAAACAGGGAGAAAGTGTTATTCCAAATGCCACCATAGATGGCAAAGGCAAACTCACTAACCACATTGTAAAACTTGATATTCAACATCAGGATGGCAAAGTAAACCTGCTGGCAAAAGGCGGCTGGAACAATGAACAATGGCAAGGCACACTACAAAAATTAGGTTTGCGAGATACACCTGCGGGTAACTGGCAACTTAATAATCCAGTAGAAATAAAAGCATCTGCACAACAAGTCAGCACTTCGAATTTTTGTTTAAGTAATAACAGGCGTGGCAGTGTTTGTGCTACAAGCGAATGGTCAGTTGCCAAAGGTATTAAAACGAAAGGAAAGTTAACACAGATTCCACTGGCTATGGGAAAACCCTGGATACCTGCTAATTTATCGCTTCCCGGACTAGTCAATGCTGAGTTTGATTTCAGCCAGATCAATGGCAAACCCAAAGGTCGAATTGATATTCGTTTGCCAAATAATAGTCTCATCATCAAGGATGACAAAGGTAGGCCTGAAACCTTGCAATATTCTAATGCGCAGGCAAATGTTACTATTAATAACCAACGCGCTAACCTTAAAGCCACTTTTGATATCAAGGGACGTGGGCAATTACACGCTGAAGGCCAGGTTGATCTGGTACAAAACGCCAAGGGTTATCAACCTTCACGTATTAATGCTAAAGCCAACATCAAGATTCCTGATATTCACTGGGTACAACAATTTTCCAAGGATATTGATGAGCTTAAGGGCAATCTTGATAGCGATATCCTTGTTAAAGGCACATTGGGCAAACCCATAATCACTGGCTCTGCGCATCTCAAAAACGCCTCGTTGTTTTTGCCTGAAACAGGGGCGCATCTACAAGCTATTAACCTGACAGCACAAACCAACCGAGCCGATCAAATGATAATCAACGGCTCATTGAAAGCAGGACAAGGTACTTTGCAAGCTAACGGTAAATTGTATCTGGCGAATCTACCAAACTGGAAAGCTGATCTAACTCTTGTGGGAGAGCGCCTGTTACTAATGAACACTCATGAGGTACAAGCTCAAGTATCTCCCAATTTGGTTATCAAGGCACAACCGCAATCTGTTGTTATCACTGGCACTGTGAAAATACCCGAGACTACCATTACCTTGAGAGAAATCCCGACATCTGCCAAACAACGCTCTGATGACATTGTGATTGTTGGTCGCGAAAACAATAAACGCACTCACCGCTCTCAGCCTTCTGTTAAAAATAAAACCGCATCAACCCATAACAAAACACCACTATTAGATATCAAACCTAATGTATCTATTGAGCTGGGTGACAAAGTCTCCTTCTCCGGTTTTGGTTTTAACTCACGTCTAACCGGAAAAATACGGGTGCAAAAAACCCGTCAGGATATTGTGACTCAAGGTGCCTTGAATATAGTTGATGGTATTTATAAAGCCTATGGACAAGAACTGGAAATTGAACGGGGACGCTTAATTTTTGATGGTACTGTTGACAACCCTGGGCTGGACATCCGCGCTATTCGCAAAATTCCTGGAGATATTCTGGTCGGTATAGCACTACGTGGTACTGCACAACATCCCGAATCAGAATTGTTCTCAGAGCCACAACAGTCTGAAACAGACACCCTGAGTTATCTGCTAACCGGGAACTCAGTGGCCAGTGCAACTTCGGGTGACTCAGCATTGCTAAACAGCGCAATTTCAGGTTTAGGAATCAAAGGGGGGGAAACCTTAGCTCAAAAAATCGGTGGTGGCGTGGGTCTGGATGATGTCGGCATTAGCTCTAGCACCGGTAACTATCGGGATAGTGAATTGTCATTGGGCAAACAACTCAGCTCCCGACTGTATGTTAAATATATTGTGGGACTGTTTGATTCTTTGCAAAAGGTTGCCGTTACGTATCAAATCAATAAACGTCTGCAAGCTGGTGTATTGTCTGGTGAACAACAAGAAATTGACTTGAACTATAAGTTTGATACCAATAAAGGATTGTTTGGGCGATGAATTGACCCTGACTATTTCGTTGGCGTGGTTTTCTCCTTTTAATTACGAGACCTTTACACAAAAGATATGACGGGGTTATTTCCTTTCGAGCAAAGGTCTCTTACCGTTAATTATTTTGAGATAAGAGTCCTTTATTCTCAACCTGACTCAAAGCTGCCTGAGTAGTTGTTACAGTCGCTGTTGGAGTTTCTATGTTTTGTATTTTTGATTGGCTAGTATTATTGGGTAATGAACCAGTAATCATATATATAAAAACAAACCCTGCAATAATAACTATTGCGGCTATCAACATTTGAATGCTTTCATGAATATCACTCATTATTTTATTCCTATCTAATTGGTAAAATATTAATCTCTATGTTGGTCTATACTTGCTCAATGCTTAAGAGGTTAACAACTTCTATCTAGCTCAGTTACTTTCTTGATTTCGCTAGATAAAAGCTACCGTTACTTAACAAATCGACTTAGCACGAGACCGCTCATGCCCATTAACCTTCTAAGATATTGAAAAAAATGCAAAAAACATAAAAATAATAATTAGAATGATAATAAACAATGAAAGACCTTCGATGATGGGCTCTTTTTCTTCATTTATATTACTCATGATATATCTCCTCGTTGTGATGATAAAAGTTCTCGTTCTATTTTTCTTTTCTATCCTTTTTTATATTAATCGATAACATCGGTGTTCAAAATATATACTACCCGTAATTTTGCATCTGTCAAGCGAAACGATTACAATCGGTAATCATCGATTTTATGTGATCTGTTATGAAATACCATTATCATCAATTAAAAATGGAATCTGGCTTTTATCTTCCTAGCTTTCCACCTCATGTGAAAGAATTGGTTGCTATCTTATATAACGGTGATAAAACCCTGACGGAAGCAGCTGATCAATTCACCATTAATAAGAAAGAAAGAATAAATTTACTGCCTGAAACAATCAATTTATTAGAAGAATGGGAGCATCTTAAGAACAAGAGAGCGCGCAAGTGCGAAGGTAGCAACAAATTGGTTTTTTTTAGAGATCAACTAGCTCAACTCATTGAGCCACGTGCTATTCCCTTTCTAGTATTCGACTATTTATCAAAATGGGATCCTGATGGGCGCATTAGTAAATGGTCCAAAAATTTCAAATCACAAACCTGTCAGCTACCTAATCTTAATAAGTACAGCCCCGTTCAGTTGCCTACAAAGACATATCAAAAATATTCAGGTGAGTATAAAAACGAATTAGAATATACCCGCTTTGTAGCGGCTGCTTGTGCCGAGTATTGCGGTTTATGGGATGAACGTAATGCATTACAGGATATCGCTTTTATTAGCGATGAATATGAGCTCGCAAAAAAAATTGTTACGCAATGCCAAGATCCTCTTATTAAGAAGCATAGTCAGAAAAGCCTTGATCAGATCAAAGAGATACTATCATCTGATAAAAACGCAAACTTCATCTCTGACATTGAATGGGAATGGAGGCATGTTGCCTCCATGAGAAGGAAGCTAGGTGATATCAAGCCTAAATATATGAATGCTAACCTATGGCGTATTGGGTTTGTCACCGTATTTTGTAAAACCATCGAAAACTGTTATCAACTGTTAGGCCATTTACATACACATGAATCAATCAGTAGTTTAAATGAACAATTTAATGATTTCGTGGGTAACCCACCCCCATCAGGCTATAAAGCTATTCATACCATTGTTGATGTTAAGGAAAATAAATCCAGAAACAGAATATATGTAAGGTTTATAGTTAGAAATGAACACTCACTAGAAATATGGAGAAACATACTCCTTAAGCGGGGCAAAAGAACCAGGGGAATTGATGAAAAGAAAACTATTCGTGTTTACACACCTACAGGAGATTTTAGAGACCTTCCCTTAGGGTCTACCGTGTTGGATTTCACCGCTCATTTACAGGATAAACTGGTAGGCAAAGTGGATTACGCCACTATCAATAACAGTAAAAAATTAACTTTACTAGATAAGCTAAATGATGGTGATAACGTAAACTTAATGATTGAGAATGAATACAAGTTGCTACCAGAGGGCTGGGAGAAGGCTATAAGCGGTAAATCAAAACATATCCGAAAACGTCTGAAATATAATTTATCTATTCATTTCAAACATCTGGCACATCAACGACTGCAAAAAAAACTCCCTCAATATAAGAATCTTGTTGCTGATGTGCGTGAGCTAGTTCTGCAAGCGGTTGTCGATGAATCTAATACCACGATTTTTAATGCCAACTCATTGACTCATCAGGAAGACTTTTTTGACACGAAACGCTGGTTAATTGAACTAGGAATAAAGGAAGAAAAGGAAAATGGAACCTATCAAAACTACCCCTTTTATTCACAAGTTGATCAGTATAAAGAAAGAGTATTTATACGCTCACTCAAAGGGTGGATTGATTCAACTACGCGATTTCCTAAAGCCGATATCATTAATAAAAAGATAAGAAAAAATAAATTTAATATTTCTATTTGCCCTATTTGCAACCCAACTCGACACTGTGACCGGGTCATTAAAGCCAATGATGATAACCTTGTTTTCCATCGTAAAGATAGCAAATGCGGCCAAGGTGGCGAGATCATAGAAACAACATTGCGCGCTACTAAAGGCCAATATTTTGTGATTGAAATCAATGGTGAGATCAATGGCGAAAGAGGCATTCTTAGTCAAATACTAAACATTCTTCATGGAGTCGGGGTACGTGTAGCGGAGGTGGTCGGTATGCATTTGGGGCTGGACTGGGTAGTAATCCGCATTGAAGTAGGACTTGTCTCGTCTCACATGATAGCAATGATTCAAAATAAGATTAAATTATTAGAGGATGTGCAGCGCGTCCTTGGCCCTAATGACCCGAAAACACCCATCTTGGAAAATGCCCTCCCTCCCAGAATCGATACCCACATGAAAAGTGCAATGGTTCCAGCTCCCTTCACCTGTGGAAGTGTTGTTAAGCACGATCATGATTTTTACAATAGGTTCGAAGAACTCGCTGAACTACAACGTTCTTTTGACTATCAAACCCGTTCGATGTTTTTAGGCGGAAGGGTGTTCATCTGTGGGCCTTTAAAAACTGGGAAAACCAGTCTGGCTTATAAATTTCTACGGAGTTTAAACCAACTAGACCATGTGGTTCCGCTAATCGTTTACTATCAAGCCCAATATAATGATCAGTGGAGTGATGTTGAAGCTAAATTAGTGAAGGGGCTAAAAGCAAATATTCAGGAACAATATCATTCAAATCGTGAATTTTTTCACGGCCCGAAGTTGAAACATGCAAGCTTAGAAGATTTGTTGGAAGTTTCTGGGAATAGAACTCGAAGTGGTAAACCTATTGTTTCCGTGTTGATCATTGATGAGGCTTTAATTCCTTTTCGACATGCTCATGATGCAGCAGCAGCGGGGGATTTAACCGAACTTGAAAATATTAAACAGTTCTCAAGCGTTATTCATAATAAGCCGGGTACGTTATTAGTGTGGGTCGGCCCTAATGCTCCTGTTAACGCATTACATATTGATTTAAAAAATACCCTTCGAGCCTGTGAAGAGATTAATGTAAAACCCTTTTCAAAGCAGCATACGCAAGAATTATTGCATGTTAGTAAGCTACAGTGGAAATACCGAATCAATATTAGCCGACATATAACCAATCATTTATGGAAAATCACTAATGGAAATCCCTTTTGGCTTAATCATTTAGGACGCAAGATGTGGGAACATGCCTCTCAAAAAACAATCTTAGGTGAAATGGTTGAATTTACCGCTAAAGATATGCGAGCAGCGCGAGAAGAAATTCTTTCAAATGATGTGTTGTTCTCAGACCGAATCTATCCAGAGGGCTATTACAGAAAAGGGGGTGCCTCCTCTTCTTTGGTTGACTCAATTTTAAAGCTCTTATCAACACGAAGAAACAGCCAAGGTAAGCATTGGCTAAAAACATGGATATCACCGGATGATGTTTTAGATATCATGAAAACCAATGCTTTAGAAAACAACGTAACAACAAAGATGGTGCTTGACGTTTTCAATGATCTAGTCGCAATGGGTGGCTTTGAAAAGAACAACAATTGCATTCGTTTATCAGCACAGCTATTAGCCGACTGGCTTATTAACAACCATTTGATTGATTAAATAAGGACTCTATCATGAACCCGTTATTCCCTTTTTTATATCAGCATCAAGTCAACCAGCTCACTTATCTTCCGGAAAAAACGATTATTCAAGCAGGCCCCGGCATGGGGAAATCTGTCTTTATTGGAAGGGTACATGATGCCTTTCAGCAAGAAGGAAAAGCTGCTGTTTTTATTAGTAGCTCCAAGAATAATAGAAAAGAAGCTGCTAAAAACATCATTGATTGGTGTACCTCTGATAATGATTCAATTCTTTTGGTCGATAATCTTCATTTTGTCTATGATGATAAAATAGAGAATGAATTTAGAAATCTAAATAGTACGGAAGAAAGAATCGTAATTGTCACCTCATCCACTCCGTCACGGGCGAGTTTCTTAGGTAGTGGGCGATACGGACTTAATGAATATAAAGAAAAAGATAATCACCCTTCTCCATTCAACACTAAATTAAATGGCTCATTAGGTTTATCCCCTTTTGCTAGTATGTGGCTATCTCCCTGGGATGGACAATGGCAAAACCGAATAAAAGAAACCATACGTTCCGTGTTAAACAACCATATGACTAATATTGAAAAGATGGTGGGGCAAGAAAAAATAAAGGACTTTTTAACAGAAGACATACAAACATATTGCATTGATAAAATATTGGATATTTCAGGTGGACATCCCATTTTACTACATCGAACTATTAATACTTTTGTTCGAGAATTAGTGAGTGAATATACGAATGAAGCAACCAATACAAATAACGCTTTCGTTAGTTCACTTTTTTCAGGAATCAGTACATCGTTAATGGAAAACTGTAGCCCCCGAATCTACAAAGCTCTTGAATGGGCTGAGTACCTGCTTCCTTATGATGTATACCGAAGTACTCTAAATGAACTATTGAATCAGGAAGAACCTAGTAATGACTATGGCAAGAGAGTGCTACATCAAGCGGGAATTATTTGCGAAAAAACAGACAAAAATGATTTCGTTTGTGAAATCATAAAAGAAATCACCAAAAATCGCTTATCAATGTTGAGCACATCTTCAGTGCCCCATCGTTCATTCAACAGCGAATGCAAGGTAATGCTCAAACCAAGATCAGCAGATAATCTTATCGGTAATATTGTTTGTAAGGCGGCTGGAATGGCCGATATAGTCATCGAATTATCGCCAACGGAATGGGACATCATCGTTGAACTTGAGAAAAAAGAGGGGAAGCTGGTTACCGTAAAAGAGTTAATTAAGACCTTGAATACCGACACAGAGGCTTCTATTCGATCGGCATTACAACGCCTTACGGGAAAATTAGCAAACGCCAAGCTACAAGCAGTGATCACTAATATTCCACGAAAAGGTTACAGCTACAATACAACCATTGTATTAACACAGAATGAGCGCTAGGAGCCAACTTATCCCAACGACGGACTCCTACCGCCAATCAATCATCTACTAGCTATCCTCATGCCTCCTTGATAACGCTTTTTGACCTCTTGAGCTAACTGATGCACTGCCAGTGCATACATGCCGCTATGGTTATAGCGAGTAATCACATAAAAATTATGCCCGCCTAGCCAGATTTCATCTCCCGCATTAGTATTCATACGCAGAAAACGAACGGTGCTATCCATGTGTCCTTGGGGTCGCACGCCTTTGCTGGCGAGACGGCTGAGGCTATATTTTTTCTTATAACCAGAGCGCAATTTACGATGACTATTCCCTTTGATGATAGCTCTGACGGCAACAGGCCCACCTTTTC
Organism: Thiotrichaceae bacterium; assembly: GCA_965224605.1. Lineage (GTDB taxonomy): Bacteria > Pseudomonadota > Gammaproteobacteria > Thiotrichales > Thiotrichaceae > HyVt-477. The sequence continues at coordinate 484,388 of CBDCZP010000008.1, forward strand.
TCCAGCCATGTTTGCTGAAGTAATTGGCTACACTACCGATCGCATCGACTGGATCCCAAAGGTTACAGGAGCCATTGTTGTTGAAATCCACACCTAATGTTTTAAAGTTACTAGGCATGAACTGGCATAAACCTACAGCCCCGGCTGATGACCCCATTAAAGTAACAGGATTCAAACCTTCACTTTGAGCCATCAACAGGAATTTTTTGAGTTCATTGCGGAAAAACTTTTGCCGGCGTCCTCGATGAAACGCTTTAGTTGACAACGAATCTAGTACGCGAGTTTTACCTACATTACCACCATAGATCGTTTCAACGCCTAATATACCAACGATGTACTCCGGAGGAACACCATATTGCCGATGAGCTTTATTGAGTGTAGCTGCGTGCTCTCTCCAGAATCTAACGCCACCACTAATATGCCTTGGTGTAATGAAATATCGACGATAGCGCGTCCATTTCCCCATTCTTCCGTGGCTGTTTCTTTTTTGCTTTTTGCGCGGCGCTTTGGTCCGAGAAACCCGTTTAAGATTTTGTGCTTGTGAAAATATTCTGTTCAAATAATAACTATCCATATTATTGGAACGAGACATACGTTTTATGAATGATCGAGCGGATGCATTCCTCGAAAAATCTCCCGTTAATGCGAACGGCTGATTCGTCTTCCATGCCACTTTTCTAACTTTAGGACTAGCACTCTTAGAATACTGTTTCCTGGAGCGGGTAACGTTTTTGTTGTTAAGAGCTAGTTGTTGTTGCTTCAATTTTAACAGCTGCTTCTTTTTCTCTGCATGTTGTCTGCGACGTTTTGCTATCCAGACTTTTTTCTTGACTATGATATTAGCCTTATCCTCTTTTTCGAGTGCTTTCAGAGCCGCATTGATCATGATTTGATCTGCTTTACTCTGCTTTTCCATTTCCATTATTGAGGCTGATATTTTTGTGTTGGAAACAGGTGTGTTTTTTGCCGAATAATTAGTGCTACAACCCACTCCTCCTATTGCTAATGCAACGGGCAGAATAAAATAAAAAAATGAATCTATTTTCGCCATTCTTAACTCCTAAATTATAATGATTAGAATTAAAAACAAAGGGATAACGACAAAAACCAATTTAAATATTTATTTTTATTAACGACTTAATATGACCCCCACATTCACGCATTGATTCACTGACACATATATCAGCTCACAAAGCTCATCACATTATTATGATTTTTTGTCTAGAACTAGCCCATTTGCTCTAGGTTTTTAACCTCAAATTGGAGCATAAGATAGCTACTTCGCCACACTCCATATTCACACCCTATCAGCTGATTAGTATTTTACAAAGTATGTTATAAAAACCGCATATAAGGACTTGAATAGTAATTATACGATGCGTCAGACGAATGCTTGTTCCGCTTACTCAAACGCCCGTTTGGGTAAGCGGAACCGAAATTTCATTTCGAATGGGTTGGCTATATCACCTATTCCTCGTTCTATTTTTTCGTCCTGTTTTTCGCATAGCTTTGATCATTTTCTTTAAACGATCAATGTGTTCATGCGTCTTGCTTTGAGTATCAGGGTCATAGCAAAGTGCAGTATATAGTTCAGAAAAGCTCCTGATTTCTGTTGCTAATTCTGGTATCTGCGCCGAAGCCCGCTGGCTAAACTCAGCAGGCGATTGGGAAGGCGTTCTTTTGATACCTTGTTTTTCCAGTAAATCACAGAAACTCCGGTAAAGTTGATGCTCAATAGCCTCATGTTTATGTTTTTTTGTGAGCCCTAAAAATAGAACCCAAAGCGTGATAATACTCAGGATGATAGCGCCAGCTATTAAGCCAATTTTTAGTAGCGAGATCTCTCCGAAAAGTCGTTTTATAAAGTGTGATTGTGCTTCTTGATCGTAGCCCAATACGAATTTCCGCCAAGAGTACTGGGTTGCATCTACTTGTTTTCTTAAACTACCCAACCATTGGTATTTAACAGATGACAATATCTGATCTTCTAAAAAACTACCTTCTTCACTGACTGCTGTTTGCAGGTTTTGTTCTACTCGTTCTGGCGCAACCATCGTCGTTGGATCAAAGCGGACCCAGCCTTGACCTTCAAGCCAAACTTCTGTCCAGGCATGAGCATCGTATTGATGTACAGCCAAATAGTTGCTTTTCTCATTCCATTCACCGCCTTGGTATCCTGCGATGACACGAGCAGGAATTCCAGCCACGCGCATCATATAAACAAAGCTCCCGGCATAATGTGCGCAAAAACCCTTTTTACTGCCGAGCAAGAAATGATCAATGCTGTTTCGGCTATTTAAAACCGGAGGTCGCAAGGTGTAATAAAAATCTTGTTTATAAAGATTTAATACCTTTTGAATATAATCTTCTTGAGAAACAGAGGACTCTAATAATCGTTTAGCCAACGCTCGACTTTTTCGATTAGCTTCACTCTTGCCTACTTTTGGCAATTGTAAGGCAAGGCGTCGAATGGCTTGAGGCAAATCTATTTCACGTAAAGCTTGAGGAAAACTGATTAGCTTTAACAGCATCGGTTCCAGGATATTTTTTCGTGCCATGATATTAAAATCAGAGCTATAAATCGCATCTCCTTCAATCGCTACGACCGGTGACAATGCAAACAGCCAGGGCTGTCCTGATTTTTCATAAATAACGTCATAAGCACGCCCATAACCTTTTTTCTGCAAACGCTTCCTAGCATCGTGTTCATAGCTACGTAATCGAGATTTGACGGTTTCGGGAGATGGATCATCAGCAAACTGCGTCCAGGTCTTGCCATCAAAATGCTGTAACACCAGCCCACGCCAATACAATTCATTTTGCGGTGGACGCTCTCCTGAGAAAGTCACTCGAAAGGCTAACTCATCTGACTGACTTAAGCTGGCGATATCACCGGGTGTCATGCGATCGGTAATGCCCGTTTTTGCATGACTACTGGGTAATGAAAAGCTCCACAACGGTGAGAAACGCGGCGCAAAAACAAACAAGGTAATCATTAACGGCAAACACATCAACAGCATGGCACCTGCCAACTTTAAGTTCGGCGTAATGCCTTTGCTTTTGACTTGCTGGGCTTGTTGAATAGCAATCATCGCACCCGTTAATACAGTCAGGGAAAAAATACCATAGAGCGCAGAAAACATGGATTGGGAATATAAGAATTGCACCGCAACCAACAAATAACCGGTAAGAACAACCACCATTCCATCGCGTTGCTGAATAACCTCCAATGATTTATAGGCAAACCCCAGCATCAGTAACGAAGCCATCATATCTAGCGAAACGGTTGGCAAACCACTCGCTGCCAATGCTGCAAAACCTAAACCACCGATCATTAGTTTTACTATATTACCCGGCTGGGTGAGATGGCCTTGCATGACCCTAATACGCCAACCTGCTGAAAAAATAAGAACGGGGATCAACCATAACGGCAGATGGAACATTAACGGCAGCATCACAACGATTTGTGCTGCTATTAACCACAGCATGCCCGCATAGGTTATTTGCTTACTGTGTGGAAAGCCCTTGCTAAACACGCTATCTGCTCTCCCTTTCGACATCCATGCCATACAATGCTAAAGCCGTCAGACAAAGATTTTTATGGGCTTCGCCACTATCAGGTTGAAGGGTGTTTGCTGGAAGTTTTAAGCCATACGTTAACTGTTCTTGATGACACTCCAGCACTCTTGCGCACAGATGTGAGAGCTTTGTTTCTACGCCCTGTATGTTCAATGTATCCCAGTTCAGCCATAAATCATTGCTGCCGTAATCAACAAAAGATTTGGTATAAACCTCTCCTGTTTTTGCATACGTCCCCCAATGAATATGTTTGGGCGAATCTCCGGGCTGATATTCGCGAATACCAGAGAAATCCGTCGAGCCATTGGCTATTTCTGTACCTTGTTCAGCTTGATCATTATTATCATTGCTGTCTTGCTTGCCTGTAACGCTTTTTTGCAATAAAGGCGCAGGAAATACGATGCTTTGCATATCCAGCGCCGCGTAAGACCAAGAAACCATTAAGCCGACGGGATAACGAGTGAAAACACTCAATCTTGGAGGCTTAAACCAACCCCTTTGTGTTGTGCTATGAGATAGCTTAATACGTAAGCTATGATTGCTGACTCTCTGTCTCTTTCCCTGTTGCTTTTGGTGTTCTTGGTGCTGCTCTTGGTTAAAACTGGCTTCGGCCATATCTTCATCTTTCCAACCGATAAAAATAGCCGCTTTTTTTTGATCTGCTGGAACAGAAACTTGACACTCAAAAACAGCTTTTTCTCCGACAAAGCAAGGTGAGGATTGTATGGCTTTGAGAGTCAAACCAGAAAGATTTCGATAGGTGAAAAATATGCTCACCACAAGAAGCGCCAGCAGCCAAAAACTTAAGCCGTAAATCAACGCATTCTGAAAATTAATAGCCATTAAAAATAACAGCATCACGGTAAGTAATAACGCAATACTGGTCATCGTTGGGACAATAAAAATAGTTCGCAGCCCTAAGGTAATTTCAGCCACATCGGGGAAACGGCGTTCTAGCCAACACTCTACGCGGTTGTGCTGTGCTTTGCTTCCCGGTGTTGATTCAGATTCAGCGGCAGAACTAGGCACTGACACCTTCTCCAATCGCATCTACTGAATGCAAAATGTGTCGTGCTAACTGATCCCCCTGGGTTTCTTTCTTGCCAACAATCCGATGCCCGACTACCGCTACAAAAACAGCTTGCACATCTTCGGGTAGCACATGTCCACGACCTTGCAACAGCGCCCAACATTTAGCACTTTGCATTAACGCGATGGCTCCACGAGGGGATAAACCCAAATGGCATAAATCATTTTCCCGGGTCTGGGCGATCAGCCGTTGAACGTAATCCAGCAACGCTTCAGATACTTTCACTTGTGGAACGAGACGCTGAATTTTTAACAAACTTTCCTGGTTTAGCACTTGAGCCACCTGGTCTAATGCAGAGCGTCCTTTTTGCCCTTGCAAAATTTGCCTCTCTACCATTTGATTCGGATAACCCAAAGAAATTCTTATCATAAACCGATCAAGCTGAGATTCTGGCAAAGGAAATGTGCCGGACTGACTTTGCGGGTTTTGTGTCGCAATGACAAAAAAAGGCTTGGGTAACGGGTAGGTTTGTCCATCCACACTGACCTGACCTTCCTCCATTGCCTCTAACAAAGCACTTTGCGCCTTAGGAGTAGCACGATTAAGTTCATCTGCCAAAAATACCGAGCTAAATACAGGGCCTTTATGGAAACTAAATGAAGCGGACTTGGGATCAAAAACCGAAGCACCGATAAGGTCTGCCGGCAACAAGTCACTGGTGAATTGTACGCGATTATAGTCTAATCCAAGTACTGTAGATAAGGCATGTGCCAGTGTGGTTTTCCCCATGCCGGGTAAATCTTCAACTAGCAAATGACCATTTGCTAGTACACAGGTAAGCGCTAAACGCACTTGTTGCTCTTTGCCAAGAATGACCTGATTAATTTCTTTAAGACTGGTTTTAATTTCTTGTAGCAGAGGGGAGTTCAAGATAGTTCGCCTTTTATTAATTGTTATTTTTAGGCTCTGTAGCTTACCTCTGTTTAATTCAAGTGGCTCTTGTTATCAGATAAAACGAATGTTTTGCACAAAAACAAGCGGGTTATTATCAATGACCAGCCAAACATCAGTCTACATCTTGTGCAGTACGGATTGGACATAGAACCAAAAAACTAAGAATTGTTTTTAATTTCTCACCAATATAGACTATTATTACCGATAGATAGTGAATATTGTTTGTGTGATTTCTTGGAATGTCTAACTTATCTACATTGATTGTTATCAACAATAAGTTTAGTACCTAAAAAGAATACCAGCAGCCACAACCCCTATTTTTCGAGTGTTCTCATGCTAGCTTCATTTTTTAGAAAAATGATCGAGTGGTTTGTCGTACTTTTTGCGGCAAGCCTATTGCTGTGGTTTGTTTTGACGGGGCCTGTTTTACCTATCTTTGATGCTGCTGAATTCGACATCGCCGATACAACCAACCTACAACAGCACGTCATTTCACTGACCAACTCACCACGCATGGCTGAGTTCGAAAACCTTCGCCCTCCGGCACGTTATATACATAAGCATTTCAAAAGAAACGCTGGGGAAAATGGCAGCGTTTATTATCAACCCTTTAAAACGGCTATTGGCACAGTAAATAACGTCATTATAGATTTCGGCCCTGATACCAAGAACGTATTAATAGTGGGTGCACATTACGATTCCTGGGAAGGCATGCCTGGAGCGGACGGCAATGCCAGCGGTGTTGCCGGACTTATTGAATTGGCACGATTGCTATCAACAAGAGACGATCTTCCTATCAGAATCCAACTCGTTGCTTACGCATTAGCCGAAGGAAAATATTTTGGCACACGTGATATGGGAAGTTTTCGACATGCACGGCAGCTTAAGCAACAGCGCAAGCATGTAGTCATGATGATGTCACTGGACAGTATTGGTTATTTCTCCGATCAACCGAGATCACAAAACTACCCTTACGAATTTATGCGTCACTTCTATCCAGCCGAGGGGAACTTCATTCGTATCACTGGCCGCATTCAAGACATTCTGGCAGTGCGCAAGATTAAGAAAAGTTTTAAAAAGGTCGACGATTTAGCTGTCCGATCATTAAATGCACCAGAAATCATTGCTTCGGTTGCGACCTCTGACAATACCAGCTATTGGGAACAAGGTTTTCCCGCAGTACTTATTAGCGACACCGCAGCTGATCGTAATCCGGCATATCACACAGAATCTGACACCGCAGAACATCTGGATTATGGGCGCATGGCTAAAGTGGTGCAAGGTGTGGGGCAGGCTATCATGGACATGGCTGGCGAGCTTGATCAACCTAGTTTGGTGGTAGCTCAGAAGGACGCCGCACAATAACTTGTAAACCCCCGAAACTATTAATCTTAGTTTTAGTATTAGTATTACATCCATTTCACTTCTATGTGGTGCGTTGTAAAAAGGGTACAGGGTTAGTGTGGGGATAGATGTTTGAACTACAACGTTATTAATTCTCTGTTTAGACTGATGGATAATCAAGAAGATGTGTGCGGCCATTAATCAGAGCGAGATGAAAAATATCCATTAATGGTTAATAATAAATCAATATTGTTCATTTGAAAGCCATTCGGGCATTTGTATGGAAACTTCAAACAGCAATCATTCAAGCAAACCAGAGCTGATCAAGCGGTTATGTTTAGACTGAACCTGTAACAATAAATAATAATTCTAAGAAAATAATAATAATAAAAAGAGAAACTACATATGTCTAACAATAAGTTTTCTGGTAATAAAACAAACCCAAGTCATCACTATCTAAACACCCAAAAATCAAACGCACATACCAAGATCAATAAACAATTGGTACAGCTGTGGTTTGGTTCAGCAGCAGCACCACCTGACTTGGTAGACAGCAGTAGTTTCAAAGCATTTAATAACAAGTGTTTCAGTACTATCCAACAACACTTAATGGAGTTACTTAAACCCCTTGATAGCAATAATGTTAAAAGTATTGCTATTGCCATCTTGGGCTTGAGTATGAGCAATATTGCTAGTGCAGCCTCTTGGCCTGCATCTCCCGTCACTGGTTCAGGTGATGGTGGCGAGTGTGTACTAACTCACCATCAAAATGTAGGAGTCAATGCAACACCAAACTCTTTTTACAATATAAGTGATCATACTAACCCCAACACACTAACAATCATTGGTCCATGGGGCGTGCCTAGTGGTACTGTCGAAGGACTTACTGCAGATGTTGCGAGTAAGGACTTTTATGCACTTAATGCGAACAGGAGTGGTAAGTTATGGCTGGGTGAGCTTGACCCGGTAGCAGGTAGTTTTGCTGATATTACTTCAACAGGTCATGCTTCTCTCTCTCACAGTGTGTATGGATCATTATCAATATTCCAGTCACGCGCAATTGCGCACCAACCTGGCACTAATGAGTTATGGGTTGCTGCTTATAATGCACATCCTGCTTCGGGACCAGGTGTCACTAACGTTTATTTATTCAAAATGAGCACCATAACCGGTGAGGTGCTAACAGGAGCATTTGGTGGAGAAGACTATATTGCTGTCGATCTGGCTCCCTATACCTTCAATAGCAGTAATGACAGACCAACGGTTGAAGCACTTACTTTTTATAAAAACGAACCTAATATTCTTTATGGTGTTTTAAGTACACTTAGTGGTGGCAATCCTAAAGTAGGGCACCTGTTTGCTGTAGATGTATCGCAAGCCACTCCAGAGGCAGTTCTGGCACCAAAAAATCTTAGCGGAGTCAGTTACACAAGTGGCGCGGCTCCCAGTTCAGATTATTATGATATAGAAGGAATGTCATTTGACGAGGACGGGGATTTAGTGATGATTTCATCCAATGTGGGTGGAACCAATGCCAATAGTCTCATAACGGTAGATCTTGCCACTGGAGAAGCGAGTAATAAACGCACTATTATTTCAGGTGATTGGGAAGGCATCGTCTGTGACCCTTTATTCCCCATCAATGGCGTTGGTACGGTTTCAGGTAGCGTAAAAGATGGAACAGGAGCAGCGATAGCGAATGTGACGGTTAATCTCAAAGATAGTACAGGTGCTATCTATGCAACGGAAACTACCAATCCAAGCGGTGCTTATGAGTTTACCAATGTTCCCGTGGGTGAATACACCATAGAAGAAACAGATCTCGCAAACTATAGCTCAGTGAGTGATGCACAAAGTGCTGATGGTGATACTACAGCTAACACGGATACTAACGACAATAGCATTCCTGTTACGGTAACTTCGGGGGAGGCTGATACAGGCAATGATTTTGTTGATATACCCGCGCCTATTGTTGGTTCAGTCGCTGGAAGTGTCAAAGATGATACTGGAGCTGCTCTTGAAAGCGTTACGGTTAAACTCAAAGACAGCTCAGGCGCAGTCATAGCGACTGAAACAACTGACCCCTCTGGCAACTACACATTCACAAACGTCCCAGTAGGTGAATATACGGTTGAAGAAACGGATCCTGCAAATTATAGCTCAGTCAGTGATTCACAAAGTTCTGATGGTGACACTACTGCTAATGCTGACACCAATGACAACAGTATTCCTGTCACAGTAACTTCTGGTGAAACCGATACAGCCAATGATTTTGTAGATACTCCCGATACTGGCGTAGTTAGCGGAAGCGTTAAGGACAATACGGGCGCAGCCATTGAAGGCGTGACGGTTAAACTTAAAGACAATTCTGGTGCAGTCATAGCGACTGAAACAACGGACCCCTCTGGCAACTACACATTCACAAGCGTTCCAGCAGGCGAATATACGGTTGAAGAAACAGATCCAGCGAACTTCTCCTCAACGAGTGATACGCAAAGTTCTGATGGTGATACCACGGCTAACACAGATACTAATGACAACAGTATTCCTGTCACAGTAGCTCCAGGTGAAACAGATTCCAACAATGATTTTGTTGATACTTCAAATGCTGGCATAGTCAACGGAAGCGTTAAAGACCCCAGTGGTAACCCCATTGTCGGCGCAAAGGTCAAACTGGTTAATACCGATGGCTCACCCGTAACAGGCACCGACGGCAACCTCATTGCAGAAGTAACGGTTAATCCAAGCACAGGCGCTTATGAGTTTACTAATGTACCTGTAGGCGACTACAAATTGGTAGAAACTAATCCTGCCAACTACACCTCAACCAATGAGTCGAGTGATCAAACAGGTGACCCTGCTAACACTAGTACGACGGATGATGAAATCCCAATCACAGTAACAGCGAATGAAACCGATTCAGGCAATGACTTTATTGATACACCTGACGGCTCAGTAGTGAGCGGAACGGTAAAAGATTCAGCTGGCAATGCCATCGAAAGCGTAACGGTAGAACTCAAAGATAGTGGTGGTGCTGTGGTAGATACAGTGACCACTGGTTCATCAGGTGCTTATAGCTTTACTAATGTTCCAGCAGGTGAGTACACGATTGTTGAAACGGATCCGACTAATTTCCATTCGGTAAGCGATACACAAAGTGCTGATGGTGATACCACGGCTAACACAAATACTAACGACAATATTATTCCTGTCACAGTAGCGTTGGGTGAAACAGATCCTAACAATGATTTTGTTGATGACCCTGATACGGGCGATGTCAGTGGAAGTGTAAAAGACTCAACAGGTGCTGCTATTAAAAACGTAACGGTCGAACTCAAAGATGCTTCTGGCACAGTAGTTGCAACTGAAACAACAAATAACTCTGGAAACTACACGTTCTCAAGTATTCCAGTAGGCGAGTACACGATTGTAGAAACGGATCCAGCTGACTTCCACTCAGTCAGTGATGCACAAAGCGCTGATGGCGATACTACACCGAACACAGACACCAACGACAACAGTATTCCAGTAACCGTAACGGCTAACGAAACCGATACAGCGAATGATTTTGTAGATACTCCTGATACAGGTGATGTCAGCGGAAGTGTGAAAGACACGGCTGGTAATCCTCTGCAAAGTGTAACGGTAGAACTCAAAGACAGCACGGGTGCAGTCATTGATACACAAACAACTGATGGCTCTGGAAACTACACGTTTAGTGATGTTCCCGTTGGTGAGTACACTATTGAAGAAACGGATCCTGCAAATGTTCAGTCTGTAAGTGATACGCAAAGTACGGATGATGATACTACGCCAAACACAGACACCAACGACAACAGCATCCCTGTCACAGTAACGGCAAATGAAACCGACTCTGGAAATGACTTTGTTGATTCACCACACGTTACCGTCAGCGGTAAAGTATTTGATGATGCGAATGGTGGAAATGTGGACGGCACAGGCTTAGGCAATCCAGACGGCACTACGCTTTACGCACACTTGATTATCGAGTTTGGTACAGCGAATGAAAACGTACTCCAAGAAGTGACAGTAAACGCAGATGGTACATACAGCTTTAGCAATGTCCCTGCGAATACCACTTATGACGTATTAATCAGTAGCACACAAGGCACTGTAGGAAGCACTAAACCAGCGGTTACTTTACCGACTGATTGGGCCACTACCGCCGAAGGTATTGCTGGCGTTGATGATACCAATCCAAACAGCGTAACGATTGTTACTGTCGGCACAAGTGATGTAATCAACGTACTCTTTGGTATCAACAAGAAACCAACAGCGACAGATGTTACGGCAAGTTCACAGCCTAATCCTGGTGGCACAACGCAAGTTCAAGTACCTACATTAAGCATTGCGGATGCCGAGGATGGAACACCGACCACAGTAATCATCAAGACCTTGCCAGATGCGACAACAGAAGGCGTGCTTTATTACAACAATAACCCTGTTAGCGCAGGTGCTGAGATTGCTAACTTTGATCCAACTAAGCTAACCCTTGATCCTATCGACGGCACAGTGACGGTTGATTTCGATTACAGCACTAAAGATGCAGCAGGTGTGGAATCTGATACGGCAACAGTAACCATGCCCTTCGGAGGCATCAGCCTTAGCGGTCAAGTCTTCCAAGATACGGATGGTGGCAATGTAGATGGTACGGGGTTAGGCAATCCTGATAGCACCACGCTTTACGCCAACTTGATTGATAGCAGTGGCAATGTAGTGGCTACCACAACGGTAAATGCCGATGGCACATACAACATTGCCAATGTCACGCCAAATACCACTTACAACGTACAAATCAGCACGGCACAAGGAACCGTAAGTAATGCTCAACCTGCAACAACGCTACCCACTAACTGGATAGCAACAGGCGAAGGCATTACGGGGACGCCAGATTCTACGGTTGATGGAGTAACGCAAGTGGCTGTTGGTAGTACTTCAGTAACGGATGTGTTATTCGGTATCGACAAGATATCTGCACCTGTCGCGGTGGATGATTCAAAGACGAATCTAAACCCTGCAACGCCGACGAATCCGACTATTGTTCCTACTGTTGGTAATGATACTGACCCTGATGGCAACCTTGACCCAACTACGGTGAAGTTGGTTGACCCATCGGGTAATCCTGTCACTACGTTGACTGTGCCGAATGAAGGCCAGTGGGTAGTGAATACGACTAATGGTGAGGTAACTTTCACACCAGAAGCAGGCTTCACAGATGACCCAACTCCTGTTAAATACACAGTAAAAGATACGGGTGGATTAGAGTCTAATGAGGCAACTATTACGGTTGATTATCCACAAACTGCACCCGTAGCAGTGGATGATACGAAGACGAACCCCAATCCTGCAACGCCAAGTAATCCAACGACGTTGACTACGGTTAGTAACGATACCGATCCTGAAAATGATCTTGATCCTACCAGCGTGAAACTGGTTGATGGAACAGGTAACCCTGTCTCTACGTTAAATGTACCTAACGAAGGAACATGGACAGTCGATGCGACTTCGGGTGATATTACTTTCACCCCAGAAGCTGGATTTACCGCTGATCCCACACCTGTGAAATACACAGTAAAAGACGTTAATGGCTTAGAGTCTAATCAGGCAACAGAAACTGTGGATTACCCACAATCTGACCCTGTAGCAGTGGATGATTCCGCAACGAATCCGAATCCTGCGACACCTAGCAATCCAACGACATTGACGACCGTTAGTAATGATACGGATCCAGAGAATGACCTTGATCCAACTAGCGTTAAACTAGTGGATGGAACAGGGAATCCTGTCACCACCTTAGTAGTGACGAATGAAGGAACTTGGACAGTCGATGCCACTTCGGGTGATATAACTTTCACTCCAGAAGCAGGCTTCACCGCTGACCCTACACCCGTGAAATACACAGTGAAGGACAAGAATGGATTAGTCTCTAACGAAGCAACAGAAACTGTGGATTATCCACAAACTGCTCCTACAGCAACAGACGATACAGAGTCAGGCACTACGGGTACACCGACAACGGTTGATGTCATTCCTAATGACACTGATCCTGAGAATGACCTTGATCCTACAACGGTAAAATTGGTTGATCCATCAGGTAACCCAGTAACGTCACTGAACGTACCGAACGAAGGCGACTGGACAGTGAACCCAACCACAGGGGAAGTAACTTTCACCCCTGAAACAGGATTTACTGATGATCCTACACCTGTGAAGTACACAGTCAAAGATACAGGTGATATCGAGTCTAATCAGGCAACTGTGACGATTGATTACCCTCAGTCTAACCCTGTCGCAGTGGATGATACGGAAACGAACCCCAACACGGCATCACCTACGAATCCAACTACTTTAACTACCGTTAGTAACGATACCGATCCTGAAAATGATCTTGATCCTACCAGCGTGAAATTGGTTGATGGAACAGGCAATCCTGTAACGACCTTAGCAGTAACAGGCGAAGGAACTTGGACAGTTGATGCGACTTCGGGCGATATAACTTTCACTCCAGAAGCAGACTTCACCGCTGATCCAACACCTGTGAAGTACACGGTGAAGGATCAGAATGGGTTACTCTCTAACGAAGCAACAGAAACCGTGGATTATCCACAGACTGCACCTGTAGCAACAGACGATACCCAGTCAGGAATAACAGCCACACCGACAACGGTTGATGTGATTCCAAATGACTCTGATCCTGAGAACGACCTTGATCCTACAACGGTGAAACTGGTTGATCCATCAGGTAATCCAGTAACAACACTGAACGTACCGAACGAAGGTGATTGGACAGTGAACCCAACGACAGGTGAAGTCACATTCGCACCTGAAACGGGATTCACGGCTGATCCCACACCCGTAAAATACACGGTGAAAGATACAGGTGGTATTGAATCAAATCAGGCAACGGTAACTATTGATTACCCACAAACAGCGCCAGTAGCGGTGGATGATACGAAGAGTAATGCAAATCCTGCAACGCCTTCCAATCCAACGACTTTGGCTACGGTGAGTAACGATACTGATCCTGAAAATGATCTTGATCCGACAACGGTGAAATTGGTTGATCCAACAGGTAACCCTGTGACTACGTTGACTGTACCAAACGAAGGTACATGGACAGTCGATGCAACTTCAGGTGATATTACCTTTACCCCTGAAGCTGGCTTCACATCTGATCCGACACCTGTGAAATACACAGTGAAGGACCAAGGCGGAATTGAGTCGAACCAAGCAACAGTAACGGTAGATTATCCACAAACAGCACCAATAGCAGTGGATGATTCCGCGACGAACCCGAACACGGCTTCGCCTACGAACCCAACTACAGTGATAACAGTCGATAATGATACCGATCCTGAAAACGACCTTGATCCAGCGACTGTAAAACTAGTTGATCCATCAGGCAACCCTGTGACGACATTGACCGTACCGAACGAAGGTGAGTGGGTGGTTGATCCAACCACAGGCGCAGTCACCTTTACGCCAGCAGCAGGCTTCACCGCTGATCCCACACCAGTGAAATACACGGTGAAGGATGAAAACGGTCTAGAGTCTAATCAGGCAACGGTTACTGTGGATTACCCACAATCTAACCCTGTAGCTACTGATGATGAGAAGCTAAATCAGCCACTTGGAACAGCAGTCACCTTGAGTGTTGTCGATAACGATAGCGACCCTGAGAATGATCTTGATCCAACTACAGTGAAGTTAGTCGATCCATCAGGTAATCCGGTGACGACATTAACCGTACCCAACGAAGGCGAGTGGGTCGTTGATCCTGTAACAGGAGCAGTCACCTTTACACCTGAAAATGGCTTTGTCGCTGATCCCACACCGGTGAAATACACCGTGAAAGATGAGACAGGTCTTGAATCTAATCAAGCTACTGTAACGATTGACTACGAAGCACCAGCAATACTAGTTGGAACGGTTTGGCTGGATAGAGATAAAGATGGTTTGATTGATCCTGAAGAGCAACGCATGGCTAATTGGACTTTGGTAATCAGGGACACTAACGGGGATGTAGTTCGTGAAGTAGTCACTAATGAGCAAGGTGAATATGCAGTTGATGATCTGATTCCAGCAGAATATACGGTTGAGTTTTATAATGAAAACGACACGTTGATTGCTACTCAGAAAACCAATGGTCCATTATCGCCTAGTAGTCCAGGTTCACAACCTGCTGACTTATCACTGCCGATTGATCCAAGCGGTGTGATATATAACAGCGTGACACGTCTACCGATTTCAGGTGTGACGCTACAGCTGTTAAATGCAACAGGCACGCCAGTTGATCCATCTTGTGTCGGCACAGGTCAGCAAAATCAGGTGACTGATGTAACGGGAATGTACGCCTTTGATGTGAACCCGAATGCTCATGCTACCTGTGGCGACCCAGAGACGTATACGATTAATATCGTCAACGTGCCGGCAAGTTACTACGATAGCTCGGCGGCAATCCCACCTCAAAGTGGTGTGTTTAACGGCGCTGCAACCGAAGCAGCTTGTACGTCAGATGCGATTGCAGCTAGTGGTTCGTGTGAAGTTCAAGCACAACCTGATGCGCCTACGGGTAATCAGCCAACCACGTTCTACACTCAGTTTACGCTGGCAAGTGGCAATCTGAATATCATCTTCAACCACATTCCGCTTGATCCAAAAGGCGGTGGTGATTTACTGATAAGCAAGGTGGTAGATAAGCATCAAGCCTCTGTAGGCGATATGTTGTACTACAGCATTGATGTAGCCAACACCAAGTCGTTAGCTGTCAATGATGTGGACGTGGTGGATGACCTGCCCGCAGGCTTCCAACTTGCAACCGGTTCAGCCAAGCTGACACGTGCAGGTGTCGATGGACTACTAGGCACAGCGGATGATATCAAAGCGGTGATTACGCCCACAGGCACTGATCCCATGACCTTCAACGATATTGATATCGCAGGAGATGAGAAAATACGTATTACCTATCTTCTCAGAGTCGGCGCAAGTGTAATTGAAGGCAACCATGTGAATACCGCGCAAGCCTTGAATGACATAGGCGCTCCTGCCAGCAATACGGCAAAAGCAACTGTCATTATTGTGGCTGAAGCAGTGATCGACCAGTCAACGTTGATCGGTAAAGTCTTCCATGACCGTGATGGTGATGGCTACCAAGATAGCGCCAATGCTACAGGTATTACCATTAAAGCAAATAACGGCTTTATGAAACATCTTGGTGGATTGACAGGACGCATCAGTACACAAGATGCGATCAGCAAGCACAGCAAGAAGGTTCTGTTGGCACTCGGCAGTGATAACAGCTTTGTCATCACCACTCAGCAAGGTACGCATATTGAGGTAGATCACAACGGTCAAGTCAGTGAATCCCATAAAGGAATGAAAGCCAAAGGTATCACGGGACAAGATCTGCGTGTAACGACTCGTAAGGTCGGTAAAGAGCTGGAAATCACCGTAACTAACCACGGTATCCATGAGGAAGGTATTCCTGGTGTACGTCTGGCTACTGTAACAGGGCTATTGATTGAAACAGACGGCCATGGACGTTTCCATGTGCCGGATGTGGATGGCGGTAGACGAGGCTTCGGCAAAAACTTCATTCTTAAAGTAGATAAAGCCACATTGCCAAAAGGTGCTGAGTTTACCACTGAAAACCCACGTGTTTTACGACTCACAGGAGCAGCTCTGAATAAAATCAACTTCGGTGTGAAGTTGCCGGGTCAGCAAGCGCCAGCGCGACATATTCAGCAACCTGCGCAATATCGCACAGAGAGCAGAACACATGAGGTAAACGGTCAACAACCCACGTATCAAACGGTGGATGTCAACTTAGGCAGCATCTTCTTCGATAAGGATAAGTACCATATCAGAGCAGATCAGCGCGGTATTATGGATGATATCGCCAGCAAGATAGAGCGCTATGGTAGTGGACACATCACCATCGATGCCTTCACCGATGCGCGTCATAATGCGGCTTATAACATCAAGCTGGCAGAGCGTCGGGCGAATACCGTCAGAGGTGAGTTACAGAAGCGTCTTGGCTCCAAGCTCATGCGTAATGTGAAAGTGGATGTGGATCGTGGTGCTTACAAGGAAATTCCGCACAACGACAAACGGGCAATTGATTACAGCAGTAATCTCTTGAATGGTTTTTTTGATGACTAAATGAAGTGTCAGGTGCATTCCAATAAATAAGGAATGCGCCTTTAGAAATCGAATCAATCAATAACAATAATAAAAAATCAGGTTCCCAACATGAAAAATAATAATAATAAAACTAGAAACATATTGCCTTCAACCTCTCAACTAAACGCAGCCTTGGTAGGTCTCGTTCTATGTAGTGCCACTGTGTTATCTCAGGCAGCTGCTCCTGCTTATACCTTAAAAATAGTGACACATGGAGAAGGCACACCCCGCTCCGATAATATGAATGAGCCACACCGCCAAGATAATAGACGTGCCGATGTTCGTATGACTACGCGCGTTAAAGGGAGCAAAGCGGTGAAACGTAATGTGACAGAAACCGTTAAAGTCAAGGTCAGTGATGCGGTAAATCGCAGTATTACCTTAGCCGATGGCGGTATCATCTGGTTAACGAATGATCCTGCTAACTTAACACCGACTTTAAATGTATCCACATCAAGCAGTGCAGTACTCACGGATGGTAAATTTGAATCACCATTGAGCTTCACCGTGAAAAGTAACTACACGGCTTTTATAGATCACTGGAATTTATCGGTTTACCATCAGGGTAGTCTGGATGCTGATCCCATTGCTTCTATGGATGGACAAGGTTTAGAAGATGGACAAGCAATTACATGGGAAGGCGATGCTTCACTCAAAGCAGGTGAAACGTTGGACTACGTGTTTACTGTGTATGATGACAATGGTCATCGTGATGTTACCCAAAGTAAAACCATCAACCTGCTCAGCGACAAGCAACAACAAGTAGGTAGCGAAAAATACCATGATCGTTTAAAAGGCCGTAGTCATTTTGCTGATGGACAAATAGCTAAACAAACGATTCCTATTCATGGTTCACGAGTCCGCATTTATGGCAGTGATATTCCCAAAGGCTATCAACTAAAAATAAATGACAAAGCCGTCAACTTCGATACTAAACAGAAGTTTGTAAACGAATACCTATTGCCAACAGGCACACATCAGTTTGATGTCGCTGTTACTGATCAAGCAGGAAAAACCTACCAACAAAACCTTGGCACCAATGTTGATGGTAAATACCTATTTATGGTGGGCTTGGCTGATTTTAATATTGGCGAAAGCAAAGTTACGGGCAATATCGAGCCTTTAGAAGTCGATCAAAGTCATTACGATGGCGACATCTTTGTCGATGGTCGATTAGCGTTTTATTTAAAAGGTAAAGTAAAAGGGAAATACCTCATCACTGCGCAGTTGGATACAGGCACAGAAGATGTTAAAGATCTGTTTGACAATATCCATAAGAAAGATCCACGTAGTCTGTTCCGCCGCCTAGACCCTGATAAGTATTATCCAGTTTACGGTGATGATTCTACGCTCATTGACGATACGGATAGCATAGGCAAGATGTATGTTCGCGTCGATTGGGACAAGTCGCGTGCCATTTGGGGTAACTTCAATACAGGTTTAACAGGTACGGAATTCGCGCAGTTTAACCGTAGTTTATACGGTGCTCAGTTACATCATAAAAGCACACAAACGACGGCATCGGGTGAACATAAAACCGAAGCGTCAGTATTTGGCTCAGAAGGGCAAAGTGCTTTTCGTCATAACCAGTTCTTAGGTACGGGCGGTAGTCTGTATTACCTCAAAGATAGCGATATTGTGAGAGGTTCAGAAAAGGTTTGGGTTGAAATTCGCCAACGTGAAACCGAAAGAGCGGTAGAGAAAATTCTACTGGTTGAAGGTCGTGATTATGAAATGGATGACTTCCAAGGTCGCATTATTTTGACGCGTCCATTAATGCAAATAGCCGGACAAGTTGGCCCTTCTATTATCAAAGATACCCCTCTGGATGGCAACCAAGCGTTCCTGATGGTGGATTATGAATATGTACCTGATGACTTCGATGCCAATAAAGCCACGTATGGTGGACGCGGTAAAGTCTGGTTGAATGATCAAGTCGCTGTCGGTGGTACGTTTGTTCATGAAAATCGTGATGCTGATGACTATGAAGTGAAAGGCGTTGATGTTACCTATAAAAAAGACAAAGGTACGTACATTAAAGCGGAATATGCAGAAAGTGAGTCTAGCCAAACTTCGGGAAGTTTCTTGTCTGAAGATGGCGGTATTAACTTTTCGCCTTTCGCAAACAATACGGCTGCCAGCTCTATTTCAGGTCAAGCCTATGGCGTAGAGGCGCGTGCCAATCTGGATAGAAAAGGCAATAAATCGGTAGGTGCGTGGTGGAAACGACGTGAATCAGGTTTTTCTACCGCACGATTGGATAGCGGTGTCGAAACGACGGATGCGGGTGCTGAAGCTATCGTAAAAGTGAATGACAAACTAGACTTAAGCGCAAGAGCTACACAGTTAGAAAAAACAGGGGCTAATACGCTTACCACCGCTAGTGTAGAAGCGGATTATAAAGTGAGTGATTTATTATCTATCAGCGCGGAGTTACGTCACGTTATGGATGATCTGGTAGTGGGTACAGATGGCGAAGGTACTTTAGCCGCTGTAAAAGTGGGCATGGACGTGAAGCCTGGTGTGAATATCTACGGTATTGCACAAACTACTGTTTCCACCAAAGGTAGCTATACCGATAATGATTTATTCACTATTGGAACTATCGCCAGACTTAATAACAAACTCAGCATGAAAGGTGAGTTCAGCACAGGTGATAGGGGGGAGGGCGCAACCTTCGGGCTAGATTATGCAATGACCGATACCTACGGTGTGTATGGCTCATATACCTTATCAACGGATAGAAGTAACAACAAACGCGGCACGTTTACCGCAGGTCAACGCAAGACCCTTAGTGATCAACTCAGAGTGTATACCGAACACCAGTTTACTCATGAGGATGAACAATCAGGATTGGGTCATACCTTTGGATTGGACTACAAGCTCAGTGATTACACCGCGGCTAACGTATCAGTACAGTCAGCGAGGTTGGACAACACCAATGGTGGGATCACAGACCGCGATGCATTCTCAGTCGGCTTAACCTATCATCAAGATAAAACTCATGCGAATACACGCTTGGAATATCGTAAAGACAAGGGTGCAAATGGCGCAAATGTCGACACTGAACAGTGGTTGACAAGCAATCGTATCAATTACCAAGTTGATCCCTCTATGCGAATACAGGGTAAATTCAACTACTCCATCACGGAAGACAATATCAGTAACTTAAAAGATGCACAGTTTGCAGAAGCCGGCATTGGTCTAGCGTATCGCCCTGTTGATAATGATCGCTTCAACATGCTGGGTCGCTTAACCTATTTGTATGACTTACAACCACTAGAACAAACCGACAAGCCCGATGAAAAAGCCGTTATAGCCAGCGTAGAAGCCGCTTATGATATTGACCAGAAATGGGAAATAGGTGGCAAGGTAGCGTATAAAAAAGCAGAAATACGTCAAGATCGCGCCGTAGGAATCTGGCATGACAATGATGCGACTCTAGCCGCAGTACGCGCTCGTTATCACATGACCCACAACTGGGATGGACTGATCGAATATCACTGGCTCAACTCAGTTGCGTCGCAAGATACCCAGCATGGAGCAATGGTATCGGTAGATCGTCATATTGGTAAAAACATGAAAGTAGGTGTGGGTTATAACTTCACTGACTTTAATGATGATCTTCGTAATACCGATGGTGATGCGACAGGGTGGTTTATTAACTTTGTAGGTAAGTATTAAACTTCGTTCACTATCAGTATGGTAGCTATATTAGAAATATCCTTTCTTATGGAGAGTGTTGTAAAAAGCGGCACATTAAGTTCCCTTCCTTAAGTTAGCAAGGGAGGGTTAGGGTGGGGGGTAGATGATTGAATATTATATGATATTTAATTTCACCCCTCCCTGTCCTCCCCCTACGAGGTGGAGAGAGCTAGAAGTGCCCTTTTTGCGACACGCTCCTATGGGGAAAAGGAGTTTCATAACTACCTTCCCCTCGAGGAAGGTAGTGTTGTTTCAATACTTACTTCTTCTCAGGACAATTACTAGTACAAAACTGTCGAGGAATAATACGTCCACCGCAAGATGTGTAGCAGCTATCATAAACGGCTGAACAGCCACATGCTGTGGTACAACTCGCTTGATGTTGTACAGCCTCAGTCGCTAAAGTAGGCTTATCAGGACGAATAGGTGTTTTCACATTTGAGTATTTCAAGCTACGTAAATTACGCTTAATCTCTTTTTTACGATCACAGTAAAGCTTGTCCTTCGAGCATTTGTCTTTATACACTTCATAATCCATCTCCAGCTTATTCAGCTCATACTCACGCTCTCTTTTTTCTGCATGATAGCGCTCTTGTTGTGCGGTATAGACTTCTAGCTGATGGGTATATTCACTCAATGCAGACGGTAATGTCTTAGTTGCCATTTGCGCGGCTTTATTTCTACATATCTGGTTTTTTGTATTACATGAGTTTTGACAATTATTCTTTTTTACATCACAACGTTGTAAACACGAAGATGCAGCTGGGTTTGTGGGGGGAACATATTCATTTTTAGTAATGTACGTAGGTCCACATGCACTTACCAAAATACTGATAAGGAAAAGTGCGAGTGAAGTCGATAAGAATGTCGTTTTATATTTCATTATGCTTGCCCTGATAAAGTTATTATTAGAAAAAATGATTGATGAATATATGACTCATCGTGTCGTTTTATGTTCAATGTTTTGATTATATTTGAGTGGTTTTTGTATTTGATATTTAGATATTGTAATTAATTAGCTTCTTAATGTGAATAATTATTAACCATCACACTTTACTGATTTGCCTAGCTGGCTCTCAGTAAAGTCCAATACGCGATACCATGCATTAGGATCATCCAAAATATAGTGATCAGAATTCCACTCTACATGCTCATAGTGGTAAGGAAACTGGTTTGCTTTTAATCGTTGCACTACCTCTTTAGCCATAGCTGCCGACGGCCACATATGATCATGTTTAGCCGATAATAGAAGAACGGAGCCTTTAATCTTTTCAACCTTGATGCGTGCAGCGTCTACTGCTTTCTTGTTTCTCAATGCCTGTTGATGCATATCTAGATAATTCTCTCCTGAGAGTACACCTTTAACAGTTGCTATAGAAAAACGAGGGAAAGAAACAAAAGGTAGCTCTTCTCCTTTATAAGCCCAAGAAGAGTTGCGTTTTAACGTGATATTGCTTGCCTGAAATACAACATGGCTAGGGCTAATCGCCGCCACCAGATCAATGACGAGGAAATGACTAGCCAGTAAAAGGCTTAACTCTGCACCTTTTTAGACACCAATAACTCCTACGCATCGCTTCGAATCTTTTTTGTAATCATTAAATAGGGTTTGAAACTGACCCAGTTCAATCCGGTTTAAGTGTTTTGGAAGCCCTAAATGTTCACCAAAATATCCAACAGTCACTACATCGAAGCCTTTCGCTTGCAGGCTTATTACTTCTCGGCTATCACTTTCCCAAATTCCGCCTTCAGAGCCACCTAGTAGAAAAATAACAGCTGGTGGTTTCTACCCATTGTTCTTTCTTTATAGAATCAACACATCCTGTCTTGTATAGCGAACGGGGTATAAGGTAGGTCATGCTAAAGTAGCGTGTCATAGCCAGCGTAGAAGCGGCTTATGACATAAGCCCGAAATGGGAAATTGGTGGCAAGGTAGCGTATAAAAAAGCAGAAATACGTCAAGATCGTGCCGTAGGGATCTGGCATGACAATGATGCGACTCTAGCCGCAGTACGCGCTCGTTATCATATGACCCACAACTGGGATGGACTGATCGAATACCACTGGCTCAACTCAGATGCTTCACAAGATACCCAGCACGGTGCAATGGTATCGATAGATCGCCATATTGGTAAAAACATGAAAGTCGGTGTGGGTTATAACTTCACTGACTTTAATGATGATCTTCGTAATACCGAGGGTGATGCAACAGGTTGGTTCATTAACTTTGTGGCTAAGTACTAAACCTACTATTGAATAGCTCTACGGTAAGTGATTTATCGTAGAGCTATTTATTACCGTCCAGAAAGCAATAAACACCCTCCGCCTTAGCAGAGGGTGTTGTAAAAGATAAATGTAGGTCGGATAAGCGATAGCGTCATCCGACAAAAGCATGTTAATTCAACATCTTGCCGGATGGCGTTCCTTATCCGACCTACTGATTATGTGCCTTTTTCGACACCCTCTAGCAGGAGAAGGAGAGGTAGCATGTCAAGCTATCCTTGCTAAGCTGGGGTTATTCTGCACAAAACTAGTCTGCGCCTCTTATGCTCATATAGCGCGTAGGATGTATATCCATAACGTTATCCACCCATCCGCTTATATTTTCATTAACCAGATGCTGAGTAGTGTAATAATAAATAGGAATCAACGGCATTTCTGCTAGTAAAATACTTTCCGCCTGTTGCATTAATCCAGCTCGTTTTTCTACATTCGTTTCCGCTTCTGCTGCTTTCATCAGCTCATCATATTGTCTGTTTTTCCATGCAGACGGATTCATGGTTCCTACATCCGATCGAAACAAATCTAAAAAATTGGATGCATCATTATAGTCGCCAATCCAACCCGCTCTGATCAGCTCAAACTGACGTTGAGTACGCGAACTTAAATAAACCTTCCATTCTTCATTTCTGAGCTTTGTTTTTACCCCCAGTGTCTGCTTCCACATCGCAGCCACGGCAATGGCAATTTTTTTATGATTCTCGCTCGTGTTATAGAGCAGCTCAACCTCTAAGGGTTTAGCTTTTGAAAAACCCGCTTTCTCATACAATGCCTTGGCGCGCTCAATTCTATCCTTTTTATCTAAGCTTTTTTCTTTCATTGATTGGGAGGTGTAAGCCGTCATCCCCGGAGGAACCCAACCCATAGCAGGAATCTCGCCTCCCTTGGTCACTTTCCCAGTCAGAATATCTCGGTCAATAGCCAGACTCAACGCCCTGCGTAGATTCTTATTATCCTTAAAAGGAGATTTTTCCAAATTCATTGCCAAGTAGTACGTGCCAATGTAAGGAGAGCTGTGAAAAGCATTCGGAAGATTTTTTTTAGCCCAATCGATCTGGCTTGATGGAATATCATCTGTTATGTCTAATTCCTTCGCCCTAAAACGCTTCATGGCTGCGCTTTGATCTTCCGTGGGATAATAAACAACGGTGTCAATTTTGATCTGGCTTGCTTCACGAAAGTACTCGTTTTTTACTAGCTTAAGATGGGATTGTGGTATCCATTCAGCTAATTTATAAGCACCGTTTGAAACAAGATTATTAGCCCGCGTCCATTTCTTGCCATGTTTCTCAATGGCTTTTTTATTCAGTGGATAAGCCATATGATGAGCCAATAACCCCGGCAAAAAGGAGGTCGGGTTTGCTAACTCAATTTTCAAAGTGTGTGCGTCAAGCGCTACTGCTCCCAATTTTTCTATTGCTTTTATTTCACTGCTATTAATCGCTTTTGCATGCAAAATAGGCCATAGAATAAACGCATATTCAGACGCTGTTGCAGGGTTAACAGCTCGACGTAGGGCATACACAAAGTCTTCAGCTACCACTGGATTGCCATTAGACCAGTAACCGTCTTTACGCAGATAGAACGTCCAAGTTTTACCGGTTTCATCTTGCTCCCAACGTTCCGCAGCAGCGGGAATCAATTTACCATCAACCCCTTCACCCACTAAACCTTCAAACAAATCCCGTTGGATGTTTGCTTCAGGTACGCCTGAAGATTTGTGAATATCCAGTGTCTCAGGTTCGGCACCATTTCCCCGATGAAGTGTGGTTTCTGCCTGCTCTGCATACAGGGATGTAAAACATGTCAAATAAAACACAATTAGTGTAATAAAGAGCTTAATCATACTTTTAACCATAAAAACATTAACTTGCCAAAATATACTGAAGCGTAGAGTAACAAATATTTTACAAAATTTTAAAATTACTTGAAATATTCAGATGTTATTAAGAAACATAATGATATAAAACTGATCATAAATAAAACAACATGTATTAAAACCACGGTGGGACGGGCTGAGGGGCTTCTTAAACCGATATATAACTATTCAATAGTTTTTAATGGTTGCCAATACTTAAAATATTAAAAAAATAATGAATATAAATAAAATAAACTATATAGATTCTTCTCATATTTACCTGCTGAGTAAAAAAACCAGAATCCGGGCAAGCGTCATACTACAAATAGTCATATTTTCGCAATCATTGCTTTTTGCTATTCTATTTTGGCTTTTGACCTATTCCGAAATAAGCGCAATTTACGGATTTATGATAGGGTCTCTGGGCACTGTTTCAGGAGCTTTTTTTCAATGCAATAAAGAACGCTGCACTCAGAAACTTCTTAGAATGAAGTCTTGTATTTCTGATATTTTTAATGCATTTCCTAGGTTAACAAGATCTATCGCGATCATGCTCATCTTGGTTCCCTACTCAACGACCATGGCAGATTGAGTAAGCTTATTACTCATTATCAGAGCATTCCAATACGTCTGTAAAATACAGACTTCCATGAAGCTGCTAGTCAAGACCTAATGTACTAGACCCAATATTACTTCAGTATTTCTCACAATTCTCTTTACCTGTAATCACTCTTTCCTTACGATTGACAAAATCCTGATAAATCTATGGAGATATTCATGAGTGACACCAAACATTGCAAGCTTCTCATCTTGGGCTCTGGCCCCTCTGGCTATACAGCCGCTGTTTATGCAGCACGCGCTAACCTTGATCCCGTTTTAATTACCGGTATGGAGCAAGGTGGACAACTAACAACCACGACCGATGTAGATAACTGGCCTGGCGATAATGACGGTGTACAAGGCCCTGAGCTAATGGACAGGATGCTCAAGCATGCAGAGCGGTTCGATACTGAAGTTATTTTCGATCAGATTAACTCACTCGACTTAAGCAAAAAGCCTATTACTCTACAAGGCGATAGTGGGGCTTATAGCTGTGATGCGCTGGTTATTTCTACAGGCGCATCTGCCATGTATCTGGGTCTTGAGTCTGAAACCAAGTTTATGGGTAAAGGTGTATCCGCCTGTGCAACTTGCGATGGCTTTTTCTATCGCAATCAAAAAGTAGCCGTTATTGGTGGTGGTAATACTGCTGTTGAAGAAGCGCTTTATTTGTCCAATATTGCCGAGGAGGTGTTTCTGGTTCATCGTCGTGATGAGCTACGTGCCGAAAAAATTCTGCAAAAACAACTTTTCGAAAAAGCCGAAAACGGCAATGTTACCTTGGTGTGGGATCATGTGCTTGACGAGGTCTTAGGTGACGATTCGGGTGTTACTGGCATACGCATCAAGAGTGTTAAATCAGATGAAACTCAAGATATTGATGTACACGGTGTCTTTATCGCTATTGGACACAAACCGAATACTCAGATTTTTGAGGATCAGCTTGACATGCAAGGTGGCTATATCACCGTACAAAGCGGCACTACCGGCAATGCCACAGCAACTAGCGTCGAAGGTGTTTTCGCTTCCGGTGACGTGATGGATCATGTGTATCGTCAGGCGGTCACTTCTGCAGGAACGGGTTGTATGGCCGCACTAGATGCTGAAAAGTATCTCGATAAATTAGCGGGTTAAATACGTTAAGACCATGACTACAGAGCCCAGTCTCACATTATTGGATCCCACTTCTAGTGACGAAGCTTTCCCTCCTGTGGAAATGGCTTGGGAGGAACCCAATGGCCTACTCGCAGTCGGTGGTGATTTAAGCCCGCAACGCTTAAGCAATGCCTATAATGCAGGTATCTTTCCCTGGTTCAATGAGAACGAGCCTATTTACTGGTGGAGTCCCGATCCACGAGCCGTGCTCTTTCCCACCTCCATGCAAATATCACGTAGCTTGCGAAAAACCGCACGTAACAAGAATTATCGCATCAGTTTTGATGAAGATTTTTCAGAAACTGTACTCGCTTGTGCCTCACCACGCGCATACAGTAGCGAAACATGGATTACTTCGGGGATGCACAAAGCATACTGTCAGTTACATAAATTAGGTAAAGCACATTCTGTCGAGGTTAGAGATGCTAACAATGAGTTGGTGGGTGGATTGTACGGTGTAGTCAGTAGAGGCGTATTCTCCGGAGAATCCATGTTCAGCACTGAACGTGATACTTCTAAACTGGCGTTACTCGCGCTGGCTGCACATTTGCATACTTGGGGTTATACATTGATTGACTGCCAATTAGTGAATGCACATTTACTATCACTAGGCGCAGAGGGGATGTCTCGGCAAACCTATATAAAGCAGCTAAGAAAATCCCCAATACCTATACCCCATCAATGGCAGGTTATTGAGGATTTGGATTTATCACGCTGGAATCGTCGTACTGACTAGCTCGAAAAATACTACTTTTTCTTAACTACATCGACTACCTCATCAACCGCATCGCTCGCTGCATCTTTTACACTTGACGCGGCATCTCCAACAGCATCAGCTGCTTTTTCTACTACATCGCCAGCGGCGTCTTTCACATCACCTGCGACATCAGCAACTTTATCAATGGCATCACCCGCAGCATCTTTAACGTCACTCGCTACATCACCCACTTTATCGGCCACATTTCCGGCAGCATCTTTAACGGAGTCAGCAGCACTCGTCACTGAGTCTTTCGCAGAATCCAGTACACCACCGAGTCCGCCACCCGCAGCACCTGTAGCGGTATTCATACCCAGTAACTTATAAGCCGGGCAAAAGTTGAGCAGTCCAGTAGCTAATGTTACAAAACCAATAACGATCAGTAACCAACTACCTTTAAAAACAAATAGTCCTAGAATCAGTAATACAACTCCGACTCCAATACGGATTTTTTTGTCCTGTGTTCCTACATTTACTTCCATGATATTTAACTCCTTCTTTCATTTAGAAAAAACAGGCACAACAAGTATATGACAAGGTTTTGAAAATTTCTCAAACTTCTGCAACGTGATAGCATAGGCTTCCTCATCATTGATTATTAAGAACCCTTGCATGAACTACCACATGAAAACTAGCGAAGCATTAAAAAAAGTTACTGAAAAACAAAATCTTAGCGCAGATGAAATGCAATCCGTTATGTCTGAAATAATGACAGGACAAGCAACGCCTGCACAAATAGCCGGTTTCCTGATTGGTCTGCGTATGAAAGGCGAGACCGTAGAAGAAATTACTGCTGCTGCTGCCGTTATGCGGGAGCTATCCACAAAAGTTTCTATAAACTCTACCTCTGCTGTTGATATTGTCGGCACGGGGGGCGATGGCTCAAGCACCTTCAATATCTCTACTGCCAGTATTTTTGTTACGGCCGCAGCAGGTGGTACGGTTGCCAAGCATGGTAATAGAGCCATCTCTAGCAAATCGGGTTCTGCTGATTTACTGGAAGCGGCGGGTATCAATCTGGATATTAGTCCTGAACGCATTGCTCAATGCATTAATGAACTTGGGGTAGGTTTTATCTTTGCACAAAAACATCATAGCGCCATGAAACACGCTATTGGACCACGCAAAGAAATGGGGGTGCGCACGGTATTCAACTTACTGGGCCCTTTGACTAATCCCTCTGCTGCACCTAATCAAGTATTAGGCGTCTATAGTAAAGAGTGGGTTTTACCCTTGGCACAAGTGCTCAGGCAACTCGGTAGCCATCACGTTATGGTTGTTCATGCCGCAGACGGAATGGATGAAATTAGTATTGCTTCACCCACCTATGTCGCCGAGTTAAAAGCAGGTGAGATTAGCGAATACACGATTCAACCAGAAGACTTTGCCATGACGACTCAGGACATTGATCCGTTAGTTGTCGATTCCGCTGAAGAAAGTCTGGCTATCGTACTGGATGTATTTAATGATACGGCAGGTGCGGCACGCGACATCGTTGCACTTAATGCAGGCGCAGCTATTTACGTAGCCGGCTTAGCAGACTCCCATAAAGAAGGCGTAAAACAAGCGCTAGAAGTAATAGCTAACGGCGGTGCAACTGCTAAACTTAACGCACTAAAAGAAATGACCAACGAATGACAAATACCCCTGATATTTTATTAAAGATTCTTGCCACTAAAAGACAGGAAATTGCTCAGCGCTCTGCAAAAAAGAACCTTAACACGCTGATCGAAGAAGCCAAAAGCGCCGCTCCAGTTCGCCCTTTTATGGGTGCATTGCAAGCCTCTGCCGCAGCTGGAAAACCCGCTATTATTGCCGAAATAAAAAAAGCATCACCTAGCAAAGGCGTCATGCGGGAAAACTTTATCCCTGAAGACATTGCCCAAAGCTACGAACAAGGCGGAGCTAGTTGTTTATCGGTATTGACAGACAAAGACTACTTTCAGGGTAGCGAAGCCTACCTGCAAGCGGCACGCGCGGCTTGTTCTTTGCCCGTGTTACGTAAAGATTTCACCATTGATCCCTATCAGGTCTATGAAGCCAGAGCAATCGCTGCTGATTGTATTTTGCTCATCGTCTCTGCATTGGAAGACAGCCAAATGGCAGAACTTTATTCTCTGGCTACAGAACTCGGCATGGATGCGTTAATTGAAGTACATGACGAGCAAGAACTCGAACGCGCATTAAAAATTAATGCGCCGCTTATCGGCATCAACAATCGCAACCTACGTACCTTTGAAACCGATTTAAATACCACGATCAGAATGCTGGACGTTATACCCTCAAACCGACTTATCGTAACGGAGAGCGGCATTCACAACCTGGCAGATGTCCAGCTTATGCGTGATCATCACGTCAACACATTCCTTGTCGGTGAGGCTTTTATGCGCGCAGACAATCCCGGTAACGAATTACAAAACCTGTTTTTCTCATGATAACTCATTTCACCAGCCTTCTTATTACTCATCCAAATATCGACCCTGTTGCTATAAAACTGGGCCCTCTTGCCGTACATTGGTACGGCATTATGTACGTGATTGGCTTTCTAGCTTTTCTGTATCTTGGGAAAAAACGTGCACGTCGAAAAGACAGCCCGGTTACACCAGAGCAAGTAGACGACATGATGTTTTATGGTGCTTTGGGCGTAGTTCTCGGTGGTCGTCTGGGCTATGTACTGTTCTATAGTTTTGACAAGTTCTTGCAAGACCCGATGATGCTGTTCAAAACCACTCAGGGAGGCATGAGTTTTCACGGCGGCCTGCTGGGTGTGTTGCTAGTTTCCTGGTTGCTGGCACGTAAATACAAACTCAAGTTCCTACAAATTGGTGATTTTATAGCACCCCTGATTCCCATAGGACTAGGAGCCGGTCGATTTGCCAATTTCCTCAATCAGGAACTCTGGGGCAAACCTACCGATGTTTCCTGGGGTGTTGTTTTCCCTAAATCTGGAGATGGTATTGCGCGTCACCCTTCACAGCTTTATGAGTTCTTTCTGGAAGGAGTAATACTGTTTTTAATACTGTGGATTTATTCAAAAAAGCCTCGACCCTTTGCCAGAATATCGGGCATGTTCATGCTGTTGTACGGACTGTTCCGAGCCTTCGTAGAATTCTTCCGTTTACCCGATGAACATATTGGCTATTTAGCCTTTGGCTGGCTCACCAAAGGGCAACTCCTTTCCCTGCCGATGATTCTTGTGGGTGCTGTTCTCATCATATTATCATTTAAATATTTACCGGGTAGTTATGTACCAAAAACCACCAAAACCAAGCATCGGAAATAAAGCCAAATGAAGCAATATCTGGATCTAATGCGCCATGTAAAAGATAACGGCACACTCAAAGAAGACCGTACAGGAACAGGAACCACCTCTGTGTTTGGTTATCAAATGCGTTTTAATCTAGCTGATGGGTTTCCTCTGGTGACCACCAAAAAGTGTCATTTGCGTTCCATTATTCATGAACTGTTGTGGTTCTTGAAGGGCGATACCAATATTGGCTATTTAACAGAAAACAAGGTTAGAATCTGGGATGAATGGGCAGATGATAACGGTGACCTTGGTCCGGTTTATGGTTACCAATGGCGCAGTTGGCCAACCCCCGATGGCTCACATGTCGACCAGATTACCCAAGTCGTTGACCAGTTAAAAAACAACCCGGATTCCAGACGTATTATCGTCAGTGCATGGAATGTTGCAGAAATAGACAACATGGCGTTGCCACCTTGCCACGCCTTCTTCCAGTTCTATGTAGCTGATGGTAAATTATCCTGCCAACTTTACCAGCGCAGTGCAGATATCTTTCTGGGTGTGCCGTTCAATATCGCTTCTTACGCATTACTCACCATGATGATGGCGCAAGCAACTGGACTAGAACTCGGTGACTTTGTACATACTTTGGGAGACGCACATTTATATTCAAATCATATGCAACAAACAGATTTACAACTTGGCCGTGAGCCCTATCCACTACCGACCATGAAACTTAACCCAGAGATAAAATCTATCTTCGACTTCACCATTGATGATTTCGAGTTGATTGATTACCAAAGCCATCCACATATTAAAGGTAAGGTTGCAGTCTGAAGAAAGGATAAGCACGAGACTATTGAATCGTGTAACGCTACACGGTACAATCATATTCTATGATTATCAGCTTCCAGCACAAAGGCTTGAGAAAGTTCTACGAGACAGGCAGTAAAAAAGGTATTGTCGCTGCTCATTCATTAAAGTTACAAATTATTCTAGCCGCTCTGGAAGTTGCAGAAGAAGCTAATGAACTAGATTTACCTGCCTTTTCTTTACACCCACTAAAGGGAGATTTAAAAGAATATTGGTCAATAAAAGTAAACGGAAACTGGCGTGTTATTTTTAGATTTAAGGATAATGATGTCGAGTTATTAGACTATCTTGATTATCACTAACTGGAGTTATTACTATGATGCACAATCCCCCCCATCCAGGAATTTTCTTAAATGAAACGGTTATTAAGCCGTTAGCAATCGGTGTGACAGAAGCGGCTCAACATTTGGCTATGTCTCGAACAGCCCTTTCACGCGTACTCAATGGCAAAGCAGGTATCAGTCCAGACCTTGCAGTGCGATTGGAACGAGCAGGGCAAAGTAGCGCACGTTTTTGGGTAAACCTACAAGCCAACTATGATTTATGGAATGCAACCAACAGGGAACAGCCAAAAATTACAAAACTCAAAACCGTTGCTTGATTTTCTCAGAGAGCTACCGGTAGCTTATGACTAGCCCTCTTCTCCAATCCGTTACATCACTCAAAGGTGTCGGGCCTCAAATGGCCGAACGCCTCGCCAAATTAGGCATCGAATTAGTCCAGGATTTTCTCTTTCACTTGCCTTTGCGGTATCAAGACCGTACCCGCATTTACCCCATTGCTAGCTTGCATGAAGGACAAGAAGTCTTAATAGAAGGCGAGGTTGAAAGCAGCTCCATTGTGATGCGCAGAAAACGTATGTTGCTGTGCCAACTCTCCGATGGTACGGGGCGTATCACGTTACGTTTCTTTCATTTTTCCAATGCGCAATATCTGAGTATGGCGAAGGGTAAACGGCTACGCTGTTTTGGTGAAATCCGCCGTGGCCCTCAATCACTGGAAATCATTCACCCTGAATACAAAATACTCTCCACATCTTCCCCGCTATCGGTTGAAAATACACTAACCCCAACCTATCCCACTACTGAAGGTTTGCAGCAACGCAGTTTTCGGCGACTTATTAGTTTGGCGCTAACACACGTTAATGAACTCAAAGATTTGATACCTGCCTCTATACAACAACAATACCAACTGGCAAATATTCACGAAGCGCTAAAAACACTGCATAACCCCGCGCCTGATACGAATGTCAGTGAGTTTCTCAGTGGTCAGCATCCCGCTCAAAAGCGACTGATTTTTGAGGAAATGATGGCTCACCATATCAGCCTCAGAAAACTCCGCGAACAGGCGAAACAGCTTCCGGGTATTGCCATTGGTAAGGGAGACACGCTGTATCAAAAACTCTTGAAACAGCTACCCTTCACACTCACCAACGCACAACAACGGGTTATCAAGGAATTGCGCGAGGATATGCAACAAAGCTACCCCATGAGTCGGCTGGTGCAGGGTGATGTAGGCTCTGGCAAAACACTGGTAGCTGCTGCTGCCGCGTTATACGCCATAGAAAGTGATTTTCAGGTTGCGCTAATGGCGCCTACAGAAATTCTGGCAGAACAACATTATAAAAACTTCACCGAATGGCTCGCTCCTTTAGACCTTGAAGTCAGCTGGATTAGTGGCAAACAAACCGCCAAGGAACGCCGTAGTCAGGTAGAAAACTTACTCATGGGAATTACCCATATTGCTATCGGCACACATGCCCTGTTTCAAGCCGATGTACAATTCAAACAACTGGGCTTGGTCATCATTGATGAGCAACATCGCTTTGGTGTCGATCAACGACTAGCATTAAGAGAAAAAGGTCAACAGGCTGAGCACTATCCCCATCAGCTCATCATGACTGCCACACCCATCCCGCGCACACTTGCCATGACGACTTGTGCTGATCTGGATTATTCCGTCATCGATGAACTGCCCCCGGGCAGACAAGCCATTAAAACGGTAGCTATTGCCAATGAGCGTCGTGATGAAATCATCCAGCGCATTCAAAGCATGTGCGCGCAAGGCAATCAGGTCTATTGGGTTTGTACATTAATCGAAGAGTCTGAAGTATTACAATGTCAAAATGCAGAAGACACCTGGGAGCTACTTAAAGAGAATTTACCTAGTCTTGAAATAGGGCTCATTCATGGGCGCATGAAACCAGCCCAAAAAGAAGCCGTGATGAGTGCTTTCAAACAGGGAAATATTCATGTGCTCGTTGCCACAACCGTTATTGAAGTGGGTCTTGATGTACCCAATGCCAGCCTGATGATCATCGAAAATGCCGAACGTCTGGGGTTAGCACAACTTCATCAGCTACGCGGCAGGGTAGGACGAGGCAGCACCGCCAGTAGTTGTGTGTTGCTGTATCAGGCTCCACTTTCAAAAAATTCTTTTCGCCGTATAGATGCATTGCGCAAAAGCAGTGATGGTTTTGAAATTGCCAGAATAGATCTCGAAATTCGCGGCCCCGGCGAAGTGTTCGGCACCCGACAAACCGGAGAACTGCGCTTTAGAATCGCTGATCTTGCTCGTGATCAAGGCTTGCTGCCCGAAGTCCAACAAGCAGCCCATCAGGTATTAGCGCAAACACCTGAAGTCGCCGATAAACTAATAAAGCGCTGGATCCATCGCGCTGATGATTACTCGAAAGTATGACGATCAATGCTTGATTAACTATAGAGATACCCTATAAAGTACTTTGGAATGATACATCTCCTCGCAAATAATTTTCGCAATAATTCAGAGACTCTCATGCAAAATAAAATTAGAAATGTAATATCACGCCTCATCCTAGGTACTTTATGCTTATGCGTGGTAACCGCTTGTAGTACCGTAGAAGGTGTGGGTGAAGATATCAGCAAAGCTGGTCAAGTTCTTTCAGATGCTTCTAGAAAGGAACAAGGTAAATGATTTTCTTGTGATATGTAGATTCTAAAGGAAACACACGTAAAAAGTGTGTTAGTTACGCTTATCAGCATATAATCATTGATATGCATATCCTTCTGCTTATTGTCCTATTTGTCGTCATCATATTTGGCCCTCAATGGTGGGCGAGTTATACGTTCAAGCGCTATGCTGCCAATCAAGATCACATTCAGGGAACCGGTGGTGAATTGGCACGGCATTTACTGGATCATCACGATATGAAAGAGGTTGCCGTAGAAATAACCGAGGAGGGTGATCATTACGACCCAGATAGCCGAACTCTTAGGCTGTCTGAAAGCAACTATAATGACAACTCGCTCACCGCCGTTGCTGTCGCCGCTCACGAAGTTGGGCACGCCATTCAGCATTATCATAACGAGAGCAAACTAGCTTTGCGGAGTCGTTTGGTTGGGTTGGCGCAAAAGTCCGAAAAACTCGGCTCGGCTATTATGGTCATTATGCCTTTTGTGGTGATTGTTACGCACAGCCCCGCTGCTGGATTGATATTCACGCTGGCAGGACTCAGCAGTATTGCAGGTTCTGCGCTGATACATTTAGTGACCTTGCCGGTCGAATGGGATGCGAGCTTTGGCAAAGCATTACCCATCTTGAAGACCGGTTATGTGCGTGAAGAGGATTATGCCGCCATCCAGAAAATACTAAAAGCGGCAGCCTTGACCTATGTTGCTGCCTCCTTGGCCAGTCTGTTAAATGTATGGCGCTGGATTGCATTGCTAAAACGCTAATTACCCATTGTTCTAATTAAATAAAGGGCACCTCTATTAATTAGGATTTTCGTTTGAGTTCAAGGCGGATCAATTTTAAGAACCGTAGTGTACAAGGGTACATGAGGATCGCAAAAATTGATCCAACGCCGAAATCGAGCGAAAAGACGATTAATAGAGGTGCCCTAAAGGCTCTTATATGCGACAACATTTAACCGTAGTAAACATACTCATCGCCATCAATGTTTTATTATATTTTGCGAGTCAGTCGGCTAACGCAGAAATACTAGAAAGCCTCACGCTGTATTTTCCAAAGAACGATCACTTTGCTAGTTGGCAGCTTTTCACCCACATGTTTATGCATGCAAGCTTTGCTCATATCTTTCTAAACGTGTTTGCCATCTGGATGTTCGGCACCCCCTTGGAACGACTTTGGGGTTCAACCCGTTTTCTGCTTTATTTCTTTATCTCAGGTATTGGCGCAGCTTTATTTTATACCGCTATTTATTATTACCAATTTGATTCGCTTTATAATGAATTGCTAAATGCCGGTATGTCCCCAGATACCTTACAATCATCCCTTAAAGAAGGTGTTTATTATCCGTCGATTGAAAATTCCAAGGAGCTAGGAGGTATTTACTTAGGTCAAATGCTGGGTGCTTCCGGCGCTGTCTACGGCATTCTGGTTGCCTTTGGCATGTTATTCCCGAATACCAAACTTATGCTCATCTTTCTCCCCGTGCCAATTGCCGCTAAATACTTTATACCGGCACTCATTTCTCTGGATGTCTTTTTTGGCTTTACCGGATACTCCCTGTTTGGCGCGAATATTGCTCATTTTGCTCATGTAGGTGGTGCATTAGTAGGACTTATATTGATGTTCTCTTGGCGAAAGCAGTTGATGCCCTGACGAAAGTTATTATATTGCACTATTATAATGATGGAGAAAAAACCGCACTGAGCCACCTATGAAATTACTTCTCATCATCCTTTTTCTATGTTCTCAGATTCTATGCTTTCAGACTAGTTTCGCCAAAAGCTCGCCACCTGTTAAGCACTCACATAGTGGCAGGGCGCACAACCACTCTTTACCCAATCAGGGATTGGCACATCGTCATGGCTCCAGTGCGCAAGGTATCGCTGATGGTAATACCAACATTCGAACTACCCCCATCGTAAAAAATAGTCCTGCCGTTAAGACCATCCAATCGAACATACTTTCTAAAGCCCTAACCAACTGTCATCAAGGTGATATGGATTGCAATGTCTGTGCTGCGAATGTTCAACAACAATTCAACAGAGCCGTGTCGGGAAAAATAAGCTGGCAAAATAAAGCTTGGCGATTTAGCTGGCCACAAAGCTACCCTCCCTACAACAAACGACCTCTGGATATTTTTGATGGTGATCCTGCTTATGCGTTAGGTATTCCAGATACTCATGTGCAGGGTTTTGTACGCACCCATTCTTCTCGTTTTCCCTATGCAGGTAGTCATAGCCATAAACGACAAGGGGGTGTTTTTGTGATTACTCAACATAACGATGGCAAAAAATATCTGGCAACACTACATCCTAGCAAGAGTAAGCATCCAAGCGGTGTGCACATTTTAGGAAAGTATCTGGTCTATGGTGAAAACCGTGTATTAGTTTTTAAAGACCTAAACAGCCCACAGCAACAGCATGATATTACGCTGGCGGTACCAGGCTCTACTGTTAATTTCGGTGGTGGCATAGGGTTAATCAAGTTATCAAAAGATCGGCATCTGTTAATTTTAAGTGGCCCTGGCGGGCAAGATCGTCGCCCCCGTTTTCATCGCTTTTATCTGTTAAAAAGCCTACAAGGGCGTCCTCATCACCTTACTTTTATTAACCAGTCAAGATCACAGAAACCTGAGCAATGGTCGCGAGGTTTTGCGTTTTCAGAAAACTTATCAGCGATTACCGAATGCGGTACGGGTGATATTTATACTATTCACACCAGCGGTGATGAAAAAGGAATCCGTGCAATCAATGGCAACGGCTATTGGCGCTTATCCAAATTAGAGCAGCATCAAGGTAAGTTGCAGCTTAAAGCCATCAATGGATTCTCAAGCAAACAAAACATGTCGAGTTGTAATGTTCGTGCCGCGGCAACCGTCTATGTGACACCTCAACATCACTTAGAGTTTTATTGCCATGGCTATGCCAAAGACCCTGATG
Source organism: Thiotrichaceae bacterium (assembly GCA_965224605.1). GTDB lineage: Bacteria > Pseudomonadota > Gammaproteobacteria > Thiotrichales > Thiotrichaceae > HyVt-477. The sequence continues at coordinate 521,864 of CBDCZP010000008.1, forward strand.
GCTCGATGTTTAATGTATTAGGTTCTTCAAGCAGGGGAAAGGATAAGTTTTATTTCAGAACAGGGGTGCTTCGATGACCCTAGAAGTTATACTCTCTTGATGACTAATCTTAAAAAGCCTAGCAGACTCCATTTCATAAAAACATTCTGCACGCGGGAATCCGCTCAGCATGGAGTTGTTTGTTATTTCTATTTCCTTGGCAAAGCTATTCTTCGTGATCTAAATGAAGGGCAGTTAAATCTACGTGCAATGGGTCTGGTTTATACCACCTTACTTTCGATTGTTCCCTTGTTAGCCCTGAGTTTTTCTATTCTCAAAGGTTTTGGCGTACATCAAAGAATGGAGCCCATTCTGCTTCAATTACTAGAGCCTCTAGGTGATAAAAGCATAGAAATTACTGAACAAATATTTACTTTTGTTAACAATATAAATATTGGTGTTTTAGGGGCTACAGGCCTGCTGATACTGCTCTATACCGTCATCTCGTTAATGAAAAAAATAGAAGAGGCTTTCAATTTCACCTGGCGTGTAGAAACCTCCCGCAACCTTGCACATCGCTTTAGTCATTATTTCAGCATCCTACTGATTGGTCCGATACTGATATTCTCGGCACTTGGACTTTGGGCTGCATTTCTGGATACCTCAGTAATGCAATCGATCTCTGAATCCTATGGTACTGTTCTGACAACACTAACTAAATACCTCCCCAAGCTACTCATTATTTCAGCATTTGGATTGGTCTACCTGCTCATACCCAATACCAAAGTCAGCTTCAAAGCGGCTTTAGGCGGTGCCGTGGTTGCTGGTCTATTGTGGCAAGCGGGCAGTATTGGCTTTGCTACTTTCGTGAGTAACTCCAGCAAGCAAACGGCCATCTATTCCGCCTTTGCCAGCATGATGTTTTTTATGATCTGGATGTATCTCAGTTGGTTGTTTTTATTGATCGGCGCCAGTATCGCCTACTACTTGCAACACCCACAATCGGTTCATTTCCCGGCAAAATCACTTCATCTGAGTCCGCAGTTAGAAAAAACACTGGCTGTGAGCATTATGCAACTGGCCTACCGTCAATCAAAAGAACGTAAGCAACCTTTTACCAGTGATGATTTCGCCACACTACTTTTCATCCATAAACCCATTGTTAAGCAGATTTTACAACTGTTAACCGAACACCATATATTGCTTATCGACAACTCCACACCCCCACGTTATTCTGCTTATATTCCCCATACAGAACTCACTCTGGATGATATACAACGAGCGATTAATATCGGCATAAAGCGACAAACCAGAAGTACTGACCGCGCTTATCGAGCCAATGCAGATTTGCAAGCGCTGGATCAACGTATCGCATCAACCATATCGACTACACTCATCAATGATATCGACCCACGTTCTGCCACTACAGCCACTACAATAGAGAACACCTAATGCCATCATTCAAACAAGCATTGCTCTTTCGTCATGCATGCAAAACCTTTGATAAAGAGAAGGGCATTGACCCCGCTACGTTCAACGAAATTCTGGAGTTCGGCAGACTTTCACCCTCATCCTTCGGTATGGAACAGTGGCGTTTTGTCATTGTAGAAACACCTGTTCTTAGAGAAAAATTACGTGAAGCCTGTTGGGGACAACCCCAGATCACCGACAGTAGCCATGTCATGGTGATATTGGCGAAGACCGCAGCCGTGGATCCTGGCACAGAATATGTAGAAGCCATGTTCAAACGTCGCGAGCTTCCCGAAGAATTGTTTAAAGGCTACTTGGAAAAGTACGATAGTTATTTTGAGACCGAAGTGAAACCCTATATGAGCACCTTTGCCTGGAGTTCCAAGCAGTGCTACATCGCCTTGGCTAATATGATGACAGGTGCGGCCTCACTGGGAATTGACTCCTGCCCTATCGAAGGTTTTTCCAGAGAAGCCGTTGATACCTTGTTGGGGGTAAATAACAAAGAATATCAAACCGCCGTTCTGGTTACTTTTGGCTATCGTGCTAACGAACCAAGTAAACATTTCCGGCAAAAAATGGATGATCTAGCTGAGTACATTTAGGCGACATATCTAAATGTACTTAAAGGGATTAAAGCAACTTCCCATCGTTTAACCTGACTTTAACTTATAATTAGCCAACTAATCTTTGTAAATACTTATGAAATCTAACCGTCCCACTACCTATTTTGCCAACCCCGAGGAAGCCGAAAGTGCTTTTTATTCGGCTTTTGAAATGGGTGATATGCAGTTGATGGATTCCGTACTAGCTAGTGATGATGGGTGTTGTATCCATCCTGGAGCATTACCCATTGTAAATCGTGATTCTATTCTTGAGAGCTGGACACAGGTTTTTTCTAATTTGATTTCTCCGGTTATCCATATTGAAACCATTAATCGCAAGGTGTCTGATGATCTTGCGGTCTTTGTGGTTGCAGAGCATTTTGCGGCAAGCCATCAACCTAATGCAGCCACTTCTTTAGTCGTGGCAACCAATGTGTATATCCAGCAGGACAATGGTTGGCGAATGCTGTCACATCATGCAACACATGTTAGAGAGCAGGAATTAGAACAAACGCTGGTGCATGATGCTCCTGCTACTTTGCAATGACTCTCGTGATGACCAGAGCGAGCTGTTGCTAATAACTATTCTATAATCACATCGTAAAACAGCGAAAACTCATAAGCTGCGCCAGTGTTTGAACAACCTAAACGACCCGCTGGTTGTAAATTTATCTGGGTCACATCACTATCAGCATCCTCTGCATCGGCAACCGGAATATATAAAAAGCTAGCGCCATTATCATCGGAAAACGTGATGTCATCACTAGCCGGGTTCAATGGATCATAGCTAAAATTTAAACCACTAGCAGGGGATCCATCCGAAAAACCTATATGTCCCGCTGTCACCATTAATTTTACATTCGCAGGTATAGGATCATTGATATTAATCGTATCTCTGTCTGCGGCTGAACCTGTATTACTCACAGACACTAGATAACGCACTATCGCGCCAGGAATACGTTTTGGATTGGTAATTCCCTGAACGGGATCGCTCAATACGGTTGAAGTTTTGGTGATAACTATAGACGGCACTTCAACCACTGCATTCGAATAGGCTATCGCTGGCTCAGCAACCGGACACTTACGGCTATTCACATTAATATTCGCATCACTGTAAGACTTGAAAGCATCACCTGGTTTTTTAAACTGAACGGTAATTCCTCCATCACAACATCCTTCAAAGCCAATCACTTCCAGCGTGTGATATCCGGAAGTCAGGCTAATAGAACCTTGTAATATTTCTGTCGTGTTATTCCAGTTATAAGCCCACCATAAATCTGTATTCCATTTTTCATCCAGCGCAACACCATCGACATAAAGACCACCACCTCTTCCAAAATCAGCTCCATACCGAAACTCCCATAAACCCGCTTCAGCAACGCTCACCTCAAAAAATGTTTCTGAGTAAGCTCCAAAATTCATATTAACGCTCGGTGGAGCGTAGACAGCATGATTACTTATATTGGTAAAATTAGTAATGATCGAACAACCGTACCCAGCCACGCCATCAGCAGCCGCATTGAAGCTGGAAAAGGCATCACTCTTATTGGTTGGGTTGGCGGTAGAATAGCGCGTATGGAATTTTATACCCGTTTCGGTAAACGTAACTCCTGCATTTGAGGCACTGCTAGCATCCGTATTACCATAATAGAGATAGATCGTTTTTGTCTGACTAGCCGTAAGTGACATCTTCACCCAAAGGGTTGCTGTTTGAGCTACGCTATCCCAACTTTTAATAAAAAAATCAAGCTGCGTTGAGTCGTCCGTATCGATCAGCCGAAGATCATCACCGTTGCTACTCCAATTATAATTGCTGTGAAAACTGCTAACATCCAGTGATAATTCAACTTGATAATCGGTTAAGGGAGTTCCTGATTGTTCGGTAATACTCACATCCGATCGATACGACCAATAGCAATCAATCCATGCGTTAGCCGTCGATGAATAGATTCCAATAGAGAGCAGGATTAAACCCAAGAATGTTTTTTTTATACGTAGATGCATGTTGAACAAGCGCTAACTGAAGCGAACTTCATTGTGTGTGGTTTCAAATAAGGGAAGTGAGCGATAACCTAGGGCTTCGCTTAGATGTTGCGTTTGAATCTCTTCGCTTTCGGCTAAATCTGCAATGCTTCGTGCTACTTTTAAAATGCGGTGATAGGCACGTGCAGATAGTCTAAATTTATCCATTGCTGTTGATAGCAACGCGCTGTCTCTTTCATTTAACTGACAATGTTTATCAATAGCAGGATTATCCAGATTATTATTGCTACAGCCTTGGCGATGGTATTGTTGCATCCTCGCCGCTATGACTCGCTTGCGAATAGTTTCACTGCTCTCACCTGTTGCTGCTCCTTGTAAATCTTCACGCGGTAGACGTGGTACTTCAACATGTAAATCAATCCGATCTAAGAAGGGAGCCGATAGGCGTGAACGGTGCCTTCTTTGTTGCTCTGGGGTACATCTGCAATTGTCCCGAAAATCACAGTCGTAGCCTTGGGGACAAGGATTCATGGCTGCGATGAACTGAAATCTGGCGGGATAGGTTGCTTGTCTTGCCGCTCGTGAAATACTGATTTCTCCGTTTTCTAAAGGCTCCCTTAAAACATCTAGGACTTTGCGATCAAACTCCGTTAGTTCATCTAAGAAAAGCACACCGTTGTGAGCTAATGAAATTTCTCCTGGACGTACTTTTGCGCCGCCACCCACCAGTGCGACACCCGATGAGGTGTGATGTGGATCGCGTACGGGTCTAAGCCCCCAATTTTTTACATGAAAACCCTGATCACTAATGGAAGCAATTGTGGCTGTTTCCAAGGCTTCTTTTTCTGTCATGGGTGGCAGAATAGTGGCGAGCCTTGAAGCCATCATGGTTTTCCCAGTTCCCGGAGGCCCTACCATTAACAGATTATGCCCACCCGCTGCGGCTATTTCTAGTGCACGTTTAGCCAGTAACTGACCTCTGACATCTTGCATATCTACTTTGTAATTCGCTTTTTGCAAACTAGCTTTACATTCATGGGGAAGGATTTTCTCTATACCTAATAGATGTGCAGTGATCTGGCTGAGGTGTGCCGCCGGATAAACATCCAAACCACTGATGAGTGTCGCTTCATCCGCATTGTCTCTTGGTACAAACAAACTCCGCTTGGCTGTCTTTGCAGTAAAAGCGGTGGGCAATACTCCTTTAACCGTTCTTAGTTGACCACCCAGCGAAAGCTCGCCAATAAATTCGTACTGGTTGATGGTGTCCAACGGAATCTGACTACTTGCAGCCAATATTCCGAGCGCGATAGGAAGATCAAAACGCCCACCATCTTTGGGAATATCAGCCGGTGCAAGGTTGACAGTAATGCGCTTGGCAGGGAATTCGAAACGCGAGTTAAGAATTGCCGCCCGCACACGATCTTTACTTTCTTTGACGGCTGTTTCTGGAAGTCCAACAATGGATAAGCTCGGCAAACCATTGCCAATGTCTACTTCTACACTGACTAGAGGCGCATCAATACCATCGTTGGTACGGCTGTAAATAATGGCTAAAGACATATTATTATTCTTATACTTTTGTTCTTATATTTGTTACACATATGACCAACCTATAATATTAACAACATCCGAAGATTGCCTCTTGTTTATCCGCTTAGCGGATATTTCACCTATAGTTCATCAGTTGCTCGTGACAAGAGGTTTACAGCCACGCTGAATTTTTGCGATACTCACCGCCATGACTAATAACACTGACTTTTCAGCTCTTGCCAATAGTGTAGGAAAAGGACTACAAGGCATTCAAGGTTTACACCCTTATCAACCGGGCAAACCAATCGAGGAGCTTGAACGTGAACTCGGCGTAAGCAACACTTTAAAACTTGCTTCTAACGAAAATCCATTGGGGGCTAGCTCTAATGCTTTGCGTGCGATACAAGAACCACTAACCTCTTTGCATCTGTACCCTGATGGTGGCGGTTTTAGTTTAAAGCATAAGCTTGCAGAAATTCTCACGGTTAAAACCGATCAAATCACCTTGGGCAATGGCTCTAATGATGTGCTCGATTTAGTGGCTCGTTGCTTTTTAAATGAAGGTCGAAATGCAGTCTTTTCAGAACATGCTTTTGCTGTCTACCCTATCGTTACGCAAGCGGTAGGAGCAGAATCCAAAGTAGCTACGGCTAATTCTGCTGACCATTGCATGCCTTATGGTCATGACCTTGAGGCAATGCTGTCATTAATTGATGATCAAACCAGCGTGATTTTTATTGCCAATCCCAATAACCCTACCGGAACCTGGTTAACTGCGGATGAGCTGGAACGCTTTATGTTGCGTGTCCCGAAACACATTATTGTGGTGATTGATGAGGCGTATTTTGAGTATGTGGTTGAAGATGAATATCCTGATACTGTGCAATGGTTAGAGCATTACCCCAATCTGATTGTGACACGAACATTTTCCAAAATTTATGGTTTAGCCGCTTTGCGTGTGGGTTATGCCATCTCTAATCCGCAGATTGCTGATTTACTCAATCGTGTTAGACAACCCTTTAATGTGAATTCCATCGCTTTGTCTGCGGCAACGGCGGCACTGGATGATACAGAACAATTACAAATGAGTGTACAAGTCAATACATCCGGTTTGCGTCAATGGGAACAGGCTTGTGAGGATAACGGTTGGTCGTACATTCCATCCGTAGGTAACTTTATTTGTGTCGATGTGGGGCAAGATGCCAATCCTATTTATGAAGCGTTACTTCGAGAAGCCGTCATTGTACGCCCCATTGCTAATTACAAGTTACCCCATCATCTACGCATTACGATAGGGCTTAAAGAGCAAAACACACGTTGCATCATTGCACTTATAAAGGTTCTAGGAAATGATTAATCGCTTATGTATTTTCGGGGTAGGGTTAATTGGTGGCTCACTAGCAATGGCATTGCGCAAAGCAGGTTACTGTAATGACATTATTGGCTGTAGCCGTAATGAAGTGCATTTATTAGAAGCCTTAGAACTCGGCGTGATTGATGAATTTACCACCGATCCGGTCGATGCGGTCAACAATGCTGATGTTATTTTCCTTGCTGTACCTTTAAGTGCAATCAAACCGATTCTTGAACACATTAAAGATCATCTTCCAGAACACGCCATTATTACCGATGGCGGTAGTGCTAAAGGTTGTGTAAAGCAAGATGCCGAGGATGTATTTGGATCATTACCGGCACGATTTATTTTAGGTCATCCCATTGCTGGGCGAGAAAAAAGTGGGGTCAATGCTGCGATTGATGATCTCTATCAGCAAAGAAAGGTTATTTTAACGCCTACCGATCACACAGACCCAGAAGCTTTATCCGCGATTCAACGCATGTGGGAAACCGCCGGAGCTGCGGTTGAGCACTTGGGCGTAGAAGAACATGATCAAATTCTGGCAGCTACCAGCCATCTTCCTCACGTGCTTGCTTTTGAATTGGTTTCTACTCTTTCAAATTCAGCAGTTAGTGACAATGTTTTCAATTACGCCGCTGGAGGGTTTCAGGATTTTACCCGTATTGCATCCAGCGACCCTGTGATGTGGCGAGATATTTGTTTGCACAATAAAGAAGCTATCTTGGGGATGTTGGGCGAGTTTGAAGAGCGTTTGGATGAGTTGAAAACACAAATTATTGAAGCGGATGGTAAGGCTATTTTGGAAACATTTGCAGCGGCAAAGGCAGCGCGGGATGATGCTGTGAAATAAACTGGAGTTCTTTCTCACTCAACTTTTCTATGCTCATTTTCCAGCCCTAAACCTAAATACTCTCACTCCTATTTCAAAATAGGCATGACAATTTTGTATTATGTTTCAGAAATGTTATGCTTTTTTTGTATTATAGCTCGAATATTAAACAAATGATTGAAAGACAACTTCTCTCTACCATCCAAAATAAATCTACAAACTACAAGTCAACATTTTAGAAATACTTGACTGATTAATCAGCTTTCCCAAACCCAGCCTCAAGAGGTAAACGTGAAACCATATAAAACGCAGGTAAGGTTGCTATTAACACCCAGATAAAAAAGTTCGTATAGCCTAATGATTCCTGAATCCAGCCACTCACCATGCCTGGCAACATCATACCTAAAGCCATAAACCCTGTGGCTATCGCATAATGTGCTGTTTTAAATTCACCTTGAGCTATATAGATCAGGTACATCATAAAAGCAGTAAAACCAAAGCCATAACCAAACTGCTCAATCATCACGGACAGGTAAACAATCCAGATTGATTCGGGTTGCTGCCATGCCATATAGACATACACTACATCGGGCAAATTAATCGCCAGCACCATCCACCAAATCCAGTATTTTAATCCGTGCCGAGAAACCAGTATCCCGCCGAGAATGCCACCCACCACCAAGGCAATCACACCAACCGTACCATTGATGAAACCGACCATTTCAGTGCTTAAGCCTAGTCCACCATTGGCACGATCATCTAGCAGGAATAATGCGTTGATTCTGGTTAGTTGTGCTTCGCCCAACCGGTAGAGCAAAATAAAAGCAATAAAAACACCAATATGCTTTTTACGGAAAAAAGTGGAAAAAACTTCAAAATAACCCGCTTTAACTGCTTTTTTCTCATCAGCGGGTGCTAGCTTTTGTGCTCTCGGAAGAACATAAGCATGATATGCCATAGCCGCGATAAAAATCACACTCAATAATGCCATGGTCAATTGCCATGCCGTTTTCACATCATAAATATGCGAAAGTTTGCCCGCTAAAATAACAAGCAAACCTTGTCCCGTTAGCATGGCAATTCGATAAAAAGTAGAGCGAATACCTACAAAATAAGACTGTTCACCCTCTTCTAGTACCTGCATATAATAGCCATCGGCAGCAATATCATGAGTCGCCGAACTAAACGCTAACAACCAAAAAATCACTAAGGAATATTGTAAATAATTGTCCAGAGGCAAACTGAGCGCAATCCCTGCAAAACCGGCTCCCAGTAATAATTGCATGCCGATAACCCAAAATCGCTTGCTTCTGTATATCTCAACAAACGGGCTCCACAAAGGCTTTATAACCCAAGGCAAATAAAACCATGCGGTATAAAAAGCAATTTCCTTATTAGAAAGCCCCAGATTTTCGTACATGATGACCGATAGCACAACCACCGCTGCGTTAGGCAATCCTTCGGTAAAATACAAAGTGGGTATCCAGAACCAGGGATGTGTGTTTTTTGTTGCTTGTACTCTTACTTTCATCTTTTTCCTTGAACCGAGTCCTTATTCATTCAGCGAGATATTTCACTAAATATGTGAATATATCCCTATATGAATATGGACAATTAACAACCAATAAGGATAGTGTTAAGCGTGTATTCATCAATAATTTTGAATACATTTTTATTCTACTTTTTAAGGGCTTATTATGAAATCTATATCTACTCACGCTATTCTCGCAGCGGGTGTTTTATCTCTATCTGGTTGTGCAACGATTACTTCTGATGGCATGCAAAATATTTCCGTCGCAACTCAAAATTTGTCAGGTACTGCTGTGAAAGGAGCAAATTGTACATTGAAGAATGATAAAGGTGATTGGAAAGTAACCTCGCCCGGTACGGCTTCTGTTCATAAATCTTCTGCTGATTTGATAGTGGAATGTAAAAAAAGCAGTTCTGATGACGGTACCGTTAGAGCTATTTCAAGAGCAGGTGCAGGCATGTATGGAAACATTATTTTCGGTGGGGCAGTAGGTGCTCTTATTGACCATAGTAAAGGAACGGCTTATAACTATTCGGATAACCTAGTTGTGGTTATGGGCAAAACAACAGTCATTGATAGACGCAACAATACTAAAGTAGCTTCTGTAGATGCAAAAAAATCAACTGAAGAGAAGTAAAACTCTACCTCCCTCATTTTACCTGTATTAGAGTAATTTAGGGAGGGTTGGGTCGGCGATGCTTTGCGGAACCGACCCTAATTTTCACTATCTGATCGCGTATCCTGATACCCAATAATCAAATCCATCACATTTGTTCCAGTAATTCCGGTAGAAATAAGATCACCGCTTGCACAAAGATAAGTCCCAGAATCCGCTGCTCGTAAACTCTTCTCTGCATGCTCCCCTTCCAGTGAGGCTCTAGCAAGAGTATTTCCATCTACAATCGCACCGGCATCATCTGTCAAACCATCTGTTCCATCGGTTCCCGCTGACAATACATACGTATTTTTTTCGCCTTCTAGCTCAATAGCCGCTGCTAAAGCCAAATGTTGATTACGACCTCCTACCCCTGGGTTTTCGGATAAGACTACGGTAGTTTCTGCACCCCAAATAATGACCGTATTCGGATTATCCTTTAATACTTGTACGCAGTCTTTGGCGACATCCACTGCATTCCCTTCCTGTAACTGCTCAATGGTTTTTACCGAATAACCTTGCTCAATAGCTCTTTTTGCTGCGGCTTGACGAGCGCATTTATTGGTAGCAATTATTTGAGAATAGAAATCAGGGTGTGCCTTGGGTTTTCTTTCTAATGATAGTTTCTGTTTCCAGCGTTCGGGTAGAGATTTAGGGATAGCTTGCTCATTTACTTGATTTTTTTCTGGAAATAACAGACCCGAGCCAATGACTGAAGCATCATCTTGAGGGACATCAGAAATCATCAAACAGATAACTTTTCGGTTGGATAAATAATCCCATAACCCTCCTGCCTTAATCTTGGAAACGCTACTGCGTACCGCATTGATCTGCTTGATAGAATACGCATTGGCAAGCATCCATTGAGTTAGCTCACGAAGCTCCAACAAACTCCACTTTTCATCCAATACTTCTACCAGGCTGGAAGTCCCACCCGAAATTAAAAACAAACAGGGAGCTTGACTAGTTCGTAAGAATTCAATTAATTTCTTCCCGGCAGACAAACTGGTTTTATCGGGAACAGGATGCGCCGACTCAATGCAAGTTATGTTTGAGGCTAGGTGTGACTCTAAACTGATATGCCCTGATTTAGAGATCAATAGCGAATCATTTTGTCCTTCGACCAAACATGTCAGAGCGCCCTGCAACATAGCTTCAGCAGCCTTGCCAATAGAAACGATCTGCATATCAGTCCGCTCAGATGACTGAAGCTGTTGGTTCAATATCGTGGGTAACACCTTTGCAACGACGTACCTACCCTCAACTGAATCGAGTGCAGCTTGAAAGAAAGTTAAAAGGTCCGTTCTTATGTCCACAACAATGGAGGCTTCCTTTTTTATGAGGTCAAATAATCGAGATGAGACGCTTGTAACCAAACCTAACAGTGAGATTTTAACGCCTTCAGGTGACTGCTTTGTCACTTACTTTTTCTTTAAGCCCACAATTTTAGCAAAATGATGAAAAATGCGGAAATTAATGATAATAGTTTGTTAAAGAAGGCTAGTATGGCAATTTAGAACAGACACAAAAAAGCCTGAACATAATATTCACTATGTTCAGGCTTTTAAAATATGGTGGGCCGTGAGCGATTCGAACGCTCGACCAATTGATTAAAAGTCAACTGCTCTACCGGCTGAGCTAACGGCCCAAAAGAGTGCGGTAGTATACACTACCAAAAAGGGGTTTCAAGCCCTTTTTTATCGCTTTTTTACAACGGATAATTTGCCCTTTCCTGTGGCTTTAATAACTTTACTTGTTGTAGTCTTTTGGGTCGATATTCAGCGCATGCATTTTTCGATATAGGTGGGTGCGTTCCATTTTTACGCGTTCTGCCAGACGACTTACATTGCCTTTGGTTTGTTTGAGTTGCCAGCTGATATAGTCATGTTCAAATTGTTCTCTGGCTTGTCGTAACGGTAGGTCGTACATGGTTGCGGGTAACTGACCTACACCTTCGTCATAGACGGGGATGTACGACCCCAGAGCTTCTTCGGCTTCTTCTTGTGAAATACTCACGTCTGTTCCTAATATCAGTAAGCGCTGTACTAAGTTGCGAAGTTCACGAATATTGCCGGGCCATGGATGATTTCGCAGGTGGTTTTGAGCAGATACGGAGAAATGTCGATACGGAAGACTTTCCTGTTCGGTTAGCAAGTCAACGTAGTAACTTAATAAATCGGGTACGTCTTCAGAATGATCTCGCAGCAAGGGGATAGTCAGTGGAACCATGTCTAATAGATAATAGAGTTCCTGATTGAAATCACCTGATTCTATGTCGTCTCTTAGGTCGTGAGTGGTTGCGACAATTAAACGCGCATTCATTTTTATCGGGGTGTTACCGTTTATGCGATGGTAATGACCTTGCTTTAGGGTATCAAGCAGGTGTTCCTGAGTCTCTTTATCCAGTGCAAAGATATCAGCCAAGTATAATATGCCGTTTCCGACTTCATCCAACAAGCCGTAACGAACCACTCCTTTTTCTTCATAACCAAACAGTTTTTTCCCCATGTCGTTATAGCCTTGCCCACTAGCTATTGCTTTTACAAAGGGTTGGGTTTCTCGCGTACTATTTTTATGGATGTAACGAGCCATCACTTCTTTTCCTGTACCTGATGCTCCGTAGATAAGGACTGTTGAAGATTGGCTGGCTATTTTTTCAGCATTTTCACGTAAATCCAACATGGTTTTACTCGAACCTACGGGCTCTGTTGCGATGCTGACTTGTTCTCGTAGATCACGGTTTTCATGTTCCAGTTGTCCGGTTCGCAAACCGTTTTCTACGGTTAATAACATTTTTGCCATGGACAGGGGTTTTTCTATAAAGTCATAAGCCCCTAAGCGCGTTGCTTCAACGGCTGTTTCTATCGTGGCATGACCCGACATCATGATGACCGGACAGCATAATCCACCGGTTTCTTGCCAGCTTTTTAGCAGTGATATGCCATCTTCGTCCGGCATCCAGATATCCAACAGTACTAGATCCGGTTTGCGTTGCCCCCATTTTTCACGGGCTTGTTTGGCATTTTCAGCGGTTTCAACTTGATAACCCTCATCTTCTAGAATTTCACTAACCAATTGGCGGATATCAGGTTCGTCATCAACGACTAGTATGTATTGTGCTGTCATGCTCACTCCTAAAAATATTATTTCCGCGCTTGGGTTGTATCTGATGTGCTAGACACGGGCACACTCGGCATGGGTAATAGGATAGTAAATATAGCACTACCTGTATCACTATTTCTTACTGATATGCTTCCTGAATGTTCTTCGATGATTTTTTTTACGATGGCTAAACCCAAACCACTGCCCTTTGTCTTGTTACTGACATAGGGGTCGAATATTTGGGGGAGTAATGCCTCTTCTATTCCCGATCCATTATCCGCTATACGAATTAATATTTCATCCATATCGGTATGTTGCGTTGACACGGATAAGGTGCGGGGGGAATCCTGATTTTCCAACGCCTCTATTGAATTTTTCACTAGATTGACGATGACCTGACGCATGCGATGGATATCAATCATCATGTCAGGAAGCGTTTCGAGCTGCAAAACAATTTCTACTTGTTGTTGATTAGCATGATAAAGCTCTGCCACCTCCTTGATCAAATGATTAATCGAGGTAAGTTGTAGCTGTAATGATGGCGTTCTAGCGTATTCACTAAAGGCATTAACCATTGTTTTCATGCTTTCTACTTGTTGAGTGATGGTTTGCGTCATTCTTTTTAGCAATTCAGCTGACGATTCACTCACTTCGGGTAATAAACGATGTTGCAAGCGTTCTGCTGAGAGCTGAATCGGTGTTAGTGGGTTTTTGATTTCATGCGCTAGGCGCTGTGCAACTTCAGCCCATGCTGCGTCATGCTCCGCTTGTACTATTTCTGTCATGTCATCCAGCACGAGAACGACACCTTTATCACCATTGATGAGCTCGGGCAGGGCGACTCCCTGACATAAGAACATACGCCTTTTGTTATCATGCAAAGAAAGGATTTCAGTTTTCCATTCTGCATCTTCAGATTGTAAATGAGGCAATATAGCCTCGATAAAGTCGGGCATTAATTCAGAATAGTCACCAATTTCACTAAATTTTGAGCCTATTATCTTTTTATCTTTCAACTGTAAAAGTTGTTCGCCTGCTGCGTTAATACGTTGAATGGTTAAGGACTCATCGAGTGTTAATACACCAGAGGTTAAGTGATTGAGAACGACATTGAGGTAGTCATGTTGGCGTTGCACTTGTAGGCGACTTTTTTCACTTTCTCTACGTGCCGATGACAGCTTCGTTGTCATGGTATTAAACGATCTTGCCAGCAGGCTGAAATCATCTTTTGTGGATACCGGTAATTTCTTTTGTAAATCACCCGATGCTACCGCCAACGTTCCATCTAATAGTTTACGAATAGGGCTAGTCAGTTTTTGTGAATAAATAAAGGCGGCCCACAGCGCAAACAAAACGGAGAGCAGCAAGATAATAAACAAGCTAAGTCGAAAACCATATTTGATGCTATTGCGGTGAAATTTTCTGCTTTGATATTGGTCTCGTGCATCTTCAACGCTTTCACTTAACGCGGTAAATCTGCGTGAAACAGGAAATAAAGCCGTTAGTGTGTAGGTTTCACTCAGCGCATCTTTTTGTAAAGTAACCGCTACTCTTGAATAAAGCTCTCCATCACCATCAGGCTCTAACTCAAGATAAAAGCCTTTGTTACTAAGCATGCGAAACATGCTTTCTTCAGGGAAATGATCAAACAGCATTCCTGAATTTAAACCACTATAGGCTACTACCCGTTTGTTTGAATCCAGTAATAGCATTTCATAAGCGTTCAAATCCAATCGCTTTTGATCCAGAAAATAAGGATAGTCTGATTCGTCGGCTTTAAAAAGCTCCCGTGCGGTCAGTTCGTCGTGAGCACGGACCCTGGTCCGAAGACCACGCCCTGCATGATGACGCTCACGCCGGTCGTGACAGCGGTCAGGGGTGGCGCCTGGAAACGTAGCGGTTGGGCCCCGAGATCGGTGCTCTGGCTCACGATGACGAGCGTGGGGAGGGGAATGTGAATCTGGCCAAACCCTGGTACGGGCGGCGGCGGCGCCCCGGTTGCAAAGGCGCCCAGTACCAACCAAGCCAGTTGGTGGTCGAGAGTGTGATTGGGTGAGCGAACATCGACGACCACGCTGTCCCTGGCGCGAACTGATTTGACAGGGCAGGCGGTCTCGTCCGCCGTGGCCGGCGTGGGCGAGACCGCCGTGAGCATGCGCACATCGGCGTTTGAGCCTGGGTAGCGACGTGCCCGCGCATCGAGCACGCGGTCGCTGATTCCGGCGGCGAAGTGCCATCCGGCCTCCGTCATTCCCTGGTTTTGCAGGCGCGTAACCAAACGGCTCGTTCCGCTGAAGTCAGGGCGATGGTCGCAGATCCGCCGTTGGAACAGTGTGGCAAACATCGTCTGCGCGGCGTGCGCGGTGCCTGCGATCGTGAATGAGTAAGTCGCGTTGGGATCCAATCCCGACAGCTCGAACACGACGGGCATCCTGATGCTCGAACCGTATGTGCAATCGCCGAACGTGGTCACGGGCCAGTTGAGTTGCGCAAGGGGGCTGCCGGGTGTGGGGTTTTTTTCGTCCGCGGAGTTCGCGCCCACAAACTCGGATCCGCTGAGGAAGCTGAGTTGCAGCGGTGATGCAAGCCCGCCGTCTTCGACCAAGGCGAGGGGTGTCGAGAATGAAGTGACGTTGTTCCACGCCCTCGGTTGGCCGACTGTCGTGCCGGTGGCGGGGCCGAAGTCGACGAGGTAGCGGATCTGAGTCTGCGCGGAGAGGGTGCTGAGGAGTGCAAAGATGCAGAGCGCGCACCTGAGAAATGAGGCGGGGTAGCGTGGAGTCTGGGTCATGGGTCGATGGGGGATGAACCGAGAGTAGCGCCGATGCCGAATGTGGGCACGCCACCTGTAAATCGGGTGCCGACCACGGTTGACAGAAAACTTGTGACAAACCTCTCGGGTTCTGGGCCGCGGTACCAGACTGGAGATCGTCAGCGATCGGATAGAACCAACCCCATGCGATTCCCTCTCCGCGCACTCGCGTCGTTCTTCACCCTTGCCAACTGTCTTGCGGCGCAGACCGGGCTGCCCACTGCTCGCGAGCCGGAGAAAGTCGGAATGGACTCTGGGAAGCTCAACGCAGCCGTTGCGGCGTTTCGCAAAGCGGTGCAAGCGGACGTCGTGAAAGGCGCTGTCCTGCTCGTCGCCCGGAGCGGGAAGGTCGTGCTGCACGAAGCGGTGGGCGTGCGCGATCTCAAGGGTGAGATTCCGATGCGCCGCGACACCCAGTTTCGCATGGCGAGCAACACAAAGCCGGTGACGGCGACTGCGATCATGATGTTGGTGGAACAGGGCAAGCTGCGGTTGGATGCCGCCGTTGCGGACTACATTCCCGCCTGGAAAAAGGGTGAGGCGGCTAAGATCACCATCCGCCAGCTCCTGACGCACACGTCTGGGCTGCGCATCAGCACGCTGTTTCTCTACCCGCTGATGACACCTTCCAAGGCGCACCCCGATGCTCCGAATCTTCGTCTGGAAGTTGAACGCTTCGGGGCGGTGGGGCCAGCGGTTGAGCCCGGAACCTCGTACTCCTACAGCAATCCCGGGTTCAACACGCTGGCAGCCCTGGTGGAGATCGCGAGCGGGATACCCTTCGCGGCGTTTGTGAAGGCAAACATCTACGACCCGCTCGGCATGAAGGACAGTGGCCATCGTGAAGCAGAGGCGGATCAAGGTCGGATGTCGACAGTGTTCCGCAAGACCGACGGTGTGTGGCAAGTGCGTTGGCAGCCAGGAGACGGCAACAAACTCCCGTTCGTGCGCGGCTCGGGTGGAATGGTGTCCACGGCGGCAGACTACAGCCGGTTGTGTCAGATGTTCCTGCGCGAGGGAACATGGGGCGGGGCGCGGGTTCTCACGGCGAAGAGCGTGAACGAGATGACGCGTCGCCAGGTGGACCACATCCCCGCGGCGCGCAGGTACGGCCTTGGTTGGGCGATCCGTGATGACTCGGGAGGTTTCATGCACAGTGGTTCGGATGGGACGTGGGTCGCCGTGGATCCCGAGCTCGACCTGATGTGCCTCGTCCTCACCCAATCACAACGCGCGGCGCGGGCTCCAGCCGGCAAATTCTTTCGCGAAGTTCGAGCCGCGGTTCTCCCTCGCGAGCGACCGAACATCCTCATGATCACGGCCGACGACCTCAATCGAAGTTCGGTAGGGGTCTACGGGTGCCGGGTCGCTGGGGTCACTCCGCACATCGACAAACTCGCGGCGTCGGGTATCCGGTTCAACCACGGGCACGTCAACATCGCTGTCTGCCAGCCCAGCCGGGCCGTGATGCTCACTGGTCGGTACCCGCACCACAGCGGGGCGCGTGGGTTTGAACCGATCCAACGCGGGGTGCCGACGCTGAGCGGGGTGCTCCGTGACAACGGCTACCTGACCGGAATCTTCGGCAAGACGCGGCATGTCAAACCGGATGCGTCCTTTCGGTGGGATGTCTCCGTGCCCCGGGCGGCGCTGGGCGAGGGCCGGAGCGAAGCACGCTACGGAAGTGCGGCACGGACGTTCTTCGCGCGCGCGAAGAAGGCCGGACAGCCGTTCTTCCTGATGGCCAACAGTCACGATCCGCATCGCCCGTTCGCGGGGAGCGCGCAGGAAGCGAGGCAGTCACGGCGGCAGAAGAAGGTGTTTCCTCCGGCACCGCGCACCTTTGGTCAGGATGAGGTTTCGGTGCCCGGCTTCCTCCCTGACCTCGGGCCGGTGCGGAAGGAAGTGGCGCAGTATTTCAGTTCCGTGCACCGCTGCGATCGAGTCGTCGGCCGCCTTCTCAAGGAACTCGATGCGGCGGGCTTGGCGGAGAATACGATCGTGCTATTCCTCTCGGACAACGGCATGGCCGTCCCCTTCGCGAAGACGAACGTCTACCTCCACAGCACGGCCACACCTTGGATCATGCGATGGCCGGGCCGCATCGAAGCCGGGCAAGTCGATCGAAAACACTTCGTGTCGACGGTGGATTGGATGCCTACGGCGCTCGATGCGGTTGGCCTGCCGCAGCCCGAGAAGTTGGACGGACGCAGTTTCTTCCCGCTCCTGCGAGGTGAGACTCAGAGGGGGCGGGGTGCGGTCTTCACTTCGTTCTACAAGACGAGTGCGCGGAAGGCGTATCCGATGCGTGCTGTGCAGACCGCGCGTTACGGCTACATCGTCAACGACTGGGCGGATGGCCAGACTCGGTTCCGCAACGAATCGATGGCGGGTTTGACGTTCAAAGCGATGAGGGCAGCCGCGGCGAGCGATGGAGATGTCGCTGCGCGGGTGAAGCACTTCCTCTTTCGAACCCGAGAGGAGCTCTACGATTTCAGCGCCGATCCCGACGCTCTGCACAACTTGGCGGGCCGGCCGGAACACGCGGACGTGTTGCGTGACATGCGGTCGCGCCTTGCGGCTGGTCTCCGAACGCAGGGAGATCCCGAGGCGAAGCGGTTCCGCCCCGTCCCGGTGCCCCGGCGCCGGTAGCGGACAAAAGTGCGACCGGTCTCGATGTCGAACCCGAACGACATCAAGCCATCGTTGCTGCTTATGGCTGAAGCACAATGGGTTGTGGCCACCGTTCTCGGTGGTGACAACCGCAGTACAAACGAGACTTGAGAAACATGCACGTTCGCGAAACTTCATGGATCGCGACCCTGTCAGCGTGGAAGGACTTCGCGCACACTCGTAGATCGCGGCGCCCGTCCTGGATCGTCGTTTCTTGCGCCACCTACCACCGATCCGATGTACTTCCGTGCTCTCGTGCTCCTCGGAGCCGTGACGGTCGCTCCGCTACCGTCACAAACAACCGCAGTGTTTCAGACGTTCGGCTTTGCCTCGCCAGCGTGTTTGACGCTCAATGCTGATGCGCAGGTGAACCCGGCGAAAACGCTGGAGCAAGCCAAGCTGCCCAATGAATACGCGTACGGGCTGCGAGCGACCAAGCGGATGGTGGTGTACGGGTTTGCGATGTACACGCAATCGACTGGCCCGACGCCCTTCACGATCGACACGGCTCTCTATCGGGAGAGTGCGGCGTCTGCGATCGTGCCCACAGTCGCGCCGCACATGTCGGGCAAGCTGACCGCGGACGTCACGGAAGGTTGGTACATCAGCGAATTCGCTGCGCCCATCGTCATCCGTGCCAACTCGAATTTCTGGGTCTCAGGCCTGGATGCGGACAACGTCTTGGCGAGCTCGCTGCGGGGCGGGCAGCAGTCGAATGTGCCCGTCTATTGGCGGCGGGTCGCGGGTCCGTGGACGCGGTCGGTGACCGTATCGCGCCCGGGCGTCGTGATCCTCTGTTCGGAATCACCGGTGCTGACCGCGACTTGTGTCCCAAAGCTACCCTCGACAGGCTTCTCTCTCGATCTCTCGAATGCAGCGGCGAGCAGTGTTTGCATCCTGTTGTTCGGCGTGAGTCGCACCGTAGGCCCACTCGGAATGCTGCCGAGTGATCTGTCCACCCTCGGATTCCCGAACAGCGTGTTGTGGGTCTCGACGGACATTCTCCTCCCGGGCATGACGTCCGCGGCTGGGGACCACTCCCTGAGCCTGCCGCTCCCCAACGACCCAACCCTCGATGGAATCCAGTTCTTCGTGCAAGGGCTCGTGCACTCCAGCGCATCCGGCGTTGTGTCGTTCTCCAACGCGGCTTACGGCATCGCGGGCACGAATTGATCGGTGCCGTGACCTGGCCGGTTTCGGTGGGCGAGATCGAGACTGATTCCGTGGAATAAGGACGCGCCGACATCGTCGAAACGGAATGCGAACCCATTGCATCGTCGTTCTATGTCTTGTTTGGAGTTCCGCTCTCACCGCACAAGAGCGTGGCGCGTCGAGCGAGGTGCCCTCCGGATTTGTGGTCGAGGCTGGCGAGCACGAACTCACCGACCTCATCGATCGCGCCGGGAAGTTTCTCGGCAGGAACTACCTCTACGAGCAGGGCGTTCCCGCGCGGCAGATGGGACGAGGACGGCGCGGTGCGGCGCCGCAGATTGCGCCAGCTCGCTCGGGTGGACCGGCAGTTGAAATCACGAAGCGCTTGATCCTCGACGCGGTTGCGTGCGAGGAGGTCATTTCGCAATTCGCTTACGCACGGGGTTATCTCATCGTTCCGCTCGACGCGCTGCGTGGGCTCTACGAAGTCGTCAGTCTCAACGGTTCGCGCGCGAGCTCGTTGGTGAGTCGAGCACCGTTTCTCACCCCCGAAGAGGTACTCCGCACGGTTCGCAATCGTAGGTTCGTCCGGACAGTCTTGCAGCTCGAACACGTTGCAACAGACCAGGTCGTGAATCAGATCAGGCCACTGCTCTCCACGGGGCGCTCGTCGGTGGAGACGTTGCAGGTGGGCGCCGCGGGAAACAGCATCGTGCTCAGCGGATTGTCGGAATCGGTGGCGTCGGCGATCTCGCTGCTACGAGCGATCGATCGGGCGCCGCGCGCGGTGGAGCCCAACGTCCAGGGTAAACTCGCGCATTTGGCGGCGTTGAAGAAACGCCAAGACCGGGAGCTGGCACGGGTGCGGGTCCGAGTCGCTGAGCTGGAGAAGATCGTTGGTAAGATGCAACTGGCGGGTGACAAAGCCCCGGCTCAAAGTGCCGCGCAGTCCAAGCCCAAGGATGGCAAGCCCAAGACCGGCAAGGGTCGTCGGCCCGAGTAGGCCGGCGCCCTTCTCACGTGGGATCGACGGGGATCTGCACCATGAGCTCGAAGTGCTCGAAGCCGTGTGCGAATGGTTTGCCCATCCACGCTTCGAACGACGGTTGATTCGTCGGCACGTATCCACTCGTGGGGAGCCACGTGCGGAAGAGCCAATCCAGGGCCCGCTGTTCGAGTTCGATCGGGCCGCGGATGTCCAGCTCTGCCACCCGCATGGCTGGGAACTCGTAGCGACCGATTTCACCACCCGGCGCAAAGTCATCGACTTCTAAGCCCACGTCGTAGCGGCAGTCCTCGTGGGCGACGATCTCCGGGTCGTCCCACATGTAACCGAGCCACTGGCCGTCGGCGCAGCCGTGGCCTTCGGCCCAATCCACGAGACGCGCGGCGGCACCGGACACGGCGTCGGGGCGAAACGGGTTCGGCACGCGAATGTACGCAACACTGCGTGCGGGGAGCTCGCGGAACCGCACCGCGAAGCCATCTGGGTTTTCGCCGACGGGTAGTCGATCCAGTCGGTGCTTTGTTTCGGGGTCCGTGATCGCGGCCTGCCATTCTTCCCGGCGGTTGGCGCGAAACGTTGCGATGTCGAACGCGCTCGGCGGGACACCGTAGCGTTGTTTGAAGCTCCGCGAGAAGTCGGACGACGAAGTGAAGCCGCAATCGAGCGCGACCTCGGTGAGGTTACGGTGGCGGTCGTGGGAGAGAATTCTCAGTGCGCGTTCGAGGCGGATGCGCTTGATGAACTGGTTGAGCGTTTCCCCCGTGAGGGAACGGAAGATGCGGTGAAAGTGGAACGGAGAAAACCACGCCGCCTTCGCGACGACCTCCAGAGACAACGGCTGATCGATGTTGCCGAGAATGAAATCGATCGCACGGTTCACGCGCTCGACGTAGTCGAGTGATCTGGCGTCGGGGAATTCAGATTCGATTCGCAAGATCTGTCAAGCAGCGATGGGAGGAAGGCGGTAGCTAGGTTTCTTGTCAGCCGGCGAAGTCGCCCGGCGCATCATCTACTCATTCGATCACGGTTGTCGCAAACCACCAGGAGTCCAAGAATGGAACTAGGCGTTTTTTCTGTCAGTCTCGCAGTCAAAGATATCGCAGTGTCGCGTGCGTTCTACGAGAAGCTCGGCTTCGCCGTCGTCGGTGGAGAGCAAACTCAGAATTGGCTTATCCTCAGAAATGGTACGACGACGATCGGCCTCTTCCAGGGAATGTTCGAAAGGAACGCCCTGACGTTCAATCCGGGTTGGGGGCCGACCGCCGAACCGCTCGAGTCGTTTACCGATGTTCGAGAGATCCAGAAGCACCTGAAGGCGTCGGCGATCGAACTGACAACGGAGGCGGACGAAGGCTCATCGGGGCCGGCGAGCCTGTCGCTCTTGGATCCGGATGGCAACCCCGTCCTCATCGATCAACACGTCTAGAGGCCCGGCCGAAAAGGGACTCGTGCCGCGCGCGGCGGCCTCGCCGCACCTGCTGGCACGCCAAATCCTCGCCGAATCTACCGATTCGACTGCGTTTTGGCGCACGCGTGCACGGGCGTGCACGGACAAGCACGACGATCCCATCCACGCTCGACGCGAGTGACTTTCCGGCCGCGCCTCTAGCCCCGCCCTTTGTCTCCTACTTTGGCGTCCCCTACTTTGGCGTTCGATTCTTTGGCGTCTTGAGCCCCGTCGACATCTTGTTGCGTACCTCGCGGAGCACGCGCTTCGCGAGGCTGTCTTCGTGTCGTTCGAGGAACGCATCGACCGCGGAAGCGTCGACCGCGAGAAGTGCTCGAAGTGCCCAAGACAGCGCCTTGGCGACCATCTCCTCTCGGTCATCCGCGAGGCGTTCGCAGATCTCAATTGTTCGCGGAACGTCCCCCCGGCCACCGCGCGACTTCATGTTGAGCGCGATCGTGCTGACGAGCGCGGTGCGGCGCCACCAGTAGTTCTCGGAACGGCCCCAGCGGTGGACCGCCGTGTCGCGAATCCGTTGCTCCCGCCACGCCGGTCCAGAGACGTCGCAGGCGAAGCTGTCGACGGAGGCCCAGTTGTCGATTGCGTGGCCGAGGGACTCGATCTGTTTAAGGTCTAGAGTGCCGGGGGCGGACTTGTGGCGCTTGATGATCTCGTACGCGACTTGCCGAGACTCGAACCCCCCTGCATCGACGATGGCTTGGGCGACTTCAATGACATGGTCTGGCTCAGCGGGTTTGAGTTCGACAGTCAGGTCGCGGACGACGCCGCGCAAGTCCGTTACGGTGACACCGAAGACCGTCATGGTCGTTGGGAAGTAAGACTTCGCGAGCTCCCTGCGCGCTGGTTTGCCCATGGCACGGAGTTGACGGTGAACGTCGCGAACGATGGCCTGCGGCTGGCGCAGTTTGGGTTGTTCGGTCACTCGGAGAATTCCGGATTACGTGAGGGCCTATACGGGAGAGCGATTCTGCGTCGACCTATCGATGCCGCGGGAGTTACGGGTGTTGCTACGGCGGTTGGGCGGCATCAAACTTTGTAACGCGAGGTGGGCGGGGAGGGGTTGGCGGGCATAGGATTCTGTGTAGCCGCTGCAGTATCAGCGGCTACGGCCAGATCCCGATACTCCTATGCGTTTCCTCACCTACGTCGTATTCCTCGCGTCGCCGCTCAGTCTGACCGCCCAAGATTGGAGTCAGTCGCATGCCCCTAGAGATCTGGAGGCATTTCTCAAGCAGTCATTCCGGGGCGGCTGCAAGGTCGGAGCTGGCTCCGTGTACCGGGCGGCGGCTCAGAAGGGCTGGCTGAAGACAGCCTCCGATCGGAAGCTCATCAAGCGACAGCTTCGGTCGCTCGCATCGCGACTGGGTCATGGGCGTATTTTCGATCTGGGTGCGAAGGTGCAGGCGGTGCCCGGTGGTGGCGGATCGACGTCTCTCATCGGCGAGATCGAATACAACAACTCGGAAGCCTACGCGAACAACCTCGGCGCGCTGCTCGTGCCGATCACCGCGACCGGTACCGTGAGCGGAAACGACGACACCGACACGTTTCGGTTCGACCTGCCGCTGGCGGGAAACGTCACAGTGACGACGACGTTTTCCGGCGCGTCTCCCAGTTTGATGCTCACGAACGCCTCGGGGGACGAGAACTGGGGGCACCACTTCTACGATCCGAACTTCACAGTTGCGCTTCCCGCGGGCGTGTATCACTTGCGCGTCGGTGGTTCGTCGACGCCCGTGTCCTATTCGGTGACTCTGAACATCAGCGTCGGTGCGATTCCGACGGCCGTCTTTGGAACGACGACCAACGTCACCGCGGGCCTCAACCCTGGGGCCATACAGATCCTCGTTCCTCAGGATGGGCGTCTGCGGTTGGAACTCGATTCTGGCTCAACAGGCAACTCGACGGTCCTCTTGCAGAGCAGCACCTGGAGTTACGTCAAGGAGAGTTCATTCGACTCGCGATCCCCAAACGGAGATGCGGGTTTGGATGCACTCCTTCCTGCGGGGCTTTACTACGCGTACATCTTCACGAACGCATCGAGCACGGTTGCGGTGAAGGCCACCTTCACTCCTGCAGCGATTCCGACTCTCGCGACCACCGTAACGGGCACCCTCGTTGGAAGCGATGAGAGTCTGGACCTGTACCGCGTCGTCGTCGCTCAGGCTGGCGAAGTGCGCTTCACCACGACGGGTTCAGGCACTTCGCCGCTCAGTGATCCGTACGTTCGGATCTACGACCAGAACATGGTGCTCTTCCTAGAGGGGGACGACCGTGATCAGGATACCGACAGCGACTTGCCTTTGTACTTGCCACCCGGCACCTACTACGTCAGCTCGGATTCGTACTGGGATGCGGGAGAGTACACGATCACCCGCTCTGCGGGCACGGCTGTGCCGGTCGTCGCCCAAGCAGGGCTGAATCAAAACTCGACCACGACGAACGGGACGACGACGTTTCGCCTCTGCCTGGGTACGAAGTCACGGGTCGAGTTTGATCTGGTCGATGGGAGCACCGATGGCCAGCTCGGCATCTTGAATGCGTCGACGGGGTTGGCCTGCTCCTGGGAGGACGACGAAAACCTCGGTCCGGAGGATTGCAACGTTGGCGTGGTCCTGCCAGCGGGGGACTACTACGTCTATGTTCGCGACTATGCGGGGTTTGCGGGGACTTTCTCGCTCAACGCGCTGACGCCTTTGAATCGCCAGGTCGGCGACAATGTCGAGGTGCTCGGCCATGGCGGCAACCCGCTCTACTTCCTCATTTCTGCGCAGGGTGCTCCACCGAGCAACCCTCTGCCAGGTGTGATTTCGGGCAACCTCCTGTTGGACTTGCCGTCCGCTCGGATCATCCTCGTCTTCATGCCCGCGTCGGGGATGATCAATTTCATGACGAGCGTGCCGCCGAACGCCGGGGTGTTCATTCAGATGGTGGACGTCGACGCCGGGACTTTGCTCGGGACGTTTTCCAATCTGCTCAAGTAGTCGCTGTCTGCATGGTGCGCAACCTGCCGAGCCTCAACTTCGTCGTTCCTGACGACACAGCTCTTGTCAGTGGCGGCCATCTCTACAACCGCCGTGTGCGCCAAGCGCTTGCGGATCGCGGATGGAACGCTCCAGCACTCGGCTTGCCGGAGTTTGCCGATGCTGTCGAGCGGCGGCAATCAGGCGTGTTCCTCGTCGATACGATTCACTTCCCCGGTCTCGCTTCGATTCCGTTCGAAGACGTTGATGCGCACCTCCTAGTTCACCACCTGGCGAGCCTCGCGCCGGTTTCCGCAGCAACGGTCTTGCGGGCAACGGTCTTGCGAGGAGCGGACGACGTAGCGGGTTCTGTTGCGAATGCGAGCGATGCGGTTTTTGCAGCCGTCGAGGCGCCTCTCCTTCGCCGGTTCCACGGGTTTGTCGCCACGAGTCCCTTCACTGCCTCGTATCTCGTCGACCGTGGGTTTGATGCGGGGACGGTCGTCGTGGCCCCTCCGGCCGTCGAGGGCTTTGCTGCCTTAGCGGACCCCCGCGCTCGAAGCGAGGGCCCGCTCCGGGTCTTGCTGGTGGGGAATCTCGAAGACCGGAAGGGGATTCACCCGTTCCTGGAAGCGCTCGGGTCCCTGCCCGCGGGCGTGGTGGCCGGGCTCGAAGTCCGCATCGCCGGCGGGCATGACGCGGATGCGGACTACGCTGATATGTGCGTGACGGCTGTGGAACGCTGTGGTCTCGGCGCGCAGGTCGAGTTCGCGGGATTGGTGCCACCGACGGCGATGGCGGACTTCTACCGCTGGGCGGACGTGTTCGTGTCGGCGGCGAGCATGGAGACGTTCGGCATGGCGCTTCAGGAAGCGGTCGCGTGCCGTGTGCCGGTGTTTGCGATCGCTGCGGGCTACGTGAGTGAACACGTGGCCGACGGTGTCTCGGGTCGACTCTTCGCGGATATCGAGAGCTTGGTTGCTGCGTTGGTGCGGCTGGCGGGCGATCCGGCGGAACTCCAGTCGTTCCGCGCGGGCGCGGCGGCCCGATCACCCCAGGGAGTCTCGAGTTGGGGGCAGACAGCGCAACTCATGATCGACGCGTTCGGTCGTGGAGACTGAGTCCGGCACGAAGCTCAGTCGATGTGGATGTGACGGCCGCCGTTCTGCGCAGCCAGCTTCTTGAGGAAGCCGAGTTGGTTGATGCTCCCAAACGTGATCGTGTGGATGGATAACCGCTTGAGCGCGTTCGTCGCGCGGACCTGACGGAGGATCTCCTTGGTATCGGTGATCTTGCCTTTGGTCGGCGCGCCGTCGCTGAGGATGTAGAGCGTGTCGAAGCCGAGCTCGTAGTACTTGTCGTGGAGCCCGCGGCCACCGAAGCCCAGAGCCTTCTCCAACGCCCCGTAGAGATTCGTGAGGCCAGCAGGTTGAAGGTTGTCGAGGTAGCCACCGAGCAGATCGTCTCGCATCGCGTCGTTCATCTTGACGAGCGCCGGGCGGCCGTCCTTCCGTGCCTTCCAGACGCGCACATCATCGCCGAACACGATGATGTTGAAGAGGTCGCCGTCGTTGAGCGTCATCACGATCTTCTTCAACTCCTCGACGACGAGCTTTGCCTTCGTCGTCGTGCGCTTTGTGCCTGGCGACGATGTGCCGACGCCGGGTGTCTTGAGCGTGATCGTCTCAACCATGGATCCTGAGAAGTCGACGACGAAGAGGACACGGTTGGATTCGAGTTGGAGGTTAAAAAAACTTCTCATACTTCGAGTCCTTCTGCACTTCGGCGGCTTTCTTGTCCGCAGGTGCGAAGGCAAAAGTCGGCCCCTCCTTGCGCCAGAATTCGCGCCAGATCCGCACCTGCCCGACCGGGATCTTCTGTCCGGTCATTCCTTCGAGGGTGCGGTGGAGTTTGATGTCGAGCGCCCACGGGTCCTTCTTCCGCTTCATCTCCGCAGCGAGCCCGTCGATGAGCGCCGGAATGGAGTGCTTCGACTTGAGCCGTGCCAAGTTCTCACGCGCAGAGGCCCGGACCTGCCACACCCGGTCCTTCAGGATCGCGCCACGAAGAATTTTGATCGCCTGATCGCGTTCCTTGCTGACATCTGCGGGGATGATCTTGTGAACGGTCTCATCCGTATGTTCGCTCAGGGCACGGCCGATGCCGTTGATCGCCCCGATGCGGACGTAGGGTTCTTTGTCGCGGACGAGCCCAAAGAAGTGGGGCAGGAGTTCGCGGGAAGCCACGGTACTCAGTGTGTTCACGGCCTGCACGCGCACCTCTGGCTTCATGCTGTGCGCGCCTTCCAAGACGGCCTGCCGAGCCCGTTCACTCGGGCGTGCGGCGAGAATCTGCAGAGCGGTTGTCGTTCGCAGAATCCCGTCCTTCTTGCTTCTGGGCTTTCGGGCTGTCGCGAGGAGCCAGTCCTCGATGCTCTTTGCATCCATGCGGGAGATGGACTGCCGCGCCAGGCTGCGGATCGACCCCACGCGCAGTGCGCTGATGAAGTCGACGTAGCCGGTCGATGACGTCGACTTCCCCCCGGACGAGGGTTGCACGGTGGCGATGCGGAAGAGGGCGCGCGCCGCTTCCACGGTATTGTGCTGGGATACCGCGGCCATGACGTCGCGGGCGCGTGCCATCGCGGCGCTGTCTACCTGGCCCATCTTCGCCATGCGGATCGCGCCCTTCTCGTACGCTCCGAGCCAAGAGACGAGTTGCGCCTGGTCTTTCGCGAAGTCGGCCTGCCCACCGTCGTTCTGGGCGAGCAGGGGGGAAGCGGCGAGAGCGATCGCAACGAGAATTCTGGTGCGCATGGCATCAGGCTACGGGGTTGGGTGTCTGCTGGAAGTCCCTACACAGTCAAGTGGATGAAACGGCTGGATTCCCAGCCGTGAAGACGCAGCGGGACGGGGATCTCGGTGGGAATCCGGGCAGGATCACTTCTGGAGTGCAGCCCGTGCCCCGGAATTGCCGAAAACAGTCGTGGATGACTCCGCCAGCTCAACACCCTCCATTGAACCTTCTCCAGCGTGTGGACCTCGCTCTCGCGGGCCAGTTTGCGGCCACTGCACCACCGATGCCGGACGATCTTCTCGCCGGGGCGAAACTGGTCGATAAACCGGCGATGGACCGGGCGGGTTGGATTTCCGGACTCCTCGGGTTGCGTGGCCTCGTCGTGAATCCCGACGAGGTCGAGGCGATCCTTGAGAAAAGGGAAAGCCGGTTCGCGCCCGAGCACCACGAGTACCGGCTCGTCGCAGGGATGGCCCGGGTCTGCGACAAGATCGAGGCAGGCGAAGTGGATGGCCCGGCCGAGGGTTGGCAGATCGTCGACCTGTTTCGACTCTTCACCCAGGACGTTGCACGATTCCGCAACAACTGCCTGCGACGCGATCTCCCATGGGACGCGATTCTCTACGTGGACTATCCCTCCCATGAAGTCGTCTCTGGCTGCCTGGACGGGTTTCATCTACCGAACCACTACACGGACCTCGGCCTGCGCTTCGAACGGCTGCACCCAGTGCGGCAAGCGTTTCGGGTGCTCTGGCTGTTCGCCCGAATCGCCCCATTCCCGGACTTCAATCTCACGATGGCCTGGATGGCGATGAACCTCTATCTCCGTCACGCGGGCTACCCGATGCTGCCCACGGCGCGTCAGGATCGGGAGCGGTTGCATCGATTGGTCAGCGGGCCCGTGCCGCAGAAGATCGTGGCGTTCGAGGCTCGGATGCTCGAACTGCTGCAGCCTGAGTCGCGGATCTGAGCCCAGACTTGGTCAGATCGGCGACAACTGGAGGAGATGAGCGAGGGCGATTTCTACCCCGCCAACCTGGGCCCGATCGAGATCGATCGCCTCGAGTTCTCCTTCGAGGGTCTGGCTCCCGGTGACCGCCCGTACCATGTGACCGGTCAAGCCGAGCCGGTCGGCGAAGGCCGCGCGGATCGACTGCTGGCCACGCGTGCTGAGGAGGTCGTCCACGAGCTGGGACAGGGCGACCGCGAGGCGAAGGAGGATGTCTTCTCGTTTGTGCTCCCGGCCGGAGGCGAGGGCGAGGCTCGTCGCCAGCTCCGCGAGTTCCGGGGGAAAGCTCGTTCGGTTGATGTTGACGCCGATCCCGATGTGGAACGTGTGGGGGGGCCGACCGGAGGTATCGATGAGCACGCCGGAGATTTTGCGGCCGTCGACCAGAACATCGTTGGGCCACTTGATCCGGGCTCGTGGGGCGTCGTCGCCCAGAGCTCGCACGATCGCGAGGGGGACGGCTGCGGCGAGGTGGGTGGGGTTGGCGATCTTCGATTCC